>NZ_PSZE01000041.1 GCF_002933465.1 Nocardia nova
GCTTGCGCACGATGTCCTCCGCGGAATGCCGCTTCCGACCAGCCATATCTCTCATCGTCCCTTCCAGCCCCTTGCAGGGCCAACAGGACTCTAATACCAAGCGGTCTCATCCATCGGGGACAGGCCAGTGTCGCGGGTCGAGTTCCCGCGCGAAGAAAGCTGAGGCCAACTTCAGTATCTCGTTGGACTGCTTGAGATCTCGCACTTCTTTCCGCAGTCGTGCGAGCTCGTCACGCTCAGCCGACGACAGCTCGGTTCCGACCTTTGCGCCCGGTCGGGAGCCCTGCGCGAGGGCCTTTTTCACCCATACCCGCAATGTCTCGTAATGCACGTCCACCAGCGGGCCGATCGCACGAGCGGCAGCATACGGGGACTCGAACTCATCGAGTCGTTCCAAGACCAGACGCACGGCCTTCTCACGAACCTCAGGCGGGTAACGCTTCGACATGATGGGAACCATCTTCCACAAGACTGGAAGCGGCCCCAAACCCGTGACGGTTCACTAGGTTGCGCGAAGACACAGCACATCCCGTTGTCGGCTCCCAGTTCGAATCACTGCCAAATTAGTCACACTGAACCGAGAACCGGACACGTGTCAGCTACTTCGCTTTTCGTGCCGTCGCATATTCAGGAAACCGCTCCCGCAGCGCGGTATCGAACGTGGTGGCATCAGCCAGGGAATCCCACTGGTGAAGCTGTTCACGATGCAGGTACCAATCCATCAACGCCGCCGCATCCGATGCCCGGTCATTGAGAATGCACAACAGGAGGGTGCCGCGCAGCAGCGTCGGATCCGGATTGGTCTCCCAGGGCACGGTAGTAGGCTCGCGCGCGGTCTGCAGCAGGGCGGGAAAGGTGGATCGTTTGTCGAACCATGCCCGTACCGGGCCACGAACACACGCCATGAAATCAGCGACCGCGTCATCGACAACATCGGCGTAAATCATGATCGGAAACGTCTTCGCATCATCGAGCAGCTCAAAGAGTCCGGTATCAATGTCACCGCGCTTCAATTCTAGTCCCTCGCCGGGGAGATCCCGCATGAGTTCCTCCACCGCCACTGACCCGCCGATACGCGCGGTGCCCGACAGGCTCAGACCACCGTCCCGTTGCCGCTCGATGTAGGCGTCAATCACGCGGGTCATCCCCGGTATCGGAGCCTGGGCGGGGTGAAATGACAGCTTCGTCCACGCGACATTGTTGGTCGGCCCTACCTTCGGCGGCGCAGCGAGGGCGTAGCCGACGGCCTGCATGGCCTTGGGCAGGAGGGTGATGATCTGCTTGGTCCACGCGACTTGGAAACGTGCACCCACGTGCGCCCCCTTCTTTTCGACACCACTATCGGTGCCAACTGTAGCTTGCGGCCCAAACCGTGAGTATCTTGCCGAGTCTGCGCCTTTGGGCGGCGGCCCCAGCTCTTGGCGGTGGGCTGGGGCCGTCGGCGGATGTTGGGTGTCGTTATCAAATGTGGGAAGAGTAGGTGAGGATGCGGGCGTCCTCCGCAGCACTGGACACGCGAGTTCGATGCCGCGGCCGAGGCGCTTGTGTTCGTGCACGACCAGGGTGACCGCGACACCGGAGGCGCGGATCTCGCGTGCCAGGCGACGGCGCGGTCGAGTCCGGGGCGGATCTGGGCACACCGCCGGCATGGGCTCGGTGCACGACCACCGCTGACCGGCCCAATCTGCGACGCAGCCCCAAATGCACCGGACCCGATGGTGGCACCGAATTGGATTCTTACGCGGGAGTGGCACCGACTCGGCCCATCCCAAAACAACCCCAAAGTTTCCGGGGAACAGTACGCGATTCCGTGACCGAACATGCAAGGCACACAGGGACGTCGATGGCCATAAACTCAACCCCGGAACCACATACCAACACCAAGAAATGAGTACTACCAGCACGTTGACAGGAACTCTCAACCAGCGGGTTCAGGGTTCGAGTCCCTGATGGCTCACAACCCGCAAACCCCATCCGAGTTCGGGTGGGGTTTGTGCGTTCCCCGCCTCCTCCCACCACAGAGAAGACCGCGCGTTCCGCCCGCGCCGGCCGGAGGAAAATGCCGTCGTTGCGACAGTGACACGACATCGAAGAGGACACCGATATGGACCGGTGGCGGCGCGAGGCCCTGCGGTCGGCCAACAACGGACTGCGTAACCAGGTCGAACGGCTGCTCGACTCCTACGAGCAACAGCACTCCCGGCTCGCCGAGATCCACCAGCAGCTGGAAAGCGTTCGCGTGCAAGCCGATTCCGCCGACGGATCGGTCGCCGCGACCGTCGACGCCGGCGGCGTTCTCACCGATCTGTCGCTGTCGGCCGCCGCGTTGCGCAAGCCGGCGGCGGAGCTCGTCCGCACCATCGTGGAGGCGACGCAGGAGGCCGCCCGCCGTGCTCGCAGGCAGAGCGAGGCGGCCGCGGCGTCGGTCGCGGCCGACCTGGACGACCAACCCGACCTCTCCGACATCCTGGATGAGGGGCCGACACTCCGGGACATCCGCGAGTTCTTCCGGGGAACCGACCCGTCGGCGGGCGGGACCGCGCCGTAACCGAGTGCGGAAGACCACGGAACCGGCGGCCGGCGCGGGGCCGTGCCGTCCGAGCGGCTCATGGTCACGCCGGCGCACCTGCCGACCGGTGGCGGCCGCGCGGATCGGTTGTTGCGGCGCGCCACGCTGCGCAGGGCCGATCATGCCGACTAGCGGCCGGAATGGATCCTCCAGTCCCGCTCTGCGGGGATGTGGCTAGGCTCATGGGCATCCGTTCGCGATCGGGAACCGATATGGCCGACTACGCACATACCGACCACGCCAGTAAGGGTCGCGCCGAGAAGGCGCGACGGCTCGCGGCCTATCTGTGGCAGCGCGGAATCTCCGGCACCGAACTCGCGACGATCCCGGCAGCCACGCGCCGCAAACTCGCGCGGGCCGCCGACACCAATCCGCCCAGCACCGACGAAACGTGGGCATTGGTCGCGCGGCTGCTCGACGAGAAGGATGCCTGGGCTGCCCGCAACCCGAATCACCCTGCCACGCAACGCGATCACACGGACGAGAAGATTCTGTGGATCAAGCCGCCGGTGACGCCCTGGCTCGTCGACGGCGGAAAACCGGCCCCCTGACCCACCGGCCCGCCGCGCCCCACACGTCGCAACCTGCTCCCGCCCGGCGATCGGCCGCACCCCTTGACAGTAAGAAGTGAACTGGAGTTCACTTCTTGGGTGACCGACGACGTGCACCACTCCGGCACCCGGCCCGCAGCCTGGCGCGAGGACCTGACCAGCGGCGAGGACTCGCCGTTCGCCGGCCGACCCGAACCGGAGCAGGGCCCGGTTTATCGCACCCTCACCTACGAGGTGACCGGCCGGATCGCACGCATCACGTTCGACCGGCCCGAGCACGGCAATGCCATCACCGCCGATACTCCGATCGAACTCGCGCACGCGGTCGAGCGCGCCGACCTGGATCCGCGCGTGCACGTGATGGTGGTTTCCGGGCGCGGCAAGGGATTCTGCGGCGGCTACGACCTGTCGATTTTCGCGGAGAACGGCCTGTCCCCCACCGTGTCGGCCCAACCCACGACCGGAACCGTTCTCGACCCGGTAGTGCAGGCCCGCAACCACAACCCCTGGGGCACATGGGATCCTATGGTCGACTATCAGATGATGAGCCGGTTCAACCGCGGCTTCTCCAGCCTGTTGCACGCGAACAAGCCGACGGTCGCCAAACTACACGGTTTCGCGGTCGCGGGCGGCACCGACATCGCCCTGTTCTGCGACCAGATCATCTGCGCCGACGACACCAAGATCGGCTATCCCCCTACCAGGGTGTGGGGCATTCCGGCCGCGGGGATGTGGGCGCACCGGCTCGGCGACCAGCGGGCCAAGCGGCTGCTGTTCACCGGCGACTGCCTCAGCGGCAAACAGGCCGAGGAGTGGGGCCTGGCCGTGGAGTCCTGTCCGGCGGACGAGCTCGATGAGCGTACTGAGCAACTGCTGCAACGGATTTCGCGCATACCGGTCAATCAGCTGATCATGGCGAAATTGGCACTCAACAGCTCACTGCTGGCCCAGGGCGTCGCGAATTCGGGCATGGTGAGCACCGTCTTCGACGGCGTCTCCCGCCACACGCGCGAAGGGTATGCGTTCCAATTGCGCTCGGCCACTGTGGGTTTCCGGGAGGCGGTGCGGGAACGCGACGAACCGTTCGGCGACTGGAAGCGGACGCAATTCGACCGGCCGGATGGCGACGAAGACAGGTGAATGCCGCGTCCGGGACGGAACAAACCGCGAGCATCGAACCGGCCGCGGCGACTTCGGAGCCTCGGTACGGGAAAACTCGGACGACAATCCGGTGTGCGTCTCAACCCGGTTGCGCAGCGGCATCACTCGCCGGCGGCATACCCGAGTCGCTCTCGGCACGCGCACTCACCTTGTCCGCCAGCGATCGCAACGCCATTGCCTCCACATCGGTCAACTGGTCGACGAACAGCCGTCGCACCAATTCGACATGGCGGGGCGCGGCCCGTTCGAGCGCCCGGCGACCGGAGTCGGTGAGACAGATCAGCCTGCCGCGCGCATCGTCGGCGGCCGGACTCCGCACGACCAGCCCGCGCTTGTCCATCCGCGCCAGATGCTTCGACAGCCGGCTCTTGTCCCAGCAGATCTGCGCCGCGAGATCGCGGGCGCGCACACTTCCCTCGCGCGCGGCGGACAGCGCCACCAGAATTTCGTAATCGGAGACCGACAGCCCGTCGCTTGCGAGTCCGGCGGCCATCGCGGCGTCGAGACGCTGACGCAGTCGGATGTACGCAGACCAGGCCTGTTGTTCTTGTTCGTCCAGCCACCGCACCATGGGAATGATCCTACCGAGTATTTGGTTGACATGGACACCAACCGGCCTAGGAGGACATCATGCCCGCGATCACCGTCGACGACATCCTGGTGCTGCCGCGACTGCCCCGCCCGGAGCAGACCATGCGGCAACGGCCGGTCCGGACCGTGACCACCGCCCACAAACAGCTCGAGGGCGCCGGATTCGAGGTGCGCCGGCCCTTCCCGAGCCTCGATGTGCGCACCGCCGATCCGTTCATCCTGCTCGATCACATGGGCCCGGTCGCCTACGAGCCCTACCAGGCCAAGGGCGCCCCGTGGCATCCGCACCGCGGTTTCGAAACCGTCACCTACATGATCGACGGCACCATGGTCCACCACGATTCCAACGGCGGTGGCGGAACGATCGCCGAGGGCGACACCCAATGGATGACCGCCGGCTCGGGCATCCTGCACGACGAACTTCCCGCCGAGGACCTGGTGATCTCCGGCGGCGTATTCCACGGCGTGCAGCTGTGGGTCAACCTGCCGCGGTCGCTGAAGATGGCGGACCCGCGCTACCAGGATCTGCGCGCGAGCGAGCTGACACTGGTCACCTCCCACGACGGCGGCGCACTCGTGCGCATCATCGCCGGAAACATCGGCGGATACGAGGGTCCCGGCTCGACCTATACGCCCATCGCCTACGCGCACGCATCGATCAGCCCCGGCGCGCGGCTGGAAACGCCGTGGCCGCAGGAGTTCACCGCGATGGCGTACGTGCTGGCCGGTAGCGGCACCGTCGGCGACGAGGGCCGCACCCTCACCGAGGGGCAACTGGCGGTGCTCGGCCACGGCGAGGCCGTCGCACTGACCGCCGACGACCACCAGGATGGACCCACCGGTCAGTTCGAGGTACTCCTGCTGGGCGGCGCGCCCATTCGTGAACCGGTCGCGCAATACGGTCCGTTCGTGATGAATTCCAAACAGGAAATCATCGACGCCATAACGGATTTCGAGGCCGGACGAATGGGACATATTCCGGCGGAACATATGACGGGCCGCCGCCTGGGTGAATAAGCGGCTCTCGGCCGTGCGGTTGACAACGGCGGTCGCCATCAGAACAGTAGACTCGGCGGTTCCGGCCCTGCCACTGCGGGGAGTGCGGCCGGTCCGCCGTATCAACCGCAGCTGACATCGAGGAATACATGAACGTTCGCAGGCTAATCGTGACCGGCGCGGGCTTGATCACCCTCGCCGCCCCGATCGTCCTCACCGCCCCGTCCGCCATGGCCGACGGTTTTGTTCCCACCGGTTCCGCCGGTACCGGATCGTCGGGTATCGACGACGCCATCGGTGCCACCGGCTCGGCGGGGCTGACCCAGACGGGTTCGGCGGGAGGCACGTTCAAGAACTGTGACGAGGCCCGGGCGGCGGGTCGCGCCCCGCTGTTCCGTGGTGAGCCCGGCTATTCGCCGCATCTGGATCCCGACGGCACCGGTATGGCCTGCCCGACCGTCTGATCCCCGCGGCACGCGCCGCAGACGAAAAAGAACCCGGTGTGACCCTGTGTCACACCGGGTTCCCTCGTTTCTGCGGCGTCAGCGGCGGAAGATCTTGATCAGCACCAACACGCCGACCAGAGCGCCCGCGCCGATCAGGCTGTACTTCACCTTCGGCTCGTTCACCTTCTCCACCACGGCCTTCTTGGTGTTGTCGGCGATCCGCTGCGGGTCCGCCCGCACCGCGAGCTCGTCGAGTGTGCCCGCGAGCCGATTGCGCGCGGCTTCGATCTCCCGCTCGATGTGCTCGGTATCCCTCGCCACATTGTCTCCTGTTGTCGTTCCGGTAGGTCGCTGGCCGTCGAGTCTATCCGCCGCCACCGATGTCGCGTCCGTTGTCACATCGGTGGGCTACCGTGCTGGCATGACCGATACCAAAAAACTCGGCCCCGGCGATCCCGCGCCGGATTTCACGCTGCCCGACGCCGACGGTAAGCCGGTGTCGCTGGCGGACTACCGCGGCCGCAAGGTGATCGTCTACTTCTACCCGGCCGCCAGTACGCCCGGTTGCACCAAACAGGCGTGCGACTTCCGCGACAACCTAGCCGAGTTGAACGAGGCCGGGCTCGACGTCATCGGCATTTCCCCCGACAAACCCGCGAAGCTGGCGAAGTTCCGGGACAACGAGAAGCTGACCTTCCCGCTGCTCTCCGATCCCGAGCGCGAAGTGCTCCAGGAATGGGGCGCCTACGGTGAGAAGACGATGTACGGAAAGCGCATCACCGGCGTCATCCGCTCCACCTTCCTGGTCGACGAGCAGGGCGTCATCCAGGTGGCGCAGTACAACGTGCGCGCGACGGGGCATGTGGCGAAGCTGCGCCGCGACCTGTCGGTGTAGCGCGGACCCGGCCGTAGACGAGGCGAGGGGCCCGGGACGATCGTCCCGGGCCCCTCGCGGGTGCTTCGCGGCGTTCAGTCACGCTGCGGCATCATCGCGACCATCCAGCGCAGGGTCAGCCGCCAGTGGTTGTCCCACCACTCGTTGAATTCGGCGGTACCGAGCTGCGGCGGCGCCGACTCGCCCGGAAACAGCAGCGAGCCGTTGGGCGCTCCGACCGGTTCGGTCGGAGCGGGAATCACCGACTTCGTCTGCGGTTGCGCCGAATCCGGCTGCGGATCCTCCTTGGCCAGGCGCTTCGGTTCACCCGCCGGACCCGAACCGCGCACGCCCAGCCAGGAGCCGTCCGGACTCCAGCCCGCCGCGGCCGGATCGGCGTCGGACGGATCCGGTGCGGCATGCCGCGGACCCGATGACGGCTGATCGGCGGGACCGTCGACCGGCAATTCCGGAATCGAATCCACCGCCGGCAGGCCGGGTTCCGGACGTGCGTGGCGCGGCCCCCGGCTCGGCTGCGCGTTGCGGGCGTCGGCGAGGCGGGTGGTGGCATCCGAGCGCGGATGGTCGGTGAGCTCGTGCACGCCGCCGATGGTCAGACCGCCGGCCAGCACGCTCGCCGCGGCGACGACCGCGACCGAATTGCGTGATACCCGTGCCCGTTCCCCCGTTTCCGCGACGAACGCCTCCGGCTGCACCACGAGTGCCGCACCGATCGCCGACCCGGCCTCCGCCACCGCGCACGGAATCACCGGCGCGTTGAAACCCGCCGACAACACCGCGGCGAGCGCCGGCTGCTCCGCGGACGAACCGATCGCGACGACGGCGCTGGGCCGCACACCAGCCGCATCCAGCTGATCCCAGGCGGCGGCGATGCCCATCCGCACCGAGCCCTCCGAGACGATACCGGCGGCGGTCGCCGTGGCCGCGACCACGCGGTCGCGATGCGGCGAAATCAGCGAAAAGCCTTGGTATCCCGGGGTCAGCTCGCAGATCAGCAGATGGTCGAATTCGCTCGCCCAGGTCATCGCGCGGGCCAGCGCCAGATGCGCCGACTTGGCCGAGACCAGCGAGGCCTCGTACCACGGCCCGGAAGCCAAGCCGGTGACGACCGCCCGCCGGCCCGCGGCATCGCGATAGGTCACGGCCGCCCCGGCGATCTCGTACTCCGCGCCGATCCGCGCGGCGAGCCCGTCGAGCAGCGATTCGATCAATCCGGGCAATCCGGCCGGCGACGCGGCGCCCAGTTCGGCCGCATGGTGCGCGAGCACCCGGTCGGTCAGCTTCGCGCTTCCGTCGCGCAGAGCCACCGCGTCCACGCAGTCGCGAGCGATCGAAGCACCGAGAGTCACCACAGGTCGAACCACCACAGATCAAGCCTTCCGTGTGCAGGAACCGCGCCGGAGAAGCCGCGCCGAGCAGCGGTTCAACGCCGCAGCGAGAATGATCGAAAATCGACACACCCCCGCCGATGTAGATCTACTCGGTATGTGTTCGTCACCACATCCGGCTTGGATGGGTTATGAACCGGACCGAATCGCGGGTACGGAAGTCGGCACCGTGTGTCATCCGCGTGTCGCTACCGCTAGCCTGGTGGATGTGGTGGAAGCGCGCACGGCACCGAGGTCGAACCGGCGTCCTGATCCGGCGTTGGAGTTGCAGGACGACCCACAAGAGTTGATGCCGCGCCGGCGGCCCACCCAGGAACGTAGTAAGCGCAAATTCGATGCGCTACTGCAATCATCGCGCGAACTATTGGTCGAGGTCGGATTCGAATCGTTCACCTGCGAGGAGGTCGCCGCCCGCGCCGAGGTGCCGATCGGCACGCTGTATCAGTTTTTCGCCAACAAATACGTCATCGTCTGCGAATTGAATCGGCAAGATCTGGTGGCCGTTTCCCAGGAGCTGGCCGACTTCCACGGCGAAATTCCGTCGATGGACTGGCTGCGGCATATGAACAAACTCGTCGACCACCTCGCGGAACTGTGGATGACCGATCCGTCGCGGCGCGAGGTGTGGCTGGCCATGCAGTCGACCCCGTCGACTCGCGCCACCGGCGCCATCCACGAGAAGGAATTCGCCGAGGCGGTGCAGCAGATGCTGCGGCCGCTGATGCCGCGCACCCCGCGCGGGCGCCGCTCGATGATGGCGCAGGTGCTGGTGCACGTGGTGTATTCGATGCTGAATTTCTCGGTACAGGACGGGCTCAGCCACGAGGCGGCCGTGGCCGAACTCAAACGGCTCATGGTCGCGTACCTGCTGATCGCGGAGAAGGAATCGCGCACCGGACAACGCGATACGACGTCCTGATCGCGCGACCCGCGCCGGTCGCAGACGGGGCTTCCCGTCGCTCCGACGAAGGGCGGAACCGGGGACGTGTGAGCGAGACGTCGCCGGTTCCGGCCTTCGCAGGAGCGACGGGCCGACTCGGGCTACCGGAGCCCCTACTGCCTCAGGGGTTTTCGATCAGATCGGCCAGTTCGCCCGGATCCTCGAGGACGACCATCGCGGCGGCCGTATCTCCGTCGTGCGTGATCGACAGGTGCACCCGCACCCGCGGCAGGAATTCCGCTGCCAGGCCGTGCAATTTTATGCTGGGCCGGCCCCAGGCGTCGTTCACCACTTCGATGAGCGGATACGGATTGTCACCGATCTGCGGGCGACGAGCGAACCGGGAGGTGGCCCATGCTTTGAGCACGGCCTCCTTGGCCGCCCACCGCGCCGCGAAACTGCGGGCCGGATCGGTGCCCTTGCTCTGACAGTAACGCCGCTCACCCGCGGTGAAACTCTCCCGGAGCATGGTGGTTCCGGCCCGTTCGAGTTGTTCGGCGAAATCGGAGATGGTCACCAGATCCAGGCCGATACCGAGGATGGTCATGAATCCGCAGCATACGGATTCGGCGAGCCATCATCGATATCGGCGGATCGTTACCCGGGAGTTGTTACTTCCCGGGCCCGATCGTCCTACTTCTCGGCCTCCCGGTTACCGGCCAGTTCGCCTGTGCCGCAGGAGCCGTGGGCCAGATACAGCCCCTCGGCGCCCAGGCGGGCCTCCGCCGAGAGCAGCACGTCTGCCTCGAGCTGACGAATCTGCTTGGCCGGAGTGCCGTCGCGACCGAGTCGGCGGTCGGCGGGCCGCTCGTAGAGCGGTTCACCACCGCACATCGCCTCGACCAGCCGCTGCCGACCGGCGAGCCGGCGTTCCTCGGCGCGGCGCAGGTAGTCGTCGCGACGCTGCGGATCGAGCGCCTCGACGAAGGCCTGCGGATGCACGACCGCCAGCAGGCCGGAGACGTGCCCGAACCCGAGCGAGGTCACCAGACCGGCCTTGAGCGCGAACCGATCCCCGAACCGCAGCGGCTGCCGCGGCCACACCAGGTGCGGGTACTCGGCCATCTTCTCGTCGACACAGTCGAGGCTGCGGTTCGGCGGAATCACGCCCTGCTCCAGCACCTGGCACAGCCCGATCAGCTGGAAGGCGGCCGCACCGCCCTTGGCGTGACCGGTCAGCGACTTCTGCGAAATCACGAACATCGGTGCGCCTTCGGACCGCCCCAGCGCGCCGGCCAGCCGCTCGTGCAGCTCCGATTCGTTGGGATCGTTGGCGGCGGTGGAGGTGTCGTGCTTGGAGATCACCGCGATTTCGTCCGGAGTCACGCCCAGCTTGCGCAGTTCGGCGGCCAGCCGCGATTCCGCACCGCCACGACCCGCGCCGAGCGCGCCCAGTCCGGGAGCCGGGATCGAGGTGTGCACGCCGTCGGCGAAGGACTGCGCGAACGCGACCACACCGAGAACCGGCAGCCCGAACTCCGCGGCGATGTCACCGCGGGCCAGCAGAACCGTTCCGCCACCCTGGGATTCGACGAATCCGCCGCGGCGGCGGTCGTTGGCCCGGGAGAAGTAGCGGTCGCTGATGCCCTTGGCGCTCATGGCCGCCGAATCCGCGGTCGCCGACATGTCACCGAAGCCCACGATGCCCTCGATACCGAGATCGTCGTAACCACCGGCAACCACGACCTCGGCCTTGCCGAGCCGGATCTTGTCGACGCCCTCTTCGACCGACACCGCCGCGGTCGCACACGCCGCTACCGGGTGGATCATGCCGCCGTAGCTGCCGACGTAGGACTGAACCACATGCGCCAGTGCGACGTTCGGCAACGCCTCCTGCAGGATGTCGTTGGCCCGCGGCTCACCGAGCAGGTTGTCGATGTAGAGCGAGCGCATCGACGACATACCGCCCATACCGGTGCCCTGGGTGTTGGTCACCATCGCCGGGTGCACCCAGCTCATCAGCTCGGCGGGGCTGAAGCCGCTGGACAGGAACGCGTCGACGGTGCAGACGATGTTCCACAGCGCCACCCGGTCGACCGAACTCGCCATATCCGGCGAGATGCCCCAGCGGGTCGGATCCCAGCCCTCGGGGATCTGGCCGCCGACGGTGCGCGACAGCTTGGCCTTGCGCGGCACCCGAATCTCGGTGCCCGCCTGGCGAATCACCTGCCAGTCGCTCGAATCGGCGACCGGGCTGATCACGGTGTGCTCCGGATCGGCGGCGTAGAACGCGCGCGCCTCGGCCTCGCTGTTGACCACGAAGCTCAGATCCCGGTCGAGGAAGACCGAGGTGAGCAGCGGCGCCGCGTTGTCGATCATGGAACCGTCGTCGCCGTAGCGGCGGATGCCACAGCGCTGCACCACCGCGTCGTGGTAGCGCTCGGCCAGCTCCGATTCCTCGACGTACTCGCCGCTTTCGACGTCGTACCAGCCCGGCTTCGGGTCGTTCTCCCAGGTGACCAGACCGGTGGTCCACGCCAGTTCCAGGACGCCGGCCGCGGACAGCTCGTCGGCGACCTCCATCTCGAAGCGCGTGCGCGCGGAACCGTAGGGCCCGAGCTCGCCGGCGCCGACGATCACGACCATATCGGCGAGATCGGCGGTGACAGCGCCCCATTCGGGAGTCGGCAGCGCCGAGGTGAGCGTGGGCGGCACCGGCAGCGCAGGGACTGTCGCCCGCTCGTCGGCGACGGCCTCCGGCTCGCGCTCGACATCCTCGGCCAGTGCGGACAGATCCAGCTTCGCCCCGGCCAGTCCGCCGGTGAGGTCGATCTGCTGCGGTCCGGTGGCGGTGACCGCGCGGGCCCGCGAGGTGCACCACTTGAGCAGCTCGTCGGCCATCTCCTGGGTCGACCAGGTGTGCACACCAGCCTTCTCGACGGCCGCGACCAGCGGATCGTTATGCCCCATCAGGCCGGTGCCGCGCACCCAGCCGATCATCGCGTGCACCATGGTGACGCGCTGCGCCCACGACTTCTCCACCCGCCACTTGGCGATCACCGCATCCAGCGCGGCCTTCGACTCGCCGTAGGCGCCGTCGCCGCCGAACATGCCGCGGTTCGGCGAACCCGGAAGCACCACATGCAGTTTCGCGTCCACGTCGTGGTCGGCGCCGAGGGCGGACAGACCGCCGATCAGGCGTTCCACCGACCACAGCAGGACCCGCATCTCCATTTCGGCGCGCGCGCCGGCATCGGCCAGATCGCCGGCCACCCGCGGGGCGGCGAACGGCAGCAGCAACGTCGGGGTCATCGCGGGCTTCACGAGAACCTTCGCGCCACCGGCGTTGTCGGTCTGCTCGTTGCCGACCCAGTCGATCAGCGCGTCGATATCGGAGTAGGAGGCCATATTCGCCGGCACCACCCACAGCGCGGCTCCCGCGCGAGCGTGCTCGCGGTAAAGCTGCTTGTAGAAGGCAAGGCGGTCGTCGTCGAGCTTGGACGTGGTGAGGATGACGGTCGCGCCCCCGGCGAGCAGCCGGCCTGCGATCGAGGCCGCGATGGACCCCTTGCTCGCGCCCGTGATCACCGCGGTGTCGGCGGACCAGACACCCTCGTCGGTGCTCACGGCCGCCTCGGCGATCCGTTCATAGGTATGTGCCAGCACCGAACGTGCTTCGCCCATAGCAAGTTTGCGCCACCACTGCGCCTGCGCGGCAACGGCCTTACCGGCTCCGGTGAAACTGTCGACCGTGTCCTCGCCCGAGCCGCCCAGCCACAGAGTGGCCAGATCCTCTCGGGCGGTGGCCCAGCGGTCGTCGATCAGCACGGCCTTGCGGGCGTCGAAGGCCGGAGCCACCAAACGCGGCCAGTCCGAACCCAATTCCGCCGAGACCAGGTCCACCAGCGATTCGTCGCTCGCCTCCGGCGCCGACACCTGGTCGGTGAGACCCAGCTGCTCGAGCACCACCCGGGCGGCGGTCGCCAGCACACCGTCGCGACCGGTGATCTGCTCGGTGAATTCACCGAGGGCGGCCGCGTCGACCGTGGCGCCACCGCCACCACCGGCGGCCGGCAGCGCGACGCTGATTCCGCGGCGCGCGGCCACGGCCTGCACGGCGGCGTCGATCGCGGCATCCACCGCGGCGCCGTCGCTCAACGCGCCGGAGACCAGGCCACCGAGATCCCCGCCGCGCACGCTGGCGCCCTCGCGAGTGCCCAGCGACACCTCGGCGGTGACGTGGTGGGCCCAGCCGTCGCCGAGCTGCCACACTTTCGTCACTCGATCGGTGATCGCCGCCGGGCGCTTACCCGAGGGACCGAACACCTTGCGCAGGTGGTCGCCGATGGCGTCGGACAGCACCGAGCCGAACGGCTTGTAGGTGCGGGCCAGGCGGTCGACGGTGGCCGACAGCGCGCCCATATCGGCATCCGCGGCGCCGTCGATCGCACCCAGCGACAGCTCGGAGCCGAGGTCGACCAGCAGCTGATTGCGCCGCGAGGAGACACCGTCGCACAGCGCCTCGATGGTGTCCACGGGACCGATCTGGTCCAGCCGCAGTTTGGTCCACAGCGCGATCAGCACGCGGGTGGCGTCGGCGGCCGTGAAGGTGATGTCGTCGGGGCGGGGACCACCGGAGGCGGCGACCGGAGCCGGTGCCGGGGCGGCCGCGGCGGCCGTCTCGGCCGGAACCGCCGCGGCCACAGTCTCTTCCGGCTCGTCGATGGGCGCCGGATCGGTATCGGTGGAGTACACCACGCCGGCCTCGCGCTCGATGTTGAGCACCTCGACCTTGGTGGCGGAGTACTGCGGCAACTTCAGGGTGTTGCTCGCCAGGTTCGCCACGGTCGGCGTCGCCGCCAGGCCGATCTCGACGAACCGTTCCACGCCGAGGCCACCGCGTCCGGTGTCGCTGAACAGCAGATCCTGAGTCTCAATCCAGCGCACCGGGCTGGCGAACTGCCAGGCCAGCAGCTCGATCAGCACCACCCGGCACAGTTCTTGCGGACGCGAGGCCCACGACTCGAAGTCGTCGAGCACCGCGCGCAGCGGCTCCGACGGCACGTAGTCGGCGATCTCGGCGATGAAGTCACGCTCCAACGAGAACGGCCGCGGCACCAGGTTCGGAATGTAGCGCCCGGCAAGGATTTCCGGATGCAGGTTCTCCGGCAGTAGCTCCTCGAGCCTGTTCCGGAACTCGGGCACGCCCTTGCGCAGCACCGTCGAGTGGAACGGCACGTCGATTCCGGGCACCAGCACGAAGGCGCGCTTACCGCCGAATTCCGCACGGCGACGCTCGATCTCGGCTTCCAGCTCCTCGAGCCCGGCGACCGTACCGGCGATCGCGTACTGCGAACCGCGCAGGTTCAGGTTCACCACCTCGAGGAACTCCCCGACGCGCTCGCCGACACCGGCGACGAAGTCGATCACCTCGGCGTCGGGCAACCCGATCTGCGACGGGCGAATGGCGGCCATCCGATAGTCGCTGCGGCCCTGCGTATCCCGGGGCACCAGCTCGTGCATGGCCGATCCACGCTGGAACACGACCTCCAGGACGGCCTCCAACGGCAGGACGCCCGCGACCGCAGCCAGCGCGTTGTACTCACCGACCGAATGGCCGGCCAGCATCGCGCCCTCGACGAAGGCGCCCGCCTCGCGCAGTTCGGCGACCTGGGCGACGCCCAGGGTGGCCATCGCGACCTGAGTGAACTGGGTCAGATGCAGAACACCCTGCGGGTGCCGGTATTCCACGCCCCGCGCCTTGAGGTAGGTCGGGTTGTCACGCACCACGGCGAGGATCGAGAAGCCCAGAGCTTCCCGGGTGTGCTTGTCGGCGCGATCCCACACCTGCTTGGCCGCCTTCGACCGCGACCGGGCGTCCAGGCCCATCCCCTTGGTCTGGATGCCCTGACCGGGGAAGGCGTAGACGGTCTTGGGGGCCGCGAGCCGGGCGGTCGCGGTCATCACCAGATCACCGCCGGTCCGGCAGGACACCTCGACGATCTCGCAGCCGCGGTCGACGGCGATCCGCTCGACGCGCACATCGATCTGCGCGCCCGGCCGGACCATACCGAGGAATCGGGTGGTCCAGGCGGTGACAGTGCGTGCGGGCAGCGGAGATTCGGGATCCACGGCCGACACCGCGTGCTGGGCCGCGGCCGACAGCCACATGCCGTGCACGATGGGGCTGCCCAGGCCCGCGAGTTTGGCGGCGGCATTGCTGGTGTGGATCGGGTTGTGGTCGCCGGAGACCTCGGCGAAGGCGGCCATAGCCCGCGGCGCGGTGAGCGTGACGTCGCGACGACGACGGCGCGGGGTTTCGGTGGCCTCTTCGGACACGGTCCCGGCCGCGCGCGGCGGATCGGTGAGCTCGTTGCTGCCGTTGCGGCCGCGAATCGCGAAGCGTTCCACCAGCGTTGCGACGGTCGGCGTCTCCAGACCGTGATCGCGCATGACGCCGACGGTGACCCGCACCTCGACGACGCGCCCCAGATCGGTGTCGGTCACCGACGCGGATTCCGCGCGAACGCTGAGCACCGCCGGATCACCGGGCAGCTCACGCACCAGGTCGACCTGGTGGTCCAGGTGCACCAGATCCAGCATGCCCTCGATAACACTGCTGACGCTTCCGTTCTCGCCCTCGGCACGGCTCGCGCCCAGCACGGCGAACACGGCCGGCCAGCAGGCGCCGACCAGCACGTCGGGAACCCGGCGGCCGATGGTGCTGAGGCCCTCCGGCAGACCCGAGCCGGTCACACCGGCGTGGTCGGCGACCATATCGGGCGTCCAGGCCAGATTCACATGCGCGACATGAATACCGTTGGCGGACTTGACCTCCGGCAGCGCCTGCCCGGCGGCCACGGCCAGCAGGGCCGACATCGCGGTCTCGGCATCGGCTTCGGTCACCACCGGCGCGCCACCGTTGTAGACCGAAGCGGGAACCGTGATCCGGATCCGAACCTCGTTCGCCGGCGAGAGCGGGACTGTCAGTTCCACGTAGGCGTTGTCGGCGTCCGGGCCGGTCGCGGGAACCAGGGTGGCGCCGGTCGGCCGGTGTACCGCGCCCTGGGGGTCGACGGTCCACTCGTGCAGATCGCCGAGCCGGTGCACCGGGTTGGCAGTGGTACGCCCGGCCCACTGCACGTCCGGTGCGGCCAGCACGATGTCGATGGCACCGGAACCGATGTCGGCCCGGCGGCGGCCGTCGACGGCGGCGGGGGTGACGCCGCCGCGGATCAGCGTGTAGGCGGTGTCCTGTTCGAAGCGGTCGAGCAGTTCACCGACCGGCTCGTCGACGCGGGTGATGCCGGCGACCGAGACGGTGCCGGGGATCACGCACACCTGGTCCGCGGTGTAGCGCGGGTCGTGGGCCTGCCACAGCGAGTCCGAGCGCCACCAGCGGCGCACGTCGGCGTCGACGACCGGCACGAAGTTGACCGGCTTGCCAGGGGTCTTGCACAGCGAGACGAAGAACGGCACATCGGCGGGGTGCAGGACGGTCTCGGCGGCGGCCGGGTAGTGCTCCTTCAGCGTGCAGATCACATGCACCGGCCGTTCGAAGACGCTGTCGTCGTCGAACAGGGTCGGGATGCGACCGCGGTCGGCGGGGTTGAGGCGGCCCTCGGCGCGACGCACCATCTCGGCGAACCGATCTCGCCAGGTGATATCTGCCCAGACCGAGCGGGTGGCGTCGGCGATGGCGTCGCCGAGGTCGGTGCCGCAGTCGAAGCCGTCGCGACCGGCGCGCTGGTGTTCCGGCAGCAGCGCGGCGAGCTCGACGTAGCGCTCCAGCCAGCGCAGGTAGGTCATACCGGCGACATCACCGAAGTACGGCTTCGCGGTGCGGTCGAGCGCCTCGATGATCTCGTCGCGGCGCGCGGCCACGGCCTCGGCGTCGCCGGCGACCTCGTCGAGCAGACGCCCGGTCCGCGAGGCGGAGTTATCGATCTCGTGGATGTCGGCGCCCAATTGGCTACGGCCGGAAGCCATTCCGCCGGTAGCGGTCCCGGCGGCGACCCAGTCGGGGGTTCCGGGGGTGTCGACCAGCAGCTGCTTGACCTCGGGCGCGGTGGTGGCCTCCAGGGTGGCCATGGCCGCGGTGCCGACCAGCACGCCGTCCAGCGGCATTGTCGGATAGCCGTGGGAAACCGACCATTCGCCGGTCAGGTATTCGGTGGCCCGCTCCGGCGTGCCGATGCCGCCGCCGACGCAGACCACGACATTCGCGCGGCTGCGCAGTTCGGCGTAGGTCTCGAGCAGCAGGTCGTCGAGGTCCTCCCAGGAGTGGTGGCCACCCGCGCGACCACCCTCGATGTGCATGATCACCGGGTAGTCCGGCACCTCGTCGGCGATGCGCAATACCGCGCGGATCTGCGCGACGGTACCGGGCTTGAACGCGACGTGGGTGATACCGGCCTCGGTCAGCTCGGCGATCAGCGCCACGGCCTCGTCGAGTTCGGGGATGCCCGCGGTCACGACCACGCCGTCGAACGGGGCGCCGGCCGTGCGGGAGCGCTGCACCAGCCGCTTGCCGCCCAGCTGCAACTTCCACAGGTAGGGGTCGAGGAACAGCGAGTTGAACTGCACGGCCCGGCCGGGCTGCAGCAGGGTCTTCAGCTCGGCGACGCGATCGGCGAAGATCTGCTCGGTCACCTGGCCGCCACCGGCCAGCTCCGCCCAGTGACCCGCATTCGCCGCGGCGGCAACGATTTTCGCGTCGACGGTGGTCGGGGTCATACCGGCCAGCAGAATCGGCGACCGGCCGGTCAGGCGGGTGAAGGCGGTTTCGACCACGATACGGCCGTTGGGGAGACGAATCGGCTTGGGCGCGAACGTGTCCCAGGACGGGGCGACCTGCGGGGCCGCACCCGGGGTGAAGAGGCTGCGCTGACCGGGCCGGGTCGCGGCCGCGACGATGCCCACGCCGGTGCCCTTGAGCGACCCCTGGGTCAGGCGGCTCAGCAGATCACCCGGGCCGATATCCAGAATCCATTGCGCGCCATCGGAAACGGTGTCGTCGACCATCTGCACCCAGTCCACCGGGTCGACCAGAATGCTGCGGGCCAGCTGCGCGGCGAGTTCGGTGTCGATCTCACACTGCGCGGCCCAGGCCGACACCAGCTCGACGGTTTCGGCCAGCGCGGGGTGGTGGAAAGCAACCTCGACCTGGACATCCTCGAAGACCGGGGCGAACACCGAGCCGCCGCGCTTCTTGGCATCGCGATCGCGGCTCTGCTCGGCGTGGATCTCGGCGCAGCGCTGCCGCACCCGCTCCAACTGGGCCACGGTGCCCGACAGCACCGCACGCCGGCGGCCGTTACGAATCGACACCACCGCGGCGACGTTCGGGTCCACACCTTCCGACATCTCGGCGACGACCGCGCGCAGCTCGTCGGGGTCGACATTGGACACCGCGACCATCGGCGATTTGTCGCCGACCGGAACGAGACCGCGCCGGCGCGCGATCAGTGTGGCTGCCGCGCCGATCAATTGGGCCAGCGCGAGCAATTCCGCGTCGCGAGCACCCTGCGCGGTCGCGGCCTCGGCGGCGAGCAGGCCCTGGGAGTGACCGATGATGCCGGTCGGCGCCTGCTCGGCCGGATCCAGCCCCTGCATCCGCAGCGCCCGCAGCGCGGCGACCTGCGCGAGGAAGACACCCGGCATCGAGACCGCGGCGGAGCGCAGCGCCTGCGCGGACGGCGCCGCCGACTCCTCCCCTTCCTCGCCGTCGGCGAGCTCGTCCTCGAGCATCCACGCGATCGGATCGAAGCCGACGGGCCGGACCACCAGCAGCTGCGCGGCCACCGGTTCCAGCCGCGCCTCCGCCTCGTGCACGAGCGCGGTCAACTCGGGCTCGAGCGCGCTGTCGCGTCCGATCTCCTCCAGCTCCCGCAGCCACTGCGCACCCTGGCCACCGAAGGCCAGCGCGTACTTCTCACCACCGAGCAGGCGATCCAGCAGCGACGACTTGATACCCGTATCCGAAGCTCCCCCAGCGACCTTCGCGTTCGTTCCGGCCCCGGTGCGTTCGTTGATCGTCAAGACGTATCGACTTCCTTCTCGTGGCGGCTCACCCCCGCGGGGCCCGCTCTTGCGTGCACAGGCGTCCCTCACCCCTGAGGGCCTGACGAAGCCTCAGGTTCGCACAAAATCATGAGGAAAGCCTCACGTTCCCCGACCCCCGCACCCCTACTGTCGAGTATTTCGGTACGAACGTACAAGAATTCTCTAAACCTGACCCACCCTCATGTTTGAAGCCCCAGGTGGCAGCGTTACTCGGAAGTCAGAAAGTTGAGGGTTCCTCATATTGAGAGTTGCCAAATCGTTATAATCCCAGTTCGTGTTACCCATGGGTACACGACACCCCGCGCGGCTTCGCGATCCGCGCTCGGGCCGGTAGAGTTTGGACGGTCGTACCATCACGCGCGAGTGGCGGAATTGGCAGACGCGCTGGATTTAGGTTCCAGTGTCCTCGGACGTGGGGGTTCAAGTCCCCCCTCGCGCACAGATTCCCGGTAAATCTGCCTGATTTGCGTGCCGTGTGTTCGAGCGCACTCGAACACACGGAGGTGACCAGGGGAATGCGCACCCAGCAGCGACAATTCTTGCCAGATCCGCCAGGATCGACGACAGACGCGCCTGCCCGGCCGGGCACCTGGAACGATCGGGGGCAACGGTGATCCCCCCGCTGATTCCCCCGCAGGCGCCGCTGGAACAGCTGATTCGCGGCCCGCTGCCAAAACCTGTGGAGCCACAACCGATCCGCTACGACGACATTCTGTACGGCGTATCGACTCTCGGCGAGGCCGGCAGAGTCCTGGACCGGGGTGTGATGACGGCGCTCAACTGGATGCCGGGAACACACCTACACGTACAACCCCTGGACGGCGTCCTATTGGTCGCCCCAGCCGACGACGGACCCGTCCGTGTCACCACCGGCGGCTATTTCCGCATCCCGTTCCGGCAGCGCCGCCGAGTCGGCCTTCTCATCGGCCAGCGCGTTCTACTGATGGGACGCCGGAGTCGCAAACAACTCCTGGTGCATCCGCCCGCTGCGGTTGGCAGAGTCCTGTCCGCGCAATTGACCCTTCTGGATCGGTGACAAATGGCCGTTCCGAACGCGGCAGTCGCTACGAGCGACACCATCGCCGCCGCACGACTGCTGCTCAACCAGATGGGCCTGTCCCCCGCAGACCTCGTCACGCCCGCCACGACCGTGCCCACATTCGCCGAGATCATCCCGGTGGTTCGTGCGACCCTCGAAGCAGGCACGCGACGCACCTACGGAACCCATCTCAACCGACTCGAAGCGCACTGGGGCGACCGCAGATTGGACCGGGTCACCAAACCTGAACTCGAGGCCATGGCCCACACCATTCGCGCCACCGCACGCACCAATAGGGCCTCGCGAGGCGGCACCAGCGCCGTCGAACACTTCATCTCGACCGTCCGCTGCATATACCGGCACGCCGAAGACAGAGGGTGGATCCGCCCCAGCGACAACCCCGCCCGCCAGCTCACGTTCCCTGCACGCCGCAAGTCCCACCGCTACGCGGTCCCCTCCGACCAACTCACCGAAATTTGCCACACCGCCGCGACAACTGGCAACGATCCCGACCTGGACTCTCTACTCCTGCGCCTGCACCTTGAAACTGCCTGCCGCCGAAGCGGTGCCCTCGCACTACGCCCGCACGACCTCGACATCGAACAATGCCTGATCTATCTCCGAGAAAAGGACGGAACCGACCGCTGGCAACCTGTCTCCCCCACGCTGATGAACCATCTCGTCGCCCATTGCCGCGAACGGCACAGCCGTCAATCCGAGCAACTCCTGCGATACCGCAACGGCAATCCCATCACCCATCGACGCTACGACCACCTGTGGCGCCGTGTCGGTCAAGAACTCCCCTGGGTCGCCACCCAAGGCATCACCACGCACTGGCTGCGGCACACCACCCTGACCTGGGTCGAACGCACCTTCAGCTACGCCGTCGCACGGGAATACGCCGGACACTCTGGCAAAACCGGGGGGACCACCGCTACCTATGTCAAAGCCAACCTCCAAGAGGTCGCAGCAGCGCTTTCCGTTCTGACAGCCGAACCACACCCCCTCGCGGCTCCCGCTGCTATCCAATCCATAGCAGCGACAGTTCACTAAGGTTCAAGGGGCAGCCGAACGACCGAGTGTTGGACAGGCGAGAAGTTCTTGCCCACAAGGTTTTCGCGGCCGGTCTGCGCTCATGGATCACGATCGCCGCGTTTCATGGACGGCACGGATACGCCGCAGCGCGCGACAATGAAACGCGCGGCGTAATTCCCACTGTGGGACCGACACCTGCGCACAGCTCCGAAGCGAAGCCGTCTTCGCCGTACGCAGGGCTGTCCACCGCGCAGGCACATGCCTGTGGCGTTACAACTGCGACGTTCGTTGTCCGAGCATCTATTTCAGCCAGGAATTTATCGTGTCCCGCATCGGAGTCTCGGCTTCGCCGCCGACACAATGTAGTAGTCGAGGAGGCCCTCCTGATATCCCCGGAGCCAGTTTCGACACCAGTGATTCTCGTACCCCGTGTGCTGCATCCAGGCATCGAATCCCCGCCATACATGTTCGCCAATGGACTCGACCTCGACCGGTTCGAAGCCGGTCGTCCGGAGTGTCTCGGTGAAGGAGCCGATCGGGCTCACAACGTCAACCCCGTTGCGGATCGTCTCGATCAGCGGTGCCAAACGTTGTGCGGAGTCGTCAGCAGTGGTGAAGAACGTCGCCAAGGACAGCTTGCCACCAGGCTTCAGAATTCGGTTCACCTCGGCGACGAATCCTGTCAGATCCTCGAAATGCTGTGCTGCCTCAACCGAGATGCACCTGTCGAACATTTCATCCCGGAAGGGAATCGCGGACGCCGAGCCTTGCTGGAACGACAGCCGGCCAGGGTGCGCCGCCAGCACGTCCGCGTTGCACCGATCGGCCCGCGCAATCTGATCGTCCGAGAGATCAAGCCCAATGAGCCGCTGCGGGCCGAACTCCTGTAGCGCGAGCGCCGCACCGACTCCGATGCCACAGCCGACCTCCAGCACTGCGTGCCGTCCGCCGATATCCGCTCGGCGCAAGACTTCTCGGTACATGTCGGCCTGGCTGGTGGTTCGCCGGTCTCGGGTCAGATCACCGGGCGTGACGTCGTCAGTCCAGTACCCGAAGTTGATGAAGTGACCCGAGAAGAGATTGCTAGCGCTGAGATCGCCGCTGCCGTACATCGTCGTGCGCCGAGCAGCGCCAATGTTCTGTGTGGCCATGGGTTCCATCTTCGCCTGAAACATCCTGCTGTGTAGCGGAATTCGCTTCGCATAGGCTCTTGCTGACCAGTACGCTCTGGTGAACTCTGCCGGAACACTTCGCGCGGTCACCGTCGCTCGTCGCGGAGCCAGGAGGGCCGTTTTTGTCGTACGGCTGTGTTGTACTTCGGGCTCGTCTCGTTCCGTTCGAGGCTCAGGGGATGGAAGGTGGGATTGCATGCTGTCGACCGCGGTTGCCGACAATCAGGTGCTACTCAGGCAGATTGCCTGTCTTCAGACGATCGACTCCTCACTCTTGGAACGGTTGCGACATGAGGCACTGACAGTCCCGGACGAGCAACTATGGGTCGACGAGTACTCGCAGCACCAGTCAGGTGGCTGGTCTACTGTGTCGCTGCTCAACGAATCCGGCTCACCGAGCGATGTTCGGATCAGGGACTGCTCGCCAGTCGAAACCACGTTGTTGCAGCAGATGCCGGTGACGCGAAAGCTCCTGGCGTCCTTGGGGTTGCGGTACATGTGGGTGCGCCTGGCTCGTCTGCGTCCGAACTCGTTCCTGTGGGAGCACCGCGATTACAACGAGCTGAACGCCTCTGAGCGCCAACGCCTTCACATACCGCTGGTTACCAACAGTTCGGCAACCCTCGTGACCGGCGGTGTCCGGGCTTGGCTCCGCCCCGGACGGATCTGGCGGCTGACGCCGACTCACGTACACGGCGCGTGCAACCTGCTCGGACCGGATCGGTTTCACCTGCTGCTGGACTGCTACGCGGACGATCGGCTGGCCGAACTCAGTGCGAACGAGTGGCTTGACCGCGAAGACCTCGTCGTGCTGCCCCTCGCAACGGAGGCCGAGCTGCAGGGTCACCGTCGGAAGGCACTTTCGTTGGCACGCCTCGGCTACAGGCGAGCAGCGGAGAACTACCTGCTGCGATTGTTCTATGAGCGGTCGTTGCCCGAAGGACTGATCTACGACTTGATCGCTTCGCTGTACGACACGCTCGGCGAAGTCGATGCGGCCGGCGAGTGGCGCACCAACAAGATGGTGCTGCTGGGCCTCATGCGATCGGAGGGAGCAGCGTGAATCTGCCTATTCTGAGCAAACTCGCCGAGGCGAACCGTCCTGAGCAGTTCGCGCTCCTTGAACACGCGACCGAGAGCTTTACCAGGAGCGACGCGGTGACGCACTTGCTCGTGCGTGGTTCCCTGGCCCGCGGTACTGCCGATCGGCTGTCCGACGTTGATTTCGTTGTCGGCGTGCGAGATTCACAGTTCGAGGAATTCGTCTCAGTGCTTAATCCTCTGATCACCGCCGACCTCGGCGGCATCCTCCCCGGGTGGTTGGACACGATCGTCGGCAACATGGGCGGCTTGGGCTACGTCTACCTCATCGGGTGGGCGGGTCATCTCCAACAACTCGATCTGTACCTCGCTCCCGCCAGCTGTATCGGCCGCGTGCAGGAGCAGACGGTCTGCCAGCCGATCTTCACGCGCGACTACGAAGCGGTGTACGAGCCGGACGCCGACACCAGGCAGTTCGTAGCCGACACGATGGGCGTGCCCCGATCGTGTGAGGATCTCCTGATCGAGGCCCTGGTGATTGGCTATCTGATCCGAAAGCGGATCACACGCGGACAGGAGTTCATCGCGTACTCGGAATCCTTCCTGTTCAACACCACGGCGAAAAACCTGATCAAAACCGCGCTGGCTCCGACGTCCACCTTTTGGGGCTGGTACCAGCTAAAAGAGGAAATCGGCACGACACCGATTGGGCGGGAGTGCTTGAACCACCTGATGGCGCTGATCTCTGCGCCCGCCATTCCTACGGTTGCATCTCTCACTGAAGGATTAGACCGCATGTTCGCCATCGCAAACATGGTGGCACCCGAAGCAGTCGACAACCTGAAGGAAGCGATCGACGCCTACCGCTACTACCTGGAGTTGCCATGAGTATGAAGCGCGAAATCTCCTTGAAGGCCACCTTTTTCGGGGGCGTTGTCCCGGCGTCGGAGGCAGAACAGGCGCTGGCCTACGACATCGGGCGCGGCCTGGCCGAGGCTGGGTTCATACTTCAGCACGGCGGCTACAACGGCCTGATGGAGGATGCCGCTCGTGGCGCAGCCAGTGCAGGTGGGGAGATTTTCGCTGTCACTCTGGCCGACGTGAACTGGGGCGACTTCAACCCCTATGTCTCCCAGTCGTTTCGACTGCCCAAAATGGGCGATCGAATTCACCAGTTCCTCGATGAAGCCGACGTGGTGGTCGCTATGGGCGGCGGCGTCGGTACGCTGCACGAGCTGACCGCAGCGATTTGGTACGCAGGCAATATCCGACTGGTACCAGTGTGGTTGGCCGGTGCGACCGCGCTGCGACTATCGGCCTTCCTCAGATCGGAACGATGGTTGTTCGAGACACCGACCAGGCCGCTCGGCTTCCTCAAGGAAATTCCTGACACTGCCGCGTTCAGCCACGCGCTGTCCGAGCTGACCGAACATCGACGCTCTGGGGTGCCGTCGGTCGCGACAGCACCATCGAATGGGCGTGGCTGATGTTGCCGACCAGCCTCATTGCCCGAATCCGTACGGCCGCACTCCAACGCGGCAAGTTCACGCTGTCATCGGGTGAGGTGCTTGATGAGTACTTCGATCAATACGAACTTGCCGCCGACCCCGTGCTGCTGCATGACGTTGCGGGTGCGCTTGCTCGGGAGCTTCCACGACGCATCGACTGCGTGGTCGGCGTAGCGCTGGGTGGTGTGCCGCTCGCGGTCGCGTTGTCAGCCGTCGCCAAGATCCGCACCAGCTTTTATCGGCCGGCCCCCAAAACGTACGGCACCTGTCGTCAGATAGAGGCGAACGACCTCAACGGCAGCCGAGTTGTGGTGGTGGACGACGTCGTTCGTAGTGGAACGCAGATCCTTCACGCAGCTGAGATCCTGGGCGAGGCCGGCGCGACAGTTATTGCTGCAGTGTGCGTCCTGGATCGCGAGCTTGGGGGCCGTGAGAGATTGGAACGGCGCGGCATCGAACTGCGGTCATTACTCACGCCCGCGACCCTCTTCGGGATCGAGCGGGAGAGGAGCGCCAGCTGATGCGGCATCGGCGAATACCTGACTACGCAGCACTGTTCGACCTGGACGGCGTCATTATCGACACCCGCGCGGCAACGAAGGAAGCGCTTCGAGTGCTCGCCGCGGCCACTGCCGCGCCGGTCGATCCGGCTGCGCTCGAAGCCTGCGTCATGCTTCCGCCTGTCGACGCGCTCCTCTCGCTCGGCGTCCCGGATGCACGCCAGGCGTATCGCGATCATTTCGACAGTGCGTTGGCGCTTGCAGTTGGTGAACTGCGCATCTTCGATGCGGTGGTGTCGGGTATGGCAGCACTAGCGGAAGCTGGGATCGGGCTCGGCATCGTCACCGCACAGGCGCGCAGTCGGCTCAGCTACCTGCTCCCGCCCGCGGTGACAGAGCTGATTGACGTTCTCATTGCGCACGAAGATGCCCCGCCCAAACCAGCCCCGGACGGTGTCTTGGCGGCATGTGCACAGCTAGGTATTCCAGCTCAGCGAGCCCTCTTCGTCGGCGATACTCCGACCGATGTGCAGGCGGGCCGGGCAGCCGGGGCGCTGACAGTTGGTGCTGGCTGGGGATTTGGTGGGACGACAGTTCTCAGCGACGCTGGCGTCGACGTCCTTCTGAACACGCCGGATCAGGTCGGCCCCCAGATGCTTGTGCATCTTGAGGGCCGACTGAGCCGGACAGCAGTTACGCCGTAACCGTCTGTCCGATCACGCGGCGGACTTCTTTCAGTGCGTCGTCGGTGGCGAGCGGGTCCGTACCGCCACCTTGGGCGATGTCTGGCTTGCCGCCACCACCACCCTTGAGGACCTTTGCAGCGGTCCGCACCAAATCTCCCGCCTTTAGCCCGCGCTCGCGACCCTGTTCATTCACCGCAGCCACAACAATCGGCTTGTCGTTGGCAAGCGCGGTCACGACAACGGAGGCCGGTCGGTCCTTGAGATGATCCCGAATATCGAGGGCAACGCTCCGCAGTTCCTCCGTGGTCGCCGGTTCCGGCAGATGCTCGGTGACCACAGTGACATCACCAATTATTTGCGCATCCTTGACGAACCCCTCCGCCAGCTGGTGCAGCTGAATGGCACGGAAGCGGGCAATCTCTTTCTCCGCATCGCGCAGCTGCTTCAGTATCACGGAGACGCGGTCACCAATCTCACTAGTCGGCACCTGCAAGATGTCGGATACCTTGAGGGCCAGTGCGCGCTCCTTGGCCAAGAAGCGCAAGGCTTCCATGCCGACGTACGCCTCAATTCGGCGCAGCCCTGAGCCCACCGACGACTCACTGATTAGCGTCAGCGAGCCAACTTGCGAGGAGTGGGCAACGTGAGTGCCACCACACAGCTCGCGCGACCAGGCACCGCCAATTTCTACGACGCGAACTTCCTCATCGTAGGTCTCACCGAACAGTGCCAGAGCACCTAGCTCACGGGCTTTCGGAAGCGTCATGAACTCAACAGCAACCGGCAAGTCGCGACGCACCGCGAGGTTCGAGACCTCCTCGATCTCGCTGCGAGTTTCCGGCGACAAGCCGCCTGTCCACGAAAAGTCCAGACGCAGGTAGCCAGGCTTGTTATACGAACCACTCTGGAGAGCAGTCGGCCCAAGCACTTGACGCAGAGCAGCGTGGACAATGTGAGTGCCTGAGTGCGCCTGCCGAGCTCCGATCCGCCATTCGGGATCAACCTTGGCGAGCACGTTCCGCCCTTCGGCCACCTCACCGCTCAAGACACGTACTTGGTGCACCCACAGCTTGCGGGCGACCTTCTGAACATCGAGCACCTCCAATTGAGCGCCATCAGCCAGGATCAGGCCCGCGTCACTTTCCTGACCTCCGGATTCGGCGTACAGGGGCGTGCGGTCGAGCACGACTTCGACGATGTCGCCTTCGCCGGCCGCCGGGATCCGCTCGCCCTCCCGGATGAGGCCGCGGATGACTGCCTCCGATTCGAGTTCGCTGTAACCGGTGAACTCGGTCGGACCAAGAGCAAGCAGATCACGGTAGACGCCGGTCTCACCGTGCCCGCCGGTCTTTCGGCGAACAGCATCGGCCTTCGCACGGGCCCGCTGTTCCTGCATCAATGCACGGAAGCCGGTTTCGTCCACTGACAGGCCCGCCTCGGCAGCCATCTCCAAGGTGAGGTCGATTGGGAAGCCGTACGTGTCGTGCAGCTGGAAGGCTTTGTCACCGGGCAAAACGAGGTTGTTGCTTTTGCGGACCTCTTCGGCAGCCAGGTCGAAGATTGCAGTGCCCGCCTTCAAGGTCTGAACAAAGGCACCTTCCTCGGCCACCGCGATTCGGTCGATTCGGTCCCGCTCGCCGGTCAGCTCGGGATACATGGGGCTCATCACTTGGATCGTTTTAGCGACCAGCTCGTGCACCACGGGATCTTCGGACCCGAGCAGGCGCATCATGCGCACGGCCCGGCGCAGGATGCGCCGCAAGATGTAACCCCGGCCATCGTTGGACGGTGTAACGCCATCGCCGATGAGCATGACGCTAGTCAGGATGTGATCGGCGATGACGCGTAGCGAGACGTCATTCCTGACGCTGGCACCGTATTTGGCACCGCTCAGCTCGGCGGCCAAGTCGAGGATCTGGCGGGTGGTGTCGATATCGAAGATAGTCGGCACATCCTGCAGCAGTGCCGCCATCCGCTCTAGCCCGAAGCCAGTGTCGATGTTTTTTGAGGGCAAATCGCCGAGGATCGGATAGCCCTCCTTGGCCGGACCCTCACCCCGGATGCTCTGCATGAACACCAGGTTCCAGATTTCCAAGTAGCGCTCGTCGTTGGCAACCGGGCCACCGTCCTGACCAAAGTCAGGGCCACGATCGAAGCAAATTTCAGAGCAAGGGCCACAGGGGCCAGGCACGCCCATTGACCAGAAGTTCTCCGACATGCCAAGGCGTTGGATCCGCTCGGCAGGCACGCCTACGTCGCGACGCCAGATCTGCTCAGCCTCGTCGTCATCCAGGTAGACCGTGACCCAGAGCTTGTCCTCGGGCAGCCCGAGCCCTCCATCAGTGACTGGGCTCGTCAAGAACTCCCACGCGAAGGGGATGGCCTTCTCTTTGAAGTAGTCGCCAAAAGAGAAGTTGCCGAACATTTGGAAGAACGACCCATGACGGCTGGTCTGGCCAACTTCCTCGATGTCCACGGTGCGGACGCACTTCTGCAAGCTGGTTGCCCGCTTATACGGTGGGGGTGCCTCGCCCAAGAAGTACGGTTTGAAGGGTGCCATGCCAGCGTTGATCAGCAGCAGGGTGGGGTCGTCAGCGATCAGCGATGCCGAGGGCACCACCGTGTGACCTCGCTTCTCAAAGAACCGAAGGGCACGGCTACTGATGTCGGCCGAGAGCATAGACGCCTTCCAGGTGGTGGTTTGTTGGGTAGGCGCTACCTTCATACGGGCGGCGCCTGCCTAGTTTCACGGCTAGGTTCTAGCTTCCATGCTAAAGCGGCCCTATCCAGTGGGATTCAACGGCCCACGTCGCCCCTCAATCCGGAGAACACCGATTGGATGTGCGTCTGTCGTTTCGGGCTCTGCCTCCCTTTGCGGTTGCTCAGCCCACCCAAGGCGGGCATCAGTGCGCCGGAGCTCCGCGTCAGCTCGTCCGGAACATTCTGTGCCTGTTCCTCGGTGGCGCGGCAGTCCAGGTGCAGCGCGCCGGGTTAGATGTGAAGGTGCCGCATTCGGCAGGCGTGTGGCAGCACTCGGCATGGCAAGGCGGCGGTATGCGCCGGCGGCGACTGGAGCCTGGAGTGCGGCGCCCTTCCTTGGGCAATGCTTCGCCGCAGGCAACGTGGTATTGCTATCACGGTGTGCTGCGCTTGGTCGATGCGGAATGCCGTCGCCGGTACCTGATGGGCCAATCGCCAGCCTCCCGAGCCAGCCAGTTCGGCCACACCCTGAGTCCTCGAGGTGAAAGAGCTTCTAGAACTGCGTGCGGTCTCGCCGTAGTGATTCTTACGCGCTCGGCACCGACACCGTAATGTCCCCGCCGGACCGCCCAACGATCTTCGCGCCGCCCACTTTGGACAGGAAATCACGAAAGTTCGTGTAGCCATAGAGGTTTTCATCGAAGGTCGGGTCAAGGGCGAGCATCTTGCTCTTGATGGCGCTGGCGGTGGGGGTATCGGTCGTGGTCTGCGAGATCGCCTCGGCAAGAAGCTGTTTGGCTTTGTCTATGTTCTTCGTCGATCCTTGCGGCTTCGCACCGCCGGTGGCGGATGCGCTCGGTTCCGCCTGACGCATCACCGTCTCCCAGAACTTGTATTCACTACACACCGACACCAGCCGGGCGCTGGTGGTCGCCTCGTTCGTGCCAATGCCTATGACGTGTTTTCCGAACTCCCGAAGTTTCTGTACCAGTGGCGTGAAGTCACTGTCTCCGGTCACCAGGACGAAGATCCCGATGTCGGCATGAGCGATCAGGGTCTCCATAGCGTCCACGGCCAACCGGATATCCGCGGCGTTTTTGTGGCTGCCGGGCGTGAACCGACCAAGCTGCACCAGGTCGATGCCGTTCTCTGCCAACGCCCGCTCATACTGCCCAAACCGCGCATCGCGCCAGTCCGCATACGCCCGTCGTACCGATGCGTTGCCGAAGCCGCGGCAGAGCCACCTGAGCGCGGACGACGGGATCGCTTTGTCGCCCTGCCCGTTTCCGCCTGCGCCAAGCACGAGGTTCTCGAAGTCTAGGAAGACGGCGACGGCCTCATTCGTCACGTCCGTTCCCCGCGCAGATCGCCGCATTGAAACCCCCAAGACGTCGCAATGGTCAGATCTGAGTGTATGTGTCACCAGTTCACTAGGCAGTCCGTTCCACGGTGCCGACCAACCGAGGGCTGCCACCGTCGCCTACGCTCAGCTGCGCGGCAATCAGCACGCAGGGACACGACCTGCTCCTTTGGAGGATCCGAGAGGTGTCGTTCCGCTGTGCGATGATCGGTACTGTGTCCAGACCGGTCAGACAAGACACGAGAGGAGAAAGAAGCCAGCCCCCATCTGACTGCTAATATGCGAAATGGCCAAAATTGCCAAATTTTGCAGCGTTTGCCTACTGGCCTACACCCATTTATGGGCTTATAATTTCAGGCCACCGGGCATAATCGGTGCCTAAATAACTCTCGAAAAAGGCAGAGATGACGACTCATGAGATCAACCCTCCTACGAAGGAGCGGACCGCCGAGGTGTACGAGGGTGATTCATACGATCTCCTTGGTAAACTACCGCCTGAGTCGGTTGATCTTATAATTACCTCTCCGCCTTATTGGGGATTGCGGACGTATGGGATCGACCATAACGAGGATATCCTTAGCGAGTGGGTATCCGAGGGGGGTAGCAAAGAGGAGGCGCCGACTTATGACTGGTATCGCCTTCATGGCGGATGCCTCGGCATGGAGCCGCTGCCAGAATGGTACGTCAGCAATTTGGTCGAGATCTTTCAGCGCGGGGCTCATGCTTTGAAGCCCGAGGGTAGTATGTGGATAAATATCGGGGACACGTACTTCGCCCGATGGTCGAGTATCCGGCTCGATGGTAGGCAAGGATTGGGCAACAACCCGCGGATGCGCCGCAAGACGCCTATGGGCGGATTCCGGCAAGAAAAGCAACTCCTGATGATCCCGGCCCGCTTCGCCATCGCGATGCAGGACAAGCGGTGGATCCTTCGCAACGATCTGATCTGGGAAAAGCGTAATGTCCCACCTCGTCCAGAGAAGGATCGCCTACGCCTCGCCCACGAGCATTTCTATCACTTCGTCAAGCGGCCCAAAGAGGGGCGGGCGAAGTATTACTACGATATCTCCACTGTTGAAAAAGGTGCGCGCGACGTCGTAACCGTCAACGTCACGTCAGGTTCAGACGGGCATTCGGCCACCTTCCCCGTGAAGCTCATCGAGCCGCGTATTCTGAGTTCGTGCCCGCCTAACGGGCTGGTCCTCGACCCCTTCTGCGGGACTGGCCGTTCTCTAGCGGTTGCGATCAAGAACGGCCGACGCGCCATGGGATTTGAGATCACTTCTCACTTCGCCAACTCTGCCAGCGCTAATGCCGGAAGCATCGACTTCGCCGTCGATGATTCGATTATTGAAGACGAGGGCGACGACTTTGGGCAGCTGGCGATGAACGAAGAACTTATGGGTTAGTGGGGATATCGAGGCCAAGCTCCGACAAAAGATCCCCTTGAAGTTCCGGTGGCTTGGCCTTCCTTTTCGCGCGAGCTATGACGTCGTGTCGAAGCAAATCTCCCGCACTACTTGACATCATTGCTGTGACGTAATTTTCCAGGCTTGTTCGGACCACGGTCTTGAGACTCATCGGAAGCTGGCCAGTCTGATCAGGTTCGGCATCGTAATCGAAACCGACAAAGGTGATGTCCCACGGCTCCCCCTCGTCGACTGGCTCGAAATTAACCCGGGCGCGCAGCTGCTCGAAGATGATCTGCTGCATCACCACATAGAGCGGAATATGAACCTGCTTTAGGATCTCACCCTTGGCGGCAACTTGCGTCCCGAGCCGCTTGTACACATTGCCAGTATTGACGCCGTAATCGACAGTATCTCGACGATTCTTTGCTTTCGCTTCCTTCGTGAAATACGCTCGCCAATTTGGGACGTCGCCTTCTTCCCATGCTTCCCAGGCAGGGCCGACACCGCCGCCTCGCAGGTCAATCGCCTGCGTTTCGATCGCGATAATATCGGTTCCGCCGTCCGCACTAGGATCGTCAACGAAGGCCATGTAGTCGATATTGAGTTTCGGCGAATCGGTGATGGTCACTTCCGGGACGAGCGTTGCTTCTCGCTGTCCGAAATAGTCGGTCACAGCCCATTGAACAGGTGGGCCATCGAGACGGTGATCGCACACGGCGTATGTACGTCGCTTTCCCTTATCCCACCCCGCGGCGTACGTCACGGAGCAATATCCATAGTGATACTGCCGCTTCTTCTCACAGGGCATCTTGGCGAACGGGCAATACTCCTGCGCCCATGTATTACGGGCCTCGGGCGACGTGCTGCTGTGGTGGTATCCGTACGCCTCGACAATCGGAAAGACCGTCCCGCGCTGGGACACTCGGCTGCTGCTCCTGGTCACCTGAGTGATCGTAGCGAGACGGTACGACACCGTTGGCCTCGTGACGACTGATCAGGCACAACAGCCTCCCGCAATTCGTCGGGACGGCTCAAGCGGTATGGCTGATCGACCAGGCCAAGTTCTGGGCAAGTTCGCCCTGGCAGGCTCAAGCTGTCCAACCTGTCGGAGCACGGAGGTGATCGCCGGCAGCTCTTCGTTCGTCCAGTGCTGCTGTTTGCGCACTACCGCTGTGAGTCCGTCCTGCTATGGAGCGATGCAGCCCGTTCAGAAGGCTCGACCGCGGATGATGGGGCCGCCGGGCCCATGGTCACTCCGGCCGCTCATCTGGAGGACGGTTCCACGCTGACGTCTGACGTCCCCAATCTGGCTCTGAGCGCGAAATCTGGCACCACTTCGGCGCGAAACCGGACAGCGCCTGGCGGATCGTATGAGCGCGAATCTCGACACCACCTGATGACCGAATCCCGCTCCAGCGGTACCCGACCGACCTTCCGCTGCTGGTTGAGAAGCTCGGGCTCGGGGCGGGCCGACCGGCCGTGGTGCTGTCGGATTTCGTGCACATCCAAACTGATGGTGTCGACATTGGCGCTCAGTGCGGTGTCGAGGTTCGCGCTCAGAAGCACCAATCTGATCCCCTTCGGCCAGGTAGGTACCAACGCGTTACCTGAGCCTTGTGTCGACCTTGTTTGTCATTGCCCCCGCGGAGTGGACTGAGCCTCCACACCACTGAGCCACCGACTTATGCAGCCAGCGGTGGTCTCGTATTTGGACTGCTTCTATCAACCAAAGGATGTGGTTCGCCGGTCATTGCGGTGAGCGCTTCGGCTATCTCGTGGAGTGATGCACGGACATAGGTGAGCGTGGTGCCGGTGTTGCCCGACCCGCCATCGTTGTGACCCGCGAAAGCCCGTGCCACCGCGTATCCACGGTGCCGTTCGACCCACGTTAAAGTGGTGTGGCGAAGCCAATGAGCGGTGACTTGTTGAGTTGCCGCCGATGGCAAGTGTTCGCCGACCCTCTTCCATATATAGTCGTAGCGACGACCGGTAATGGGTTTTCCGTTTCGGTACCGCAGCAGTTGCGCGTCAGGGTCAGAACCTCGATTGCCGTGCCGGAGTAGCGCTTGCATCAATGATGGAGATACAGGTTGCCAGCGGACAGTATCTCCTTTTTCTCGCAGCTTGATGAGACATTGCCTCGCGTCGAGATCACATGGCCGCAACGCCAGGGCGCCGCCGCGACGGCAAGCGGTTTCGATATGCAAACGCAGGATCAATATGTCGAGGTCGGGATCGTTGCCCGTAGTCTTAGTTACTCGGACGATATCTGCAAGCAGATCATCGGAGAGAGCGTGTCGATTGCTCGGCAACCGTCGAGGCTTGACGATATGATTAGCAGGGTTGTTCGCCATTGTGAAATAGCCATCAGCTTGTGCTTGACCGAATATCGCACGTAGTGCGCCCACCATATGCTCCGCAGCTGAACGACCTCCTCGCGAGTTCCGACGAACGATGGCCTCACGCTTGCACTGTTCGATCATTTCTCTGATCTCCAGAGGAGACGGCTCGGTGATCGGCCGGTCTCCCCAAAAGTCTGCGATACGGCGCCAGTAGGGCAGGTAGGTCCGCAATGTTCCTGCAGAACAAGCAGATTGGAGACTTCTCGTGTAGTCCGCGAAGGTCGGAGTTGGACGATCACCGCGAGGCCCCACGTCGCCGAGGAGATCTTCAGCGCGGAGCCCAAGCCGAGCGAGCAGCAGTCTTGCTGCTTCGATTTCGTCGGTCGTCATCGGTCTTGCCAGACGAGGGAAATAGATGGCCGAATCGCTGCAAACACCTGGGCCGACGGGTAGATCAGAAGGGCCCGGGGCTCACGGATTGCGATCAGGAGTAGGCGATCGCCCCTATTGATCCGCGCACAGGTTCTCGTTTCCGACGGAATCCGTAAATAGTCACCTTTCGCAATAGCATTCCTACCGCGCCGCGTTTCGGTTACTTTGACAATACCATCGACAATGGTCAATTTTATGCGCTTCCCGCAGCGCCAGCCGAGATATTTGTTCGCCGAACGGTCGGCAACCTTGCCGCAATTATCCAAAGTCGATACAGCGATATGGATAGAGGGATAAATCGATCCGTGTTCATCATCGAATTGAGGCAGAGGAATCGTAGTGATCGTCCCTAGAACAGTATTTGTCATATCTCACGTCCAACGCGCGTAGTAGGATTTATCTACATCAACTGAATCGCATTTATGTCAATTTGCGCCCGCTAATACTTTTCGATCCGTATTGCTCGTCCGAAACCGGCAGCACTACGCTGGGCGCAGCGTCACGCAGGCGGGCAGACCCGGGTAGTGACGCGAATGGAATTAACCTCCCGGCTGCCCGTCGGTTGCGACGTCCCGCTCGACATCGACGTCGGTCACCTCGTCGGTGACGCAAGGTTCTTCCTCTTCCACGGCGCCTTCTCGTAGCTGCGGCTCACCAGAGCCGGAACTGAAATCGATATCGATGTCACCGCCGTCTCCGCCGTCCAGAATGGTGAGTTCGCTGGGATCGGTTGTCATCAAGGCGTTTTCGGTCGGTGACGCCAGGGAGGCGAATACGGCGCGGTCCGTGCCGCCGACGGCGAGGAGACCAGCGCCCCGTGCGGCGGTGAGCAGGAATTGTTGCTCGCCATCGGAGAGTTTGAACGCGGCGGCGACATCATCGATGGCTTGCGGGGCTTGGCGTAGCAGGATCTGGGTGGCGGCGTTGGAGACGATCGCGCGCCCGAGTTCGGTGGACAGCACGTCGGCGCTGTCCTGGGTGGCGACGGTGAGCCCGGCCCAGTGTTTGCGGAAGCTTTTCGCGGCTCGGTACAGGAACTGCGCCCCGGCGGGTTGGCGCATGATCAGCCACGCTTCGTCGACGGTGACCATGCGGGGCCGTCGTGTGGCCGGGTCGGACACGCGCCGCCAGGTGGCGTCCAAGGCCAGCAGGGTGCCGATCGTCTTGAGCTCATCAGGCAGGTCCCGCAGCGAGAACACCACCAGTCCACCATCGGGGTCGGTCGTGGTAGGGCCGTCGAGCAGCCCGGCGTAGGCGCCCTCGTCGACGAAGGGATGCAATCCTGCGGCCAGCTCGTGCGCGGTGGGGGTGCCGAACCCGGCCAGCTGATCGCGCAGCATGCTCATGGTGGGGGCGGGCCGGGTCCAGGTGGCGGGGTCGTCGGTGATGCCGGCGGCGGTGTAGGTGGCCGTCAGGGCGGTGTCGAGGATTGCCCGCTGGGTAGGGGTTTGCTCGCCCAGCAGGACCTGGCTGAGGGTGTGCAGGAACAGTTTCCGGCGGGTGAGCGCGTCGGAGGGGGCGGTGCGGTGGCCGTCGGGGCGGGTGCGGATGTCGAGGTCGAACGGGTTGAGCCGTACCCCGGGTGCGCCGAGGCGGATGTGGGTGCCGCCGACAGCGTCGGCCAGGCGCCGGTATTCGTCTTCGGGGTCGATGATCACTTGCTCGATGCCCCGGTAGAGCGAGCGTAGGATTTCGGTTTTGGCGAGGTAGGACTTGCCGGCGCCGCTGCGGCCGAGCACGACCATGTTGTGGTTGTGGGCCTCGGGGGCGAACCGGTCGACGAACACCAGCCCAGCGGCGGCGTCGCGCCCGTAGAGCACCCCACGCGGCTGCGTGGCGGCGATCGGGTCGGTGACCGGGAGCTGCGGGGAATCGAAGGGAAACGCTGCGGCCAGGGCGGTGGTATCGAAGGTGCGGTGTATTCGGATCAGGTCCAGTCCGATCGGCAGGGTGGTGACCCAGCCTTGAGCGGCACGGAAGCTCAACGGGCAGGTGTCCACCAGCAGGCTCGCGGCCAGGGCGCGCACCGCGGCGACCTCGTCGGCCAGCTCGGTCTCGGAGTCGGCGTGCACGGTCAGGTAGACACCGACCCTGTAGAGGCGGGCCTCGGCGCGGGCCACTCGGGCCGACAGTTCGGCGGCGTCTTCGACGGCGACGTCGACTTGCGGGTCGGGGGGCCGGCCCCGGCTGGTGTCGTGCAGGCGCGAGGATTCCAGGCGCGCGAGCTGGCGACGCAGCCGCCCGGCTGCGGTGACCGGGTCGATCGGGTCGATGTGCACGGCGATGTCGAGCCGGCCGGGATGCGACAGCAGCGGTGTCAACCACCCGGAGGTGACTTCGCGCGGGAACCCGGTCACCGCCACAGTGGCCACCCAATCGGAGCCGACCTCGAGGTGCCGGGCCCGGATCGACAGCGACTCGGGCCCGAAACTCAAAGCCTCCGCCCCGGATTCGTCGTCCTCCTCGGCGGCGAGGACGATGCCGCCGACGCGGGTGGGCTGGGCGCCGGCGGCGGTGATGATCTCGTCGGGGCCGGCGATGTCGGCCGAGGACGCTACGAGGCTGCCTGGGTTGCAGCAGCTGTCCAGGACCGCGGTGGCTTGGATCTCGTCGAGGGCGGTCACGCTGACTCCGAGCGGAGCGAGCAGATCAGTGGCCTCGCTGAGGCGGCGCACCAGCCGGGACTCCGCGGCGCGGCGCGCGGCAGCCGAGGCTCGTCCGAGGAAGCGTCGCTGGCGCGAGATCAGCGGTGATAGGGCTGGGGCGTCGGGTGTGCGGATCGGTTCGCGCCAGATCAGGAGTACCTGGTGCTGGATAAGGTTTTCGGTGGCCGCGAGGTCGGCGAGGTGGTCGGCATGGTCTCGGGCGACGGTGGCCAGCTGGGGTGACATGTCGGCGGTGGCGGCGTCGAGGGCCGACAGGTGGGCGGTGATGTCGAGTCGTGCGGAGCGGATGAGGATCTGGACGGGTTGGCGCAGCGTGTGCAGCCAGCCGCTGAACTGTGCGAGGAGGCTGTCCTGTTCGGCCGGGGTGCGCAACGCGAGGTTGAGGGTGCCGGCCGCAGCGACGACCGCGAGCCCATCGGCGCCGAGGTCCACCACCCCTACCCCGGTGACACTGCCGGTGACCGCGCGCGGCAGCCGTACGGCATCGGTCGACAACGTAGCCGGGACCGGTGGCCGGGGCCCCCGCATCGCCTGGTCGGCGACCCATCGCGGCACCGGTTCTGTCCGACCGGCGTCGCGCACAAGATGGCGGGCTCGCAACTTGTGACCGATCGCGGCAACCAGCAGCTGGTCGCCCGGCAGACCGTCACGGGTGGTCGATATCGCGACCGTGACCACGGTCGCGACCGGGGCCGCGACGGCGAGGAACGCCAGCGGCGCGAGGACGGCGCGGGTGGCCATCCACGCCAGATAGAGCAGCAGGGCGGTGGCGGCGAGGATGGCGAGCTGGCGGGCGGTGAACGGTCCGATCAACCGGTCACGGCGCTCGACATCGGCGGGGATACGCACAGGTGTGGTCATGATGGCCTCCTTCCGGGAGTGCGTGGTACGCGGCGGCGGACGGGAAGATCGGGCAGCGGCAGATGCAACTGCCGCCCCGCCGACCGCTTCGGCCCCGGTGTCGACAGTGGCGGTGCCACGGGCGTGGGCGGTCTCGCGGTGGGCCGCACTCTGGTCGCTGGGATGGGTAAGGGGTACTGGCCGCTACGCAGCGGCCGGACACGGTCGTACGGGTCCGGCGCAGCGGGCGGGTCGAAGTCGAAGCTCAGCTGCCTGCCCCGAGTGCTGCCCGCGGGTGCTCGTTTCGCAACTGCCGGTGTGGTGGGCTCCGGTGGCGGGGTCGGTCGGCGCACCTTCGCTACAGGGATCGGCAGCGGATACTGCCCGCCCCGTCCGGGACGGATCCCCCGATACGGATCCGAAGTCGCGGGCAGATCGAAGTCGAACGCCAACTGTTTGCCCCGAGGTGTGCGGGTCGGCGCGGGTGTGGAGCGCGAGGTGGGTTGTCCGGCAGCCGGATTCGGTTGGCGTTTGACGCGGTGGACGCCTTCGAAGGGAAGCATCAGCTGCCCGTCGCGGGTGGCGCGCACGCGGGCGTAGGGGTCGGCCGGTCGGGGTGGGCGGCGCGCGACAGCGGACTTAGCCGCGGCCCGCTTGGAGGTCGCCGCTGTGCGGGTGCCTTTGAGGGCGCCGAGGGTTTTGTAGGTGATGTAGCTGCGCACGATCGACCCGGCCAGGGTGCGGCCTTGGCCGATCCGCAGTACCGACAGCAGCCAGAACGGGGTTTTGACCAGGATCCCCATCAACGCGATCGCGATGATCTGGTCGACCATGCCCTGGGAATTCGGGCCGAAGAACCACCAGTCGCCTGGAGTCAGAAACACTCGCAGCGAGGTGACCAGGATCAGCGACTGCACCACTTGGATCGCCAGGCATGCCCCGAACGAGCGCCACCACCAGCGCGCGATCGACTCGAAACCGGGCAGGGCGTGACACATCAGTGCCAGCGGTGCCGCGATGACCAGCAAGACCGTGATCGCGATGCGCACCACGTAGGCCACCATCAGCACGACCAGGATCACCACGAGCGCGACGCCGAGAAGCAGCATGAAGATCCCGCCCGTCGGCCCGCTGTCGGTCAACTGACGCAAGGCCGCGGCGGCGGAGTCGGCGTCGACCCCGTTGCCCGACAGCGCTTGCGCGAGGGCGTTGGCGAACCGGATCGCTCCGGCCGCCAGCGCCATGCTCAACGCGCCGGCGACGAATCCGATCACCAGCCGTGGCGCCAGCTCCCGCCAGGACCACCGGGTTTGCAGGGTCTCGCGCACCATCAACAGCACCCCCGCACCCATGACCACAAGCACGTAGAGGGCCAGCACCAGTTGCCACGAGGAGTCCCACATCTGGCGCACGTGCGGCAGGGCGGTCAGGTCCGGGGTGGTGAGCAGGGTGTGCGACACCAGGTTCAGCAGCGGGTTCAACGCCGAGGTCACCAGGCGGCGAAAGAACCCGTCGACCGCCTCGGCGACGCACCCGGAGATATTGGTGACTCCGCAGTCGCCCTCGCTCGGATAATCGTGCAGAGTCCCGGTGCCCGGATAGACCGGAGATGGCGGGTCGACCGGAGTGCGTGGGTCGGGCCGAGGCTGCGGGTTGACCGGAGTCTGCGGATCCGGCGAGACGGGAGCCGACGGGGACGGTGGTGTCGTCGTGGGTGGTTCGGTGTGCCAGCGGGGCGCGGGTGACATCGTGACCGGAGGCTGCGCCGGGACGATCGAGGGCGGAGTGACCGGTGGCTGCGCCTGCGCAACGGCGGTCGCTGTCAGACCTGCGGCCAGGGTCAGCGTCGCGGTTGCGGCTCGTATCCTTCGCCACCGAGGCGCCGCGGCCTTGGGTCGGCGTGTGGGGGCGGACATTGGTCAGGCTCCCACGATGGATTTGAGGACCGCGACGATGACCGGGGCCAGCATGGCCAGCGCGTAGCCGAGGCAGGCCGCGCGCAGGGCGGACTTGGATTTCTCGACCTCGGCCGGGTCCCCGGAGGCGATCACGTACCGGACGCCGGCGATGGTCAGGCAGACCGTCGCCACCGCACTCGAGATACCGACCAGCCAGTTGCGGGCGTTGTCGATCACCTGATCCAGCGAGGACGCGATCGCCAGCAGGGAGACCGGCTGCGCCGAGGCCGGGCCTGCCGCCGCGACCGTCAGCAACGTCAGCGCGACGAGCACCACACACGCCGCCGCGCGGTGCCACCGCCGAGTTCGGCCATGACGCCACACTGTCTCGACGGTGGAAAACGGTGTGGGGAATCGGTTCATGCGCATCGCCGCACCTCCTGCTGCCCGCCTTGCAGTGCGGTGCGGGTCCGGCCGCGCCCGCTGCTGGTGGATCGAACCTGAGCGGAGGAACCGGTCTGATGACCCGTGCTGTCCGGTGCCGGATCCGGGGACTCGATCCGCGTGGCCAGCCAGGGGCAGAGTTTGGTTTCGGCGCGCTGGCGTTGTTTGCGGACCTTCCAGTGCGACTGGGATCCGCGCAGCTGCTCGGCCACCGAGGTCATCGAGCGCCGCTCCCATCGAGTTGCGGCGATCAATTCCGCCGCTTCGGCCGTGATCACTCCCTCGGCGACCGCGTCGGCCAGCACCAGTTCCGGGTGGCCGTGGGGGGTCTGGGTGATGGGCGGGCGCGCGTCGGCTGTATCGATGTCGAGGTCGATGGCCTGTGGTGCCACCGCCTGCTGTCGTGCCCAGGATCGTCCGACATGCACGGTCACCGACCACAGCCGGGACCACAGTCGCGGCGGCTCCAGGTCGATCTCCCGTACCTGCCGCAGGAACCCGGCAATGATCTCGGCTTCCGCGTCGTCGCGGTCGATGCTGCCGGGTGCGGCGAACCGGCCGGTGATTCCGGCCAGCATCGGCACCGCCAGTCCGGCGCACGCCAGGCCCGCACGGCCCCCCGGTTGTCCCCACTCCAGGCGGGCGCGTTGGATCAGCCAGCTCCAGACAGCGTCGACCGGCATCGCGGGGTCCCGTAATCGCTCACCTACCTCGCCCCACGTTCGGACCGCGACTCCGCGTGGCGGGGGCGGGCCCGCGGCCACCGGCTCTCCGGCGATGCGGTCGAACGCCGAGGACACCACCTCCAGCGGCGTCCTTTCAGTGGCTACTTTCCGGCACCGGAAATTGATGTGTTTTGAATTCGTCACCAGGAACTCCCTTGCTCGATGAACAACGAACAATGTCGTCCCGGAAAGGACAGCAGAACCGACTCTCCAAACCACCTCCAAACCACCTCGAAACAACCTCCGCACGGCCTCCAAACACCCTCCGGAACATCCCCGCGCGGCCACACACGCTGCGCCGCGAACCGGGTGGCATCTGGTCGACACCACCGAGCAACAGACGCATCTACCAGGCATTGTGATTGCGCGGAGGTGTTCTGGAGATGTTTCGGAGGGCGCCGAGCCGCCCCTCGATCGACCGGTAGAAAAATTATTCAGAAATTACTCGACAGTGGTCGCCGCATGAATTCGGCGTGCCTACTACAGCGCTCGCAAATCAGGCTCAATTAGTGCTTGCCGGTACTTTTCCGGCTGGACGATGTCCAAAAACTGGGGTCTGCGTGGAATTTATTAAGTAGACACAGAATTTCTTCGCCCAGTTAGGAGCGCTCCGTATGACCGCGCAATCTTCGCAGCCATTTCCTCGCACCGGGTTCCCACGCGCCACAGCGACTCGGGCGGTGCCCTCGACCCTGTGGGCGGCGGGCACCGATCCGATCGATCCCGATGATCGGTGGCCGGCTCCGATCGTGTCACGCGCTGTGACCGAGTTCTGCGCCCCTGGCGACCGAGTGCTGCTGGTGGACTGGCCCGCGCCTGCGCGGCGCGGACCGCTGACGGTGATGGCGCCCGACACTGCCGCCGCGCTCACCGCGGTCGACAGGCTCGACCGGACCGCGCGGATCGAGTCCGGGGTTTCCGGCTCAGAGGGGGCGAACGAGCTTGTGTTGGCGAGTTTGCTCGTCCTGAATTCGGATCCGGTGGCTGCTGCGGACCGGGTCGTGGAGTTGGCCGATGCCCAGTTGAGTGAGGGCGGACTACTGGTCGTGCTCAGCCGCTGCCATCACAGCGACGACGGCGTCCTCTCGGATCCGGCCGGCGCGATCGTCGCCGCCGCCCAAGCCGCCGATCTGCTCTACCTCCAGCACATCATCGCCGCGCCCCTGCACGGCGACACAGTCACCGGCCCTGACGCGCACATCGCCCCCGCCAGGCACGCGGTCGCACACACCGATCTCCTCTTGTTCCTGCGGCCCGAGCCCGCCCCCGCCTTCGAGCGCTGATCTGCCCTCTGGACAGCGCGACCTGCCGCTCGTACCCGCCGCCTTGACCTCTCTCGCAAAGGACAAACGAATGACTCTCGACCCGACCACCCGAACCGCCGCCACGACCGGACACGGATCTTCTGTGTCGGTGTGGGCGACCGGCCAGATCGCGCCCGCCGCCCAGCGCGTGCGCGGCCGGTATCACCCCGACAGCGTGAAACACCCGGCCAAGATGCTGCCCGCCATCGTGGCCCATGCCGTGCAGGCATACACCCGGCCCGGCGATTTGGTGCTGGATCCGATGTGCGGGATCGGCACCACCCTCGTCGAATCCCTGCACTTGGGCCGCCGCGTGGTAGGGGTCGAGTACGAGGCGCGGTGGGCCGAGCTGGCCCGCACCAACCTGGCCTTGGCCCGCGATGCCGGGATCGGGCTCGACGCCGCCGTCCACCAAGGCGATGCTCGCAAACTGCCCACCTTGCTGCCCGAACGGTTGCGGGGCCGGGTGGATCTGGTGATCACCTCCCCGCCCTACGGCGACTCCACCCACGGCCATGTCCGTGTGCGCGCCGGGGAAGGCGTCCACAAGACCGACCACCGCTACGGGTCGGTCCTCGACCGCGGCAACCTCGCCAACGTCGGCCTGGGCCGGCTGCTGTCCGGATTCACCCGCATCCTCACCGGGGCCGCGGAGTTCCTGGCTCCCGGTGGGCATGTGGTGATCACCGCACGGCCGTGGCGCCAGCATGCCGAGCTGGTCAACCTGCCCGCTCATCTGATCACCTGCGGCACCCTGGCCGGGCTCACCCCCGTCGAGCGGTGCGTCGCGCTGCTGGGGCGCCTGTCCGACGGGGAGCTTGTGGCCCGCAGCTCGTTCTTCCAGCGCGACTTCATCGTCAAACAACGCCGCGCGGGACTGCCGATGCATCTGATCGCCCACGAAGACGTCATCGTCCTGCAAAAACGCGACGACGCACGAAACACAATGGACCGCAACGGTTTCCGCCGCGCCCCCGAGCCTACATCACCGCTGCCGGTGATCGGCCAGGAAACCTTCGAGCAGTACCGGGACGCCGCATGAGCACTCCGGTCACCACACACGGGTGGCTGACCCGATTGCTTCTCGCCCCCGGCGAGGCGCTGCACGATCTTGCCCACGCACTCGTGTCCCCCCTGGCTATCCCGGCGATCACCGCAGTGGCGGGGGTGCTCATGGTGGTGCGGGTGCTGGCAGGTGTGCGGCGGCGCCGGCTGGGTGCGGGGGCTCGCCTGATCACCGTGATGACTCCGCCGCAGGTCGACTCGAAGGCCGCGACCGCGGTCTGGTTGCACCTGACAGGGCAACTACGGCCCGCCTGGCGGCGCACCATGTTCGGGCAGCCGCATCTGGGATTGGAATACACGATCACACCCGAAGACGGGGCTGCGATCCGGTTCTGGGTCCCCGGCAGTGTCCCTCCGGGTCTGGTGGAGCGGGCGATCGCCTCGGCGTGGCCCGGCGCGCACACCGACACCCAGGATTGCACCGAGCCGCCCCTGCCTCGCCCTGCCGGGACGCGAAGGGTGCTGGCCGGTGGGCAGTTGCGGCTGGGGCGTCGCGAAGCACTTCCGATCCGCACCGACCACGCTGGCGACCTCGTCCGCGATCTGATCACCGCCGCCGATGATCTCGGTCCTGGTCAGGGCGCGTGCGTGCAGGTCCTTGCTCGCCCGGTCACCGGCCGCCGCGTCGCCCGCGCTACACGCTCCGACCGCACACGCGGTGGCCTGGCGATTGGGCTGGCGCGGGAGTTGCTCGACATCCTCACCCCCGGCAACTCTCGCTCCTCGCGCGAAAGCAAGCCACCGTCGGACCAGCAGACCGCGATGGAATTCGCCTCTGCGGCGCGAGCCGCCGCGACGAAAGCGCGTGGCCCGCACTGGGAAACCCTCATCCGCTACGCGGCATCGGTCCCCGTCGACGAACAGGCGGGTGCGGCCGAGGCGCGGCGGGTGGCGCGGGGCCGCGCCGACGCGCTGGCGACGGTGTTCGGGGCATGCGCCGATCACAACTACTACCAGCGGCGGCGCTGCTGGCGCCTCGCCCTCGCATTGGGTGAGCGGCGGCTCGGGCGTGGTGATGTGCTGTCGGTGCCCGAGCTGGCCACCTTCGCGCACTTGCCCACCGAGGAGGGCTTGCCCGGTCTGCAACGCGCCGGCGCTCGCGCTCTGGCGCCGGCGCCGGAGATTCCGACCAGCGGCGAGCACACCAAACCCCTCGGCCTCGCCGACACCGCCAGCCGCCGCCCCGTCGCGGTTCGCATCGCCGACGCCCGCCACCATCTGCACATCCTCGGCCCCACCGGGGTCGGCAAATCGACCCTGCTGGCCCGAACGATCCTTGCCGACGCCGACGCCGAACGCGGCCTGATCGTCATCGACCCCAAAGGCGATCTCGTCACCGACGTCCTGTCACGGCTCCCACGCCGCTACGCCGACCGAGTCGTGCTCTTCGACGCCGACTCCCCCGCCCCGCCCCCGTGCATCAACCCTCTCGACATCCGCCACACCGGCCATGCGGGATTGGATCTCGCCGTGGACAACCTGGTGACCATTTTCCGGCGCGTGTTCGCCCAATGGTGGGGGCCGCGCACCGACGATGTCATGCGCGCCAGCCTGCTCACCCTGTGCGCCCAGCCCGGCACCGCCACCCTCGAAGACCTGCCGCGCCTGCTCACCGAACCCGCCTTCCGCGCCCGCGTCACCCGCACCACCAGCGACCCCGTCCTGCGCGGATTCTGGGAAGGCTACGAGCAACTGTCCGACGCCGCACGCGCGCAAGTCATCGGGCCACTCTTAAACAAGCTGCGCGCGTTCCTGTTGCGGCCGTTCGTGCGGGCCGCGATCGCCGCCGGCCCCTCCACCGTCGAGTTCGCCGACGTGCTCGACCACGGCGGCATCTGCCTCGCCCGCCTACCCAAAGGGTCGCTCGGGGAGGAGACCAGCCGACTGGTCGGATCCTTGTTGGTCGCGCGGACCTGGCAAGCCGCCACCGCCCGCGCCCGCCAGCCAGCCAACGACCGCGCCGACGCCGCCCTGGTCCTCGATGAAGCCCACAACTTCCTCAACCTGTCCACACCGGTGGAGGACATGCTCGCCGAAGCCCGCGGCCTGCACCTGTCGCTGCTGCTCGCCCACCAGAACCTCGCCCAACTCCCCCGCGATCTGCGCGACGGCATCTCCGCCAACGCCCGCAACAAAATCATCTTCGCCGTCTCCCCCGACGACGCCCGCGAACTCGCCCGCCACACCACACCCTGGCTGTCCGAACACGACCTCACCCACCTCGACGCCTTCCACGCCGCCGCGCGCCTGCTCGTCCACGGCCAACAAGCCCGGCCGTTCACCCTCACCACCGAGCCACTGCCCCCACCCACGCCCGGCCGCGCCCGCCAGATCGCCGCCGCCGCACGCGCCGGGCACACCACCCGGCCCGGCCACCACTCCACCGACGATCCGTCGAAATCGTCGACCACCGGTGACGACGCCACGTCCTCCTCCAGTCTCGACGATCCCCGTCTGTAGTCGCTCACCGGCCAGTCAAGTCACGGGCGGTCGCCCGCGCGGCCGGGATGAGTCCCCCTTTGTGTCCGAAAGGTTTCCGTCTCTCATGTTGATCACGCGCCCCGACCGGCAAGCAGATCTGCGCGCACCGCGCACCGTCCAGACCGGGCTGCCACTGGCCGATTCGCTGCGCTTGGTGGCTCGGTTAACCGACCGCGATCGCTGGATCCTGCGGATGGTGCACGAGCATCGCGTGCTGACGACCAACCAGCTAGCCGCATTGGCCTTCCCCACCCGCAACCTTGCCCGCCGCCGCCTGGCGGCCCTGCACCGCGAACGCGTCGTGGACCGGTTCCGCCCGTTCACCACCTCCGGTAGCGCACCGTGGCATTGGGTGCTGGCCCCCGACGGCGCCGGCGTGCTCGCCGCCGAAGCCGGCGCCGAGGTCCGCGAGCTGGGCTACCGCCCTCGCCGCCGCCTCGACATCGCCCACAGCCTGCATTTGACCCACACTCTCGGCGTCAACGACTGGTTCACCACCCTCGCCATCACCGCCGCCGACCACGACGCCACCGTGGCTGCGTGGTGGTCGGAATCGCGCTGCCGCCGCCTCTGGGGAGACCTGGCACGCCCCGACAGCTACGGTCGCTACACCCGCCACGAGGCCCGCCTGGACTTCTTCCTCGAATACGACCTCGCCACCACCAGCCTCACCCGCGTCGCCGCCAAACTCCTCGGCTACGCAGAGCTCGCCCGCTCCACCGGCATCATCACCCCCGTCCTGCTCTGGGTGCCCACCGGCCCAAGAGAACTCGCCGCACGCCAAGCCTTGCGCGACACCGCCGCCTCACTGCCCGATCCCACCGCAGTGCCCGTGGCCACCGCCACCGCCGACTACCTCGACACCCTGTCTCTTATACACATCTGACGCTGCCGC
>NZ_PSZE01000042.1 GCF_002933465.1 Nocardia nova
GTGCCGGCGCCCGCGGCGGGGGGTGCTTGCGCCGATCCCGGTGCCACCGACACCGCGGGCGAACCCGCAGGCGCCACCACACCACCACCCGACCCGGCAGACACAGGACCCGGCAGCGCCGGGCTCGACGACGGGCCGGCTGTGGACGAAGTGGTGGAGGGTACGGATACACCCGGACTCTGCGGCGCGGATGTTCCGTGCTGATCCGCCCAGGGAGAAGTATTCGGCGCTATGGCGCGGGTACCGCTCGAATCCCGTTGCCGCCGAGGTGCTGTCCAGGGTGTTGTCGGCGCATCCGCGCCGGATCCGGTGTCTGCGTCGGGGGCGGTGGTAACGGGATCGGCCCAACCGTCGCTCACCACCGGCGCTGAGCTCTCGATGCCGGTCACTCGCGGCTCCCCGGGTGAACGAAGGTGGCTGTGACCGGGCGCCCCGCGGCGGTGATCGACTGCAGGAGGGGCATCGGCACTCCTTCCGCATCGGTCCCGGCCGGTCCGCCACGGCGCACCGATTCGTCGGTGCGCGAGCTCCTCCCAATCCTCTCCGGTCCGAATCGACACGGATTTCCCACCACTGGGAATCGCCGAGAATGAGGGGGGATCGAACCGACGGCAGGACGGGGATCGCGGAATGAGTAACAGTCGCTCCCGGCCGGGTAGGTGACCCGATGAACCTGTTCGGTGCCATAGGCAAGGCCGCCGGCTGGGTCGGCAACCAGGTCGTGAACCACTGGGACGACATCGCAATCGGCGCGTTGACCGGCGTGGCCTTCGCGACCACCGGACCGATCGGCGCGAGCTTGGTAGGTGCCGCCGCCGGTGCGTTGCAGTCGGGAATCAAAGACGGCTGGAGCTGGAAGAACGTGGGGGCAGGCGCTGCGTTCGGTGCCGCCGGCGGCCTGCTCGGTGGTGGTGTCAGCGGTTTCGGTGTCAAGGGCTTCATGCGGGCGGAGGGCAAGGCGGCGGCGGAGGCGATGGCCAAGGCGATCGCGAAGGCCGATGCCAAAGGTGCGGTGAAGGGCCAGGCGATCAAGGATGCGATGGCCTTCAACAAGACCGGATTCTGGAAGAACAAGGTACCGACCTGGGCGGGCGCCGGACATATGACCCCGGGACGGTATTACTCCAGCGCGCTGGGCGCGAGCATGGGTTCTTCGAACGTTCATTTCGCCTGGGACATGGGTAAGGATGCATGGACGATTATCCAAGGAGGTAAGAACGGCCCGGGGAAGATCCCGGTTGTAGACATAACGCCTGAAGAGGCACTCAAGTATGTCTGACAAGATGCCGCGCATCTTCATGCCCGATCCGGAAAATATGCCGGACGGCCTGACGTTTTCTCCCGGTCTTGTCCAGCAATACAAAACGCTGCCCAACATGTACATATCGAGCTGGGAGGCTTTCGGAAACGGAGGTACATTGGCTGCGCCGAAGGCGGTTCCGGCCCGGGAGGTGTCCGGGGCCGAGAACGCGCGTATTGCGAATTACCGGCAGTGGGTGATCGATCTCCACGATGCGTATGCCAGGTTGCTGACACTCGACGCGGCCGTGGCAAAGGTTGCCGACGACAGCCCCGAGCTGTGTCACGAGGGCCGCAGTGACTTGGCGAACGGCATCGATGGCTTGAAGGTCTTGGCAAGCGTGGACCCGCGCAATGTGACGGTCCTCAAGGAACTCATCGATAGGCAAGTTCTGGACCCGAGCCTCGGGCAGGGTGGCAACGCAATTTCGGAGGACGATTACGTGATGGCGATCATCGACTCCGCGGTGAACACCGTCTCCGGCATCATGCAGCAAAAATCCCAGGAGTTCGCCGAACTCGGTTCGAAAGTACGGAAACAGAACCCTGAGGATGCCGGCAAGACGACCAAAGCCGGTAGCGTCGACAAGCCTTCGCCGTCAGGGCGGGACACCGACCCGGGCAACACCTTCACCTACAGCGGCGACAACAGTCCCTACTCGGGGCTGGTGAACGTGAATTCGCCCGCAGCTGCGCCGGTGTGGAACTGGGACGCCTCCGGCGGCAGTCCGTCCGCTTCGCCGCTCGCTCCGGTCACTGATTCGTCCGTTGCGAAGACCGCTGCTGCGAATGACGCGGGTCAGCCTACGCCGCTCGTTGCCTCTGCTGATCCTTCGTCTCGGTATTCCCCGGCAGCGGCCGCCGCCACGCCTACCTCGGCTGCCGCGAGTGCGCCGTACCGGATGCCGGGCTACGCCTTGCCGATGGCGTTGGCTGCCGCCAACCAACGCCGAGCGGCCGAAGCGGCGCGCGGCATTCCGGCCACGGCGGAGAACCCGTCGTCGACGGTAGCCGCTCCAGCTGTCAGTGCTCCGCCAGCGGCGCCGACACAGGCTGCGCCGAGTCGTGCCGGCACCGGCCCTGCCGCGAACACGGCGTCGAATTCCGCTGCGAATGCGGCCAACTCGGCGCCCGGCGCGTCGAACCAATCGGCCCCACCGACGCATGCCGGCGCACCGGCGAAAGCCGGCGCGACACCGGTCAACGTCGCCGTCGCGCGTGCCGACGACGGCAGCACCGTCTTCACTTTTCCGGACGGACGTTCTCAGCGTGTCCCGATCGTCGTCTCGAATGCTCTCACGGCGGCGTTCGGAAACGCGGCGACCACGGACGGTCGTGGTGCCTACGCCGCCACCCCTGCCAAGATTCCGGACGCGAATTCCCTCGGGACGCCCGCCGACCCGAATCAACTGACCACGGGGGATCTCGCGAGTTGGGATACCCAGCGGACCGCCTTGGTAGTGGCGTTCCCGGAGGAGAACGGCGGAACACTCGAAGTGATCATCGAGGCCCAATTGCGTCCGTTCGATCCGCATATGAGCGACAAGAGCGGAGACTTCGGGTCTTTCGCAGGCTTCTTCCACCCCGCCGGAATCGACATATCGGCTCCCTCGTCCAGCCCTGGGCTGTCGGCGACTCCGGTGGACCCGTCAACACACGGACCGGCGACGGTACCCGCATAAGGAGTCGGACCATTCATGGGAATCGGGACCATTTTCAAGGCCGCCAACGAAGCCACCGGCGGCAAACTGGGCGGAGCGTTGCTCGGCGCCGCGGTCAACGGCGGTGCCGAATTCCTGCACTCGGCAGCCAGTGACGGCATCGGGAACATCGACTGGCGCCGTATCGGGATGGCCGGCGCGATCGGTGCGACCGGCAGTCTCGCGGGTGATGCGGTAGCGGGGGGCATCAGCCGGAAGACAGGGCGGTCGGTGACCTCTGTCGGCACCGAGATCGAAACCCTCGGGGATACTCAGGCAGCGCTCGAGAAAGCTCTTCGAAAGAAGGCGAAGGCCGACGCGAAGTACTACAAGACTTCTGGTTCGAATATGGATCCCAAGCTGCATGCCAAATCGCGGAAGGCCGACCAGGAGTTGGCTGACCAGCTCGGCGTTCCACTGACCGACGTGGCCGGAAAGAACAAATACAAGGCGTTGGAGAAGGAGGTCAAAGCCAGGGGGAAGACGGCAAACAAAGAAACGCAGGAGTTGGAGAATCGGAAGAAGGAACTCGAAGCCAAGCAAAAGGGCTGGGCCAACAGCAAGGGCGCGAAGAGTTCGGGCTGGAAGCGAAATTCGCTGCGGGGTGCCGGGATCGCGGCGGCGACGGGCCTGAGCTGGCAGTCGCCACGCGGGGGCAGCGGTTCGGGGGGATCCGACGGCGGTGGCGACAAACAGCCGGGCGGAAAACCGTCGGTCTCGCAGCAGGTTACTCTCGTCTGGGGCGGTAGCAAGTACATGGATTCCCCGGCGAAGGAGCCTATTGCCCCCGATCCGGGCTACACAGCCACCGGCACGGGATTCCTGCTGTATCCGCAGGGCCTGAACGACCAGATACGGCGCTGGTATGTCGGATGAAACCGAAGCCGAAACCGCCAGTTCACTGGCGGAGGCGCTGAGTACGAACACCAAACTCTTCGGTGAGCCCGAGAAGGGTAAGCCGGTGGCCATGGTGAAAACACCGACGCTGAAGCCGCAGGCACTCCAGAAACTGCACGGCCAATCGGATCTGCTGACCCAATATCGTTCCGCCGTGAGCAGCATGAATGCGAAAGCGGAGAGCTACGACGCTTCGCTGGAGAAGGTCGGTGCGAAGGTCGACGACGTGAAAAAGACGTCCAAGGATGGGCTCAAACAGCTGACAGACCTGGTCAGCGGAATCAACTACAACGTGGCGTCGATCTCCGCGCTCGAGGAAGGGCAGGTACTGGAGATCGGATTCATCGACATGATGGATCAGGCGTACTCCGAACTGATCGATACCGTGGATCCGGCTTCCGGACAGAACGAGGCCGCCGCCGATGCCATCAAATCGTGGGCGGCGGATTTCGAGAAGAATCAGCAGCAGCACGATGCCGCCATTCAGGCGCAACTGGACAGTGCATTGGGGAAGCTCAATACCGGCGGCAACGGAGGCGATGCGGGCAATGGCTCCGGCTTGAACCTCGGTGCCGACAACGGGCTGGAGAACTTGGGCAAGGACACCACCATCGATCCCAATACCGGACTGCCGGTCGACAACAGTTCGACGGCCGACGACGCCAAATCGAAGATCGACGATGCGATTCAGCAGATCAAGGACTCGGCGATGACGCCGAACTCGTCGATGGCGAGCCCCGTTGAAACCCCTTCGCTCGGTTCGGGTTTGGGCGGACTGATGGATCCGACGGGAATGGGCTTCGGCGGCATGAACCCTTACGCGAACCCCATGATGTGGGGCGACGGGATGGGGCCCTACGGCTCACTCGGGGACTCGGTGCGCAACCGCGCCGACGATCTGGATCCGAATCGGATCGATCGGGCGGTGCAGCCGTTGCAGGCACAGGCGCAACCGCAGCAGCCCGCTCCGTCGACGCCGTGGTCGAATCAGAACAACGCCGCGCCGGTGTCGAATACCGCCGGTGGTCCGCCCCCGAATGCGACATCCTCGCAGCAGGGCGGGACTACACCGCCGCCGCGGGTGCCGGGTTCGGACGGCATGATCGAATACGCCTTCCCGCCCGACTTCCAGCGGAAGCAGAAGGTGTCGCCGGTCGTCGCCCAGGCGCTGGACGCGGCCTTCGCCAATACCAAGGGCACGGACGCGAAGGCGGCCTATTCCGGCACCACGGCGAAGTGGTCGGACAACAAGCAGGTCGGCGCGCGGATCGATCCGAGCCAGTTGATGACCGGCGATGTCGCGCTGTGGGACAAGGACCATACGGCGATCGTCGTCGCGTTCGGATCCGGTGAACCGGCGACCGCCGCCGCGAACTTCACCGGTGCCGCGAGTTTCACCGACGTGTCGGGCGGCTCCGGTGATCCCTCGGCCGGCTCGGGCGACACGTCGGCCGGTTCCGGTAACGGCAGCGATGCGTTGCAGGTGATCGTGTGCGGTGAGCTGAAGCGGTTCGATGCGCATATGTCCGATGTGGGCGGCGATTTCGGCGACTTCAGCGGATTCGCGCATCCGGCCGGTATCGAAGGTACGGGCGCCGCGCACGGTGACGCCATGCCCGCGGTGCCGGCGCCGGGTGATCCGGCCGCCGGCGGCCCGACGATGTCGGCACTGGCCGGCACTCAGACGATCTGAGCGGCTGGCGGGTGAGAGGAGGTCGTAGCGTTGAATGTTGATCCGACGGAACTGATTTCGGCGGCATCCGCGCTGGCCGATATCGCGCAGGTCAGCGGGGGCACCCTGCCCAGGGGGTGGGTGGTTCCGGCCGGGGCGGACCCGATTTCCGCGCAGGCGGTGCCGCAGCTGAACGGCAGTGCGCAGGATCTGTACAACGGTGTGCTCGGAGCATTGAACGAGGTGCATCGCACCGCCTGGAACATCGGCGCCGCCGCAGTGGACTACACCGAGGCCGACGACCGGGCCGGGCGCGATATCGGCGGCGCGGGTTCTGACTTGCTGACCAACCCGGTCGCCGAGACTCCGCCGCACACACCGCGATTCGCGCCGACCTTCCGACTGCCGGCCGTCGGCGCGGAGGTGGATCCGCTGACCTTCGCCCGGCAGTTGCATACCGGGCCGGGGCCGGGAGGCGCCGCCCGCTTCGCCGAGAACGTACGAAGCTACCTGTCGACCACGCATGCCGATGCCACCAGTGGTCTGGATCGGGCCGCGTTGCGCATGCAGCACTGGACGCCGGTGGGATCGGCGGCGGCACAGCAGCTCTCGCAACATCGCGGCTGGCTCGATCAGCTCGGGTCCGCCCTGGGGGAGCTGGCGGACAGCGCCCAGAACTATGCCGACGCCTTCACTGCGGCGAAGGCCAAACATCCCACGCCACAGGAGATCATCGCCGCCCGCAAGGAGTTGGTCTCGGCAATGCGATCGAAGAACGAACTGGGTGTACAGGATGCGCTCGCCAAGTTCCAGGAGCAGAACGCGCGATCGGCCCAGACGGTCACCGACTACTCCACGGCGGTGAACTCGAAGGGGCCCTCGAAAGGCTCGGAAACCTCGGGCTCGCAGAGTGATTCGAGCAGTAGCGACATGAGCATGCTGGCCCAGATGCTGCCCACGATGATGAGTTCGCTGATGCAGGGCGGGATGATGTCGCAGCTGGGCCAGGGCGGCAGCACGGACTCGCTCGACGGGCTCGACGGCTCCGATTACGGCTACGACTACGGCAGCTACCCCGACTACGGTTCCGCCGGAGGCGGTTACGGCGGCGGTGGCGCGATGCCGATCGGGGACATCACCAGCGGGCTGGACAGCGGCTCCACGAGTACGCCGACCGTCAGCGTCGGCCCGATGCCGATGGTGGCGTCCGCGTCGACGGCCGGGACCGCGGCGAGCAGCGCGTCGAATATGCCTCGTACACCGGTGATCGAGCCACTGTCCTCCTCGGCGGCCGCGGCGGCCCGCGGCGCCGCCGGTGGGTCGCCGATGATGCCGTACATGCCGATGGCGCCCGGTATGGGCGGTGGCGGCGGCGGCAACGAACGCAACCGGGTCGTGGCATGGCATCCCGATCGGCTGATGTACGTCGACGACACCCCGCACACCGAGCAGGTCATCGGTGAGAAGCCGACCATCGCACCGACCGTCACACCCCCGACGCCGTCACCCGCCAACCAGACCCCGAGTCAATCCGGAGGTAGCGCATGAGTGGAATCCATCCCGACGTCCAAGCGGCTTTGGACGCCGCCCGCGAATTACGCCACAAGATCGCCGATCTGCGGGAACGTATCGACGCGATCCGCGCGCGGCGCCCGTCGCCGAGCGGGGCCGTCATCCCCGAGGTGGACGCGATGGGGCGGCTGACCGACCTGTACCTGGCACCCGGCACGGTCGACCGGTTCGAGGCCGATGAACTGGTCGCCGAGATCATGTCCGCCATCCGCGAGAGTTCGGCCGACGCCGGACGCCAGTACCAGGTGATCATGGATGCCGAGCCGGCGCCCGAGACCGAGGGTGTCGGTGGGCAACCGGTGGAGCAGCTGTCGTGACCGAACCCGCGGCGGTCACCGTCGCCGACACCGTGCGCTGGCTGCACGAGGAGGGCCTCGTGCGGCTGGCGGGGGTGGGCGAGCGCAGTCTGCACCCGATCGCGGCGTTCACCATCGACGTGGCGACCGGAATGGTGGGAGCTCATCCGGCTTCGGGCGCCAGCTCCGATGTGAGCACCTTCGCCGCCGACGATCTGCCCCATCCGGTCGGTTCGCCGAAGCGGCTCGTGATCGTCGGTGTCACCACCTCCGAGTCGATGCTGGTGGTGGATCTTGCTGCGGCCCTGACTATTTCGATCAACGCCGACCAGCCCGAGGCCGCCGCGCGGTCGTGGGTTCTGCAACTGCTGCTGAATCCGGAGATCACCATCTCCACCAACAGTGCCGAGGTGGCGATCGGTAACAGTCCACGCTGCCGCCGCTCGTTCATCCCGGGCGGCGGCGCGACGATCATCAATATCGACGATATGAATCCGCCGCTGACCACGGTGACGCTCAACGGAGCGGAGGGCCCGGACCATCTGGACGTCGAACCCGACGGAACGGGGGAGATGTATTTGGGCTCGCGATTCTGGTCGCTGCGGCAGGTGATGACGGTCGGCGACGCGGCCTGGAGCGAGTTGGTCGACCGGATGTCGGGAACCGGAGAACCACCAGCGGGTTCGAACGAACCACCGCCGGCCGCGAGCGTCGCGCCACCCGCCGGCGCCGTCGCACCACCGCCGCGAGGTGCGCTCGCCCCTGAACTTTCGGAGGGCCGATGAGACACACTGCGAAGCCCTCCCGTCGGCCCGGCCGGGTGCGGGTGTCCCGCAAGTCCCGCAAGACACAGGAGAACCGATGAACGACGATCTGGAATTCGACGACTACGACACCGAATCCGATGCACCGGCGCCGGATTGGAAGTCGATGACCTACGAGGTCTTCAATCCCGACCACAGCGTCGGCGTCGCCTGCGACCGGGACGGCGAGGTGATCGGCCTGCACCTGTCCGACGAGGCGCGCGACAACGGCGACAGCTGGCTCGCCAACGAGATCCTGCGACTGGCGCGGCTCGCGCATATGAAATCCCGCGTCGGGCTGCGCGCGGAGATGGAGTACAACGGCGCACGGCCCTACACGGTGGACTCGTTCGATCTGCCGACCGAGGCGTCCTACCGGGCGATGGAGAGCGCCGAATTCGGCACCACGCTCTAGCGACAGACAGGAGGCCGCCATGTTGCACATCGACGGTCAGGAAAGCTCCATAGACGCGTCGGACCAGTTCCACGTCGCCGTCACCGCGAACACCGGGCAGGTGTCACAGCACGTCGGGAACCTGGCCGTGCACCATCGCCCGGAATCGGAACTCGACGACAGGGCGGTGCACATCCGCAATCGAGTCGGCGAGTGGATCACCGACTTCGTGACCGCGCGCAACGGTCACAGCGGTGGCACCAACGATGCCGTGCGTGAGGCCGTGAACGCCCTCTACAACGCGGATATCGACAGCGGCGCCGGCGTGCGATCGGCCTGACGCGCATGGGTTCCGAGCACGGTAGCCCCTACTGGGACGACATCGTCGGCAAGCATTGGCCCGCGGTTCCGCCGTCGGATTGGCACAATCTGCAGACGGTGGTGCGCGACGCCGCCGAGGCGGTGGACCCCGAGGAGGCCGACCGGGCCCGGCGCCTGTTCTCCGAACGCGTTCCATCCAGCGAGGGATTGGAGCCGGCCAAGCGCGACATGCTGGGTCAGCAGGACAGTTTGCGCAAGCTGGTGGATGCCTTGGTCGCCGCGTCCGATACCTTCGGGCAGATCGGCGACATCGTGTATCGCACCCGGCATCGGATCCTCGACATCGTCGATCGAGCGGATGCCGATATCCAGCGGGTCCGGCAGCAGGAGACCGACAAGAACGGGAACGAGGACGAAGCCGCCGAACGGCGGCGGATCTCCGCGATCGTCCGAGAGGCTCGTGACGAGGTCGCCGATGTCGAACGCAATGCCCTGAAGATGCTGGGGCCCCAAGGGCTTCCGGAGCTAGCCCTGATCGCCGAATTACTGGGCCGGCCCAATCCGTGGACGCAAGGAAACGGACCGGGCGGCCCGGGACATCCGGGACGGCGGCAGGACGGCGTCCCGGGAGCCGGCGCCGGTCCCCGGCATCCCGGTGGCGGCTCGCACCCGCAGGTGCCCGGTCCACTGCGCGATCCGATGCCGCAGTTCCCGTTCGTACCGGGGCTGATCCGGCTCGATCCGGGGATGCTTCCCCATGCTCCGTTGCCGTTCGAGGATATTGCCGATCGGCTGCGGGACCGGTTGTTCGGCGACCCGCCCGCCGGCGTCGATCACATGCCGGCCCAGCCGGCCGGCCCGCACGACCAGGTGCCGGTCGCGCCCGCTCCGGCGGCGCCTGTCGGGGGTGGGCCGGCGCCAGGGCAGAGCTCCGGGTGGGCGCCTGCGGCCCCGAATCACGCCGGACCCGGCGAGATCGGCGACCATACCGTGGACGGGGCACCGGCGGCCGATTCCGGCGCCTCGCACGAGCCGGAGGCCCCGGTCGCGGCGAGCGCCTCGGACACACATACCGAACATGGCTCCGGGCACGGTACCGACGCGGGCCACGGTCATGACGAGAACGATTCCGGCGCACTGTCATTCGCGCGCTCGTCACATCCGGACGACGATACCGACATCGGCGAGCCCGGCCACCGTGCCGAGCCGGGCACGATCGCTCCGATCGGCACGCCGGGTCTCGCGGCGGGCGGGGCGATGTCCGCGCCGCTCGTGGTGCCCCAGTCCGGTGCGCCCGGTCCCACCGTGTCGGCCCCCGTCGAACGGATGAACGCGCCCGCGGCGCAGGCGGCTGCGCCCCCGGCCGGTGCCGATACCCGCCCGGGCCCGCCGCCGGATTCGCGGATCTCCGCGCCCGGCGGGAAGGGACCGCTGGTCGGCAATCCGCCCGGCCCACCCGGTTCCCCGGTCGCGGCACCGGCCGCGAAAGCAATTCCCCCACAGCGGGTTCCGGGGCCGACCGGCAGCGACGAGGTCGTTCGGGATGCGGTTGGCGCGGCCATGGTGGCGGCGTCGGCGCCGGCCTTCGTACTCGGCGAACGTGTCGACGGCGATCTGGTGTTGGCCCGCAGCCTGCTCAGCAGTCTGCTCGCCGCGGCCGGGGAATCGGCGCTCGGTGTGGATTGGGCGGTGTCGGTGCTGCGTCATTCCGGCGGCGTGACCGCGTTCGTCACCTCCAACGAAGGACGCGGGTGGCTGCCGGCCGGGCTGTATCTGCCGCGGGAACTGTCCACCCCGTGGGTGTGGTCGGAGTCCGATGACAGTGGCTGGGAGGGGGTGGGCGATCCGGCGCGCATCCTGGCCGAGTTCGGAATCGCCTGGGGCGCGAAGATCGGCGCCCGGCTCTCGGCATTGGTTTCCTCGCAGCCGATCGACGGCGCGCTGAGTGCCCAACTCGGCGCGGTGCCGACCGAGGGTTCGGTCGCGGCCGCGGCGGTGATGGATTTCGCTGCGCCGGCCGCCGGTCTGGCCGACCGGCTCGAACTCGTGGGTTCGGCGCAGCTGGCCGATCGCGTTGCCGCCACTCCTCCGGATCGCATCGCCGAGCGCTGTGTCGAGTTGGCGCGCGACGGCCACGGCCGGGGCGCCGCACTCGGGCGCGCGCTGGACTCGCTGGACACCGGGACGATTCGCGCCGGAATCCTGCAGGCGATCACGCAGCGCAGGGCGGTGCCGGAACCACTGTGGGACGAACTCCGGGACGCCGACGCATTGGTCGCCGCCTCGATGTTGCCGCTGCGCGCGGATGTGTCCCGAGTCGCGCTGGGCGAGTTGCGATCCGAATCCGGCGCGGGGGCAGATGCCGCGGTCCTGCGCGCGATGGTGTGCCAGCGGCGGTGTGATGAACTGGTCCTGCTGCTCGCGGGCGAATCGACACGCCAGACCCTGCGCGACGCCGTGTACGCACATGCGCAATTGGCGGAATTGGCCGCGGCCCCATCGGGTCCCGATCCCACGACACCGCCACCACCGCGAACCTCGTCGGTCAGTGTCGGACCGCGCGGCGGTGACCACCGGTGATGCGTTGGACCGTATTCGATCGGAATATCGGCGAGCCCGGACTTCCCTGGATTGGGAACAGTAGCGCGGCAGTGGGGATTGGCCAGCGCCGACAATGATCTCGTCGGTGGCGGAAAGGATTGTGCGGCATGCCGGAGATGGAGATCGACCCTGCGGTGCTGCGTCAGTTGGCAGAGCAACACCGTCAGGTCGCGCGCGAAACCCGGGCGTGGGCGGAACCGCCGCACGAGTGGCTCGCCAGCTTCATCCCCACGTACGGGAAGATCGCCCAGCCGGTCAAGGATGCCCTCGACGGCTACTACGACGCCCGCAAACGGGCGGGTGACAAGCTGGCCGACGACCACGACCACACCGCGGATCAGTTGATCGCCGCGGCCGAGGCGTATGAAAACGCCGACCACGGCATAGCATCGGATTTCCGCCGTGCGGGCGACGACATCGGCGGGCACGGGTCACCGCAGGGAACACCGGCGCACGCTGCGCCGAACGGCCGCACCTTCGGCTCCGGCGACGGCCGCACGCCGCTCGGCACGTCGCCGCTCGACGGCGGCCCTTCGGTCACCGGTCCGCAGACGCCGGGCACCGGTCAGCAGCAGCCGGACGCGGCGGACCAATCGCCGGACGCGCCCGTCCCCGGCGTCGCCGCCGCCGCACCGGGAGCGGCCGCCCCGATGGGCGCGGTGGACTCCACCGGCAACCAGGCCGGGTCCGGTTCCGGCGTCAACACCGGTGCGGCGGCCGCCACCGCGGGTACCCCTGCCGGTGGAGTGACGACGCCGGTCACCGCCGGTGCGGGCGTGGGTGCCGACGACCGATCGGCGCAGCAGCCGCCGACCGGCGCCACGGGACGCTACGATCTGCCGCCGGTACCGATCGTCACGCCGTTCGCCGCCGCGGTCGCCGCGGCCAAGGACAAGGAGGCCGAGCCGGCCTACGTGGTGGGCGATGCGGTCGACAACGACTTGCTGGTCGCGCGCACGTTGCTGGCGGCGGTTCTGGCCGCCGCGGATACGCCGGCGGTCGGAATGCACTGGGCGGTCGGCGTGATGCGCGGCCCGGCCGGGGCGGGGGTGTTCATCACCTCGAACGAGGGCCGGGGCTGGTTGCCGGCGGGGATCTATCTCCCTCGGGAAGTGTCGACGCCGTGGCTGTGGGACGAGATGCTCGCCGACGGCTCCGGCAGTGCGGCCTCACCCTGGGAGGGGATCTCGGACCCGGCCCGGGTGCTGGTCGAATTCGGATTGGCATGGGGCCCGAAGGCGAACGCGTCGCTGGTGGCCCTGGCCTCCTCCGCCTCGATCGACGGTGAGCTGCGTGCGCGGTTACCCGACATCGCGATGGCGGACCTGGTCGGTCCCGCCTACGATGTCGACCTCCGGGTGCACACTCCGGACACGGTCGACCGGCTCGATCTGGCCGGTTCGCCCGACGCTGCCACTCCCATTGCGGCAGTACCGGATTCACGCGCTTACGCGCGCTGCCTCGAGTTGGTGACCGACGCGCACACCAGACTCGTCCGCAGCGGAACGGCCTCGGCGGATTCCGCCGAATCCCGCCGCATCCGCGATCGCATCCTCGCCGTTCTGGAGGCCGGGCAGGAGGTGTCGCCGCAATGGTGGGAACAGTTGCGCGAGGCCGACGACCTGCTCGCGGCGGCAATGCTCTCGCGGCGCGTGGACGTCGCCCGAGTGGCTCCCGGTGACCTGCGCATCGACGCCGAGGGAGCGACGTTGCGTGCCATGGTCTTCGAACGTCGCTGCAACGAACTGCTGCTGTTGCTCGCCGGCGAACCCGGTCGGCAGCAGTTGCGCGACGCCGCTTACGCCTACGACCAGATCGTGAATCATCCGCAGTTCGTCGAAGTTCCGGTCGCGGTCACCACGTCCGAGGCCGCGACCGTGGATCGTTCGGTCACTGTCGCCGGACCGGTGTCCGCGCCGGGAGTCACCGCCGGTCCGCCGGGCGGTGCGGCGGTGGCCCCGCCCGTGGTGGCGCCGCCGGCGGTTACCCCGCCGTCCGAACAGTCGTAGCACCTCGGCCGGACCGGCTCACGGTCCGGCCGAATCTCGATGCCGACGACGGGCAGGCGCCGACACCGGCGCCCACGTTTGGCGGACACGCGCCGGCGAACTCGTGCTGCCGATGGAAGTGGTTGCGGCGCAGCCGTTCCCGCGCACCTGGCGTGACGGGAGGGGACCGGCGCGTGCCCCAACCGGCCTCCCGAGCCGCGCGGCGGGGCGCTACGGGGACGCGATCAGGACGGTGCGCCCGGAATATTTCCCCCCGAGGGAGCGGTGACGGCGGGCGCGGACGTGCCTTCGGGCGTGGTCCCGGGCGTGACCGTGGCCGGTGTGGTGCCGTTGGCCGGCGGCGGAGTGATCACGGCCGGATCGGCGGTGACGCCGCCCGGCTGGGGAGCCGTCGCCGCCGGAGCCGCACCGGCGGCCGGCGCCGCGTTCGGGTCGGCCGCGGGCGCCGCGGGCGCGGCCTGCGCGTTCGGTGCGGTGCCGTTCTGCTGCGCCTTCTCCGCTTCGCGCTCCTTGCGCTCCTCTTCCCGCTGGTGTTGTTCGGCGTTGTTCTGGATGAACTGCTGCACCATGGGCGCGAGCGACATCAGACCCATCGGCAACATCATGGCCAGCGGACCCAACATCTGCGCGAGTCCGCCCAGTCCGCCGTCGCCTCCGGCACCGGCCTGCGCGGCGCCGCCGGACGTCGCGGTGCCGTTCGACGAGCCGGAACCGCTGTCGGAGCCAGAGCCGGAGCCGGAGCCCTGACCGGATCCGCTCTTGCTGTTGCCGCCGCCCGCCATGGCCGCGTTGTACTCGGCGACCGCGGACACCTTCTGGCACACCGAGTCCAGTGTGTCGGCGATCTGCTCCATGAGTGTGAGCTCTTTGACCGCCCTGAGCTTCTTGCTGAGCGGTCGCAGATCGACCTCGAGCGCATCCTTCAACGTGTTCACGTCGGCCATGACAGCGGCCAACGTCTGATCCTTGCCGTCCTTGACCTTGATCGACGTCTTGACGACCTCGGCGTCCATATTCAGCAGATAGGTCTGGCGGGCCCGGACCTTGGTCAGCGTCTGCTGGTAGACGTCGCTGGCCTCGCCCTTGCCGAGGTTCTGATAGACGGTGGTGGTGAGCAGGTCGTTCACATTGGGCGGTGGCGTGGTGATGCCGCGCCCCAGTAGATCCACCGTGGTCTGGATCGCGGTTTCCGCCAGCGCGACGAAGCTCGTCAGGGCCGGCGACGCGCCCGGCGGCGGGTCTAGTTCGATCGGTTTGCCGTAGTGCTGTCCGACGCCGTCCGCCGGGGGCGGGGTGGGCTTCGGCGCGGGCCCACCGGTCGTGTGATCGTTTCCGGGTTTGTCCCCGTGCTTCCCGTCGGTGGGAGGTTTGTCCCCGGGCTTGCCGTCCGTGGGAGGTTTATCGCCGAGTGTGCCGTCGGTAGGCTGTTTATCGCCGGGCTTGCCGGTGGGCGGCTTCTCCCCGGCAGCGATGGCTGTGGCCGGCTCTGCCCGAGCTTGGGTGACTGCCGCGACCCGAATGTGTTGTCGTGCCAGTCGGCGCAGCGCCGCAGGGTCGATCTCCATATCCGCCATGCCCGACAATCCTTTCCGCCACCGACGACATCATTGTCGGCGCTTCCCGCAAATGGGAAGCTCGGTCGTTTCGCCATTACACGATCGGTGTCGCATAGTCGGAGACCAGTCTTCCGAGTGCGGGAGATCTGGAATTCACGTCGGCCATCCAGCGGCGCCGGCACAGGAGGCGGCCGGGATGAGTGAGGGCGGGGCGATTGCATGGCGCCTGATCTGACCACCGATCTGAACGGGGTGCTGAACTCACTGCTCGGGTTGTACGGCCAGGGCAGTCCCGCACCGGGTACGGCCGGCACGGTTTCGACCGCTGTCGCGAATATGGAAAGCCACAACGGCTCGATCGCTCGCCGCTACAGTGACGCCCGCGGCATGCAGGTCTCGATCGCGGAATCCCAGGCGGGTAAGGACGCGGTCGTGCACAAGGCGGTCACCGCCGCGGGCGACGGCACGGTTACCGGACGTAATGCGCTCAACAACCGGATCGCCGACCTGCAAACGCGGCTGCAAGCCATCGCGGGGGTCGGCGATCTGCGATTCAGCGGTCCGGCGCTGTTGAACGCCGCGCACGCCACCATCGCCGACGCGACCAAACAGGTGGATGCCGATGTGGCCGCGGCGCGCCGGCACGCGGCGACGATCCAGCCGCCGTCCGCCCCGGCTCCGGTTCACGGGCGGATCACGCCCGCAGGCCGCAGTCGGCGTCGCTCCCGGATACGAACCCGGGCCGGTGGGGGTGGTGGTGGTGCACGCCCGAGCGCGGTGCGCAGTCGTCCGGTTCCGTCGGACGGCACCGCCGGCGGCAAGGCGGTGAGTGCGGCGAGTGCCTGGCTGGGCACGCCCTACGTGTGGGGCGGCGGTGGTGCGGGCGGGCCGACCGGCGGCGGCTTCGACTGTTCGGGGCTGACCCAGTACGCGGTCGCGGAGGCGACCGACGGCCGAGTTCACCTGCCGCGCACGACATATGAGCAGATCTACTGCGGGGAGCGGATTTCGCCTCGTGATGTGCGGCCGGGCGATCTGGTCTTCCCGGCCGATTCGTTCTCCGCGCGCGGGCCCGAGCATGTGCAGCTCGCCGCCGGGAACGGGATGGTGATCGAGGCGCCGTACTCGGGTGCGACCGTGCGGTGGGCGAGAATGCCCAGCGACGCCGTCGTCGTCCGCGTCATGTGAGTCGTCTCCGAGATGGGAGCGGCCGGTGGTCTGCTGACACCACCGGCCGCCGGGCGGGTGGCCGGCATCTGTGGGTGATACCGGCCCGTGCAGGGCTGCGGGCCTGCACCCCCACGGCGGTCGGTTACCGGATCGCGGCTCACGGCCGCCGCCCCGAGGTTCGGGCCGTCAGGATGAGGACTGCCGACCCGGGATCAATATACCGTTGAATGACGGTACGTCTTACGGCGGCTCATCGAACAAGTTCCGAAGGTTGGGCCAATCGCCGATCCGCGTGGCGGCGGTGCCGGCGGGGAAAACGTTTCGCTCCCAGGGAATTCGACGAAACCGCCGGTGCTGTCGCGAACCGTGACGCTTCGCGCGCATTTCCCAAAATTGGGAATAGCGCTCCCACGGCTGGCGGTCTGGATGTCTATCGTTCGGGCAGGCGAGTGCGGCGGAAGGGATGTCCAGGTGTCAGCGGCCGAGGACGCGTTCTACACGGGTGTTCAATCACTGGGATTGGTTGCCGGCGGGGTTCGCAACGAAGACAATGCGTTGGCGGCGTTCCGGGCCGCCACCGATCTGGATCCGGATATGTGCGATGCCTGGCTGGGTCGCGCGATGGCGGGGGAAATCACCTCCGAAGTCATCTACGGCGCTTACCGTTCGGTGCACAACCTGTACCGGGATCAACAGCGCGCCGGATTGGTGGATCGGGCGCTGTGGTGTCAGGTGGAGCTCGGCATGTACGGGCTGCGGGTGGCGATGGCCGACCGCGATCAGATCGCGATCGCGCAGGCCTGCTCCTACGCCCAGGGCGGCGAATGGGGAGAGGCCGCGGCCATTCTCGATCAGGTACCCCGCGACGACGTTTCCGAATTCGTTCGCATGTCGCTGTACTACCGCACCGATCGCTGGCCGGACGTGCTCGCCGCCCGCACGGCCAAACCGGTTCTCGACGACGGCCTGCTCGATATCGCCGCCGAGTTGATGGCTGCCGAATCCCTCGCGCGGATGGGACGATTCGGTGAGGCCATGCCGCGCGCCCAGCGCATCGTCGAGGACAGCGCTTCCGGGAATCTGTCCTACATCTGGGCGGATGCGCACTTCCTGCTCGGAATGTTGTTGCGGCACAACGGAGATCACGATGCCGCCGAGAAGGTGCTGGCCGGTCTGCAGGGTTCGGCCCTGTGGTCCGAGCGGCCGCTGTGGCAGCGCGCCGTGCGCGACAAGAGCTACCGCTTCGACGTGGTGACTCCCGAGGTGATCGGCTCCCGGACGAATATCTGGGATCCGTCTTCGGGCGACGACCCGGCCGAGGTGGCCGCCACCGCGGCCAAGGCCGAGCGCGACACCCTGCTGGCCGAGGCGTCGGACCTGCTTGCGGCGCAGATCGGCATGGACTCGGTCAAAGAACAGGTCGAGCGGCTCAAATCCGGGGTTCTGATGGATCAGGTCCGTGCCAAACGCGGCCTGGCGGTGGAATCCAAGACCCAGCACCTGATCTTCTCCGGCCCGCCGGGTACCGGTAAGACGACCATCGCCCGGGTCATCGCAAAGATCTTCGCCGGCCTGGGCGTGGTGGAGAACGCCGACGTCATCGAGGTGTCGCGTAACGACATGGTCGGCACTCACCTCGGCCACACCGCACCGAAGACCAATGCGCTGATCGACTCGGCGCTCGGCGGTGTGCTGTTCATCGACGAGGCCTACACCCTGATTCAGGAGGGACTGTCCGGCGGCGACGCGTTCGGTAAGGAAGCCGTCGATACGCTGCTGGCCCGGATGGAGAACGATCGCGACAAACTCGTGGTGGTCATCGCCGGCTACGAGGACCAGATCGACCGCTTCCTGGCCTCCAATGACGGTCTGGCCTCCCGCTTCACCAAGCGCATCCGGTTCGCCAGTTACGACGCCGACGAACTGGTTCAGATCGCCGATCACATTGCGCGCAAGAAGGATTCGATCCTGTCCGACCAAGCGCGGGAGATCCTGCGGGAGCGCTGCGCGGAACTGGCACAGCAGACCCGCAACGGCCGCCGCCTGATCGATCTGGCCGGCAACGGCCGGTTCGTCCGCAACGTGGTGGAGGCGGCCGAGGCCGAACGCGATTACCGGTTCACGCGCGACAACGCGGATATCGCGAATATGTCCAACGAGGAACTGATGACCGTCGACGCATTCGACATCACTGCCGCCCTGGCGGGGCTGGCGCCGGCGAGTTGACCCATGGCCCGCTTCCGGGTGGTGACCAAACACCAGATCTCGGGGTGGCGGTTCCTGTTGCGCCGGATCGAGCACGCGCTGGTCCGGCGCGATGCCTCGATGGTCGACGATCCGCAGCGGGGTCGCTCCACGGCCTTGTCGATCGGCATCGCCCTGGCCTGTGTGGTCGTCGCGGGAGCCGCGGTGATGGCGTTCTTCAAACCGGCCAAGCAGGTCGGACAGGCGAATATCGTGTCCGACAAGGATTCCGGTGCGCTGTTCGTCAAAGTGGACAACCGCCTGTATCCGGCGCTGAACCTGTCCTCGGCGCGGCTGATCACCGGAGCGGCGGCCAACCCCGTACCGGTCTCCCGCGACGAACTCGCGAAATATCCACGCGGTCCGTGGGTGGGGATTCCGGGAGCCCCAGGCGTGATGAGCGATACCGGCGGTCGGGACTCCTCCTGGGCGGTGTGCGATACCGCGCGGATCGGCGCCGCGGCACCGGTCGACCAGCGAACCGGATTGCCCACCGCGGGGGCGGGTGTGCGGACCACCGTCATCGGCGGACCGCTGACCGTCCAGACCGAGGGTGACGGCGCGATCCGCGATCTGGGCGCCGACGAGGCGCGGCTGCTGCGTCAGGACGACAACACCTGGCTGGTCTACAACAACGGTGATCACGGAGTCGTGCGAGCGGCGATCAACCTCGCTGATTCCGCGGTCACCCTGGCCCTCGGGATCGACGCCACCGCACCGGTGATCGAGGCATCCAGGGGACTGATCGCCGCGATTCCGGAGGCACCGCCGCTGCGTGTGCCGGAGGTGCCAGGGGCCGGGGAACCCGCTGTGCTGAAGGGCGGTATCTCCGCGCCCGTCGGTTCGGTGGTGACGGTGTCCAACCCCGGGCGCGGCGCGTCCTACTATCTGGTGTCCCAGTCCGGGCTGGTCCAGGTCGGCTCCGTCCTGGCGTCGATGATCCGCAACTCGAATTCCCGTGGCGCCGTGGCGAGTATGACCGTGGGGCCCGACGCGGTGGCGCAGAATCTGCGGCCCGGTTCCTGGCCGGGCACCTCGACCTACCCGAGCCGTCCGGTCACGCTGGCCGATCCGGAGAAGTTCGGCGTGACCTGCTTCCACTGGTCGCGCGGAGCGACCGAGGCGAATGCCGTCACGCGCGCCCTGGTCGGACGGCAACTGCCGTTGCCGGTCGCCGAACAGAATCAGGTCGTGCCGCTGGTCACCGCACCCGCCTCGCATGGCGCCACCGCCGATGCCGCCTATCTGCCGCGGAATTCCGGCCGGTTCGTGCAGCTGACCGGAAGCGATCCGAACTCCCCGCTGCGGGAATCGCTGTTCTGGATCTCCGACAGCGGCGTGCGGTACGGGATCAATGTCGGCATCGGGTCGGGTGACCGCACGGTCGCCGCGCTCGGCCTGCAGGCGCCGGTGCCCGCGCCCTGGAGCATCGTGTCCCTGTTCGCCGTCGGCCCGACCCTCTCGACCGCGGACGCCCGTATCCAGCACGACGGAATCGCACCCGACAAAGCCGCGGTCGGCCTACCGGAGAAAACCGGGGGAGGAGCCTAGTGACGACCACCCGGCGCTTCGTACGGCCCGCGCGCACGGTGAAGGGCCCGAAGGCGCCCGCGGTCACCGAGCTTCGCCTGCAACCACCCACCGAACTTCCCAAACCCGTTCCGGCGTCGCGGATTCGGATGATCATGCCGGTGGTCATGATGGCCGGTATGGGCGGAATGATGGTGATGATGTTCCGCAACGGCGGATCGTTCTCACCCACCATGCTGTTCTTCCCGATGATGATGGTCGTGTCGATGTTCGGCATGATGGGCGGCGCGCTGAGCGGCAACGGCGGTGGCGGCGCGGCGGGGCTGAACGAGGAACGCAAGGACTACCTGCGTTCGATCGCCGAGAACCGCAAGACCGTGCACGCCGCCGAGGCGGAACTCTACGAATATCTGCGCTACACCCATCCGGGCCCCGCCGAGCTGTCTCGCCTCGTCGGCGGCAAACGCATGTGGGAGGTGCAGGTTTCCGGCCCGCAGTTCCTGCGCGTGCGCATCGGCCGGGGGCGGATCGCGAACCAGGTGCGCGTCATCGTCCCGGAGGCGGCGCCGACCTCCGACCTCGATCCGGTCGGCGTGGTCGAGGTGACCCGTTTCGCCAAGGCCTATTCCACGGTCGGCGGCATGCCGGTGGCGATCAACCTGCTGTCGGTGCCGCAGGTCGGATTCGACGGCGACCACGGCGCCACGGCCGCGTTGGTGCGCGCGATGGTCGCCGAGATCGTCGTGCTGCACGGGCCGGATCAGGTCGCGATCGCCGCGGTGCTGTCGGATCCCGATGCGCCGGAATGGAAGTGGCTCAAATGGCTGCCGCATACGCAGCACCCCAGCGAAACGGACGCCATCGGATCCAGCCGGATGGTGTACCGGTCGGTGGGGGAACTGCGGTCGAAGGTGCTCGCCGGTCTCAACCGTGGACCGTTCTCGGCCAACACCCAGCCGACCATGGACCGCACCCACTATCTGCTGCTCGTCGATACCGACGGGCCGACCAACGAACGAGACATCTCCGGCGTCGACGGCTGCACCTGGCTGCGGCTGGGCGTCGGGGAACAGAATCTGCCGCGGGCGTTGAAATTCGTCGTCGACGAGGACCGGCGCCTGCAGGAGGTCACCTCCCGGGGTTTGCGCGCGGTCGGCGTCGGCGACACCATGTCGGTCACCGCGATCACCGCGCTGGCTCGCAGTATCTCCTCGTATCGGCTGTCGAGTGTGGTCGAGGCGGTCACCGCGGAGCAGACCAGCGGCGGGACGTCGTGGGAGGAGATGGTCGGTATTCTCGACCCGGGCGCGATCCGGGTCGAGCGGCAGTGGCCCCGCCGCCGCGACAGCGACCGCGGCCGGCTCAACATCCCGTTCGGTCACGATCCGACCGGCCAGGTGGTGTATCTCGACATCAAGGAATCGGCCGAAGAGGGTATGGGCCCGCACGGTATGTGCATCGGCGCCACCGGCTCGGGCAAATCGGAATTCCTTCGCACCCTCGTCCTTTCGGCGATCGCGACACACTCGCCGGATGTGCTGAACCTGCTGCTGGTCGACTTCAAGGGTGGTGCGACCTTCCTCGGTTTCGACCGGCTCCATCACGTCACCGCGGTCGTCACCAATATGGAGGAGGAAGCCGACCTCGTCACCCGTATGGAGGACGTCATCAGCGGTGAAATGGCCCGGCGGCAACGCATTCTGCGCGACGCCGGCAACTTCGCCAGCGTGGCGGACTACGAGCGGGCCCGCGAACAGGGTGCGCAACTGCCGCCGCTGCCGACGCTGCTGATCATCCTCGACGAATTCGCCGAACTGCTCGAACAGCATCCCAACTTCTCGAAACTGTTCGTCGCCATCGGCCGTCTGGGCCGGTCGCTGCGTATCCATCTGCTGCTGGCCTCGCAGAAGGTGCCGGCCAACCGGATGGGCGAACTCGAGGCGCACCTGTCGTATCGGGTCGCGTTGCGCACCAACCAGACCAGTGACTCCCGCGATGCCATCGGCACCGCCGACGCCTATCACCTGCCGAAGAAACCCGGTGCCGGATATCTCCGGGTCGGCTCCGGTGATCTGCAGCGCTTCCAAGCCGCCTATGTCGGTGCGCCGTACACACCGCCCGCCCAGGCCGCGGCGTTGGGGACGACACAGCGCGCCCGCCGCCCGGGTGGCGGATACCGTCCCCCGCAGGCGTTCACCGCTGCCTACATCGCGCCCAGCCGGGTGGAACCGGTGGCCCCGGCCCCGGTCGTCACCCTCCCCGACGCTCCGGAGGCCGAACCGGTGACCCTGATGGAGACGGTGCTGCAGCAGTACGCCGGGCACGGCCGCCGGGCGCACGCCATGTGGTTGCCGCCCTTGAGTATTCCGGCCACCCTGGAGCGCCTGGTGGCGGCGGTCCAACCCGGTACGTTGCAACTGCCGCTGGCGATCGTCGACAAACCGCGACAGCAGCGCCAGGACGTGTGGTCGGTGGACCTGTCGGCCGGTGGTGGGCATATGGCGATCGTCGGTGGGCCGCAGTCGGGTAAGTCGACCGCGCTGCAGACCCTGGTCGTCTCCGCCGCCATGACGCACAGCCCGGAGCAGGCGCAGTTCTACTGCCTGGACTTCAGCGGAGGTCTGTCCAGCCTTCGCGCCATCCCGCACGTCGGGTCGGTGGCGTCGGCCCGGGACGTGGACCGCGTGCGCCGCACCTTCGCCCTGGTGACGAACCTACTGGCTTACCGGCAGTCGATGTTCACCGAACTCGGTATCGACAGCATGCGCGAATTCCGCAGGCGGCGAGCCGATCCCGTCGAATCCGAGAAGCTGACCGCGTACGGGGACGTGCACGGGGATGTTTTCCTCGTCATCGACGGCTGGGATATCGGCTTCGCGGTCAACGGACCGTTCTACGACGAATATTCACCCGTCATCGAATCCATTGCGCTGCAGGGCCTCAACTATGGCGTCCACCTGGTCCTGAGCAGTTCGCGCTGGGCGGCGATCCGGCCGGCGATCAAGGACCTGCTGCAGACACGGCTGGAAATGCGTCTGGGCGATCTCACCGATACCGTATTCGGCACCCACCGCGCCATCGTCGCGTCCATTCCGCCGGACCGGCCGGGCCGTTGTATTTCCAGCGAGGCGTTGCACATGCTGACGGCGTTGCCACGTATCGACGGAGTGGGAGACCCGGAGTCGGCGGCGGCCGGGCTGGCGGCCGCGGGCGAAGAACTGAACCGGCGCTACGAGGGCCGTCGCGCACCCGAGGTCCGGCTGCTGCCGTCGAAAATCGAATTGGATCGTATTCACGAAGTTGTGCCGGAACCGACGAGTCTGGCTCAGCAACTGGTGACTCCGTTCGGTGTGCGCGAATCCGATTTGGGCGTGGCGGCAGTGGATTTCGGGGTTTCCACGCACTTCATCGTGGTCGGATCACCCGGATGCGGAAAGTCCACGGTACTGGCGGATCTGATGCGTTCGATCGACCGGCGCTTCGGCCCGGATCAGGCGCGCATCCTGCTGGTCGACTATCGTCGCCAGCATATGGACGTGGTTCCCGACGAACGGTTGATCGGCTATCTGACCAGCGAACGGGATCTGCAGGAGGGCCTGCCCGGATTCGCGGACAAGATTCGCAGCCGGCGGCCTCCGGACGGTGTGACCTCACAGCAGCTCAAGGAGCGCTCGTGGTGGAGCGGACCGGAGATATTCGTGGTGATCGACGATTACCACATGGTCGCGCAGCGCGGCATGCTCAATCCGCTCGACCCGTTGAAGGACATCATCGTCGACGGCCGTGACACGGGTCTGCACATCATCGTGGGACGTAATATCGCGCAGGCGGATTCGGCGATGTACGACAACATCATGGGTCAGATCAAGAACCTGAACTGCTCGGGTTTGATCATGGACGGCACCAAGCTCGACGGAATGCTGATCGGCGACGTGAAGGCAACGAAACAACCGCTCGGTCGCGGCATTCTGGTCGAGCCGCTGCATTCGCGGCGCGATCTCGTGCAAGCCGCGTGGACACCGACCGAACAGTGAGATCGCCGTCATCTTCCCAACATTGGGGATGCCTTAGCGTTCATCCTGTACCGCTCGTCGGAGGCGGTATCGTCGTTAGGAGAGGTCGATGTATCTCAATGTCACTCCTGAGAACTTCCCGGCTATCGCCTCGCAAATCCAATTCACCGCCACGGGATTACAGGGCGCTCTCGGAGCCCACGAGCCGGCCTGCCACCCGGCCCCGCCGGGCATCGACGATGTGAGCCGGATGATCCCGGAGGTGTTGAACCCCTGGGGCGAGGGCTTTTTCACGACAACCGCGCACGGCGCCGTCTTGCAGACGGAGGCCTCGGCCGTGATGCCGGAGGTCGGCACCGCCTATTCGGGGAGCGACATCATCGCCGGCGCCGATGTCGCCACGCACGGTCCGATATTCAACGTGTAGCCACAGATTGTCGAGCCGAGGCTGATGTCATGGCGTTCCTTTTCGACTTCCATGCGTTACCGCCGGAAATTAATACCTCTCGATTGCTGAGTGGTCCTGGTCCGGCATCGACGCACGCGACCTCCACCGCCTACGCGGACCTGGCGGCGCAACTGAATGCCGCGGCGGCCGATACCGAGGCCACGATGGCGACGATCTCGGGCTCGTGGCAGGGTATGTCGGCGGACAAGGCCCGCGCGGCATTCCAGAAGCATGCGGCGTGGCTGCAGGAGCAGGCTGCAGTAGCGGGCACCGCCGCCGTGCTGGTGGGCGAGGTGGCTGCCGCGGCGAAGGCCGCGCGCGGTGCGATGACTCTGGTCAAGATCCATCTGAAGGCGAACAAGGCGAGGCGTAAAGCGTTGCTCGCCAAGATGGCGACGGCAAGTGCCATTTCCACCGCGGGGCCGGTCGGGGCCGCGGTGGGAGGTGCGATGCTGGCCGCGACCCTTCCGGCGCTCGCGGCCAACGAATTCGAGTACTTCTTCGTGATCTGGCCGGAGGCGGCTCTCGTCATGGACGGTTATGCGGGTGCCGTGGTGCCCGCGCTGGCCGCCCTCCCGAAGCCGCTCACGGCACCACCGATCGTCGGTGGTGGCGCTCCGCCGCCGGATATGCGGTACAAGATGACCCCGGACACGACGGCGACGCCGCGGCCCACCGCCTACCAGCATTCGAATACCACTGACGCCGGCGGTAATTCGCACTCCACCACCGGGAATCAGAACACCTCTACGAGCAACTCTCATTCGGGCGGGGGCGACCAATCCTCGGGCGGCACCCACGACCCGTCGGGCCCGGGGGACGGGCCGCAAGGGGCCGACCCCACGGGCCCGGAGAGCGGGTTGTCCGACCCCACCGGGGCAACGGACGCGCTGTCACCGATGTCGGATAACGGCCAAGGCGGCGGCGAGGGATACGGTGACGATCCGCTGGCCGGGCAGGACGGCTTGTACGGCATGTCGGCGACATCGCCCACCCTTGCCGGTCTGACCGGCGGAATCGGTAGCACGGTGGCATTTTCGATGATGCGCGGTGGGGTCGGCTCGATGCCCGGCGCCGCCACCGGATTCCGGATGCCCGGTAACTGGAATCCCGCGTCCTTCCGTGCCTTCGGAGCCGCGGACGGCCAGCCCACCACGAATCTGCCTCCGCGCCAAGGTCCTACGCGCGGGGCAACGGCACCCAAGGCGCAGATGCGACGCCGCAAGGACGAGGAGCGCAAATCCAAGTCGGCGGTCTTCGTACCGGGTGAACCGATGGATGTGCCCGTCCTGGAGAAGGTTCCGATCGTCGGAGTCATCGAATACGCCGGCGACCGTAGAGACGATCCGGTATTGGAACCTCAACTCGCGGTCGGTGTGATCGAGCGCATCGATGACGATGCGGCGATTTCGGCCACCCCCGAACGTCCCCGGTGAACAAGACCGAGGTCGCGTGTAATTCAACACCGGAAAGGAACCACAGATGAGTTACGTCTTCAACGGCGATCCCCACGAATTGATCCCGGCCGCTCAGAAGGGCATCGGTTTGCAGGGTAACCACGAGGGATACCTCAAGGCCCTGCTCGCGGTCAAGGACGAGCTGGAGGCCGCGGTGCGGAGCCCGCAGGCCACACCGGCGATCGCCTCGTCCATGCAGAACGCGCTGGACAAGGGCAACCGGCTGGGCAACGCATTCCAGGACATTCTCAACGTTCTGGTCGATTCGGCACACAAATTCAGTGCCGCCGACATGGATGCGTACGCCGATCTCATCCGGCAGCAGGAGCAGATGCACGGTGGTGCGCAGGCTCTCGGTACGGATATGGGTGCCGGGGCCGGCAACGTCGCGACCAGCACCATGGCAGGAAAAGTCAACATCGACTTCTAGTGCAACGCAGTAATTCACGTATCAATTATTCGAAAGGATTTCGCCATGGCCGGTGGAATGCAGTACAAGTTCGGTGAAGTCGATACTCACACGTTGACGTTCGACAACATCGTCAAGAACATTCAAGAAAACAACGGTGCGCTGGATTCGCTGGCGAAGGGTCTGCAAAGCTCCTTCACGGGTGAAGCCGGTGATCAAGGTTGGGGTCCCAAGATCCACGAGCTCCTGAACAAGATCACCGACTACAACAACGCACTCCATGCCCTGAACGCCACCGTGAAGAAGCACTGCGCCAGCGGTGGCGCGATGCAGGACACGGACAAGCAGCAGGGTGGCCGATTCATGGCGCTCGAGATCTAGGCATTTGCATCTCGAAGATCAGGTGGTCGACGATCCCGTCGCGGTCGAAATCAACGTCGATGCCGCCCTGCTGTTGAAAACGCTGGTCGGCATCGACTCGTATCCGCCGGTGCTGGCATTGCTGCCGAACATCTACCGCATCGAGGACCGGGACCGGGTCCACGAGGTGGTGGCCGCGCAACTGACCGACGCGGGCGTACTCCTCGACGACGGACGAGTACATCCCGTGGTCGAGCGGTGGCTGCAATGCCTGTACCGGCCGGATGTGGAGCTGGCCGTTCGCATCGTGGATACGGGGCTGGACGGGGAACCACGCGGCATGCTGCGGTTGTCGCTGGTTCGTTCGGGGCTCGATCACGTGCTGGCGGTGCGTAACGACGACCACGTCGTCATCCAGTCGGTGTTCCAGCAGGACGAGGATCTGGACATCCTTGCCGGGGCGATCGTCTCGGCACTGGGGTCGGCGCCCGCGGCCTCGCTCGAACCGTGGCAGGTGTCGTCCGCACAGCTCTCCGCCGTCGCGGCCGAATTCGGCGAATCGGCCGAGCCGGCCGAATTACGGCGCGCCTTCGTGGAACTCGGCGCCCCGCCGCGGACCGCGGCGGTACTCGAGCGGGCGTTGGACGAGGTGTTCCGGCGGGCGGAGGTGCTCGTGCTGGAGCACCACGACGGGGAATACCCGCGACCGGAGGTGTGTCTTTCCGTGCTGGACACCGTTTCCGGACGGCTCGTGGTGAGTCCGAGTGTGGCGATGGATGGTGAACTCTGGTCGACCTATCAGCCGGGCGACGACGCGGCGATCCGCTCGGGAATCATCGCGCTGATCAACCTTTTACCCGGCCGAAGTTGGTTCGAAACCAGCCGAATCAGCTGAATTCACAGCCGGTTTCGAGAAGGATGAGGATATGAACCGAGCACCGAATACGAACGGGCATACGGCCGAGTCCGTGCGGGCTCGGGGTGGTTACGACGCCTATTTCACGCCGATCCCCGAATCGGCAGAGCGGGCCGGAGCCGCCGAAATGACGAACGACGATACGCGGCAGTCGGCCTCGCGACGGGATGCGGCGCCAACCTCCGCCGGATCGGCGGCGGCTGGCGCGCAACCGAATTCACCGTCGGCCGGTGCACCCCAACCGGCTACCGGGCCGACGGGCGCGCCCGCACCCGGCGGCGTAGCGCTACCGCCCGCGGGAGCCGCGTTCGCGCGGGAGAGTTACGGCGGTTTCGGCGATCTGCGTGCGAGCGGTGAGCGGAATCCGGCGGCCGGTGGATCGAGCGATATCGGCGCGTCCAGGTCCGACAGCGGCACGGTGAACACCACGGTGGGACAACAGAACACCACATCCGGAACCGTCGCGAACTCGGCGCAGCCCGGGTCGGCGCATGCTGCGTCCGCCGCGCCGCAGACGCCTCCCGCCCCGCCGCAGACGCCTCCCGCCGCGCCACAGGCGCCGACCGCTGCACCGCAAACCGCCGCGCCGCAGGCATCGTCCGCCGCGCCGCAGCCTGCCGCACCGTCCCCATTCGCGCCGCAACCGGCGTCCACGTCCGCCACCGATGCGGTCGCAGCCGCCAGCTCCGCGACATACGCGGCGGCGCAATCGAATTCGCCGTCCGGCGCGGGCGAGGGCGATGCGGCGGCCTGGACCGCGAGCACCGAACCCGCGGCGTGGACGCCGCAGTCGGCGACCCCGGAGAGTCGGCCCGCGGCCTGGCAGCAACCGCAGGCGAGCGGAGCCCAGCTCCCGGACCGGCTGAGCCAGGCCGAGGCCGCCGCCCGGGTCGAGGTGCTGCCGGCGACCCTGACCTCGATGGATCTGCTGGCCGATATCACCGCTGCTCGGCGAGCCCAGCTCAAGTCCACGACCGGCATGCGGGGTGCGCTGAACAAGGTTGGCTTCAATCTGGGACTGTCGCCGGCCGAACAGCGCACCGAAGACCGTCGCGCCCGGATCCGCCGACAGTTGAACGCGCCCTATCAGATCGCGGTGATCAGTGTGAAGGGCGGCGTCGGCCGCACCACGATCGCGGCGACGCTGGGATCCACGTTCGCCGGGCTGCGGCCCGACCGCGTGGTCGCCGTGGACGCCAACCCCGACTTCGGTGACCTGCCCTCGCGTACCGCGCCGCATCCCTACGGGCTGACCCTGCGCGATATGGCGCAGGCCGCGAATCTGGACGCCTTCTCGGCGGTGCATTCGTTCACTTCCATCAACAACGCCGATCTGGCGGTGCTGGCCTCGCCGTGGAGTACCGAGTCGATCGAGGCGCTGTCCGGCCGGGAGTTCGGCGTCGCCGTGCAGACGCTGCGGCGGCACTACAATCTTCTGATCGTCGACTGCGGCACCGGCGTGCTCGATTCGATCACCCAGATGGTGCTGAAGACCAGTGATGCGATCGTGGTCGTCACACCCCCGACCGTCGGCGGTGTAAAGGGTGCCGTCGCGACCCTCAATTGGCTGAATTCCCATGGGCTGCAACATCTCATCGCCGGTTCGGTGGTGGCGATCGTGCATCAGCAACCGGTCAAGCCGACCGTCGAGGTCGAACAGATCGAGAAGCTGTTCGCCACCGCGCAGCGTCCGACCCGAGTGGTGCCCTACGACGAGCATCTCGCCGAGGGCGGTGAGATCGATCTGCGCCTGCTCGACAAGACCACCCTGCTGGCCTTCGAGGAACTCGCCGCCGGCCTCGGCGACGGATTCCCCGGCTATCCGGGAGCGGCGACGAGCGGGGTCCGCCGATGAGCACGGCCGTCGCGGCGCCGGGTGCCGCCCCGCGGGCGGCGGCACAACAGGCCGAGGTGGCGCGGGCACGGATCGCGGTCCTGGTCGCGACCTATCAGGTCGATGTGGTCGTTCCGACGAAGTTCGCCGTGGAGACCTTCATCGACGACCTGCTCGGGGTGCTCGCGCGCGCGATCGACGACGAGACGGTGGATTTCACGCCGCCGGCGGGTCAGTGGAGCCTGGCCCGGCCGGGCGAGCAGCCGATTCCGCGGTGGCGCAGCCTGGCCGACCACGACGTGGTCGACGGCACGGTGCTGATGCTGTCCGTGGTGGAGTCGGCAGAGGTTTTCACCCCGGTCGTCGAGGACATCACCGACGCACTCGCGGCGATCAACGAGCGCGAATTCGCGGAGTTCGATTCCGAAACCGTTGCCACGGTCGGTTCCGCGGCGCTCGGTGTGGGCGCCTTGGTGGCGGCGGTCTTGTTGTCCTGGTCGTGGACTCGCAGCGGGTCGCTGTGGTGGTGCGGGCTGCCCGCTCTGCTGCTCGGCGCCGCCTGCTGGGGCGCGGCCGTCGTGGCGGGTCGGGGCAGGACGCCCGTCCGCGTCGTCCTGGGATTGGAATTATCCGCACTGCCACTGCTTTTTGCGGGCGGTGCGATGCTGGTGCCGCCGGCCTACGGTCAGCCGGGTGGCTTCGCCGCGGCGAATGTCGCAGCCGGCGCGGTCGTCGCCGCGGTCGCGGCGGTAACGATGTTGCGGGCGAGCGAGTCCGGCACTTCGGCGCTGACCGCGGTCGCGACCATCGGAGTGGTCCTGGCCTTCGCGGCGCTGGTCCCGACCTATGTCGACGTATCTGTCGAAAAAGTCGCGGGCGGAATCGTTTTCGCAGCAGCGGTGCTGTTGACCGCGGCGCCGCGACTGGCCGTGGTCGCGGCGCGGATCCGGCCGCCGGATCTGCCGGACCCCGGCAACGAGGTGGCGCCGGCCACGCTCACCGATATCTTCGACGCGGAGACCGTGCGTGCGGATCAGCTCGATCAAAGCGCCGATGCGGAGCGGGAACTGCGCCCGAACACCGGGATCGAAACTCGCGCCCGGCTGGCCGTGACCAGCCTGCGCGGTCTCATCGCGGCGGTGTCGGCCCTGCTGGCGGGGGGTGTGGTCGTGGCCGCCGAGCAGGCGCCCGGTGGGATCCGCGAAATCGTGCTGGGCGCCGCCGTGGCGGGCATTCTCGTCATGCGGGCGCGCTGGTATCCGGATCGGGTGCAGGCGGTTTCGCTGTGCGCCGCCTCGGCGGTGGCGACGGTGGGGGTCGCGGCGGTCACCGTCGGCGCGTACGGCACCGACTACGCGCGACTGGCTGTCGTCGGGGTGCTCGTCGTCGCCGCGGTCGCGGCCTGCGTCGCCGCCTTGCGGCTGCCCGGCCGACGCCTGTCTCCGGTGACGCGACGCGTCATCGACCTGGTGGAGTACGCGCTCATCCTGCTGGTTCCGGTGATCGCCTTCTGGATCATGGGCATATACACGGCGATGCGAGCGATCTGATGATCATGCGCAGACCGGTGAGCGTGCTGCTCGCCGGATTGGTGGCGGCGCTGACGGTCGCGCCGGCGGCCGTGATCGCCCCGGCCGCGGCGGTGGATCCGCCCGAGGCGATCGTCGGGGCCGCGCCGCCGGATGGGCCCCCGGGGCCGGAACAACCGACCAAACAGGACAAGGGCTGCCTGGCCGCGGGCGTCCTGCCGGGCAGTGACCTGACCCAGGTTCCGCCGTCCGACCGCGCGCTGGATCTGCGGCGAGTCCGGCCGCTCAGCCGTGGCACCGGGGTCACCGTCGCGGTGATCGACACCGGTGTCGCTCCGAATCCCCGGCTGCCGAACCTGGTCGGTGGTGGCGACTACGTCGCCGCCGGGGGCGACGGACTGTCGGATTGCGATGCGCACGGCACCCTGGTCGCCGGGATCATCGCCGCAGCTCCGGATCAGGCCGACGGATTCGCCGGGGTCGCGCCCGACGCGCACGTGATCTCCATTCGCTACCGGTCCGGTGCGTTCAGCCTGGAACGTCCGGAGTCGGGCAACTCCGACGACGAACCCGCCCGCCAGATCCGGACTTTGGCCCGGGCGATCACCCATGCCGCGAATCTGGGCGCCGGTGTGATCACCGTGGCGCTGCCGGTCTGCCTCGGTGCCAATGCGCGTATCGATCAATCGATGCTCGCGGCCGCTGTGGGCTACGCGGTGCACGTGCGCGGTGCGCTCATCGTCGCGGGTGCGGGCAACACCGGCGAGGCCGGTTGTCAGCAGAACCCCGATATCGATCCGAGCCGGCCCACCGACTCTCGCAATTGGAAAGGCGTCCAGACCATTTCGACGCCCGGGTGGTATGCGCCGGATGTGCTGACGGTCGGCTTCACCACCGCTACCGGCGCGCCGATGCCCGAATCACTTTGGGGCCCTTGGGTTTCGGTGGCCGCCCCCGGAACCGGAATCGAATCGCTCGGCCCCGGCGGTGGTGGGCTCATCAATGCCGTCGGAGCCGGCGACAAGATGGTTCCGGTGGGGGGCGCCTCCTTCGCCGCGGCCTACGTCAGCGGGGTGGCGGCGCTGTTGCGCTCGCGGTTCCCGAACGAGACGCCCGGCGAGATCGCCGCGCGACTGCAGGCCGGCGCCCATGCGCCCGCCCGTGGGGTCGACAACGTCGTCGGCGCCGGGGTGATCGACCCGGCCGCGTCGCTCGGCTATTCCGAACCGCCGCAGGCGCCGAGCGGGTTGTTCCGTACCTCGGCGCTGATCGTGCCTCCACCCGGGCGTCCGGCCGACCGGCGTCCCGGAATCACGGCACTCGTCGTCGTGGCGGTGGCGCTGTTGCTCGGGGTGGGGGCCGGTTATGCCAACTCCATCGTCCGGAGGCGTGGGTGAGTTTTCCGAGGATCGGAGGCGGCGCGCCCGAGCGCGGACCGCTGGCGGCGGTGGTGATCGTCGGAAGCGTCGCCGTGGCGGGCCTGTGGGGCCGGGTGCCGTGGTGGATCGCACCGGCGGCGGCGACGGTCGTGGCGATCACCCTCACAGCGCGTGTCGGCGAGCGCACCGCGGTGCGGTGGCTGCTCGACTGGTGTGACTATCGCTTCGGGCGGCAGGCGCGCCAGGAGCTGCTGCATCGGCTGTCGCGATTACGCGACGTCGAGGTGGCCGCGGGCGTCTGCGGTATCCGGGAGGACGGATCGTCGTATGTGGCGATGGTCCAGCTCGCGCCGAATCTGGATCTGCCGACCGTGATCGCCGAGCGTGAGCTCTATACCGAGGACACCGTCCCGGTGCAGGATCTGCTGCCGATGCTCGACCAGTTCGGTGTCCGCATCGAGATCGACATCGTGACGACCGGTCAGCGGGTACGCCCGGCCGGCAGTTACAGCATGCTCTACGACCAGCTGATCGGCCCGCACCCGGTGGTCGGCGACCGCATGACCTGGCTGGTGCTGCGGCTGGATCCGGAGCACAACCTGGAGGCCCTGGTGCGGCGGGGTCCGGTGGCGCGGTCCGCTCCCCGGGCACTGGCCTCAGCCGCCCATCGCATCGCCGGTCGTCTGCGGGAACGGGGGATGGTCGCGCACGCGCTGCCCGCCGAGGCACTGGGTGATGCGATCCGCCTGCTGCACGCCGGCGTGGAACTGACCGATCTGCGGGAGACATGGCATCACCTGGAATCCTCGGCACCGGGACGCAGTGTCACCAGTTACCTGATCGACTGGACCCGGCTCGGCGACGCCGGCCTGGACGACTGCTGGTCGTGGCACCGCGGGCGCACCACGGTGGTGGTCAGCCTGGCCGGCGGCGCGCTGGGCGCTCGCGGCCTGGTGCGTTACGTGGGCCCGGTGTCCTCGGCCGCCCCGCCGGGGTATCTGCGACCGCTGGGCGGGCGGCAGGCCGAGGCGTTGCGCGCGAGTTTGCCCACTTCGACCTCGGTCCATCGCATTCCGCGCACGGAATCCGGGGGCGATACGGCGACTCCGGAGCAGCTGGACGCATTGACCATCGCGATCGGTCCGAGCGGTCAGATCCTCGGTTCGATCAGCGGCAGGCCCAAACACACGCTGGCGTTGCCGCTGTTCGACCCGGTGCGGTACAACCCGCGTCACCGCACGATCGATGTCTACGCCGACCTTCCGGTCGCCCAGCAGATCGTGCTGCGCGCGATGGTCGTGGGCGCGGATGTGGAAGTGCACTCGGCCCGGCCGCAGCGCTGGCAGCAACTCGTCACAGCGGTGGGCGATCCCGATTCGCTACGGCTGGCGACCGACGCCTCCGGCACCGAGCAGGCCCCGGCGGCGGCCGGCCAGGCGACCATCGCGGTCTTCGACCAGATACCTCCGCGCGCCTCGGCCGCGCACACGACGGTGACCATCAGCGAACCCGGCGCACCCCGTCGGCGGTCCGCCGATCTGGCGATCGACCAGGTGAGCGAGACCGCCATCGACGTCAGCATTCCGATGCGGACGGTGCGCGTGGATCTGATCGAGCCGCGAGGTGAAACCAGATATCTGGACTCCATGGGCAATCCACCGGCAGCCGGACCTCCGGCGATCACGGTGGCGGGTGGCGCATCGATGCCGCCGGCAGGTCCGGCTCATGTGGTCGACGCCGAATCGGACGAGGTGAGACGGTAATGTTGATCAACGTGGTAGCGGACTCCGCAGCGGACGGCAGGCAATCTTCGGATCGAGACCCACAGAACAGACACCAGAATGGAGGCGAGTTCGGGGTGCTCGATCCCGAGCGTCGTGAGTCCGGCGCCGATGAGCAACTGACACCGCGGCAAGCGGCGGCGGCGATCTTCTCGGCCAGATTGTCGGAGCTGATCGCCGAATCGGTGGTATCCACCGAGGATGGCTCGACCCGTTCGCTGACCTTGTATTCGCTGGCTCAGCATCTCGAGCTGGCCTATCCGGATGTTCCGGTGTCGCAGTCGGGTCTGTATCGACTGGTGCACGGCGAAGCGATTCCCAGGCTCGATCTGATCATCGCCCTGGCCCGTGTCTTCGATGTGCCGCCGGAGTATTTCGTGGCGGCCGAATCCGGCCGCTGATCCCGCCGGCCCGAACTTCTCTCCAGCGGGAATAGGCTTGGCGCGGACCGTATTCCGGTCCCGATACCATCGCACGCATGTCCGACAAGGACCCCGCAGACATCTTCGTGCGCCATCGTGGCGCGGTCCTGGACGCGTTGCTGTCGGAGCCGGGTTTGTCCGCCGCCGGAGCCGCCGACCGCCTCGGTGCCGCTGATCCGGTGTCGGTCGGAGTTTCCGTCCCGAGGGCGGAATCCGCCTCGGACCGATCGGACCGATCGTCTCGTCCTGCGGCGAACGGCGCCGCCCGCCCGCCGAGCGGGCCCAAGGCCAGCGACCGGATCATGGCGTTGCTGAACGGCGAATCCTTGGACGGACCGTCGGGCTTGGAGTTCACCTCCGATTTCTCCGATCGCGCCGGCGCCCGGCTCGATCGGACGGGCGCGGCCGAGACGAAACCCGTTGCGAGCGAACCGGAGAAGCCGGCACAGCCGGACAAGGCGGAGAAGGCGGCGCGGGCGGGCGCCGCCGCGCCGGCGCAGCAGCTGCTCGCGATGGTGCGCAAGCCGAAGGTGGCGATCGCGCTGGCCGGTGTGCTGGCGATCGTGATCGTGCTGGCGCTGGTCACCACCGGCGGTAGGAACGACGGCGGAGACCAGGTCAAGGTCGTGACGGCCGCCGCGGCGGCACCACCGAGTGCCGCCCCGACACCGTCCGAATCGCTGACCGCCGGAACGGCGATCCAGGTGAAGGCCGCCGAATCCCATTGTCCCACCGGCAGTACGCCCGGCATGGACGCGTTCTCGGGTCAGGCGGACAAGGCGTGGTCGTGTGTGCGCGCCTATCGGGTGGACGGTCAGGTACTGACCATCGATCTGGGCAAGACCTACCGGATCGACTCCATCGGCATCGTGCCCGGCTGGGACAGCATCGGCTCCGACGGCGCCGACCAGTGGACCAAGTTCCGGACCGTGAGCCGCGTTTCCTATCGGTTCAACGATCCGGGCGTGACCACCTACACCCAGCAGACGATGGATCAGCGGAGCCTCGTGGTAACCAAGATCAGTCCACCGGTCACCGCGTCGAAGATCACGCTGACGATCCTGGAGTCGAAGGGTGACGCCTCGATCAACACCACCGCCATCTCCTCGATTGTCGTCACCGGCCAGTGAATTCGCCGCATCAGATCTGTGAGTACTGCTCGCATCGCAACAGCGGTGGGGATTCCCGCTGCGGGCACTGTGGGGCGCCGCTGAAGGCGGTGGGCGATGTGCTGGGCGAGCTGGGCCGGACCGCGGCCGGTATCGCACCGGTGATCATCGGCGCCGAGAAGCTCGCAAGTGGTCTGGAGAAGGCGGCGTCCGGCGGCGAACACGCCGCGGGAGACGCGAAAAAGGAAGAAGACAAGGTCTTTCCGGCCTGGCAGTGGAAGGCGGCGTTGGGTGGGGCGGTCGCCCTGGTGCTGCTGGCCGTGCTGGTCCTGCGCTCCTGTTCACCGGGCGCGCCCGCCATCGGCGACCTGACGCCGGTCGATACGCTGCCCGAACTGATGCGCGCCGTATCGACCTGTCAGCCGGCCTCGGACGGCCAGGGCGATTCCTGTGTCGTCTCCGCGGACGATCCGTTGTTGTCGGGCGGGATCACGGGTGGGCGGGCGCTGACCTTCACCGTGCGCACCGATCCGCCGGAGCGCATCGGTGACACCATCGCGCGCTGGCGCACGTCGGGTGCGGCGATCGTCTCCGACGGTACGGCCTTCGTGGCGATCGGCCCCGCGGTTACCGTCTGGTATGCCGATAGGCATTCGGGCCTGCATCTCGAGACGGGTAGTTTCGCGAATCGTGCAGGCGCGCAAACATTTCTGTTCCGATCCGGTTTGGTTCGCTGAGAAACCGGTAACGACGCGCAATCCTTGTTACACTAAATAACGTGCCGTTGTTTAACGGCACGTTCAGACAGTTTCCGCAATACTGCGGTACCGATTCCGATCTCGGGAAGGCACGGGTCGATGGTGGCAACTACCCAGCAGACGATTTCATGGAAGCGATTCCGTGATGATCCGACAGATCTGGAGGCGGTGTACTTCCGCTGGATTCAGCCGGGAGCCGCGGCGCCGACGATCACCGACCGTGCCGAGCAGATCTTCCGGCATCATCTGGAATTGGCTGCGGGGCGGCGGCCGGGGATCGCGGTCACCAGGCTGTATCGCGCCGAGGACGGCAGTGGCCTGGGTCCGGCGTTGCAGATCGTCAACGACGATATGCCGCTGCTGGTGGATTCGCTCACCGCGGCGCTGCAGCGTCTCGGGGCCACTGTGACCGAGGTGGTGCATCCGGTTTTCGACGTCCTTCGGGACCGGCGCGGCCGGTTGCGTGCGATCGCCCCCAGCGAGGGTTTCGATGTGGCGCAGGCGAATTCGGCGAGCCGGTCGGAGGGCAGCGGAAACGTCGTCGCCGAGTCGTGGATCCATGTGCAGCTGGGTGCCGGGGATTCCGACGCGGTGCTGGACCGGATCGAGCGGGCGCTGCCACCGCTGCTCGGCGAGATCCGCCAGGTCGCCAATGATACCGAGGCGATGACTCGCACGATGGGATCGCTTGCCGCGCGGCTGGATTCGGTACCTCAACCCTCCGCGACCGAGGCAGCCGACTGCGCGCAATTGCTGCGGTGGTTGGGCTCCGGGCATTTCACGCTGCTGGGGTACGGCTACTACCGGGTACATCCTGGCGCCGACGGACCTGAGCCGCAGCAGGTTTCGGGCACCGGTCTCGGTGTGCTGCGCAACGGATCGGGCGTGGATGTGGGGACCCCGGCGCTCGGTCCGGAGCGGATTCTGCGGCTGTCCAACGGTTCCCTGGATTCACTGCTGCCGGGATCGCCGGATGTGTACGTGGTCAGCGTCGCCGATTACGCGGCCGAGACCACGCCGTCGGTGGCCGGGAAGGTGGTGGGGGAGCACGTTCTCGTCGGAACCTTCACCGTCAGCGGTCTCCACGAGAACATCCTCGACATCCCGGTGATCTCCCGCCGCGTCCACCAGGTCATCGAATGGGCGGGGCTGGCGCTGAATTCGTTCTCCGGCCAGGCGCTGCTGGAGATGTTGCAGACCTTCCCGCGCGTCGAACTGTTCTCCACCGACGCGCGCCGCCTCTTCGAAACCGTCTCGGCCGTTATGAATTTGGGGCTGCGCCGCCAGATTCGGCTGTTCCTGCGGCGCGATGTGGGCAGCAACGCCGTGTACTGCCTGGTGTACCTACCGCGGGACCGCTACTCGACCGAGGTCCGGTTGCGGATGCACGAGATCCTGCGCCGGGAATTCGACGCCGAGCAGATCGCCTACTCGGCGCGCGTCACCGAATCCGAGCTCGCCGTCGTCTATTTCACCGTTCATCGCGGTGCCGACGCCGAACCGGCGGATATCACCGAATCCAACCGCGAACGCATTCAGGATCTGCTGTTCGCGACCACCCGCAGCTGGAGCGACCGGCTGGTCACCGAGGCCGCCGGCGTCGCCGAACTCGCGGCGCCGGTCGTCCAGGACTATGCGGCCGCCTTCCCGGTGACGTATCAGCAGGAGTACGAGCCCGCGCGGGCGCTCGACGATCTGTGCCGGTTGCAGCGCTTGGCCGATGGGCAGATCGATACCGATCTCTACCGCGTCGCCGGCGCCCCGGCCGGGGAGTGGCGATTCACCCTGTACGTCGCCGGGACCGAGGTATCGCTGAGCCGGGTCCTGCCGCTGCTGCACAGTCTCGGTATCGAAGTGGTGGAGGAGAAGCCGTACCGGCTCGAACTGCCCGGCGCCAGCACCCGGTGGATCTACGACTTCGGTCTTCGGGTCGCGGCTACCGCGCTGCGCAGTACCGGCGATGGTGATCCGGAGGCCGATCTGAACCGCGCCGTGGCACTGGAAACGTTGCCGGACACCAGCATCCGGCGGCGCCTGCCGGAGGCGGTGGCGGCGATGTGGTTCGGCGAGTGCGAGGTCGACGGACTCAACGAACTCGTCCTGCGGGCCGGATTGCACTGGCGCCAGATCGCGATGCTGCGCGCCTACGCGAAGTACCTGCAGCAGGCGGGGTTCGCCTATACCTTCGCCAACATCACCCGTGTGCTGCTGGCGCAGCCGAGTACCGCGCGCGCCTTCACCGAATTGTTCGACGCCTATTTCGATCCCGACCATCTCGGGCCGGTCGCGACCGCGCGGGCCGCGGGCATCTCGGCGCGCCTGCAGGACGAGATCGACGCCGTGGTCAGCCTCGACACCGACCGGATTCTGCGGGCGATTCTCGGGTTGATCACCGCGACCCTGCGCACCAACTATTTCCGCCGCGACGAGCACGGGAACCCGCCCGGCCATCTGTCGTTCAAGTTCGATCCGCATGCCATCGCCGAATTGCCGCGGCCGCGGCCGCAGTTCGAGATCTTCGTGTATTCGCCGCGGGTGGAGGGCGTGCATCTGCGTTTCGGCGCGGTGGCCCGGGGTGGTTTGCGGTGGTCGGATCGTCTGGAGGATTTCCGGACCGAGATTCTGGGTCTGGTGAAGGCGCAGGCGGTGAAGAACGCGGTGATCGTGCCCGTGGGCGCCAAGGGCGGTTTCGTGGTGAAACGCCCGCCGGCCGCGACCGGTGACGCGGCGGCCGACCGTCAGGCCATGCAGGCCGAGGGCATCGCCTGCTATCGCACCTTCATCTCGGGACTACTGGATGTGACCGACAATGTCGATCACGCCGGCGGTGAGGTGATTCCGCCGACGCGGGTGGTGCGTCGTGACGGTGACGACACCTATCTGGTGGTGGCCGCGGACAAGGGGACGGCAACGTTCTCGGATATCGCGAACGAGGTCGCACAGCAATACAACTTCTGGTTGGGTGATGCGTTCGCGTCGGGTGGTTCGGCGGGGTATGACCACAAGGCGATGGGGATTACGGCGAAGGGTGCGTGGGAGAGTGTCAAGCGGCATTTCGCGGAGATGAATGTCGATACCC
>NZ_PSZE01000043.1 GCF_002933465.1 Nocardia nova
TCGGAGATGTGTATAAGAGACAGGTGCATCCACCGGATTCGGCGGCATGAACTGGGCGAGTTGGGCGACGAGATCGCGTTCGATATCCGTCTTGGTCAAGCCCAGCCCCGACAGCACGCCGCTGCCGTCCTCCTGCTCGAGCAGCGCGAGCAGGAGGTGTTCGGTGCCGATGTAGTTGTGGCCGAGCCGAAGCGCCTCACGGAAGGTCAACTCCAGCGTCTTGCGGGCACTCGCGGTGTACGGAATGAGGGCGGGAACCTCGTCCACGGCCGCCGGCAGCGCCGCCGTCGCCACCCGGCGCACCGCATCCAGCGAGACCCCCGTGGCGACGATGGCATGCGCGGCCAGCGCGCCCGGCTCACCGAGCAGTCCGAGCACCAGATGTTCGGGCCGGATTTCCGCGTTGCCGGCGCGCCGGGCCTCCTCCATGGACGCCATCACCACATTGCGCGCGCGGGGCGTGAAGCGCGCGAACCCGGCGTTCGGGTCCATCGCGGGATCACCCGGTTTCGGCACGAAACGCTTCTGCGCGGCTTGTTTGGAGACGCCCATACTCTGGCCGATATCGGTCCAGGAGGCGCCCGAGCGGCGGGCCTGGTCGACGAAGTGGCCGATCAGATGATCGGCCACCTCGCTCATATGCCCGGCGACGAGGACGGCGTCGGACAGTTGTTCCAGGACGTCGTCGGGCCGGGCGCGTTTGATGCCTTCGATCAGATCGTCGAGGCGAATACGTTCGGTCATACGTCAACCCTAGGTTGACTTGCATGTCATAGTCAACCATTAGTTGACGACGCTTCAGGGGCGCGCCTGCATCGACGCGCCGCGCACGATCATCTCCTTCACCACCGCGGCCGGACGGCCGGTCAGGGCACGCGGCGTCGGGGCGTCGTCGGCGTGGACGAACTGCACCACCGCGTCACGACGCCCGAGACTGATGCACTGCAGGAGGTAGCGGAAACGAAGATCGTCCGGCTCCGCACCGCGCATCCGCGCGAGCGCCGACCGCGCGGCGTGGGATCCGGTCGGCAACGCCGTCGCACAGGCCATCCGCAATTCGCGGCCGCCCGGTCCGGTGATCGCGGCGCAATCGCCGGCGGCATAGACATGCGGGTCCGAGGTGCGCAACGTGGCATCCACCAGGACGCGACCGCGCGCATCGACCGCCAGCCCGGCGCGGGCGGCCAGGTCACTGGCAGTGAAACCTGTTGTCCACAACACCGTTTCGGCGTCGATACGGCCACCGTCGGCGAGCCACGCGCCGGCCGCCGCGACCTCGACGACCTTGGCACCGGCGTGCACCTCGACACCGAGCCGCTCCAGGGTGGCGGCGATATGCCGCTGCGCGCGGTCGGAGAGCCAATAGCCCGGCTGCTCCGAACTCACCAGCGCCACCGACAGTTCCGGATGTGATTCGGCGAGTTCGGCCGCGGTCTCGATGCCGGTCGCGCCGCCGCCGACCACCGCGACGCGGCCGCGCAGCGGTGGCAGCGCGGCGATGTCCTCGAGTGTCGCGACCGGATGGGCGTGGTCCCGCACGCCCGCAACGCTGTCGGTATCCGCGGCACTGCCGAGGGTGTACACCAGCGTGTCGTAACCCAGCACCGAACCGTCCGACAGCGAAACCTCCTGCGCCGCAGTATCTATCGCGGTAGCCCAGCCGCGGACGAAATGGGCGCCCCTGCGTTCCAGCATGGTCCGCAGATCCCGGCGCGCGATCGTCTGCCCGGCGGCGAGCTGATGCAGCCGCACCCGCTCGACCATTTCCGCACGGCTGTCCACGACCGTGATCCGCGCGCCGCGGGACTTGCAGAGTCTGCCCGCCGCGGCCAGGCCGGCATAGCCGGCGCCCAGCACGAGGATTCGGTGGGATGCGGTGTGATGTGCGTTCATGGGTGACTCCTTTTCGAGGCCGACACCCTTCAGACCGGACAGCCCGCCGACCCCTGACAACGAACAGTTGTGTTCCGCATCACTACCCGAGGCGATCGGCCTCCGCCGGCGCCGGGAAGCGACCGAAGTACGCGAGTTTGTCGGGATTCACCAGGATTCGGATCGCCGAGATCCGCTCGCCCTCCACGTCGGCCGCGCCGATCAACAGCAGGTCACCGCGGACCCGGGCCACGGCGGCCGGTGCGCCGTTGACCTCCTCGATGCTCAGTTCGAGGTCCTCGACCTCGCGGTGGAACAGACCGGCCAGATAGCGCGCCACCCGGGCCGCCCCGACCACGGGCCGGCGGGCCGCGCTCATCTTGCCGCCACCGTCGGCGACCGAGACGATATCGGCGGTGAACATCTGTTCCAGGGCAGCGATATCGCCGGCGCGGGCGGCCACGAGGAAGCGCTGGAACAGTTCCCGGGCGCGGGCGGGTTCGGCGTCGAACCGGGTGTGTTCACTGCGGACGTGCGTGCGGGCACGCCGGTAGAGCTGCTGCGAATTCGCCTCCGACAGCTCGAGCATGTCGGCGATCTCGCGGTGGGCGTAACCGAAGGCCTCGCGCAGGACGAAAACGGCCCGCTCGGCGGGCGACAACCGTTCCAGCAGCGTCAGCATTGCCAGCGAGACGAGTTCGCGCTGCTCGGCGGATTCCATCGGCCCGAGCTCACCCCCACCGGTCGGCACCGGTTCGGGCAGCCAGGGGCCGACATAGGTTTCGCGGCGTGTGCGCGCCGACTCCAGCCAGCTCCGGCACAGATTCACCACGACCGTGGTCAGCCAGGCCTCGGCGGACCGGATCTCGGCGCGCTCGGTGGCCTCCCAGCGCAGATAGGTCTCCTGAACGGCGTCTTCGGCCTCGCTCGCCGAGCCGAGCATGCGATAGGCGAGCGCGAACAGGCGGGAACGATGGCGTTGGAATTCGGCCAGACCCGTGTCGTCCATCCGCTCCGCCCTCCAGTGCAGGCCCGGTATTCGAGGGCGAGGTTACTCGCCGGCGGCACCCGGGTCGTGTTTCGGCCAGGTGATGTGCGGCAGCGTGATGTGGGGCAGCCGGGGCTCGCTGGTCGGCGGCGGCGCCGGACTCGGCGAAGTGTTGCGACGCAGGCCCGATCCGTCGCCGGCGGGTGTCGCGGTCGCGGTGAGAGAACTCGCGGGTGCGGCGCAGCAGGTCTTCGCATCGTCGTGGGCGCAGGCCGTCACGGTGACGGCGAGGGCAGCCGATGACAACGCGGCGACGACGAACTTGTTCACGAGATCTCCCCGGCTCGGGCGCCGCGACTGCCGCGGCGCATGCGAACACGGTGCGGCACAGCACTTGCCGATCTCGTATGGATTACTGAAAAGCCCAGCACACGCCGGGCCCGAGGCTATTGCGTGACCATCCCGATGGCAACCGCGACGGGCTTGTCGGCCTCACTCTTGGACAGGCACACCAGTTTCGCGGTCCCCAGCGCCACATTCGGGCTGCCGTCGAACTTCGAGCCGGGGTTCTCCGCCAAAATGCGGTCCATCAGGGACTTTTCACCTTCGATATCGAGTGTGCGGAACTCGCCGCAGGTGGTCTGTGAGGCCGGACCCAGTCCCGAGTTCTCCGGATGCGCGGTGGTGCCGGGAGTCTCGGTGGGCGTCGCCGGTGCGGGGGCGGTAGACGACGCCGGGGCCGGGGCCGAGGTCGCGACGGCCGAGCCGTTTCTGCGCAGGCCGTTGGCATCGGTGGACGAATGGTCGTCGCCGCCGCAGCCGGTGAGGCCGATGGTCAGCGCGCCCAGCGCGACCGCCGTCACGGTCAGTCGTTTCATCTCGTGCGTAACCCCCGAGTGGTCCGGCAACGCCGGATCTCCTCCGGCGCGCGCCGGATGCCCCCGGCGCGGCTCGCAGCGTACCGGCCACATCGGCCGTTGAAAACCCCGGCCTCGCGGTGGGGGCCGGATCTAATTGGCGCCCTTACGATTCGGCCGCAGCGGCGGCCGAACCACGTCCGGCGGCCGCCTCCAGCGGCAACCGCACGATGAATCGGGTGTCGCCCGGCGTGGACTCCACCCGGATATCGCCACCATGTTTGTTCACCACGATGCGGAACGAGATGTCGAGGCCGAGTCCGGTGCCCTCACCGACCGGTTTCGTGGTGAAGAAGGGCTCGAAGATCCGATCCCGCAACTCCTCCGGCACTCCCTGCCCGGTATCGCCGATCTCGACTGCGGCACAGTCGTTTTCTCGATACGTACGCACCGTCAGCGTGCCGGATCCGTTCATCGCAGCCACCGCGTTGTCGATGAGGTTGGTCCACACCTGGTTCAATTCCGCTGCGTAGCAAGGGACCTCGGGCAGTGCGCGGTCGTATTCCTTGACCACGGAGATGCCATCGCCGATCTTGCGGGCCAGCATCACCAGCGTGCTGTCGAGTAGTTCGTGAATGTCGACCACCTGGAACGGAGCCCGGTCCATCTGCGAATACTGCTTGGCCGCATGGACGAGCGAGGAGATGCGCCCGGTCGAATCGGTGATCTCGTTCATCAGCAATTCGGTTTCGACGGTGTAGTTCAGCCAGCGGATCGCGCCCTCGAAGACTCCGTCGTCGCAGTGTTCGAGAGTGCCCGCGACCTTCTCCAGCCAGTCGACGTCGAAGCCGGCCTGAACGAAGTTCGGGGCGAGATCCCATCCGTTGGCGATGCCGTGATCGGCGAGCCAGTCACCGAGCTCGTCCTCGCGGTCGGCGGCCTCCATCGCGGTGAGGGTCGGAGCCTTGGCCACCTGGGTGGCGGCCTCCTCCTGGAGCTGCACCAGCGCCTCGAGCGCGGCGGAGTCGAACGTGCCGTGCGCCATCATCTTCAGCTTGTGCCGCATACCGGCGACCCGATCTCGCAGCGCGGAGGTGGCCCGCACCGCGGCCGCCGCGGGATTGTTCAGCTCGTGGGTGAGACCGGCCGACAGCGAACCCAGCGCCAGCAGTCGTTCCCGCCGGCCGATGATCTCGTTGGTATTGCGGTTGCCGAAGAACGCGCCCTCCAGCAGATGCAGGGCCATCGGGAACCATTCCTGCATCATCCGGGCGAAGGTTTCCGCGTCCAGGACGAAGAACTTCGACGGCTTCGTCACCATCAGCGAGCCGGTGTAGTTCTGTTCGGCTCGCTCACCCATATACGCCGTCCACGCGCCGGCATACGAGCCGCGGTGGTCGGTACGGACGAGTTCGAGATTTTCGCCGGCCGACAGCTTCGAGAGCACGACCTCACCATCCATCAGGACGTAGAAGCGGGTCGCGGGCTCGCCCTCGTGGTAGACCGGGCCCGGCTCGAAGTATTCGACCCGGCCCTCCCGGCAGAGCCAGGCCAGCTGTTCGTCGTCGAGCTTCTCGAACAGGAACAGGGTGCGCAGTTCCGCGGGATCGCACAGAGTCCGGGAGCCGGTGACCGTGCGGTTGTCGTCGCTCACGTGCGCCTCCTATTGTTTGGCGAGGTATCGGTGGACCAGCATGACCGCCATCGCACCCTCGCCGACCGCGGACGCGACCCGCTTCGCCGATTCGGAGCGCACATCGCCGGCGACGAAGACGCCCGGGATGCTGGTTTCGAGATGATGGGGCGGGCGGGGCAGTTCCCAGCCCGGCGGCCGCGAACCGTCGACCATCAGATCCGGTCCGGCCAGGACGTAGCCGAATTCGTCGCGGACGACGAGTCCGTCCAGCCAATCCGTTTCCGGCGCCGCGCCGATGAACAGGAACAGCCGTTCGGCGTCGACCTTGTCCTCGGCACCGGTCGCGTTGTTGCGCAACACGATTCGTTCCAGATGATCGCTGCCGTCGGCGGCTATCACCTCGGTGTTGGTGTGCACCTTGATATTCGGCACGGCCTCGATCTGCTGGATCAGATAGTGCGACATCGACTGGTCCAGCGAACTGCCGCGCACCAGGATGTGCACCGTACAGGCATGCCGGGACAGGAAGACCGCGGCCTGCCCGGCCGAATTCGCCCCGCCGACGATGTAGACCTCGCGTTCGGCGCAGTCGGCCGCCTCGGTCATCGCCGAGCCGTAGTAGACGCCGCGACCGGTGAAATCGTCCACGCCGGGCGCGGGGTGGTGACGGTAGTTGACCCCGGTGGCGATGAGGACCGAGTGGGCGCTGACGCAGGAGCCGTCGGAAAAGAGCACCCGCCGCGCGGAACCGCACACCTCCAAGCCGACCACCTCGCGGGCGGTGATCAGCTCGGCGCCGAATTTCACCGCCTGGCGCCGCGCCCGATCGGCCAGCTGGGCGCCCGAAAGCCCGTCGGGGAAGCCCAGGTAATTCTCGATCCGGGAACTCTGCCCGGCCTGCCCGCCGGTGGCGGTCCGCTCGACCAGGACCGTGCGCAGACCCTCGGAGGCGCCGTACACAGCCGCACCGAGTCCGGCGGGGCCGCCGCCGACCACGATCAGGTCGTAGAACTCACCACTCGGATCGGTGCTCAGGCCGACGCAGCCGGCGAGTTCGCTGTCCGACGGGGACAGCAGCACATTGCCGCTCGGATCGATCACCACGGGGCACTGCTCGGCATCGGCGCCGGCGGCCTCGAGCAGGCGTTGCCCCTCGGGATCGTCGGCGAGGTACCACCGGTACGGCAGCTGATTGCGGGCCAGGAATTCCCGCACCTCGGAACTGCGCGCCGACCAGCGGTGCCCGATCACCTTCGTCTCGTGCACCGGGCGGCGGTCGTCACCGCGCCACGCTTCCAGCAGCGCGTCGACCACCGGATACAGCTTCTCTTCCGGCGGATCCCAGGGTTTGAGCAGATAGTGGTCGAGATCGACCACATTGATCGCGTCGATGGCGGCACTGGTATCGGCATACGCGGTCAGCAGCACCCGGCGCGCATGTGGGTGTAGATCGATCGCATTCTCCAGGAATTGGATGCCATCCATACCCGGCATTCGATAATCGGCGATCAGTACCGCGACCGGCTGGCCGCGCAATGTGAGTTCGCGCAGCACGTCGAGTGCCGAAGCACCGGATTCCGCGCGCATGATGCGATAGTCGGCTCCGTATCGCCGCCGCAGGTCGCGCACCACGGCCCGGGAGACACCCGGGTCGTCGTCGACACTGAGAATTACCGGTTTGACGGCAGCTGGTGAAGTCACATCGAAAAGTATGAGCGCCCCGGCGGCGAGTTGCCGAGGATGTTCGCTACGGGCACCACATCGATCACACCAGGCGATGCTCGACGAGATCGAGTTCGCTCGGCGTCAGCAGCCGTTCGAGCCTTTCCTCCCGCTCGGCCAGATTGCGGCGCGACCGCCGGCCGTGATTGCGGAAGGGGGCGACCACCGACGGCCCGGATTCCGAATCGGGAAGTAACGGAACCGATTCCGCCTGCCGACGATGGAGAATGGCGCGAATGTTCACGGCCGATCACCTCACAGGGACGTAGAAGCGCGTGCTCCGGTCGAATGCTTCGTTGCCTGCCGTAGTTGCCTATCCGCCATTGTGCGTCGGTTATTACGGCCGGCGAAACGGATCACATCAGAATGTGACCTAGCTGATCTTCAATGGAAAAGTGGTCTCCCCCACAGGGTCGCGCGTCCGGTTGCCACGTCTAGGATTGCCGTTACCGACTGTCATAACCACGCCCGTCACGATCTCGGAGGCAGCGTTGCCGAACCCCCTGGAAGCCACGATCGACATCTCCGCCACGCCGGACAAGGTGTGGGCAGTCGTCTCCGATCTCGGGCGGATGCCGGAATTCAGCCCCACCACGTTGAAGATGATTCCGCTGGGCACGCCGCGCGCCGGCACGTGGACGGTGAATCTCAACAAGGTCGGCCGCAAGTACTACCCGACCACCTCACGCATCGTGCGTTACGAGCCCGATCAGGCATTCGCATTCCGGATGAACGAGAACGGCACGGTGTGGAGCTACACCCTCGAACCCACCGCCGCGGGCACCCGGGTGACCGAGCGCCGCGACGTGCCGAACGGGGTGCGCAAACCGGTGCGGTTGATGATCGACGCACTCCTCGGCGGCGAGCAGCAGTTCGAGGCCGATCTGGTCGCGGGGATGAACGAAACCCTCGGCAAGATCAAGGTCGCGGCCGAGCGCTGACTCGGCGCGCCCTTCGCGCGCAGGCGGGTTCGACCGCGTAATTTGCCCGGTATGCGACGGAAGATGGGCGTTTTGGCGGTGCTCGCGGGAGCCGCCGTGCTGCTGAGCGGTTGTGGCAGTTCGGATTCGGGGACCTCGCGCGAGGTGACGGTGGTCGGTACCGGTCAGGTGCGGGGAGCGCCGGACACCCTGAACGCCGACGTGGGTGTCGAAGTGACCGCGCCCGATGTGTCCACCGCCATCGCGAACGCCAACGGCAAGGCCAAGGCGATCACCGACGCGATGGTGACCGCGGGCGCCACACGCGAGGACATCCGGACCACCGATGTGTCGGTGCAGCCACAGTACGGTCCCGACCACAACGTCACCGGCTACACCGCGACCAACACCGTGCACGTCGTGGTCCGCGATCTGCCCAAGGCCTCGGCCGTACTGGCGTCGGCGGTGCAGGCCGGCGGGAACGACACCCGCATCCGCGGCGTCTCGTTCGCGCTCGACGACAATTCGAAACTGCTGGCCGACGCCCGGGCCGGCGCCTTCGCCGATGCCAAGGCGCGCGCCAACCAGTACGCGGTGCTGTCGGGCCTGAAGTTGAAGGACGTGAAGACCATCAACGAGGCCAGCAGCGGGGAATCGACACCGCCGCAGGCCAAGTCTCAATTCGCTACTCCGGACGTACCTTTGGAACCCGGTCAGCAGACGGTGACCTTCACGGTGACGGTCACCTGGACCATGGGCTGACGCGCGCCGGCCGGAGGCGCGCGCACGTTCGACTCGGCTACTGCCAGTTGGGCAGTTTCGCCACCTGCGCGGCGTAGGACAGGCCCGCGCCGAAGGCGACCAGCAACGCCGCCGCACCGGGTTTGCTCTCGCCCGACCGCAGCATGGCCTCCATGGCCAGCGGAACCGAGGCGGCCGAGGTGTTGCCGGTCTCCTCGATGTCGTTGGCCAGTGCGCAGTTGGCCGACAGCTTCAACTCGCGCGCCATGATCTCGATGATGCGGCCGTTGGCCTGGTGCGGAACCATCGCATCGATATCGCCGAGGGTGAGGCCGGCCCGCTCGATCGCGTCCAGGCAGACCTTCTTCAGCGAATGGGCGGCCCAGCGGAAGACCGCGGTGCCCTCCATCGCCAGGTACGGGCGGACCGCGTCGGTTCCCTTTTCCTCGATCTCGCGGAAGAACTCCATCCAGTCCTTGTCCTGGCGGATGGCGTGATGCTGTTCGCCGTCCGAACCCCAGACGGTGGGACCGATGCCCGGCTCGTCGGACGGGCCGACGATCACGGCACCCGCGCCGTCGGCGAACAGGAAGGCGGTGCCGCGGTCGGCCGGATTGAACGTGTCCGTGAGCCGCTCGACGCCGATCACCAGCACGTGGCCCGCGGTGCCGCCCTTGACCAGATCCGAGGCCAGGCCCAGCGCATGGCAGAAGCCCGCGCACCCGGCGGAGATGTCGAATGCGGCCGGATTGTTCATCCCGAGCTCGGTGGCGATCTGCGGAGCGGCCGCTGGGGTGAGCAGCAGCCAGGTCGAGGTCGCGACGATGACGCAGTCGACCTGCTCGGCGGTGATTCCCGCGGCGGCGATGGCATCGCGCGCCGCGGCGGCGCTCATGCCGATGATGGTTTCGGATTCGGAGGCGAAGCGCCTGGTCCGGATGCCCGAGCGGGTGCGAATCCATTCGTCGCTGGAATCGATCGGTCCGGCGACTTCCTCATTGGTCACGACCCGGGCGGGGCGGTACACACCGAGCCCGAGCATCGCCGTGTGCTCCACCCCGGTGACTTGGGCGAGTCGAGCAGCCATCGCGCATCTCCTATGTACCTGCCGGCGGGCCGGAGAACCGGAAACTGGCCCCGGTCCGGGCGCCACCCGCTATCGAACGTTCCTTCATCGGGCCTCGAGGGCCAGCGCGCTCGTGGTTCGCGAACCGACGGTTCCACCGACGCGTCCGAGTGCTACGTGCGCGTAGACATGAGGCCCCCTCATATTAATAGGAATGCTAATCCCCAGGGTGGGTATTGTCACAATCGATTCGTGCAGAACCGGCTCGCAGACTGGTTCCGATACCGAACCGTGGCGAGACGAAGACGGCAATTTCCGACGAGTTTCCCTGGAGGACACCATGCTCGGTCTCGGAATCATCGGCTGGATCATCATCGGCGGCTTGGCGGGCTGGATCGCCAGCAAGATCATGGGCACCGACGCCCAGCAAGGCATCCTGCTCAATATCGTCGTGGGTGTGATCGGCGGCCTGATCGGCGGTTTCATCCTGCGGCTGTTCGGCGTCGACGTGCACAGCGGCGGATTCTTCTTCAGCTTCCTCACCTGCCTGGGGGGAGCGGTGATTCTGCTGTGGCTGGTGCGGCTGGCCACGGGGCGCAAAGCCGCGCACTGATCGGACGCGGCGGCGAGTACGCCCGATCGGGACCACGCCATGGTGATGCGGTGTCCCGTAAGGTGTGAGCGCGGTCCCGGAAGCTCCGCGGACCGACTGTCATCCGCGCACGAAAGAGGAGTCCGTGGCCCGCCGCCCCACCCCGCCCGGTACGTCCGAACGTACCGGGCTCGGTCATGTCGCCGACCTGGTCAAAGCAGCGATTCCGCCGCTGCATCCCGCAGGCCTGCCCTTCGTGGCCGCGCCGCTGGCGGTGGCGGTCCTGGGCGGACGGCGCCGGCGCTGGCTGCGCCGCGCCGGGCTGACCGCGGCCGCGGCCTCGGCGGCCTTCTTCCGGCATCCGCACCGGGTGCCGCCGAATCGGGCGAATATCGTCGTCGCCCCGGCCGACGGTGAGATCGCACTCGTCGACACCGCGGTGCCGCCGGCCGAGCTGAATCTGGGCGACACCCCGCTGCCCCGGGTGAGCATCTTCCTCTCGGTGCTCGACGTGCACGTGCAGCGCACCCCGGTCTCGGGCACCGTGCGCACCATCGCCTACCAGCGCGGCCAATTCCGCTCGGCGGATCTGCCGGAGGCCAGTTCGGTGAACGAGCGCAACAGCATGGTGCTCGAGACCGCCTCCGGTCAGCTGGTGACGGTCGTGCAGATCGCCGGACTGCTGGCGCGGCGCATCGTTTGCGAGGCCAAGGTCGGCGACGCGTTGAGCATCGGCGAGACCTACGGTCTGATCCGGTTCGGGTCGCGGGTCGACACCTACTTCCCGGCCGGCACCCGGCTGCTGGTCGAGCCCGGACAGCGCACGATCGGCGCGGAAACGGTGCTGGCCGAACTGCTGCCATGATCGAGAACACCGTGACCGAACCGGGTCGCCGCCGCCGCACGATCCGCCTGCTGCCGAGCATCGTGACGATCCTGGCGCTGTGTGCCGGACTGTCGGCGGTGAAATTCGCACTCGACGGCTCCCTCGACATCGCCCTGGCGATGATCGGCGCGGCCGCCGTCCTCGACACCCTTGACGGCCGGCTGGCCCGGATGCTGTCGGCCACCACCAAGATCGGCGCCGAACTGGATTCGCTCGCCGATGCCATCTCCTTCGGCGTCGCACCGGCCCTGGTGCTGTACGTGACCTTCCTGCGCCAGGACAGCGCGGGCTGGATCATCGCGCTGATCTACGCGGTGAGCATCGTGCTGCGGCTGGCCCGGTTCAACACGATCATGGACGACGACACCCGGCCCGACTGGGAACGCGAATACTTCACCGGCGTTCCCGCGCCGGCGGCGGCGTTGATCGCGCTGCTGCCGATCGCGCTGCACAGCCAGTTCGGCGAGGGGTGGTGGAACAACTTCCCGGTGGTGGCGGCGTGGACGGTCGTCGCGGCGCTGCTCGCCGTCAGCACGATCCCCACGCTGGCGATGAAGTCGGTGTCGGTGGCGCCGCAGGCGGCGGCACTGCTGCTGGTGCTGGTCGCGCTGGCCGCGGCCGCCCTGGTCACCTATCCGCTGATCCTGCTGATGGTGCTGATCGGGCTGTACCTGGTGCACATTCCGTTCGCGTGGCGCTCGCAGCGCTGGGTGGCGGCACGGCCGGAGACCTGGCATCACAAACCCGCCGAACGCCGCGCGCAGCGTCGTGCGGCCCGGCGGATGCCGCCGATCGGCGAGGGCGCCCGGCTGCGGCTGCGGCGGCCGCCGGGAATTCGCGAATCGTCTGCGCGGTTGCGGCTGCGCCGGCCGGGCGCGCGCTGAGCCGGGGAGCTCGATCCACCCGGCCGCCACCTGCCGCGGGCACACACGGCCGCTACCGTGCCGCGGGCACAATGGCAGACGTGCCTGAATTGTCGCTGACCGCCCGACTCAACCGCTCGGCCGCCGACGCCCGCCGGGGCGTGGTCCGCTTGCATTCCGAAGCGCTCGCGGCCCTCGGATTGCGGGAGTGGGACGGGATCAGCGTGATCGGCTCCCGGCGCACGGCCGCGGTGGTCGGCCGGGCGCCCGCCGATACACCCGCCGGAATCGCCCTGCTCGACGACGTGACGCTGTCCAATGCCGGGGTGCGGGAGGACGGCGCGGTCGTCGTGGCCCCGGTGACGGTATACGGGGCCCGGCACATCTCGGTGACCGGCTCGGCTGCGGCGATGGGCGCGATCGCGGAATCCACGCTGCGGCAGGCGCTGCTCGGCAAGGTCGTCACCGTGGGTGACGCGGTGTCGCTGCTGCCCCGCGATCTGGGGCCGGGCACCAGCTCCGCCGCCGCGACACAAGCGCTGTCGCGCACCTTCGCGATCGCCTGGACCTCCGAACTGCTGACCGTGACCACCACCGATCCCACCGGCGGCCCGGTCAGCGTGCAGCCCAACAGCGCGGTGGTGTGGGGTGCCGCGGCCCCGGCGGCCGACGCCTCCCACGATCCCCGGAGCGCGCTGGCGCCGAATCGTCCCGGCAGCCGGATGCTGGTGCGGGAGCGTCCCTCGGCCGTCCCGGTGGCGGATCTGGCCGGCGTGCGCGCGCCCGCGGCGAAACTGTCGGAATGGCTGAGCCTGGCGCTCGACGAACCGGAACTGCTGCGGACCCTCGGCGCCCCGCCGCATCTGGGCGTGCTGATCACCGGGCCCGCCGGCGCCGGCAAGGCGACACTGGCACGCGCGGTGTCCACACCACGGCGCATCGTGGAACTGGACGGACCGACCGCCGGCGCATCCGAGAGCGGCACCCGGTTGCGCGAGGTGGGGCTCGCGGTCTCGGAAGTCTGCTCCGGCGCAGGCGGAGTCCTGCTGATCACCGATATCGACGCCCTGCTTCCCGAGCAGCCGGAGCCGGTGGCGACGCTCATTCTCGATCAGCTGCGCGCCGCGGTGGCCACTGCCGGAGTGGCCTTCCTGGCCACCACCTCTCATCCCACCGCGGTCGACAGCCGGCTGCGCGCGCCCGATCTCTGTGATCGCGAAGTGGCGCTGACGCTGCCGACCGCCGCGGTCCGCGTGGAACTGCTGCAACAACTGTTGCGCAAAGTACCGACCGAGGATCTCGATATCGACGAGATCGCCTCGCGCACACCGGGATTCGTGGCATCGGATCTCGCGGCGTTGTGCCGGGAGGCGGCGCTGCGGGCGGCCTCGCGGGCCAGCCGCGATCACGCCGATCCGACGTTGACCCAGGCGGATCTGGTCGGCGCGCTGGAGGTGATCCGGCCGCTCTCACGTTCGGGTACGGAGGAACTCGCGATCGGCAGCCTGAGCCTCGACGACGTCGGCGATATGACCGAGACCAAACAGGCGCTCACCGAGGCGGTGCTGTGGCCGCTGCGGCATCCGGATTCGTTTGCGCGCCTGGGTATCGACCCGCCACGCGGGGTGCTGCTGTACGGACCGCCGGGCTGCGGTAAGACCTTCCTGGTGCGCGCGCTGGCCGGGAGTGGGCAACTCAGCGTGCATACCGTCAAGGGTGCCGAATTGATGGACAAATGGGTCGGCTCCTCCGAGCGCGCGGTACGCGAACTGTTCCAGCGTGCCCGTGATTCCGCCCCGTCGCTGATCTTCCTCGACGAGATCGACGCCCTCGCCCCGCGACGCGGCCAGAGCACGGACTCGGGCGTCGGCGACCGTGTGGTCGCGGCGCTGCTCACCGAACTGGACGGGGTGGAACCGCTGCGCGATGTGGTGGTGGTCGGCGCCACCAACCGGCCCGAGTTGATCGACTCCGCGCTGCTGCGTCCGGGCCGGCTGGAGCGGCTGGTCTTCGTCCCGCCGCCGGATGCCGCGGCCCGCGCCGAAATCCTGCGCACCGCGAGCCGTTCCGTGCCGCTGAGCGACGATGTGGACCTTGCCGCACTGGCCGCGGACCTGGACGGCTACTCGGCGGCCGACTGCGCGGCACTTCTCCGCGAGGCCGCGATGGCCGCGATGCGCCGTGATGTGGATGCCGCCGCCATCGGCGGCGCGGATGTGGCGACGGCCCGCGGCAGTGTGCGGCCCTCGCTCGACGCCGATCAGGTCGAAGCACTGCGGCAGTACGCCGGCAAGCGCGCGACACTCTGATTCGCCGCGCGCCTCCGACCGGCGCGCCCGATCCGGCAGGTCTGCCCCGGTTCCACCCGGTTCGCAGGTATTTTCGGCTGGTGCGCACGCGCCACGCGGTTCTGGAGATGATCACGGCGGCCCTGGCCACCCTGGTCGCCGGGCTGTCGTTGCTGCTGCCCAACGGCTTCCGTTGGACCTCGCAGACCTCGGTGCTGCAACTGGATATGCTCGCCGCCAGCCAGCCGCGGGCCATCGCCGTGGGCGCCATCGTGGCCCTGGTCGTGGCCGTCTTCGCCACCACCGTCAACCATGCGCTGGTCGCCTGGGGCACGGCGCTGTGCGGGGTGACGACCATGTTCCTGGCTCATCTGCTGGCCGAGAGCGGCGACCGGAGCATCGCGCCGGCCACGCTGAATTATCTGGAGGCGCTGGCGGGCGGAATTCTGCTGGGCGGAATCGCGGTCGCGGTGCTGCGCGGCTGGCTGCAGGTGTTCGGCTGGACCCTGGGCGCCCTCGCGGCAGTGGTCTTCGGCCAGCTCGGTTCGACCTCGAAGGGCACTGTGCGGGACGGAGTGATGAGCGCGCCGGGATGGTCGACGACAACGCTGCCGCCGCTGTGGTTGATCATGATCACACTCGTCCTCGTGATCGTCGGCATGGTCGTCAATCGCAACCAGGACACCGTGGAGCGCCGCTCGGTCGAATTACCGATGGCGCCGATCGTCGCGGGACTGGTTTTCGTGATCGTCGAGGTGTTCGGCGCGGAATGGCTTGCGCGCCACGCCGAGAGCACGGGACATATCGTCACCGCCGCGGTACTGACGGTGGCCGCGGCCGTGGTGGCGGCGGTTCTGCTGCCCCGGCGCGACGGTGTGCTGATCCTGCTGGCGGTCGCTCTGGCCGCGGTCGGCGGCGCGCTGATTCCGGCCCGCCTTCCGATATGGTCGGTCGCCCCCTTGGTGCTGCTGATCGCGCTGGGTTTGATCGCTGGTTTCCGGCGCCCGATGCCGATGCTCGCGGTCGTGGCGCTGGCCGCGATGGCGCTGTACTGCGTGTTGGTCACCGGACATCGGATCGGCGGTGGCGTGCAGGCCGCGGTGTTGAGCGGGCTGCTCGCGGTGCTGGCCGGCTACAGCTTCGGCAGTGCGGCACCACGCTACAACCCGACCCGCGTGCTGGGTGTGGCGATCGTGTTCGTGCCGTCGGTGATCACCGCGCTGCACGACCGTCTCGGCAGGCAGCAGTGTGTCTCGGATCTCGGCGGGTGGTACCTGTGTCCGACTCCGTCGATGGCCTCGCCCGCGCCGTTTTGGACCGCACTGGGCATCACCGCCGGCTGCGCGGCGGGCCTGCTCGCCCTGCGCTATTGGCGCAAGCCGACGACCACCGAATCGGTAGCCGATATATAGCCATTGCCTCTGGAAGGTCGCGCTCCGGACCGCGCCGGATCCGGCCGTGACCACAGAAGCCCGGATTCATCAGTAGGATCGGGACGCCACCACCCCGCCGCCGACCGACGGAGTGACGTTTGCTCGCCATCCTGCTAGCCCATGCTTGCGCCGCCCTGCTCGCACCGCTCGCTGTGCGCGTATGGGGAAGACGCGGTTTCTACCCGATCGCGCTGGCACCACTGGCCGGGCTCGTGTGGGTGCTCGCGAACTGGAACAGCGGCGCGGAGGTCCGGATCACCTGGGCGCCGGAGATCCACATGAATCTGGATCTGCGTCTGGACAGTCTCGCCTCCATCATGGCGGTGCTGGTCCTGGGCGTGGGTGCGCTGGTATTGGCCTATTGCGCCGAATATTTCGACGACGACGACCGAGCCCGCCTGGGTATCTTCGCCGGCTATCTGGTGGCCTTCGCCGGGGCCATGTTCGGGTTGGTCGTCAGCGACAACATGCTGGTGCTGTTCACCTTCTGGGAACTCACCACGGTGCTGTCGTTCCTGCTGGTGGGCCATCATGCCGAGCAGAGCACGGGCCGCCGTGCGGCCCTGCAGGCGCTGCTGGTCACGGCCGCGGGCGGGTTGGCGATGCTGGTCGGCCTGGTGCTGCTCGGACAGCGCTGCGGCAGCTACCTGCTCTCCGATGTGGTGGCCCGGGCCGACCCGCACGACTGGTCGACCAACGTCGCGGTGGTGCTGATTCTGATCGGCGCGTTGAGCAAATCGGCGATCGTGCCACTGCACTTCTGGCTGCCCGGTGCGATGATCGCACCCACCCCGGTGAGCGCCTATCTGCACGCCGCCGCGATGGTGAAGGCCGGTATCTACCTGGTGGCGCGACTCGCCCCGGGCCTGTCCGAGGCCCCGGTGTGGCATCCGATCGTGCTGACCCTGGGCATCCTGTCGATGCTGCTGGCCGGTCTGCGCTCGCTGCAGGTCTACGACCTGAAACTGGTGCTCGCCTTCGGCACCGTGAGCCAGCTCGGATTCCTGCTGGTGCTGGTCGGCACGGGAACACCGGAGGCGGCGCTGGCCGGTGCGGCGTTGCTGGTCGCGCACGCGCTGTTCAAGGGATGTCTGTTCATGGTGGTCGGCATCATCGATCACAGCGCCGGCACCCGCGATCTGCGCCGGCTCTCCGGCATCGGGCGGCGCGCCCCGGTCCTGTGCGCGGTCGCGGCGCTCGCCGCGCTGAGCATGGCCGCGATTCCGCCGCTGTTCGGTTTCGTCGCAAAGGAAAGCGCTTTCGCCGCCGAACTCGACGCGGGCAATCTGAGCCCATCGGTTCGGATCGCCGTCGTTATCGGCATCGTGCTCGGGTCGATGTTCACCGTCGGCTACAGCGCGCGCATGGTCTGGGGCGCGTTCGGTACGAAACGTGCCACCGCCGAGGATGTGCCCGAGCCGGAGCCGCCCTGGCATCGCCCGAGTGCGCTGTTCGTCGCGCCGCCGGCCGTGCTGGCCGTGGCCTCGCTGGCCGCCGGTCTCGCCTCGCCCTGGATGGACCGGCTGCTCTCGCCCTACGCCCGCACACTCGGGCCGCTGGAGTCGCATCTGGGGCTGTGGCACGGCTGGGGCACTCCGCTCACCCTCACCCTGATCGCCATCGCCTGTGGTCTGGTGCTGTTCGAGATCCGCGACCGGATCGGCGAATCGGTGAATCCGCGCCTCGGCAACGCCGACCGGGTCTACGACGCCGTACTGCGCGCGATGGATCAGCTGTCACTGCGGATGACCGGTGCCACCCAGCGTGGTTCGCTGCCGCTGAATCAGGGGCTGATCCTGACCACGGTCGTGGCGCTGCCGTTGGTGCTGTTGTTCATCGGCGCGCGTTCGCGCATCTCGGTGCGGGCGTGGGATTCCTCACTCCAGCTGGTGATCGCGTTGGTGATGGCCGCGATGGCCCTGGGCGCCACCGTCATGCGCAACCGGCTCGCCAGCGTACTGCTGGTCGGGGTCACCGGCTACGGCTGCGGTGTGATCTTCGCCCTGCACGGCGCGCCGGATCTCGCCCTCACCCAGTTCCTTGTCGAGACACTGACGTTGGTGATCTTCGTGCTGGTGCTGCGGAAGTTCTCCGCCGAGATCGAACCCAGCCGCACCGCCGCCCTGAAGGTACGCCGCGCCATCCTGTCCGCGGCGGTCGGAGCGGCGGTGGTGATCGTGGCGGCCTTCGCCACCGCGGCCCGCAGCACCGATCCGATCTGGCATCGAATCCCGCCCGCCGCATACAGTTTCGGCGGCGGCAAGAACGCGGTGAACGTTCTGCTCGTCGACATCCGGGCGTGGGACACCCTCGGCGAGATCTCGGTCCTGGTGGTCGCGGCCACCGGTGTCGCCTCGCTGATGTTCCGCAGCCGCCGGTTCGGCACCCTGCCGCGCGTCTCCGACGCCCCCGGCTACACCCCCGATCCGGACCGGGCCTACTGGTTGCGCGCCGGTCCGCTGGTCGCCCCGCGGGACCGGTCGATGGTGATGGCGATGACCACCCGGATGCTGTTCCCCACCATCATGGTGCTGTCGGTGTATTTCTTCTTCTCCGGACACAATGCGCCGGGCGGCGGCTTCGCGGGCGGTCTCACCGCCGGATTGGCCCTGGTCCTGCGCTATCTGGCCGGTGGTCGCTACGAACTGGCCGAGGCGCTGCCGGTCGACGCCGGACATGTGCTGGGCGCCGGGCTGGTGCTGTCGGCGGGCACCGCGACCGGATCGCTGTTGCTGGGCGCGCCACCTCTCTCCTCGGCCATCATCGAAGTCACCCTGCCGTTGCTCGGGCATGTCAAATTCGTCACCGCGATGCTGTTCGACCTGGGCGTGTACCTGATCGTGGTGGGTCTGGTACTGGACGTGCTGCGCAGTCTCGGCGCCCGCCTCGATATCGAATTCCTGGAGGGCACAACGTCTTCGACGAAGGGAAGGATGCGGTGAGCGCGAATATCACCATGCTGGCCCTGATCGGGATCATGGTCGCCTGCGGGGTGTATCTGGTGCTCGAACGCGCGGTGTCGAAGATGCTGCTGGGGTTGATCCTGTTCGGCAATGCGGTGAACCTGCTGATCCTCACCATGAGCGGTCCGGACGGACGGCCGCCGATACTCGGCGAGTCGGACCGGCGACATCACGATCCGGCCGATCCGCTCGCGCAGGCGATGATCCTTACCTCGATCGTCATCACGATGGGTTTGGCGGCATTCGTTCTCGCTCTGGCCTATCGGGCCTTCGCGCTGACCACCACGGAGCAGGTCGAGGACGACCCCGAGGACGTGAAGGTCGCCGCGCAGCGCGAGGGCGAGGATCCCGAACAATGAGCCTGTCCCCCGGTCTGCTACCCGCCCTCTGCCCGCTCCCGGTGCTGATTCCGTTGCTCACCGCGGCCTCGACCCTGATCATGGGTCGCAAAGCGCGTGTGCAGCAGGCGATTTCGATCGCGGCGCTGACCGTGGTGGTCGCGATCTCCGGGGTGCTGCTGTATCTGGCCGACCGCGACGGCATGGGGGCAGTGCAGGTCGGCCGCTGGGAGACGCCGATCGGCATCACGCTGGTGGTCGACCGGCTCTCGGCCGGCATGCTGCTGGTGTCGTCGATCGTGCTGCTCGCGGTGTTGATCTTCGCGGTCGGGCAGGGTATCAGCGACGGCACCGAACGCCAGCCCACCTCGATCTTCCAGCCGACGTATCTGATTCTGAGCGCGGGTGTTTCGCTCGCCTTCCTGGCCGGTGACCTGTTCAATCTGTTCGTCGGATTCGAGGTGCTGCTGGCCGCGTCGTTCGTCCTGCTCACGCTGGGCGCGAGCGCCGACCGGGTCCGGGCCGGGGTGTCGTATGTGATGGTGTCGATGGTGTCATCGCTGATCTTCCTCACCGGCATCGCACTGGCGTACGCGGCGACCGGCACCCTGAATCTGGCCGATATGTCGGTGCGGATGGGCACGGTGCCGCTGGGCGTGCGCAGTGCGATCTGCGCGGTGCTGCTGGTGGCTTTCGGCATCAAGGCCGCGGTGTTCCCGCTGTCGAACTGGCTGCCGGATTCGTATCCCACCGCGCCCGCACCCGTCACCGCGGTCTTCGCGGGTTTGCTGACGAAAGTCGGTGTGTACGCGATCATCCGGGTGCACGCCCTGCTGCTGCCGGCCGGCACCTTCGACAACGTGCTGCTGGTGTGCGGTCTGCTCACCATGGTGATCGGCATCCTCGGTGCGATCGCGCAGAGCGATATCAAACGTCTGCTGTCGTTCACCCTGGTCAGCCATATCGGCTATCTGATGTTCGGGGTCGGGCTGAATTCCGTCGGCGGCACCACCGGAACGGTTTTCTACGTGGCGCACCACATTCTGGTCCAGACCACGCTGTTCCTGGTGGTGGGGCTGATCGAGCGGCAGGCCGGATCGGCGTCGCTGAGCCGATTGGGCGGATTGCTGGCGGCGAGTCCGGCGCTGGCCCTGCTGTTCGGCATTCCGGCGCTCAATCTCGGTGGTATTCCGCCGTTTTCCGGATATATCGGCAAGGTGCGGCTGTTGCAGGCGGGCGCCGCCGACGGGAGCGTGCTGGCCTGGATGCTCATCGCCGGCGCGGTGACGACCAGCCTGCTCACGCTGTACGTCATGGCGCGGGTGTGGAGTAAGGCGTTCTGGCGCCCGCGCGTCCAGGCCCCGGAGGGTGAACTGGCCGATGCCGCCCCGTCTGCGCTGATCGACGAATCCACCGATGTGTTGTTCGACGACCGCGTCGACCCCGGCCGCATGCCCCGGCTGATGGTGGCTCCGACGGCGGCGTTGATCGTGGTCGCGCTCACGCTCACGGTATTCGCCGGGCCGATCCTGGGCATCTGCCAACGCGCGGCCGAAGATCTCAACGATCCGCACCGCTATCTGGACACCGTGCTCGGCCCGCCGGAGACGTGGCAGTCGGGAGGAAACCGATGACGCGGGAACGACTGGTTCGCATCGGCGTGCTGATCTGGCTGGCCGTCGTCTACACCGCGCTGTGGGGTAATGCCAGCGTCGCCAATCTGCTCGCCGGACTGGTGGTCGGCATCCTGATCATGGTGCTGCTGCCGCTGCCGCGAGTTCCGGTGAACGGCGGGTTGCGGGTGCTGCCGCTGCTCGAATTGGTCGTGCTCATCGCCTATTACGCGATCGAATCCAGTCTTCAGATCGCGTGGTTCGCGGTGCGGCCCGCCGGTGCGCCGGTCTCGGGAGTGCTGCGAGTGCGGCTCGCGATCGACTCGGATCTGGTGATGGTGCTGTGCGCCGATGTGCTCAATCTGATCCCCGGCACGATGGTGCTGGAACTGGATCGGGTGGCCGGGGCCGCGTGGGTGCACGTACTCGATGTCGGCAGCGACGACGCGGTCGAGAAGTTCTACTACATCACCCGCCGGTTGGAAGGCCTGCTGATCAGGTCCTTCGAAGGCAACAAACAGGAGGCGGCGTGAGCGACCATCGCGCAGCGGCTCGCGCTGCCGACCGGAGGCGGGGGTCCCGCGAATCACAGGAGGTAGGTTCATGACCTTTGTCGCGATCGTGGCGGGCATACTCCTGGCGACCGCCGCGGCTTTCACTTCCTTCCGGGTGCTGGCCGGTCCCGGCACCCTGGACCGAGTCGTCGGCATCGATTCGCTGGTCGGCATCGCCGCCGCGGGATTGGCGGTGTGGGCGGCCTACAGCGACGACACCACCGTGGTGCCGGGCATCGTCGCGCTGTCGCTGGTCGGCTTCCTGGGATCGGCCGCGGTCACGCGTTTCCGGGTGCGGGACGACAAATGAGCGGCATCTTCCATACCGCGCTGATCTGGTTGTCGTACGCGACCATCCTGCTCGGGGCGTTCCTCGCCGCCACGGCGGCGGTCGCGATCGTGCGCTTCCCCGACACCCTCTCGCGCATGCACGCCGCGACGAAACCTCAGGTCGTCGGCCTGGTTCTGATACTGATCGGTTCGGCGATCCAGCTGCGCGGCCATCCCAACGTCTGGATGTTGGTGCTCGTCGGCCTGTTCACGCTCGTCACCGCGCCGGCCATCGCCCATCTGGTCGGCCGGACGGCCTATCGGGAGCAGCGCCACCGCGACGGACTGCTGCTGATCAACGAGATGGGTGACGAGGACCTTCCCGACGACTGACCGAACCCGCTACACCGCGACCGGTTCGTGCACGTCCGCGGCTGTGCGCGCGAACCAGGTGCGATAGAACGCCGACACGAATCCGGCGAACAGACCGAGCGCGATGATCCCGGCGGGCAGCGGATAGTCGGCCATCCACACCGCCAGATAGCGATAGGCGAGCAGCAAGCCGGCCAGCAGCGTGAATCCGGCGGCGACCAGAAGTGCGCGCGCCCGGTCCCAGCCGCGCTCGGGGGCGCGCAACGCCGATTCGACGGTCAGCGCCAGCACCGCACCCGCCAGCAGGTCGGCGCCGTAGTGATAGCCGAAACCGAGGGTGGCCGACAGCGTCGAGAGCAACCAGAACGTCCCGGCCCAGCGCACCCAGCGCGGTGCCGGCGCACCGTCGTTGTCGCGGCGGGTGTGCAGGAAAACCGCGGTCGCCCAGGCGGTGTGCATCGAGGGCATGCAGTTGCGCGGCGTGTACCGGTCGAATGGCATGGGCTTCGGGTGATAGTCGATGGGTGGCACGTGGTGTGGCCAATAGTCGCCGACCTGCAGACCGTGCCCGTCCGGTCCATAGGCGAACATCGGCCCGACCACCGGGAAGATCAGGTAGATCACCGGGCCGACCAGGCCCAGCACCAGGAAGGTGCGTACCAGATAGTGCCGGGGCCACACCCCGGTGCGCACCACCTTGCGCAGCTGCCAGACCGCCACCACCATCGCGGCCACCGGCAATTCGATGTAGACCCAATGCAATACGCCGTAGACCACCGGTCCCAGGGCGTCGATCACCCGGCCCATCACCCATGCGGGCTCACCGAAGGCGTGATCGGCCAGCACCAGATAGCGGTCTCGGACCTGCGGGCCGGCCACCACCGTGAAATGCAGCCACACGTCACCGACCTTGGTGGCGATGATCAGCAGCGATCCCAGCGCCGCCGCGCGCAGGGCGTTGCGTTTGGCCGCACCCTCCCAGCCGAGCCAGGCGATCAGCACCACTGCGGTGAGGGCGATGACCGCACCGTTGCCGATCGTCAGCGCACCGCCGAGCAGCACCCGGATCGACGCACAGACGGCATCGACGATCACCGCCACGCCCACGGTGATGAACCGCCACCGCCACGACAACCCGACTAGCGCCAGTGCCAGCCCCGCCCACGGCACGGAGACCGATTTGGGTGTCCCGGCGAAATCCTCCCAGAGGCTGTGCAGCGGGCCTTCGAAGTTGTTGCGCACGGCCACTAACTGCAGCACGATCAGCAGCGCCGGCACCGCGGTGACCAGCACCCAGGCCGCGTGATGCGGCGACCGGTTCCGGAACCGGCCCCGGCGAGCGTCACCCAAGTCGGAACGCGGATCATCGAGCAGCACCCGATCATCGTAAACAGGCGATGAACGCCGCCCCTCGCACAGCGGAAACGTCGGCGACGGATGTGATCTGCGCCATTGTCGCGGCGGCCCCCGCGAGAACCTTTCCGTAAGCGATTACCAGGGTCGCGCTGCCAGAGTTCGAGCCATGTTCACTTGGTATGTCGCACTGCTCGCGATCAGCGGGATCGTCATGATCGCCATGGCGTCGGTGAAGCAGGGGCAGAGCAGCGCGTCACGATCGTTCAACGGCATCTTCGGCGGCATCTTCCTCGGCTACGCCTTCTACCTCGCCTTTCTCTTCGACGGCGGCTCGTACCTGATCTTCTTTCACGCGTTCATCGTTCCGGTGACGATGGTGGTGAACTTCTTCCGTCACCGCACGCCCCGCCCGAGGCTCACCGACACGCAGAAGGCCTGGCGCGAATTCCACCGCTGACCGAAAGTCGTTGCCGTGGTGCCGAACCGGTGAGATACGTCGCATGCCGGGCAGGCGCGAGACGCACGCGGGTCCTCGGGCCAGACCGCACGCATGGGTGAATACATCGACGCGGGCGGGTTGCGGACCTACTACGAGGTGCACGGCGACGGTGAGCCGGTGGTGTTGTTACACGGTGGGCTCGAGACGGCCGAATCGTGGGGACAGCAGGTGGGCGAGCTGGCTCGACACTATCGGGTATGTCCCGGAGCGGCGCGGACACGGCCGGACCGCCGATGTGCCCGGCCCGAACACCTATGCGGCGATGGCCGAGGATACGGAAGCGTGGCTGGACGCCATGGCGCTGCGCGGTGCTCATCTGATCGGGTGGAGCGACGGGGCGCGGTGGCGGCGCTGATTGCCATCGAGCGGCCGAGCTGGTCGCACCGACACTTTTCATGCAGGGTGACGGCGATTGGGTGCGAATAATCGCTCTTCCACCCGAAACGTGCTGTTCGGGAACAGGTTCGAGGCCACGGGCAGTCGGCGCCGCGCGGATGCCAGGTCGGGAGCGAACGAGTTCAGGCCCATCCCTGTGTATTTCCAGACCAGCTTGCGGTAGCGCGCCGATGCGGTGTCGGTCACCGCGGCCGTTCGGCGATCGGCGGCAGCAAGTCCGGCCGCGGCGCCGCGTCGCCGACTCAGCTCTTCAATTCCTCGACCAGCGCGTCCACCACCGCGACCAGATCGCCCTGCGCGGCCGCCGCCACTCGCCGCTGCCGTTGATACGACGCCCCGCGTTCCACGATATCGGGCACCCGCGCGAGTTCGTTCTCACACTGCAGCAGTTTCGCGGTGGGCTGCAATCGATCCAGCAGATCCATCAGATCGTCGGTGACCAGCCGCTCGTTGCTGTCGGAGTCGGTGATGATGATCGCGTCCAGGCCGTAACGCGCTGCGCGCCACTTGTTTTCCTGCACATGCCAGGGCGGCAGGGTGGGCATGGCCTCCCCCGCCTCCACCCTGCGATCCAGATCCACGATCAGGCAGTGGATCAGTGCGACGAGTGCGGAAAGCTCGAAGCGACTGGGGATTCCATCGCAGACGCGGACCTCGATGGTCCCCCATTTCGGCGCGGGGCGGATATCCCAGTGCATCCCGCCGAGTTGTTCGAACACACCGGTTTTCATCTGATCGTGCACGAAAGACTCGAACTGCGACCAGTTCTCGAACTGGAACGGCAATCCGGCGGTCGGCAGCTGCTGGAACATCAGCGCGCGATTGCTCGCGTACCCGGTATCGATGCCGGCCCACATCGGTGAGGACGCCGACAGCGCCAGCAGATGCGGATACGAGAGCAGCAGCGTGTTGAGAATCGGAAAGACCTTCTCCGAGTGCGAGACTCCCACGTGCACGTGCACGCCCCAGATCAGCATCTGGCGCCCCCACCACTGGGTGCGGCTGATCAGCTCGTCGTAATGCTCGGAGCGGGTCAGCTGTTGGGTCGACCACTGGGCGAACGGATGGGTGCCCGCGCAGAACAGGTCCACACCGACTCGGTCGGCGGCCGCGCGCACGGTGTCCATCGTGGCGTGCATCTCGTCGACCACCTCGCCGACGGTGTCGTGGACGCCGCTGACGAGTTCGACCGTATTCTTCAGCAGCTCCTTGGTGACGTGCGGCGGGCCGTTGGGCGCCCGCAGATCACCGACCTGATCGAAGACCGCGGCGGCCGTATTGGAGAGATTGCGCGTCTGCTTGTCGACGAGCGCGATCTCCCATTCGACGCCCAGCGTCGGGCGGGGCGAGCCGTTCCAGGGAACCGCTCGAGAGCCAGCCCCACCCATGACGGATCCGCTCTTACCCGATGACGCCGCAGGCGACCCGGCCGCCCGCGTCGCCGGTTGCCAGAGTCTCGGCATCGGGCCCGGGCGCGCCACCGTTGGCCTGCTGGTAGCGGTTCGGGATGTTGCCGAAGTTGTCGGCGCCGGCGTGGATCATCAGCGCCTTGCCCTTGATCTGATCCAGCGTCACGGAGTCGGTGGTGGTCACCAGCTTCGCGGTGCCGTCCTTGCCGACCTCGAGCGAGGTCAGATCGCCGCTGGACGGATGGGCGTTCGGTTCGCCCACCTGAAGATGGCCACCGGCGGACAGGAAGTTGCCCGGCGCGCCGCCGGACGGGGCGGTGGAGTTCGGCTCGCACTTGCCGTTCTGGTGGATGTGCAGGCCGTGGAAGCCCGGCTGCAGGCCGTGCGCGTCGACGGTGATCTGCAGCTTGTCGCCCGACTTGGCGATGGTGGCGGTGCCGACCTGGGCGCCGGAGGGGTCCTTCAACTGCACCGAGACCGAATCGCCGGCGGGCGGGTTCTGCTCGGCGCTGGTGCCGGAGTTCTCCGCGGGACCGGCGCTACCGGTCCATACCGGCGGGGTGGTCCCCTTGACGTCGCTCGACTCCTGGCTGTTGCTGCATGCGACCAGGCCGAAAGCCGCGATCGCCAGCATCGGGGTCACAGTCCGCCAGGACGGGCGACGGGTTGCGGAGGGGGCCATCGGAGAACTCCTTTACGAGTACCGAGTTTACGAGTAGTGCTGGTTGAACAGATTCCTTACCGAACAAGATGATGCCAGAGCCGTTGTGCACCGCACTGGTGGGGCTCGGTTGGGTTCTAGTTACCGGTGACGATGACGATGATGCCCGGCGGCGAGTCCGCGATTCCGGCGAAACGCGGTTCGGCCGACACTCCCAATTCATTCGCGATCGCCTGAGCGGTCTCCCGTTCGTGCGGGGAATTTCCGTAGTAGACAGTTGTTTTCGCGATCACACCGCCGGGGTAGTTGCCGGTCTCGGTGACGTCGAAGCCCGCCGCGGTGAGCTGGCTCCCGGTGCGGGAGGCCAGGCCGGCGACGGTGCTGTTGTTCAGCACCCGGACCGGCACGGTCTTGTCCACGCCGACCGTCGTGCTGGTCGGCGCCGCGGTGGTCGTGGTGAGCGTGGTCGTCGGCGCCGCGGTGGTCGTGACCGTCGTCGTCGTGGCGGCGGCGCGGGTGGTGGCGACCGGGGCGACCGTCGTTTCGGTGTCCGGCGAGGTCTCCGCGGCAGCGGAATCGGAATTCGAGTTCGACAGCGCCATCGCGCCGAGGCCCGCGAAGACGATGGCCAGCGCGATCAGCACCATCGCGAGTGCTCGCAGCGGCGGTCCACCGGAGGGCGGATTCGGGTTGCTCACGGTGTCGACCCTAGTCGCAGGGATGAGCGGGCGCGTGCATCGGACATCCGCCGGTCAGACCTGGAAGCCCAGCCGCCGCGCCGCCCGCGATTTCTGCCGGCTGGCCCGCAACCGGCGCAGCCGTTTCACCAGCATCGGATCGGCGGCCAGCGCCTCGGGCTTGTCGACGACGGCGTTGAGAACCTGGTAGTAGCGGGTGGCGGACATGGCGAACAGCTCCCGGATGGCTTCTTCCTTGGCGCCGGCGTACTTCCACCACTTGCGCTCGAAATCGAGAATGTCGAGTTCGCGGCGGGTGAGACCGTCGACCGCGACCCCCTCGGGGGCGCCGTCGACCACCGCGCCGGAGGCGCCTTCGACCACCGCGCCGGAGGCGCCTTCGACCACTGCCACGATCTCTTCGCTCGCGGAGCTGTCCTCGCTTGCGGATAAATTCCGGGCCGCTGCGCTGTCCATATCGCTCCCTCGCCGAATCAACAACGGACGACAGTCGTCGTCATTCAACCACGCGGCACACCCGTTCACCGAGGCGTCGTACGGCGTGTCGGGCCGTACACGCGGCGCCGCGTAAAGTGTGCCACCATGGCGATTCTCCCGATCCGCATCGTCGGCGATCCGGTGCTGCACAACCCGACCCGGCAGGTATCGCAATCGCCGGACGAGCTCGCCGGCCTGATCGCGGACATGTACGAAACCCTCGACGCCGCCAACGGAGTCGGGCTGGCCGCCAATCAGGTCGGTGAATCGCTGCGGCTGTTCGTCTACGACTGCCCCGACGTGCAGCCCGACGGCTCGGTGCGACGGCGGCGCGGCGCGGTGATCAACCCGGTGCTGGAAACCTCCGAGATCCCCGAAACCATGCCCGATCCCGACGACGACGAGGAGGGCTGCCTCTCCGTTCCGGGTGAGCAGTTCCCCACCGGCCGCGCGGACTGGGCGCGGGTCACCGGCACCGACGAACACGGCGAGCCGGTCACCATCGAGGGCAAGGGGTTCTTCGCCCGCATGCTGCAGCATGAGGTCGGCCACCTCGACGGTTTCCTCTACGTGGATGTGCTGATCGGCCGCAACGCCCGCGCCGCGAAGAAGGCGATCAAGCGCAACGGCTGGGGCACACCGGGTCTGAGCTGGGTGCCGGGCGAGGTGCCGGATCCGTTCGGGCATGACGACTGACCGTCCCGATATCCCGCTCGGGCGCCGCGTGGTGGTGCGCTACCGCCTGCCCGAGGGTTATCCGCAGCAGTTCACGGATGTGATCGGTGAGCTCGTCTCGCCGGATCCGATGCAGGTCCGCACCGCCGACGGCACCACCGTGACCATCGCCCCCGATCGGGTGGTGGCGATGAAAGCACTGGGGCCACGCCCGATCCGGATCGGTGAGATCCGCGCGCTGGAAGCGGCCGCGATCGACGGCTGGCCCGGGCTCGAGCGGGCCTGGTTCGACGGCTGGCTGTGCAGTGCCGGCAACGGGTACACCCATCGCGCGAATTCCGCTGTGCCACTGGGCGAATCGGGCCGCACCGCCGCCCTCGACATGCGCACGCTGCGCCGCATCGGCGAGTGGTATACCGAACACGGCCTGCCGCTGCGGCTTCGGCTTCCCGACCGCCTGGCGCCGGTGCCGCCGGGTTGGCGCACCTGGGGCGAGACGAGGGTGCTCGGCATCGATATCACCACTTTCGTACTACCGCAGGGCCCGTCGATGGTCCGCATCGACGAGCGTCCGCACCCGGCGTGGCTGGAACTGCACCGGCATCGTGGAGAGGACACCGTCGACGTGGCCGCGCCGCTGCCGGACACCGACGTGCTCACCGCGGTCCGCGACGGTGAACTCGGTTTCGCCGCACTCGGCCTGCCGACCCCGCTGGCGATCGGCCGCGGCGCCCGCACCACCGCCCCCGACGGCCGACACTGGATCGGCCTGAGCTGTCTCGCGGTCGCCGCACCCCACCGCCGCCACGGCCTGGGCACCCTCGTGTGCGCCGAGCTGATCAACTGGGGCTACAAACGCGGCGCCACTCACGCCTACGTCCAGGTGGAGGCGAACAACGACGCCGCCCTCGCGATGTACCGGGAGATGGGCTTCGTCGACCACCACACCTACCGCTACGCCGCTCCGGACCCCGACGCGGGCCGCCACCGCCGCGAGTGAACCGGCCCGGACATCCAGTTCCACGCGAATAATCCCGAGCGCCAAGGCTACTTCTCGAGCTGACCAAGCAACCGATTGGCCTGCCGCAGAGGCCTTTCCGCGCTTCGGGACATGCGGTAGAAACGGAGAATGAGCAAAGCCCGGGGGACAAACCGAGGACGCAACGCGCACAGCGGTCATTCTCGCTCAGCTGATACAGGCAGAGTGGTCTCGCGAGCGTATCCAGGATGAGTACACGATCAACCAGGGCCGCATCATCGCATCCGCCCGCAGGCACCGACGGGCCGATCCGTTGCGCGCCGACTATGTACTCGAATACGAAGACGATTTTCCGATCGCCGTCGTCGAAGCGAAGCGAACCAGCGAGAACGAGCAGACTGGGATCGAGCAAGCTCGGCGCTATGCCGTCCTGCTGGATGTGCCTGTCGCGTACGCCACCAATGGCAAGGTGATCTACGAGATCGTCGTAGGCGGCGCGATACAGACGCGGATCGGATTCCCGACTCCAGAAGGACTGTGGGAGCGGTTCTATGGTCAAGATCCGGCGACGTCGAAACTCGAGCGCGCGATGCTGCTCGCTCCCTTCGATCAAACCTAACCGGCTATGTTCCCGAACCGGGCACCCTGGATATCGACGGTGAGCGGGTGCCGCCAGGCCTCTACACTCCCCAGCAATACGAACGAGTGCTCGCGATCCTGGACCGAACCGAGGTTGCCGCTCGCTATCTCACCAACTATCTGCACAAAACCGGCCTGATGCGTAAGACCAGCGTCTTCTGCGAGAACAACGACCACGCCGGCCGTATGCGCAATGAGCTCAACAACGCGAATCTCGATCTGACAAGGAGTTCCATCATCTGTTTCCCAAGGCGTTCCTCGGTCGGATCGGGGTGCCGTCACGTCGAGCCAACGTATGCGCGAACCTGATCATGCTGACGTCGGTGACCAAGCCGAAGGACGGGTACTTCGCACCTGCCTTCGGCGACGTGGTGCACCAGATTTCGAACGCCGATGGCGATCACGGGCTGGTAGAACGCTTCCTGAACTACGTCTGCCGCGTCACCACGGACAGCAGGCGGCGGGAATGACATGCGGTACTGGATCGCCGAAGCTCGTCAGCTGGCAAAAGGTTTCATCATCGAGGCCGTAACCGATATTCCAACGGCTCTCCGGATCGTCGCCAGGCTTCCAATACAGCGCACCACGTATGCTTGCGATCCGCTGTTGCCCGTCGAGCACATAGTTCAACGGATATCCATGTTGCGCGGCAACTACTTCGAGGTCGGCGACTGTCCGTTCACTCGCGAACTGCCGGTCGGGGATCTGCCATTGCAACACGCTGCCGATCGGGTAGTTGGATGCCACCGAGTCGAGCAAGTCCAGCGTCTTCTGCGGGGACCAAACGAATTCGCGTTGGAACTTCGGCAGCACTATGGCACCGTCCAACACCTGCTCAGCCACCTTGACCAGACGTGGTACTCGTGGTTCGGGATCGTGCGAAGCGGTTCTACGCCTTACCAATTCAGTGACCTGCCCTTGCGGTGATGCGGACATGGTAGAGGCGAGCACCGACATCCGCGCTGACCGAGCACACCGCTGAGGAGCGGTGGCTGAGGGATGCCGACCTTCCGGTCAGCACGGTCGCGCGAGCGAGACCGACCAGCCGCAAGTTTGGTTGTGGCCGCCACTGCTATGATTCTCCGAAAGTGGGCGCCGAGTCTGGCCCAGGGGGAGTTTATGAAGATCACACCGGAATCGTTGCGCGAAGCTGCGATTGGTCTGGGCAGGTTGGGTGAGGCGGTGAAGGATGCGCAGGTTTTTCCGCTCCTCAATGCCGGTCGCGGTATCGATTCGCTGAAGGGGTCACCGATTGCCGCGGCGTTGTCCGGTGCGGATGCAGCCAGCTCGCAAGCCAAGCGGACTCTGGCATCGCGGTACGCGGGGCTGGCGGAGTTGCTCTATTCCACCGCCGCCACATTTCAAAGGGCAGGACGAGGAACTGGCGAAGCAGCTGAAGGACTTCGGCGACCTCAACACAACGGGCAACTGAGATGCCGAGGCCGACGAAGACGCAGGTACTGACCTGGGAACAGGGAATGTTGGCGGTCGTCGCCGAAGACGCGGCAAAGCTCCGCGACGCGATCGATACACAGGCCGACACGATGAATCGAACCATCCATGGGCTGGAGTGGTCCGGTGCGGCCTTTCAGGCTGCAGGAGACCGGGCGGATCGCGAGAAGACCCAGCAACGCGCGGTGGCGACCGCGTACGACGATTTGTCGACCGCGTTGCACGGCGCGGAGAACGAGGCCGGATGGCTGATTGTCGAGATCAAGCGGACCGTGCACAACCTGCCCGCCGATTGGTCGGTCGCCGATGACTTCAATATCACCTACCACAAGGACGCCGACAAGAACGCGGTGGACAGCACCTACGCCACCCTGACCAGCCTCGCCGACCAACTGGGCCAGGCCATGGACAAATGGGCGCCGAAAATTGCGGAGGCGGTCAACGCCATCTCTGCGACGGCACCGGTTTCTGCCGAGAAATGCGTCGCCAACCCTGCCGATCAGTTCACTGCACAGCAGGCCCAAGAGGATATCAAGGCAGTACGCAACGGAACCGCCGATGCGTCAACGTTGGCGCGCCTGAAATCGGCAACCGACTTGGACGCGGAGCAGAAGGACGCCCTGGCCAATGGTCGCAATGCCAACCTGCCGCAGTTCGAATATCTACAGGGCATGTCCCAGGCGATGAACGGCATGAGCGCTGAGCCTCGATCCACCGACAGGGTCTGTGGGTTTGTCTGCGCGCCTGCGGCGTGCAGACAACCGTTCCCGGGCGTGGGGTAGCCGCTGGTCTGCCCAGCTTTTCCACTGTTGTTCCTGGTCGTAGGGGTGG
>NZ_PSZE01000044.1 GCF_002933465.1 Nocardia nova
CCACCCCTACGACCAGGAACAACAGTGGAAAAGCTGGGCAGACCAGCGGCTACCCCACGCCCGGGAACGGTTGTCTGCACGCCGCAGGCGCGCAGACAAACCCACAGACCCTGTCGGTGGATCGAGGCTAAGTCGCGCCCATCTCGCCGAACCGGACGCGACGACGCGGATTCGGCCGCATAATCGGCCCATGGCCGATGCCGACGACGTCCGGCGGATTGCGCTGGGACTACCCGATTCCACCGAAGCGCCGCATTTCGGCATGCCGTCGTTCCGCGTCCGCAAGGCGATCTTCGCGACGCTGCCCGACCCCGCGTACGCCCATGTGATGGCGAGTGAAGCCGCTATCCGGGAGGCAGTCGCGGAATATCCGGACTGCTGCGCGGAGAAGTGGTGGGGCCGGCGCCTGTCGGCGGTCCGCGTCGACCTCGGCGCCGTCGACACCGGCCTACTGAGCGAGTTGCTCACCGACGCCTGGCGACACAAGGCGCCGCGCACCCTGGTGCGCGCCTTCGACGCGGCTTCCGAATAGTCCGCATCGTCTGGTCCGCATCGTCGCCGAGCCGCTACCACGGGAGGAAATATGCTGTCGCTACAGGAGATTTCGGATCGGATCGAGATCGAGGATCTGATGGTCCGATACTCCCATGCCGTGGACACCCAGCAGTGGGATCTGCTCGACGACGTCTTCACCGCCGACGCGCAGATCGACTATTCGGCCATGGGCGGCGCCAGCGGTGGACTGCCCGAGATCAAGAAGTTCCTCGCCACGGTGATGCCGAACTTTCCCGCCTTCCAGCATCTGATCAGCAATTCCTCCATCACCGTCGACGGCGATACCGCCACCGGCCGCACCATGTGCCACAACCCGATGCTCCTCGGCGACGCGGAGGGCAAGCAGAGCCTCATGCTGTGCGGCCTGTGGTACCTGGATACCTTCACCCGCGTGGACGGCGCCTGGCGGATCGCGCGGCGGGTCGAGGAGAAGAGCTACATGTTCCTGGCCGCCACGCCCGGCTCCCAGTAAAGCGCCTCTAGAACCTGTTACAGTTCGCGCGTGCGGCTCGGCACTTCCCCACCGTTGCAGCGCTGTTCGCCGAATCACCGCTGGGCGCGGATTACCCGCAGGGCGGACGCATGATCGCCGATTTCACCGAGCACTGGCTGCTCTATTGGTCGATTCCGGCGATCGCCGCCTTCATCGGCTGGACCACCAAACTCGTCGCCGTCCAAATGCTGGCCGCCCACTGGAATTTCGCGGCATCCCACCCTGGTCAACGACAAGGCGCTGCTGGTGGAGATGGTGCGCCGGGTAGGCCATCACGAACTACGCTTCATCGTGCGCTCCGGCCTGTAGTTCGGCACCCTGCTGGGCGTCGTCCAGATGATCACCTGGGCCTTCACCCACTCCTCGTGGCTGATGCCGCTGTTCGGCGGATTCACCGGCCTGGTCACCGACTGGCTGACACTGCAGATGATCTTCCGGCCCGTGCGGCCGTGGTGATCGAGAAGACCCGCCGGCTCACCGACGACGAATATGAGGGGTTGCTGCGTCCGGCGTTCAAGCAGGTCGCGTGGAAACTGGTTGCCATCGGCGGTGTGCTCGGCTTCCTGGTGGGTGAATTGCAGGTGCACCTGCTGCTCAGCTGAGGCCGCATACGCGGCGCGCTGACCTGTGGATTCGCGGTTGCGCGGAGCCATCGGCTATTGTTTTCTCGCACCGCCGCGAGGCGGGATGCGGATGTAGCGCAGTTGGTAGCGCATCACCTTGCCAAGGTGAGGGTCGCGGGTTCGAATCCCGTCATCCGCTCCACGTAAGTACCGGACCGGTAGCGTCGAGCCGTCCTGCTCGCAGCCGGAGTCCACTTCCTCGAGCACTCCCTGTTGGTCGGCACGAGCGATCGAAAGTTCCGTCCGACAGGCTCCCAGCAGCGAGCAGTCGACCGAAGCCGGTCGGCGACCTCGATCCGTAAAATGCTGTGCGTTTCGCATTCGACTCCGCCGGGGCACTGGCTGCCCGGCCGGCGTCTCGGCGAGACCGCGATGTTGTTCATGGCACTCATTTCAGGAAGGGCGCATGTCCACCACTTCCGAATCCGCGCTGGACGATCTGTACGCGGCCATCGAGAAATCCGCGCGGCTGGCGAACGTCCCCTGCACTCCGGACGCTGTCCGGCCGGTCCTGAGCGCATACGGCACGATGCTCACGCAATCGGTGATCTCTTTCCGGGTGGTTACCCAAGCCCGTCGCTCGGGCGACCTCGACTATCGCTTTCTCACGCTGCCGAACGACATCGACCCGTATGACATCGCGCGTTCGAACGGGCTGATTCCGGCGACCGAGCATCCGATCGGGTCACTGCTGGACCAGGTCCGCGCGCAATTCCCCGTGGACAGCTACGGCATCGATGTCGGTGTCGTCGGCGGCTTCAAGAAGATCTGGCCGTTCTTTCCCGCGGACGGCGTGCAGAACGTGTCGGAACTCGCCGCACTCCCCTCCATGCCGGCCGGTCTCGCCGACCACGCCGATATGTTCGCCCGCCACGGCTTGGCGGACAAGGTCGGCCTGCTCGGCATCGACTACCACGACAAGACGATGAACGTGTACTTCCCCGGGCTTCCCGCCGACCACTTCGCACCCGATGCCATCGCGTCGCTGCATCGGGATGCCGGATTCCTAGAACCCAGCCCGGAATTCCTCTCGCTCACCGCGAAGGCATTCGACATATACGCCACGTTCGGCTGGGAATCGTCGCGGATCGAGCGCCTGTGCTTCCCGGTGATAACACCCGACCCGGCCGCCCTCCCCGTCCCCATCGACCCGCGCTTCCTGGAACTCGCCGACAAGGTCCCCTACGCTACGAACGACCGCCGATTCACCTATGCCGCCACCTCGTCGCCCGAGGGCGAATCCTACAAATTCAGCTGGTTCTACCAGTGGCAGCCCAGGATCCTGGACAAGATGAAGACATCCGATTCATAACCGTTCGCGGCGGGCACGATTGTGCGGGACCGGGCCCCGCAGCGGAAACCCGGCCCCGCGGTCGGCTACCGGGTGTGGGTCGGCAGCCGACGGTCCGATCCCCCTATGTGCGCCTGCCGCAGACGATATCGACAGCGCGCGCGAGGATGTCGAGTCCGTGATCCAACTCGGAATCCGTAATGATCAGCGGCGGAAGGAGTTTCACCACTTCGTCACAGGCGCCCGAGGTTTCCACCAGCAATCCCTCCTCGAAGGCGACCCGGCTCACCTTGCCCGCCTCGGAGGCGTCGTCGAAGACCAGGCCGTGCGCCAAACCGCGGCCCCGCGTGGACAATCCGCCCACCGCATCCGCCACCCGTGCCAATGCGGCGCGCACCCGCTCGCCGTGGGCCAGCGTGGAGAGTTCGAGCCGATCGTCACGCCAGTACTGCTCCAGCGCCACCCGCGCGGTGACGAACGCGGGATTGTTTCCGCGGAAGGTGCCGTTGTGCTCACCCGGCGCCCACTGGTCCAGCTCGCGTTTCATCAGCACCAGCGCCATCGGCAGGCCGTAGCCGCCGATCGACTTCGAGAGTGTGACGATATCCGGAGTGACGCCCGCGGTCTCGAAGGAGAAGAACGGGCCGGTCCGCCCGCAGCCCATCTGCACATCGTCGACGATCAGCAGAATTCCGCGCGCCGCGACCAATTCCGCGAGCCGGCGCAACCACTCGGCGCCGGCGATGTTCACCCCGCCCTCGCCCTGCACCGTCTCCACGATCACGGCCGCCGGTTTGTCCACCCCCGAGGACGTGTCGTCGAGCATCCGCTCGATCCACGCCAATTCGTCCGCACCGCCCAGGTAGCCGTCGTACGGCATCGGATGGACGTGCGGCAGCGGCACGCCGGCCCCCGCCCGCTTGGCGGCATTACCGGTCACGGCCAGTGCACCCAGCGTCATGCCGTGAAAGGCGTTGGTGAAGTTCACCACCGTGCTGCGTCCGGTGACCTTGCGGGCCAGCTTCAGCGCCGCCTCCACCGCGTTCGCCCCGGTCGGGCCGGGGAATCGAACCTTGTAGTCGAGCCCGCGCGGGACGAGGATCAGATCGCGCACCGCCTCGAGCAGGTCACGCTTGGCGACCGTCGACATATCCAGGCCGTGGATGAGCCCGTCGCGGGACAGATAGTCCAGCAGGGCCGCCTTCAGGATCGGATTGTTGTGCCCGTAGTTGAGCGCGCCGGCTCCGGCGAAGAAGTCGAGATATTCACGCCCCTGCTCATCACGGAGCCAGGCGCCGCGGGCGGTGTCGAAGACCGTCGGCCAGACCCGGCGGTATCCACGCACATCCGATTCCAGCGTTTCGAAAACCGTGGTCATAGGCGGTCCTCAGGGGTGGGAGCCACCGCGGCGACCCCAGTGTGAAACATGACTGTTTCTAACACTGCGATGGAGGTCGCGGCAAGGTTTTGCGCGAATCCGCACCGCCTCGGCATCGACCGGATCACCACCCCGGCGTGCCGCGACAGGCCGTAGCGGCGACGGTCCAGGGCCCGAGGGAGCCCGGCTACCGAGTGCGACGACCATACCGACCGCCCGGACTCCTCTGCTCCGTTCTGCGAAATCCGCTCGCCGAGTGGGCGACGACGTCGTATTCTGAACAACTTGTGCGCGCACTCTCGGGGGTCTATTCACGTCTGTTCGGAGCCGGCTTCCGGCGCCAGTGGAACTACCGGTCGGCCGTCTTCGCGGGCCTGGCCGCCAATATCGTCTTCGGCCTGATCCGCGCCGCGGTGATGATCGCGGCGGCGCGCTCCACGCCGGGCTTCGGCGGCTACACCGGTGCGTCGATCGGCGCCTACGTGTGGTTGTCACAGGCCATGCTGGGCGCCTTGCGAGTGATGGGACCGCCCCACGATATCGCCGAACGCGTTCGCACCGGCGATGTGGCGGTCGATCTGCAGCGCCCCATCGATATCCAATTCTTCTATCTGGCGACCGATCTCGGCGGATCGGCGTGCACGCTGGCGCTGCGCGGTCTGCCCTCGGTCGCCACCGGATTGATCACGGCACAGCTGGTGCTGCCCGGCTCCTTCGCACCGTATCTCCTCGGCGCGGTCAGTGTCGTTGCCGCCGTTACTCTTTCACTGCTGCTGTTGTTCTCGGTGAGCCTGCTCGGGTTCTGGCTGATCGAGACGCGCGGAATCCGGATGCTCTACCAGATCCTGTCCACGTTCCTCGCCGGTCTCTACGTACCCATCCACCTGTTTCCGGCACCGCTGGCCGCGGCCGCCGGGCTGACCCCGTTTCCCTGGCTGCTCCAGGGTCCGGTCGACGTGCTGTCCGGTCGGGCAACGGGTTCGGCGGCATGGGCGGTGATCGGCATGCAGGTGTTGTGGATCGTGATCGCGATCGGGATCGGCCGGACGCTGATCGCGGCGGGCCGGCGCAAACTGGAGGTGCAGGGTGGCTGAGCCCATACCGTACGGCAGCAGGCTCACACCCTATGTGGCCGTCCTGCGTTCGCGGATGCGCTCACAGCGCGCCTATCCGCTGTCGTTCGCCACCGACCTGTTCTCCTCCCTGCTGATCGGTGTGGTCGAATTCGCCGAGATGTGGCTGATCTACCACAACGTCACGGCCTTGGGCGGGCTGAACTCGACCCAGATGCTGCTGCTGTTCGGCCTGTCCAACCTGAGCTTCGCGCTCGCGCAGATCGCTGTCGGCCACACCGACACGCTGGCGACCTACATTCGGCTGGGCACCCTCGACGCCTTCCATCTGCGACCCCAGCCCCTGCTGCTCCAGCTGATCACCAGCGATGTGTCGCTGCGGCGTCTGTCGAGGGCCACCGTCGCGGCGGTGGTCCTTACCGCCGGTCTGATCGGCAATGATATCGATTGGAGCACAGCACATATCGTGCTCGCGGTGAGCAGCGTACTGAACGGGATCGCCATCTTCGCCGGACTGTTCGTTTGCGCAGCGGGCCTGCAATTTCACCTGGTGGACGGTTCGGAACTCACCAACAGCTTCACCTACGGCGGATCCTTCGCCGCCCAGCAACCGAGTTCGGTGTTCGCCGGACCGCTGCGGGCGCTGTTCGGATTCGCGATCCCGGTGTCGTTCGTCGCCTATCTGCCCACGATCGCCCTGCTCGGCCTGCCCGGCCCGCGGTGGCTGCCCGCCGAGCTCGTCTGGTTCGGACCGCTTGCGGCACTGTGGGTTTGGATAATGGCCTCGACGCTGTGGCGCATCGGGGTACGGCACTATCAGGGAGGGGGCGGATGAACACCGTCGAAGTATCGGATCTGACCAGACAATTCGTGCTCCGGCGCAGCGCGCGGGGCCGCCGCAGACGCGTGCGTGAGGTGCTGACCGCCGTGGATTCGATGAGTTTTCGCATCGAATCCGGTTCGGCGGTGGGCTATATCGGCGCCAACGGAGCCGGCAAATCCACCACGATCAAGATGCTCACCGGCATCCTCGTGCCGACCTCGGGCACGGTGCGCACCTGTGGGCTGGATCCGGTGCGCCGGCGGCGCGAACTGGCCGGCCGGATCGGCGTGGTGTTCGGACAGCGGTCACAGCTGTGGTGGGATCTGCCGCTGCGCGAATCGTTCACCATCCTGGCCGCGATCCATCGCCTGGAACCGGCCGCGGCCCGCCGCCGCACGGACGAACTCGTCGAACAGCTCGAGATGGCGCACACCCTCGACACCCCGGTCCGTCAGCTCTCCCTCGGCCAGCGGATGCGCGCCGAAATCGCCGCGGCGCTGCTGCATCGCCCGGAGCTGCTGATTCTCGACGAACCGACCATCGGCCTCGACGTGCTGTCCAAACAACGGCTGCGGGAGTTCCTGCGCCGGGAACGGGCGGACAGTGGCACCACCCTGCTGCTCACCACCCACGATATGGGCGATATCGAGCGCCTCTGTGAACGGGTGCTGGTGGTCGACCACGGCCGTCTCGCCTACGACGGCACGCTGCCGGGACTGGCGCGCACCGTCGGCGCGCGGCGCGTCCTGGTCGTCGATCTGGCCCGGCCCAGCGACGATCTCGCCGACCTCGCGGGGGCGACACTGCTGGCGGTCGAGGCCGACGGCATGCGGCAGCGGCTGGCGTTCGATCCCGAAATCACCACCGCCGCCCAGCTTCTCACCGCCATCTCGAACCGGGTCGAGGTGCGCGACCTGTCCATCGAGGAACCCGATATCGAGGATGTGGTGCGCCGCATCTACTCCGCCGGAGACGGCACTGCCCCGTCGCGGGCGCAGGCCGTCGACGCCCTGCCGGGCGATTGACCAGAACCCTCCCTGCTGGCCGGAACTCAATCGCCGCTGGCCGGTAGCTGAGTGGACGTAAGAGCCACTGTGCGGAGTCGCGCCGTAACGAAACGATTGCGGTGCCGATGAGAAATCGACTCTAGCGCTTGTCGTCTGGGTGATTGCTGTCCGCCGAGTACAAGCTGACCTCGCCACCCTCGCCGAGAAATGCGTTGACCAGCATGATCCGCTCGGCCTGCATGGCATCGGCGTCCGGTGCGGCCGTGGTGATCGAAATCTGCGGGATGGCAGCCCAGTTCACGACATAGCGCTCCGGCGGACCTGCCGCGCCGGAGACGTGCGCCAGGCGAAAGACCGAGACTGTGCGACGCTCCATCAGATCTCGCACCACCTCGGCGATTCGCTCGGGATCTTCCAGAGCGAACAGGAAGCCGAACGTCAACTCCGGCGAAGAGACATAGGCGGGCACAAATCATCAGGCTAGCCATCCGTGACCGGTCGCGCAGGCGCCGCGCCGCCGATGGTGGATCTTCGCGATCATGTGATCCCCGCGTAATGCGTATAACGATTGTCCGGCACCTTGGGGGGTTCCGCGCGTCAACCGTTGCATGCCAAGTCAGGACACGCTTTCCTGAATATGTCCCCGCATTCGGACACGTCTTTCGCATCGTCGCGGATATCCCGGTTCGTGCACCCGTGAGCAGTGCGACCGAACAGCCGGCGTCCGATTCCGCGGGACTACGCCGGAGCCGAGGGGAGCCCCTCCCCGAAAACCTCCTCGGCCCTGGCGTAACCAGATTCCGACCGCTGAGACGAGGGTGGGAGACGATGGCGATCGCATACGCCGGTGACAACGACGCGACCGGCGCACTTCCGCCGGTATCCGCACTGCTGCGCGCATTACGGTCCACGACGCCACCGCCCGGCGACCATCCGGTGCTCGAGGTGGCCCGGCAGTTGGTCCACTGCCACGAATTGCGCCGCCACGCCTACCTGGAGGCGCAGGCGCCGAAGGCGTCGAGCGCGCGCGTGGCCGGCGCCAGCCGCTTGGTCGACCACATCGATCGTGAACGCTCCCGGCTGGCAGAATGTATCGACGTCTGGGTGGCAGACAACATCGCGCACCGCGAAGGCGCCTCGCTGCACACCGAAACCCTGGGTGCGGTCATCGACCGGATGGCCGGAAAATGGGTCGCCGCTCATCATGCGCTCGGACTGCCCGCCTCGAACTATCCGACGGACGAGCTCCCCGCCTCCACACCGGACGGCGAGGCGCACCTGCACTGGGTGCGCCTCGCCGAACTGGCCGACGGCTACAAGGATCTGATCACCGATATCGCCGAGCACCGGCGTAGGCTGCCGGTGTTCTGACTCCGGTCAGTGCTTCGGATCGACGATTTCCGCATCGGCATCGATGACGGGCTGGGCCGCATTCACATTCGGCGCCGACTCGGGCTCGTCGATCAACACATCCGGTTCGTCGCGACCGGTGTTCACCCCGGCCGCCGCCTCCCGATCACGGTGCGCCGCAGCCGCGGCCTCCCGCATTTCGATGGCGTCGGTGATCCAATCACCGATTTCGCGCGTCACTTCCGAGACCGTGCCGGTAATGATCGTTGCGATATTGCCGACGTGTCGTGCCCCGGAGGATGTCAGCTCCTGGATCAGATCTTTGTTGCTCTCGAATTTTCCGATCATCTACCCGCCCACCTCGCTCGGCTCGACCTGCCGCTCTCGCATCACGATAACACCAGGCTGCGAGCCTTTCCCGACGATGGCCGGGGGAAGGGCGAGCTTGCAGATCTTGAGCCAGACCGAGCCGACCTGCTCGCTGAGCCGGCCGGTGTTGTAGGGCAGGCCGTACTTCTCGCACAGTGCGCGCACCTCGGGTGCGATCTCCGGATAGCGGTTGGCCGGCAGATCCGGGAACAGGTGGTGTTCGATCTGGTGGGACAGATTGCCCGACAGGATGTGGAACAGTTTGCTGCCGCTGATGTTGGCCGACCCGAGCATCTGCCGCACGTACCACTCGCCGCGCGTCTCGTTCTCGGTCTCCTCTTCGGTGAACGTCTGTACGCCCGACGGGAAGTGACCGCAGAAGATGATCGAGTACGCCCAGACGTTGCGCACCAGGTTGGCGGTCACGTTGCCGGCCAGCGTGGGGACGAACAGCGGACCGCTCAGCAGCGGGAAGACGATGTAGTCCTTGAGGACCTGCCGGCCCGCCTTGCGGATCTGTCCCTTGGCCAGGCGCTTGATATCCGCCCACTTCCGCTTGCCCTTGACGATGTTGTCGGCCTCGAGGTCGTGCAGCATCACGCCCCATTCGAACAACAGCATCAGTGCCAGCGCGTATACCGGGTTGCCCAGGTAGTACGGGTTCCACTGCTGGCCCTCGTCGATGCGCAGCACGCCGTAGCCGATGTCGCGGTCACGACCGTGGATGTTGGTGTAGGTGTGGTGCATGTAGTTGTGCGAATGCTTCCACTGATCGGCCGGGCACACCGTATCCCATTCGAACACACGGGAATTCAGGCCGGGTTCGCGCATCCAGTCCCACTGGCCGTGCATGACGTTGTGACCGATCTCCATATTGTCCAGAATCTTGGACAGGCTCAGCGCCGCCACCCCGGCCAGCCAGAACGGCGGCAGGAAGCCCAGGTACATCAGTCCGCGCCCGGCGATCTCGAACCCGCGCTGCGCCTTGATGATCGAGTAGATGTATTCGCGGTCGCGCTCCCCCAGATCAGCGGTGATGCGGTCGCGCAGCGCGTCCAGCTCCCGGCCGATCTCGGCGACCTGTTCCGGCGACAGGACCAGCGGTCCGTTCTCGGTTTCGGTGAGTATGGTCATGACGGTTCTCCCCTTTCAGATTTCGATGTCGACGTCGCCGACCGCCGCGCTGACGCACAGCTGGATCGGCTGGTCGGGATCGCTGTCCACTTCGCCACTGCGCAGATTGCGGGTGCAGCCGGACCGCTTGACCGCCGTGCAGGAGAAGCAGATACCCATCCGGCACCCGAACTCCGGCGTCAATCCCGCCGACTCGGCCTGTTCGAGCAGGCTCGCGCCGGTGTTCTCCGACTGCTTGCCGCTCACCGAGAAGGTGGTGACGCCCTCGACGTCGGTGGTGTCGGCCGGCGCGGCGGTGAGGACGAATTCCTCACTGTGCAGGCGGTCGTCGAGGCCCTCGGCCCGGTAGATGCGACGCACGGACTCCATCAGCGGCGGCGGGCCGCAGACGTAGGTCTGAGCGGTCGCGAAGAACGGCGCGACGCGCGACAGTTCGTCGTAGTCGAGGAACTTCGCGCCGGGCACGGTCGCGCAGCTCCACGGTGCGCCGTCCAGCCGCTCGGACCGGGCCAGTTCCGGATAACCCAGCACGATGTCGACGTTGTCGTGGTGGCGGGCGATATCGGCGAGCAGGTCCCGGTGCGGCACCTCCCGGGGTGAGCGGGCGTAGTGCAGGAACACCACGTCACCGCGGTACCCCTCGGCCACCAGCGTGGACAGCATCGACAGCACCGGCGTGATGCCGCTGCCACCGCTGATCAGCACCACCTTGTCCGGTCGCTGTTCCGGCAGCCGGAACACCCCGGACGCGGGCGCCAGGTCCACGACCATGCCCCGCTCGGCGTGCCGGTGCAGATACTGCGACACCAGCCCTTCCGGATGCGCCTTGACGGTCAGCGTGAGGGTGCGGCGCGGGCCGGCCTCGGCATCGATCGGCGAATAGCAGCGGGTGTGCTTCACTCCGTCGATCAGCACGCCGACCTGCACGAACTGACCGGCCTCATGCCCGGCCCACTGCCGGGTGGGCCGCAGCGTGAGGGTCACCGAGCCGGGCACCGACCGATCCACGCCGATGATCTCGGCCCGCATATCGCGCAGCGTCAGTGTCGGTCGCACCAACTCCAGGTACCGGTCGAGCGGGTGCGGCGAGGTCAGTGTCTGAACCAGATCGAGCAGTCCCACCATGCGGTTCTCCCCAGCCTTCGTCTAGTGATCATGCACACCCACTTCGGTGCACATCTGTACACTGAACTAGTGTGCCTGGCGGTACCGCAATAGTTCAACCTGCATCTGATGTGACCGATGCAACATCTGCATGAATGGACCAATCGTGAACGGATGTATGCTCAGCGAGATGAGCGAGCAGGCCGAGACCCGAGTCGAGCGCAAGGAGCGCACGCGGCGAGCGCTACTGGACGGCACCCTGACCCTGGCCGCCGAGCGCGGATTCGCGGCGCTGAGCCTGCGTGAGATCGCCCGCTCGGCCGGAATCGTGCCCACCGCCTTCTATCGCCACTTCGATTCCCTCGACGAATTGGGAACCACCCTGGTCGACGAGGGCGTGCGACAGTTGCGCCTCGCGCTGCGGCAATTGCGCCGCACCCCGGACGCACGCCTGGCCGAAACGGTGCGATTCGTCTTCGCCCAGATCGCCGGCCGCGAGGACCTCTATGGCTTCCTCATCCGCGAACGCCACGGCGGCGCACCGGCGCTACGCACCGCGATAGCCTCCGAAATGCAGTTGATCACAAGGGAATTGGTGGTCGACATGTCACGGATTCCGGCACTGGACGCATGGCCGACCGATGATCTGGAACTGGCCGCCGACCTGATCGTCTCCACCGTCGCCGACCATATCGCCGGCTTCGTCGCCGCCCCGCTGCGCGACCGCCCGCAACTCGTCGACCGCACCGTCGGCCAGGTACGGATGATCGCGCTCGGCATGGCCGCCTGGAAACCCCACACCACCTGAGCGCCCCACATACAGAAGGACGCCCCGCGGGCCTCGCGGCCGTGCGAGGCGCCCTTCCCGTATCCGAGATAGTGCAGAGCACCGCGGGTGATGATACAGAAATCGGCACGCCCTCACAGGGTTCTCGCAGTTCCGGCTCCCCTGGTCGGGAATATGCACCACGTTGCATAGTACAGCGAGTATCGGTTAACCTCACCGCATGGCCCTCGAACACGCGCTGCTGGTATCGCTGAGCGAGCGGGCCGGTTCGGGGTACGAACTGGCCCGCCGATTCGACAAATCGATCGGATTCTTCTGGAGCGCAACGCATCAGCAGATCTACCGGGTGCTCAAGCGCATGGAGGAGCGCGGCTGGGTCACCGGCGAGGCGATCGCCCAGGACGGGCGGCCCGACAAGAAGGTCTACACCGTCAGCGATGCCGGAGATGCCGAACTGGCGCGCTGGATTTCGGAGCCGACCGACGATATCGGGCCGCTGCGCAGCGAACTGGGCGTCAAGATCCGCGCCGCCGCACACGGCGATCTGGACGCGTTGCGCGCCGAGGTCGAACGCCATCGCGATCACCACGCCCAGCGGCTGGAGTTGTACCGCCTCATCGAGAAGAAGGATTTTCCCGCCCCGGACCGGCTCACCGGCACCGCCCTGTACCAGTACCTGGTGCTGCGAGGCGGCATCCGGGTCGAGGTCGGCTTCGTCGAATGGTGCGATGAGGTACTGGCCGGTCTGCGGGGTGTGTCGCGCTCGTCGTCGGCCGGTCCGGAAGCCTCAGCCCCGCAACCGGATTCCGTTTCCGAAAGGTAATCCCATGACTGCGAATTCCGATTCGCCGCATTCGTATCCGCACCTGTTCGAGCCGCTCGACCTGGGCCACACCACCCTGCGCAACCGGGTGGTCATGGGTTCGATGCACACCGGCCTGGAGGATCGCGCCTGGGATACCAACCGGCTGGCCGCCTATTTCGCCGAGCGCGCCCGCGGCGGCGTAGGCCTGATCATCACCGGCGGCTATGCCCCCAACCGCGAGGGCTGGCTGCTGCCGCTGGGCGCAAAACTCACCAACAAGACCGAGGCCTACCGGCACCGCGCGATCACCAAGGCGGTGCACGCCGAGGGCGGCACGATCGCCCTGCAGATTCTGCACGCCGGGCGCTATGCCTATGTGCCGTTCAGTGTTTCGGCCTCCCCGATCAAGGCGCCGATCAACCCGTTCCGCCCCCGCAAACTCTCCGACAAGGGTGTCGAGCGCACCATAGAGGACTATGTGCGGTGTGCGCGGCTGGCGAAGTTCGCCGGATACGACGGTGTCGAGATCATGGGTGGCGAGGGATACCTGATCAACCAGTTCCTCGCGCCGCGCACCAACAAGCGCACCGATCGCTGGGGCGGGTCGGCGGCGAACCGGCGGCGGTTCCCGCTGGAGATCGTGCGCCGGATCCGGGCCGCGGTCGGCGCGGACTTCGTCATCGTCTTCCGGCTGTCGATGGCCGAATTCGTCGAACACGGCCAGACCGAGCACGAAATCCTGGAGCTGGCAACCGAACTGGAGGCGGCTGGGGTCAGCATCATCAACACCGACATCGGCTGGCACGAGGCGCGGGTGCCGACGATCGTCACCTCGGTGCCGCGTGCGGCCTTCGTCGAATTCACCGCGAAAATCACCGCGCGCGTGAACATTCCGGTCTGCGCCTCGAACCGGATCAACATGCCCGAGACCGCCGAGGAGATCCTCACCCGCGGCGACGCCGATCTGGTGTCGCTGGCCCGCCCGCTGCTGGCCGACCCGGAGTGGGCCGCCAAGGCCCGCGACGCCCGCGACGACGAGATCAACACCTGCATCGCCTGCAACCAGGCCTGCCTGGACCATGCCTTCGTCCACAAAACCGTGTCTTGCCTGCTGAATCCGCGAGCGGGCCACGAAACCGAACTGCGCCTGCTGCCCACCCGGCGGATGCGGCGCATCGCGGTCGTGGGCGCGGGGCCGGCCGGACTGTCGGCGGCGGTGAACCTGGCCGAACGCGGCCACAAGGTGGATCTGTTCGAGGCCGACGACAAGATCGGCGGACAGTTCGATATCGCGCGGCGGATTCCGGGCAAGGAGGAATTCAACGAGACGATCCGGTATTTCACCCGCAAGCTGGAACTTGCCGGGGTGCGGGTATTCCTGAACCGCCGGGTGAGCGCCGGCGAATTGATCGAAGGCCGCTACGACCACGTGGTGGTCGCCACCGGCGTGCGCCCGCGCATCCCGAACATTCCGGGTATCGATCATCCGAAGGTGCTCACCTACGCCGAACTCGTGCGCGAGGAGAAGCCGGTCGGTAAGAAGGTCGCGGTGATCGGGGCGGGCGGAATCGGTTACGACGTCAGCGAATTCCTCACCGTCGAGGGACATCCGGCGCTGAAGCTCGACGAATGGAAGCAGGAGTGGGGTGTCGCCGCCGACGATCCGGAGGCCCCGGGTCAGCTGACCGCCGCGCGACCGTCGCCCGCGCCCCGCGAGGTCGTACTGCTGCAACGGAAGTCGACTCCGTTCGGCAAGAGCCTGGGCAAGACCACCGGCTGGGTGCATCGCGCGGCGGTGAAGGCGAAGGGCGTCGAGCAGATCGGCGGCGTCAACTACGAACGCATCGACGATCGCGGGTTGCACATCAGTTTCGGTGACACGCGGAATCGGCCCACCGTCATCGAATGTGACAACGTGATCCTGTGTGCCGGACAGGAATCGGTGCGCGATCTGGTCGAGCCGCTGCACCAGGCGGGGGTACGCATCCATCTGATCGGCGGCGCCGATGTGGCAGCCGAACTCGATGCCAAGCGGGCCATCGATCAGGGCACCCGCCTGGCGGCGGCGCTGTAATGGCGATCCTCACTCGGCTGGGACTGCCCGGTGACGAGAAATCCTGGGCCGCATTAGGTTTCGCGGTCGAGGACGGGATGATGCGGATCGGGCGGATCTCCTGCACGCTCGGCGTCGGCACCGGCTGGGGATTCGAGGGCATCGAGACCGACGCGACGGCACTGGGTGTGCCGGAACTGCTGCACGATGTCGAGACCGAGACGGCTCATCCCAACGGGGTGACGTTCGTCGACCATGTCGTCTACTGGGTCCCGGATCTGGACGAATCCGTCGACGCGCTGAATGCCGTGCTGGGGATCGGCCCGCGGCGGCGCTTCCACCCGCGCGGTCCGGACGGCCCGGAAATGGCGTTCTATCGGGTCGGCGAGGCGTTCCTGGAGGTCGTTGCCGCCCCGACGAAGCGGCCCGCGCTGGTCGGCGTCGCCTTCGGCACTCCGGATCTCGATGCCACGGTGGCGGCGGTGCGTGCGGCCGGTGGCCCGGTCGGGGATCCGAAACCGGCGGTGCAGGGCGGCCGGATCGCCGGGGTCTGGCACGGGCATATCGACTGGGGGGTCGCCTTCTTCGAGCCCAAGCCTCGCGGCGAGGGGAAGTCCGGCGCCTCGGGTGGGGGCACCCGGTAGGCTCGGCGACCGTGAGCTTGCCTGCACCCACTGCCGACAATCGTGCCGTCGTCACCGGAGCGTCCTCCGGGATCGGAACCGCTCTGGCCGAGGAGCTGGCCAAACGCGGCTATTCGGTCATCCTCGTCGCCCGGCGCGGCGACCTGCTCGCCGAGCTGGCACAGCGGCTGACCGACACCTACGGGGTGACCGCCGAGGTTCGCGCGGTGGACCTGTCCGATCGCGAACAGCGCGGACCGCTGGTGGCCGAGCTGGCCGGCCGCGAGATCGCCATCCTGTGCAATAACGCCGGTGTCGCCACCTTCGGCGCCGTGGCCGACCTGGACGCCGATATCGAACGCTCGGTGATGGAACTGAACGCGGTCGCGGTCCACGATCTGACCCTGGCGGTGCTGCACGGCATGCTCGCTCGCGGCGGCGGCATCCTCATCACCGGGTCGGCGGCCGGGAACATGGCCATCCCCAACAACGCCACGTATGCCGCGACCAAGGCCTTCACCAATACCTTCTCCGAATCGCTGCGCGGCGAACTGACCGGCAGCGGCGTGCACGTCACGTTGCTGGCGCCGGGCCCGGTGCGCACCGACAACCCCGACCAGGAAGAGGTCGGCAGCAAGATCCCGGACTTCATCTGGGTGTCGGCCGCCTATACCGCGAAAATCTCCATCGACGCTTTGGCACGCAACAAGATGCGCGTGGTTCCCGGCCTGATCAGCAAGGGTATGAGCGTCGCCGGCCAATACGCGCCGCGGGCACTCACCGCGCCCATCGTCGGCTCGTTCTACAAGAAGCTGGCCAGCTGATCCCCAGGGCGTCAGGGCGGCGTCAAGATCGCGGCGCCGCTGGTCAAGACGGCGTATCGAGACGGTACCGGCACCATTGCGCGGCGTAGTCCCGCATCACCGTCGACGGGGTTGCCCTCGACGATGTCGCCGACCGCTACGGCACACCGACCTATGTGATCGGCGAGACGGAGATCCGCACCCGCTGCCGGTCGTACCGCAAACACTTCCCGGATGCCGAAATCGTCTACGCCGCAAAGGCTCTGCTGACTCGCACGATCGCGGGGCTGGTGGCCGACGAGGGGCTCGGCATCGATGTGTGCTCGGCCGGCGAACTGGCGATCGCCCTGTCGGCCGGGGTGAATCCGCGGCGAATCATCCTGCACGGCAGCGGGAAACCGTTCGCCGAACTGGAATACGCGGTCGGCGCCGGCGTGGGGCGGATCGTGATCGACTCCCTCACCGAGGTGAGTCTCCTGGGCACGGTTGTCACGCGGCCACAACACGTTCTGCTGCGCCTGACACCCGATATCGACGCGCACGGACATCCGGCCGTGCGCACGGGGGTCAGCGATCAGAAATTCGGCTGCGCCCTGCACGACGAGACCACGGAGGAGGCGATCCGGACGATCATCGACCATCCCCTGCTCGATCTGCGCGGTTTCCGCTGCCACCTCGGCTCGCAGATCCACGACCCCGACCATTACGGGGAAGCGGTGCGACAGCTCGTCGCGCGGATGGCCGAGGTCCGGCACGACTACGGCGCCGTGCTGACCCAGCTCGATCTGGGCGGCGGGCATGCGGTGGCCTATCGCACCGGCGACGCGGAACTGAATCTCTCGGAACTGGCCGACATCATCGACGACGCCCTGGACGCGGCGTGCGCGCGAAACCGCTTCCCCCGCCCGGTGATCGCCATGGTGCCGGGCCGCGGCATCGTCGCGCGCGCCGGCGTGACGATCTATCGCATGACCGCGATCAAGCACGTGCCGGGCGGACGAACGTTCGTGATCGTGGACGGCGGAATGAACGACAATCCACGGGACGCTCTCTACGGGGCCCGCTACGACGCTGTGGTGGCAGGCCGGCATCCCACCGGACCGACCATCACGGCCACCGTGGCCGGACGCTATTGCGAGGCCGGTGACGTCCTCGCCGCCGATATCCGGTTACCCGCGGATGTGCACGTCGGTGAGCTGTTGGCGATTCCGTGCACCGGCGCCTACCACCACAGCCTGGCCTCGGCCTACAACGGCGTCGGACGGCCGCCGATCGTCGCGCTCCGTAAGGGCCGGATGCGTGAGCTGGTGCGCCGCGAGACCGTGGACGATCTGCTGCTGCGGGATCTCGGTTGAGTGGCATCTCGGCGCGCGGCCGAGTGACGCCTGCTCGGTGTCCGGGGACACTCAGCGTTTGCGGGTACCGAAGAGGCTGCGACTGATCTCGCGGCCCGCGGCCGAGGCCGCCGAACGCAGGAAACTCTTCACCGCCGGATTGCTCATGATCCGTTCCGCCGCCGAGACGTCCGGCTCCGGTGCGCGCCCGCCGGAGGCCTGCGGTACGGGTTGTGGTTCCGGTTCGGCCGCAACCACTTTCGCGGCCAGCATCTCGTAGGCCGATTCCCGGTCCACGGTCCGGCCGTACTTCTCGAACAGCGGGCTCGACTGCGCGCGCGAGCGGATACCGTCCGCGCCGATGGTGTTCATCAGCGACCGCGGCGGGCGCAGCCGGGTCCAGGCCACCGGCGTCGGCGCACCCTGTTCGGACAGCACCGTCACGATCGCCTCGCCGATCCCCAGAGCGGTGAGGGCGTTCTCGAGGTCGTAGGCCGCGGTCTTCGGATAGGTGCGCACCGTCTTCGACAACGCCTTCTGGTCGTCGGGGGTGAATGCGCGCAGCGCGTGCTGGATCCGCGCGCCCAGTTGCGACAGCACCGCATTGGGCACGTCGGTGGGCAACTGCGTGCAGAAGAACACGCCGACCCCCTTGGAGCGGATCAGTTTCACGGTCTGCTCGACCTGTCCCAGGAAAGCCTTGGACGCGTCGGCGAACAGCAGATGCGCTTCGTCGAAGATGAAGACCAGCTTGGGTTTGTCGACGTCGCCGACCTCGGGCAGGGTCTGGAACAGATCGGCCAGCACCCACATCAGGAAGGTGGAGAACAGCACCGGCCGCGTCGCTTGCGACCCGAGTTCGAACAGCGTGATCACGCCCTGGCCGCCGGCGGTCCGCAACAGGTCGGCGGGGTCGAGTTCCGGCTCACCGAAGAAGGTGTCGCCGCCGTCGGCCTCCAGATTCACCAGCGCACGCAGGATCACCCCGGCCGTCGCGGCCGACACCCCGCCGATCCCCTTCAGATCCTCTTTCCCCTCCGGACTGGTCAGGTGCTGGATCACCGAACGCAGATCCTTCAAATCCAGCAGCGCCAGCCCCCGGGTGTCGGCCCAGTGGAAGATCAGGCCGAGGGTGGATTCCTGAGTGTCGTTGAGCCCCAGCACTTTACTGAGCAGCACCGGACCGAACGAGGTGATGGTCGCGCGTATCGGGACGCCGATTGCCTCGGTGCCGAGGGAGACGAATTCCGTCGGGAATCCGTGCGGCGCCCAGTCGGTATCGCCGGTCTGGGCGGCACGGGCGGCGAGCTTGTCGTTCGATTCGCCCTGCTGCGCCAGCCCCGACAGATCGCCCTTCACATCGGCGAGCACCACCGGCACACCCGCCGCGGACAGCTGTTCGGCGATGCCCTGCAGGGTCTTGGTCTTACCGGTTCCGGTGGCGCCGGCGACGAGACCGTGGCGATTCAGCGTTCGCATCGGAATCCGGACCCGCGCGGCCGGATCGACCACCCCGCTGAGGACTACCGCGCCCAGTTCCAGCGCGGCCCCCTCGAAGGCATAACCTGCCGCGATCTGCTGTGCGGCCGAATCCGTCACTGCGGCAGCCGTTTTCGGCTCCGCCACCTGTTCTGCGGCGACTTCGGCCTCGGCCGCCTCCGCGGCGGCCGCCGCCTCCGCCGCGACCCGCGCCGCTTCCTCGGCCGCCTTGCGCGCCGCCGCCGCCTTCGCCGCCTTGTCCTCGGGACTGGTCATCGCCGATCCTCCGTCGCCCTGCCCACCGCTGCCGACACCACTGGAATCACGCATATACCTGGGCAAACTGTAGCGGGAGGTTTGCCGGAACGCGGCCGCAACGGGCCGGACGGCACGCATCCGGTGCGGTCGGTCCGATTCGCGCCGTCCGCGCACTAAGGTTGCCGGAGTGTCCGACAAACTGATGGTGTGGATGGATTGCGAGATGACCGGCCTGCGCCTGGACAGCGACAAGCTGATCGAGGTGGCCGCGCTCGTAACCGATAGCGATCTCAATATCCTCGGCGACGGCGTCGATATCGTCATCCACGCCGACGACGACGCGTTGGCGGCGATGCCGCCGGTGGTGCAGGAAATGCACGCCAAATCCGGCCTGACCGACGAGGTGCGACGGTCCATGGTCACCATGGAGGAGGCGCAGCAGCAGGTTCTCGACTACGTGCGCGAGTGGGTTCCCACCCCCGGTACCGTGCCGCTCGCCGGCAATTCCATCGCCACCGACCGCGGCTTCATCGCCCGGGACATGCCCGAACTCGACGCGCACCTGCACTACCGCATGATCGATGTGAGCTCGATCAAGGAGCTGTGCCGGCGCTGGTATCCGCGCATCTACTTCGGTCAGCCGGAGAAAGGCCTGGCCCACCGCGCCCTCGCCGATATCGAGGAGTCCATCCGAGAACTCCGGTATTACCGCCGGACCGCGTTCGTCCCCGCCCCCGGCCCCTCGACCGCCGAGATCGCCGAGATCGCCGCGCAGGTCAGCGCCGGTTCCACCGGTTTCCAGCCCCCGGCGGCACCCGCCGATTAGGTTTCCCGGCGGTCTTCGCGCTACCATCTAGCGCGCCGGTTGTTACCGGCAATGGTGAGCGTAGTTCAGTTGGTAGAGCACCAGGTTGTGATCCTGGCTGTCGCGGGTTCGAGTCCCGTCGCTCACCCTGCGAGGGGCAGGTTCGGAAGAAATTCCGGGCCTGCCCCTTCGTCATGATTCGAGTCCTCGACTTTCCGTCCGGTCCGCCCGACCCCATCGCGATGCGCGGACGTGGTGCGCGTCACGATCGTCCTTCGGTCCACCATGTTGCCGGCCGACCCGGATCGAGCGCACACGGTGCTCATTCGAGCAGTGTGCTGGGTTGGCAGGTGCGGTCGTCGTCCGGGAAGTCCCCGTCCCGGAAGTAGCCGTTGGTCGTGTCGAGAATGCAGGTGCTCAAACCCGGACGCAGCACCATGTGGATCCTGGTTTCGGCCAAGGTGATCAAGCGAGACCCCGACATCTGTCGATGCAGTGCCAGTGCGTGCGCATGCGGGGTCCGGTTGTCACCGCTGGCAGACAGGATCAGCGCGGGCACGTCATTGTCGACCCTGGTGGGCGGTTCCACCGGCGGTGGCCAGAAGGCACAGGGCTGAATGTTGTTGGCGAGTGCGGCGAAGATCGGCTGGGTCGGACGAGCCGCCTCGATCGCGTTCCTATACCAAACGGGATCGGCGGGCATCGGTGCGTCCGCACACCAGATCTGCACCATGACCGAATCTTCGTCGTGCTCGTAGTATTCGATCTGCTGGTGCAGCTGCTGGGGCACCTCGGACGTGCGGCCCTCCGCCGCGTCGGCAACAGCCCGTACCGACGCCGCCAGCGCCTCGTTCCATCGCGCGTCTCGCAACATCGTCCACAGCAGATTCGGCAGGACATGATCGTCGAAGCCGAAGCCCTCGACCACGATCGGCGACTGCGCTGCACGGTCGATCAGGGTCTCGACTCTCCGGCGTACCTCGGGCGCGGAGTCGCCGAGGTGATACTGCCGATCGCGAGCCGCCACCCAGCCGGCCCAGTCGTCGAAGGCCGCTTCCACCGCCGGGCCCCAGTCCTGTTGCAGCCCGAGCCAGTAGCGCTGCGGATCGATGGCACTGTCGAGCACCATGCGGTCGGATCGGCCGGGGAACAACTGCGAGTAGACCGCGCCCAGATACGTTCCATAGGACACGCCGTAATAGCTGATGCTGTCCTCGCCCAGTGCCGCGCGTATCACGTCCATATCGCGGGCGGTGTTGCGTGTGCTGAGCTGCCGCATCCAGTTCGGGTCACCCCCCACCAGACAACCGGCGGCGAGCCGCGCCTGCAGGGCCGTTTCGGTGACGAATCCCGGTAACCCGATACCTGCCGAGCGGATCGGGGTGGCGACCGGCCATCCGCATCGCTGGTGCCGCCCGGAGCGGGCGACGCCACGCGGGTCGAATCCGATCAGGTCGTAGCGGCTCAGCACATCCGGTTCGAGAACATCACCGACGAGTTCGAACGCATCGAGACCCGGCGTACCGGGTCCGCCCGAATTGGTCAGCAGCACACCGCGACGGTGTGCCGTATCGCTCGCCGGAATCCGCGAGACCGCGATGCTGATGCTCGGCCCGTCCGGGCTGCCGTAATCGAGGGGCACCGCGACATCCGCGCAGACCGCGCCCTCCGCCACCAGGGCCGTATCCTCGCATACACCCCAGTCGAGATGTTGCCGGTGGAAGCGCGCCAACGGGTCTGCGGGTTCAGCGACCGCGACACCGGAAGCAGAGGCCACCGTCACCGCGAGAACGGCGACGATCACCGACGCGACAGCCCTGCCGATATCCCGCGGAGAACCACGAGAACGACGACACTGACCGGACAGGACCGCATACCGCTCGCCAACACCCATGAGGACCTGACCCTTCAGCAAGTCGAGACCGAATCACACGGGAGCCACCGCCAACCACGCGGCGGAGCAGCGATCGCTCCGGAAGAGCCACGAACACAAGCGATTTCGGGGAGGCAGGGCGGTGTGCGCGTCTGCCCCGGATTTCGCGGGAGTGGATTGGCGCAAGCCAGTGTAGCGTCCGATCACCGCGTGGGGCCCGAACGACGAGCGGGCCTTCCGGATATCCGGAAGGCCCGCTCCTCTCGCCGTCGTCAGCGGTTGGTGTCGGCGTTGCCTGCGTTCCATTCCGCCCACGGGATATTCCAGTCGCCGAGTCCGTCGACGCCGGACAGGGTGTCACCGACGGTGTTCTTGACGATCGCGATATCGCCGCGTTTGGCGTTCTCGTACACCCAGCGGGCATCGGCCGGGCTCAGGTTGAGACAGCCGTGGCTGGTGTTCGAATAGCCCTGCTGACCGACCGACCACGGCGCCGAATGCATGAAGATGCCGCTGTAGGACATGCGTGTCGCCCAGTCGACCGGGGTCCGATATCCATTGGGGCCGGTGGCGGCGACACCGTAGGTGGACGAATCCATGATCATGTGGTCGAACTGGTCACCGATGATGTAGATGCCGTTCTGGGTGGGCGTGGAGTCCTTGCCCATCGAAGTCGGCATGGTTCGTATGACCTGGCCGTTGCGTTCGACAGTGACCATCTTGGTGTTGTCGTCGGCGGTGAAGACCAGCGGATCGCCGATGGTGAAGCTGGAATGGATATCGGAGTCACCGATCAGCCCGCCACCCAGATCACGGCCGTAGGTGTTCACATCAACCGTGACCCTGGTTCCCGGAGCCCAGAAATGCTCGGGGCGCCAACGCACCTCGCGATTGTTCACCCAATAGAACGCGCCTTCCACCGCCGGCGTCGTGGTGATCTTGATCGCATCCTGCACGGCGCGGCGATCCGGGATGTTCTCGTCGAACTGGATCGCCACCGGCTGACCGATTCCGACCACCGCGTTCTCACCCGGCAGCAACCACGGATGCGTCTTGTTGCGCGGCGCGAGAGTGGTGAAACTGATTGTCGTCGAGGTGGTGCCGCCGATTCCGACCGCGTCGGCCCGCAGGCGATACGTGCGGTCGAAACCGAGCTGTTCGGTCAGTTGCCACGAGGTCCCGTCGGGTGTTATCTGCCCCGCCACCGAATCGCCCTCCGGTGTGAGCAACGTGACAGCGGTCAATTTCCCGTTGTCCACCTTCACCGGAATCGGATCGCCCGGCGACACCCCGACCGCACCGTCGGCGACCGACGTCAGTACCTTCGGTTTGACCAGGTCGATGGCCGAAGCCGACTCGATCGCCGGTCCATTGTTCGTGGCCCCGGAATCACTGCATCCGGTCACCACGAGCGCGAGCATCGACATCACGCCCAACCACCCCGCCACCGCTCTCATTCCCCGCGAGCCTCGACGTCCGCCCATGTGTAACCCCGTTTCATGCCTCGTACGCAACCGGGAAACCCAGCCACGCTGCTCGACCCACCACGCATGCGGGGATCGGTCGAGACCACGCCCACCCATTCTGCCAGGTGGAAGGGTCGCAACCGGTTGAACACGACGCGCCGGCCCCGCACACTTTCGTCCGATTCATCCCTTCCGGCCCGCCAACCGTTACCAATTCATCCAAGATCACGATCCCCCCTCGAATAGGCTTTGAACAGGCGATTTCACTTTCCGCCCGCCCAACTGTTATGGTTTCTCCCGCACCGGAACGGAGCCTGCAGGCCCGATCCGGAGGCTCAAGCGCCATTAGCTCAATTGGCAGAGCAGCTGACTCTTAATCAGCGGGTTCGGGGTTCGAGTCCCTGATGGCGCACTTACTTCCCAGGTCAGACCTAGCATTCAGGCCAGGTCCCTCCCGATCTAACGGTCCGGACCAAAAATACATCAAGAATTCGGGCCCAAACTTCCATCAACTGGCCCGGCCCAGGCCCTCCTCCAGCACGGCCGACGAATCCGGCGCCCGCTCCGGCGACACGATGTAGTGCCGTTCCGTGACTCCCTCTCGGGAGTGTCCCAGCTGCTTCGCCGCCGTCTTCGAATCCGCCATCTCCGCGATCAAGGTAGCGACCGTCTTCCGGAACGTGTACTGAGTGACGTCCTTGTATACCGAACTGCTCGACGCGCTGCGAGTACCAGATCTCGACCCCACCATCGAGCATGTGAATATCCGCGGGGCAGGACCGGTGTTCTGCAGCGGAGGCGACCTCGACGAATTCGGCACCGCCACCGATTGGGTAGCCAGTGGCCTATATCGACCTCGTCGATTCGGCCGAGGGAATCCGATCAACCAGTTGTTCGTGGACTCGTTCACCGATTCGGTCCGCCGTGCCCGCGGAATATGGTGTCTTCTTCTGCGACCAGTCGTCCCGCGAACGCTGCCATTTCGATGCCGGCACCGATGCGCGCGCCGTGTGCGTAAACGGTGAAACGTTCGCGATGCCGATCGATGATGCGCCATGGCGCGCGTTCCAGGCGCACCCGGGTAGGCGATCACGAACGTCGTACGCGACCGGATTCATCGGTCGACCTCCACCGCCGCGTGTCCACGCTCGATCAGAGCGGGGACCATCGCACCCAGCCGCTCGAACCCCTCCCCGACGGTCAGCCCGCCCCTTTCGCGATAGTGGATACCCTCGAAAATCACCGCGATCTTGTAATACGCAAAGCCGAGATACCAGCTGAATTTCGACAGATCCCGGCCCGTTCGGGCGGCGTACGCCTGAACGAAGGCATCCGAACCCGGATATCCGGGGACATCTCCCGGCACGGCGGCCACCGGACTGTCGAGGCCCCCAATTCCATCCCACCACAACGTCATCGAGGCCAGATCCGTCAGCGGGTCACCGAGCGTTGCCATTTCCCAGTCGAGCACACCGACAACGCTGCCGCCATCCGGGTCGACCACGACGTTGTCCAGGCGGTAGTCACCGTGTACCAACCTGGGCGGCTGCTCGGCCGGGATCGTGCGCACGAGACGTTCTCCCAACCGGACCAGCTCGGGCAGATCGCGACTGCGCGATGCCGTCAATTGCTTTGCCCAGCACTGCAATTGACGATCCAGGTAGCCCGCAGGGCGACCGAAATTACCCAAACCGATCTCATCGGGCCGCTGATGGTGCAATGCGATCAACGTCGACAGAAGACCGTCGGCCAGCTTGTGCGATTACGCGGTGAAGCCTTCCAGTTGACTGCGCTTGCGCAGCACGGCACCGTCGGTGAACTCCATGACATAGAACGACGCTCCGATCACGTCGTCGTTCGCCGCCACCAGCGGTTTCGGCACAGGCACGTCGGTCGGGTACAGCGCGCGCAGCATCCGGCACTCGCGCTCCATGTCGTGCGCTGTGGCCAGGACATGCCCGAGGGGCGGCCCTCGCAGAACCCATCGCCGATATCCGTCCGTCAGCAAGTAGGTCAGGTTGGACCGTCCTCCGGACAGCAGTTCCACATGAAGGGGGCCGCTGAGCAGACCGGGAACCTCTCGCCCAAGAACGCTTCGAGCGCAGCCACCTCCACCCCAGGGGGAGCCGAAGCCGACATACCAACCTCCTGGACCGAGCGATCGTTCGGTATACCTGAACAAGCGGGTAAACTAGCTCGATAGAGCCGTGTCAATCGCCGACCGGACTTCCACCCTCACCCGAGAGGAGCAGATATTGGCGGCGCAGCGTTCCGGGGGCGCCACGGACGACCGGGAACTACTCGGCCGGAGACTCCGGCAGGCCCGGCAACAGAAGAGGCTGACCATCCGCGATGTGGCCCCCAAGGTCGGCGTGAGCGTCGGCACCTGGAGCGCGATCGAAAACGGCCTGACACGCATCGACGACGGACGTCTCGAACGTGCGGCGCGGCTGTTCGACGTAGACCCGCGCACGTTGCGAGAACCACCTTCATCCCGGGATACCGCCGGTTTGTCGTGGCGAGATTTCCCGCCGCTCGAACTCCCCCCGCCGCTGGCAGGAGCCCTGGAGGCCTTCGTCGAGCTCGGCTACCACGGCGCGACCATCAGAGACGTCGCGGACCGCGCCGGCATGTCCGTAGCAGGTGTCTACCACCATTGGGCCACCAAACAACTGCTGCTTGTGGAGCTTCTCGACCTAACCATGAACGACCTCACGCAACGTTGCCGCACCGCCCGGGCCGAGGGCGACGGACCGGTCGAGCGCCTCGAAAGGCTGGTCGAATGCCTCGCCCTGTACCACACCCACCGCCATGAGCTCGGCTTCATCGGCGCCAGCGAGATGCGCAGCGTGGAAGAGCCACACCGGGCCCGCATCGCCAGCGCCCGCCGGAACGTCCAGCACATGGTGGACGACGAGGTCGCCGAAGGGTGCCGCCGCGGCCTGATGAACACCCCGCTGCCCCGCGAGGCGGCGCGCGCGGTGGTGACGCTGTGCACCGCACTGCCGCAATGGTGGTCCGCGTCCGGCGAATTGCCACCGGAGGCCATAGCGCGGCAGTACACACAGTTCGCCCTCGACATCGTCGGCGCCCCGCGTTGACGCCCCGTCGAACGCACCCATATAGTTCAAGACCGATCATTTGATCGGTCTTGTTCAGGAGGTGTTCATGATCACGTACGAACTCCCTGCGCCCTCCGAGAGGGCGCTACAACTTCGTGAGCGGATGGCTCGGTTCATGCGGGATCGAGTCTTCCCGGCCGAGAAGGAATACCTTCAGTGGCGACACGAGGCCGGACCTGCGGATCATAGGGTGCCGCCGATCGTCGAAGAGCTGAAGAAACATGCCCGGGCCGAGGGATTGTGGAACCTTTTCCTCCCGGACGTTTCCGGTTTGACGCAGCTCGAGTACGCGCCCATCGCCGAATTGTCCGGTTGGAGCCTCGATCTCGCGCCTGAAGCGATCAACGGCCAGGCCCCCGACAGCGGCAATATGGAACTACTCCACCTCCTCGGCACCGAACAGATGCAGCGAAAATGGCTGCACCCTCTGCTCGACGGCGAAATCCGGTCCGCTTTCGCCATGACCGAACCGGATGTCGCCAGCAGCGACGCCACAAATATCGCCACACGAATACGACGCGACGGCGACGAGTACGTGATCAACGGCCGCAAATGGTGGACCAGCGGTGCGATGGATCCGCGGTGTGCCTTCTTCGTTGTCATGGGCAAGAGCGACCCCACTGCGCCCACCCACCGCCAGCAGACGATGCTGCTCGTTCCACGGGATACGCCCGGCATCACGGTCGTTCGCGACTACCCGGTGTTCAACCATCACGATCAGCACGGCCACGCCGAGGTCTTGTTCGAAGACGTCCGCGTCCCGATCGACAACCTCATCGGCGAGGAGGGCGGCGGGTTCGCCGCCGCCCAGGCACGGCTCGGGCCGGGACGCATCCACCACTGCATGCGCGCATTGGGGGCCGCCGAACGCGCGTTGTCGATGCTGATCGCGCGCGCCGAGAACCGCACGGCATTCGGGACTCCACTGGCGAGGCACGGGGTCGTGCGCCAGCAGATCGCGGAGTCGCGCATCGAAATCGAGCAGGCCCGGCTGCTGTGTCACCACACCTGCCACGTCATCGACACCGCGGGCAACAAGGCAGCCAAAGACCTGGTGTCGATGGCCAAAATCGCGGTCCCGCGGGCGGCATTGAACGTCATTGACCGGGCCGTCCAGGTGCACGGCGGAGCCGGCGTCACCGACGTCACCCCGTTGGCGTCGATGTGGGGCTGGCATCGGGCGATGCGCCTGTTCGACGGCCCCGACGAGGTCCATGTGCAATCGATAGCGAGGGCCGAACTCCGCCGTGAGCCATACCTGCTGCCGGATCACATATCCGACGGCTACTGAATCGGCTGCCTGACAAGAGAATTAGGCCGAAAAGCGGTTCTGTCCGGCATATAGGACTGTGGCGCCGGCGAAGGTTTCGCCAGCGCCACAAGGGAAACGATGTTTATTTCGGCGCCATACGAATAGCGCCATCCAGGCGAATCGTCTCCCCGTTCAGCATGGGATTATCGATGATGTGGGCAGCCAGGGCCGCGTACTCCGTCGCCTTACCGAGACGGGACGGATGCGGAACCTGCGCCCCCAGAGACTTCTGCGCCTCCTCCGGAAGTCCCGCCAACATCGGGGTTTCGAAGATCTGCCAGCCGGTCGGCGTCACGCCCGGCCATGTAACCGTGCCGGTAACAGCGGGTTCGGGGTTCGAGTCCCTGATGGCGCACTTACATTCCAGGTCACACTAGGTTGACCGGACTGCAAGGCCTCAATTTTGGGTCGGCCACCAAAAATACACCAAGAGATGCCGACCGAGGGTTGTCGGCGCATGGTTCTGCCTCGCACCTTCTGCAGCGGTGCCCACACGCGGCTGTGATCTCCGGATGCATCGCGCATACAGTGCGCCGTCGTAAGGAGGGTTGTGATCGATGGTGCGGCACCTTAGCGATGGCAGTCTCATGCATTCCACCTCGTCCACTGAAACCGCTGGTTATCCGCTGTTTCGTTGCGTATCACCCGGCAGTCGGCTCTGTCCGAATCATCACGCTTCCCCGTGATGCCAAATCCGCTGGCAAGAACCTCGACACAAGTTCAAGGTAGCCCTAAAACTTGCCGGTCAGGGCCACCTTTTGGTAGTAGCGGGGACAGGATCTGAACCTGCGACCTCTGGGTTATGAGCCAACCAGGGACGGTCCCGGGCGTGTCTTCATATGTCACGCAATCCCTACATGCGCAGGTCAACAACTGTACAGTCGTCCGCCCTGTTCGCCCTATCCCGTCGCGTCCAGGCTGGTTGCACCCGTCGTGATGCCAAATTCCCCACAACGACCGGTGGTTTCGGCAGTAGGGGAACCCATCGGCGACCACCACACCCACGACAACAGCCGTCTCACGCACACGCCGACGCCGCCGCGAATACGGCTGGGCGGCTAGTACTGCACCATCAACGGCTTCGACGGTGTGCGGCCGATTCGGTCGCCCGTAGCAACACCACGTCACCGGCCCCGCCCCGCAGGCGCAGTCAACGGTGCGGCTGCTGCACGATCGCATGACAGCGTGACCTATCCATGCGGCAGCCCAAGCCCTTCGCTTGCCTTGGTACTGCTGTCGGTGATCGATACGCCTCTTCGCCGATTCTCACTCGCGGGAGGTCGTAGCTGTGGTGTCGAGGTCGACCCCAGTGGACATGCTCTCCTCGAAGTCGCCGAATGCGACTGCTCGTAATTGTCTACAGCCCGTCGATCGCAGCGCCGAAGTCCGTGCCATAGCTGGACCAGCAGAAGGTCGGCTCTCCCGGCCGACTCCGGTGGCCCATATACCACTCGCCGTCCTCCACGCAGCGCGCCAAACACAGACCAGTGAAACCGATGATCAAGTCGACTTCCAACGAAACTGCTCGGTCAGGTTCGTTGGGCTGTAGAAATGCCGGGTATCGGAATCAAGCAACTCCACCGCGCTATCCGCGGCGCGTTGCCGTACCTCGTCGACGGTCCCCCCGCCGGGGAGGATGCCCTCGTTCACCAATTGGTTGTTGCAGTAACCATCTGATCGACGCGATCCAGCGCGAACTACGAATCGAAGGCGCCCGGCCCGAGATGGCCTGTCGCTGAGACTATCCCGGCGGATTCCAAAGCCTCGCCCACCCGAGCAACCCGATCAGCAGTCATTCGGATCCGAGCATCATGGGTAGGCCGCGCGAGCCTCTTCATCAGCTCCTCGACCGACACCACGTACCGGCGGTCCCGCGCCGGCACGACGGCGCGCACGCTGTCATTGGTCAGACAAACCAACGCGCGGAGGTACACATCCTCTCCCACAGCACGCAGCAACCGGGCCAACGCTGAGCTTTTGAACGCTGTCAGCTGGAGCGGGTCCGCGTGCTCGATCACTTCACCGGACTCGGTGGTTTGGATCCATGTGCCGCCCTTCACCTCGATATCTCCTCGCCAGGATTTGAGCTCGACCATGTAAATCCCGTTCGGCGCGGTGATCAGGACATCCACCTCATGCATGCTGCCTTGTGCGGTGGCGAAGCTGAAGTTCGACCACGCGCGCCAGGGGCCGGCATCGGGCACGGCCCGACGAATACGCGCCAGCCCGGAGGTCAAGTCCAAATGTGTGGTGTATGGGGGTGATTGCCGCGTGATCCTGTTGGGTCAGGCGGTCAGTGCTGGAGTGGTGGTGTCCTCCTGTTCGTCGGTAGGGTCGGTGAGGCCGCGGGAGCGGGCC
>NZ_PSZE01000045.1 GCF_002933465.1 Nocardia nova
GGTAGCGGCTGGGTGGTGGCGGTGAGGCGGGCGAGGCGGGTGGCGGGGTCCGCGGCGATGCGGTGCAGCAGTTCGGTGAAGCGGTCGAGGATGCGACGGGCGCGGCGGGTGTCGAATTCGTCGTCGAGGAAACGCAGAGTGAGCCGCAATGCTTGGGGCGCTTCGGGTTCGGTGTGTTCGGGTGCGACGACGAGGCTCAGCGGGTAGGGGGTGGCGTCGACGCCGGTGATGTCGTCGATGCGCAGGCCGGCGGCGTCGACGAGTTGCTGCAGGGCGGACCGGTCGACGGGGAAGGACTGGAATGCGACGGCGGTGTCGAACAGGGCGGTGGTTCCGGCGGCGCGGTGGATATCGGGTAGTCCGATGTGATGGTGGTCGAGCATGCGGGTCTGGTAGCGCTGGATCCGGGTCAGCAGTTGTTCGATGGTGAGGGTGGGCTCCAGCGGGACGCGCACGGGAATGGTGTTGAGGAACATGCCGAGGGTGCGGTCGACCTGCGGCAGTTCGGGGGGACGGCCGGAGACGGCGGAGCCGAAGATCACGTCGGTGTCGCCGGTGAGTTCGCGCAGGGTCAGCGCCCAGGCGGCGGCGACTGCGGTGTTGACGGTGACGGCGGCGTCGGCGGCGAGTCGTCGCAGGTCGGCGACCCGGTCCGCTGGTAGGAGGGCGTCGACTTCGCCGGCGGAGGTGTCGCGGGTGGCGGCGTCGGCGCGGGCGACGCGGGTGGGTGATTCCACGTCGGCGTATTCGTGTGCCCATGCGGCGGCGGAGGCGGCGAGGTCTTGGCGGTGCAGCCAGGCCAGGTAGTCGCGGTAGCTGGGGGCGGGTTCGGCGGTGTCGATGTGCGCGGGGGTGCCGTAGTACTCGAGCAGTTCGCCCATCAGCAGCGGCATGGACCAGCCGTCGAGGATCACGTGGTGGTTGGTGACGAGCAGCCGGAAGGTGTCGGGGCCGACGGTGATGAGGGTGAAGCGGATCAGCGGCGGCGCGGTCAGGTCGAAACCTTCGGCGGCCTCGGCGGCGGCGAGGTGGTCGACGTCGGGGGCGGTGGGTGTGGGTGTGGTGGCGGTGAGGTCGATCTGCCGGAATCGGACCGGGGCGTGGTCGAGCACGAGCTGGCAGGGACCGCTGGTGGTGTCGGTGAAGGCGGCGCGCAGGATGTCGTGCCGGTCGATGAGGGCTTGGGCGGCGCGGCGCAGACGTTCACCGTCGACGGCTCCGGTGAAGGCGATCGTGGTTTGGACGGTGTAGTTGTCGCCGGCGTCGGCGTTGTAGCTGGAGTGGAAGCGGATTCCGGCTTGCATCGGCGACAGGGGCCACACGTCGGCCAGGTCGGGGTAGCGGTGTGCGAGTCGTTCGATGTCGGAGGTGGTCAGTTCGACGAGCGGGAAGTCCGCGGGGCGTGGGGGTCGATCTTCGGCGCGGTGGACCGGTCCGTGGGAGAGCGACGGATCGGTGACGGTGTCGCGGACCATTTCGGCAAGGGCCGCAACGGTTTTGGCTTCGAACACGTCGCGGGGGGTGAGGGTGAGTCCGGCCGAGCGCGCCAGGGCGACCAGTCGCATGGAGACGATGCTGTCGCCGCCGAGGGTGAAGAAGTTGCTGTCGGCGTACACGGTGTCCAGGTGCAGGACCTCGGCGAACAGTTTCGCGATGAGTTCTTCCTCGGCGGTGGCCGGCGCCCGCCCGGTGAGCTGATCGGATCGGAAGTCGTATTCCCGCAGCGCTTTCCGGTCGATCTTGCCGGCGGGGGTGCGCGGCATCTGCTCGAGTTCCACGATGGCGGTGGGGTTCATATAGTGGGCCAGCTCGTGTTCGAGGCCGGCGCGCAGCGCGGCCGGGTCGATGGTGGCGCCGGGTGCGGCGACGACGTAGGACACCAGGACGGGTTCGCCGGCGGGTCCGGGCCGGTCGACGGTGGTGGCGGCGGCCACGCTGGTGTGGCGGGTCAGGCGGGCGTCGATTTCTCCCGGTTCGATGCGCTGACCGTGGATTTTGACCTGCTGGTCGCTGCGGCCGAGGTATTCGAGTTGCGGGCCGCGTGGGGTGTGTGTCCAGCGCACCGTGTCGCCGGTGCGGTAGAGCCGTCCGCCGTGCGGGGATTGCGGGTCGGCGACGAAGCGTGCCGCGGTGGTGGCGGGGCGGTCGAAGTAGCCGCGGGCCAGGGCGGGGCCGCGCACGTACAGTTCGCCGGCGACACCGTCGGGGACCGGTCGCAGCCACATGTCGCGTACGGTCACCGACAGTCCGCGGATGGGGGTGCCGATCGTGACCGGTTCGCCGGGGGTGAGGCCGTCGGATCCGGTGGCCCAGATCGTGGTTTCGGTGGGCCCGTAGTGGTTCATCAGTCGCCGGGCGGGGGCCCAGCGGGTGACGAGATCGGGGCCGGTGGCCTCGCCGACGACCGCGACCGTCGTCAGCTGCGGCACGCGTGCGGGGTCCATGGTGTCGAGCACCGACGGGGTGATGATCGCATGGGTCACCCTGTGGACGCGCACCAGTTCTTCCAGGCCGGCGCCACCGTAGACGTCGGGGGGTGCGATCACGAGGCAGGCGCCGTGGCCGTGGGCGAGCAGCAGTTCCGACACGCAGGCGTCGAATCCCGGTGAGGCGACCTGCAGGACGGCCGAGGTCGTGTCCACGCCGAAGGCGTCGGCGTGTTCGGCGACCAGTCCGGCCAGGCCGCGGTGGGTGAGGTGGACGGCTTTGGGTCTACCGGTCGAGCCGGAGGTGTAGATGAGGTAGGCGGCGTGGTCGAGCAGCAGCTCCTGGGCGGCCGGGGTGGGGCCGGTTTCGCGGGCCGGGTCGCTGTCGGCGAGCGTCCACTCGACGGTGCCGGGCAGGTGGTGGGCGACGGCGCTGGTCGTGACACCGAGGGCGCTGCGGGAGTCGGCGAGCAGGTCGGCGAGGCGTTCGGCGGGGTTGCCCGGATCCAGCGGCAGGAACGCGGCGCCGGTTTCGGCGACGGCCCAGATCGCGACGGCGAGTTCGGTCGAGCGCGGAACGACCACGGCGACAACGGTTTCCGGTCGTGCGCCCTGGGCGAGCAGCCGTTGCGCGAGCCGATGTGCACGCGCGGCGAGTTCCCGGTAGGTGAGGGTGGTGGTATCGGAGCGGACGGCCACCGCGTCCGGGTGGGCGCGAGCGGTGTCGGTGAGGATGTCGCGCAGTGTGCGGCCGGCGGGTGCGGTGCCGGTCGCGGCACGCGGTTCGGCGGGTTGGGAATTCGAGCTCACCGCGATCGCGGCGACCGTCGTCGTGGGGTCTGTGGCGATCCGGTTCAGGATCTGTGCGTAACGGTCGAGCAGGGTGCGGGCGGTGTCGGCGTCGAGCCGGTCGCAGGAGAAGCGCAGCATCACGGTGTGGGTGGCCGAGCCGGCGGCGTCCGAGTCGCCGGCTCGGCCGGGCCGGGGCGGGGTCACCTGCAGGCTCAGCGGATACGGGGTGGCGTCGCGGGCGTCGATGTCGACGAGGCGCAGTCCGGCGTCGTGCAGGTTGTGCGCGAGCTGTTCGCGGTCCAGCGGGTAGGACTCGAGCACGGTCACGGTGTCGAACATGTCGGTGAAACCGGTGGCGCGCTGCAGTTCGGCCAGGCCGAGGTAACGGTGATCGAGGGTGGCGGCCTGTTCGGATTGCACACGCGTGAGCAGGTCGGCGACGGTTTCGCCGGGCTCGAGCCGGATCCGCACGGGCAGAGTGTTGATGAACAATCCGACCATGCGCTCGATTCCCGGCAGGTGGGGTGGGCGATCGGAGACGGTGTTGCCGAACACGACGTCGGAGCGTCCGGTCAAGGTGGTGAGCAGCACCGCCCACGCGACTTGCACGGTGGTGTTGGCGGTGACGCCGAAGGTGCGGGCCAGATCGGTGATCGCGGCGGTCGTTTCCGCGTCCAGGTTGCGGCTGACCTCGCCGTTGTCGGGGGGCACGGTCCGGTCCGGGCGCCCGGTGACCAGGGTGGGGCTCTCCATTCCGGCGAGCACGGTCTGCCATGCGGTGAGCGCGGCGTCGCGGTCCTGTTCGTGTAGCCAGTGCAGATAGTCCCGGTAGGAGCCGGCGGGCGCCAGTGCGGCGGGGTCGCCGTCGCCGGCGTAGAGGGTGAGTAGTTCGTGGATCAGCAACGGCATCGACCAGCCGTCGAGCACGATGTGGTGGTTGGTGAGCAGCAGCTCGAATGCGGTGGCGCCGGTGCGGATGAGATGGAAACGCAGCAGCGGCGGCCGGGCGGTGTCGAACGGGGCCGATGCGGTGGCGGTGATGCGCCGGCGTTCGCGGGCGCGTTCGCCGGTGTCCGCGATCTCGGTGAGATCGCTGTCGCGCCAGTCGACGCGGACACCGCTCATCACGATCTGGCGGGGCCCGGCGGCGCTTTCGGCGAATGCGGTGCGCAGGCTGTCGTGCCGGTCGATGAGCGTTTGCGCGGCCGCGCGCATCCGGTCGGTGTCGACCTGCCCGGCCAGGGTCAGTGTCGCCTGCACGGTATAGCCGTCGGCGCGGTCGGTGTCGTAGATCGCGTGGAACAGCAGACCGGATTGCAATGCGGTCAGCGGCCACACATCGGTCATCGTCGGGTATTCCAGCTGCCAGCGGTCGATGTCGTCCTGGTCGAGGTCGACCAGCGGGAAGTCCGAGGGTGTGAAGCCGCCGGCGGCGTCGGATCGTACGTGGGTGGCGAGCCCGCGCAGGGCCCGCACCCAGAGCCCGGCGAGTTCCTCGACGTCCGCCGCGTCCAGCACCTCGGCGGCGAATTCCCAGGTGGCGTCGAGTTCGAGGCCGTCGGGGCCCGGTTCGGCGATCGCGTTGACGTCCAGGACGGCGGGCAGCGCCATCGCCGGATCACCGGTTCCGGTGAGGGAGGGGAATTCCGTGGTCGGCATCCACGCCCCCGACTGTTCATGGACGCCGACACGTCCCAGATAGTTGAACGCGATCTGTGGTTCGGCGAGGGCGGCCAGTTCCGCACCGGCCTCGGCGTCGAGGCAGCGCAGTATGCCGTAACCGATGCCGCTGTCGGGTATCGCGCGCAAGTGTTCCTTGGCCCGCACGATCGCGGTTCCGGCGGCCGCTCCCCCGGCGAACGCGTCGTCGCTGTCGAGTCCGCGCAGGTCCACGCGGACCGGGAAGCGTGTGGTGAACCAGCCGACAGTGGCGCTGAGGTCGGCGCCGGGCACGGCGTGTTCCTCACGGCCGTGGCCTTCCAGCGAGATCAGTTCGGTGTCCGCGTCAGCGCCGTGTCGGCGCCGCCATTGCCCGAGCGCCAGTGCCAGCGCCGCGAGCAGCGGATCGTTGGGGGTTCCGTGGAAGCGGGCCGGGACGGTGGTGAGCACCGCCTCGGCCACGTCGGCGGGGACGTGGACTTCGACCCGGCCGGCGGTGGCCGCGGTGTCGCGGCGCGGGTCCAGTGCTCGTGTGCCGAGCAGTGTGTCGCCGGGTGCGAGGATGCTCTTCCACAGGTCCAGTTCGGTTGCGCGGCGTTCGGCGGCCCGGTCGGTGAGGCTGTGGCTCCAGCGCCGGACCGTGGTGGTGGCCGGACCGAAGGCCGGTTCGGCGCCGGCGCTGATCCGATGCCATGCCTGCGCCAGATCGCCGAGCAGGATCCGCCACGAGACCGCGTCGACGGCGAGGTGATGGATCACCACCCACATCAGGTCGGGGCGGGGTGTGTCGTCGCTCATCCGAACCAGTTGCACCACAATGCCATTGGCGGGGTCGAGCCGATCCGCGGCGGCTTGCAGTCGGGCATCGACCTCGGTGGCGTCGCGGCGTGGCAGTCGCACCGAGTGCACGAGGGCGTCGGTGTCCACCGTGCCGGGCTCGGCGACCTCGATGTACGGGGCGGCGGAGTGGGCGTCGCGCAGAGCGGCGCGCAGCATGTCGTGGCGGTCCATCACCGCGCGCAGCGCCGCCACCAGGTCGGCGTGTTCGACGTCTGCGGGCAGTTCGACGAGGGTGGCCTGGGCGAAGCGATCGAATCGGCCGCGCGCCAGCATCGCGTACACGATGGGGGTCAGCGGCATGGTTCCGGCTCCGCCGCCGGGCAGTTCGGCCAGGTGCGGGCCGCCGCCGGCGTCGGCGGCGATCGCGGCGAGCCCGGCGACGGTCTTGTGCTCGAACACGTCCTGTGTGGACAAGCTCAGGCCCTCGGCCTTGGCGCGTGCCACCAGCTGGATCGACAGGATGCTGTCGCCGCCGAGGGCGAAGAAGCTGTCGTCGGCGCCGACTTCGGTCACGTCCAGTATTTCGCTGAACAGTTGCGCCACCCGGTGTTCGCGCGGTGTGGACGGTGCCCGCCCGGCCGTGGTGGTGCCGAACGCGGGCGCGGGCAGCGCGGCGCGGTCGAGTTTGCCGAATGCGTTGACCGGCAGCGCGTCCAGGGGCACGATCACCGCCGGCACCAGGTGCGGTGGCAGGGTGTCGCGGGCGAAGCGTTGCAGTGCGAGCGGGTCGACGTGACGGCCGCGCAGCGGCACCACGTACGAGGCCAGCACGGTGGCGCCGGCGTTGTTGCGCACCGGCACGGTGACGGAGATGTCGACGTCGGCGTGGGCGGTGAGGGCGGCGTCGATTTCGCCGGGCTCGATGCGATATCCGCGGATCTTGACCTGAAAATCGCTGCGCCCCAGCAATTCCAGTTCCAGGGTGGGGCCGTCGCCGACCCAGCGCGCCATGTCGCCGGTGCGGTACATCCGTTGCCCGGGACCGCCGTGGGGGTCGGCGACGAACCGGGCCGCCGTTTCGGCGAAGCGGCGGCTGTAGCCGCGCGCCACGCCGGGCCCGGCCAGATACACCTCTCCTGCGGTACCTTTCGGCACCGGTTGCAGCCACCGGTCGAGCACCATCGCCGACATTCCGCGGATCGGGCCGCCGGCGGTGAGGTCGCGTCCCGGGGTGATCGGCGCGCTCGCGGCGGTGATGGTGGTTTCGGTCGGCCCGTATTCGTTGAACATCGCGGCGTCGTGTGTCCACCGCTCGATCACGTGTGGCGGGCACACGTCGCCGCCGACGACGACCACCCGCAGATCGGTCAGTTGCCGCGGATCCACGCTCGCCAGCATCGCGGGGGTGAGCGTGAGGTGGGTGACGTGTTGTGCTGCCAGCAGGTCGGTGAGGTCGTCGCCGCCGATCACCTCGGGTGGCACGACGAGCAGGGTCGCCCCGTTGGCGAAGCAGACGAGGAACTGTTCCAGCGAGGCGTCGAAGCTCGGTGACAGCGCGTAGGACACGCGCGCGGTGGCGTCCACGCCGCAGACGTCGCTGCGGTCGGCGATGAGGTCGGCCAGGCCCGTGTGGGTGACCTGCACCCCTTTCGGGGTGCCGGTGGACCCGGAGGTGTAGGTGAGGTAGGCGAGGTCGTTCGGGCGCAGCGGACGGGTGCGTTCGCTGTCGCCGATCGGCGCGCCGATGGTGTCGCGGCAGGCGGCCGCGGTCCTCGGATCGTCGAGCACCACCGGTGCCGTGGAGTGCGGCAGCCGGCCCGTGTAGGCGGTGATGGTGATGCCGACTCGGGCGCCGCTGTCGGCGATCATGTGCTCGATGCGTTTGGCGGGATATTCGGGGTCGACCTGCACGATGGCGGCCCCGGATTTGGCGACCGCCCACGCGGCGATGATCGATTCGACCGAGCGGCGCAGCATGATCGCGACCGTCGTTTCGGGGCCGCAGCCGCGCGCGATCAACTGCCGTGCCAGTTGTGAGGAGAGGATGTCGAGCTCACCGTAGGTCAGGGTCGCGCCGGGTGTGGCGATCGCGTCCGCGGCGTGATGCCGGTGCGCGCTCTCGGCGAGGATGTCGGGCAGCAGCCTGGCCGGGGCGGCGTCGCCGCCGCGTACGGGCAGCAGGTGTGCCGATTCCTCGGGTGTCAGCAGCGGTAGCCGGTCGACGCGGTATCGCGTGCCGCGGGCGAGGAATTCGTGCAGGAACATCAGGAAGCGGCTGTGGTGGCCGGCGAGTTCGTCGGGCTGGTAGATGTTGGGATTGCCCTGGAAATCGATGTGCGTGCTGTCTTTGCCGGCGCCCGGGTAGATGTTGACGAACAGGTCGGCGGTCGGCCCGGAGGTGAGCACGTGCAGCCGCCCGGTGGTGTCGCCGAGCACGACCTCGTTGTCGATCATCATGAGGTTCACGGCGGGACCGAACGAGGCGGTCTCGTCGCGGGCGATGCCCATGTCGCGGAAGATGTCTTCCTGGCGGTAGCGCTGACGGCGCAGCGCGCTGGTCAGCTCGCCCTGCACGGCGTCGACCAGTTCGCCGACGGACCGGGAGCCGACGCGCACCCGCAGCGGCACGACGTTGGCGACCATGCCGCCGGATCGGCGCAGCAACGCGGAGTGCCGGCCGGACACCGGCAGGCTCAGCAGCACCTCGTCGCTGCCGGTCATCCGGGCCAGGTAGGCGGCGAAGGCGGCCACCACGATCGGGGTGACGCTGGTGCTGCGTTCGGCCACGACGGCGTCCAGCAGTGCCGCGGTGTCCGGTGACAGCGCCGCGCTGACCAGTGCCGGATGTATGGTCGGTTTGCCGACGCGGCCCGCCAGGCTGACCACCGGCGGCGCGCCGGCCAGATGCTCGGTCCAGTAGTTGCGGTCGTTGTCGAACCGAGTCGATCCGCGGTAGGCCAGGTCCTGGTCGGTGATCTCGGTCAGATCTTTCGCCGCGGCGGGGGTGGGTTCCTCCTCGCGCAGCCATGCGTTGTACAGCTCGGTGATGCGCTGCAGCATGGTCACCGCGGCGAATCCGTCGAGCGCGATGTGGTGGGCGCGCTGGTACCACAGGTAGTGGTCGTCGCCGACTCGGTACACCACGCACACCATGAGGTGGTCGTGCAGCAGATCCAGTGGTGCGGCGTAGTCCTCGGTCATCAGCCGGTGCGCGGTCGCCACCGGATCGGCGTGCCGGCGTAGGTCGACGACGGAGACCGGGGCGTCGGGGAGGTGGTCGACGAACTGGCAGGGCTCACCGTCGACCTCGATGAGGTGCAGATGCCCGGAGCCGAATTCGGTGCCGGCGGTGCGGCACGCTTCGAGGAGCAATTCGGTATTCAATTCGCCGAGTATTTCGACATATTGCGCCACCGAAATCGGTGAGTCGCCCGCGAGATGCTGGGCGAACCATATTCCCCGCTGAGCAGCGGTCAGTTTGAATACGCCGTCGGGCGCTGGGCGCGGGAAACCCTCCCCCGGTGCGCGTCTGTGGGCGCCGTTTCCGGAGGCTGGATGACCGTCTGCGGGTGACGTGCCGATCCGCGGTGACTTCGGGTCGCGTCGATCATCGCCGAAGTTGCTCTTGAATTGGGTCACCGGTCCTCCATCGGATCTATTACCTCAGCGCGGGAACGAAGATGCCGGATCTTCCGGCGAAGCGACATTTCCCGCTGTGCGTGAAGTAGGTCGAAAGTCGTGCCGCGGATTTCGTCGGCGCGCGACGGCGCTCCGCGGCCCGCGGGCGGAATTTCGTGCGGCGCCCGGCCGACGCGTCGGCCGCGGCGGGGACCGGATGTGAAGACGGTGGTCACGGCCCCCGGGACGCCGCGCAACCGCCCCGCCCGTATCGCCGGGCCGTTCAGTGCATGCGCTTACGGTGGAGCCGGTGATATCGCATTCGCCGGCTCGCGGATTCGACGCCACCCCGGGGTTGGGAGCCGTCACGGCCACTGTTCCCGCCCCCGCGCAGGGCACGCGAGGTCACGGCGAGACCCCTGTCCGAGCCGGTCGCCGCGAGCGGGTCACCCACATCGTTGAATTTCATCGCGTTCACCGGTTCAACCTTCTGGCACGGGATGTACCGCACAGCAGTGTGTGTCGTACGTAGATTCGGTGGGCGGGCACGCTCGGATAAAAAGTAATTTTTTGGTAACTGCGAAGCTTTTCGACAGCAGGTAGCCAGACTTTTGCCAGCTCGAGCACAGGAAAGCCTGGATACCGCAGTCTCCGAGACACGGTTTTCGTGACGGTCGTTATGGAATTGAGCCCCGAATTGCAGTGTGGTCACTGGCAACAGAAACCACAGAAATCACACGGATAACAGAAAGCGAGACGTCGGTCGAGTTTCGACCGGCCGCCCCGCGCCGCGGCCCGGTCCCGGCACCGCGGTGGGCGGCGCGACCGCGCGTGCGCCCCGGCGACACCGCCCGGATGCGGAGTATTCGGCAATTTGGTTCTCAGAACCGCGCCTACCGGTTCCTTGAATGAGTCATACTTCGGACCGTGTCCACTACGGCGGATTTCGAGCGCATGCTGCGCCGGGCCGCGCTGCGGGTGACGGCCCCGCGGATCGCGGTGCTGACCGCTGTGGCCGACCACCCGCATTCCGACACCGACACCATCCTCGGCCTGGTCCGCGCCACCCTGGGCACGGTTTCCCATCAGGCTGTCTACGACGTGCTGCGGGCGCTGACCGAGGCGGGTCTGCTGCGCCGGATCCAGCCGATGGGGTCGGTCGCCCGTTACGAGACCCGCGTCGGCGACAACCACCACCATCTGGTGTGCCGTGCCTGCGGCGTCATCGCCGACGTCGACTGTTCGGTCGGCGACGCACCGTGTCTGACCGCCGCCGACGACAACGGCTTCGTCCTCGACGAGGCCGAGGTCATCTACTGGGGCCTGTGCCCCTCCTGTTCCCTGCCCACCGCTCGATCGACCCCGTGATCACAGCCCGTTTCATTTACTCGGAAAGGAAAGACCGTGCCTGAGGAACATCCACCTATCGCCGAGGCCAATACCGAACCACCCGAGAGCGGATGCCCTGTCGTCGGCCGCATGAAGCGGCCTGTCGAAGGTGGCGGCAACCGCGACTGGTGGCCCGAACAACTCAATCTCAAAGTGCTGCAGCACAATCCGGCCGAAATCAATCCCTTCGGCGCGGACTACGACTATGCCGCCGAATTCGCCACCCTGGATCTGGCGGCGGTCAAGGCCGACATCATCGAGGTGATGACGACCTCCCAGGACTGGTGGCCGGCCGATTTCGGCCACTACGGGCCGCTGTTCATCCGCATGGCCTGGCATGCGGCCGGCACCTACCGCATCGAGGACGGCCGCGGCGGCGCCGGAGCCGGTATGCAGCGGTTCGCCCCGCTCAACAGCTGGCCCGACAACGCCAGCCTGGACAAGGCGCGCCGGCTGCTGTGGCCGGTGAAACAGAAGTACGGCCGCAAACTGTCGTGGGCCGACCTCATCGTCTACACCGGCAACGTCGCCCTCGAACACATGGGGTTCCAGACCTTCGGCTTCGGCGGCGGCCGCGTCGACGAGTGGGAGCCCGAGGAGGTGTACTGGGGTCCGGAGCTGGAATGGCTCGGCGACGCCCGCTACTCCGGGCAGCGCGATCTGGAGAACCCGCTCGCGGCCGTGCAGATGGGCCTGATCTACGTCAATCCCGAAGGGCCCAACGGCAATCCGGATCCGCTGGCCGCCGCGATCGACATCCGCGAGACGTTCCGCCGGATGGCGATGAACGATGTGGAAACCGCGGCGCTGATCGTCGGCGGGCACACCTTCGGCAAGACCCACGGCGCGGGCCCCGCCGACAACGTCGGCCCCGAACCCGAAGCCGCGCCGCTCGAGCAGATGGGCCTGGGCTGGAAGAGCTCGTTCGGCACCGGTGTCGGCAAGGACGCGATCACCAGCGGTATCGAGGTGACCTGGACCCCGACCCCCACGAAGTGGGACAACAGTTTCCTGGAAACCCTCTACGGCTACGAATGGGAGCAGACCAAGAGCCCCGCCGGGGCGTGGCAGTGGGTGCCCAAGGACGGTGCCGGCGCGGGCACGGTGCCCGACGCCCACGATCCGTCGAAGACCCACGCCCCGGCGATGCTGACCACCGATCTGTCGCTGCGCCTGGACCCCATCTACGGGCCGATCACCCGGCGCTGGCTCGACCATCCCGAGGAACTGGCCGAGGAGTTCGCCAAGGCCTGGTACAAGCTGATCCACCGCGATATGGGGCCCAAGGCCCGGTATCTGGGTCCGCTGGTGCCGGAGGAGACCCTGCTGTGGCAGGACCCGATCCCGGCCATCGATCACGAACTGATCGGTGACACCGAGATCACCACCCTCAAGGCGCGGATCCTGGATTCGGGCCTGACGGTGCCGCAGCTGGTGTCCACGGCGTGGGCGGCAGCGGCCTCGTTCCGCGGCAGCGACAAACGCGGCGGCGCCAACGGCGGCCGGTTGCGGCTGCAACCGCAGAACGGCTGGGAGGTCAACGATCCCGACGAGCTGGCCCAGGTGATCCGCACCCTGGAAGCGATCCAGGAGGCGTTCAACACCGAACAGTCGGGCACCGTGCGCGTCTCGTTCGCCGACGTGGTGGTGCTCGGCGGTGTCGCGGCGATCGAGAAAGCCGCCCGCGACGCCGGTTTCGGGGTCAGTGTCCCGTTCACCCCGGGCCGCACCGACGCCACCCAGGAACAGACCGACGTCGAGTCGTTCTCCGCACTCGAGCCCAAGGCCGACGGTTTCCGCAACTACCTCGGCAAGGGCACCCGGCTGTCGGCGGAGTATCTGCTGGTCGACAAGGCGAACCTGCTGCGGTTGACCGCGCCGGAGATGACCGTGCTGGTAGGCGGGCTGCGGGTGCTCGGCGCCAACTACAAGCAGTCGCCGCTGGGTGTGCTCACCGACAACCCCGGAGTGCTGAGCAACGATTTCTTCGTGAATCTGCTCGACTTGAGCACCGAGTGGAAGCCGTCGCCCGCCGACGACGGCACCTACATCGGCTCGGACCGCGCCACCGGAGAACAGCGCTGGACCGGCAGCCGCGTCGATCTGGTGTTCGGCTCGAACTCGCAGCTGCGGGCACTGGCCGAGGTGTATGCCACCGACGACGCCGAAGCCAAGTTCGTCGACGATTTCATCGCCGCCTGGAACAAGGTGATGAACCTGGATCGGTTCGACCTGGCCTGATCCGCTCCGGATGCCCCGCGAACCCGACCGTTACGCGGGGCATCCACTCGTCACGGCACGCATGCCGAGGCCCCGGGGCATCCGCCCCGACGGTCCTGACCACGTGGATTCGGAATCGTCCGGGCTGGACGGAGGTGGTGCCGGAATTCGCCTGTACCGAGGTGACCGATTCCGGGCCGGTTTCCGGATTCGTCTGGAAACGACCTCGAAGATGACCTGTAGAGCCACTGGCAGTTCAAGATGCTCTTCGCCGCCTCTCGGATACCCGCGCTGGCCACCCAGCTGCGCGACAGGCTGTAAGGTGCCGAACTCGGCGTCGGGGCCGGCGAGGCCGCCGCCCCCGACCGGGGACGCGAGTGGGCCGGAAGCGGGCGCTACAGTCACCCGAGACCCCTCGGGCACAGGAGGCCGCCGTGACCGTTCCACTGCTGGCATGGGCCGGTGCGCTGGCGCTGATCGTCGTCCTACTGGTGGTCGACTTCGTCTTCCACGTACACGGTGCGCATTCGCCGACACTGGCGGAGTCGGCGGTGTGGTCGGCGGCCTATATCGGTGTGGCGGTGGCGTTCGGGTTCGCGGTGTGGGGGCTGGGCGGATCCGAGATGGGAGTGGAGTACTTCGCCGGCTACATCACCGAGAAGGCGCTGTCGGTGGACAATCTGTTCGTCTTCCTGGTGATCTTCACCGCCTTCCGGGTGCCCGCCGCCGCCCAGCAGAAGGTGCTGCTGGTGGGGATCGTGATCTCGCTGGTGGCGCGCACCGGATTCATCTTCCTCGGCGCGACGCTGATCAATCGCTTCGCGTGGGTGTTCTACCTGTTCGGCGGAGTGCTGCTGGTGACAGCGGGCAATATGCTGCGTCCCGAGAGCGAGGACACCCACTCCGGTGACGGGTTCGTGGTGCGCGCGACCCGGAAACTGTTGCACACCACCGACTCCTACGACGGTGATGCGATGACCACCCTCGTGGACGGCCGGCGCCGGTTGACGCCGATGGTATCGGCGATGATCGCGATCGGCGGCACCGATGTGCTGTTCGCCCTCGATTCGATTCCCGCGATCTTCGGCCTGACCCAGAACGTGTTTGTGGTGTTCACCGCCACGGCGTTCTCGCTGCTGGGTTTGCGGCAGTTGTTCTTCCTGCTCGAGGGCCTGCTGGACCGGTTGATCTACCTGGGTTTCGGGCTGGCCGCGGTGCTCGGCTTCATCGGCGTGAAGCTGATCCTGCACGCCTTGCATCACAACAGCGTGCCGTTCGTCAACGACGGCGCCCCGGTTCCGGTGGCCGAGATTCCCACGGTGTGGTCGCTGGTGGTGATCGTCGCGATTCTCGTTGTGACGGTGGTGGTCTCGCTGTGGAGCCCGGCCGGGCGCGCGCAGACCGCGGTCGCCGGAGCGCGCCGCTACGCCACCCGGTACCTCGACCTGGGCTACGAGGCCGATCAGGCCGTGCGCGAACGCACCTACGAGCGGATGCTGGCATCGGAACGGGCCATGGCCGGGCTGCCGGGCAAATATGTGCACCGGTTCCGCGCCGACGACCTGACCACGTTGCTCGACCGCGCGCACGTCGTGCACGAAGACCGCATGAACCGCATCCGTGCCGGCTTGCCGCTGCGCATGTGAACGCTGAACCCCTTTTATTGTTCCGCCGAATTGCCGGCCGCCTGGCAGGTGCATTTCGAAGTGTTCTTCGCCGCCACCCAGGGTGAGATCCGATGCCCCTGGCCGCAGCAGCGTGTTACCGAACTGACCGCAACCTACAGTTGAGTCAGTGCGCCGGTGCCCGGCCGGTGCGGGCCGGAATCGTGGTGTCCAGCAGCGTCATCAGCGCGACGAGGACACCGAGGCCGACGATCACCCAGGCGATGGCGTGCAGCCCGGCATCGGTGGTGGCCGAACCGAAGGTCAGCGCGATCAGGCTGGAGGAGAAGATCGCCCCCATATAGGCGAAGGTGCGATACAACCCCGACGCCACCGCGACCTGCCGGGCGGGCGCCTGCACATACAGCGCGGCCTGGTTGGCGAACCCGCTGGCTCCACTGGCCACACCGAACAACAGCGACATCGCGATCAGCACGACCACCGGCGAGTGGTGCGTGATCACGACCATCACCAGCCCGGTCGCGATCAACGCCGCACCGCTGGCGGTCAGCGGCACCCGCACCCAGCCGCGATTGGACACCAGCCGCGCGATGACGATGCTGATCGCCGAGAGCGGCAGCAGGATCAACCCCACCTGGGAGGCGCTGTAATGGGCGGCCTGTTCCATCCACTGACTGGTCCCGTAGAGGGCGGTGTAGGTGCCCAGCGACACCACCGCCTGCCGCAGATAGGTGCGCAGCAGGCCGCCGTTGCGGGTCAGCATCCGCACGTCGATGAGCGGGCTGCGGGCCCGCAATTCCCACGCCACCAGCGCGGCGACCAGTCCCAGCGTCACCGGCAGCAACCACCACAGCGGTGAGCGCAGATCCGACAGAAACCTCAGCATGCCGATCACGGCACCGGCGAACAAGCCGATGCCGACAAGGTCGACCGCGGCCGGCAGCGACCCCTGATCACGGTCGCGCGGTTCATCCTTCGGCACGCCGGTCATTGTCGCCACCAGCGCCACCAGCGCGAGCGGGATGTTGACGAAAAATATTGCGCGCCAACCGAACACACCCGCCAGCAGACCACCCAGCGGCAACCCCACCACGGAGGTCACCTGCGCGGCGATCGAGAAATTACCCAGCACCCGCGCCGGCACCCCCGTCTCGGCGTCGTCGGCGCGCCGCCGCACCAGCGCCATCGCGGTGGGAAACGCCGCCGAGGTGCCGATCCCGATGAGCGCACGCGACACCACCAGGAAGCCGAACGTCGGTGCGGCGGCACCGATCACGCCGGCGGCGACGAGGATGATCAGCCCGCCGGTGAACACCCGGCGCGGCCCGAACAGTGTGGCGAGCTTGCCCATGGTGGGCTGGGCGATGGCACTGCACAGATACAGCACCGAGATGAGCACGGCGGTGGTGCCGGGGCCCCGGTGGAAGTCGACGCCGATGCCGACGAGGGCGGTGGCGATGGTGGAGGTGTTGATCGGATTGAGCGTCGAGCCCAGCAGCAGCGGCCCGACGAAGCGGACGGTGAACGGATCGCTGCGAGCGGGCGCGGTGCCGGCGGGGGCGGCTGTCACGAGCGGGCCGCCAATCTCCGTAGCACGTCGTCGGTGGTTCCGGTTTCGGCGATGCGGCCGAAAATGTGGGCGATGCTGTGGTCGTGGCGTTCGGCGTCGGAATCGGTCATCGCATCGACGGGCAGCGTGACGTGGAACCCCTGTTCGTGGGCGTCGCGGGCGGTCGATTCGACGCCGGCGCCGGTGGCGATGCCCACGACCACCACTTGCGTGACGCCGTCGGCGCGCAGCCGGTCGGCGAGCCCGGTGCCGGCGAAGGCGCTGCGGGCATGCTTGGTGACCTGGATGTCGCCGGGCTGCGGCGCCATCTCGGGGATGAGGGCGGTCCAGTCCGGCGGCAGATCTGTCATGGCCATCGCGCCGGCGTCGGTGCGCCCCGGCGGGGTGCCGGCGACGTTGACGAGCACGACCGGCAGGTCCCGATCGCGAAAGGCGTGCACGAGTGTGGCCGCGCGCGTGATCACGGGTTCGACCGGATGCGCCAGCGGCCGGCCGACGATGCCCTGCTGCAGATCGATCACGATCAGGGCGGTGGCCGGGTCCAGGGTGGTGACGGGCATGACGAATTCCTTTGCTGGCGTGCGGTTTCGGCGCACCGGGGTCGGCGCGCGCCGGATCACGCGAGCCCGGTGGCCGGGTCGCGGATATCGGTTGTGGGCGCTTCGATCAGCCGGCGCGGCCGATGCGGTCGAGCAGCCCGACCGCATCGGCGAGTTGCCGGATTTCGGCGTCGGTGAATTCGGCCTCGATGACGCGGGTGAGCCAGTCCTCTTTCGCCCGGCGGCCGGTGCGGAATTCGTCGCGGGCGGCGTCGGTCAGGTCCAGGACGGTTTTGCGGCCGTCGGCCGGATCGGATGTGCCCGCGATGAGACCCGCCTCTTCCAGCGCGCGAACGATTTTCGCCATCGATTGCGGGCGCATTCCCGCCGCATGGGCCAGTTGGGTGGCCGTGGCGGGCCCGCCCTGTTCGAGGCGGATGAGGACCGAGCTCTGGGATTTGGTGAGGTCGCTGCCCTCGGCCTGAGCGCGCAGCTGCCGCAGCAGCCGGCTGACGGCGACACGCAGATCGGTCGCCACCGCGGCGGCTGTGGGCGCAGGCTTTCCGGACATGACTCCACCGTATCATTTACTAAGCTAACTGTACAGCTAGCTGTATAAATCCGGAATGTTCGTCCTCGCCCAGGAATTCGCCGCCGACGTCCGCGACGGAGGTGATCGACCGGATCGGGCCGCGCGGGCTGCTGCTGTGCAACGAGGCGTTCGCCTCGACCGGCGAACGCGACGCCGGCCGTATCGCCGGGCCGCTGCTGCGGGCGCTCACCGAGGCCGGAGTGAAGGTCGTGTTCGTCACCCACCTCTACGACTACGCCCGCACCCGCCACGCCGACGCGCACCCCGGCGACCTGTTCCTGCGCGCCGAACGCGGACCCGACGGCACCCGCACCCACCACATCGTGGCGGGCCCGCCCGAGCCCGGCGGTCACGGTTACGACCTGTGGGCCGCCACCGAACTCGGGTAACCGGGCTCAGGCCGAGGGACGCAGACTGCTCAGCACCCGGATCGCATCCGACAGCGGGATCATCCGGCCGGGCTGCTCGGCGAGCAACCCCATCTCGATGTATTGGCGAATCAGCATCGAGGGGGTGACGCAGTGCTCGGCGGCCGCCTCCCGGATCCGGTCGCGCAGATCCTTCGGCAGTTTCAGAGAGGTGGTGACCATGCCGCGTTCGATCTCCTCGCCGGTCGGCGGCAGGGAGGGCGCGGCGGCGGAGTCATCGAACACCAAACCGTCCACGACCGCCTGCGGGTCGGCGCCGGGCTTCGGTTCGAAGATGTGCTTGTCGGTCATCGGTTCGCCTCCCATGCGGTGTATTCCTCGAGCTGCTGCGGGCGCATCTGCGCGGCCATCACGATCTCCCAGGTGCCGGCCGACTCCGGCGACGGCCGTTCGCGCAACATCACCACCAGTGGACGGCCCGCATCGGTGCGGCCCCACACGGTCGTGACGGGCAACCCTTCCGGGGTGCGGGCCGGGCGCGGCCAGCGCCGCGACGAATACAGCACCTCCATCACCTCCCAGGGCGCCACCTCGGCACGAGCCAGGAACGAGTGGATTCCGATCCACCATGCGTACTCCACGCAGCCACCATAATACCCGCGTATTACCTACCTCGGCAGTGGTGAGTGCCGCTGCGGCAGCACCACCGTGCGATCGAACGCCGCGGGATGGGCCGCGGCGTGCTCCACCGCCACCGCGATGTCGTCCAATCCGAAGGTGGTGACCGTTTCCCCCGACAGATCGAGCAGCCCGCACCGCACCAGCTCGATCAACCCCGCAACAGCGGTGCGCGGGCACATCCACTGCCCCCGCACCGTCACACTGTTGCGCATCAGCCACGGATACGGCAGCGCCAGATCGGAACCGCCCAGCATCCCCACCCCGCCCATGAGCACGACGCGCCCGAACTCGCGCACCGTCATCGCCGCGGTCCGCACCACCTGCGCGTCCGCCGCGGGCGGCAGGATATCGAGCACCACGTCCACCGGTCCCCCACCCGCGGACTGCATCGCCTGCCGATCCACCTGCGCGTCGCCGGTCAGCTCGACCGGGCGAACACGGTCCCCGAACAGGTCCCGCAACCGGGTCGCAGCCGCGCGGTTGCGGCCAGGAGCCACCACCCGGCTCGCACCCATGGCCAGCCCCACCGCCACCGCCGCACCCCCGAAATTGCCGGTCGCCCCGCTCACCAGCAATGTCTCCCCGGCACGCAGGTCCGCCGCCAGCAGACCCCCGTACGGCACCAGCGGCACCGCCAGCGACGCCCACCGTGCCACGTCCCCGGCATCGACATCGCCGAGCGGCACGGCGTTTTCGGTCGGCACGACCATCCGCTCCGCGAACGAACCGTGATGGAAGTACCGCGACAACCGCAGCCCGCCCGGACCACGCGAACTCCAGCCCTGCAACGTGATGTCGGGTGTGCGCGCGTCGTCGCGGGAACGCACCGTCGGATCACACCACACCAGGTCACCGGGCCGTAGCCGGGTCGCATCCGGTCCGGCCGACACCACCCGCCCGACCCCACCCATTCCCGGGATCACCGGCGGCTCCAGCGGATACTTGCGCGCACCGCCGAAAACCTCTGCCGCATAAGGCAAGACACAGGTAGCGAGCACATCGACCAGGACCTCGCCCGGCCCGGCCACCGGATCGGGCACACTAGTCACCGTCAACGGTTGCCCGAACTGCTCCAACAGCGCCGCACGCATCGCCCACTCCTCCGGTTTCGAATCACTTCCCCGCCAACGTAGGTCGCGATCCGGTCATGCCACCAGCGAGAGTCAGGCATATCCGGTATGCCGGATAGTCATGGATCTGTCACCGGCCGGACTGGCCGAGGTCGCCGAACGCGGCTCGTTCACCGCCGCGGCCACCGCCCTCGGCTACACCCAATCCGGAATCTCACGCCAAGCCGCCGCCCTCGAACGCGAGGCCGGCAAACCCCTGTTCGAACGCCACCGCACCGGCGTCCACCTCACCCCGGCCGGGCTGACGCTGCTGCGCCACGCGCGGGTCGTGCTCGACGCGCTGGAGGCGGCGCGACGCGACCTCGACGACGACCTCGCCCAGCGGGTGCGGCTGGGCAGCCTCATCAGCACGGGCGCGGTACTCGTACCCACCGCGCTGGCCGCACTGCGACGCACCCACCCCGCACTCGAGGTGTCCACCCGCGAGGGGACCACGCCGGCACTGGTTCGCGCCATCCGCGCCGGCAGCCTCGACCTCGCCGTGATCACCTCGCGGCCGCCGCACCGGCCACCCGACACCGAACTGCCGCGGCTGATCGTCGAACAACTCAGCGAGGTGGAACTGCTCGTCGCCGCCCCCGCCACCGGCCGCTTCGCCGGGCGCGCGACCGTCACCGTCGCCGAACTCGTCGACGCCCCGTGGATCGCGAGCCCCGCCGCCACCACCGAACCCCTGCTGGGAGTGTGGCCGGGGCTGCCCGGCCGCCCCCACATCGCACACCGCGCCCGCGACTGGCTCGCCAGACTCGCCCTCGTCGCAGCCGGCTGCGGCCTGACCACCGTCCCCTCGGGCCTGTTCCCGGCGCCGCCGCCGGAGGTGATCACACTGCGCGTCGTCACCGGCTCCCACGACCGCGCCGCCACCGAACTGCGCCGCCTGTCACTGATCCGCACACCTGCCCCACTCACCCCGGCGATCGCGGCCGTGATCGAGGCATTACGCAGCGCCGCAACACCTTTCACGCCCGGGAACGCCCGGACACCGGGTTAGCGGGTCACCAGATCAGGGTCCGCTCGGGCACCCGCACACAGGCGAAGAAGCGTTTACCGATATCGCTGCCGTCGTGGTTGTAGGCGTTCATGATCTCGGCCAGCTCGTCGGCCAGCTCCTGCAGCGCCGGGCTCGGGTTGTCGATGCCGCAGTCGCTGACCCAGCCCCACTCGCGCGGCACGCCCTCGATGGTGACGATGATCTTGCCGATGTACGGCGTCGCGACCGAATAGGAGATCTCGATCGGAGCGTCACGGATCGGCGAACGTTCGGCGAGTTCCGCACGATGCTGCGGCATGCTGAAAACCTGCGCGAAAACGATGTCCTGACTGATCATTTCGGCGATGCTCGCCAAGGTGGCGTGCCGACCGACCCGGTGATAGCGGGGACCGTAATCACGATCGCCACGCGGTCCCGCCGCCTGCGGATGCTTGGCCAGGATGCGGTCGAGCATGCGCTGGGCGGCATCGCGTTCGGCGGCGCCGGTGGCGGGATGGTCGATCAGCTGGCGCAGCCGGGAAATCCGGGGGCTCAGGGCCGTTGACATGGTCGCGGTCCTCTCCTCGTCGTCGCACGGCGGCCGCGGCCGCGGTCGGTCAGGGCAGCGGATCGACCAGCACCTGATGGTCGATGCGTCGCAACATATCCGGCCGAGCGGTCAAACACGGCCAACTGCGAGAGACTGCCTCACTGGCGGCGTGTCCGGCGGCCACCAGCCCGTCGGCATCGGAGCGTCCGGCCAGCAGCGCCGCCACTCGGGAGGCCGCGCCGGTGTCCAGTCCGGTCACCACGGTGTGCGGCAGCTCCAGCAACACCGCGAGAATATCGAGCCGATCCGGCCGGATCAGCGCCTGCCCCGCCGCCGCCACCGCCGCGGGCACCACGATGGTATGGCCGGCCTCGGCCGTCGCCCACGCGACCGCGTGCACATACGGCAGCCGCCGCGTCCAGCCCACCACGGCGGCGGTGTCGAACACCACGCCGCCCAGTGCGGCCGGGCTCACGCGGCGCCGGCGCTTCGCCGATCCAGATCCTCCGCCGACAGCGGCGGCAGGCCCTGCGCACGCCGGGCCTGATTCACCAGCTCGAGCGGCGGCACGCCACCGAAACTGGACTCGATGGCATCCAGCGAAATATCGCGATCCATCCGATCCCGCAGCGCGGCCGACACGTAGGCGGACAGATTGTCGATCCGCCCCGACGCCTTCCAGCGCTCCAAGGTCGACACATCATCCTTGGGGACCGAGATCGTCACCTTCTTCGTCTCCGCCATACCGACAGCTTACGGCAGTATGGCCCCCGGACGGCAGCGACTACCGCGCGAAGACGGTGGCGTGGGCTCCACGCAGCAGCTCGATCAGCTCCTTGCCCGCGGTGTCGTCCAGCGCCGCGAAGGCCGGGGCGATCAGCTCGTCGGTGAGCGCCTCGGCCGCATCCCAGCGTTGCCGCATCGCGGAGCTCACCTCGGTGCCATCGACCCGCGCACCCCACCCGAACAGCCGCGCCTGGGTGGGCCCGTCGGTACGCGGCGAGCCACCGATCAGCACCGCCTCGAACGGCGACAGCCCACTGGCCCGCACCGCCATCAGATGCAGGCCGCCCCGCAACTCACGCAGACAATGGATCAACTGCAGCACTCGGCCTGCGGCATCGTCGGCGAGCGGCAACGCCCGCCAGCCCGCGAACAGGCTCACCCCCGCCACATCGGCGGCATCGGTCACCACGCGCAGCAATTCGGCCAACCGGTCGCAGCCGTCGAATCCGGCGAGTTTGCGGCGACCGAAACCCTGGCACGCCGCGAGATATCCGGCCGCGGCCTCCGCGGGCGCCATCGCCACCGAATCCCAGGCTGCCCGAACGGTTTCCGGCTCGAAGAACCCGAACGCCGCGGCCACCACATCGGCATCCACCTCGCCGAGCACCCCGCCGCGACCCCGCGTATAGGGACCGATGAAGCCGTCCACACCGGTGGTGGCACCGAATGCCTTGGCCTCGCGGGAGAACATGAACGCGCCCCCGATGTTCTGGATCTCGGATTTCACCGCGGCCGGCACCGACACGGCGGACCCCTTTCGACGAGAGCGACCGATCCGGCCGCTCGGCTCCTTCAACCACCCGGAGCCTATCTCGCTTCAATCCACTAATGCCAGCGGCGGGCCGCAATCCGCCGACGCCGCGGAACAACCCCCGAGCTAATCCACCACCGCACAGCCGGACACCGCCCGCCCACGCGACGGCGCCGCGACCACCCGGGCCGACCAACCCGCCGACCCGGCCCTGGCGGCATCCCGACGCCGCAGCCGACCGACTTCCCAGCACCGCACGGTGCGCGCGAAATCCCGTATAACGTAACGGCATCGGCACGTTCCCCAGAATTCATGGGAGGATTCACCTATTCTCGGGTCCGGGCCCGGGTACCACCGAATCGAAGCGAGCGAGGGATGACCGACAACCTCGGCGCGACCGCACCCGACCCCGGTGCCGACCGCGCCACCGCAACGCAGACCGCGCTGACGTCGCTCGTCGCCCGCTTCGCCCGGCAATGGCAAACCTCCAGCGAACCTCCTGATCTGTCGGCCCACCTGCCCGCTGAACCCACGCTGCGCCGCTCAGCCCTCATCGAACTCATCAAGGTCGACCTGCACGAACGCTGGCAACGCGACACCGACGCACCGCGCCTGGCCGACTACCGCGCACAATTCCCCGAACTCGCCGCCGCACCCCTGCCCCCCGACCTGGTCTACGAAGAGATCAACGCCCGCAGCCGCCGCGACCACCACGTCGACCTCGGCGAATACGAACAGGACTACCCCATCCAGATGGCCCGCATCACCGAAGGCCTCGAGGATCTACCCCCCTCGGCACCCGGACTGCGCACCACCATGCTCGCCGACCCCACCGCCCTCGACGCACTCGACACCATCAACCCCGGCGCCACCGTCGACGACTTCGACCTGCTGCTCCCCCTCGGCCAAGGCGCATTCGCCCGCGTCTTCCTCGCCCGGCAACGCTCCATGGGCCGCCTCGTCGCCGTCAAGATCTCCCACGACCGCGGCAGCGAACCACAAACCCTCGCCCAACTCGACCACGACCACATCGTGCGCGTCTTCGACCAGCGCCAGATCACCGACCAGCGCCTCAAACTCATGTACATGCAGTACGTGCCCGGCGGCACCCTGCTCGGCGTCCTGCGCATGCTGCGCCGCACACCACCCTCCCAGCGCGACGGGAAACTCCTGCTCGAAGCCATCGACGCGGCCACCACCACCGGCGGCGTCCTCGAACCCCAGCCCTCGCCCACCCGATCCGAACTCGCCCGGCTCAGCTGGCCCGAAACCGTCGCCTGGCTGGGCAGCCGCCTCGCCGCCGCGCTCGACTACGCCAACCGCCGCGGCATCCTGCACCGCGACCTCAAACCCGCCAACGTCCTCCTCACCGCCGACGGCCAACCCAAACTCGCCGACTTCAACATCAGCTTCAGCCGCCACCTGCCCGGCGCCAACCCCGTCGCCTACTTCGGCGGCTCCCTGCCCTACATGGCCCCCGAACAACTCGAGGCCTGCCACCCCGACCTCGACACCACCGCCGCCGACCTGGACACCCGCGCCGACCTCTACGCCCTCGCCGTCGTGCTGTGGGAACTGCTCACCGGCCGCCTCCCCTTCGACGACGGCCACGACGCCGGCGAAACCGAAGAATCCCTGCAAGCCATGATCGACCGGCGCCGCGCACCCATCGCCGACCACTTCGAAGCCGGCCTTCCACCCGACACCCCCGCCCTGCTGCGCCACGCCCTGCTCACCTGCCTGTCACCCGACCCCGCGGACCGCTACGCCACCGGCGCCGACCTCGCCCAGCAACTCGACCTCAGCCAGGACCGCGCCGCCCGCGACCTCGTCGACCCGCCCACCCACAGCCTGCGCGCCCGCCTGCGTATGCGCCCCATGCCCGTCGTCACCCTCTCCAGCCTGCTCGGTCATCTGCTCGCCGGGCTCTACCTCGGCTCCCACAACCTGCGACTCATCCGCGACGCCCTCGGCGCCGACGCCGCCCACCAGATGGTGCGCCTGGGCATCGTCATGATCGCCATCGCCTACCCGATCGCCATCGCCGCCCTCATGTACTGGTGCCGCTCGGTGTTCGTGATACCCAACGGATTACGCCGCGGCAGACAATTCGACGCCGCCACCCTCGCCCGCGCCCGCGCCGACACCCTCGCCTGCGGCGACCGCATCGCCGTGGCCACCTTCGCGGGATGGCTGGCCGCACTGGGCGTCTTCCTCGTCAAACTGCACACCCTCGGCGACGTACCCGCCGGCATCACCACCAGCCTCATCGCCTGCAACCTCGTCGCCGCCTGCGTCGCCGTCGTCTACACCTACTTCCCCGTCACCTACTTCGTCCTGCGCTGGTACTACCCGGGCCTGGTCGCCGCCGGCGGCACCACTCCCGCCGACGCCGCCATGCTGCGCCGCATGGTGCACCGCAGCCGCATCTACCTCGGCGTCGCGGCCTGTGTCCCGCTCATCGGCGTCCCCGCCGGCCTCGTATTCCTCACCCCCGACCAACAGCAGATAGTCATCGGCCCCATCGTCGGACTCTGTGTCGGAGGGCTTTTCGCCTTCCTCATCACCCTGCGCACCTTCTACCTACTCGAATCCGACCTCAACGCCCTCGACCGCATCCTCGACCCCCACCCCCACTCCTGACCGGCTGCGGTCACCCGACCAAGATCGTCTAATCTCGAGGCGGTGCTAGGACATTCACATGCGACCAGTGGTGCGCTCGCGTGGGCGGGAGCCGCTGCCGCGCTACCACTTTCGATTCTCACCTTCCCCGCCGCGCAGATCGGCCACCTCGGCACCGTCGACCTGCTCATGGGAACGTTTCTCACCGCCGGCGCCGCCCTGCTGCCCGACGCCGACCACCCCAGCGGCACCATCTCGCATGCGCTCGGACCGATCACGCACACCGCCTGCAAGATCATCTCCACGATCTCCGGCGGACACCGCCACGCCACCCACTCCCTGGCATTCGTCGCGGCCGTCGCCTACGGCACCTGGGCCGGCGAACACTGGATCGGCCGCTGGTTCACCCTCGGCCTGGTCTTCTTCCTGCTCGCCCTCGCCGTCCGCGCGCTGAACCTGTGCCCGCCGGGCGAAGGACTACGCTCCTACGCCACCATCGCCGTCCTCGCGGTCGCCGGCACCTTCGCCATGGACCAGTGGATCTCCGACAAACCCGCCTGGCTGCCGTTCTCCGTCGGCCTCGGCGCCCTCGCCCACCTCATCGGCGACTGCCTCACCGACCGCGGCTGCCGGCTGTTCTGGCCACTCGACATCCGCACCCGCATACCGATCATCGAGCGCACCGGCAACAAGGTCGAAACCTGGGTGATCTCACCACTGTTCGTGCTCGGCACCCTCGCCGCGCTCTGGTACGTCATCACCCACCAGCCCTAACAGCGTCACCGCGTCGCGGTCCGGGCTGCCCGGCTCGGCCTGGAACGCGACGAACCGTTGCCCGTCCGCCGCGGTCAGAATCTCCGAGGTCAACTCCATCCGGCCCACCGCCGGATGCCGAAACATCCGCCGCGTACCGCGCTTGGCCCGCACGTCGTAATGCGCCCACAAGGCCTCGAAATCCGCGGTCGCCGCGCACAATTCGGCCGTCAGCGCCGCCAGCTCCACCGGATGCGATCCCGCGCCGTGCACCACCCGCAGATGCGCCACACAATCGCGCGCCATCCCCGTCCAATCCTCGAACACCGTCCGCGCCGCCGGATGCGTGAAGACATACCGGATCAGATTGCGGCGCATCGGCTCCCACTGCTCGATACCCCACAGCAACCGCAACCCCTCCGGATTGGCCGCCAGCAGGTTGCTCACCTGATCGAGTACGAAAGCCGGTGTGGGACGCACCGATTCGAGCAGCAACACCATGCCCCGTCCCGCCACCTCCACCGGTGCGGCCGCGGTGGCCGACCGTGCCCCCGCCAGCCGCGCCACCCGGTGCAGATGCGCCGCCTCGTCGGCATCCAGCAACAACGCCGAGGCCAGCGCCGCCAGCACCTCCGGGCTCGGATTACGGTCGCGGCCCTGCTCCAGCCGGATGTAATAGTCCACGCTCAGCCCCGCCAGCGCCGCCACCTCCTCACGGCGCAGGCCCGCCGTCTGCCGCCGCCGCGTCCCCGGCGGCAGACCCGCCTGCGACGGCTGCACCCGCGCGCGGCGCGCACGCAGGAAATCTCCCAGGGCACGACGATCACTCACTCGTCCAGTGTGCCCGCTTCCCAGCCACGCCGGGGTAGCCCCGCCAGGACCAGGCCTCAGCCGGTCTCCCCGCCGCGCTCGCCGCGCCGCACGGTGAATCCATGACCGACAACACCCACACCCTCGTCATCGGCGGCAGCTCCGGCATGGGCCTCGCGCTGGCCCAGCGACTCCTGCCCGCCGGACATCGAGTCACCATCGCCGCCCGCGACACCGGCCGCCTGACCGCCGCGACCGCACAGCTCGGACGTCCCGATCACGTCCGCGCACAGCGGGTCGACATCGCCGAAGAATCCTCCATCGCAGCACTTTTCGACACCGTCGAAGCGGTCGATCACGTCGTCGTCACCGCCGCCGACATGCGCCGCGGCTACGGGCCGCTCACCGTCCTTCCCACGCGCGACGCGCGTAGCGTCCTCGACATCAAGGTGCTCGGACCGTGGCTGGTCGCCAAGTACGCCGCGGACATGGCGGCGCCCCGCACCACCGGCCATCGGCACCGCTATTGCGGCGCTGAACGGACGGATATGCGGGGCGCGCGCCCTGCCGATCAGGCCAGCTGAGCCGAGACGATAGTGATCGGCTCGACCGGCACGTCCTGATGCCCGGCCTTGGAGCCCGTGCGGACACCCTCGATCGAATCGACGACGGCGTTACCGTCGACAACCCGCCCGAAGACCGCATAACCCCAGCCGTCCTGACCGGGGTAGTTCAGGAAGTCGTTGTCCGCGGTGTTGATGAAGAACTGAGCACTGGCCGAATGAGGATCCGCCGTACGCGCCATCGCGACGGTGTACTTGTCGTTGCGCAGCCCGTTCTTGGCCTCGTTCTGCACCCGGTTGGGCGCCGGCTTCTGCTGCATATCGACGGTCAGACCGCCGCCCTGCACCATGAAACCCGGAATCACACGGTGGAAGATCGTCCCGTCGTAGTGGCCGGACTTGACGTAGTCCACGAAGTTCGCGACCGTTTGCGGCGCCTTCGTCTCGTCCAATTCGAGGGTGATGTCCCCGGCTGATGTGTTGAGCAACACTGTGGTCATCCGGCCATCGTATGGCAGCCGCCTACCCCTGGCGGACAACCCCTCATCTCAGGCGTATGAAGACGCCTTCTGGCTCGTCTGCTGTTTTTGTTTCCGATGTTCGAGCTGGAAGTCCGTGGCGCGTCGCTGCGTTTATACATAGATAGATGCGCATATCACCATCACATATTGCCTTGCGTACCTACTGTTGCAATGCCGCACGACATTGCCCCTGAACGCCGGCGCCCTCGGTCGCGAGAGCGGCCCGAACGGATTCAGGCCTCGTACAACTCCAGTGGCAAGTCGTCCGGATCGAAGAAGAAACCGAAACGGCGACCGGTGAATTCGTCGATGCGAACCTCTTCGACGACCACTCCCCTCCCCCGCAGCTCCGCCAATCCCGCGGCGACGTCTTCGACGGCGAAGGCGAGATGACGCAAGCCGCACGCCTCAGGCCGCGACGGCCGGGGCGGCGGATCCGGGAAGGAGAAGAGCTCCAGCCGGGCACCGTCCGGCAGCGCGAGATCCAGCTTCCACGAACGACGTTCGGCCCGGTAGTGCTCCTCTACCACCCGCAACCCGAGCACCTCGGTATAGAACGACTTCGATCGCTGATAGTCCGACGCGATGATCGCCGCGTGGTGAATCCTCCGCAACTCCATCGCCCGACCGTAGCCACTCCGTCATGGCTGTGGTTGTCGCCGGTGAGTTGACTGTTTACCGAGCGGCGGCGCTATGGCTTTACATGTTCAGATGCGCATACGTCCATATCGATATGATCAATTCCTTCTTCTCGATACCGGGCCGACGATATCTCCGATCAGGAAGAGTCTGCCGCCCAGAGGCTTTCACACTGCGGACAGCGCCTCTTCCGCGGCCGCGATGGTTTGTTCTCGATATCCCCCGCCGAACAGCACGACATGCACCAGCAACGGATACAGCTGATGCAGTGCGACGCGCTGCTCCACGCCTGGGGCGGGAGGAAAGCGCTCTCGATAGGCCCCCAGAATGTGGTCGAGATACGGGGCGCCGAACAGCCGTAGCATGGCCAGGTCCGTCTCACGATGACCCCCATGGGCTGCCGGGTCGATGAGTCGCGCGCCGCGCTCGGTCCACAGCACATTGCCCGACCACAGATCGCCGTGAATGCGGCACGGCGGCTCCGGCGGGCCGGCCAGTTCGCCGATCCCGTCGATCACCCGCTCGACGAGCCGAGTTCCGTCGCGTCCCAGAACTGATGCGGCGGCGGGCACCAGCGGTTGCAGTCGATACCGGGCGTACCAGGGCCCCCACTCCCCTGCGACCATCGCGTTGTCCTGCGGCACCGTGGCGATACAGCCCACCCACGGCGCGCCATACCGGTCGACGGTGTGCGCGTGCAGTTCGGCAAGCGCTGCCCCGAACTGCACTGCGGCCGCGCGGCTGGGCGCCACCGAACTCAACCACGGCAGTACGAGAGTGCGGTCGTCGCCGCCCAGCAGCTGCGGGATCAGGTCGGCGGCATCGGCTTCGCGCAACCAACGCAGGCCTGCGGCCTCGGCGGACAAAGCATGGTTTGCGGCCGAACCCGATTCGCCCACAGCACTTTTCACGAAGGCGTCGCGGCCGTCGGCGAGCCGCACGCGATACAAGGTCCAGGCGTGCCCGCGGCCGACCGTATGCTCGGCCACTACCGGTACACCCAGCAAGGACTCCAGGTGCGTCGACAGATCGCTCATGAGCCGTAGACCGTCTGCCAGATCGCGCGGCCCAGCGCCTGGGCCACCTGTTCGTCGTCCACCGGATTTCCGGCTGCGAAGGTGAAGTCGATGGCACGCTCGACCATGCAGGTCAGGGCGATAGCCGTGGCGTCGACCTCCAGATCCGCGGAAATCCGGCCGCGCTCACGAGATCGCGAGCCGGGGCGAGTCAGCGACGCCATGTCGGGGTTCGTCGAGGGCGGCCATGGGCACATTGTCGCTCGAGTCACGGGACAGCGCAGGTGACCAGCCAGGCGTTTCCTGGGAAGAATGCGCCGTCATACTGGAAAGATCCTGTGATTACAGCCACAAACAAGAGTCCAGCCATCTTCTGTCGCATTTCGAGTCTCGGTGGAAAGCGACGCTCGCAGTGGATGTTTCAGTCGCCCTGCTCGCAGCGGCGCAGGCGTGGTGAACACGATCTGAATGGATGAAGTCCTAGCGTTCACTGTCTGTTAGCTGACCTGGTCTGTGATTCCCACGTCCCTGAACCACTCTGTATCGAGGTTCCGCAGAAAATGATGATGAGGAAATTCGCCGCGACGGCCGCCATGCTGGTCGCCGCTGTCGGCGTCGCGGCCGGTACCGCGACCGCCGACCCCGCTGCTCCCGCGGCGCCCGAGAGCGTCTACTACAAGGCCAGCGTCGTCGACAACGACAAGGCCGTTATCAAGACCGACGGCGGCTCGATCGTCAACGAAGACGGCATGCTGAAGATCA
>NZ_PSZE01000046.1 GCF_002933465.1 Nocardia nova
CCACCCCTACGACCAGGAACAACAGTGGAAAAGCTGGGCAGACCAGCGGCTACCCCACGCCCGGGAACGGTTGTCTGCACGCCGCAGGCGCGCAGACAAACCCACAGACCCTGTCGGTGGATCGAGGCTTAGGGACGAAACCCATGTCGCAGTATCTGATCCTCATCTACCAGGACGAGCGTCCCGCGGCCGAACCGGAGCCCGGAAGCGCGATGGCGGACAGCCACCGGCGGTTCGGCGAGGAGCACACGGCGGCGCTGCGCGGCGGAAACGCCTTGCACCACAGTCACACCGCCACCAGTGTGCGGCCGGACGGCGCCGGTGACTTCGTGATCACCGATGGCCCGTTCGCCGAGACCAAGGAGCAGCTCGGCGGCTATTACCTGGTCGAGGCCGAGGACCTCGACGCCGCGATCGCCATCGCCCGCCGGGTGCCGATGGAATTCGGGGGCGTGGAAGTGCGCCCGATTCTCGAATTGAGCTGAGCCGCACCGTGCTCGACAGCGGCTCCGTCGACTATGGCTCCACCGATCGCCGCGCGTCCGGCCGGGTCGCCGCCGCGGTGGCCGACGCGCATCGCCGGGAGTGGGCGTTCGTGCTGGCGGCGACCGTGCGGGTGACCCATGACCTCGAACTCGCCGAGGAATGCGTTCAGGACGCGTACGCCCAGGCGTTGGTGCGATGGGCCGCGGACGGAATTCCGTCGCGGCCCGCGGCCTGGCTGACCACGGTGGCGCGCAACCACGCCCTGGATCTGCTGCGCCGGCAGTCCACCGCGCGCCGGGCGTTGCCGCTGCTGATCGCAGACGAAAAGACCATCGAGACAACCGTTTTCGATGCGATCGACCCGTACGACCCACAGTTTCCCGACGACCGTCTGCGACTGATCTGCACCTGCTGTCATCCGGCTCTGGCCCGCCAGACCCAGGTCGCACTGACCCTGCGTCTGGTCTGCGGACTCACCACGGCCGAGGTCGCGCGCGCCTTCCTGGTGGCCGAGCCGACGATGGCCGCGCGGATCACCCGCGCCAAGAAGAAGATCGCCACCGCCCGGATACCCTACCGAGTGCCGGGCCCGGCGGAATTGCCCGAGCGCATCGAGGCCGTGCTGGCGGTGGTGCATCTGCTGTTCACCACCGGGCACACCGCACCGTCGGGCGACGACCTCATCCGCCGCGATCTCACCGAACGCGCCCTCGATCTGGCGCGGATGCTGCACGGTCTGCTGCCCGACGATCCGGAGATCGCCGGCCTGCTCGCCCTCCTGCTGCTCACCGACGCCCGCCGCGCGGCGCGGGTGACCCCTGAGGGCGCCATGGTCGCGCTGGCCGATCAGGACCGCGCGCTGGGATCGGGAGGAGATCGGACAGGGCATCGCGCTGGTCCGCTTCGCGCTGGAACGGCGACCGGGCCGCTATGCGTTACAGGCCGCGATCGCCGCCGTTCACGCCGAGGCGCCCAGTTACGACGCCACCGACTGGCAGGAGATCCGCGGGCTCTACGACGTCCTGAGCCGGATCTGGCCTTCGCCGGTGGTGGCGCTCAATCGCGCCGTCGCGATCGGGATGGCCGGCGATCCCGCGGCCGGCTCCGCCGCGCTGGACGCACTCGCCACCGAACCGCAGCTGGCCGGGTACAGCTACCTCCCCGCCGCACGCGCGCACTTCCTCACCGAACTCGGGAGGTTCGACGAGGCCCGGCTCGCTTACTCCGAGGCCCTGCTGCTGACCGAGAACGCGGCCGAGCGCGAATTTCTCGACCGCCGTCTGGCCGACCTCGACCGGCGCGCGTCCGGCCACCACAACGGCCGCTGAGGCGGGGTATTCCTCGGTCGCGGGCATAGGGTGGACCGATGGCGGTCACCGTTCGTCCCGTGACGGAATCGGAAGTGCCGGAAGTGGCCCGGGTGCTGGGTCTGGCGTTCGACGACGATCCGATCGTGCAGTGGTGCATACCGGCCGACCGCACCCGGAGCGGCCGCGCGGCGACCATGTTCGGCGCGCTGATCCGGCATCTGTATCTGGCGCACGGGGCGGTCGACGCGGCCTTCGACGAATCGGGCCGGATCGTCGGGGGCGCAGTGTGGTCGCCGCCCGGGCGGTGGAATTCCTCGGATGCCGATCAGCTGCGGATGCTGCCCGCATTGGCACGCGCGTTCCGGTGGCGCCTGCTCGCCGTGGGGCGGATGTCGGACCGGATGAGCAAGGCGCATCCACACGAACCGCACTGGTATCTCGCCATCGTCGGCACCGATCCCGCGGTCCGCGGCAAGGGGTACGGGCACGCCCTGCTGGCGCCGCGGCTGGCGCACTGTGACGAAACCGGCGCGCCCGCGTACCTGGAATCCAGCAAGTTCGCCAATATCGCCTATTACGAGCGCTACGGCTTCGATCTGCGCGGCGAACTCGACGCCACCGGAGGCGGACCGCTGCTGTGGCCGATGTGGCGTCAGTCCGCGACGTCGTAGGCCTGGGCCATCCAGCGCACCGACGGCGGCGAGAAGATCAAGCCGAGGGTGACGAGGGCGACCAGCCCGACCGGGATGCCCAATTCGAACCGATGCGAGCTGAGCATGTACCACGCGGCGGGCAGCAGCAGGACCTGCGCGATCACCACGATGGCCCGGCCCCAGCGCTTACCGCGCAGCAGGCCGATACCGGCAGCCAGCACCGCGCCGGCCAGGATGACGAACCAGGCGGCGGTCCCGTAGGCCGATGTCGCGGAAGTGTCCGCCGACGTGATGCCCTGCACCACGAGCACGATCGCGATGATCACCCCGATCAGGCCCTCGAGCGCGGCCAGCGCACCCGCGCCGCGCACCGTGCCGGGAGTCGGGCCGGCCGCACCGCCGGTGCTCTCACTGTCCGCATTCTGCTTCGCCACCCGCCCAGCGTAGAACCGCGCGAACCGGGCCTCGCACGCGTGGTCGCCTCCGCGGGATCCGGTGGTGATCGCTCAGTAGGCTGCTCAGAGTGCGGACGCTGTTGATCGTGAATCCGAATGCCACCTCGACCACTCCGGCCACGCGGGATCTGCTCGCCCACGCGCTGGAGAGCCGCACCCAGCTCATCGTGGCCCATACCCAGCATCGCGGGCATGCCGCCGAATTGGCGCAGTGGGCGAGCGATGCCGAGATGGACCTGATCGTGGTGCACGGCGGCGACGGCACGGTCAACGAGACCGTCAACGGATTCCTCCCCCTGCCGGAACAAGGCGCGTCCGGCCCGGACTCGCGCGGCGCCGGAGAGCCGGCCGCCGCGCAACGTCCTGGCACCTGGATTCCGCGACTGGGCGTGATCCCCGGCGGTTCGGCGAACGTGTTCGCGCGCTCGCTGGGTATCGAAGCGGATCCGGTGGCCGCGACCAATCAGCTCATCGACCTGCTCTCGCTCGACGACGGCGACGCGCATGCCGGCGATCGCCGGATCGGCCTGATGGTCGCCGACGGCCGCTGGTGCGCGTTCAGCGCGGGCGTCGGGCTGGACGCCGACGTGTGCGAGGCGATCGACCGCAGCCGCGCCGCCGGCCACGCCGCGACCCCGGCCCGTTATCTGCGCACCACGGTCCGGCAATTCTTCCGGGCCAAGCGGCGCGAGCCGGCGATCACCGTGCGTGTTCCCGGACACGAACCGGTGCCGGGCGTGCACTACGCCTTCGTGACGAACACCAGTCCGTGGACATATCTGGACAGCACCCCGGTGCGCACCAATCCCGGGACGACGTTCGAACGCGGACTGGGTGTGTTTGCGATGCGGACGATGGGGGTATTGACGACACTGTCGGTCGCCAGGCAACTCCTGGCTTCCGACGGAGATCCGAAGGCCCGCAATTTATTTCGCGTCGACGATGTATCCTCGGTGCGAATCGAAGCCGACGACGAGGTCGGTCTGCAAATCGATGGCGACTTCATCGGCCGCCGCAACGTGGTGGATTTCACCTCGGTGCCGGAAGTGCTCGGAGTGGTCGCCCCGAAGCCGGAATCCGGCAGACACAACTGAGAAACATCGCAGTTGTGCTGCGGAAACCAGCACAAGCGAGTACAAAGGACTCCGCAGGCCCGGCTTTACAGGGCTTTAGAGCGTGAGCTTCCCCACGGTGCACCCGAAGGCTATTGACATCTACGGTGTTCGTGAAAGCATTCACAAGCAACCGTGCGGAAACATTCGAGACGCACAAGTGAACGGACCACAAACCAGCGGCGCCTTGCGGCGCCCATGCAAAGGAGCAGAGGAATGGACTGGCGCCACAAGGCCATCTGTCGCGACGAGGACCCCGAGCTGTTCTTCCCGGTGGGTAACAGTGGTCCGGCGCTCGCGCAGATTGCCGATGCCAAGCTGGTCTGCGCCCGCTGCCCCGTGACCGCCGACTGCCTGTCCTGGGCCCTGTCCTCCGGACAGGATGCCGGCGTGTGGGGTGGTATGAGCGAAGACGAGCGCCGGGCGCTGAAGCGGCGCAACGCCCGCACCCGCACCCGCAGCGTCGTCTGAGACGCGCGGCGTTACCGGCCCGTAGTAAACCGCACAGCCCCGACCGGTAACGCATTTCGGCCCGGCACCGGAAAGGTGCCGGGCTTCACTGTTTTTATTGCCGGATTGATTTCCGCCTTATTTCACATAACCTTCGACGACATTCGGACTTATCCGATTTCCGCGAGTGGCAGTGCTTGCGCTGGAACGCTTTCAGCGTGCGTTGCGGCGGCCCAGCGGCACCCGCAGCACCGCATCGGTGCCGATATCGGCGCCCGGATGCAAACCGATCGAGCCCCCGAGTTCCGCGGTGACCAGAGTGCGCACGATCTGCAATCCCAGCCGATCGGAACCCTCCAGGCTGAATCCCTCCGGCAACCCGCGTCCGTCGTCGCTGATGATGACGTCCAGCCAGCGCGCCGAACGCTCGGAACGTATTGTCACAGTTCCGTTTTCGCCGGCATCGAAGGCGTGCTCGATGGCGTTCTGCACCAATTCGGTCAGCACCATCACCAACGGGGTCGCGCGTTCGGCCGAGAAAACTCCCAGCGAACCGTCGCGGCGGACCTTGATACGAGCGGTGTGCACGGTCGCCACATCGGCCATGATCGGCAGCAGGCGATCCACCACCTCGTCGAGGTCGACCTCCTCGTCCACCGACATCGACAGCATTTCGTGCACGGAGGCGATGGAGGTGACGCGGCGCACCGATTCGGTGAGCGCCACCCGGGCCTCCTCGTTCTCGGTGCGGCGGGCCTGCAGGCGCAGCAGCGCGGCAACGGTCTGCAAGTTGTTCTTCACCCGGTGATGGATTTCGCGGATGGTGGCGTCCTTGGACAGCAACGCCCGGTCGCGGCGCTTGACCTCCGTGACATCGCGGACCAGCACGGCGGCCCCCGCCAGTTCACCGTGCGGGCGCAGCACCAGCGTGCGGAGCAGCACCGTCGCGCCGCGCGCCTCGACCTCCATCCGCCGGCCCGATTTGCCGGCCAGCGCGGCCTGGATGTCGCTGACGACCTCTTGCGCGTCGAACGGATCGGTGATGAGGGAACGGGTCGACTGGGCCAGATCCTGTCCGGCCAATTCGCTCTGCAGGCCCATGCGGTGGTACGCCGACAGCGCGTTCGGGCTGGCGTAGACCACCAGGCCGGCGGTATCGAGGCGGATGAAGCCGTCCCCGGCACGGGGGCTGGAATGTGAGCCGGTGCGGTCCTCCAGCGTGGGGAAGGTGCCGTCGGCGATCATCTGACACAGATCGTCGGCGCAGCTCATGTAGGCCTGTTCGAGGCTGCCGCGGACCTTCGAGCGCTGCATATCCGTATCGCGGCCGAGCACGGCGATGACGTCGGTGCCGCAGCGCACCGGAATACCCTCGCGGATGACCCGCGCGGGAGTCGGGTGGTAGACGCCGGTGGATTCGGCGTCGCCCTCCACGCGCACGATCTCCCCCGAACTCAGGGCCTGAAAGATCTGCGGATGCTCGTGGCGGGAGGCCAGCGACCCCACCAGGTCGTCGGGCTGAACCGTCGGGGCGGTCGTGGGCCGGCACTGGGCGACGCACACCACATCGGCCCCGCCGGTCACCGGGCCGATGCCGACCCACAGTTGCAGATCGGCGAACGACAGATCGGCCAGCAGCTGCCAGTCCCCCACCACGCGCTGCAGATGGTCCACCGCCGCACCGGGGAGATCGGTGTGTTCGGCGAGCAGATCACTAAGAGTGGACACGGGAACAAAGGCTACGGCACGCGCCCGCGGGCCGAAGTCGTGTCGCGGCCGAAGCTACGAGATGACGGCGATCAGATCGCCCTTCTGGAGGACGTCGCCGGGTTTCACATTGATCGAGGCCACGGTTCCGTCCGACTCGGCCACGACCGGAATCTCCATCTTCATCGATTCCAGCAGGACCAGGGTGTCACCTTCATGCACCGCCGCACCCTCGTGCGCGACGATCTGGAAGACGGTCGACACCATCTCCGCGAGCACTTCCTCAGCCATGACACCCTTCCGGTCGATCGGCCCGTTTCCGCTGACGGTACAGCCAACCACATCCGTACCGAGAGCGTTCGATCGCTCGAAAGATACCGGGCCGTAGGCGCTGTCGCGCCGGTTATCCGGTGGCGCTCACCGTGACCCAGGTGTTGTTGACCGCGGCCGTCCCGGACAGCGGATCGACCAGCGCCGGGTCGTGCAGGAGATTGACATTGGCGCCCGGGAGGGAGGCGGCGACCCGCCAGCCCACGCCGGGTTCCCGGTGGCCCCAGCCGTGCGGGATCGCGACCGTGCCGGGGCGGATATCGTCGCCGACCTCGAGGGTCACCACGATCGAACCGCTCGGCGAGGAGACCGTGACCGATTCGCCGTCGGTCAGCTCGCGCGCGCCGGCGTCGACGGGATGCATGAGGACGGTGCAGCGATCGCGGCCCTTCACCATGGCCGGGACGTTGTGCAACCAGGAGTTGTTGCTGCGCAGGTGGCGCCGGCCGATCAGGCGCAGATCGTATCCGTCGGCCGCGGTGCGCGGCGTCGCCGGCAGATCGGCGAGCAGCTTCGCCACCTCGGCACGGAAATCCTGCGGCGCCAACCGGACCTTGCGGTCGCGAGTGCCGATCAGCGTGCGCAGGCGCGGACGCAGCGGTCCGAGATCCACACCGCCCGCGCAAGCCCGCAGCTTGGTGATCGTCAGGCCCGCACGTCCCCGGCGCAGCACGCCGTACGGACCGGCCGCGATGCCCAGGGCCGCCAACCGTACGGGCGAGAGTCGTTCGAATACCGCGTTGAGCGCCCTGCCGGTGAGGCGTCGCGCGGGCAGCGGCACCACCTCGGTGACCAGTCGGGCCATGATCTGCCAGTCCTCTAGTCCGTCGGCCGGCGGCTCGAAAACCTTGGCGTCGTAACGCAGGTTGTTGCGCACGCTGAACACGGGGAACAGCAGGTTGACGTCCTCGCGCTCGAGCTGGGACACCGGCGGCAGAATGATGTCGGCGTGCCGGGTGGTCTCGGTGACGTACATGTCCACGGCCACAAAGAAATCGAGCGATTCCAGCGCCGCGTCGAGGCGCCCGCGCTGCGGTGTGGACAGCACCGGATTGCCGGCGTAGGTGACCATCGCCCGGATCTGCCCGCGCCCCTCGGTGAGGATCTCGTCGGCCAGCGCCGCCACCGGCAGTTCGGATCGGAAGGACTTGTAGCGGCCCGACCGATCGGTCCACGCCCCGTGACCCATCGGCAGGTACTTGGCGTACCGGGCGGCATCGACCGGCGCGGTCGCGAACATCTGCCCGCCCGCCCGGTCCAGATTGCCCGTCACCGCGTTGATCGTGTTCACCAGCCAGTGCGTGAGCGTGCCGGTCACCTGCTGACATACTCCGATCCGCGCGTAGAGCACGGCCGAGCGGGCCGCGGCATGGTCGCGGGCGAAAGCGCGGATGGTCTCGGCGTCGACACCGGCGTGCGGGGCTGCCAGTTCGGGAGTGCACTGTGCGACGGTCTCGCGCAGCTCGTCCCAGCCCGAACAGCGCGCGTGCACGGCCCGCTCGTCGCACAGCTTCTCGTCGATCAGCACATGGAGCACGGCCAGCAGCAGATATACGTCACCGCCGGGGACGACCGCGATGTGCTGGTCGGCCAGTCGCGCGGTCTCGGTGCGGCGTGGATCGATCACCACGACCGTGCCGCCGCGTTCACGCACCCGCTTGATGCGCTGTTTGGCGTTCGGCATGGTGGTCACCGACCCGTTCGACACGGCCGGATTCGCGCCCAGGATCACCAGCCGGTCGGTGCGATCGATATCGGCGACCGGCATCAGGACATTGGATCCGAACATCCGCCAGGCCGCGAACTCCTGTGGAAACTGATCGATCGAGGAGGCGGAGAAGAAGTTGCGGGTCAGCAGCGCCACCCGCAGCAGCACGCCGTACAGCACCGAAGAACTGTGTGCCGCAGGATTTCCCAGATACATGCCGATCGCGCTCGGACCGTGTTCGGAGCGGATCTCGCGCAGCCGCTGCCCGATCTCCCGGAACGCCTCGTCCCACCCGATCGGCTCGAACCGATCGCCGACTCGGCGCACCGGCGTGCGGAGCCGGTCCGGGTCGTGGTGCAGCGCCCCCATCGCCGTGGCCTTCGGGCAGATATATCCCTCCGACAGCACATCGTCGGGATCTCCCTCGATCCGGACGACGCGGTCGCCCTCGACGGTGACCCGGATTCCGCAGTGCGCCTCACAGAGGGTGCACTGCCGAGAAACAATGCGAGTATCCATGGCACATCCTCTCAGCGCGGCATCTCGCAGCGTACCGGCGCCCGCGGCATCGGTACAGCCCCCGCGGATCTGCGCTACCGTCCGCGGATCTCGTAGAGCAGGGTGCGGCCGTCCCGGACTACCGTGCGCACGGATTGCCGGTAGGTCGTGTGACCGCCGTCGGGCCGGTACTCCTCGATATCCACATCGAACAGCTCCGGCTCGCGCGTGGTGATGTGGACGCAGTACGTGGTCCCGACCGGGATCACGGTGTCGATCGCCTGCTGCAACCCCTCCGCGGGAGCGACGTTGACGGTATCCGGGGCGACGAAGGCCTGGGCGCGCTCGCCGCTGCGCTCGGTGTAGTACGAATATTCGAATCCCAGAATCGAATTCGGCCCGTCGGTGACGCCACCGGCGCCGTTGCCCACCACGATGCCGTCGCGCGCCTCGGCCGGGCATGCCGGAGTCTGCGGCCCAGGAGCCGGGGCGGCGGTTGCGGCGGAGCCGACCGGAGTGAGGGTCGTCGAGGTCGCGACCGCGGCGGCGGTACCCGGTTCCTTACGCGCGGCCGTGACCGCCAGCGCGATACCGCCAGCTGCCAGCGCGAGCACGACGACGGCAGCCGACGCGGCGATCCACCATTTACGACCACGGGGCCGGCGCGGCGGACGAGTGGCGGGGCCCAGCGCGAGCTGGATGGCATCGGGATCGATCGCCCATTCCGGCGACTCCGGCGGCCGCCGGACGATCCGCGGCGGCGAGGCCGCGGGACGCGAATCGCGCAGCGGGGGCGGCTGCGGCGGACGGGGCGGCGAATACCAATCGGCGGAGCCCACCGGCGGCCCGAACGGTTGCGGCGCGTGCCCGGGCGGCCGGTTGGATTCAGAACTCATCACATCCCTCACGCCCGCTGCTGTCCCGCGGGGAAGACGATGCCAGCACTTGCCCCGGTGCACAACCGGAAACAGCTCCCAGCAGTGGGAGGCACTACTTGCAATTCACCAGCGATCTTGGTTGTCGAACCGCGCCGGGTGTGTTCTCGGCGGTGATCGACGGATATCGCCGGGCGGCCGGGCGGCCGTCCGGCGTCAGTCTCACCGCCGTCGCACCACGATCACCGGACATTCGGACGACTGCAACAGAGCATGGCCGGTCGAACCGAGCAGCATGCCGGTGAATCCGCCGCGACCGTGGCTGCCGACCACCACCAGCTGGGAATGTTCGGATTCGGCGAGCAGCGCGCGAGCCGGCCGATCGGCCCACACCACCGGCCGCACATCGACATCCGGATACTGTTCCCGCCATCCGGCCAGACTCTCCGAGAGAGCGGCACGCTCCGATTCGCGCACTGTGTCCCAGCCGGCTACCGCAACCTCGGGCAGGCTGATATCGCTCCACGTATGCACGGCGATCAGCGGCACCTTTCGCCGCGACGCCTCGTCGAAGGCGACGCCGATCGCGGGCTCACTATTCTCGGTGCCGTCGACGCCGACCACCACCGGCTTCGCCGCAGTCACCATGTCGGTCGCGGAATTTCCGGGGATCACCGCGACCGGGCAGTGCGCCCGCTGCACCACCGCCGAACTCACCGAACCGAGCAGCGCCCGCCGGACGGCGCCGCGCCCGCGGCTGCCGACAACCACGCGGTAGGCCCGTTCCGAACGTTCGATCAGGGTCGGAATGATCGGATCGAACACCAGCTCGGCACGGATCTCCAGCGGTCCCTCGGCCAACCCCGCAATCCGGCGCGCCTCGGCGACGATGCGCTCGCCGTCCTCTCGCACCCAATCGGCCCCGCCGGTCCATACCTCCGAGCCGAAACCGGTCGGCAGGGTGGCCGAGGTGACGATATCCAGACGCCGCCCGTGCAGCACGGCATCGACCGCGGCCCAGGCCACTGCCTGATAGGAGATCTCCGAGCCGTCGACGCCGACCACGAGGGGCCGGTCGGGTTCGTCGGCGGTATGCGCGTCAGCTGATTCCGTCATAGGTGGCTCCACTTCGTCTCGGCGAGCGGTATCCGCGCCGAGATTACCGGGGAGAGCGGGAGGCGGCATCGTTCGTTCCGAATGAACGACGGATTCGGCGGCCGCGCCGGCCGACGGGGTCACGCCAGGGCAGACATCGGATACCGTCATTTCAGCAATTTTTCAGCGCACACCGTCGCGGTGCCCGCCACGACCGTCGAACCGGCTAGTTGCGCGCAGGTATCGATATGCAGACAAGTTGAGCCACAATGATTCCGGCGCGGTAGTCGGTCTCCACACGGCCCGGTTATGTTGGACCCATGTCTCGCGATTCGACACCGACCAAGATCGCCCGCAATCGCCGGGCGCGACACGGTCCGCTGGTGGTCGTCGCGGCATTGGCCTCGGTCGCGGCGGCGACCGCCACCGCATCGGCGGACCCCTCCGGCGCGACTGCCGTACCGGAGGGGCAGGCGTTCTACGACGCACCCGCCAAGGCGATCACCGGGCCGCACGGCTCGGTGATCCGGGCCCGCAGTATCACCGGTGATCCGGGCCTGCCCGGGGCGCGGAATCTGCTCGTCCTGTATCGCTCGGTGGATCTGCAGGGCCATCCGGTCGCGGTCTCGGGAACGCTGGCGGTGCCCGGGGGCACACCACCCCCGGACGGCTGGCCGCTCATCTCGTGGGCACACGGCACCACCGGAGTGGCCGATATCTGCGCACCCTCGCGCGACACCGGTCCCGACTACCCCGCCCACGACTACACCGCGCAGGTGCGCGACGTACAGCAGCGCTGGCTCGCGGCCGGATACGCGGTGGCACAGACCGATTACCAGGGGCTCGGCACCCCGGGCCCGCACGGCTACCTGATCGGCGCCACCGAGGCGCGGGCCGTCGCCGATATGGCCCTGGCCGCCCGCGAACTCGACGCATCGATCGGCACGCGGTGGGCGGCGATCGGCCACTCGCAGGGCGGCCAGGCGGCCATCTTCACCGATGCGCAGGCCCGCGCCTGGGCGCCCGGACTCGATCTGCGCGGTGTGGTGGCACTTGCCCCGGCATCCCAGGTGGAATTCGGCATCGGAGCGCAGCGGGTGGTGAGCACGGTCGGGGCGGGCGATGCCCTGGCCGGCACGCTCGGCAACTCGAATGCGTTCCTGCCGTTGCTGATTCGCGGCGCGCAGACCGCCGAGAACATCGATCCGTCCCGCTTCCTGACCCCGCGCGCACTGAGCCTGCTGCCCGAGGCCGACACCGGATGCATCGGCGCCCTTCGCGCACCGGACAGCTGGGGCGGTCTACCTGCCGATGCGGCGTTCACCCCGCTCGGTGACGCCGCACCCCTGCTCCGCGTACTGACCGACAACGATCCCAGCACACAGCGCGTCGACGTACCGCTGCTGGTGTTGCAGGGCAGCGCCGACACGACGGTGCCCCCGCGTGCGACGGATGCGATGGTCGCCCGCTTGCGCCTGGCCGATCAGCAGGTCACCTACCGGACCTACCCCGGCGTCGACCACCGTGGCATCCTGCAGGCCTCACTTCCCGACGCCCTCGCCTGGGTCGACGCGCGCTTCGCCTCCTGAACCGGCACCGAATTCGTCTCGGCTCCAGGCCATTCGGAGGCGCCACCCGAGCCATCGCCGCCGACCCGTCTATTTCCCGGCGTACATCTCTCGCATGTTCTTACCCATGATGAGCAGGTAGCGTTTCGGATCACCAGCGGTTGCGCGCCTCTTCCGCCCAGCCGGTGAGGCCGTCGAGCTCCACCCATTCCCCTTCGTCGGTGCGGGCCCGGCCGGTGAAATGCCCGAAGCACTGATGAGTGTCGTTGGCGAGCACACCCAGCGCGGTCCGGGACTCGCGCACATGGACGGGCGTGAACTCGACGGCGACGCGCGGCCCGCGAATCTGCCACGGCCGCAACCAATCCCGGCGGTCGTACACCCATTCCAGCTCGTCGTCGATCTTGTGCAACCGCCCACCCAGGAACAGCGCGTTCTCGGTGGAACCGGTGCCGTCGGTCCACTTGCCGCCGAGCTGAATCGCCGTCTGGGCACCGCAGCCGGCGGCCCAGTTCCACGCGATCGAGTACGGCCACTTCCCGCGTCCGTGGTCGAGGACGGCGAACCCGTCGCCGATCACGTAGGCGACGCCGTCCACGGTGAGTGTGCCCGATACCGGACGGCCGAGATCCTTGACGGTGTACTGGAAGCGGTTCGCACTCCACGGCACCACGACACCGAGCGATTCGTGTCCCGCCGCCAGCCCGGCCGTCAGATCGATATCGATGCGCGGGGTGGCGGCGTGAATCCTGGTGCCGGCCGGATCGTTTCGCAATTCGATCACCAGATCGCCGGCATGTCCGGACGCGGTGCCGACACCGCTGCGATCGGGAAGGTGCACACCGCGGGCGAACGGCGTCACCACATCCTTGACGATCTCGGTGCCGTTCGCCCGATCGAGCAGGTAGATCCCCTGCAGCCCGGCGTAATCCAGCGACGTCAGCACGATTCCGATGATGTGGTCCGGGGTGACGATGCCCCAGTACTCCCACCGCTTGGTGCGACCCCAGCCACGCAGATTCGCCCGGCCAGTGGCCGGCGCGTCCAGCCCACCGCGTCGGGATTCAGCCGGCCCCGCGATGTGCACAGATCGACACTCGCGGTGATCTCGCGCTCCGTGGTCACCCGTTCGGCCATCGTGGCCCTCCTTCGCTACCGCGGTCGCCGCGACCGCGGTCGGTCCATTGTCGCGAGCGGGCCGGTCATCACGAACTGGCCGGGCCGGCGACGAGGCCACGCCCCGCGAACGTGGCCGACGTCATGCCGACGATCTTGCACTTCGGATAGCTATGAGTATGCTCATTAATGAGCACACTCATTATTATCGGCCGATAGGAGATGCCGGGTGGCAAGTACCCAGCAGAACCGGCAGGTCGGGCGGCGGGTGCGCACTATGCGCGAGAAGCAGAGCCGGATCTTCGAGGTGGCCGCGCGGTTGTTTGCCGAACGAGGGTTCGCCGCGGTCACCACCCAGCAGATCTCCGATCGGGCCGATATCGCCGCGGGCACCCTGTTCCGCTACGCCTCGTCCAAGGGACAGCTGCTGCTCATGGTCTACAACGAGGACTTCCGGTCGGCACTCGCGACCGGCGCCCGCCGCGCCCGCGCCGTCGCCGATCCGGTCGGCGCGATCACGGCATTGCTGCGGCCGATCCTGGTCGCGGCGGCGCGCAATCCCGAGAACACCATCGCCTACCAGCGCGAATTGCTGTTCGGACCGCCCGAGGAGACCTACCGGGAACAGGGGCTGGCGTTGGTGGCGCAGCTCGAGTCGGTCCTCGCCGAGATTCTGCTGACCGCCGGTGCGGACTCCGGCGAGCCCACGGCCGCGCAGCGGGAGGCGGCGCGCGTGGCGGGCCGCAGTCTCTTCGCGGTACTGCACATGGCGTTGGTACGCCCGTCCACCGGCGTTCACCCCCACCACGATCCGATCGACGATCTGCACGCCCAGATCGCTCAGCTCGTCGCCGGTTTCCGCAGCGCCGCGGCAACCGGAACCTGAAAAACACCAGCGCGGGCCACGGCCCGCAGAACGGAGTCGACATGTCCGGCACGATTCGCAAGGTGAGCGTCCTCGGGACCGGAGTCCTGGGATCCCAGATCGCCTTCCAGACCGCCTTCAACGGTTTCGAGGTGACCGCCTACGACATCAACGACGAGGCGCTGACCGCGGCGCACGAGCGTTTCACCAAACTCGCGGCCACCTACCGTGAGCAGGTACCGGGCGCGGGTGACGGCAAGGCCGAGGCCACCGCCGCGGGCATCGCGCTCACCAGCGATCTCGCCGAGGCGGCCCGGGACGCGGATCTGATCATCGAAGCGGTGCCCGAGGTGCTGTCGATCAAACAGGACACCTATCGCCGGCTCGGTGAGCTCGCGCCCGAGCACACCATCTTCGCCACCAATTCCTCGACGCTGCTGCCCAGCGATATGAAGGACGCCACCGGCCGCCCGGACCGATTCCTCGCCCTGCACTTCGCCAATCAGGTGTGGCACTTCAACACCGCCGAGGTCATGGGCACCGAGGACACCGATCCGACGGTGTATCAGGCGGTGGTGGAATTCGCCCGGACCATCGGCATGGTGCCGATCGAACTGCACAAGGAGAAGGCGGGCTACGTTCTCAACTCGCTGCTCGTGCCGTTCCTCAACTCGGCGATGGCGCTGGCGGCGGGCGGCTACGCCGAGCCGAAGGCGGTCGACGAGACCTGGCGCATCGGCACCGGCGCGCCCGCGGGCCCCTTCCAGATCCTCGACATCGTCGGTCTCACCACGCCGTACAACATCCTGGTCAACAGCGGCGGAGACGGCCAGAAGCTGGCGCAGTGGCTGAAGTCGGAATACATCGACAAGGGCAAGCTCGGCCTGGCCAGCGGTGAGGGCTTCTATCGGTACAACGCGTAAGACGTTGGAGCGTTCGGAGGTCGGCCCGCTGCTCGCCGAGTACGGGCTCATCGCCGACGAGTGACCGGTATTCAGTCGCGGGGATCGGCCGACGGCCGGTCCCCGCTTCGACGCGCGAAGGTGGACAGCAGTTCCCGCGCCCGCTCACCGCCGTCGAGCAGACGCCGGTGCGGCGGGCGATTCGCCACCCGTCGGATTCGCGGCGAAGTTCGAGCCGGCGCACACTCGCGCGCAGTACCGTGCACCCCTCCGATTAGCGAAATGCGCCGACCCGGCGGCGACGAGCGGTCCGTAGGACGCGATGATGCGCATGATCGCGAGTTCGTCCTCGACTCGTCGCAGACGACGGAGAATATCCGCCGGTTCAACCTCGGTCATCTCGTCTTCTCGATGCGGTTCGGCGCACTCCCGCTCAGTGGACACCCCGAGCCGTGCAGAAAAGCACTGCCCATGGTGAAAAAGAACGCTGTTCACTAAATGCCGAAAAATACTGTGCCACAACGTTTTCAGTGTGATCGTGCCGATCGCACACAGGATGCATTCGCCAGTATTTCGAACACGGTTGCTGAGCAGTGTTTTCGCCGAAACGGAGCACTCGGCATCACATTCCTTCATTTCGAAAACTCGCCGTGAAACTTCCATTTCGGAGCCGCCGGACGGCGCGAACACTTCAGGTAGCGCACCCTCCGAGTCGGCGTTATGCTCGTGCGCGAATTTCGAAATCATCTGGCGGTCCGCGCATTCGAGTCAGCCGTGCACAGCGGAAGGTGGGGAACTGTGCCATCTCCGCACAGGTGGATGTGGATCCGGAAGTATCAATAGTGACCTATTCAGTCAATTCACAGCAGGCGCCCGGCGGCGCCGCCACATCCCGGCCACCGCGACGAGTACCGGCCTTTCTCCTTCCCGCGACGATCTGTTGCTTCACCGGCGCCGCGGTCTGCCTCGGCATGCTCCGGTTCGCGCCCGAGACCGAACGAGTGGCCTTCGCCGTCGCCGCCGGGGCCGTAGGGCTGGCCTTGGCCGTGACGTCGGGATTCGCCGGACACTACCGGGACCAGGCGATTGGCTACCGCGAGGCCAATGATCGAGCCGAGCTGGCGGTCGCGAACTACGTCGCCGAGAGCGAGGCGCGCCTGGCCGCCGCCCACGACACCGCGGCCGCGGCCGGACGGGAAGCCGGCGGCAGCGAGAACCGCCGGGTGGCCGCGATGGCGGCGTTCGCCGGCGCCGCCGGGCGGATGCAGGCGATGACCACCTCGATGCTGGCCGAGCTGCGTGAAATGGAACATCGACACGCCGATCCGTCGGTGCTGGCCGACCTGCTGACCCTCGATCATCGCACCGCACAGGCCGGACGCCTGGCCGACAGTATCGCGGTGCTCAGCGGCGCCCGCTCGGGTCGGCGGTGGGCGAAACCCATTGCGATGGAATCGATTCTGCGCGGTGCCATGGGCCGCGTCGCGGGCTACCGCCGGGTGCGCCTGCGCGCGGTCGCCGAAATCGCGATCGCCGGTCATGCCGCCGAGGGAGTCATGCACGCGCTGGCCGAGCTGATCGACAACGCGTGCAATTTCTCCCCGCCCACCACCGAAGTCCACGTCTACGCCGCCGAAGTGCCGGCCGGCATCGTCGTCACCATCGAGGACAGCGGACTCGTGATGAGCGAATCCGCGCTGCGCCGCGCCGAACAGGCGGTCTCCGGCACCGTGACGGGACGCGGAGCGGATACCGATCTGTCCTCACTGACCGGTACCCGGCTCGGGCTCGCGGTGGTCGGCAATCTGGCGCGCAAACACGCGCTCACCGTGTCGTATCGCCCGTCGGCGATCGGCGGCACGGCGGTCGTCGTGGTGGTTCCGCGCGATCTGACCACGCGCCTGGACCGCTCCCCCGGCTCCACCGCCACGATCGAACTGCCGCCCGCTGCGCGGGTCGCGACCCCGGCCGCCCTTCCGGCGAGTCCGTTCGGACCGCCGGTCACCGACGACCGGGACACCGGCGCGCCCACCGCGGCCGCGAAACAGTCTGCCACGCAAGTGGTTCCGGGCCACGATCGGTCGGCCGAGCCACTGCCGAAGCGCCGCCGCGGCAGCACTCTCGCCGCAGTCCATCCCGACGGCCTGCGCACCGCCGCCGCCGAGGATTCGGCCTACCCGCGGACGCGGCCGTCGGCACTCGGCGCCTTCCAGCGCGCGGTCTCGGCCCCGGATTCCCCCTCCCCTTCGATTGCCCTGGAGAACGATCGATGACCACTTCCGTACCGGCGCACCTGGATTGGCTCCTGGACCAGCTGCTGGCCCGCACCCCGCACAGCCGGCACGCCCTGCTGTTGTCCAGCGACGGTCTCAAGATCTGCCACACCCCGGAACTGTCGGTGGACAAGGCCGATCAGCTGGCCGCGATCGCGGCCGGTATCCAGAGCCTCTCGCATGGCGCCTCGGTCGAATTCGGCGACGGGCGCAGTGGCGTACGGCAGTCGATGACGGAGTTCTACGGCGGCATCCTGTTCATCGTCGAGGCCGGGTTGGGCGCCCACATCGCGGTCGTCGCCGATGCCGAGGCAGATGCCGGGCTGATCGGCCACAACATGAGCGAACTGGTCGAACAGCTCGGCGAACACCTCTCCGCCGCGCCGCGCGGCCCGCGGCCGTGAGGCGGCCTCGATGACCAGGCCGGGCCGCGACGACACGCCGGACCGGCTCTACACCCTCACCGGCGGCCGCAGCCACCCCGATACCGATGCCTTCGATCTGGTGACACTCGTAGTAGCCGAATCGGATCCGGCCCCGGGGATGCAGTCCGAGCAGGTCGCGATCCTCGAGATCTGCCGGGCGCCGACGGCCGTTGTCGAGATCGCCGCCGAACTGCGGCTGCCGGTCGGCATCACGATGGTGTTGCTGGCCGACCTGCTCGACGCCGGAAAGATCACCGTGCGCCACCCGCATTCCACGTCCTCGTGGGAGCCGTGGAATGCCCTGCCCGACACCGCGATACTCGAGAAGGTGCTCGTTGGACTCCGCAACCTCTGATCCTCTCCGCACCGGATTCGGCGACCGCCCCGCCCGTGCCCAGGCCCCGCTGGCCGACACCGCCCGGCACGGGCTCAAGGTCGTCATCGTCGGCGGTTTCGGCGTCGGCAAGACCACCATGGTCCGCGCGGTCAGCGAGATCCGCCCGCTCGACACCGAGGCGACGATGACCTCGCTGGGCATCGGCATCGACGATCCCACCGGCGCACCGGCCAAATCCACCACCACGGTCGCCTTCGACTTCGGCCGTATCACCATCGACGCGGAACACGTCCTGTATCTGTTCGGCGCACCCGGACAGGAGCGCTTCTGGTTTCTGTGGGACCGGTTGTTCACCGGCGCGCTGGGCGCGATCGTGCTGGTCGACCCGCGCCGGATCACCGATTCCTGGTACGCCATCGACCGGCTCGAACATCAACAGACCCCGTTCGTGGTGGCGTGCAACATCTTCGGGCCGACCGGCCACGATGACACCCACCTGCGTGCCGCCCTGGATCTGGAGCCGCACGTGCCGCTGATGGAATGCGATGCGCGCTCACGGGATTCGGGTAAGCGCGTGCTGATCGCCCTCGTCGAACATCTGCACGCCGCCGGTCTGCGGGCCGCCGCCCGGGGATCCGCCCGATGAACCCGCCGCAGGCCGGTCTCAGCACCGGCGGTTGCCCGGTCTCGCCCGCCGATCCGGTTCCGTTGAGCGGCCCGCGTTTCCATACCGACCCGCACGAGTTGTACCGGGACATGAGGCGGGCCCACGGCCCGGTGGTCTCGGTGGAACTGCCCGGCGGAATTCCGGCCTGGCTGGTGATCGGTTATCGCGAAGTTCACCAGGTCACCAGCGATGCGGAACTGTTCCCGCGCGATGTGGCGCGCTGGAACCAGTGGCCGAACATCCCCGAGGACTGGCCGCTGCTGCCGATGGTGGGCCGTCCGATGCCGTCGATCTACTTCACCGCCGGAGCCGAGCATCTGCGGCACCTGGCCATGGTCGAGCCCGCGCTCGAACAAGTTGATCCGTTCGGATTGCGCAGGGCCTGTGAGGATCTGGCCGATCAGCTGATCGACCGTTTCTGCGGGCGCGGCACCGCCGACCTGATCGCGGAATTCGCCGAACCGCTGCCGGTGCTGGCGCTGGCGTGGGTGATCGGATTTCCCGACGATCAGGGTGCGGATCTGGCCTGGACGATGAAGACGCTCGCCGACGGCGGCGCCGAGGCGCAGGCGGCCTACGGCCGATTCGGCGAACATATGCAGCGACTCGTCGCGATGAAAAAGTCGCGCCCGGGTAACGATCTCACCTCACGGATGCTGCATTCACCCGAACAGTTCAGCGATGAGGAATACGCGCTGGACCTGATGGCCGTCACCGCCGCGGGCCAACTGCCGACCAGCGACTGGCTGGGAAATTCGGTGCGGCTGATGCTCACCGACGACCGCTTCGCGGCCGCCCTCAGCGGTGGCCGCCACAGCATCGGACAGGCGATGAACGAGGTGCTGTGGGAGGACACTCCCACCCAGATCCTGGCCGGGCGCTGGGCCTCGCGCGACACCCGGCTGGCCGACCAGACCATCCGGCGCGGCGATATGCTGCTGCTCGGCCTGGCCGGCGCGAACGCCGATCCGCATGTGCGCCAAGACCTTTCCGATTCTCTGGCACCCGCGCACAGCGGCAACAGCGCGCATTTCGCGTTCAGTTACGGCGAATACCGCTGCCCCTTCCCGGCCCAGCAGATCGCGGAGATCATCGCGCGCACCGGGATCGAAGTGCTGCTGGATCGGCTGCCGGATCTCGACCTCGCGGTCGCCGCCACCGAACTGACTCGCCGGCCGTCGCCGTTCCTGCGCGGAATGACGTCGCTGCCGGTCACCTTCACACCCGTTCGTACCGTGGGAGGTACCCCGTGAATGCCAGTTGCCCGCATGCCGCACCGCACGTGATCGATCCGATGGTCGGCGACCTCGCCGGTGAGACCGTCCGATTACGCGATGCCGGACAGCTGACCCGCATCGAACTGCTGAACGTACCGGCCTGGACCGTCACCGGCCACGCCCTGGCACGGCAGTTGCTGGTCGACCCGCGGCTGGTCAAGGACATCAACTCCTGGTCGCTGTGGCGCGACGGTGTGGTCACCCGGCAGTGGCCGCTGATCGGCATGATCGACGTCGGGGTCTCGATGTTCACCGTCGACGGCCCCGAACACCGCCGCCTGCGCATCAAGACCACCCAGGCGCTGACCGCGCGCCGCCTGACCTCCCTGCGCCCGTTCATCGAATCGACCGTCGCCGCACTGTTGGACGATCTGGCCGCTGCCTCCGGAGACGGCACGGTCGACCTGAAATCGGTCTTCGCCTATCCGCTGCCGATGCGCGTGATCAGCGAGCTCATGGGCGTCGACCACGCCGATCATCCGATGCTGCTCGACTGGTACAAGGCGTTCTTCTCCCTGCTCACCCCGCAGGACGAGCGGCTCGCGGTGATCGAGCGGATGGGCGAGTACTTCACCGAGATGGTGCGCAAGAAGTCCGCCGAGCCGGCCGACGACCTGACCAGCGCGCTGATCCTCGCCACCGACGGTGGCGAACCTCTCAGCGAGGCCGAGGTGGTCGGCAATCTGCAGGCGCTGGTCGCCGCCGGGCACGAGACCACGGTGTCGTTGATCCTGACCACCGTGCGCGCCCTGCTCACCCATCCGGAGCAGTTCGCGCTGGTGCGCTCGGGGCAGATCGATTGGGAGACCGCGATCGAGGAGACGCTGCGCTGGGACGGTCCGGTGACACATCTGCTGATGCGGTTCGCGACCGAGGACATCACCGTCGGTGACACCGTCATCGAACGGGGCCAGGGGGTGGTCATGTCGTATCGGGCCATCGGCCGCGACACCACGGTGCACGGCGCCGATGCCGACGCATTCGACATCACCCGGCCGACGGCCAAGCGGCACATCGGTTTCGGTCACGGACCGCATATCTGCCCGGGTGCCGCGCTCGCCAGGCTGGAAGCCTCGATCGCGCTGCCCGCGCTGTTCGAACGGTTCCCGCAGTTGTCGTTGGCGGTACCGGTGGAGGAGATTCACAATCTTCCCGTGCTGACGCAGAACGATCTGGCACAGTTCCCGGTCCGGCTCGGCGACTGAGTTCCGCGCGCGACACCAGGGCCGCGCTACCGGGTTTCCCGGTAGCGGATTGCTATCGTCGATGACCGGCCCAGTCGTGCGCGAAAACTCAACCGAGAAGGGGCGTGATGTTCGGGCAGCTGCGATCGCGCAAACCCATCGTTCCCGTCCGAACGCTGATTGCCGTCGCGGCAGTGGGGATTTCCGCGACCGCCACCGCCCTCTTCGGTGGCCTACCGCATTCCGCCACCCCCGGCCTCGCCGGTCGCGAGGACCAGTGGACCGCCGCGCACGACGGCCCTCAGCAGTATCCGGACGTCCACCTGGACTCCGATGTGCCGATCCGGATGAGCGACGGGATCGTGCTGAAGGCCGACGTGTACCGGCCGGTCGACGCCTCCGGCGCGGTGGTCGCCCAGCCGCTGCCGACCATCGTCAATCTCACGCCCTACACCAAGCTCATGACCGATCTGGTCGGCTCGGCGGTGGAGGATCCGGCACTGCAGCCGCTGGTCATGTCCCTGGTGCGGCAGATCAACCTCTCCGGCACCCCGATCAGCAGCTTCGGCGATCTGCTGCATGCGCTCGACGGCGGCACCGTGCCGACCGTCCTCGGCCTGGATCGCAATCTGATTCGCAGTGGCTACACGTTGGTCGTCGCCGATGTGCGCGGCACCGGACAGTCCCAGGGCAACTGGGAGACCCTGGGCGCGCGGGAGCAGCTCGATACCCGCGAGGTGATCGATTGGGCTGCGGCGCAACCGTTCTCGAACGGCAAGGTGGCGATGAGCGGCGGCTCGTACGCGGCCATCAACCAGCTGCGAGCGGCGGAGGACGCCCCGGCGGCGCTGCGCGCCATCTTCCCGGTGGTCCCCGGCAGCGATCTCATGCGTGACGTGGTGGCGCCGGGCGGCGGCGTCGGCACCACCTTCCTGCCGATGTGGCTCCAAACGGTCAATGAGCTCAAACTGATCCCCGATCTGAAGTCGATCCTCAACGGAACCTTCGACTGGCAATGGCTCAGCGCCCGCGTGGCGGATCCGGCCACCAATGTGGACCTGCTGGCCCAAGCCCTGTTGACGCCGTCGATGGACGATATGCCGCCCGCCCTATCGGCCGCACTGGACTCCGGCAGTGATTTCCGCCAGGCCCTTACCGGCCATCCGGAACGAGTCACGGTGCCCACCTTCGTCTACGGCGGCTGGCACGACATCTTCGCCAACAGCGCCACCAAGATCTACCAGGCCATCCCGCTGCCGGCCGGGCGGAAACAACTCGTGGTCGGCGACACCTATCACGCCAATCCCGGTGCCGGCACCGGCGTGCCCGGCGCCCCGCCGCGGCTCGAGGTGTTGCAGCGAGCGTGGTTCGACAAGTGGCTCAAGGACATCGACAACGGTATCGACAGCTACGGCCCCATCGTGCTGAAGGAACAGGGTGGCGGCTGGGTGACGCTGCCGCAGTATCCGCAGCCGGGAGCCGACCACCGCCGGGTCTACCTGACCGCCGGGCCCAGCGGCACCACCGATGCGGCGGTGCACGACGGATCGTTGAGCGCACAGCCGCCGGCCGAGGTCTCCACACTCACCGTCGCGCCGGGGCTTGCGACGCTCTGCTCGCGGGACGCGGCCCAGGGTTCGGCCGGTTCGGCGGCGATGCTCGATGCCTGCGCCAAGGACTCCCGGGTGGCCGAACACGATGCGCTGACCTTCACCAGCGCCCCGGTGTCCGCGCCGACCGCCATCTCCGGTCCCATCGACATTCACCTCCAGACCGTGCAGGACGCCACCGATGGATTCTGGAGCGCCACCGTCAACGACGTCGCACCCGACGGCACCTCCACCGCACTGACCACCGGCCAGCTCACCGTCTCCATGCGTGCCGTCGACGATGCCCGCAGCAGCCGATCCGCCAACGGCGACTACACGATTCCGTTCCATCTCCTCACCGCCGCGGCGCGGCAGCCGGTGACACCCGGCGAACCCGTGGGCCTCGACATCGCGGTGATCCCGACCCAGGCTCGGCTGCAGATCGGGCATCGGCTGCGGATCGACCTGTTCGCGGCCAACGCGCCCAAGGCCATGCCGTTCCGCCCGATGCTCAACGATTCCGAGCTCAAGCCCCAGCATCTGCGCCTGGACCCGGACGCACCGAGTTACGTCAACCTGCCCACCGACCGTCCTATCGGGTGACTTACCCAGTGGCCGAGTAGATTTCGATCCACGCCCGGGCGCCGCCACCGGCCGCCGTCAACCTCGCGCACCCGACGGTCGATAATCACCGCGAGAAGCCGGTGCGCACCCACGTCGCACCGCTCGGCGGGAAGGTGCGGCTGAATGTCCGGAGAGCAACCACAGGGCGCTACCGGTCCGGTGGAATTCGCGAACGTGAGCCTGGAATGGGACCCCGCCCGCGGCCGGCGCTGGTTCGGCGCCCGCCGCACCGCGATCGACCTCAACGCGGCCGCCGTCCTGCTGGCCGGCGACGCCCCGGTGGAGGTGGTGTATCACCAGCACCTGACCTCCGCCGACGGTGCCGTGCGACTGCTCGGCGACAGCGTCAACGGCGAGGACGAGGGCGACGACGAGATCATCACCCTCGACCTGACCCGGGTGCGCTCCGAGATCACCGGCGTCGCCGTGGTCGTCACCTGCTACAGCGGTCAGACCTTCGCCGAGGTCGAGAACGCGCGCTGCCGCGTCACTGCCGCCGACGGCACCGTGCTCGCCGATCGCGAACTCGGCCCGCGCGGCGATACCGGCATGGTGGTGGGGGTTTTCCGCCGCGGGCGCCATTTCTGGGAATTCCGCGAGATCGCCGCCGGAATCACCGCCGCACATCCGGTCGAAGCGCTACCCCACCTCGCCGCCCTGCTGCGCTGACGCGATCAGTGGACCTGCCGCTCCTAATCGCCCCCAATACTGTTTGCGCAGTTCGGTCATTCCGTAGGCCGGGGCGAAGCGCGCTACCGGGCCGCGCCCTGGCCACCAATACGGTCCCCTATCGCATCGCCCGTTTCGACGAGCTGACCGGGTGCGATCTGCGCCGGGCCCACACCGGTGCGCGGGTGTGGTGGGCGATCCAATACGACCGTCTGGTACGGCCTGGCGCAACGAATTTCGCGTCTGCGAATTAGTGAAGTTTCCCCCGAAATGCCGTGCGGTTGCTCCGGGGTGGCTTAGGCTCGGACTGCCTCGATAGCTCGGGGCTTGCAGAGCGGGTCGCCATGCCCACAGCGTCCCGCTGTCGCAACATCAGGTCAGATGGGGGCTGCGTCCCCGACAGCCCCCATCGCCCCTGAACAACACCGTAGTGTGAAACGTCGATAAATCGAGGGACACTATGCGCGGATCCCACGCCCCGTCGCCCGCCGAACGATTGCTGGCCGAGATCTACGAGGCCGGATACACCTCCGTCGATGATTTCATCGATCGACTACGGTTTCGCCCGCGCCACGCCGCGCCGGAACCGGCCCGCCACGCCGCGGTGATCGACCCGTTCACCGACACCATCGAGCTGCACCTGGACATCCCCGATGCGGCGGATTCCCTTGCGGGCATGACACAGTGGTATCCGGAGTTCGATGCCGACGTCGAGGTCGACCCCACCGCCGACACCACGGAATTCCCCGCGGTGCAGCGCATCTGGGTCGTTCCCGAACGCCACGCGAGCTGACCGGTCGCACCGGCCCGGCCGCCGCTACATCTGCGGCAGCGAATCTCCCTGCACCAGTTCGATATCCAGCTCGATCTTCACCGTGGTGCCCACCGCGGCGACGCCGGCGCGCACGACGGCGTTGTAGTCGATCGCGAAATCGTTGCGGTGCAAATGGGTCTCGGCATGGAACGCGGCGCGGACCCCGCCCCACGGGTCGGGCCCCGAACCGCCGTAGATCACATCCAGCTCCACCGGGCGGCGCTGACCGTGCAACTCCAGTTCACCGGGCATGACCCAGGTATCGGCGCCGGTGCGCCGCAATCCGGTTCCGGTGAATCCGATCAGCGGGTAGCTCTCGACATCGAGGAAGTCGGCCGAGCGCAGATGGTCGTCGCGCATCCCGATTCCGGTATCGATGCTGGCCGCCTTGATCTCGGCGAAACCGGTTGTCTGCTCGAAGTTCCGGGCCACGTCCAGCCGGCCGCCGACCTCGGCGAACCGCGCCTTGATACTCGCGATACCGAGGTGGCGGGCGGTGGCCACGACCGTGGAATGCACCGGGTCGATGGTCCACGGGCCGGGTGCCGGTGTGCCGAGGGAGTTCGCCTCCGACTGCAACGCCACCGCACCCAATTGCCCACTCCCGGAAGCCGATATCCGCGCGATCTGTGCCACCGGCTGATAACCGGGGGCGGTCACCACCGCGGTGTGCATACCGGCGGGCAGCGGCTCGGTCGCCGCGGCCCCGGTTTCGTCGGCCACCGCACGGGCGAGCTGGCGACCGGTCAAATCGGTCACGGTCAGCAGCGCACCCGGCACCGGCCAGCCATCGGAATTGCGAACCTGTGCGGTCAAACCGCTCATGACTGCTCCGTGTTCTGATCGATACCACTGGGCTCGACACCATTGTGCCGCACCCCGTTCCGTTCTCCGTTCGTCGCGGCACCGTTGGTGCCGGCGACTCCGGCGGGCCCGGCGGCCGGGCGCTCGCCCTCGTCGCCGTCGTCGTAACCCAGCCGGACATCGTGCTCGACCTCGCCGCCGCCGACGGCGACCCGGCCGGTCACCGGCGGATATCCGCGCGCGACCACCGTGTACTCCCCCTCGCTGAGGTCGGTCAGTACATACTGCCCGTTCTCGTCGGTGCGAGTGGTCCCGATCGGGGTTCCGGACCGATCCAGCACCGTGACCTCCGCGTCCGGCACCGCACCGCCGTCGGCGAGCACGGTTCCGGTCAGCACCGCCATCGGCGAGAGCTCGATGTCGTGGTGCAGCAGGCCACTGTCGGGCACGACCAGCGCGGTCGCGCTCGGGCGCATGTGTGCGGCCACCGCGACCAGGGTGTAGGTCCCCGAGACCACACCGTGGCAGAGGTAGTTGCCGGACTCGTCGGTGACAGCCGCGCTCACCACTTCACCGCGCAGATCAGTGAGGGTGACGGTCGCACCGGCCAGCGGCTGTCCCGTCACAGTGGTTCGGACCATGCCCGACAGCTCGCCCGAACCCTGCAGGGTCAGGTCGAGACGCTGGGTGCGTCCGTCGGCGGTGACATTGACCGCGGCGGGCTGGTGACCGTTCGCGGAGACGATCAGCACGTAGTTACCCGCGCCGGGCGGCTCGATCGAGTAGCGGCCACCGCTGTCGCCCGTCGAACGCGAAACCTGGTGTCCGCGTTGGTCGATCAGTGTCAGCGCGGCGCCCGCGACTGGTCGGCCGTCAGCCCGCTGCACCTGCCCGCCGATGGCGTGGCCGCTGCCGTGGGAGTTGACGACAGGAGTGTTTGTCATCGCCGAAACCTCCGCAATTCTATGTGATTCGTGCCCGTTGGCCGCGGCGTGCCGACCCGCCGCCGCGGCGACGAGAACCGGTTCGGGCTCGGAAAGCGCCTGGGCGGCACCCTCCCACACCTGGTTCTCGGCCCACTCGGCTTCGGCCGCCTCGACCGGATCCTTCGGCGCCGGGACGGGCACCGAGGCATCCTGCAGCGGAATCTCTTTCATGAACATCATGACGATGCAGGCCAGCAGGGCCACGCCCGCCGCGGCGTAGAAGACGCCGTGCATCGAGTTGGTGAATCCGATCAGGATCGGATCCTTGATCTGCTGCGGCAGCGCGCCGATTCCGGCGGTGTTGGCCTGCAACTGGTTCAACTTGCCGGGGTCCAGTCCGGGCGGCAGGTGACCGCCGAAGGCGTCGGTGATCTTGTGCGGCAACAGATTGAACAGAATCGTCAGGAAGACCGCGACACCCAGCGTGCCGCCGACCTGCCGGAAGAAGGTCGCCGACGCCGTCGACACACCCATATCCGCCCGCGGCCCGGCATTCTGCGCCGCGATGATCAACGTCTGCATACCGCAGCCCAGGCCCAGACCGACCAGCGCGCCGATCGCGAGCACCTGCCACATCGCGCTGTCGAAGTGCAACTGGGCGTACAGCAGCGCGCCCACGGCCACCAGGAAGGTGCCGACCACCGGCAGGATCTTGTAGCGGCCGGTGCGCTTGACGACCTGACCGGCGATCAGCGAGCCGATCATGATGCCCAGCACCAGCGGCAGCATCAGCAGACCCGCCTCGGTAGGCGAATAACCACGCACCACCTGCAGATACAGCGGCACCATACTGATCGCGCCGAACATCGCGATACCGACGATGAAACCGCCGATCATCACCACCGAGAAGGTGGAGTTCTTGAACAGCCGCAGCGGAATCAGCGCGGAGTCCTTCATCAGGTACTCCACCCCGATGAACAGCACCAGGCCCACCGCTCCGATGGCGTAGCAGATCACCGAATCGCCGGAACCCCAGCCCCAGGTGCGGCCCTGTTCGGCCACGATCAGCAACGGAACCACACAGATCGCGAGCGCAATCGCACCCCACCAGTCGACATTCAACTTCTGCCGCTGATGCGGGACGTTGAGCACCTTGGCCACGACCGCGAGCGCGACCACGCCGATCGGCACGTTCACCAGGAACACCCAGCGCCAGCCGTCGATCCCCCACAGCGTGTCGTAATCGGAGAACAGACCGCCGAGCACCGGTCCGAGCACGGTCGAGGTACCGAAGACCATCATGAAATAGCCCTGGTAGCGGGCTCTTTCACGCGGCGAGACGATATCGCCCACGATGGTCAAGGCCAGCGACATCAGGCCACCCGCGCCCAACCCCTGGAACGCGCGGAACGCCGCCAGCTCGTACATCGACGTCGCGAACGTACACGCCGCCGAACCCACCACGAAAATACCGATCGCCAGCAAATAAAACGGCTTACGACCATAAATATCGGCCAACTTGCCGTACAACGGCGTCGAAATCGTCGCCGTAATCAAATACGCCGTCGTCGCCCACGCCTGCTGATCGAAACCATGCAAACTATTCGCGATCCGGACAATCGCCACACTCACAATATTCTGATCCAGCGCCGCCAGAAACATCC
>NZ_PSZE01000047.1 GCF_002933465.1 Nocardia nova
ACTTTCTTTCCTTCAAGTGACTTGGCGGTCTTTTGAAGGATCACGCGGTGACCACCCTCTACCCGGCTACGACACGCTCAGACATTTGCTGGCGTCCGGTCATACACCATCCTGCTGGACTCAACCCTTTTCTCCCGGCGGCTTAGTTCAGGACGGCCAGCTTGGGGGCAGGCTTGTCAATGGTCAATTAGACATTGGTGTCGTCGCGCTCGAAACCCATAGTGCGGGCAGTCCAGAGTTGGTTCGCGGGCGAACCGCGACTCCCTCTTGGAGGCTGCACAAGCCGGGACCGGTTCCGGCGCAACATCTTCGACCTCAATTGCATCGATCGGTGACATACCGTGAAGTGGTGCGATGACCAGAGATACACCGGTGGATCGAGCTCGTCTGCCCGAGCCGCAGGAACGGCTCAGGACATCGTTCAGGTCGGCGATCAAGGATTTGAGGTCGGCCAACCGCCACCATGATTTCGAGCGCTTGTGTGTCACGCACGCGCGACTGCGCTTCGATCCCAGCCTCAGCGAATCGGTTGGGCCGGTCAGCGCGGGCGGAGACCGCGCCGCGACGGCTTCAGCCGCTGGACCGCTCTCGACGAGGACGGCGCCTCGTTCGCGGCCACGTTCCAGCCACCGGGGGCGACCACGACAGTCGTGGCCTGCACCACCACGCTGCCCGACCGGCTGCCGGACAAACTGAAATCCGATGTGACACAGATTCTTTCGGATAGTCGCCCGTGTGGCCGGATCTTGCATTACACAGTCGAGTCCCTGTCGGAGACGCAGTGGAGCCGCGACGACATCCCCGCGATCATCGAGCAATGTCGCGACCCCCAGATGATGGAATTCACCCGAATTCCGCGCCCCTACACCAGCGAACACGCCCACCAGCTCCTCGCGCTCGCCCGCGCCGGCTGGCAGGCCGCATCGCCGACCTCACCGCGCTTCTGGGCCATCGCCGCCCCCACCGCGACCGGATACCGGTTCGCCGGAACGATCGACTACCGGCCCACCGGCCACCGCACCGCCACCGTCGGCTACGGGTTACACCCCGCCCACCGCGGCGCAGGCAGGCCTGATGTCGGTCGCCCTGAGCCTGGTCCTGGACTACGCCTTCGACCACGACGGCCAAGAACTCATCCACTGGCAAGCCGCCGTCGGGAACTGGGCGTCAGCAAAAGCGGCCTGGCGCAACGGCTTCCGACTCGAAGGACACGTACGCGGGCTGTGCCTGCGACCCGACGGCGGCATCAACGACGGCTGGATCGCCACCCTCCACCGCGACGACCCACGCACCCCAGGCCAGCCCTGGCCCGCCACAACATAACCCGTCCCCACGGAACAGCCCGGGCAGGGCAGGCCGGGCCAGCGGGCGACATCAGATCGAGCACCACCTCTTCGGTGCCTCGTCCCGCGCGCCGGATGCACCGAGTCGAATCGAGATTCTCATCGGCTACCGTCAAGCCCGGCCATGTGACACCTGGATAGACCTCGGACGAAGCGGGTCATGTCGGCGAAGTTCGCGACCGCCCGTGGCAGTAGTTCGCCGGCCACGTAGGTGAAGGGCGGGACGTCGCGATCATCGGAGCGCGTCACTGCGAGGCCGGGTTCGAATTCGTCGTACAGCGAAAGCACTGCTTTCTCTCCCCCATAGACCAGATGCATATCCTCGTGCTGGCGGCGGTCGAACCACACGGCTCCCGCATAGCGGGTCATGCACTCTCCCAGGAAACACACGACCTGATCGGCATGCTCGGCGTTGGTCGGGTTCGTCATCGCCGCGCGCGTGGGGAACCATTCGGTGAGAAGCTGTTGGATCCGATCCACCTCCGGACCGGAGTCTGCCCAGAGGTGATCCGGTAGTTCCGGCCATCCGATCTTGTTGAGAAATTCTCGCACTTGCCGCGCGCGCCGTTGCGGCGCAGCCCATTTCGCCCAGGCAGACGCGGGCACGGAGCCGGGGTCGTTGGTGAGCACCGCACGGATGAGGCGCTGATACTCTGCTGCCGCGGCGGCCTGCCGCTGTTGCTGTTCGCGTGCGTAGGCGTCGTCGTCGGCCTCGTCGGTGTCATCGTCGGGGCGGAAGAGGAACCGGACGTGGTCGAAACCGAATTCGGCGGCATACTCGAGCCACGACCGCACGGTCGTCAGCTCATGTCCCTCGACATCGTCGGCGTCGCGCAACGCGGGTCCCTCGGGGAGGTAGCACCACTCCTGGCCGGGGTGGTTGTGGATGGAGCACTCGCCGAACCATCGCAGGAACTGGTCGACCAGGTCGGGATCGGCCGGCGTGCGGACCGATTCGACATCAGGGAACAGATCGTCGAACACCTGGGCCACGCGTTCGACGGCCTCGGCCGACCAGACCGGCTGCGGCAGACCGCGAATCGTGACGGACCCGAATTTGTTCAGTTGCGTCGGCATCTGCTGGAACCAGTGCCGCCACTCCACCGGCCCGGGTGGCACCCGCCGCTCGATCGGTGTCAGCGCGACATCGCCGAAGTCCAAACCCATCTGTTCGTCGCTCACGTCGTGATCGCTCCACGTCTCGAGGGGTTCCACGAAGTCTGCGCGCCGGCAACGCTCGAACGATGGCGCCCGGCCATCGTATCCAAACCCTCTTCCGCACTCCGAGATCCATCAGTCGACACTGGCCTGACAGTGCCCGACCGCCGAGGTCGATCGGTCGACTGTCCGACCATCGGTGGATCCGTTCCAGCGTTTTCACCGCAACCGCGACCTAGTTCTGGTCATCGTGGTCGAGGATCTCGAAATAGTTCCGGACGGTGGCGCGCAATGTAGCGACTTCCTTGCGGAGCTTCGCGGCACTCTCGGCTGCTTCAGCGAGGCGGGCGTTGTCGTCGCGCAGCTTCTGGTTTTCCTTGACCAGCTGCTCATAACGGACGAGGAGGTCCTGGGTTTCGAACAGATCCTGCTCGGCGCGAACGACCAAGGTATCCGGTTGGGATGGGTTCGCGGCTTCTTCGACACCGGCGAGATCGTCGACGCCCTCATCGATTAGAGCCTCAGCGTCGACGTCGGCATCCTCCGACACTGGGGCGGCTGCGGTTTCGACGACAGCCGACGTCTGCGGCGGTGCTGCGTCCGCATGCGCGTTCACCCAGTTACGCAGAGTTCCGGCGCTCGGCATTCCTGCTTCCTGGTCTTGGAGCCGAAGTGCAGCAGCGTGGAGTGACAATCCTTCCTGGTCCATCAACGCAACGACCTTGCTGGCCGCGGCGGTCCGAAACTCCCGGGAATACGTAGGTTTCTTCACCGCTCCCTTTTCGCGATGCTGGCTGGCATTGTTACGCGAGATCGTGCCCTCATCGGCGCGCGCAGCGGTCTTCTTGGCCGATTTCTTGGCGAATGTGATGCCGTCGCGGCGAGCCCAGGTGATCAATGTCGTCAGAGGAGGACCATCGGTGAACTCAGCGGCGACGTACCTGGCGGCCTCCGCCTGAGTCTTCCCCTGTTTCGCCGCCTCGCGCAGCATTTCGAGTGCGGCCTCACGCGTCGATGTCGGGTGCGTGGGCCGGAAATTGTTCTTACTCATTACAGAAGTCCCTTCAAATCCGGCATGCAAACCAAACTTCAGCCAAGAGCACCGGGAATTCCTGACTGATTTGACGAAACGCTACCTGCTCGCCCAAAAGATCTGCACAGGAACACCAATCACCGCCTCCACACCAAGCACAGCAACGGCACCGAGACACGACCAGACGAAAGGGGCGACTCACTGCGACACCGCGTCGTCATCAAGTCGCAGATACTGTCCCGCTCGGGCGAACCCTCGTCGGTGGTAGAGGTCCGCTACCTCGTCGGCCGCACCCAACGCCAGATGCGGGATACTCTGTTCGCCAGCCCATTCCATGACGGATGCGATCAACATTGCGCCGATTCCACGCCCCTGTGCTCGGGGAATTACCTGGGGCACTGCTGATATTCGAGATCTGCACTATTCCGATTGTCAACTTCGGTCGACCGCGATTAAGGGAACCATCCCAGCGGTGGGCAGCTGCACGACATACCCACCGGGTCGGTGCCGGCCCACATCGGATGGAATGCAGGGATCACGCACAGCACCTGGTCGCGGGGTCATGCGTCGGAACGGCGGGGTTCCGCCGATCCCGAGCGTCTCGTTGTAGCGGAGGCCGCGCGGGGTCGGGCCGGCCCGGCACTGCACCCGGTACACCGATCGGGACCTGGGGCATACATCGTGGCGCCCGAGGCGCTGATGTTGACTCGCGACAACCTCGCCGACGTCATCGACGCCAAAGTTCTCATGCGCTGCCATGGAGATGCGGTGGCGGAAAACGGTGAGCGTCAACGCTTCTCTGCGTGAACTGGTGCCGAGAATGTGGTCGGCCTGCTCGGCGTCCATGTCGGCGTCGGGATTGCGCGGGGGTCGCGGCCGCGGTTCTCGCTTTCGGTCCGTCCCCGCCGGGGCGTCGAGATCCCGATCCGCAGCACCCAACACGGGCGGCAGGCCCAGCTTGGGGTGGCGACCAAACCGAACGCATCATCGGCTGTGGTGTCCTATTCGAGCGCTTGTTCGAGGTCGGCGGGCGTCCGGTCTGTTCTAACGCTATTGGGCGCTCACCCGCCGTGCCGCGGTACTTGCGGGGCCCCGGCCACGCAGCAGATCATCGACGACAAAGTCTGCGGTTGAGCCAGGTAAGCAATGTGTTGCCCCGTCTGTGACGGGTGCTGTCAGCCGGGCAGTCGGGAGTGCCGGTCGTCGTGGCAGAGAGCTCGGGCTGGGCCGCCACTTCCCTACTACCGCTGCCGAGTGCCGAACGACGTCGGCAGACCAGATGGCGTGCAACCTTCGAAGTTCATCGGAGATCGATTGTGGCTGCGGGCCGGTCGATCGGATTGTTTCGGTGGTCAGGTGTACCAGCTCACGGGCCAGTGGGGTGGGTAGGTCAACCAGCAGTGCGCGTTGGTGTTGACATTGCAGCAGTTCGCCGTCGTCGGCGCCGGGGCCGGGGCCGGGGCTATGTAGCACGGCGGCATGTGCGGCCGCGACTTCCTGCTGCACGTCGGCTGTGGCTGTCGGGTCGGGCGGTGAGGTGTCGGCGGATGGGGAGTTCAGGGTGGCGGCTGGCTCGGACTCGAGGTCGCTGCGGCCGCTGTCGCGGCCGGCGGCGCGGTGACCGTTGTCTCTCGTGCGCCTCTGCCCCTGGCGAACGTGCTCGGTCCCGAGATCACAATTGCGATCGCCGACACCGTAGATAGGGCGGCGCGCAGCCGGTCGCTGTCGTCGACGCTGCGCAGATACAGCACCCCGCCGGCATCGGCGCCGGGCAGCGGCAGCCGCCGCGGCACTGCGTTGACGATCGTGGCGCCGGCCAGGTCGCACAGACTGCGCAGCTTGCTCGGGGACGCCGGCGCCGATCGCCCGGTCAGCGACGTCACCGGGCGTAACGCCGGTCGGCTCGGCCATTGCCGCGTCGCTGGGCGTTGCCGTGCCTCGAAGTCGCTGTCGCGCAGTCGAATCACCTTGGCTACATCACTCATCGGTGCGATCCCGTTCCGGGCTCGGCGAGGCGTGAGAAGCCATGTCCGGGCCGTGGAGCTGACGGCGAACCGGTCGCATGCCTCGGCTCCCGACGAGGTTCCTCCGAGGCCGGAACCATCGTGGCCTTTGCGATATGCATGGTGGGCACCACCATTCGATTCAGTGCGGAAAACACTTGCCGGCCCCTGCCGGTTCGAGCCCGCCGGGGCCGGGATCATCGTGGCGTCGCGGTGGACAGTGACGGAAGGGTCAGCGGAGGGTGACGGTGATCGCGCTGCCGACCACGGTAGCCGTGACGCCGAGCAGGTGTTCGGTGATCATCGCGGCGATCGGCTGGATGTGGCGGTCTTTGCGGGCGACGACGGCCAGAGTGCGGGCGTCAATGACGTGAGTGAAGGCGAGATCGCCCACCGTCGTTGCCGCGAGCACGTCCCGCGGAAGTGTCGGAGCGGGTAACGCGGACACGGCGTCTTGCACCCGGCGGATCACGCTGACCGCGCGCTGCGGGATCTCGAGCGGGTGATGGATCGGGGGCGAGGGCAGCATCGCGGTGGTCATCGCATTCTCCTCGGGATCTGCGGTATGGGCGGTTGTGTCGAGTCGCCGCTTCTCGGCCGGGCCCGTGGGTCGTGGATGACGCGTGTCATAACCGGGATGGCTTGGCCGGCGAGCCTCGCAGGATTAGTTTATACAATAGAAGATTGTAAAAACTAGGAGGTGGGTCACATGCCCGACACGGATCTGACACAGACGGGACCGTCGGAGTTGGATGTGCGGGAGTTGCGCAAGCCGGACAAGCATCCGGCGATCTTCGCGCGGTTCGACGCCCTGGCTGCCGGAGAGTCGTTCGTGCTGGTGAACAACCACTATCCGCGGCATCTGCGCGATGAGTTCGATGTCGAGCATCCCGGTGGGTACAGCTGGGATGTCGTCGAGGACGGGCCGCGTGTGTGGCGGGTGCGGATCGCGAAGCTGGCCTCGACGTCATTGCCGCGGATTCTGGCCGATACCACCGCGCTCGAGCCGGGGCATCCGGACACGACGGGGGCGATATGGACGTTGCCGGTGCGCCGACGCGATCTGGATGCCAATATCATTCGCCTCGCCGCGCGGGGGCGCATCGATGCGCACACCGGCCCGGACCTGGATGTGCTGATCCATGTGCTCGACGGCACGGGCACCCTCACCACCGAACTCGGTGAGCTGGAGTTGACGTCGGGTGCGCTGGTGTGGCTGCCACGCCGGTCCCGGCGCGCGTTCACCGCCGGCGCGCACGGGCTGCGGTATCTGACCGTGCATCAACGCCGCCAGACACTGGCGCTCGACCCGATCAGCTGAGGGCGGATCGCCGGGGCGGCATCGGCCCGCTGTCAGGGCACCACAGTGACCGGGCAGCTGGCCCGGCGCAGCAGTCGGGCGGCGGTGGATCCGGTCAGGCGGTGTAGTCGGCCTCTCGACCGGCCGACGACGAGGCTGTCGGCGCTGTTCTCCTCGGCCAGCCGCGCCAGTTCGACCGCGGGGTCGCCGCGACGGACGGTGAACGACCACGGCAGGGGCAAGTCATGGAGGATCTCGGTAGCCAGCTCGCGGACGGTGGTGATCTGCTCGGCGGCGAGTGCGACGTCGGTGTCGGCGCCCATCGGTGCCAGGCTGGTCAGGTAGGCGCCGGTGCCTAGGGTGGTGATGTAGGCAACCAGCAGGGTGGCATGCATACGGCGCGCGGCGCCGGCGGCATAGGCGAGGGCATGCGGGGCGGCCTCGGAGGTGTCGATGCCGACGACGATGAGCGGGCTGCCCGCCCGGTCGTGACGATCGCGGCGATGCGCGATCTGTTCCATCAGCGACTCGAGGTGCTGATCGCGAGAGCGCCGCGGATCGGGGCGTGATTCAGCCGAGCCGGTCATGGTCGCGCGGCCAGAGTGTGCGGGGCGGTGCGTGATGATGTGGGGCGGCGGCCTCGAGTCGGCGGGTGTGGTGGTGGCGCGGGGTGGCGCGCGGTGCGAGAGGTGTTCATGACACGCTGTGGGCCAGTAGCAGGATGGCCCCGCCGAGCAATGCAGCGATTTTCAGGATTTCCAACACCACATACTCGTAGTGGCCGCGCGAGCGGGGCGAGTCGTGACCGGCGAGCACGGCATCGCTACGTCGGGTCAGACGCGGCCGGACCAACGTCAACTGCACGAGCAGCGCCGCGAGGGCGACCATCAGGGCCGTGACGGTGACGGTGCCGGGCGGGTCGATCGCGAGGGCGACGACAATCGTTGCCGCAAAAACGATTTCGACGCTATTGAGGGCGCGGAAGACCAGCCGTCCGATTCCGAGCCCGATCGGCACCGTGACGCCGGGCGCCCGGAATTTCAGCGGCGCTTCCAGGAAGGAGATCGCCAGCACCATACCGAGCCAGCAGAGCCCGGCCGCGGTGATAACAGCCCCGGCGGCGGTCATTGCGCTGATTCCATCTGCGCCGGGGCGGGCCCCGCGCTGGCGGTCGCGGTGAGATGGGCCAGGCACAAATCGGGTTCCGCGAACGCCTCGAGCCGCTCGACAGCCACCGGTGCGGCCCGGCCCTCCAGCACACCCTGCATCAGGCCCAGATGGATCGGGCACACCACACTCGCACGAGTTTCGGCCAGGTCGAGGAAGGGGCAGTGCCGCAACCGGATTCGCGTCCGGCCGCTACCGGTGTCGGGTTCGGGGTCGAATCCGACCTCGTCGAGCACCCGCACCAATTCTCCGACAGCCTGCTCGGCGGTCGGTGCCTCGGCATCCATGTCGCGAGTCATCTTGCGGCCCCAGCTGCGCCCGGCCTGCATCGCGCGATCCGACGGGTCGGAGTCGGCGGCCACCTGGGCGGTGAGGATGTCTGCGAGTAGCCGGTAGTTACGCGGCCCGGCGGGGTCCATCCCCCGATGGGCGCGAAACATTTGCGGCGGTCGACCCGGACCGGTGCGCGGACTGTCGACCCGCTCGGCTTGGCCGGCCTCGACCAGAGCCTCGAGGTGAAAACGCACCGTGTTCGGGTGCAACTGCAGATGCGCGGCGATATCGAGGATGCTCAACGCGTCACGGGAACCGCGCAATACCGCGAGCACCTCCCCACGCCGGCCACCAGAAGGCCCGGCCGGCGTGGCACGCGAGTTGGGCGGTGTGGTCGCGGAGGTTGTTTCGCGTGTCATGGCTGGGCACTCCGTTTCGGCAGCGCGGCGACCAACGGCGTATCCACCCCGACGGGGCCGAGTTTGGTCGCGCCGCCGGGAAATCCGAGAGGTTCGTCGCGACCGGGCAGGGCCTGGGTGAAAAAGGCGGCGTTGTCGTCGAGGTAAGGCTCGAGCTCGGCGGGCAGGTCGTCCTGGTAATAGATCGCCTCCACCGGGCACACGGGCACACACGCGCCGCAGTCCACGCACTCGTCGGGATGGATGTACAACGAACGAGCACCCTCGTAGATGCAGTCGACCGGACACTCCTCCACACACGCCCGGTCCATCACGTCCACACAGGGCTCGCCGATCACATACGCCATACCTCTATTTATACATCCAAAGCTTGTATAAACTAAGCCGCGGGTGACGCACCCCACCGGAATTCTCGGCGCACGCCGACGCAGCGGATCCGGTCGACATCGCCTCGGCGTCTCGCTCAGCGCGCGGGTCGATGCACCGGTTGGTTCCGAATCGGCGGCCGGGGTACGTCACCGCCATGCGTGCCCGTCGAGGATGTTGAACCGAGAGGGGATTCACCGTTGTCTGCAGCGCCCGTCGACATCAAGCCCGTCCCACAGGCCGAACGCCCGTTCCCGGCGCGGATGGGTCCCAAGGGTGCGGCGATCTGGAAGATCCTCACCACCACCGACCCGAAACTGCTCGGCGTCATGTACATCTTCACGGCGATCTCGTTTTTCTTGATCGGCGGGTTGATGGCGCTGCTGATGCGTGCCGAACTGGCGCGGCCGGGGCTGCAATTTCTGTCCAATGAGCAGTACAACCAGTTGTTCACGATGCACGGCACGCTCATGTTGCTGTTCTATGCGACCCCGATCGTGTTCGGTTTCGCCAACTGCGTGCTGCCGCTGCAGATCGGCGCCCCCGACGTGGCGTTCCCTCGGTTGAACGCGCTCAGTTACTGGCTGTACCTGTTCGGCGCCACCGTTGCGACCGCGGGATTCATCACCCCCGGTGGCGCGGCGGATTTCGGGTGGACGGCGTACGTGCCGCTGAGCCTGGCCGTACATTCCCCCGGCGTCGGCGCCGACCTGTGGGTGATGGGTGTGGCTCTCACGGGTGTCGGCACGATCCTGGGGGCAGTCAACATGATCACCACCGTCGTGTGTTTGCGCGCGCCCGGCATGACGTTGTTCCGGATGCCGATCTTCACCTGGAACATCCTGGTCACCAGCATTCTGGTGCTCGAAGCGTTCCCGATCCTGACCGCCGCCCTGATGGGCCTGGAGGTGGATCGGCACCTCGGCGGGCACATCTACGACCCGGCCACCGGCGGCCCGATCCTCTACCAGCATCTGTTCTGGTTCTTCGGCCACCCCGAGGTCTACATCGTGGCGATACCGTTCTTCGGAATCATCACCGAAATCCTGCCCGTGTTCAGCCGCAAACCCGTCTTCGGCTACACCGCTCTCGTGTACGCGACCATCGCCATCGCCGCACTCTCGTCGGCGGTGTGGGCTCACCACATGTTCGCCACCGGCGCGGTGCTGCTGCCGTTCTTCTCCCTGATGTCGTTTTTCATCGCGGTACCCACGGGGGTGAAATTCTTCAACTGGATCGGCACCATGTGGAAGGGACACTTGACATTCGAAACCCCGATGCTGTGGTCGCTGGGATTCGTCACCACCTTCCTGTTCGGCGGCCTGTCCGGGGTACTGCTGGCCAGCCCGCCCCTGGATTTCCACATCACCGACACCTACTTCATCGTCGCCCATTTCCACTATGTGCTGTTCGGCACGATCGTGTTCGCGACCTTCGGCGGCATCTACTTCTGGTTCCCGAAATTCACCGGCCGCTTCCTCGACGAACGCCTGGGCCGGCTGCACTTTTGGACCACCTTCCTGGGTTTCCACACCACATTCCTGGTGCAGCACTGGCTCGGCGCCGAAGGCATGCCCCGCCGCTACGCCGACTACCTGCCCGCCGACGGATTCACCACTCTCAACACGATCTCTACGATCGGGTCGTTCATCCTCGGGTTCTCGATGGTCACGTTCGTGTGGAACGTGTTCAAAAGCTACCGCTACGGCGAGGTGGTCACCGCGGACGACCCGTGGGGGTACGGCAACTCTCTGGAGTGGGCGACCAGCAGCCCGCCGCCGCGGCACAACTTCTACGAGCTGCCCCGAATCCGTTCCGAGCGACCAGCTTTCGAACTGCACTACCCGCACATGATCGAACGCATGCGTGCAGAATCGCATATCGGCTGGGGCTCCGCGACCCGCCCCTCCCACCCCCTCACCGTCGCACCCGTCCCAGCAGACAACGGTGGCCACAACCAGACAGTCCAGCAAGCCGATCCCGGAAGCGATCCCGATGCCGAAGGATGAATCCCGCCGCTGCGCCGCGTACCCGAAGACCTCTGACGCGGCCACCGATGAGAAGGCCTCGACTGACGGCCACATCTGTCGCACGGCCCGGTCCGCAACCCCACCACGACGCCGGTTGTCACCTCTGCTCGAGGTCGCCAGGAGCCGCGGGGATCGCTCGCCGCCGAACTCGGTCGCAGCGCTGTCCGGACGGGCCGACGCACCGAATCCTGATGCAGGATCGGCCGATTCGTGCACTGCCCGACGGGTCGGACACTGTCTGGACAGTAGTGGCGGCCCGCAGTTGCCGCGGCGTTGCCGGACCCGCAGGGCCACGGGACACGACAGAAGGTCCCGCTGTCCCGGACACCGGAGGCAGGAAGAGTGAAGGTGGGTTCATATGGCCACAAACGTGACGTCGTATGTCATGCGCGTATCGGACCTGGATCGTTCGATACGCTTCTACCGCGAGGTGTTCGAATGCTCGCAAGCACTGCGCGAACCAGACGCCGCGCTGCTCCTGACGCCCTCCGGTTTCCAGCTGTACCTCTGTGTGAGCCGGCATCACGGCGCGCTACCGATCGGCGGCATCGGTGTCGAGCAGATCGTCTGGTCAGCCGACAGCGAAGCCGAATTACATCGGATCGAGGGCCGCCCCCTACCTGCCAGACTTTGGTGAGACCACTCGGTCTGTAAGTTATCTGTAGGTGTTGTAGGGCGAGGTCAGGGATATCGAGCAAGGTGACTATGGGTGCGGCCGATCTGCCTGCCGAGGACGGCGCGGCGAAGAGGTCGAGGAGGGGTGAGTCGGGGCGGCCGAAGCGGCGCTCGTTCACCCCGGAGTACAAGTTGGCGATCGTGGCCGAGTACGACCGGTTGACCGAGTCGGGAGCGCGTGGTGCGTTGCTGCGGCGGGAGGGCCTGTATCACTCGCACGTGATCGAGTGGCGTCGTGCGCGCGACGCGGGTGCGTTGAACGCGTTGGCGGCCAAGCCGACCGGGCCGAGCCCGTCGAAGACGGCGGCCGAGCGTGAGAACGAGCGGTTGGCCGCGAAGCTGGCGCGGGCCGAAGCCGATTTGGAGAAGACCAGGAAAGCCCTGGCGATCATGGGAAAAGCGCACGAGCTCTTGGAAATGCTCTCCGAGAGCGCGGGTTTCGACGACAAACCAACGACGTGATCGATGCCGCGGCCCTCGAGCTGGAACCGGTGACCGGCACCCGGGCCGCGTGCCGGTTGACCGGTAAATCCCGGGCCACGTTGCATCAGCATCGCAATCCGAAACCGCCCACGCTGGGGGCGCGGCGGCCGGTGGTGCACCCGGCCGCCCTGTCGGCGGCCAAACGGGCTGAGGTGCTGGCCGAGCTGCGCAGCGATCGGTTCGTCGACAAGTCGCCGGCGCAGGTGTGGGCGATTCTGCTCGACGAAGGCACCTACCTGTGCTCGATCTCCACCATGTATCGGTTGCTGCGCGGCCACGGGGAGGTCCGGGAGCGTCGCCGCCAGGCCACGCATCCGCCGCGCACCAAGCCCGAGCTGGTGGCCACCGGCCCGAACCAGGTATGGAGTTGGGACGCAACGAAATTGAAAGGACCGTTCAAGGGCGTCTACTACACGCTGCTGGTGATGCTGGACATCTTCTCCCGCAAGGCCATCCACTGGCGGGTCGTACCGGGCGAATCACAGTGGATCGCAAAGCAATTCCAGCTCGACTCGATCATCGCCAACGACGGGATCATGCCCGACTACATTCATGCCGACAACGGCGGCCCGATGACGAGCAAGCCGGTGGCAGAACTGCTGGTCGACCTGCATATCACCCGCTCGCACTCGAGGCCACGAGTGAGCAATGACAATCCCTACAGCGAAGCGAATTTCAAGACCCTGAAGTACTGCCCGGCGTTCCCGGAGCGGTTCGCCTCCATCCGGGAAGCCGACCGGTTCTGCCGGGCGTTCTTCACCTACTACAACGACCATCATCGCCACTCCGGTATCGGATTACACACTCCCGCAACGGTTCACGACGGCACCGCCACCGCGATCCGCGCCGAACGCGGTGAGGTACTCGCCGCCGCCTACGCCGCCAACCCGACCCGGTTCCGGCGGCCACCGACCCCGCCCAAGCTGCCGACAGCGGCCTGGATCAACGAACCCCCGAAGGAGAACATCAACACAGAATTCGTAGCCTGACCGGTCTCACCGGGTTTGACAGATTCCGGCCTGCGTGAGCACTACAAGAGCACCTACACCCACACCCGCAACGGAATCACCTTCGTCGACGGTGTCGACCCGGACGGTATCCGCATGCTGATCACCCACCCGACCCCCAGCAGCTTCCCCGCGAGGTGATCGATGACCGGTTCCGGTGAGACCAGCGAATCCAGAGCCGGCGTCCTATCGGCGCCTGCACCAGCCGGCACCGACCGCTGGCACCCGACTCGGCCCGGCGCCGATCGCAATGAACGGCCCAGCCAGCCAGACTATTTCGCGACCGTCAGCAGCACCGCGCTGTCCTCGAGCGCCTCGAGGCTGTGGCGGGCCTGCGGCACCACCAGCAGGTCACCATCGCGCCCTTCCCACGAGGTGTCCGCGCTGCGTAGCCGGACTCGCCCGCGCAGCACCAGCAGCGTCGCCTCACCCGGATTGTCGTGCTCGGCCAGCTCCGCGCCGGCCACCAACGCGACCACGGTCTGCCGCAGCCGATGCTCGTGCCCGCCGTACATCGTGTCCGCGGCGCGCCCCGCCGAGGCCGCGCCGGCTCGCTGCAACAGTTCACGCGCCATCGCATCCACCGAGAACTTCTCCATCACCGCTCCTCGCCTCCCATCCGACATCACTTCGATTCGTCATCTTCCCGCATCACCGGATCCCGGACCAGCAGGACCGGCGCCGCCGCGCATTCGTCGTGTTTCGCTATGAGCTCCTATCGGGTTCGGTTGCTGAGTCGTCGCCAGCAGATCAGTGCTGCGGCGAGGTTGAGGAATCCGTGGTGGATGTCGGTGCGTCGTTCCCATCGGATGGCCAGGCGCCGGTACTGGTGGAGCAGGGCGAAGGTTTGCTCGACGATCCAGCGGCCGGCGGTGACCTTGTCACGGGTGCCGCGGCGCGCGATGTATCCGGTGATATGTCGTTGCCGCAGTTCGGAATACACACTGGGATAGTCGTATCCTTTGTCCGCGATCAGGGTGGTGATCCGGCGACGGGGTCGGCCTGGCCGCCCGCGCAGGGGGCGTACCCGGTCGAGCAGCGTGGGCAGCAGCAGATGGTCGTTGACGTTGGCCGCTGACAATGCGACTGCGAGTGGGAAGCCGTTCGCGCAGGTCAGGATGTGGTGCTTGGATCCGGTCTTGGCGCGGTCGACCGGGCTCGGACCTGTTGCGGCGCCCCTTTTTTCGCCCGCACGTGCGAGCCGTCGACCATCACCCGGTCGAAGTCGATCATCCTGGCGGCATGGGCACGGGCGAGCACCGCCTGATGGATCTGTTCGAACGCTCCGGCGGCTTGCCAGTCGCGTAACCTGCGCCAACAGGTCATCCCGGACCCGAAGCCCAGTTCCTGGGGCAGGTCTTCCCATCCGATCCCGGTGATCAGCACGAACAAGATCCCCTGCAGCACCAGACGGGAGTCCATCTGCGGCGGTCCCGGTGTCCCGGCCGGTTTCACCGGCAGTAGCGGCTCGATTACCGCCCACAACTCGTCATCCACGATCCAGGGCGCTGCCACATCGAAACATCCTGCACTGCAACCGAACCCGCCACCAACCGAACAAACCTGTTAGGAGAGCTCTACGTACACGCCAGCGCCGCTGCGAATGCGGCTGGGCGGGGCTAGGACCGCACCATCGACGGCTTCGACGGTGTGCCGCCGATTCGGCCGGTAGCATCACCGCGTCACCGGCCCCGCCCCGCACCCGCAGTTAACGGTCGGGCTGCTGCACGATCGGATGACAGCGTGACCTATCCGTGAAGCAGTGCCAAGCCCTTCTCTCTCAACAATCAGCCCGGCACTCCGCCGAGCTGTCACACCAATAAGTATCCGGACTCACCGGGGGATTCACTTGCTGTCGCTGGGCGAGGTAGCAACGATGGGTACATCGTCATCCGCACGAGGGCTGTACACACTGCTGTGAACACGGAATTGGACAGCCTTGTCCGCGGTACAGCGCATGTCGATAGGAGCGTGACACGTTCTATGACAGAAGCCACCGAACAGTCCAGCACAACCGGATCCGTCCCTGCGGGGACTCCACCGCACACCAAGCCAGCGCCGGTGCCAGACGGCGCGGTGATGGTGATCGTCAAGATCGCGCGGTTCAATCCGGAGAACAACCGCGGCCCCTATTGGGAGAGTTTCCGGGTGCCGGCGCTGCCCACCGACCGGCTGCTGAACTTGCTCATCTACATCAAGAGCTACCTCGACGGCACCCTGACCTTTCGGCGGTCGTGTGCACACGGCATATGCGGCTCGGATGCGATGCAGATTAACGGCATCAACCGTCTTGCCTGCAAGATCCTTCTCAAAGATCTGCTGCACCGCGACGGTTCCCCGACGACGATCACGATCGCACCGTTGCGCAGTCTGCCGGTGGAGAAGGATCTGGTGGTGGATATGGAGCCGTTCTTCGATCTGTACCGCGAGATCAAGCCGTATCTGATCACCTACGGGCCTGAACCGGAACGCGAACGGATACAGTCTCCGACCGATCGCGCCCGTTTCGATGACACGACCAAATGCATCCTGTGTGCCTGCTGCACCAGCGGTTGCCCGGTCTACTGGGCGGAGAAGACGTACTACGGACCGGCTGCGTTTGTCAACGCTCACCGGTTCATCTTCGACAGCCGCGATCACGGCGCGGCGGAGCGCCTCGAGATTTTGAACGACATCGACGGAGTGTGGCGGTGCCGTACCACCTTCAACTGCACGCAGGCCTGCCCGCGCGGTATCCAGGTGACCAAGGCGATCACCGAAGTCAAACGGGCCCTGATGTTCACACGTTGACCTGTCCCGGGAGCGACCGGCAAATCCTGTGTAGCAGTGCTCTACATCAAAGACGGCAACCTTGCTGACGACTCCGGATCTCCTGCGGCTGCAATAGCACCCACCATCGCCGCAGGCATCTCGGTCAAATCCGATATGGCCAGAACATGCCGGGAACCAAAGGATTGGACAGAACACTCGGGGAGTACACCCCGTCACCGGAATCGGCGGTCGATGACCTCGCGTGGAAGCTGGTCGGGAGTCGGGTAGGTGATCAGTACGCGTATGTCGTCGGGATCGACGCCGTCGACGAATGTGATTCCGTGCAGGGTGTTGGTGTATGTGCTGGGATAGTGGGCGCGCAGGCGTTGTTCGATCTGTTGCAGTTCTTTCTCGCTGCCGGCGGACCAGATGATCTGCTCGACGCCGACGTCATTGATGTCGCGTGCGTTGTGTGCCTCGTGTGTACGCAGGTAGAGCTGGAAGCCGTCCGGCGTCAACAGAAGCGCCGCGTCCGGTTCGTGAATCGCGACGTTGCACTGGAACACGTCGCGGTAGAAGCCCACGGAACGCTCGAGGTCGGACACTCGCATCAAGCAGGAGGCGATCCGCGCCGCGGTACTCACATTCGTTCCCCTCCTTCGAGAAGCACTGCCCAGGCCTTCACGCTACGCCCTGCCCGATTTTACCGGTACCCAATAGATTTCGTGTCGTTCACTATGTGCGGCTTCGCGGCGCGGGGGCGCGCCCGGGCGGCTGCGTCGGGCGCGGGGTTGTTGTCGTGGGGTCGGGGATCGGTCGGGTGATCGGGGCCTCGGTGGCCACAGTGATCTGCTGTCCATGGTGGGTGATGCGGATCGGTTGACCGGATTGCAGGGTGTAAGTCGCGGTAGGTGCCGTGATGTCGACGGCGAGGGTTCGCTCGCGCATAGTGACGGAGAAGGTGAGGCGGGTCAGTTCCTCGGGTAGGCGTGGCGCGAAGGACAGCTCGCCGTTGTTGTCTCGCATTCCGGCGAATCCTGCGATGAGTGCGATCCAGCTGCCGGCGAGGGCGGCGATGTGCAGGCCGTCGCGGGTGTTGTGTTCGAGGTCGTCGAGGTCCATGAGGGCGGCCTCGGCAAGGTAGTCGTAGGCCAAGCCGGTGTGGCCGACCTCGGCGGCGAGAACCGCTTGGGTGCAGGCGGACAGCGACGAGTCGCGGACGGTGAGTCGTTCGTAGTAGGCGAAGTTGCGGGCTTTCTGCTCCGGGGTGAAGGCGTCGGCGCGGCGGTGCATGGCCAGTACCAGGTCGGCTTGTTTGACCACCTGTTTGCGGTACAGGTCGAAGTACGGGTAGTGCAGCAGCAGCGGATATTGCTCCGCGGTGGTGGTGTCGAAGTCCCAGATCTGGTGGGCGGTGAAGCCCTCGGCCTGCGGGTGGATGCCGAGCGTCTCGTCGTAGGGGATGTACATGGCGTCGGCGGCGTCGCGCCAACGGGCGGTTTCCTCGTCATCGATCCCGAGGTCGCGGGCGGTGTCGGGATGGCGGGCGGCGGCATCGGCGGCGGCGCGCAAATTCTGTTGTGCCATCAGGTTGGTGTAGACGTTGTTATCGGCGACGGCGCTGTATTCGTCGGGCCCGGTGACCCCGTCGATACGGAAGCGGCCGGCGGTGTCATGGTGGCCCAACGCCGCCCAGAGCCGGGCGGTTTCGGTGAGCAGTTCGAGTCCGATGTCGCGTTCGAACGCGTCATCACCGGTGGTGTGGAGGTAGCGGATCACCGCGTCGGCGACGGCGGCGTTGATGTGGAAGGCGTCGGTACCCGCCGGCCAGTAGCTCGAGCACTCTTCGCCGTGGATCGTGCGCCAAGGGAATGCGGCACCGGCCAGCCCGAGCTGGGTGGCGCGGGCGGTGGCCATGGGCAGCGTGGAGTGGCGCCACCGCAACGCGTGTGCTGCGGCGTCGGGGGCGACCTGGGTCAGCACCGGAAGTACGTAGGCTTCGGTATCCCAGAAGCTGTGTCCGTTGTAGCCCGGGCCGGTGAGTCCTTTCGCGGGGATCGCGCGGCCCTCGGCGCGCGCGGCGGCCTGCAGCACATGGAACAGCGAGAACCGCACCGCTTGCTGGATCTCCGGATCGCCGTCGAGTTCGATGTCGGCCCGGGACCAGAAGTCGTCGAGGTAGGCGCGTTGCGCGGCGGCCAAGCCGTCCCAGCCCGTCCGTCGTGCGCCGGCGAGGGCGGCATCGGCCTGATCGCGCACCGCGGGCAGGGAGCGCGTTCCCGACCAGCCGTAGGCGACGAACTTGTCCAACCGCAGCCGTTGGCCGGGCTGAAGCTCTGCGGTGACGGTGACGCGGCCCAGGTGCGGGAAGCTTTCCGATTCCACCTGCGTGTTGTCGGGTCCGTCGACGGCGTGGTCCATCACGGCGGCGATGCGCAAACCGCTGCGCCCGATGGAATGCACCAACCCGGCGCGGGTGCCCTTGGCGGCGTGTTCTTCGGCGATCAACGGCGCTTGCTCGGCCGCGGCACGCGGGTCGCCGTCGGCCGCCGGTAGCGCTTCGTTGGCGACCAGCTCGGATTGGATGACCACGCGCACCGGCCGGTCGAGAGCCTGCACCTGGTACCGGATCGCGGCGATCGCCCGGTGCGCCAACGACACCATGCGGGTCGAGGACACGCGCACCGCGCAATCGGCCGGAGAGGTCCAGTCGGTGCGGCGGTGCAGGACTCCGTCGCGGAAGTCCAGGCACCACTCGTGGGCGTCGAGCCGACCGTAGGTGATGTCGAACGGTTCGTCGTCGACGAGCAGCCGGATCAGTTTGCCGTTGGTCACGTTGGTGATCATCTGCCCGGACTCGGGGTACCCGTAGCCGGGCTCGGCGTAGGGCAGGGTTCGCAGCTCGTGGACCCCGTTGAGGTAGCTGCCGGGCAACCCGTGCGGTTCGCCCTCATCGAGGTTTCCGCGCCAGCCGATGTGCCCGTTGGACAGCGCGAACACCGATTCGGTCTGGGCGAGCACCTCCGGGTCGAGGCCGGTCGCGCGCAGGCACCAGGGTTCGATCGTGAACGCGGGGTGATTGATCATCGGCGTCCGGTCAACTCGGCCAGGTCGGTGACGACGGTGTCGGCGCCGTGTGCGATCAGTTCGGTTGCCTGACCGACACGGTCGACGCCGACCACGTAGCCGAACCCTCCGGCGCGACCGGCGGCGACACCGGCGAGGGCGTCCTCGAACACGGCAGCGCCATCCGGTGCGACCCCGAGCGCACGCGCGGCGGCGAGGAACATGTCCGGCGCCGGTTTGCCCGCCAACTTCTCCCGCTGCGCTGTGACCCCGTCGATGCGCTGCTCGAACAGGCCTTCGATGTGCGCGGCCACCAGCACATCGCGGCAGTTCGTGCTCGACGACACCACCGCCCGCCGCAGCCCGGCCGCACGCACCGCCTCCACATAGGCCACCGAACCCGGATACGCCCGCACGCCGTCGTCGCGAATCCGGCGCAGCACGATCTCGTTCTTACGGTTCCCCAAGCCCTGCACCGTCTCGTCGTCCGGCCGATCGTGCGGGTCTCCTTCGGGCAGGTCGATCCCGCGAGAGGCCAGGAACGCGCGGGTGCCGTCGGCGCGGGGCTTGCCGTCGACATAGGCGTCGTAGTCGGCGACCGGGTCGAACGCCACGAACGGTGAGTGCTCTCGCGCTGCCCGGGCCCGCAGGTAGCCGTCGAACATTTCCTGCCACGCCGCGGCATGCACCCGGGCGGTGTCGGTGAGCACACCGTCGAGATCGAACAGACACGCCCGGATCCCGTCCGGCAGTCCCAGCGTCACGGCAGCGCCGATCCGCACGCGCGAGCAATCGAGGCGTCCAGCGATCTGCGGCACATCTGTGCAGTTTGCTCGCTCTGTGGGGTTGTTTGCAGCCGAATTCGGATTGCCCGTCGAGCTGAGACACGGGGCTCGGGCATCGACTGTGAACGCGTGTGGGCATATCGTCGTGTTGAGTACCGCTTCGGTATTCGGAACCAGGGTAGCCGCGACACTCGCCCACACACGGGCGCACGACTTTCGCCGGCTGCCCGCCCCTTTCGAGGACGTGCTATGTCCATCGTTATCGTCGTTGTGGTTGTCGTCGTGATCTTGGCCCTGATCGGCCTGTCGCTGTCGGTGCGAGTCGTCACCCAGTACGAAAAGGGTGTGCTGTTCCGGCTCGGCAAGGTGGTCGGGGTCAAACAACCGGGTCTGGCCCTGATCATTCCGGTCATCGACCGGCTGACGAGGGTGTCGCTGCGCATCGTCACGATGCCGATTCAGTCCCAGGGCATCATCACCCGCGACAACGTCAGCGTCGACATTTCCGCCGTCGCCTACTTCCGCGTGATCGACGCGGTGAAATCGGTAGTGGCCATCGAAAACGTCAACGCGGCCATCGACCAGATCGCGCAGACCACGCTACGCAAGGTCGTCGGCCAGCACACACTCGACGAGGCGTTGTCGGAAACCGACGTCATCAACGCCAACATCCGCGAGATCCTGGACGTGGCCACCCTGGAATGGGGCGTCGAGGTCACCCTGGTCGAATTGAAGGACATCCAACTGCCCGAGAGCATGAAACGGGCCATGGCCCGCCAGGCCGAAGCCGAGCGGGAGAAGCGCGCGAAAATCATTGCCGCCGAAGGCGAATCGATGGCCGCCGCCGCACTCGGCGACGCTTCGGACACCATGATGGCGCACCCGTTGGCGCTGCAACTGCGCAACCTGCAGACCCTCATCGACCTCGGCGTGGACAAGAACACCACGGTCGTGTTCCCCGCACCGCTGATGAGCGCGATCGGCGAACTCGGCGCCTTCCTCGCCCGCGAATCGGCCGCCGCCGCATCGATGACCACCGCACCCGCCGATCCCGAGCCCGCGCGTCCGGCGCCGGCCGAGCCCGCACCGAATTCCGGCGGTCATCGACCGGTCGGGGATCAGACCGCCGTGTAGGCCGGCACGTGGTCAGGACTGGCCGAGGATCCAATCCCGCAGGACTACCGCCTGGTTGTGCTCGGTGTCTTTGGCCGAGTAGAGCAGCACCACCCTGCCCTCGGTGGCGGCGGCGATGATCGGCCGGGCGAGGTCGCGATGCGCGTCGAGTTCGGCCGAATACTCTTCACGGAACTCGTCGAAGCGATCGGGCACGTGACCGAATCGTTTGCGCAGCTCGGTACTGGGTGCCACGTCCTTGATCCAGGCGTCGTAGTCGAGGTCTGCCTTGCGGATGCCCCGTGGCCAGAGTCGATCGACCAAGAAGGTCGGCGACGACTTCTCGGTGCCCCGCGCGTCGTAGGCGCGAACCAACTCGATCGGGCCCATCACACACATGGTAGTCGTCGAGATTCATGGTTCGCGGCTGTTACGCACCCCGTGACCCGGTGAGCCAGAACGGTAGACCGGGCAAACTGCAAGTATGCAACGTGTCTCTTTAGAAGCCCTTGCCCGTCAGCAGATCGAACAGGCTGCCGTCCGCGGTGGCGGGCATACCGCCGACACCGTCTACGGCGGACACGAGAAGGTGTTGCGCCAGACGGTGATCGGGATGATCGCGGGCGCTCGTCTCGGTGACCATCCCAACCCTGGTGAGGCCACGATGCTGGTCTTGTCCGGCCGGGTCCGGCTGACCTGCGCGAACAACTCGTGGGAGGGCCGCACCGGCGACCTGCTGATCGCGCCGCCGGGCCGTCATAGCCTGGAAGCGTTGGAGGATTCCGCGGTGCTGTTGACCGTGGCCAAGCTGCTCTGACAGTAAGGAACCGTCGACGGCGAATACGGTTTCGGCTCAGGACGAATCGGCGAGCGCAGCGCCCTTCCTGCGAGCGGAAAGCGTGAGAACCCTCGACGAGGGCCGGAGCTACGGCGTAGGTTGAGGTGTGCTGAGACAGCCAGTCGGTCCCGGAGCGAGTTCAGTCGGTCGCCGGTGACCGTGGCGAAGAGAAGTTCGGTCCCGGGCACGCTGGTGACCGCCGTCTCGCCGAGATCACCATGAACGCTCTCTCCAGTAGCGACAAGCAATGACGTCCGGCCGCTGCAGACGATGCACCGTGCGACTACGAACAGGCCGGGCCACGACATCTCGTCACGATTCCCGGTGCCCGGTCTGAACCTGGAGGCCGCTGCGTCGGGTTCGGCCGTGAGCTCACAGGAAGCGAGGTGCCGACGTGATGTGGTTACACGACAATCACCGACGGGCTGAGGACGGCGGGCTTGTCGGCCGGGTCGGGGGCAGCGATGGCATCTGACAGTCATGGTGGGGTGGCGGATTTGCTGGTGATCTTCGGGATCACCGGGGACTTGGCGCACAAGATGACGTTCCGCGCGCTGTACCGGTTGGAGCGGCGCCGGCTGCTCAACTGCCCGATCATCGGTGTCGCCGCGGAAGACCTGCCGGTCGAGCGGCTGGTGGAGCGTGCCCGCGAGGCGATCGCGGGTACCGGGGAACACGTCGATGACGCGGCGTTCGACCGCCTCGCCGCACGCCTGTCCTATCTGCACGGTGACGTCACCGACGACGCGCTGTATGACCAGCTGGCGAAGCGGGTCACCGCGTCCTGGCGACCGCTCTACTACCTGGAGATGCCGCCGGCGTTGTTCGGGCCGATCGTGGAGCACCTGGGCAAGGCCGGCTTGGCCGAACACGCGCGGGTCGCGGTGGAGAAGCCGTTCGGGCACGACCTGGACTCCGCCCGGCAGTTGAACGCCCGGCTGCACCGGGTGCTCGCCGAGGAGCAGATCCTGCGGGTGGACCATTTTCTGGGCAAGGAACCGGTGATCGAACTGGAGTACCTGCGTTTCGCGAACCTCGCCTTCGCGGAGCTCTGGGATCGGCGCAGCGTGTCCGCCGTGCAGATCACCATGGCCGAGAATTTCGGTGTCGAGGACCGCGGCGCGTTCTACGACGCGGTCGGCGCGTTGCGTGACGTGGTGCAGAACCACCTGATGCAGGTGATGGCGCTGGTCGCGATGGAGCCGCCGGCCGGTGCCGGCGGCGATGAGTTGCGTGACAAGAAGGCCGAGGTGTTCCGGGCGATGCCGGCGGCGGATCCGCGCCACCTCGTGCGCGGGCAGTACGACGGGTACACCGATGTGCCCGGGATGGCGAAAGAATCGAGCACCGAGACGTTCGTGGCGCTGCGCCTCGAGATCGATAACTGGCGTTGGTTCGGGGTGCCGATCTTTCTGCGCGCCGGCAAGGCGCTCCCGGACCGGGTGACCGAGGTCCGGCTGATCCTGCACCGCACCCCTCGGTTGACCTTTCTGCACAATCCGACGCAGATCGAACCGAACCAGATCGTGCTGCGCATCGACCCCGACGCGGGCTTGCGTATGCAGATCGCGGCACGGGACGGCGACTCGTGGCGCGCGGTTCACTTGGACACCTCGTTCACGAAAGAACTCGGCGAGCCGCTGGAACCCTATGAACGGCTCCTGCACGCGGCGATGGTCGGCGACCGCCACCTGTTCGCCCGTGAGGACAGTGTCGAGCAGACCTGGCGCATCGTGCAACCGCTGCTCGACCACCCCGCGCCGATCCGCCCCTACCAGCGCGGCACGTGGGGACCGCGCGAGGCCGACGACCTGTTGCGCGGCCATCCGGGCTGGCAGCCGGCCTGGTCGGCAGCCGACAGCTGAGGCGGCCCTGACCGCCTGACCGCCTCCCCGCTCTCGAGGAACGCCAATGACCGAACGTCGCACAGTCCGCCCCGCCGACGGCGACGACCAGGCGCCGCCGGGGTTCCGGTCACGGCTGCGCACGGGTTCCGACATCGTCGATCCGGCGAGCTGGGCCGGCTCGATCCCACAAGCCACTGGGATCGCTCCGCGGCTGCGGGTCGGCCAGAGCAAATGGTTCAACCTGCTGTGGTTGCTGCCGATCGGATTCGTGGTCCTGATCGTCGCGGTCGCCGTCGCCAAGGGCCTGCGGGATATGACCTCGGTGCAGCAGTTCATCGCCGACAACCCGGGGACCGTCATTTCGCCGAGCACCGTCCATCCGGGGCTGTCGCTCTGGGTGGGCGTGCAGCATTTCTGCAACCTGTTCCTGCTGATCTTCATCATCCGTTCCGGGCTGCAGATCCTCAGCGATCATCCGCGGCTGTATTGGACTCGGCACAGCACCCCGGGCCGGGACTGGTTCCGCATCCAGCGCCCGGTTCCGGTCGACCCGCTGTGGACGGCGAAGAAGGATTCCATCAGCCTGCCCGGCCAGATCGGGTTACCGGGTATCCGGCATTCGATCGGGCTGGCGCGCTGGTGGCATCTGGGCGTGAACACCCTCTGGCTGCTCAACGGCGCGCTGTTCTACGTGCTGTTGTTCACCACCGGGCAATGGCGGCATGTGGTGCCCACCAGCTGGTCGGTGTTCCCGAACGCGGTGTCGGTGCTGATCCAGTACCTGTCGCTGGACTGGCCAGTGGAGAACGGCTGGGTGGCCTACAACAGCCTGCAGTTGATCGCCTACTTCATCACGATCTTCATCGCGGCGCCGCTGGCGTTGCTGACGGGACTGGGCATGTCCCCGGCGCTATCGACCCGCTTCAAGCCGATCAGCAAGCTGTTCAGTATCCAGCTGGCTCGCTCGATGCATTTCCTGGTGCTGGTGTGGTTCCTGTTGTTCATCACCGTCCACGTCGCGCTGGTATTCATGACGGGTCTGCTGCGCAATCTCAACCACATCTACGCCGGGCGCGACGCGACCGATTGGGTAGGTTTCGCGGTGTTCGCCGCGTCGATAGTGGTGGTCGTCGCGGCGTGGGTGGCGGCGACCCCGTTCACGCTGCGCCACCCCCGGGTGGTGCAGCGAGTCGGGTTCGCGCTGATCGGTCCGGCGCAGCGGCTGTTCGAACACCTGGACGCGACGCCCGGGGAGTACACGGAAAAAGACATCTCGCCGTACTTCTGGCACAACGGCCGGTATCCCGATTCGGCCGAGTACACCGCCCTGCTCGACGGCGGTTTCGCCGACTACCGGCTGCGGATCACCGGCCTGGTCGAGAAACCTGCCGAACTGAGCCTGGCCCAGCTGCGGGCGCTGCCGCACCACGAGCAGATCACCCAGCACTTCTGCATCCAGGGCTGGTCGGGGATCGCCAAGTGGGGCGGGGTGTCGATGCACACCATCCTCGACCTGGTCGAGCCGCGGCCGAAAGCGAAGTGGGTGGTGTTCTACTCACTCGCCGAGGGGCCCGACAAAGGCCTCTACTACGACGCGCACCCGATCGAGCAGATGAGCTACCACCTCACGATGCTCGCCTATGACATGAACGGTGAGCCGCTGACGTTCGGCCACGGCGCCCCGCTGCGGCTGCGCAACGAGTCCCAGCTCGGCTTCAAACAGGTCAAGTGGATCCAAGGCATCGAGTTCGTGGCGCACTTCTCCGACATCGGCGGCGGCTACGGCGGCTACAACGAGGATCACGAGTTCTTCGGCTACCGGCAAACGATCTAGACACACAAACAAGGACGGGGCCAGATATGAGCACCGAACAGCAAACATTCGTCATCGTGGGCGGCGGCTTGGCCGGCGCCACAGCGGCCGAATCGCTACGCACGCAAGGCTTTCCCGGTCGGATCGTCCTGCTCTGCGAGGAGAGCGAGCGCCCCTACAATCGGCCTCCGCTGTCGAAGGACTATCTGCAGGGCAAGTCGAAGAAGGACAAGATCTACGTCCACCCGCAAACCTGGTACGCCGAGCACGACGTTGTGCTCCGGCTGGATACCCGGGCAACCGGGTTCGACCTCGCCGCTCACCATGTCAGCGCCGCCGGTGGCGAGCGGATCGGCTATGACAAGCTGCTGCTGTGCACCGGCTCCATCGCCCGTCGGCTGAGCGTGCCCGGCGCCGAGCTCGACGGCGTGTTCTACCTGCGCCGGCTCGAGCAGTGTGAGGCCATCAAGGCGGCGTTCGCCACCGCCGGTCGGGCGGTGATCATCGGGGGCGGGTGGATCGGGCTGGAAACCGCCGCGGCGGCGCGCGCGGCGGGCTGCGAGGTCACCGTGATCGAGAGGGGCGAGCTGCCGTTGCTGCGCGTGCTGGGCCGCGAGATGGCCGAGATCTACGCCGATCTGCACCGGGCGCACGGCGTCACATTGCGCTTGGGTGTCACGGTCGCCGAAATCACCGGCGATGGTGGTCGAGCCAACGGCGTCCGCCTGGGGGACGGCAGCGTCATCGAGGCCGACGCGGTTGTGGTCGGGGTGGGCATCACCCCCGACACCGAACTGGCCGAGGCGGCCGGCCTGCATGTCGACAACGGCATCGTCGTCGACGAACGCCTGGCCACCAGCGACCCCGATGTGGTCGCGGCCGGGGACGTCGCCAACACCTACTATCCGCACCTGGGGACGCATCTGCGCCTGGAGCACTGGTCCGCGGCGCTCAACCAGCCGGCGGTGGCCGCGGCCACCATGCTGGGCCGTGACGCGGTCTATGACCACGTGCCGTACTTCTACTCCGACCAGTACGAGATGGGTATGGAGTACTCCGGCTACGTCGCCAATGGCGACTACGACGAGGTCGTTTTCCGCGGCGATGTGAAACAGGGGGAGTACGTTGCGTTTTGGCTGCGTGACGGGCGGGTGCGGGCAGGCATGAATGTCAATGTCTGGGACGTCACCGACACGATCGCCGCCCTGGTCCGCGCCGGCCGGCCCGTGGACCGTGACAAGCTGGCCGACCCCGGCGTACCGCTGGCGGAGGTCACTACGGTACCGGCGGCGCGGTCATGACCACGTCGATGACCGCCGCGCAAATCGAGCTCGCCGGGCGCCTGGCCGCCCAGTTGCGGGTGGACTCGATCCGCTGCAGCACCCGGGCCGGCTCCGGGCACCCCACCTCGTCGCTGTCGGCCGCGGACCTGATGGCCGTGCTGATGGTCGGGCACCTGCATTACGACTGGCACCGCCCCGACCTGTCGGCCAACGATCACCTGATCTTCTCCAAGGGGCACGCGTCCCCGCTGTTGTACTCGATGTTCCGCGCCGCCGGCGTCGTGGACGAGAACGAGCTGATCAAAACCTACCGGCAACTCGGCTCCCGGCTGCAGGGCCACCCCACCCCGATACTGCCCTGGGTGGACGTCGCGACCGGCTCGCTCGGTCAGGGCTTGCCCGACGCGGTCGGGGTGTGTCTGGCAGGCAAGCGCCTGGACAAGTTGCCCTATCACGTGTGGGTGCTGTGCGGGGACAGCGAAACCGCGGAAGGCTCCATGTGGGAGGCCCTGGACAAGGCCGGCTACTACCGGCTCGGCAACCTCACCGCCATCATCGACATCAACCGG
>NZ_PSZE01000048.1 GCF_002933465.1 Nocardia nova
GCCGGGGTCGGTGACCGGCTCGGGCGCGGCAGCGGGGTCGGGTGCGGGGTCGGGCATCAGCTCACCTCTTCCGGGAACTCCGGTTCGACGATCCTCTGGTTCGGCGATCCGAGGCACCGAGCATCGGCCCACGGCACGCAGACAACGACAAGCCCGTTCGAAATGTACCGCCCGGCGCCGCCGCGGTCGGCGCACGGACGCGGCGCGGCGCATCCCTCGGCCCGCGCCGCCCCGTGGTCCGAGGCAGCGCCGCACCCGGAAGTTTCAGCAGTCGCCGTCCGGATCGGCCAGCTTCTCGACCACGACCTCCGCGAGCACCCGCTGCCGCAGCGACAGGTCGATCTCGCCGGCCACGGCCATCACCACCGCCGCGGCCGAGGTGGCAACCGCGTCGGCGAGTATCGCGGGCCACTCCGGCCGGTCGGGTCCGGCCAGCGCGGCGATCACCGCCGCGGCCGCGGCATCGCCGGCCCCGATCGGATTGCCGGACAACGGCTCGGGCAGAACGGCCGACCACGCGCCGTCCGATGTCACCGCGACCATGCTGTCCGGGCTCCGGGTCGCGATCACCGCTCCCGTACCGGCGCCCACCAGCGCGGCGGCCGCCGCGGCCACCTCCTCGGTCGTGGCCGGGCGCGTCCCGGTCAGTCCCGCGAGTTCCTCGAGATCCGGCATGAGGATCACGCCCGGCACCCGGGCGGCGGCTTCGAGGGCGAGACCGTCCACATCACAGATCACCGGAACGCCGGCGTCAAGTCCGATGCGGGCCAGGTCGGCGGGCAGCGATGCGCGCACGCCGCCGGGCAGTGATCCGGAGACCACGATGCCGCCGGCCTCAGCGGCCAGCCCGCTCAATCGCACCAGCAGTTGATCCACCGCATCCGGATTGGTGAGTCGCGCCCCCGGCTCCCACAGCGAGGTCGCCGAGCCGTCGTGACTATCGCTGATCACGACGGTGCGCCGCACCCACGGCAGTGCGTGCACGAAGTCCACCGGCAGTTCCCGTTCGGCGGCGTCGGAGAACGCGTGATCAGCGAAACCCGTTGCGCGCGAATATTTCCCGATCTGATTGAGCACCCGGGTGACGTTGATGCCCTTACCGCCGACACGCTGCTCGACCGACGAAACCCGATGCGTCCGGCCGGGTTCGAAGTTCTCGACCCGATAGGTCATGTCGTAGGCCGGGTTCAGCGTCACGGTGAGGATCACCTCAACCACTGTCCTCGCCGCAGCACCGCGCGCAACTCCAGATCCGCGTCCACCACCAGCACATCGGCGAACATCCCCGGCCGCAGATCGCCGACGGTCGCCGCGCCGATCGCCGCCGCCGGCGTCGTCGCCGCCGCGCGCACCGCGTCGACCAGATCCACACCGCATTCGTGCACCGCCCAGCGCAGGCACTGCAATTGCGTCGCGGTTCCGCCGGCCAGGGCGCCGCTCGGCACCCGCGCCACGCCCGCTTCCACATGGACCGCCTGCGGGCCGAGACGGTAGTCACCGTCGGGCAGACCGGCCGCCTGCATAGCATCGGTCACCAGCGCGACGCGGTGTCGCGCTGTCGCGAAAACCAGTGCCCCGAAACCCGATTCGATGTGCACGCCGTCTCCGATCAATTCGACCACCACCTCGCCGGCCGCCGCACCCACCAGTGCGGCGGCGACCGCTCCGGCCGCGCGATGGTGCAGCGGCACCATGGTATTGGCGAGGTGCGTGACCAGGGTACCGGATCCGTTGGGCGCCAACGCGTCCCGGAACTGTTCGTAACCGGCGTCGGTATGGCCGAGCGCCACCACCACGCCGTGGTCGCCGAGCTGCGCCGCGGCGGTGGGGAATCCAGGGCGTTCGGGCGCCAGCGTCATCACGCGCAGATGTCCGTCCGCGGCATCGAGCAGCCGCCGGATCAGTCCGGGATCGGGATCGAGGAGATAGCGGGGATCCTGCGCGCCACAGCGCGTTTCGGAAAGGAAAGGTCCTTCGACGTGAATTCCGGCGATCTCACCGTCGGCGGCCACCTCGCGCAGCGCCGCGACCTGCGCCACCATCGTGTCGGGTGCGGCGGTCACGATGCTCGCCAGCACCGTCGTGGCCCCCTGCCGATGGTGATAGCGCGCCGCCGCGCGCGCCTGTTCGGGATCGGTGGTGTCGAATCGGTGACCATATCCACCGTGGTTGTGGATGTCGACCAGGCCGGGCAGCAAAGTCCCGAGATGCGGCGGCGGTTCGGCGCCCCGGTTGCCGAACGTCCATTGCGCGAGGGGCCGCACCGCCTCGATGCGGCCGTCCAGCACCTCGAGCACAGCATCGTCGATGACCCCGGCCGAGGTGACCAGGCGGCCACGAAGCACCTGCTGTCCATCGTTCATTCGAGGACCTCCAGCCGGGCATACCGGGCCGCGCCCACCACTCCGGCCCGCGCACCGAACGCACCCATGACGACCTGCGGAACCGGTGCTACTCGCACCAGCCGCTCCAGACGTGCGCGCAGCCCGTCGCTCAGCACCGGCCCGGCGCCCGCCAGCCCGCCACCGAGCACGATGCGCTGCGGGCACACCGCGTGCACAACCCCCAGCAGTCCGTCGGCCAGTGCGTCGATCGCGTCGCCGATCACGGCCCGGGCGAACGCGTCGTCCGGCAAAGCCGCGAAAACCGCTTCGGCGCCGTCGATTTCACGGCCGGTGCGCTCGCGGTAGGCCCGCGTGATGGACGGACCGGAGGCCACGGTTTCCACACACCCGATATTTCCGCAGGAGCAGCGTCGCCCGTCGCGCCGCACCGGAATATGCCCGTATTCACCGGCCTGCCCGGCGCCACCACGCACGAGCCGCCCTCCGACGGCCAGTGCCCCGCTGATTCCGGTGCCGAGATTCACCACCAGCACGTCATCGGCGCCGCGCCCGGCGCCCAGGCGCCACTCCGCCCAGCCGGCCAGGATCACATCGTGTTCGATCAGCACCGGAAATCCCCACCGGTCCTCGAATCGACGGCCCACCGACACATCTCGCCAGCCGATATTGCTGCTGAACACCGCCAGCGACCGTGCCGCGTCCACGAGGCCCGGCAGTGCCATCGCCCCGCGACGCAGCCCGGCCCGCGTCTCGGAGGAGACCTCGGCCAGCAACCGGTCGCCCAGCGCGGCCATGGCGTCGAACGCCCGCTCACCGGGCGGGGTGGGCACCATCGCGGCGGCCTCGACCCGGCCGGCGGAGTCGCTGACCTCCGCCTTGATCGTGGTTCCACCGACATCCATGGCGAGGACCGGATCGAGCTCCCTCGCCTCGCTCATCGCAGAATCACCGATCGCCGCAGCCCGCGCGGATGGTCGGGATCCAGCCCCAGATCCGCGGACCGCAGCAGGCACAGCCGATGCACGCGCACGAGTTCGGCCATCGGATCGATATCGCGATATTCGACATGCGCTCCGGTAGCGGCGATGTCGTCGCGCAGCCCGGCGGCGACGGGGCCCAACGCCCACACCGCACGACCGGGCGCCGCGATACTGATGGGACCGTGCCGGTATTCGTTCGCGAGATATCCTTCCGCCCAGGCCCGGCAGGATTCCCGCAATTTCAACCCCGCCTCCTCGGCCAGCGCGGCGGCGAAGCCCGTTCCCACGAAGGTGATCTGCTCCGCGTGCCGGACAGCGGCCGGCACACTCGACTCGGCGGCCTCGGCCAGGACCGCGCGAGCCTGCTCGATCGCCGGTACGAGATCCTCCCCCAGATGCCACCGTACTATCGCGAGAGCCGTTGTCGCGAAGCGGGTTTGGACCACCGAACGCTCGTCGACCGCGTCGATGAGGATCGGCTCGGCGAGCTCGAGTACCGGCGTCCTCGGGCTGGAGCAGATCACGGTGCGCGCCACCGTGGCAGGCATCGCCCGCATCGCGTCGACCACCTCGGTGGTGGTACCGGAACGGCAGATCACCAGGTAGCGGTCGTAATCACGGCCGGCGCGCACCGCACTCGCCGGCCACGCGTCGGTGAGGCCGTGACCGGCCGATTCCCGGAGTTCGGCGATCGCGCATGCCATGAAGTAGGAGGTGCCGCAGCCGACGACCGCCACCCGCTCACCGGGGCTGGGCAGCAGTGTTCGGTGCTCCGCCGCGACCGCGGCGGCCCATGCCCAATCGTCGGGCTGGGTGGCCACCTCGGCGGCCAGATGGGGCCGGGGCGGATGCGTGCGATCCGAGCTCTCGGTGGAGGGCGGCACGGTCTCAGAATCGGACCGCGATTCGATCGTGTCAACTTTCCCCTGCCGATTTCCCCTGCATCGCCCCGGCGGCGGAATGAGCAACCCACAGGCCGCGCCGGATCCGCGATCCGCGCCCTGCCGTGGATCGGCCCGGTGATCATCCTGATCGCCGCCGTCGCGGAGTTCTACGGCAGCGACGCGTAATCCCTAGCCCGCGGCGAACGCACCCGCTTGCGCCGCCAGCACCGCCGCGGTGGCCGCCCGCCGCGGACCATCGGGGTCGGCCGAGGTCCGCACCAACACCAACTGGTGATACAGCGGTGCGGTCGCCGCGACAAGCACTGCGCGCGTATCGGTTTCGGCGGGAATGAACGGCGCCAGCCACCGCATGGACGGGCCCTCGACCTTCCCGTTCCCGACCATGGGTGGCGCATGGTCCCGGCACGTCGACCTTCTCATGGAGCTGCCCGATCGCGGCGACACCGTGGTCGGCAACGACGTCTGGATCGGCTACGGCGCAACGGTGTTGCCCGGAGTGCGCATCGGTCACGGCGCCATCGTCGGCGCCGGTTCCGTGGTGACCTCCGACGTCCCGGACTACGGCATCGTCGGCGGCAATCCGGCCCGGCTCATCCGCCACCGCTACAGCGCCGCCGACATCGACCGCCTCCTGGCCCTCGCCTGGTGGGACTGGCCGCTCGCGCATATCGACGAGCACGTCCGCACGATCATGTCCGGCACCGTCGACGACCTGGAGAAAGCGGCGTCGGCGCAGACCTCCCGAATCGAGTAACCGCATGCCCGAATCACCCGCCCCCGTCTCGCTCGCCGACTGGCTGCGCGGCCACGCCGTGCCGCTGACGCACCTCGATCCCGACGGTCCGCTCGACGACCTGGAACCGCTGCGCGAGATCATCGGCCCGGCCCGGGTGGTCGCGATCGGCGAGAACTCCCACTTCGTCACCGAATTCCAGCGGATGCGGCGTCCTGGCCTTCGAATACGGCTTCAGTGAGGGCCTGCTCCTCGACGACTGGGCGCAGGGCGCGGGGACCGACGACGATCTGGCGGACCACCTGGCCGGGACCATCCCGGTGGGAGTCGGCGAACCGTTGCGCTGGATCCGCCGGTACAACGGCACGGGCGCCACGCCGGTGCGCTTCGCGGGTATCGACATTCCGGCTCCCTGCTCCCCGCATTGGGCCCGGTCGCCGACTACCTGCGCGCGGTCGATCCGCAGACGCTGCCGGCGGTCGAGACGGCGATGCGGATCGCCGCTTCCTTCGCCGGCGCCTCCGCGGCCTCGGCCGCGCCGGCGTGGTCGCGTATCCCGGCCGCCGAGCGGGACACCCTCAGCGCCATTCTCGCGCGTCTGCTGATCCGTTTCCGCGCCGTCGAAGCGCTGTAGTGCCCCGCAGCGATCAGCTGCGACGCCGCGAACCCGGAACCCGGATCGTCCTGGCCGCGCACAACGCCCATATCCAGAAGGAGCCGGCCTCCTTCGACGGGCAGCGGCTGGCCGGCTTCCCGATGGGGCACTACCGGCGCCACGCGCTCGGCGACGACTACTTCGCCCTGGGCTTGACCAGTACCGCGGGACAGACGGCCGAGATGCTCCCCGACGAGAGCGCGCCCTTCGGCTTCACCGTCGCGCCAACGCCTTTGGAGCCGGGCGAGCCCGGCAGTATCGAGGCCGCCTTCTCCGAGGCCGGGCTCGGACCAGGGCTCGCCGATCTCCGCCGTGCACGCCGTGCGGTCGGCCCGCTATACCACCCGAGCCGCACGCGTTGCAGAGCGCCTACCTCCACGTCCCGGTCCTCGACGCCTTCGACGGCATGCTCGACACCTCGATCTCCACCGTGGCCGACCTGGACCGCGGAACGCACTGAGACTCAGCGGCATTCAGCCGAGCCCATCGCACGCAGCGATGCCAATCAGAAACATTGGGCGTGGAGTATTACGGTCGTGGAATCGCTCCCACCCAAACACCTCCTGCTCGAGGCCTGCCGGGGTCTGACCTACGACGGTCACCCCGTACTGAAATGCGCGTGCCGCCTCAGCGAATTGCACGAGCAGAGACTGTCCGCCGCGCCCGGGCCGACCCTGGACATCGATCGCGATAGGGCACAACTGGTTTCCGATATCGATCGCTGGGTCGCCACCGAATTACCCCGGGCGCACGGCGGCGCACGCATGCACACCGAAACGGTCGGCACCGTGATCGACCGGCTCGCCCAGTTCTCCGCACTGGCCTATCTGACGCTGACGGACGAACCGGAACAGGTGATGCACGACGCCTGGCGGCGGCTGTCGGAATTGGCGGTGGCCTACGACCATCTGGCCGCTGAGGTGACCGCGGGCCTGTGCCGGCTGCCGGATCTCAGCGGTCACCGCGACGAGGAATGAACCACCGGCCGAACGGCGGCGCGGGCGAGGGAACCGACGCCGCCGATGGCTGGGATGAGCGGATCAGGGCAGTCGATCCGCATCGGGGCGACCCGACACACCGATCCTGCGCCGACATCCTCGAGATAGCCCCGGATGTTCCTGTGAAACGGCTGGCAAGCGGGCAGGCCGACCGTTTTCACAGGTCAGCGTCGTCCCGGGCGGGTTCTCAGGCCGTCGTCGCCGGGGCCGCCGGTTCGGCGGGCATCAGTGCGCGCACGGCATCGATGGTGTCGGCCTGTGCGGGCTCCTTGTCCGGCCGATATCGCACCACCCGCGCGAATCGCAGTGCCACGCCGCCGGGATAGCGCGCACTGGTCTGCACCCCGTCGAGGGCGATCTCGACGACCAACTCCGGCCACAGATAGACGGTGTGGCCGTCGCGGGCGCGCTCGTGGCGCGGAAATTCCGCGGTCTGCCAGTGCAGCAGCGCGTCGGTGAGCCCCTTGAAGGTCTTGCCGACCATGATCGGATCGCCCCCGTGCGGATCGCGCGCGCCCAGGTGCAGATTCGACAGGTATCCGGTGCGGCGGCCGTATCCCCATTCGGCGCCGAGCACGACCAGATCGAGGGTGTGCGCCGGTTTGACCTTCTGCCACGCCCGGCCGCGGCGTCCGGCCGCATACGGCGCGGACAGCGATTTGATCATGATGCCCTCATGCCCCGCGGCCAGCGCACCGTCGAAGTATTCGGCGACGGCCTCGGGCTCCGGATCGATCAGCGCCGGAATCATCTGCGCGCCCGCCACTTTCGCCAACGCTACGCGCCGCTCGCGCAGCGGGGCATCGAGCAGATCCCGGCCGTCCAGGTGCAGACAGTCGAAGAAGTACGGATGCAGCAGCAGTTCCCTGGTCGAGCTCACCGTCAGCCGCGGCTCCTCCGAGGCCGGATCGGCGGCGAACCGGCTCATCGTCTCCTGAAAGGGACGCGGCCGGCCGGAGTCGGTGAGCGCCAGCGTCTCGCCGTCGAGAACCACACTGTCACAGGGTAATTCGGAGACCAGCTGCACGAGCTCCGGCACGCCGGAGGTGATGTCGCGCAACGTGCGCGTGAACACCCAGACCCGAGGGCCCTTGCGGTGCACCTGAATCCGCGCACCGTCGAGTTTGTGCTCCACGCTCACGTCACCCTCGAATTCACCGAGTACATCGTCGAGAGTGGCGCCGGGCGAGGCCAGCATCGGCTGGATCGGACGGCCGACCTCGAGCCGGAATTCCGACAACGCCTGCGCGCCGCCGGAGATCGCCGCGGCGGCGGTCACCGGCAGGCGGCCGGAGAGCATATAGGCCCGGCGCACCAGCTCGGCCGGCACGTCGGCCGCCTTGGCCACCGCCTCGGCGACGATCGCGGTCAACGCGCCCTGGCGCAGCTCCCCTGTCAGCAGGCGGATCAAGAAGGCGCGTTCGTCGTCGGTCGCTCGAGCGAGCAGGGCGGTGAGCAGTTCCCGCCGCCGCGCCACCGATCCGGATCCGGCCACGGCGGCCAATTCCGTCAGCGCCTGATCGACCGCGGCGACGGTGAGCGACGATTCGGGCGCGGGCTCCACCTCGATGCCGGCGACCGTACGCCAGCCCGCGCCCAGCCGGCCCTGCGGTAGCTCACCGGAAATCCACGCGACGACCGGCATCAATTCATCCGATTCGGCCCGGCCCAGCAGTTCGGCCAGCCCCGCGATCTTGACCTTGCGCGACGCCGATGCCCGCACCGATTCCGACGCCGCGACCACATCCGAAAGCAGCACGGACTCGACGGTAGCCGCTCGGTGTGACATATAGCTCGAGTCCACTGCTAATTCTCCATTGGCAGCTGTGCGAAAGGTCCATAGTCTGGACATATGGCCAAGACTTACGTCGGGGCGCGACTGCGACAGCTGCGCACCGAACGAGGGCTGAGCCAGATCTCACTCGCCAAGAAGCTGGAGATCTCGGCGAGCTACCTCAACCAGATCGAACACGACGTGCGTCCGCTCACCGTACCGGTACTGCTGCGGATCAGTGAGGTGTTCGGCGTAGACACCAGTTTTTTCGCCTCCCAGGACGACACTCGCCTGATCGCCGAGCTGCAAGAGGTGGTGATGGACACCGAACTCGGGATCGAGGCCGATGCACACGAGATCGCCGATATGGTCTCGGCCCATCCCAGCCTGGCCCGGGCGCTGGTGAATATGCACCGCCGCTACCGCAACACCACCGCGCAGCTGGCCGCGGCCACCGAGGACCGCTTCTCCGACGGCAGCGGGTCGGGCTCCATCTCCCGTCCACACGAGGAGGTGCGCGACTTCTTCTATCAGCGCCAGAACTACATTCACGAATTGGACACCGCCGCAGAGGAATTGGCGACCCGCATGCGCCTCCACGGCGGCGATCTGCGGCGCGAGCTCACCCGTCGGCTCACCACCGGATACGGCGTGCAGATCGTGGAGCGGATCGACCTGGGCGAGGGTGTGCTGCACCGCTACGACCCCGAGGCTCGCAAACTCGAGATCGCCCCGCACCTGTCGGGCGGTCAGCGCGTCTTCAAACTCGCCACCGAACTGGCGTATCTGGAATGCGGTGATCTGATCGACAAGTTGGTCGAAGAGGGCAATTTCGCCTCCGACGACACTCGCACGCTCGCGAAACTCGGCCTCGCCAACTATTTCGCCGCGGCCACGGTGCTGCCGTACTCGCATTTCCACGAGGTCGCCGAGGATTTCCGCTACGACATCGAGCGGCTGTCGGCCTTCTTCGCGCAGAGTTACGAAACGATCTGCCATCGGCTCTCCACCCTGCAGCGGCCCAAACTGCGCGGGGTTCCCTTCTCGTTCGTCCGCGTGGATCGTGCGGGGAATATGTCGAAACGTCAGTCCGCCACCGGATTCCACTTCTCCTCCGCGGGCGGGACCTGTCCGCTGTGGAATGTGTACGAGACCTTCGCCTATCCCGGCCGGATCATGACCCAGATCGCCCAGATGCCCGACGGGCGCAAATATCTGTGGATCGCACGCACGGTCGAGCGGCGCGCCACCCGCTACGGGCAGCCGAGCAAGACCTTCGCCATCGGTCTGGGCTGCGAATTGCGCCACGCCGGACGCGTGGTCTACGCCGACGGCTTGGACCTCAACGATCCCCAGGCCACCCCGATCGGCGCCGGCTGCCGCGTCTGCGAACGCGCCAACTGTCCACAGCGCGCGTTCCCGCCCCTCGGCAAGTCCCTGGATATCAGCGAGCATCGCAGCTCGATCTCGCCGTACGTCCTGCGCTGAGCGGGCGGGTCCGAACGCCGGCACATCCCGGACGCGGGCGAGCGATGTCCCGATTCAGCGGATACCTGGCCCACAGCGAGGGGCGAGCCCACGGCGAGTGATCGAAACTCGAGGAGCCGCGATCCGATCCTCCAGAGGAGCACCGTCGCGCACCCGCTTCCCGGGGCGGCGGGCACCGAACTCCACATTCGCCAGGACGAATTCCCCGCCCAATTCGCCGCCGACGTGCCGGCCGACATCGCCGCCACGATGGCGATCACCCAACGCCCGGTCGCGCTCGCCGCGCTCGAGCAACCGGCTTCGGCAGCGGCGTGGCGCGCCGTCCCGGCCTATTCCCCGGTCACCACCGAGGACAAGAACATCCCCGTGGAGTCCCAGCGGTTCATGTCCGGACGGGCGGCCGAGCACACCGTCGAAGTCCGAGCATCGCACGCGGTTTCCGTGTCCGACCCCAGCGCCGTCGCCGAGCTGATTCTCCCGGCCGCCCAGCGATAATCCGACGCCCGACCGCGGCGGGCACCGGTGGCGGGCCCGCCGCGGGCAGCCACCGGTGCGGGCTTTTTTGTTAGCGTGGGGCATGGTGTCGACGGAGCCACGGATCGCACCCGGTCGCCTGCGCGAACTGGGCCCGGTGAATTGGATTGTCTGGCAGGTGTTGTCCCGCGCGGCCGGCACCGACGACGCCCATCTGTTCAGCACGCTGGGCCGCACCGGCGGCCTGTTCCGCGGCTGGCTGCATTTCTCGGGCCGGCTGATGCCCGGCGGCAAACTCTCGCGCCACGAGACCGAACTGGTGATCCTGCGCGTCGCGCATCTGCGGAATTGCGCATACGAGACCGACCACCACATTCGCCTGGGCAAACGCGCCGGTGTCACCAAGGAAATCCTGGCGCGCCTGCGCACCGGTCCCGAAGCCGAGGGCTGGTCGGACAAGGAACGCGCGCTGCTCACCGCGGTGGACCAACTGGTGACCACCCGCGACGTGGACGACGCCACCTGGTCGGCTCTGGCGCAGCACTACGACGAGAAGCGCCTCATCGAAATCGTCCTGCTGGCAAACCAATACGAAGGTCTGGCCAGCACCATCACCACCTTGCGCATCCAAACCGACCACTGAGCCGGACGCAACGGCGGCTTATTCGGGCCGCCTGTTCGGGGTCTCGGACCGTTCGATGAGGACGGCCAAGCCGTCCAGGACGCGCGCCAGACCGAAATTCCAGGCGTGCTCGGCGCTGTAGGCGCTGTCGTGAGCCTGCCCGGCGGCCGAGCCGACCCGCGCGGCCAGCGGAAAACGCTGCGGATCGAAGACCTGTGCCAGGACCGGGACCGTGCGTTCCCACCACTCGCGATCCGACAGTCCGCTGTCGGCGGCCGCACGATCGGTATCGATCGCGATGCGCGCCACCGCGGTGACGAAGCCGAGCAGGTAGGTCAACGCCGCGTCCATCTCGACATCGCTGAGCCCGAGTCCGTCGAAGGCGCTCAGTTCGTGGTCGTATTTCGCGGCGAGGCCCGGACCGAGCGGTGGCCGGGTGGTCGGCACAGAGGCCACCCAGCGGTGGCGGGCGAGCATCGAGCGATTGTCCTGCGCGACGGCGCACACGCGTTCCCGCCACGACTTTCCGGTCAGGTCCGTGCGCGGCATCCGGCCGTACACCGAATCGAGCATGAGGTCGAGCAACTCGGCCTTACCGGGCACATAGGTGTAGGTGGCCATCGGAGTCAGCCCGAGTTTCGCGGCGACCGCCCGTATGGTCAGCGCCTCCAGGCCCTCGGAATCGGCGATGTCCACCGCCGCCGCCACCACCTCGTCGACACTGCTGCGCTGTCTGGGGCCGCGCCCGGACACGCGGCCCGGCTGCCGCCAGAGCAACTCCAGCGTGCGAGCGGGATCGCCGGCGCCGGCTCGCTCACCAGCGGCGCGCGCCCGGCGGGGCCGCTCCTCGGCCGAATTCTCTCGCACCCGATCTCCCGGTTTCACCTGCCGTGCCGCCGCGGTTCGACGTTGTGCGCATCGTATCGAGTCGCGCGCGCCTTCCAGCGGCCGGAATAATTCTCTACGATGTACAGTATACTTAGTAGAGAGTTATTGGCTCGCGTGGCACGGCGCCCCGCGCCCACCCCGAGGAGGACCGTGAACATCACCGCATCCGCCGTCTCGCTCAACGTTCCCGACCCGGACGCGTCGGCGAACTTCCTCGGCACCCACTTCGGATTCACCGTTGACATGTCGGCCGACGGATTCATCTCGCTGACGCGCCCCGACGCCGGATTCCACGTGATCTTCCTGCGCACCGGGCTGGACACGTTCGAACCGGCCCGCATCGCGGGTGCGGCCGGTCAGGGGTTGCTGATCGTCTTCACCGTCGACGAGATCGACGCCGAATACGAGCGCGTACGAGCCGAAGGGGTCGAGATCGTGACACCGATCGAAACCGAGCCGTGGGGCGAGCGCTACTTCCAGACGGTCGACCCCAACGGCATCATCATCCAACTGGTCCAGTGGGTCGGCGATCCGGGCACCTACGATGCGGGCGCGACCGGATCCTGACCCGGTCCGCGGTCGAGTGCGCTACCCAGCACCTCGGCCGCGGACGTCGACGGCCGGCCGATCAGTTTCTGCAGATCGCCACTGGTCACATCCAGCCATCCAGCGCGCAGTCCGGCATCGGAATCGGCCAGCACCTGCGCGAAATCGCCGGGGACACCAGCCTTTTCCAATCCCGCCACGTACTCGTCCCGCGGCAGATCCTGATACCGCACCGACTTCCCGGACACGGCCGAGATCACCCCCGCCACCTCGGCGAGCGTCAGGTGCTCGTCGCCACCGAGCTCGTAGACCTGCCCCGCATGACCGTCGGTGGTCAGCACCACCGCGGCGGCCTCGGCATAGTCGGCCCGTGCGGCCGCCGCGACCAGCCCGTCGCCGGCCGAGCCGTACAGCACGCCCGATTCCAGGGCCGCGTCCAGACCGTTGAGATAGTTCTCCCAGTACCAACTGTTACGCAGGAAGGTGTGCGGCACAGCGGATTTCGCGATCACCTCTTCGGTGCCGCGATGCTCCTGCGCGAGAATCATCGGATTCTGTTCGGCTCGCGGAATGCTGGTGTAGGCCAGGAGCTCCACGCCGGCCCGCTCGGCGGCGCGCACGACATTGCTGTGCTGATCGACCCGCACACCGAATTCGTTGCCCGACACCAACAGCACTCGATCCACACCCTCGAGGGCGCGGTCCAACGCTTCCGGATCGTCATAGGCGGCCTGCCGCACCTGCACACCGCGCTCGGCCAGGCCCGCAACCTTGGCCGGGTCCCGAACGACAGCGACCACGGGCCCCGCATCCCTGTTCAACAGCGCCTCGACGACGAGACGGCCCAGCTGTCCACTGGCCCCGGTGACGGCGACGGTCATAACCCAACCTCCAGATCTGATGTACGGAATATCGAGCACTAACTATTAGTTAGTGCTCGATATTCCCGCAACACCGACGACAAGTTCACTACTACAGCGATGGGTAGCATCGAGAGCATGACGAGTCGGCAACTGCGATCGGCGGAGGACGCCGATCCGACCCTGGAAGCCGACGTCTTCGCGCGCAACTGCCGCTCCCGGCCGGTGCTGCAGAATGTCGCGAGCCGCTGGGGCGCGCTCGCGCTGGTCGCCCTGCGCGAAGGTCCCTACCGTTTCAGCGCGCTGCGCCGTCGCGTCGACGGCATCAGCGAACGCATGCTGTCGCAAACACTGCAGGCCCTCGAACGCGACGGCATGATTCACCGCGAGGTTCAGCAGGCCATCCCGCCGCGCGTCGAATACACCCTCACCGATCTGGGCGCACGGGTCGCCGATCAGCTGTACGGCCTGATCGCGATCCTGGAGGACAACATCGACGCCATCATGGCGGCGCAGGACACCTACCACCGCGACTGATCGGACCGCATACGAAAACGGCCCGGTATCAGGCATATTCGCCGATACCGGGCCGTCAGGCGGAGATCAGAAGTTGATCATGTGACCCGCGAGACCGTGGAACGCCTCCTGCAGCGCCTCGCTCAGCGTCGGGTGGGTGTGCACGTTGCGCGTGAGTTCGTTGACGGTGAGGTCCCACTTCTGGGCCAGCGTCAGCTCGGGCAGCAGCTCCGACACATCCGGGCCGATCAGGTGACCGCCGAGCAGCTCACCGTACTTAGCGTCGGCGACCAGCTTCACGAAACCGGTCGGATCGCCCAGGCCGTGCGCCTTACCGTTCGCGGTGAACGGGAAGGTCGCGACCTTCACGTCGTACCCCTCGTCGCGGGCCTGCTGTTCGGTGAGGCCGAAGCTGGCGACCTGCGGCTGGCAGAACGTCGCGCGCGGCATCATCCGGTAGTCGCCCAGCGGCAGCGTCTCGGCACCCCCGATGGTCTCGGCCGCGACCACGCCCATCGCCTCGGCCACGTGCGCCAGCTGCAGTTTCGCGGTGACGTCGCCGATGGCGTAGATGTGCGGCACGTTGGTCCGCATGTAGTCGTCGATCGCGATGGCGCCGCGCTCGGTCAGCTGCACTCCGGTGTTCTCCAGGCCGAAGCCCTTGACCCGCGGCGCGAAACCGACGGCCTGCAGCACCTTGTCGACGGTGACGGTCTCGACCGAACCGGACTTGTTGTCCTTGATCGAGACGGTGACCTTGGAACCGTTGTCCTCGATGGATTGCACCGAGGCACCGGTGGTGATGGTGATGCCGAGCTTCTTGTACGCCTTGGTGATCTCCTTGGAGACATCGGCGTCCTCGTTCGGCAGCGCACGGTCGAGGAACTCCACGATCCGCACGTCCACGCCGTAGTTCTTCAGGACGTACCCGAACTCCATACCGATCGCGCCCGCACCGACGATCAGGACCGACCCCGGCAGATCCCGGGTCATGATCTGCTCCTCGTAGGTCACCACGTTCTGCGACAGCGAGGTGCCCGGCAGCAGCTTGGTCTCGGTGCCGGTGGCGATGATGACGTTGTCGAAGGTGACGGTTTCGGTGCCGCCGCTGCTCAGCTCGACCGAGAGGGTGTTCGCGTCGGTGAAGGTGCCCTTCCCGTCGAACTCGTCGATCTTGTTCTTCTTCATCAGGAAGTGGACGCCCTTGACCCGGCCGTCCGCGACCTTACGACTTCGATCGAAGGCGGCACCGAAGTCGAAGCTCGCCTGTCCGGAGATACCGAACGTCTTCGCCTCCTTGGTGAAGATATGGGCCAGTTCCGCATTGCGCAGCAGTGCCTTGGACGGAATGCACCCGACGTTCAGGCACACGCCACCCCAGTATTTCTGCTCGACGATCGCTGTTCGCAGGCCGAGTTGAGCGGCGCGGATCGCGGCGACGTAACCGCCGGGACCAGCGCCGAGAACGACGACATCGTAGTGGGAAGTCACGGGAACGAGCCTAGCGCTGTTGCCGGAAGCTCACTCATCCATCCCCCGCAGGGGTGAGAGGGCGGCCACAGCGTGCGGCTACTTCCAGACCGCCCGCGCGGCACGGGCGAAATTCCCGTGGAAGATCGCCGCGCGTTCGGAGTCGATGAAACCCCTGCGGGCCAGGACTTCGTCCAGTCCCGCGACGAGGGGCCGGGCGTCCGGGTCGTCCACATCCGTCCTCAGATGCGGCGGCCGTCCCAGCAGATCCTCGGGCGGCACCCACTGCAGCGGCCCCCACCGCGTGTAGTCCTCGGAGAAGTTCTCCGGCGCGGCCGCGATCTCCGCGTTGAACTGGTCCCCGTCGAACGAGAAGTCCGAGCCGATCCCGATGTGCTCGACGCCGACCAGATCGGCGCCGTAGGCGATGTGGTCGGCCATGGCCTCGATCCGCGCGGCCCGCCCCTCGACGCGGTTGCGGCCCAGAAAGATTCCGACGCCGTTGATGCCGATCACACCACCGGTCGCCGCGCACGCACGCGCCTGGTCGTCGCCGATATTGCGCGGATGCGGCCACAGCGCCGCGAAATTGGAGTGGCTGTAGATCATCGGCCCGCCCGCGACCTCGGCGATATCCAGTCCGGTGCGCCGCGAACAGTGTGACCCGTCGGCGAATATCCCGACCTCACCCAGCGTGCGGATGATCGTGCGGCCGTAGGGAGTCAGGCCGCGATCGTCGGGATCCAGGCATCCGCCGCCGGCCGCGTTGGCGTGGTTGTAGGTCGGCAGCAGCGAGCGCACGCCGAGCGAATGGAACAGCGCGATGTTGTCCGGATCGCCGTCCAACGGCCGCGAATCCTCCAGATCGAAGGCGAGCGCGATGCGGCCCTGGAGACCGGATGCCACCTCGGTGTCGCCGACGGACTCGACGAGCCGGAAACGTCCGTCCGCCAGCGCCTTCCGGCGCAGCAGGTGGACCATGGCCAGCGCGTCCTCGATCGAATGCAGTGAGTAACCCACATTCACCGACAGGTATGAGCCGGCCGGGTAGCGCGTCAGTTCGGTGACATCGGCGGACGGGAGGATCGGCAGGCAGCAGTGCTGCTCCCAGAGCGGATGTGCCACCGCGGTCCTCCTTCCGGCATCGCCGAGGCGTCCAGCAACTGTACGGAGTTGTGGCCGCACGGGCGACCGGACACGGCGGCGCGACGCACCCGCGGCACCTCTCGACCTCGGCGGACCGATCGGTAGGCCAGAATGTGTCCCATGAGCGGTGCCGAGCAAACGACCGACCCGTACCTGTGGCTCGAGGATGTCACCGGCGAACGTGCCCTGTCCTGGGCACGGGCACACAACGAGGTGGTGATCGAACGCTTCGCCACCTCCGAGCGGTTCGACGCCCTCGACCATCGCATCCTCGCCATGCTCGACACCGACACCCGCATCCCGTACCCGACCCGACGCGGGCGCTGGCTCTACAACTTCTGGCGCGACGCCGAACACCCTCGCGGCCTGTGGCGGCGCACCACCTTCGACGAATATCGCGGTGACGATCCGGCCTGGGATGTGCTCATCGACCTGGACGCCCTGGCCACGGCCGAGGACGAGAACTGGGTCTGGGGCGGGGCGGCGGTGCTGCGTCCGGACCAGGAACTGGCCTTGATCAGCCTGTCCCGCGGTGGGGCGGACGCCAAGGTGGTGCGCGAATTCGATCTGACCACAAGGCAATTCCGTCCGGCGGCAGCGGGTGGCTTCCACCTGCCCGAGGCCAAATCACAGGTGCGCTGGATCGATGCCGACACCGTCTACGTGGGAACGGATTTCGGCCCCGGCACGCTCACCGACTCGGGATATCCGCGGCTGGCCAAGCGCTGGCGCCGCGGCACCCCGCTGTCGGAGGCGGAAACCGTATTCGAGGGCGAACCCGGCGATGTGATGGTGTCGGCCGGCTACGACCGCACCCCCGGATACGAGCGCCACTACGTCGCCCGCGCCACCGACTTCTTCAACGAATCGGTCTATCTGCTGGATGGCGACGGCACGCTGCGGCATATCGACGTACCCACCGACGCGTCCGAATCCTGGTACAAGGATTGGCTGCTGGTGCAGTTGAAATCGCCGTGGGAGGTGGGCGGGCGCAGCTACCCGGCCGGCGCCCTGCTGGCCATCGACATCGACGACTTCTTCGCCGGCGCACGCGATTTCGAGGTGGTTTTCGAACCCGACGCGCACACCTCACTGCACGGCTACGGCTGGACCGAGAACCACCTGCTGCTGATCACGCTGGAGGACGTGCAGACCAAGCTGTACGTCCTGACTCCCGGCACGGCGACGACCCCGGGCGCGGGCTGGACCCGCGAACCGCTCGCCGACACCCCGCCGATGGCGACCACCAACGTCATGAATCTGGATCCGCTGGAGAGCGGTGACGAATTCATGCTCACCACAAGCGGTTTCACCACTCCGGCGACACTGCTGGCGGGGTCGGTGGGCAGCCCGGCGGTAGCCCTCAAGCGGGAACCGGCGTATTTCGACGCCGATGGCATCGACACCGAACAGTACTTCGCACGATCCGACGACGGAACCATGGTGCCGTACTTCGTGATTCGTCACCGCGACCACAAGGGCCGGCCCGGCCCGACCGTCGTCTCGGGCTACGGCGGCTTCGAGGTCTCCCGCACCCCCGGCTACAGCGGTGCCTCGGGAATGGGCTGGCTCGAACGCGGCGGCACCTGGGTGATGGCCAATATTCGCGGTGGCGGCGAGTACGGGCCCGAATGGCACACCCAGGTGCAGAAGGCCAACCGCTACAAGGTCTACGAAGATTTCTCCTCGGTCGCGAAAGACCTCGTCGCGCGGGATATCACGACCGCCGAACAACTCGGTGCCGTCGGCGGCAGCAACGGCGGCCTGCTGATGGGCGTGATGCTGACCCGCTATCCGGAACTGTTCGGCGCCATCGTCTGCCAGGTGCCGCTGCTGGATATGAAGCGCTACCACCTGCTGCTGGCGGGCGCGTCCTGGATCGCCGAATACGGCGACCCGGACAAGCCCGAGGAATGGGAGTACATCAGCGAGTATTCGCCCTATCAGCGGGCGATGGCGGCCGATCCGGCACGCCCCTATCCGCCGATCCTGCTCACCACCTCCACCCGCGACGACCGGGTCCACCCCGGCCACGCGCGGAAGATGGCGGCACTGCTGGAATCTCAGGGCCGGACCGTCTGGTACCACGAGAACATCGAGGGCGGTCACGGCGGTGCCGCCGACAACAAGCAGATGGCCTTCCAATCCGCGCTGATCTACGAGTTCTTCACCCAGATGCTGATCGGGCGGCGCCCCACCGCCTGACCAGGGCACGCTCCTGTGGACAGAGGACCGATGGCCCATAGCAACCAGGGCCTTTGGCCTCTGGGGTGGGATCCAGCACACTGCCATTCTCGGTTCGGGGACCGAGAACGACAGGATTCGCGATGCGCACACCGACAGCGGTCGGGCCGGCAGACACCGTAGATAGGCTCATTGCCGAATTCGGCGCTCGACTGCCGCGCCCGGCCATCGAGATCGCTGTCGCGCGCGCCCTCCGAGACCTGCGCGGATCACCGGTCCCGGCCCTACCGGAACTCGTCGAACGGCTTGCCCGTCAGCGACTCACCGATTCGGCCATCTCTCCGACCACAGCGGTTCGGTAGCGGGTTCTCGAGAGGAGCACACAGCATGGATACGTTCTGGGATTACCTCTGGTACACGATTCTGGTCTTCGCCTTCGTGGCCTACCTGATCATCCTGTTCCAGATCCTGACCGATCTGTTTCGCGATCACACGGTCTCCGGCATCGCCAAGGCCGCATGGGTTATCTGCCTGGTGATATTCCCGTACCTCACGGCTCTGGTCTATCTGGTCGCGCGCGGGAAGGGCATGGCCGAGCGAGCCCAGCACGCCCAGGCCGAAGCCAAGCAGGCCGCCGACGACTACATCCGTCAGGTGGCGGGCAAGTCGCCCGCGGAGCAGATCGCCGACGCCAAGGCCCTGTTGGACTCCGGCACGATCGATGCGGCCGAGTTCGCCCAGCTGAAGGCCCACGCGCTCGGTCACAACGGCTCCGGCGCAGGCAATGCCGGTCCCGGCAGCGTCGACCGGGGCAATCTGGCAGCCCGGTAGCGACTACCCGGCTCCGGCCTCCGTGTCGGCCTCCGTGTCGGGCTCCGGGTCGGAGCCGACGGCCCGCCGTGGTAGCCGGCCGGTGAAGAACAAGGCGGTGACGGCCAGCACCGCCGTCACCGCGAAGGTCACCTGCAACGCCAGCAGCCGGGCATCGGAATTGACCGTGACGACCGCGTCGGCGGTCGACTGATCGACTCCGGCGGCGGCGAGCGACTGTTGCAGTTGAGTATTCGACAGGAACGGCACGCCATCGGCCAGTTCGGTGCCGGCCCGCTGCGCGACCGAGGGCGGGACCGTGGGGTTGTCCTCGATCCCGCTGATCACCGAGGAGGTCAGCGTGGCGATCAGAATGGAGCCGATCAGCGCGGTGCCGAGCGAGGCGCCGAGATTGGTCGCGGTGTTCTGCAGCCCGCCGACCTCCGCACTCTGCGAATCCGGCACCGCCGACACGGTGATCGCCCCCAGCTGCGAGGCCAGCGCACCCAGCCCCAGACCCATGAACAGCATCGGCACCGACACCACCCCGGCGTCGGCCCCGGGGTCCATACCGCCGGCCAGCAACAGAATCCCGAGGATCATCGAACCCAGTCCCAGGCGCACCACCCGCCGCGGATTCGCATGCGGCAAGAATTTCGGAATTCCCGCCGCGGCGGCGACGAGCGCGATCGACAGCGGAAGGATGCGCACACCGGTTTCGAGCGCACTCAATTCCAGCACCACCGACAGGAACAGCGGCACCGAGAAGAACACCCCGGCCTGAACCGCGAACTGCGCGAAGAACATCGCCAACCCGCCGCCCAGCTGTCTATTGCCGAACAGCCGGGGATCGACCAGCGGCTCCCGGTCCGATCGGATCAGCCTGTTCTGCCACCGCAGGAATGCGTACAACACCAGCAGGCCCGCCAGTATCAACCAGATCACTGGGGACAAACCCGCGATCTCGGTACCGCCGGGGCGCGGGCGGATCCAGCCCCATTCGCTGGACCGAAGCACCCCGAATACGACGGCCCCCAGCCCGGCGACGGACAACACCGAACCGACGAGGTCCAGATGCACCCGTTGCGGCGGTGCGTCCGCTACCCGGCGCAGCACCAGCAGAATCACGACCACGACCACGACCTCGCCGAAGAACACGTACCGCCAGGAGGCGAAGGTCGTCACCGCCCCGCCCACGAGCGGGCCCACGGCCACGGCCATCGCACCGGCGGCGGCCACCAGTCCGTATGCGGCGGCGCGGCGTTCGCGGCCGAAGTTCGCCGCCACCAGCGACACGATCGCCGGCATGATCAGCGCCGCCCCGATGCCCTCCAACAGCGACCAGCCCAGCAGCAGCACACCCAGATTCGGCGCCAAGCCGGTGACCAGCGAACCCGCGCCGTAGACGACCAATCCGACGCCGAATGCCCGCCGCCGCCCCAGAATCGTTCCAACCTTGCCGCCGGTGACCATCAGCGATGCCATCACCAGCGTGTACAGCGTGATAGCGGTTTGGATCCCGGTGATCGTCGTGCCGACGTCGTGGGCGACCGTCGCCATCGAGACGTTCATGACGGAACTGTCGAGCGTCATCAGGAATTGACCGGAACCCAGCACCGCCAAGACGAGTGTGGATCCGGAGGCGGCGCCCGACCGCGTCGTCACTCCCGCCGCGCTCGTGGTCGAGCCGACGGGGGACGACGGCCGGAGCACCGGTTACGGCGGTCGAACCACCTGCGCATTCCCCTATTGAAGCACTCGCGCCCCCGGAAGCGGCGGCATTCGGCTACAGGTCGCGCACCCACTTCTCGATGCGGTCGACGGTCGCTTCCGGATCGATGATCCAGCCGTTGTGCCCCAAGGGTTTCGGCTCGTGCCAGGTGCTCACGCGCGCCTTGGGGAGCTTCTCCAGCAGATGTGCGGCCGAACTGCGCGGGGTGAGATCGTCGCCGTTGACGGTGATCGAGAGGACCGGCAGGGTGAGCCGCGCGATGCGCTCGTCGTAGTCGATATCGGCGCCGACCGGCACGAACCGGCCGGTGCGGGCCAGCCGCGCCCAATCGGAGATGAGCACCTTGGACTGCCGCCCGAAACCGCCGGCGGTGATTCGATCGCCCGGCCAGAAACCGGCGAGGTTCGCGGTCAGCGAGATGGCGGCCGGTCCGACCAGCATCGCGGAGCGGGCGATTCCGCCGTACCCCCGGTAGTAGGGAGTGCCGGAGGCGACGAGAATCAACCCGCCCAGCCGGCCCCGGATCCGCGCGGCGTACATGACCCCGAGCTGGCCACCCATACTGTGCCCGAGCAGCATCGGCGTACTGTCCGGAAAACGGGTGCGCACGGCCTGGAAAATCGCCGGAAAATCGACCGACACGAGCTCGTGGTAGCCGTAGGTACTGGACGAACTCGGCTTCGGCCGGCTGTCACCGTTACCGCGCAACTCCCCGATCGCCGCATCGAACCCGCGTCGCGCCAGCTCCCGCGCGAAGTCCCCGTAGTACTCGCCCGGCACACCCAGACCCGGAATGATCACGATGACCGGACGCGGGGCATCCGCGGTGATGGCATGCCGGTGCGGACCGCTCGCGGCGACGAACCGCACCGGCACCGTCGACCCGTCCGGCATCTGGATCGGAATCGTCTCCATACGCGCACGCTACCGCGAGCCACGTCCCGGCCGCCGACGCCCGGCCCCCTTCTTCACCAGCTCACAAGGCCCACCGGTCCACAAGCCCAGGGGCCCACCGCCTCACGAGCCCACCGCATCCGGCTCGGCCGACCCGTCCGCGGATCGCTGCCCGGTCGCCCGGTCCGCCGTTTCCTCCGCGGCATCGGCCTGCGTATCGGCGACCCTCTCGTTCTTCGCGTCGGCGACAGTCCGGCCCGCAGCCTCCGCAACTATTCCCTCCGCCGCGTCGGCGACCGATTCCCCCGCCGCGTCGGCCACCAATTCCTCCGCCGCTACGACGGCCTCGCGTGCCGTGTCGTCCACCGCCGGTGCGCAACTGCGCTCCAGGAGCTCGTCGAGCCCCAGTCGAGTCGCCACCACCACCAGCTGATTGCCCGCGGCGAGTACCCTCTGCGCCGCAGGCTGCCATTCCGGCGCGTCGCCGACCGCCGGCTGCACCGCGATGACCCGGGTGTGCTCCGCCGATCCGAGGTCGGCGATCCGCAGCCCGATCAGTGCCGATCCCGGCTCCACCGGAACCTCCGCGACCAGCAGGGTGGCCTGGTTGATCGTCAGGGTCGCGATCACCCGCCGCTCCACCACCGCCGCGGCGAATCCGTCGGCGGCCAATTGGAAGACGCTGCGTACCACTGCCTTCCCGAGGCTGCGCTGTACCCGGTCGGCCAGGTCGTCGTCGGAGACGCGCAGCACCACCCGCAGATCGTCACGGTAGGACTGGCCGAGCATCGCGGCCTCCAGATTCACCGCGTCACTGGAGGTCAGCAGGACCAGCGCACGCGCCTTCGGCACACCCACCGCACGCAGGGTGTCCTCCCAGGTAGCCTGGCCGATCACCACCGGTACCCCCAGGCTGCGAGCCAGCGCGATACCGCGCGCGTTCTCGTCGTAGTCCAGCCCGACCACCGGTACGCCGAGGTCGCGCAACTGTTCCACCACGCGCATCCCGACGTTGCCCAATCCCGCGACCACCACGTGGTTTTCCATCCGCGAGGGGTCGATCGAATATTCCGAGAGCTGCGCCCGCAGGACTCCGCCCACCACCAGTGCGGTGATCACCGGCGTCATCGCCAGCCCGGTGAAGACAACACCCAGTTGCAGGATCTTGAACAGCGGTTCGCGCCCCGGCTCCGGCTGCGCCGCACCCGCCGAATCCAGCAGTGTTTCGTATACCGCTGTGCCCCAGCTGTTTCCGATCAACACCATCGTGACGCACACGGCCGCGATGATGATCAGCATTACCAGCAGCAGCCGGATCAGATCGTGGCGGACCAGATAGCGCAGCTGGTTCAGCCAGCGGCGTCGTGCCCCGGGGGAGTATGGCACCCGCCCGGCCAGAGCCAGCACCCGGTCCGCCGGTGCGTGCGGCGAGCGCAACGCGATCGCGCCCGGCCCGCCGGCCAGTCCGGACACCACCCGGTCCGGCGGCGCATCACCGACCGCGGCGACATACAGCGTGCGTTCCCCCAGCCGTAGATAACCCTGCGCCTTCTCGCCGAGAGCCGCGGCGATGAACGACGGCGCGGCCATCTCCGAGATCGACAGCACCACACAGTCGGAGAACAACCGGCGGATGCGAAAACCCAAGCCGGTGTTGAACATTCGAATAACCAGCCGGATCCGTGGGTTGAGTTCGTGCGCGCGCAGCGCGGCGTGGAAGTTCTCCACATCCGCCTGATCCACCAGGGCCAGGGCCAGCGCCCGCTCCACCCCGGCCGCGCGCAGAACGGTTTCGTCCAGGCGCTCGGCGCACAGAATCCGGACCCGCTCCAACTTCTCCAGCTGCGGTACGTAGCTACCGTTGCGATTCGGCAGTACCGCGGTCACGGTGGCGTCGGGGAAGCGGTTGGTCAGCTGCAGGGCCAGCTGATGGACGAGCGGGTTGTCGCCACAGACGACGAATGTCGGGGACTGCCCGCCCCCCGGCGAAACATGCACGTATCGATGCTAAAGCGAATCCCGTTCGGCGGCACGATGCTTCGCCGATCAGGCGCTGACCGCACCCATGATGACGCGGCGCAACACCCTGATCACCTCGTCGAGGGGCCGGCGTGGCTCCGAGCCGCTCCACTCGTCGACCACATAATTCACCGCACCGATGACGGCGAGCATGCGCGTTTCGTAGTCGCCGCTGGGAATCTCGCCCTGCAGTGCCGCGTCCTCGGCCGCGCCGGCCAGTAGCGCACCCCATGCGCGCCGCAGCTCCAACCGGAACTTCTCCACCTTGGGCCCGGCGCCCACCACCTCGACCAGAGCGACGCGGGCCTTACGCGGATCGCGCCCGATGGACTCGATATAGGCGCGCACCCCGGCGTCGATGATCTCGATGGCACTGGCATCGGCATGCGCGTCCAGCGCGGCGACCACCGCGTCCCGGGATTCCCGGTCGATCTGTTCGTAGAGTTCCAGCAGCAACGATTCGCGACCGGTGAACTCCTCGTAGAACTGACGCGAGGAAAGTCCGGCGTCTTTGCAAATGGCTCCGACCGAGCTATTGGCATACCCGTCTCTGGCGAACACCGTCAGTCCGGATTCCAGAAAACGCGCACGTCGTTGCCGCTGCCGGTCTTCTACGGGCTGCCCGGCGTACATCCTGCCCGCGTTCGTTTCCTGTGACATCGCGCCAGACAATACCGAAGGGCCCGATTCCCTCGTCACGGATCGGGCCCTTCGCTTACACCTCCGACTGACCGCGCGTTAGCCGGAAGTTGTCTCTATGGTCGGAGCGTCGATGCTATGACTGCGCTCTTCATGTCGCGGATGGTTTGCCAAAACGGAGGATAGTCGATAACACCTAGACAACGGAAGAGTTTGAAGGAATTTTCTAGGTTTTATTTTCGCAACGATTCCATCGGGAAATAGTCGCGGTGCGCGACGGCAGTGCGAGCGGAAGGCCGAAGCGCGGGAAGTTCTCAGCGGGCGGGAAATGAGTGAGCGCCGAAATACCCTCCGGGCCGCACGTCGTCACCAGAAGTCCGGTCGCCCGAAACGTCCTATCCACCCGGCGGGAATAGCAGCCGAATGCCGGCTGCGCATTGGCGCGCACCGATTGCAGCCGGATCTGCGCCCCGTCCCGAAATGCGGGAATACCGCGGAGGAATTCGCCGATCGCCGCGCGGCCGTGGTACTCGTGCGGCCACGGCGGCATGGTCAGCCACGCTTCGTCGGTGAGCAGCGCGACCACGGCGCCCACATCGGCCGCCTGGAAGGCCCGCGCGAAGCGCTCGGCGAGCGTGCGTTCCGCGGGCGACTCCGGCGCCGGCTGCCTGGCCACGCTACGAGACAGACGCTCAGCGCATGTCGGCCACCTCCGCCGTATTGAACTCGAGCACGTCACGCAGGACGAGCACGGCGGCCTGGCGCGGCGGAAGTTGTTGCAGCAGTGCGATCAACGCCAATTCGACCGAGGCCCGCGCGGTCAGCACCTGCTGCGGATCCAGCAATGCGTCAGGGACTGCGTCCTCGGCGTCGTACATCGACCCCAGCATCCGGTAGCAGTGCGTACGCAACTCGGCACGGTAGGGCTCGGTGAGCTCGCGAAAGGTCCGCTCATCCACACCATCGTCTGCGACGCACCCGCGGGACGCCTCGAAGGTGCGGCGGCCTACCTCGAATTCCTGGAACCCTTCACCCGAATCCTCACCGGAGCAACGATATTCGCCGCCTTCGGGAACGAGACCACCGCGCTCGTCTGCTACGACACCGCGACCCTCCCGGTGCCGAGCGCCCCGCGGCCGAACTGGTCACCGTCGCCGACGGCCGAATCACCACCAGCCGCTTCATCTTCGACCGGCTGCCGTTCGAAGCAGCACGCGCGCGACAACAGTTAAGTAACTACTTGACTATATAGGCAGGGTCCCTACACTTAAGTGGGTGCTAAACCAATCCGAGCGCCTGGACCTGATCTTCCGGGCGCTCACCGACCCCACCCGCAGATATCTGCTCGAGCGGCTCAGCCGGGGACCGGCGGCAGTCAGCGCCCTGGCCGAGCCGCTGGAGATGAGCCTCGCGGCCGTTGTGCAGCATCTGCAGGTCCTGCAGGACGCTGGCCTGGTCCGGTCGGAGAAGGTCGGCCGGGTGCGCACCTGCCACCTGATCCCGGATGCACTGCGTCCCGCCGAAGACTGGTTGCACGCGCGGCAGACCCCGTGGGAACGCCGCCTCGACGCGCTCGGCACAACCCTTGCCGAGCACCCCGCACACCCCGAACCCGAGGAGTCGTCATGACGGCCACACATTCCCTGGTCCATTCCACCTTCACCCTCGAACGCGACTATCCCGCGCCTCCCGCAACCGTTTTCGGTGCGTGGGCCGACCCGGAACGGAAGGCGGAATGGTTCAGCGCGCCCGGCACCGACCACGAGCTCGACTTCCGGGTCGGCGGTCGCGAGGTCGCCGCCGGCGTCCACGATGGCAAGCGGATGACCTTCACTACCACTTACCAGGAGATCGTCCCCGACGAACGCATCGTCTACACCTCCACGATGGGAGTGGACGACGCCGTCGTCACGGTCTCGCTGACGACGGTCGAATTCGCCGAAACGGCCGCCGGCACCCGACTGACCCTCACCGAGCACGGCGCCTATCTCGACGACTACGAGAAGCCCGAATGGCGGGAACAGGGCACCAGCGACCAACTCACCGCACTCGAGCGACGTCTGCGGGAATTGTCGAGCCGATAAGCGACGGTCTCATCGGTGGCCGGCTCAGCGCCCCAGCTATTGCCGACGGCACCGGAAAAAAAGAAAGTGAAATCCGGATTGTGTCCGGATATGCGGGAGGCCCCCAACCTGCTGGTTGGGGGCCTCCCTGAATGTATGTTCCGGCGGTGTCCTACTCTCCCACACCCTGTCGAGTGCAGTACCATCGGCGCAGGTGGCCTTAGCTTCCGGGTTCGGA
>NZ_PSZE01000049.1 GCF_002933465.1 Nocardia nova
AGCAGGAGAACGAGGTACTGCGCCGGGCCGCGGCGTATCTGTCGCAGGCCAACCTCCCGGGAAAAGGATCTACCCGCTCGTGAAAGAGCTTGCCGTGCATGGGATTCCCGTCGCGGTGACGTGCCGGGTATTGAAGCTTGCTCGCCAGCCCTATTACCGGTGGCTGGCCGAACCGGTCACAGACGCCGAGCTCACCGAGGCGTATCGGGCGAACGCGTTGTTCGACGCGCACCGCGACGACCCCGAGTTCGGGTACCGGTACCTGGCCGAGGAGGCCGAAACTGCCGGTGAGGTGATGGCGGCGCGGACCGCGTGGCGGATCTGCTCATCGAACCGGTGGTGGAGCGTGTTCGGCAAAACCCGCCGCGGAAAGGCCGGCCGCCCGGGACCGCCGGTGCACGATGATCTCGTCCAACGGGATTTCACGGCAGAGTCACCGAATTGCTTGTGGCTCACCGACATAACCGAGCATCGCACCGCTGAGGGCAAACTCTACATGTGTGCGATCAAGGACGTGTACTCGAACCGAATCGTGGGCTATTCCATCGACTCGCGGATGAAATCCAGGCTGGCAGTGCGCGCTCTGAACAATGCCGTGGCCCGTCGCGGTGATGTGGCCGGGTGTATCGTGCACAGCGACCGAGGCAGTCAATTTCGTAGCCGGAAGTTCGTGCGCGCCTTGACAAGACATGGCCTGGTCGGATCGATGGGGCGGGTCGCCTCGGCTGGGGACAACGCCGCTATGGAGAGCTTCTTCGCGCTGCTGCAAAAGAACGTTCTCGATCGCCGCTGCTGGCGTAGTCGCGACGAACTCCGGATAGCGATTGTGACGTGGGTCGAACGGACCTACCACCGCCGCCGGCGCCAAACCGGCCTCGGCCGCTTGACCCCGATCGAATACGAGACAATCATGACCCCACCGGCCAGTCAGGCCGCGTAACCGAAACTGTCACCCCATCGTGCAGCAGTCCCTTCGGCGGCCAATGTGTGTTGCATGGCCGCGAAAGGATCACCCAAGTCATCGGTGATGTGGGCGAGGATTGTTATTGCGACGCCACCCAGCACCAGCAGATCCCGTGTTTGCTGCGGTCGTGGCCTGTCTCCGAGTAGCCGCCATGCCAGGTTGCGTTGGTCGGCGAGTTCCGCGAGCAACGGCCGTAGGGGCTTGTAGACGTAAGTAGTGGCGATACGGGCAAGGTCGAAATACAGGCTGTCGATTGAGAACTGGTCGGCTGATGTGTCCGTAGCCCACCGCGCGAAATCGACGGAGCTCTGCGCGGTGTCCTGCAATCCGTCGTCTCGAAGGTTCGCGCTCGCCCTCTCCGTTGTTTGAACCTCTGGGGCAACAGAACTCACCACGGCAACGGACATCGGCGCGGGGTCATCTGTGCCTGCTTCCCGTTGGCCGTGGCCATGTCGCAGCCGCCACGCTGCTTCGCCCTCAGCGAGGATCTGGGTGAACCGTTCCCGGTCTTCGGGTGTGGCGCGCTGCCGGTGGGCGGTGTCGAGGATGGCTTGGGTTCGGGTGCGGGGTGTGACGGCGCTGAGGCCGGCGCGCCAGTTGGCGACAGTGGTGAGTTCAACGCCCAACATCTGCGCGAAGTCTCGTACCGAATATCGCATGGCCTCCTGCAGCGCTGCTGCTTCGAATCCTGTCCATGCCCGCCCTCTGACCATATTCCCCACCTATTCGGCGATTTCTGTGTTTCTGAACAGCGTGAATACGAACGATACGCCGACAATACGCGAACGCAATGCGGTTACGCACGAAACCGCCTGCGCGGCAAGCTGAATGCGTCATCGGCAGCGTGCCAGGGCGATGGCTCGATGTCACGGAAGAAATGTGGATGGGAGACGAAATGTACGGGGTGATGAATCACGATCGTGTTCCGGTAATGACGGTCGGTTACGCGCACACCATTATGCAAGTTCACATCGACTGTGCGTTGTCCGTCTGCCCAATCAAGCGGCAGGCGAAGCAACGGCTGATCGAAGCCAAACATCTCGTGCCGGACAGCAATCGGACATGACGGCGATGTGGTGGGCACTGGCCGCCGCTATCGGCATCCCTGTAGTGGTGGGCGTATTGGCGGTCGTCTGGCCTGAACGGGTTGCACGGGGTGAATCCGTCTACGACAATAATCCGTCAAGCGGTCGAGAAAAGTCGCGAGCCCATCACTCGCGATAAAGACGAGCGTGAGCGGTTCCTGAGAGCACTGCGCGAGCAAGCGCGACAGATCGAGCAAGGGCGTGAACTAGAACTTGCCCATATCCAGCAGATGAACGACGCCATGAGACAGTGGCGCTCTCACGAACGCCAGCTCGAAGGCAGGGCGATCGAAGGACTATCCCTGGACCCCGCTCAATCCAGCCTTGTCGCGCAACAACTAGAGAAAGAGAGAGATCGCGACTACGGCCGCGCACCGGAAATCCTCGAACGTGAATTGATTATGCGAGAGCATAACAGCCTGGTTGGCGGTGGAAATTCGCGTAGCAAAGATGAGCGTAACCGTATATTGGAACTTTCGCGCGACCATGTCCGCGAGATGAACATCGATATCTATCGAATAGCCCGAACCGCGGAAGACCGGGCCTATGACCGCGAAAGAGGAATTGTCATACTATACTCCCAAGGCAGGGATCCGGTGGAGGTCCGGTATGATTCTTTGGAGCTGCGTTATGCTGAAGCGGCCAGGGCAATGGAGCGCGGCCTTCCGCGTGAGCAAGCAGAAACCATGTTCCTCGTGCGAGCCAGTAACGCCAGGGATCCGCACGAAGCGGTACGTCACCGTCCCCTAGAGCCGCCCACACCCACTTCGCCGTCGTTTCCCACCTGCCGGTCCTGATCGGGCTGGAGCCCGCGAGCGGCGCTACGGCTCGGCCCGGCCGGACTCTCAGGAGCGGCAATACAGTTACTACAGCGGCTGGCATACCGACGTGACGGCCTCGGTGAACCCGCCGGCCATCTCCATTCTCCGCTCGGAAGTGGTTCCCGAATTCGGCGGCGACACCACCTGGACGAATCTCGTTGCGGCATACGAGGGTCTGTCCGAGCCGCTGCGCGCGTTCGCCGACGGACTCACCGCGGTGCACCGGTTCTCGGCGGGCCGAAAGTTCGACGACAACGAGGCCTACGCGCGGCGGATCAACGACAATCTGCTGATCTCGGAACACCCGGTGGTGCGGGTGCATCCCGAAACCGGTGAGCGGGCCCTGTTCGTCAACCCCGGCTTCACCGATCACATCGTCGGGGTGTCTCCCGTCGAGAGCGCCAAGATCCTCGACCTGTTCTTCGGCCATCTCAGCAGCCCCCGGTACACCGTCCGGTTCCGCTGGGACGCCAACAGCGTCGCCGTCTGGGACAACCGCTCGACCGCCCACCTCGGCCCGCAGGACCTCGGCCACCTCGACGTGACCCGGACCCTGCACCGGGTGACGGTGGTCGGCGACCGTCCGGTGGGCCCGGACGGCTTCGTCTCGCAGATCATCGCGGGCGAGGAATTCACGACCGAGGCCAACGTCAAGGTCTCCTGAGGAATCGGCGGCCCACCCCGGCCGGTGGGCCGCCGCGGCCCCGGACCCCGATGGATGTTTCGTGCGCCGTGGGCGGGTAGCCACCCCTTGACACCGACCGACACCCACCGAGTCGGATTCCGTCGCACGAGGAACCTTTACACGGTCCGCTCGGTCATCGACGAAGCCAACGAATTCTGCGCACTGCAATTCCGAACCGACTATGCCGCCTTCGCCGACGCGGAGGAGAAGCAGACTCCCCTTCCACTCCACCGACTGCCGCCCGCAATCTCGCCATCACGGTGAGCCGGCTCGCCGCCCGGACCGGTCCACGCGAACCCTCCCTCCGGGAAAAGACCCACGACATTACCGGGCGCCCAAGAGCCGCTGACAGTGCTCGCACGAGCACAGGTGAGGGAAGTCCGGCTCGCCGGTCGCAGAGAACCGGATAGTGCCGCAGTGGCATCCGCCGTTACCATCGCTCCTTCTCAGGTCGGACGCATGCCGTTTCAGAGGACCGTACGACAAAGGTCCGGCAGAATACGCGGGCGCGGAGTTGGTCTGCCTGTTCGGCGGTGAGTGCGAGTTTGCGGCCGGTGTGGCCGCCGCGGGTCTTCGCTGCGGCGATCGTCGCGCATCTGTTGCCGTGACTCATTCATGCACTGCCCGAATCGCTTCGAGGGTCTCGAGTGGTCACGTGTGGGTGAGGCCGCCCCCGATCCGCCAGGCTGATCGGGGACGGGATCCTGCACCTCAGTGCGCCGGGAACGGCGAATCGATGGTGGTGAAGTACTGGGCCGCGGCCAGGATGGCGACCGGGGCGGTGACCAGCAGTTGCCCCGCCAGGGTGCCGAGCGCGCCGACCGCGATGATTCCGCCCAGGCAGCCGATGACCGCTGCGGGGACGAGCGGCCCGAACAGGCCGACAATCGTGGCCGAGGCGACGGTGGCGCCTGCGATGCCACCGAGCAGGCATCCCACCGCTCCGCCGCTGATGCCTCCCACCAGGGTGCCGATGGTGGCGCCCGCGCCGATGGTGCTGGTGAGCCGGGTCCAGGCGGCCTGTTCGCGATCGTAAGGGGTCTTCCAGGGCGCCTGATCCTCGTACGGCAACGCGACGGGGCGATACCGGGCGTGGGCCAGATCGAATTGCGGTGTCAGCGTCGCGCTCTGAGCGTCGATATCGGCCCGGATCGGGAAGACGAAATCGTCAACCCGGAAGGACAATTCGGTGCCGCCCAGTACCTTGCCCGCATCGGATCGCACCTGGAATACGCCGTTGTCGTCGACGAGCGAGCCGGAATCGGTCTCGATGGTGACCGACGTGGCGGTCGTGGTCGCTCGGTAACCGACGTTGTGGTCCTCGTCCGCGGGGCCGGCGTACGCGCTGCCCGAACCGACGGTCAGTGCGGCGATGGACAATGCCGCACCGGCCATCATTGCTTTTGTATTCATTGTTTCTCCTCATCGTGCAATGTGCATTTACCACGATCGGCCACTGCGATTGAGGATGCGATATCAAGAATCGTCCGGATTAAAATATCCCGGCCGTCGTAAATGTGTCACGTATACCGTGCGTGGTGAAGACGCGACAAATTCCCGTCGCGCGTGCGACGGGAATTCGGCTGCCGGATATCGGGTGCTGCGGTTACTGATGAACCACCACGCGCTCGGTGGGCTGTTTCAGCGTCAGTGCTGGTAGGAGGCGTAGTGGCGACAGGAATTCCTCGCCCAGCCGCTCCCGCTTCTCGGGATCGGTGACACCGAGACCCGCATGCGGTGCGAGTCCCAATACGCCGACTTTGCCGACATGGACGTTTTTCTGGACGGAACGCACGGCTTCGGCCACATCGGCCAGCGGATGGACCGCGGACAATGGTGGAGCCAGTCTGCCCAGATCGAACAGCCGGATCATTTCCGCGGCTTCTTTCAAATTCATCGCATGACTGCCGATGACGCGCTTCAAATTCATCCAGAGATAGCGATTGTCGTATTCGTGCCGATATCCGCTCGATGATCCGCAGGTGATGACCGTTCCGCCGCGGCGCACCACGATCACCGACATGCCGAAGGTGTCGCGGCCGGTGTAGTCGAAGGCGACATGTGGATCCTCGCCGACAGCGGACCGGATGGCACGGCCGAGCCGTTTGGCGGCCGCGATCGTCGCCTCCGGGCCGCGATCGCCGCTGTCGAGCCCCAGTTCGGTCCGATTGACGACGACCTCGCAACCGAGGGCCCGCACCAGTCGTGCCTTCTCGTCGGAGGACACCACGCCGACCGGTATGCCGCCGGCGTTGCGCACCAATTGCGTCGCGAACGCGCCGAGCCCGCCGGCCGCGCCCCAGATCAGCACGATGTCACCCTGTTTGATCCGTGCGCCGTGCTCACCGACGAGCATCCGATAGGCGGTCCCGCCGCACAGGTTGATGCAGGCCGCCTCCTCCCAGGTCAGATGCGCCGGCTTGGGCAGCAGTTGACTGGCTCGCACGATGCAATAGTGGGCCAGCCCACCGAAATTGGTCTCGTAACCCCACGCGGTCATGGCCGGGTCGAGCATGGCGTCGTCGTGCGCGCCGGCGTTCTGATCGTCGACGACGACGGGGGAGACCGTCACATGGTCGCCGACCTTCCAATTGCGCACTCCGGCGCCCGTGCGGACCACGACCCCCGCCGCGTCCGAGCCGATGACCTGGTAGTCCTGCCGGTGCCGCGCGGCGTACCCGCCGGGCCGTGCGTAGCGGTCGAGCATGTCGAACGTGGAGACCGGTTCGAAGATCGATGACCAGACGGTATTGAAATTGATCGAACTGGCCATCACCGCCACCAGTGCCTCGTCGGGCGCCAGTTCCGGCATGGGCACGTCACCGAGATGGATCGACCGGCGCGGATCCTTATCGGTCTCGCCGTCGAATATGCCGACATCTTCGCGGCGCAGATGTGCGGCCGGATAATGCGCGGGAACGTCGTGCGAGAGCAGCACGTCGGCCGGTGCGCCGTCGACCACCGCCGCGGCGAGTCGATCCGTCATGATCGTGGTCCTTTCTCACTACGCGGTTCCTCGCGCGGGGTAATCCTCTGGGCTGCAATGGCGTTCAGCCACCCGGCCGAAAACGCGGAATCGATCCTCAACCGAACGCTATGGTGGGTGGGCACAGCTGACATCCCCTAACGGCCCCCTAAACCGGGTACGGTCGCGGCGCCGTGGGTAGGGGTGTCCGGGACCGGCGTTTGCGGCGACGCTGATCGGTATGACAGCCGAACATCGCACCCACGAGCCGTCATCCGCGGGGGCCGGCGACCGCCCGGACCCGTCGCGGGCGGTCGCGATCGTCGGTATGGCGGTCCGGCTTCCCGGTGCGGACGATCTCGCGCAGTTCTGGGAACTGCTCACCCGGGGCGGCGATGCCGTGACCGTGAGCGACCGGCAGCAACGGCCCGGGGGATATCTGCGCGATGTGACCGGGATGGATACCGGCTTCTTCGCTGTCTCCGCGGTGGAGGCCGCCGCGATGGATCCGCAGCAGCGGTTGCTGCTCGAGCTGGCCTGGCACGCGGTGGAAGACGCCCGGACCTCCCCGCACGATCTGCGCGGCGAACCCGTCGGTGTGTACATCGGTGCGATGCACGGCGATTACGAGATCCTGTCGCATGCTGCGGGCGCATCGTCGCGGCATACCCTGACCGGTCTCAATCGCGGCATGCTCGCCAACCGGATCTCCCATGTTCTCGGATTGCGCGGGCCGAGTCTGACTGTCGACGCCGGCCAAGCGTCATCGCTGCTGGCGGTACATCTGGCCGTGCAGAGCATCCGCCGGGGGGAATGCGATGCGGCCTTGGCCGGTGGAGTCAATCTCGCGCTGAGCGAGAGCGAGACGCGAATCGCCGAGCGGTTCGGCGCGCTGTCCCCGGAGCACGCCTGCTACGTCTTCGATGAACGTGCCGACGGCTATGTCCGGGGCGAGGGCGGGGCGCTGATCGCGTTGAAGCCGCTCACTGCGGCGCTGGCCGCGGGAGATCGGATCTACGCGGTGATCCACGGGTCGGCGGTCAACCACGACGGTGCTTCCTCGGCCGGCCTCACCGTGCCGAGTGCGGACGCTCAGGCCGAGGTGCTGCGCGCGGCCCTCGCCGATGCCGGAGTGGAGCCGCGCCGGGTCGGCTACGTCGAATTGCACGGAACGGGAACGCCGGTCGGCGATCCGATCGAGGCCGCCGCGCTCGGACGCGTGTACGGCACCGCGCCGGGACGCTTGGATGCCCTGCGGGTCGGATCGGTCAAGACGAACATCGGCCATCTGGAAGGCGCCGCCGGAATCGCCGGACTGGTGAAAGCGGCATTGGCGGTGCACCGCGCCGAAATTCCGGCGACCCGGAACCACGAACGGCCCAACCCGCGAATACCGTTGACCGAACTCGGGTTACAGGTGGTCACCCGGCACACGTCGTGGTCCGGCGGCGAGTCGACCGTCGCGGCGGTGAGCTCCTTCGGGATGGGTGGCGCCAACTGCCATGTCGTGTTGTCCGCGGCCGAGCCGGTGCCGCCGGCGGATACGCCGTCGCCGTCGCGGGGCGCGCACCCGACGCCGTTCGTCATCAGCGCCGCGAGCCCGGGCGCGTTGCGGGCCCGAGCCGAACGCCTGAGCGAATTCATCACGGGCGGAACCGATCTCGATGCGCTGGCTTACTCGCTGCATGTGACCAGAGCGCGTCACGACCATCGGGCCGTGGTCCTCGCGCGCGACCACGAAGAGCTCGCCGGCGGACTGGCTGCGGTCGTGGCGGGTTCCGCTGTGCCACAGGTGGTGTCGGGACGCCGCACGCGCACCGATCGAGGCGTGGCCGGTCGGCTGGCCTTCGTATTTCCCGGCCAGGGCGCGCAGAAACCGGCGATGGCCCGGGCCTTGTACCGGACGCTCCCCGCCTTCGCCGAGCAGCTGGACGCGATGATCGCGCATTTCACCCCGTACTTGGACGTCGATCTGCGGCAGCTGCTGATCGAGGAGGACGCGTCCGGTGCGGGGCTGCTCGGCCGTACTCGCTACACGCAGCCCGCCCTCTTCGCGGTGGAGTACGCGCTGTATCGCGTGGTGCGGGAGCTGGGGATCGAGGCCGACTACCTGATCGGCCATTCCATCGGAGAGCTGGTCGCGGCCACCGCCTCCGGCGCCTTCGCGCCGGAGGACGCGGCGCGGCTGGTGGCCGAGCGCGGACGAGTGATGCAGGCCGCGCCCGCCGGCGGGGCCATGATCGCGATCGCGGCCTCCGAGCGGGAGATTCGCGCCTATCGCGACAGGGCCGCGGCCGAGTTCGATATCGCCGCGGTGAACCACCGGCAGGCGACTGTCGTATCGGGTGATGCGGCGGCAGTGTCCGCGGCCGGCGCGGAATTCGCCGCCCGCGGATACCGCACCACCCGCCTGTCCGTGAGCCATGCCTTCCACTCCGCCCATATGGATCCGGTGCTCGCCGAATTCCGAGATGTGGTGGCCGGTACCGCCGTCGCGCGCCTCACCACCCCGGTGGCGTCGAATGCGACCGGGCAGCTGCTGACCGACGCGCAGCTCGCCGAACCCGACTACCTCACCGCGCAGCTGCGCGGCACGGTGCGCTTCGGCGACGGTGTCGAAACGTTGCTGGATCACGGCGTCACCACCTTTCTCGAACTCGGGCCGGGCGCGGGACTGTCGAGCATGATCCGCTCGGCGCCGGGCATCGATGCCGGTGGCCGCACGGTCGCGGCCATCCCGGCGCTGCGCGACGGCACCGTCGACGCCGACGGCCTGCTGCGGGTCCTCGCCGAACTCGAATGCGCGGGCGTCGCGGTGCGGTGGGAGCGGCTGGTGTCCTCGCGTCGGCGCATCGATCTGCCCACCTACCCTTTTCAGCGCACACCGCATTGGCTGGGCGGGCGGCACCCGGGCGCGTCCGGTCCAGGGCAACAGGGTGCCGCGGATCCCGCGGCCATGCGGTTCGCTCGGGAGGCCGAGGCAACTCCCGGCACACCGCCCGATCCCCGCGTGGCCGACCGGCCTACCCATGCGGCGACAGCGGTGGTGACAGCCCTGAACCGGACATTGGGATCCAGCGCGATCGGGGACGACGAATTGCGCAGCGCATTCACCACTTTGGGAATGGACTCCTTGGGCTCGGTGCAGTTTCGCGACGCCGTCTCCGAACTGACCGGGCTGAGCCTGCCCGCGTCCCTGGTGTACGACCATCCCACCCCGCGTGCGGTCATCGACCACATCGGCGAACTACTCGGCGCACGGCCGTCGGGTGCGCATCGGCCCACGAATACCGCTGATGCTCGGACGATTCGATCCGATGACGACGATGTGGTCATCGTCGCCGCGGCCGGCCGCTGGCCGGGCGGGCTGGACACACCGGAGGAGTTCTGGGACGCGTTACTGCGCGGCCGCGAGTTCACCGGCGCCTTCCCGGCCGATCGCGGCTGGGATGTCGAGGTGCCGGTGTCGGGGCCGGCCCGCAGCGGCGGCTTCCTGTACGACGCAGCACATTTCGATGCCGCCTTCTTCGGGATCGGCCCGCGTGAGGCCGAGGCGATGGACCCGCAGCAGCGGCTGTTGCTGGAATCCACCTGGACCTGCCTGCAACGCGCCGGCGTCGCACCCAGCTCCCTGCGTGGTAGTGCCACCGGGGTGTACATCGGTGCGGTGCAACAGGAATACGGCCCCAGGATGCACGAGGCCGCGCCCGGGACGGCCGGCTATCTGCTGACCGGGACGACCAACAGCGTGATATCCGGGCGCCTGGCCTACCACTTCGGTTTCGCCGGTCCGGCCGTCACCGTCGACACCGCCTGCTCGTCGTCCCTGGTCGCTCTGCACCTGGCCGTTCGCGGGCTGCGCTCGGGCGACTGCGATCTCGCGGTGGTGGGCGGTGTATGCGTCATGGCCACGCCCGGCATGTTCACCGAATTCGCCAGACAGGGCGGCCTCGCCGCGGACGGTCACTGCAAACCCTTCTCCGATTCCGCCGACGGCACGGTATGGGCCGAGGCGGTCGCCACGCTCCTGGTCCAGCGGCGCGCGGACGCGGTCCGGGCCGGGCACCGGATTCTCGCCGTCGTGCGCGGCACCGCGATCAATTCCGACGGTGCGAGCAACGGCCTGACGGCTCCGAACGGACTCGCGCAGCAGCGCGTCATCACCGCGGCCCTGGCGGATGCGCGGCTCTCGCCCGCCGATATCGATGTGGTCGAAGCGCACGGGACCGGGACCGCGCTCGGCGATCCGATCGAGGCGCGGGCACTCGGCGCGGTGTACGGCAGTGCGCGCGGCACGGACCGGCCGGTGCTGATCGGATCGGTGAAATCCAATATCGGCCATACCCAAGCGGCCGCGGGCGTCACCGGCGTCATCAAGCTGATCGGGGCGCTCGGCGCGGCGACCGTGCCGCCGACGGTCAATGTCGCCACTCCGAGCAGGCTGATCGACTGGTCCACGGCCAATCTGCGGGTGCCGGCCGCCGAACCGGTGCCGTGGCCCGATACCGGGCGCCCCCGCACGGCGGCGATCTCCTCGTTCGGGATCAGCGGCACCAATGCGCACGTGATCCTGCAGGAGCCGGAATCGCCGGCATCGCAGCATGTTCCGGAGTTCGCGGCCCCGGTGGTGTTCTCGGCACGCTCCGCCGCATCCCTGCGCGCCCATGCGGCCGCGCTGGCCGAAACGATCGATCCCGGCGCCGTGGCAGCGGCCGCGGGCGAATCGCACCGAGTGGACGAGGGTTTCGCTCATCGTGCGGTGGTCCGGCCGTCGGCGGATATCGGCGCGGCGCTGACGGCCATCGCCACCGGCACGCCGCATCCCGATGCCGTGGTGGCCGGACCGCCGGACGAGACGGGCCCGCGCGCGTACGTGTTCTCCGGTCAGGGCAGCCAGCGCATCGGGATGGGTGCCCGGCTCGCCGCGGCCGTCCCCGGCTTCGCCGCCGAGCTGAGCGCGGTGATCGCGCACCTGGACCCGCATCTGCCGGTGCCGCTGGCGACGGTACTCGCCGATGAGTCCGGGCTCGTGCACCGCACCCGATACACCCAGCCGGCGCTCTTCGCGATCGAGGTCGCACTCTACCGTTGGCTCGAAACAATCGGCCCGAGACCGGATTTCGTGGCCGGACATTCGGTCGGTGAGCTGGCTGCCGCGCATGTCGCCGGTGTGCTGAGCCTCGACGACGCCTGCCGATTGGTCACCGCGCGCGGCAGGCTGATGGACGAGATCGGGGCGGACGGGGCCATGGCCGCGCTGGAGGCCGGCGAGGCCGAGGTGGCCGCAGCGTTGCGCGCGTATCCCGGGGTGGATGTCGCCGCCGTGAACGGGCCCCGCGCCACCGTGATCTCCGGTGACCGCGAGGCGGTCGAAGATCTGGCCGAGGCGTTTCGTGCCGAGGGCCGGAAAGTGCGGCAGCTCGAAGTCTCCCATGCCTTCCACTCCGGGCATATGGACGCGATGGTGGACGAGTTCCGGCGGATCGCCGAGACCGTGGGCGCCGCGACGCCGCAGATTCCGCTGGTGTCGGGGCTCACGGGCGAGACGATCTCCTCGACCGCCGAACTGAACGCGGACCATTGGGTGCGGCACGCCCGGGATGCGGTCCGCTTCGCGGCTGTGGTGCGCACCCTGTACGACGCGGGCGTGCGGACCTTCCTCGAGGTGGGGCCGGACGCGGTGCTGCTGCCGATGATCACCGAATCGGTTCCGGGGCCGGTTGGCGTCGTGCCGACCCTCACCCGCAGATCCGACGAAACCCACTCTGTCGCCCGCGCTGTGGAGGCGCTGTATCTGGACGGCGCCGACGTGCGGTGGCCGGAACTCCTGGGCACCAGGCCGGTCGATACGGTCCCGTTGCCCGGGTACGCCTTCACTCGAACCCGCTTCTGGAGCACACCGGAGGGGGCGGATCATCGCCATCCCTTCCTGGGGGCAGTGGCGCGCGCCGCCGACGGCGCGACCCTGCTGACCGGAACGATCTCGCTGGACTCGTCGCCGTGGCTGGCCGATCACACGATCGGCGGCGCGGTGCTGTTCCCCGGTACCGGATTCCTCGATCTGGCGCTCTACGCCGCGGCGCAGGCCGGACAGGATCGGATCGCAGAGCTCGATCTGACGGCGCCGATGATTCTCGCCGATTCCGATCGCATCGTGGAGGTCACGGTGGGCGCCGGCGGCCATGGCGATGCGCGGGAGGTGACCATTCGTTCCCGTATTCCGGGTGAGCAGTGGGTGACCCATGCGAGCGGGCTGCTCGGCGACGACGCCGGGCCGGACCCGGTGGCCGGGGAGCTGGCGGTGTCGCATCCAGACCCGGAGGACCTCTACCGGCAGCTCGCCGCCGACGGCTACCGATACGGTCCCGCCTTCCGCAATCTGCGCCGATTCGATGATGCGGCAACCGATTCCGGGCGGATACAGGTGCGCCTGGAACTGGATCGATCCACACCGGCGGCCGCGGCGCATCGGGTGCATCCGGCACTGCTGGATGCCGCATTGCATCCGCTGGTGATGGCCCTTCCGGAATCCGGCTCGGGGCCGGTGCTGCCCGCGCAGTTCCGGGGGGTGCGGGTCAGCGCGCCGCCCACCGGGCCGGTACTGGCCGAAGCGACGCGCACCGGACCCTACCGGGCGGCATTGCGAGTGGACGCCGCCGACGGCCGCACCCTGGTCGAGATCGATGCGGTCACCTTCCTGCCGGCCACCCTTCCCGCCGATCCCGGCGACGGGCTGCCGGGCCGGTTGGTCCGGCAGCCGGCCGGGCCGGTTGCCGAGGCGCCGGACGGCGATGTGGTGGTCGTGGGTGGTACGGATGCCGACTTCGCGACCACGGCGGAGCTGCGGGCGGCCGTGCGGGACGGTCGCGACGTCCCCGATGTGGTGGTCGCGCTGACGGCCCGCGGCGGCTCGGACGATGTCGTCGCCGACACGTATCAGGCTGTCGCCGAGACGGTTTCGGCATTGCGCGAGTGGGTCGACGACGACACGTTCGCCGAAACTCAGCTTGCGATCGTCGTCGAGGACGCGGGCGCCGGTGCGCACGGCTCCGTATCGGGGCACGCGGTCGCCGGGTTCGTGCGCACCGTGCAACACGAGTGGCCGGGCCGGTTCCGGCTCGTGCAGACCGACGCGGTCACCGACGCCCGCCGGATCGCCGCCGCCGTCGAGGCCACCTCCGGACCCGAGATCGTGGTGCGGGACAACCATATTCAGCAGACGACGGTCGAGCCCGTGCCGGCTCCGGACGAGGGCCGGCGCGCCGCCGCGCTGTCCGGGACTGTCCTGGTCACCGGCGCGTCGGGCGCGCTGGCGCGGGTCGTGTGCCGGCATCTGGTCACCGCGCACGGGGTGAAACATCTGCTGCTGGTGAGTCGCGGCGGTGCCGGGGCGGAGCAGGTGACGCGGCTGCGGGAACTGGGTGCGCAGGTGCGAACGGTGGCCTGCGATATCGCCGAGGCCGAACAGGTCCGCGATCTGATCGACGGTATCGATCCCGATGCGCCAGTGTCCGCGGTCTTCCACCTCGCCGGAGTGCTCGACGACGCGGCCCTGGTCAATATCGCACCCGAGCAGATCGCGACGGTGCTGCGGCCGAAGGTGGACGGTGCGTGGAATCTGCATCGGTACACCGAGCAGTTGCCGGATCTCGGTGCGTTCGTGCTCTTTTCCTCGATGGTCGCGACCACCGGCAATCCGGGACAGAGCGTGTACGGCGCCGCCAATGCCTTCCTGGACGGGCTGGCCCGCGCCCGCCACCGCGCGGGCCTGCCCGCCACGGCCATCGGCTGGGGCTTCTGGGAGGACGTCGACGGTATGGGAGCAACACTCACCGGTGCCGAACTCGCGCGGCTGCGCCGTTCCGGCGTCGGTTCCCTGTCCGCCGAACAGGCAGTGCGCTATCTGGACGCGGCACTCGCCTCGGGAGAGCCGCACGTGCTGGCCACACCGGCCTGGCCGTCCGCCATCCGGGTGCGCTCGGCGCGCTCGCCCGTCGCGGCGCCCGCCGCCGGCCCCCGGTCCGCACCGCGGGCGGCTGCGCCGGCGCACACGGAAAATCGCTGGGCCGCCATGTCTCCCGGCGAACGCGGACAGGCCGTGATCGCACTGGTCCGGGACGCGGTGGCGCAGTCGCTTGGCTACTCCTCCGGCAGCGAGATCGAGGCACGGCGCGGATTCCTGGATATGGGGGTGGATTCGCTGGCGGCGGTGGAGTTGCGCAATCAGCTGTCTCGGGCGTGCGGGGTTCGCCTGTCGGCGACCGCGCTGATCGACTATCCCACCGTCGACCGGCTCGGTGAGCATGTCATCGCACTGCTCACCGAACAACTCGACGGCACCGCAACATCCGGCCACGGCGAATCCGACGGCGTCGATATCGCGGCCCTGATCGCGGATCTGACACGCGTGCAGCGCGATCCGGCGCTACTCGAGCCCCGGCAGCGCGAACTCCTGCTGGCCCAGCTGCGCCGGCTGAGCGCGCCCACGGACCCCGATCCGGATGCGGACGACCGCGACCCGGAGGCGGCGACCGACGACGAACTCTTCGATCTGATCGACAACGAGCTCGGACTGAGCAGAGATGAGGCACTGTGACGACGGTATCGGGCGAGAATCCGACGGTATCGGGTGAGGACAGGCTGCGGGCCTACCTGAAACGGGTCACCGCCGAATTGCAGCAGACGCGACGGCAATTGGCGCAGGCGACCGCCAGCACCGAGGAACCCATCGCCATCGTGAGCATGGCCTGCCGGTATCCGGGCGGGGTGCGCAGTCCCGAACAGCTGTGGGATCTGGTGGCCACCGGAACCGATGCGGTCGGCGCGTTCCCCGCCAATCGCGGGTGGCCCGACGGCCTGTACGACCCCGACCCGGACGCGCCGGGCCGTTCCCTGACCGATCAGGGCGGATTCCTCTACGACGCCGACCGATTCGATGCCGGATTCTTCAATATCGGCAATCGGGAGGCCGTCGCGACCGATCCGCAACAGCGGCTCATGCTCGAATTGAGCTGGGAGCTGCTGGAGCGGGCCAATATCGTGCCGGAGAGCCTGCGCGGCAGCGAAACCGGGGTGTTCACCGGAGTCATGTACTACGACTACGGTACGCAGTTGCCCACCGGATCGCCGCAGGACGGCTATGTGGTGATCGGCAGCGCGGCGAGCGTCGTCTCCGGCCGCATCGCCTATCACCTCGGATTGACCGGGCCCGCTGTCACTGTCGACACGGCCTGCTCGTCGTCGCTGGTGGCCATCGCGCAGGCGTGCGCGGCGCTGCGGCGCGGCGATGCCCGGCTGGCCCTGGCCGGAGGTGTGACGGTGATGTCCACCCCGACCACCTTCATCGACTTCAGCCGCCAGCGGGCGCTGTCGCCGGACGGCCGGTGCCGATCGTTCTCCGCCGCGGCCGATGGCACCGGCTGGGCGGAAGGGGCGGGCCTGCTGCTGCTGGAACGTGAATCCGACGCCCGCCGCAACGGGCACCGCATTCACGCGCTCATCCGTTCTTGCGCGGTCAACCAGGACGGCGCCAGCAGTCAGCTCACCGCACCGAACGGTCCGGCGCAGGAGCGCGTCATCGGCGCGGCGCTCGCGCAAGCGGGGCTGTCGCCCGCCGACATCGATGTGATCGAGGCGCACGGCACCGGGACGGTGCTGGGGGATCCGATCGAAATCGGCGCGCTCGCACGGGCATACGGGCCGGGCCGGCGCCGGGACGATCCGATCCACGTGGGGTCGCTGAAATCGAATACCGGGCACAGCCAGGCTGCCGCCGGCGTCGGCGCGGTCATCAAGATGACGATGGCGATGGCGCACGAACGCCTGCCGAAATCCCTGTACGCGGACGACCCCACCCCGCATATCGATTGGGACGAGATTCCGCTGCGGCTGCTCGCCGAGGAACGGGCGTGGCCGCGCCACGACCGCCCGCGCCGGGCGGGTATTTCGTCGTTCGGTATCAGTGGTACCAATGCCCATTTGATTCTGGAGCAGGCCGATGTTCCCGAGGTGGCCGCAGGGCCCGAGGCGGAGAAGGCTCGGACCGGATCGGGGCCGTACGTGTGGGTGCTCTCGGCACGCAGTGACAGCGCGCTCGTCGCTCAGGCCGAGCAGCTCTCGCATCGACTGCGCTCGGAACCCATGCCCGCACCGGCCGCGCTCGCCCGGACACTGGCCCTGGGCCGGACCGCCTTCGAACATCGGGCCGCGATCGTGGGCGATACGGTCGCCGATCTGCTGTCGGGGCTGGGCACGCTCGGCACGCAAACCCGAGGCGCGCGAACCTACACCGGGCGGGCGGGGCAGGGCACGGTCACCTTCCTGTTCAGCGGTCAGGGCAGCCAGTATCCGGGAATGGGACGCGAACTGCGCGAACGCTTTCCGGTATTCCGGGAGGTCTTCGACCGGATCTGCGGAACCTTCGACGAACTGCTGGCGGGCACCGCGAGCTATTCGCTGCGCGAGGTGATCGCGGGCGAGGCCACCGCCGACGACGGCCGGCCGTTGCTCGATCGCACGCTCTACACCCAGACCGGCCTGTTCGCCGTCGAGGTCGCACTGGCCACGCTGTTGCGGTCGTGGGATATCGTCCCCACCCGGGTCATCGGCCATTCCATCGGGGAGATCGCCGCCGCGCAGGTCGCGGGGGTGTTGTCGCTCGACGATGCCTGCCGCCTGGTGGCGGTGCGGGCGCGGCTGATGCAGGAGATCGCTACCGCCGGCGCGATGATCGCGATCGAGGCCACCGTCGACGAGGTGCGAGCCGAGATTCGGCGGACCGGCGCATCGGTCGACATCGCCGCGGTGAACGCGCCGCGGTCGGTGGTGATCTCCGGTGCGCCCGAGCCGACCGATGGGCTGGCCGAACAGTTCCGGCAGCGCAGGCGCCGGACCAAGCGGCTCAACACCTCGCGCGCGTTCCATTCCGCTCAGATGGACGGCCTGCTCGCCGAGTTCGAGGCTGCCGCGGCCCAGCTGACCTACCGGCCCGCGGCCGCGCCGATCATCACCACCGGCGCCGCCGATAGCGGCGCGGTACTCGACGTCGGCTACTGGACCCGGCAGATCCGCGAACCGGTCCTGTTCGCACCCGCTGTCGAATCCGCTCGTCTCGCAGGGGAGGATGCCTTCCTGGAGATCGGTCCGGGCGGGGTGCTGGCCGCCCTCGCAGCGGAGACGATCGCCCGGTCCGGGTCCACCGACATCGCGCGAGCAGAGCCCGTGGTGATCCCGGGCCTGCGTCCGGACACCCCCGCCGACGAATCGGTGCTGGTGGCCGTCGCGCAACTGCATGTGGCGGGCGTGACACCGAATTGGGAACGGCTGCAGCCGGAATCGCCGATGCTGACGCTGCCCACCTACGCCTTCGACCGCGAACGGCACTGGCCCGCCCCGCAGGCCGATTCCGGAACCGGGGCCGACAGCGAGTTCTGGAACGCCGTGGCCGGGCAGGACTCGGCCGCACTGCGCCGCCTGCTCGGCTACACCGGTCCCGACGAGCATGTCGAGACCCTGGTGGAACCGCTGGCCGACTATCACCGACGCCACGCTCGCGCCCAGCAGCGCGACCGCTGGACCTACGCTGCCGAATTCGGTGATATCGGAGTACCTCCGGCCCCCGCCGATCCCGGTGACTGGCTGGTTGTCGCGCGCCCCGGCGATGATCTCGCGGCGCGAGTGTCCGAGGCGCTGCGCGCTCTCGGCGCGACCGTCACCCTTCTGCTCATCGATGCCGCCGAACTCGAACAGCCACAGGCATTCTCGGCCGCACTGCGATCCGCCGCACCGGCCGGAGCGCCCGCGGGGATCATCTCGGTGGTGGCGGTGGGACCGGCGGAAACAGACCCTGCCGAGGGGGTCGAGCGGAGCCTTGCACCGGCGGTCGCGCTTGCCCGGACCTGCGATGAGCTCGGATGGCAGACCCGGTTGTGGACGGTGACCTCCGGTGCGGTGGCCGCGGTCGAGGGCGATCCGGTGCCGAATCCGGCCGCGGCACTGGTCTGGGGGTTCGGTGCGATCGCCGCCGTCGAACTGCCGCATCTGCGCGGCGGCCTGCTCGATATCGACGATCCCGGCGATCGGTCCGCCCTGGATGCCGCGTGCGCCGCTGCGACCGACCGGCGCTCCGCCGAGACGGAGATCGCCGTCCGCTCGGGACGGGTATCGGCCCGCAGGCTGGTTCGGCACCGGACGCCCGCCGGGATCCAGCCGTGGGTGCCGCAGTCCGACAGCACCGTGCTGATCACTGGCGGCCTGGGCGCGCTGGGCCGGGCGCTGGCCCGCCGGTTGGTCGCCGACGGAGCCCGGCATCTACTGATCACCAGCCGCGCCGGCATCGACGCACCCGGTGCGAAGGAATTCGTCGCCGAACTCGCCGAGCAGGGGGCGCGGGTGCGGGTCGCCCGGTGCGATGTCGCCGACCCGGCACAAGTGCGTGCGGTCGTGAATTCGGTGGCGGTGACCACCCCGCTGTCCGCGATATTCCACACCGCGGCCGTGCTCGACGACGCCTCGATCGCCGCGCTGACAGCCGAACAGCTGCGAAACGCTCTCGCGGCCAAGGCGATCGGCGCGTACAACCTGCACGAGGCCACTCGTTCGCTCGAGTTGTCGGCCTTCGTCCTCTTCTCCTCGATCGCCGGGTTGTGCGGCGTCGCCGGACAGGCCAACTACGCCCCGGCCAACGCCTACCTGGACGCACTCGCGCGGCATCGACACGCGGCCGGTCTGCCCGCCACGGCCGTCTCGTGGGGGTTGTGGGCCGGCGACGGCATCATCGACTACGCCGGCGCGAGGCGGGCCGAATCCAACGGATTCCTGCCGATGGATCCCGGCCGCGCCCTGGACGTGCTGCCGTACGCGATCGCCGATCCGGCCGCGCATCTCGCGATCGCCGATATGGACTGGGATCGGCTGGCGGCCCAGCAGTACAACGCGATCACCGGCACGCTGGCCGGTGCCACCACACCCGCTGTGACCGCCGAGGGCGCACACGAAGCGCTGTGGCGGGAACTGCACGCGCTGTCCGCGGCGGAGCGCCATGCCCGGGTAGTCGCCTTGGTGCAGGAACATATCGCCGCCGTACAGGCCGTCGATGCACCTACCCGGATAGATCCCCGGCGCAGTTTCAGCGATCAGGGCTTCGATTCGATCACCGCCGTCGAACTGCGCAACCGGCTGCGCGCGCACACCGGACTGGCCCTGTCGCCCGCCGTACTGTTCGACTATCCGACACCGGCCGAACTGGCCGACCATGTGCTGGCGCTGCGGTACGCCGAGGCGGCCGAACCCGACATCGTCGAGCAGATAACGCGTTTGGGCGATGCACTGGCCACGGTGGACGGTGATCTGGCCGTACGGGCGCGTGCCGAGCTGACCGCCGTACTCGCCGCCCTCGGCTCGCCGGACGACCCCGAGCCATCCGAAGGCCTCGACGATGCCACCGATGCCGAACTCGCCGAGTTCATCGAGAAGAACCTCGGGATCACCTGATCGATCCGGGTTCGCCGACCACCGCCCGTTGTGACCAGTGAGGTAGATGGATGCAAGACGACCGGATTCGCGACCTGCTCAAGAAGGTTTCGCTCGAACTGCGGCAATCGCGGCAGGATCTGGCCACGGTGGAGCATCGGCGCCGGGAGCCGATCGCGATCGTCGGCATCGGCTGCCGATTTCCGGGAGGCGTCGATTCACCCGACAGCTTCTGGCAGCTCCTGGCCGGCGAACGTGACGCCATCGGCGAGTTCCCGGCCGACCGGGGCTGGGACCCGGCCACACTGTTCGACCCCGAGCAGGGACCCGGAACCTCGGCCACCCAGCGTGGCGGATTTCTCGATCGGATAGCGGATTTCGACGCCGGCCTGTTCGGGCTGTCCCCGCGCGAGGCGCTGGCCTCCGATCCGCAGCATCGGCTGCTGCTGGAGACGACCTGGCAGGCCCTCGAACACGCGGGCATCGATCCCACCGGGCTGCGTGGCAGCCGGACCGGTGTGTTCGTCGGCACGAACGGCAACGACTATCCCACCACGCTGAGCGGGTATCCGCCCGAACTGGAGGGCTACCTGAGCGTCGGAAACGCCGCCAGCGTGGCGTCGGGCCGCATCTCCTACACCTTCGGGTTGGAGGGCCCGGCGCTGACCGTCGACACCGCCTGCTCGTCCTCGCTGGTGGCCGCCCATCTCGCGGTGCGCTCGCTGCGCGACCGCGAATGCGACAGTGCCGTGATCGGCGGGGTGACCCTGATGAGCTCACCCACCCTGTTCGTGGAATTCTCCCGCCAGCACGGCTTGGCCCCGGACGGTCGCTGTAAAGCGTTCGGCGACGGCGCGAACGGTACCGGCTGGGCCGAGGGCGCGGGTGTTCTCGTCGCGGAGCGATTGTCGGACGCGCTCGCGAACGGCCGCCGCGTCCTGGCTGTGATCCGGGGGTCGGCGGTGAACCAGGACGGTGCTTCCAACGGACTGACCGCGCCCAACGGTCCCGCGCAGCAGCGGGTGATCGAGGATGCGCTGGCGGCCGCGGGGCTGCGACCCGGCGATGTCGATGCCGTGGAAGCGCACGGCACCGGAACGGTTCTCGGCGATCCGATCGAGGCTCACGCCCTGATGGCGACCTACGGCCAACGGCGCGTGGGCGACCCACTGTGGCTGGGTTCGGTGAAATCCAATATCGGTCATACCCAGGCCGCGGCCGGTCTCGCCGGACTGATCAAGATGGTGCTCGCACTGCGCCACGAGACGCTGCCGCGTACATTGCACGCCGACAACCCGTCCTCGAAGATCGACTGGGACGGCGGGCAGGTGCGCGTCCTCGACACCGCCCGGCCGTGGCCGCGGCACGAAAAGCCCAGGCGTGCGGGCATTTCCGCATTCGGTGTCAGTGGGACCAATGCGCATCTGATCGTGGAGGAGGCGCCCGCGGCCGAAACCGGCCCGGCGACGCCGGATACCGACGTGCCCGAGACCACGGCGTGGCTGCTGTCGGCGAACTCCGCGGCCGCGTTGGCCGGCCAGGCGCAGCGGCTGCTCACGGCGGTGGCGGCGCCCGACAAGCCGGCTGTCGCCGAGGTCACCGCGGTCCTGCGGCGGCGCGCGCTCCTGAATCGGCGGGCGGTCGTGGTCGGTTCGGACCGAACCGAACTACAACGCGCACTCGATGCGCTGGCGCGTGACGTCGCCGACGACAATCTGGTACGCGGTGCGGCCACCACCGGCCGCCGGGTGGTGTTCGTCTTTCCCGGACAGGGCTCTCAGTGGGCCGGTATGGCGGACTCGCTGGTGCGTACGAGCCCGGAATTCGCCGGCTATCTCGCCGAATGTGCCGACGCCCTCGCACCTTTCGTGGATTGGTCGCTGACCGACGTACTCGCCGGCACCCCGGGCGCACCGAGCCTCGACCGGGTCGATGTGGTGCAGCCCGCGCTGTGGGCGATGATGGTGTCGCTGGCCAAGCTGTGGATCCGTCTCGGCGTGCGACCCGATGCGGTGATCGGCCATTCCCAGGGGGAGATCGCCGCCGCGCACATCGCCGGGGTGCTGAGCCTGAGCGATGCGGCGCGGGCAGTTGCCTTGCGCAGCAAGGCCATCACCGAACTGTCCGGACTCGGCGCCATGCTCACCGTGGCATTGCCCGAGGATCGCGCCCGCGCCCGGCTGGCCCGGTGGGAGGGTGCGCTCGCCCTGGCCGCGATCAATGGCCCGGGCGCGGTGCTGATCTCGGGAGACAGTGCCGCTATCGACGAACTGGCCACCGAACTGGACAGCGACGATATCTGGAATCGACGGGTCAATGTCGACTATGCCTCGCATTCGCACCACGTCGATACCGTCGAGGCGGCGGTCCTCGACGGGCTCGCACCGATCAGCCCTGGACCCGCGACCGTTCCGCTCATCTCCACCGTCAGTGGTGAACCCATCGACACCACCGTGATGGACGCCCGGTACTGGTACGACAATCTGCGTTCGACGGTGCAGTTCGACCGGTCGCTCCGCCGTGCGCTGGCCGATGGTCACGACACCGTCGTGGAGGTCAGCGCGCATCCTGTGCTGCGCCACACCATCGACGCCATCGCCGAATCCGCGGAGGCCACCGAGGTGATCTCCACCGGAACGCTGCGCCGCGACCGCTCCGGTCGCCGGGAGTTGCTGCTCGCCGCCGCTCGCCTGCATGTGCACGGTATCGAGGTGGACTGGCAGGCACTGCTGCCGGCCGGCGGTGCGCGGTGGATCGAGCTGCCCACCTACGCCTTCGACCGGCAGCGGTTCTGGGGCGCGGACGACTGCACCACAGGTGTCGCGGATGCGCGCCGGCTCGGCGTACGTCCCGCCGGCCATCCGCTGCTGGCCGGTGCGGTGGAGATCTCCGCCGCCGATGCCACGCTGTTCGTCGGGCAGCTCACGCTCGCGGATCATCCCTGGCTGGCCGATCACGCGGTCGGGGAGACGGTGATCGTGCCCGGCGCCGCCTGTGTCGACATCGCGCTGTGGATCGGTGCCGAACTCGGCTGGCCGACGCTGGCGGAGCTGGTCAACGAACGCCCGATCGTGATCGGTGCATCCGGTCGCGTCCGGATTCAGGTCTATGTCGGCCCCGAGCGGGCAGGCGGGCGCGCGATCACGTTCTACCGCGCCGACGCCGACGACGAGTTCGGCACGGAGTGGGAGCAGTGCGCGACCGGTGTGCTCACCGCCGTCGATCGAACGACCGCTCCACGCGCCGAGAGCGGTCCCGCGGCCGGGACGGCCGACCCGGCGATCATCTACCGGGAACTGCGCGAGCTCGGGCTGAACTACGGGCCGGCCTTCCGCGGACTGCGGGAGGTATCCGCGGTGGGCGATCAGATCCGCGCCACCGCCGAACTTCCCGAAAAGGCGGGTGCCGCAACGGAATTCAGTATTCACCCGGCGCTTCTGGACGCGGCGCTGCACGCATTGCCCTACACCGATGGCGAACTGGCGCTTCCGTTCAGCTGGTCCGGTGTGCGGTTGTGGGCGCGTGATGCGCGGGAGTTGTCGGTGCGGGTGACCCGGCTCGGCCCGCACGAGTTCGGGGTGGTCGGTGTCGACGCGCGGGGTGAACCCGTGGTGAGTATCGAATCACTGACCCTGCGCCCGGCCGGAAACGAGCCGTCGAACGCGACGGCGGCGGCCGCGTACCGGGTCGGGTGGACGGAGTTGCCCGGCGCCGACGCCGCGGCGGGTTCGTCCGCCGCGCTCTGGACCACCGACCCGGACGGATATCGCTCGGGTGAGATCGCCGGTGCCGCAGAATTGACCGAATTGTCCGGCGCCGATTTCGTGTTACTGGATACGACGGAATTCGCTGCCGAGGGCGCGCCCGAGGATGTGGTCGCAGAGGTGCACACGGTCACCGAACGCACCCTGGAGCGGCTCCGGCACTGGCTCGCGGACGGCAACCCGCGGGCACGGCTGGTGGTGCTCACCCGGCGCGCGTACGCGGTGGCCGCCGGAGAGGTTCCCGACCTGCGGGCCGGTGCGTTACCCGGTCTCATCCGCTCGGCCCGTACCGAGAATCCCGGCCGCATCGTCCTGGTGGATCACGACGGGTCCGCCGGTCACGCGGCGCTGGCAACCGTTGCCGCGGCGGCGGTCGCCGCCGACGAACCCGAAGTGGCGGTCCGCTCCGGACGACCGGCACTGGTGCCGCGCCTCGAACCGGACCGGTCCACGGCGGAAGACGCTGCCGCTTCGCCTGATTCGGCACGCCCGGCCACTGCGGGCGAGGTAGCGGACCCGCCCGCGGAAACCGCCGTCGTGATCGGCGGACTCGGACTGCTCGGCCGGCTGACGGCACGCACGCTCGCCACGCAATCCGCCGTGTCCACGGTCGTTCTCGTGTCGCGGCGCGGACCGGCAGACGGCCACGCCGCCACGGCGCGCCGTGAACTCGAATCGGCCGGACTGGACGTCGAGATCGTCGCCTGCGATGCCACCGACCGGGCACAGCTGGCCGCCGTCTTCGACGCCGTCCCGGCGGAGCGGCCGGTGACCACTGTGGTGCACGCGGCGGGCATCCTGGCCGATCAGCCGGCGCACTCCCTCTCCGCGGCGGCCTTGCACCAGGTGCTGCGCGGCAAAGCCGATATCGCCTGGCATCTGCACGAGGTGACCGCCGGGCTGAACCTGCGCGCCTTCATCCTGTTCTCCTCGGCGGCAGGCACTTTCGGTATCGCCGGCCAATCGAACTACGCCGCGGCCAATACCTTCCTCGACGCGCTGGCTCAGTATCGTCGCGGGCAGGGACTGCCCGCGACCTCGCTGGCATGGGGTTTGTGGGAGACCGCGAGCGCGATGACCGGCCACCTCGGCGGGGCCGACCGCCGGCGGCTGGCCCGCCAGGGCGTGCGGCCGATAACGTCCGCCGACGGCGCCGCTCTGCTGGCGCACGGCCTGCGCGCGGGTGCGGTCGACATGGTGCCGGTCGACCTGGTGACGGGCCGGTGGCAGGACGGCATGTCGCCGATCCTGCGCGGGGTGCTGCGTTACCGGCCCCAGCTGCGCCGGGCCGCGACCGGAAGCGAGGTGCGCAGCAGTGGGCTGAGCGCACTGGCCGAACGAGATCGACTCGACGCGGTGCGCCAGATCGTCCGCGAACAGGCGGCGGCGGTGCTGGGCTACGACGGCGTCGACCCGATCACGGCGACCGCGACATTCAAAGAGCTGGGCATGGATTCGCTCACCGCGGTGGAATTGCGCAATCGGCTAGCCGGGGTGCTCGGGGTGCGCCTGGCCGCCACCGTGGTGTTCGACCACCCGACACCCGCTGCGCTGGCCGCCCGGATCAGCGCGGTGCTGGCCGGGTCCGAGCCGGCGACGGCACCGGCCACCGCGCCGGTCGCGGCGGTACACGAACCGATTGCGGTGGTGGGGATGGGCTGTCGGTATCCCGGCGGAGTGCGCTCGGCGGACGAGCTGTGGGATCTGGTCGCGGCCGGGATCGACGCGATCGGGCCGTGGCCTGCCGACCGCGGCTGGGAGGTGGACGATGCCCGCGCCGGTGCGGCCGTGCGGTCGGGTGGGTTCGTCTCCGATATCGCGGATTTCGATGCGGGGTTGTTCGGTATGTCGCCGCGGGAGGCGTTGGCGACCGATCCGCAGCAGCGGCAGCTGCTGGAGGTGTCGTGGGAGGCGCTGGAGAACGCGGGTATCGATCCGTTGTCGT
>NZ_PSZE01000004.1 GCF_002933465.1 Nocardia nova
GTGGTGGCGCCGGAGCCGGTGCGGCGGGCGCGGGGGTGGCCGGCGGCGCGGCATTCGGATCGGGTGTCGGTGGACCTGCTGGCACCGAACTGCCGGGTCCGGGCGGTGCGGGTGTCTGCGTCGGGTCCGGCGATGTGGGAGCGGAAGAGGTCGGCGGCGCCGGGGTCGGCGCCGAGGGACTCGGTGCCGGGTCGCCGGGTGCGGGCGCGGTTTGCGCCTGCGAAGGCGCGGGTGCGGGTGCGGACGGCGACTGCGGCGCGGGTGTGCCGGGCGCAGTGGCCGAGTTCGGTGCCCGATCCGGCGTCGAGGGCTCCGACTCGGACGACGGTGGGGCGGTAGGGCTTCGGTGCGATTGCGGCCGGTCGCCGTCCGGGCGCGCGGGAGCGCTGGGGCGCGGTCCGCCGGGGTCGGCTTGTGCCGGGGGTTCGGGTAGAGCCGGGACCGCGGTGCCCGCGGCCGAGTACGCCGGTTTGTAGATCATGTTCATCGCCAGAATCGCCTCTTGACGCAGGAGCTCCTGGGCGATGCGCGCATCGATCACATGCGCGGCCTCCAGCACTCGGGCGATGGCGCCCACCGGTCCGGAATCGCCCGGCGGGGGTACCGCCAGTTTGACCGCTTCCGCCGCTCCGGCGACCGCCCCGAGCCGCGCACCGACCTCGCCGAAGATGGCGGCCAACTCGTCGACGGAGGCGGCGAAGCTGTGCGCACTCGCGGCGGCGGCTTCGGCGGCCGGGCCCTGCCAGCCGGCGTGATCCATGATTCGTTCGGCTTGTGAGCGGGTAGCCGGCATGGACCCGGTCAGCGTGGCGGCCGCCTCCAGCCAGATCAGCGAGGCCTGCAGAATCTCACCGGCCTCGATCGTCTCGGTTCCGGCGTGGATCTGCTCATGCGTCATCGACTCGAAATGCTCCATGGCGCTGATGTATTGGGGGTCGGTGCGCGAAGCGGCCGGCCCGTAACGGAATTCGGCGCTCATCGCGACAGTCCGGAGGAGATCGCCCGCAGCGCGGCCGCATGCGCGGAATCGGCCTCCTCGTAGAGCCCGGCGCTGGTCAGGAAGGCCTCTTTCATGCGGTAGGCGGCGGCGATGTACTGGTCGAGCAGTTCGGCCGCATCACGCGCCTTGCGGCCGAAGCCGGCCTGCAGCTGCTGCGCGGAGAAGAAGCCTCCGAAGCCGCTGAGCTGCGCCACCGAATCGAGGCGCTGCTGTAGTTCCCGAAGCCGGTCGGCCTGCTGCTGATAGATCTCCGCGCACCCACGCGCGGCCGCCGGATCGAAGGTGACGGTTCCCCCGCGCGCGGCCTGCAAGAAACGGGTGATATCGGCCTGGCTGGTCTCGATCGTCATGCGCACCCCTGAGATCGGTCGGTCCGATCAGCCTAATGGGGAACGCCCGGAGGCGGCAGCGGAGCATTACCACGTAGGGCTCCCCATTGGGCTGTAATCACACAGCCCGATGAGGGTGGCCGAGGCGGCTTCCCGGTGAGGCTGCGAGTCGACCCAGCTTACTGGTTCCGTCGATGTCCGGTCAGCCCGAGTTGCCCGAATCCGTGCACGCCACAGTCATCGCGGAATCCGTTTTTGCAGATGAGTGCCGATCTGCTGCCGGCTCGCGGGCACGATATGGACTTCGTCGCCCGCCTTGATGAGATAGCGCCCGTCGTCGGCGACGTCGATCCAGGTGTAGTACAGCGGTGCGGGTGGGGTGGCCCGGTCCAATCCGGTTTCGATGCGGATATGTCCCTCGGCGGTATGCGGTTTCAGGAGCAGGCGGCGTATGCGCGGCGCCGGCGGCGAGGTCGGCCGGGGGCAGTCGTCGTCGCGCACCGCTTCGCTCGGCGCCGAGCGTGCGGGTTCGCTTCCGGCCGGGCACTCGGGCAGCAGGGCGGCGATCCGGGCGCCCAGTTTGGCGGTGTGACCGATCGACAAGCGGATGGACCCGCCGAATCCGGGTGTGCGTCCGGGTTCTTGGATCGCGAGTACGGCGTGGTCGTAGATCGCCGCCGCCACCGCCCGGATTTCTGTTCCCGCGCTGTGAGCGCCCCCGATCGCGACCACGCGGGTGTGCGGCGCGGCCAGGATGCGCAGACATGCGGACAGGTCGGGGTCCGCAGCGAGCGGCAGCCGTGCCTCGAGGGTCTTGCGCAAGGTGGCCGCCTCGTCCTCGGTGCGGGGTGACTCGAGGATGCGCAGCGGGAAGGGATGGCGATCGAGGTCGGTCTCGCGCCAGATGTGCGCGAACTCGTCCGGTGTGAATGTCCAACTCACGCCGAATTACACCCTCCACCGATCGTCACGAGCCTCAACGTAGCGTAGCCGCGCGTTCGGCGGGCGGCCAGCCGATCTTGTTCGGAATTCGGTTAACACCGGCGAGCGCGGCCGGTATATCGAGACAACGCCGCGGTGACCGCCTGCGCATCGGGGCATGCCGGATACGTGATCACCGGTATTCCGAAACGTCAAAACTTCAGATATATCGTTACGAACTCTGCGAGCGACCGCTGGGCAGGCGCACGGTCCGCGATGACAGGAGACCTGGTGCACGAATCCGAAGCAAGCCTTGCCGAAGCCGCGGATGCGGGCGGGAAAGCGGCCGGGCTGCGTCGATTGCGCGATGCGGCGTTGCCGGTGCCGGATTGGCTGGTCGTCGAGCCGTCGCTGTTCGAGCACATGCCGACCGAGATCGTCGCGGCGGCAGCGGATTTCGTGACCGCGACCGACCTCGACGAGGCGCTGATCCGCGGCGCCCGGCTGCGCGCGAGCATCATGACCGCCACACCTCCGGATGCTCTCGTCGGCGCGATGGACGAGGTGTGGCGGCGGCTCGGCCGTGGGCCGGTGGCGGTCCGGTCGTCGGCCGCGGTGGAGGACGGATCCGCGTATTCGTTCGCCGGGCAGTTCGATTCGTTCCTGAACGTCTCCGGCGCCGAGGCGATCGCCTCGGTGGTGACGGCCTGCTGGGCCTCGGCGTTGTCGCCGCGGGTGATCACCTACTGTTTCGCGCACGGACTGGCGCTTCCGGACATGCCGGCGGTCATCGTGCAACGCCTGGTCGCGGCGGAGACCAGCGGTGTGCTGTTCACCTGCGATCCGAGCACCGGCGCTACGGACCGGATGCTGATCAGTGCGGTCTACGGACTGGGTGAAGGACTGGTCTCCGGTGCGGTGGACGCCGATACCTATGTCGTGGACAAGTTCTCGGGCACAGTGATCGATACGATCATGGGAGAGAAGGCGACTCGCTATTGTCCCGACGGCGATCAGGGCTGCATCGCGGTGGAGGTCGATCCCGCGCTGCGTTCGCAACCGGCGCTCACCCCCGATCAGGTGACCCGGCTGATCGAGGTCGGCCGTCGGATCGAGAGCGCGACCGGCGCCCCACAGGATGTCGAATGGTCCTTCGATGCAGAAGGCCGGCTCTGGGTGCTGCAGGCACGCCCGGTGACCACCGCGGTCGGAGATTCGTTGCGCGGTGCCGGGGAAGCGGTGCCGGACGGCGACCTGCGAATCTGGGACAACTCCAACATCATCGAGAGTTTCAGCGGCATCACCTCACCACTGACCTTCACCACCGCGGCCGATATCTACGGCCGGGTGTATCGCGGATACGCCGAATCCCTGGGCGTGCCGCGGGCTCAGGTAGCGCAGACCGACAGCTGGACTCCCGTGCTCCTCGGCTACTTCCACGGCCGCGTCTACTACAACCTGCTGCACTGGTATCGGATGGTTGGCATCGCGCCCGGCTATCCGCTCAACCGCCGTGTCCTCGAGGCCGCGCTCGGCGTGGCCGAACCACTGCCCGACGACGTCGCGAAGACGCTGCGCCCGTTCACTTTCGGCAATCCGGTGCGGCGAGTGCTGTGCCGGGCCCGCACCACCGCGATCTATCTGCGCCGCATCGCCGGTATCGACGCCATGATGCGGCGGTTCCTCGACGAGTTCTACCGCGTCTACGACGATTTCGAATCCCATGACGACAGCGCCGACACCGGCGACCGAGCCTACGCTCGCTATCGCGAACTCGATCGGGAGCTGGTGCATCGGTGGGGGCCGATGATGGTTCTGGACGCCATGCTGCTGACCCTCACCGGCCTGTTGTACGTGCTCACCCGGCTATTCCTGCCGAAGGCGCCGGAGTGGTTCCTCTACGCCGTCGCCGGGCCCGGCGCCGACGTCGAATCCGCCGAGCCGGCCCGCGCGATGTCCGCGCTCGCGGCCACCGTCCGCGAGCACGCCGAACTGCGCACACTGCTGGAAAGCACTGCACCGGAAGGTGTTTACCACGCACTGGTGACGGGGGGCCACGACGACTTCCGGGCGCGCGTCGACGACTACATCGACCGCTACGGCTATCGCAGCCTCGACGAACTGAAGCTCGAGACGCCGGATCTGCGGGAGGATCCGTCGGGCCTGTTCGTCATGGTGCTGGCCGCGCTGCCGGAACAGCAGGACCGCGCCGCCGACGACGCGCAACGATATCTCGATGCGCACCTGCGCGGTTGGCGCCGTGCGATCTATGAACGCCTGCGGCGCAAGGTGGCTCGTTGTGCGGGGCATCGGGAGAGTCTGCGCTTCTGCCGCACCCGCGCCTTCGGCATGGTCAAGCGAACAATCCGAATCATGGGACGAGACCTGGTGCGGCGCAATATCATCGACGAATTCTCCGATGTGTTCTATCTGACGCTGCCGCAACTGCGGAGCTGCTACGAGGGCGGCGAGACGGCCGGTCTGCGCGCGGTGGTCGCCGCCCGCAAACAGCAGCGCGCCGCCGACGCACGCCTGGTCGCGCCGGCCCGCTTCGACACCCTCGGCGGTGGTTTCGGTCCGGCCGAGCTCGCGGCGGTCGGCTGGGTGCCGATCACCGACACTCCGGCGGCGACCGCGGGTGCGGTCTTCACCGGGACGCCGTCGGGCGGCGGTATCGGGACGGGACCGGCGGTGGTGGTCGACGAACCGCGCGATGTGGCGGGCGGTGTGCTCGTCACCTATCGAACCGACCCGGGCTGGGTGGCGGTGTTGCCGTCGGCGACCGCACTGGTCGTCGAGCGCGGCAGCCCGCTCACTCATGTCGCCATCGTCGCGCGCGAACTCGGTGTGCCGACGGTGGTGCAGATTCCGGGCGTCACCAGATCCGTTCGTACCGGTATGCCGTTGCGGGTCGACGGCAGCAGCGGAACCGTCACCGTGCTCGACCAAGGGGAGGCAAGCGATGCCCAGTGAACTGCCGACGACCAGCGACGACCAGGAATTGGTGCGCGGCTGGCTGGTGAATCCCGCCACCGCCACCGGCATCCACCTCGCCGACGAAGCGGACGGCTGGCAGTTCCGCAGCTACGCGGAGCTCGCCGAGCTGACCTGGTCGGTCGCGGGCCGGCTGCGCGAACGGGGGCTCGCGGGCGATGACGAGGCCGGTGTCTGCGTCGTCATGCCGACCGGATTCCCCTGTGTCGCCGCGTTTTACGCCGTCTGGGCCTGCGGCGGGGTGTTCACGCCCATCGCGCCGCCGATGTTCGCCGATGTGGAGCAGTACATCGCGCATGTCGCGGCGATACTCGACCAAGCCGCGCCCCGCGTGGTCGTCACCTCGGTGGAGCTGGAAGCACTGGTCCGGCAGGCGATGACCGCGGCCGGGCGCGCCGACGAACCGGTCGTCGTGGCCGAAACCGGGACGCCCGCCGAACGAACGCTCGCGCCCGTGGTCGAGACGGCACTGCTGCAATTCACCTCCGGGTCGACCGGAACCCCGCGCGGCGTGCGCGTGTCGTGGCACAACCTGGCCAACAACATCCGGATGATCAGCCGGCTGATCGACTGGCGGCCAGGCGAGGCGATGGTCTCGTGGCTGCCGCTCTACCACGATATGGGCCTCGTCGGCGCATTCCTCACCACGGTCGCCAATCAGGGGGACCTGTATCTGATGCGGCCCGATCAGTTCGTGCGCGACCCCGCGCGCTGGCTGCGGGCGATGGCGCACGCCCAGCATTCGCCGTCGCCGTCGTTCGCCCTCGGCTATGTCGCACACCGCGTTTCCCCGGACGACATCGCCGATCTGGACCTGTCCGGATGGCGAACCCTGGCGGTCGGTTCCGAGCCGGTCGAAGTCGAGGATCTGCGGTCGTTCGCCGAACTCACCGGCGCGCGCGGCTTTTCCGCTCGGGCCTACACCCTCGCCTACGGCCTGGCCGAGGCCACCCTGATGGTCACCTCCTCGGCGCGCGACCGGCCGCTGACGGCACTGCGGGTCGATACCGCGACCCTGCGGCCCGGTGAGCGGGTGCGAGTCGACGCGGAGGTCGCACTCGCCGACGATCGGTGGGTGAGCGGCCCGGGCTGGATCACCGGACTCGGCTTCTCCACTCCCGAATCCACCGTCGTGGTGGTGGGCGAGGACGGCCGCGAACTGCCAGACGGAGTGCTCGGGGAGATGGTGGTGATCGGCGATTCGGTCGCGCTCGGTTATACCGACGGCGCCGGCGGCGCAACGCGCATCACCGACGGCCGGCTCTATACCGGCGACGCCGGATTCCGTTATCACGACGAGGTTTTCGTGCTGGGCCGGATGGGCACGAGTCTGAAGGTACGGGGACGTTCGGTGTTCATGGAGGACATCGAATCGCGGGTGGCCCGCGAAACCGGTATCACCAAGGGCAAACTCGCGGCGGTCTCGCTGTCCGGTGGCGCCGCACCCGGCATCGTGCTGTTCGCCGAAACCGCGCCGGGGGAGTGGATTGCCCGAGCCCGGACCGTGGTGCGTGGCGAACTGGGTCCCGCGGGCACCGTGGGCGTCGTCACCGGACCGCGCGGCTTCATCCGCCGCACCTCGAGCGGCAAACCGCGCCGCCGCCACATGTGGCAGCTGTATACCGAGGGGCGTTTGGCGGGCGCCACCGACCATCGCGCCACCGACCATCGCGCCACCGACACCGCCGCGACCAGCCTGTCCACCGAGCCGGCGCTGCCGCTCGATCGTGCCGAGCGGCTGCTGGCCGCCGCACTGGAAACGGTCTCGATCCCGCCGGATTCCGCCGCCCTGTTCGAGGGGTCGCTGGCGGAGGGATTCGGCAACGATGGTTCCGATATCGACTTTCTGATCGTGGCACCCGGTGCCGAGGAGATGCCGACGCTTCCGACCGTGGTGTTCGCCGACGGCCGCCGCATCGAGATCCGCACTCGATCCGAGGCGCAACTGCGGGCGCAACTCGCGCGGGTGGCCGGTGCGGACGGCGCCGGCTACCTCGACGAGGACGTGCTGAACCGCTGTCAGCGGTTCCGGAACGCGACGGTGGTGCGGTCGAGCGCGGCCGTGGATCTGGACGGGCTGTCGGCGCTGCTGCCCGCCGGCGCCTTCGCGGCGACCGTATCCGCCTGGTGGGCGCGGCGCAGTCGGCACGCGTTGTGGTTCGCGGTCGCGTTGCAGGCCATGGGCGCCGGCGCGGAAGCCGACGGGTGGGCCCGCGACGGCCTTCTCCAAGCCGTCAAGTCGTGGAGCGCGACGCGCGGGGAGACCTATATCGAGACGAAATGGCTTCCGCGACAGCTCGATCGAATCGCGTCGGCCGATCCGGGCGCCGCGGAGCTGATCGACGCCTACCGTGCTCTTCCCGACACCGCGACGCTCGACGAGCTGCTCGCACTGGCTCGGCGATTCGGCATCGCGGATGTCGCCGGTGATCTCGACCGGATTCTGCTGGCCCGGATCGACGGCGTGACCACCTGGCCCATCGGGAGCCGGATCCATGTCCTGCGCGAGGACAAGGATGTCTTCGCACTCTCGGCTCGCGGTGCCGCCGCCTGGCGTGCCGTCGTCGCCCGCAAGTCGGTCGCCGACATACTGCGCCGGTCGCCGATCGGTACCGAACTCGCCGAGTTCGTCCGCCTCGGTTTCATCGGACTGTCCCTGCGCGGCGGCGAGACACTGCGTCCCGCGCTCGCCATGTGCAAACCGCTGCGCCCCGTCACGCCGATTCCGTCCACGCGGATGCCCGCGCTCGGGCTCGCCGGTGGCGGCGCGGACCGCGATATCGCGACCCTGTCACCGCTGCCGGCTCAGCGTTTCGTCGCCTGTGCGATGGAGGTGGTTTGGTCGAACGTGGTGCTGGAGAACGCCCGCGAGGATCTGATGGGCGCGGTCAAGGCCGGCCAGGGCGCGGTTGCCGATATCGCGGCGCATCGCGCCATCGCCATGTGTGTGCGAATGATGCTGTCCACCTACGGTATTCACCCGCTGCCCGCGGACGTCGCGCCCGGTCCGACGCTGACCGCGCTGGTACCGGAGGTGGGATCGCTGCGGGAGCTGGTCGACCGCGCGTCGGCACTGCGCTTCTCCGCGGTCCTCGCAGCGGGTGCGAGCGGCCTGGACGAGCTGGCCGTGCTGGACGAACTCGCGGCGGCCGTGCGAGAGATCGCGGGCGGCACGCAGTTCCCGGCGTCGTTCGATTCGCGGGAGCAATGGCGGCGCACCCTCGACATCAGCTACGACTGGCTGCGCCCGGCCGCCTATCTCGACACCGAACTGCCCCTCGACGAGGCCCGCGACCTGCTCGGCTCGGGCGGGCGGCAACCCCACCAGCACGACGGAGGACAGTGATGACGAATGTGGACAGCCCAGTGGCGGAACGGGTTCGCCAACTCGTCGTCGCGATGGCGCCGGCGCCGCCCGCCGAACCGGGTGACCGGTTGCGGCTGATCGAGGACCTCGGCTTCGACTCGCTTCGCTTGATGGAGCTGACAATGGTCCTCGAACAGGCCTTCGGCCTACCGCGCTACCGCCCCGAACAGCTGGCCGGCGTGCGCCGCATCGGGGACGTGGTGACCCTGATCGAGGGAGTGGGACCGTGACCGGGCGCGACGCCGTACTGGTGACCGGCGCGGGCGGCTTGGTCGGTGCCGAGGTGGTGGCCCGTCTCGGGGCAGCGGGCCGGCCCGTCGTCGGTGTACTGCACAGCAACTCGCGGATCGTCGGCAACGACGGTTCCCAGCTCGACGGCATCGAGACGGTGCGCGGCGATATCCGGCGGCTGGGTTTCGGCCTGTCCCGGCACGACGCCGCCGAACTCGGTTCCCGCATCGGCTTGATCGTGCATGCCGCGGCGACCACCGCTTTCGATGCCACCACCGGGGACTACGAGGAACTGAACGTGCGCGGCACCGCGCACGCGATCGAGCTGGCGTTGCGCTGGGACGTGCCGCTGGTGTACGTGAGCACCGCCTACGTCTGCGGGATGCGGACGGGTGTCGTCGCCGAGGCGGAACTCGACGTCGGGCAAGCCTTCGGAAACGGCTACGAGGACAGTAAGTTCCGCGCCGAACGCCAGGTGCGCTGTACACCGGGACTGCGCTGGGCGGTCGTGCGCCCCGGCGTTGTGACCGGTGCCGCCGGCACCGGCGTGATCCGTGACTACAAGAACCTCTACACCGTGGTGAAGTTGATCGTCGAGGGCAAACTGCGCTCGCTGCCCGGCCGCTACGACGCCACGATCGCACCCGCGCCGGTCGACTTCGTCGCCGATGTGATCACCGCCGCCGCCATCGACTTCGAATCCACTGTGGGACAGACCTTTCACGCTGTCGGCGCCGATGCGCTGTCGCTGCGCGATATTTCGGACGTTCTCGCCGAATACCCGTCCTTCCACGTCGCGACCTTCGTTCCCCAAGCCTCGTTCGCGGTGGACGACCTGGAACCGCTGGAACGCGAATACTTCCAGCGCATCGGCGCTCTCTATACGAGCTACTTCGCCCGACGCCCGCTGTTCGACACCACCGCGACACGCGCTCTGCTCGGACGGGATTGTCCCGCGACCGGCAAGCCGTATCTGCGACTGCTCCTGGATCACTGCCTGGAGAGCGGCTACCTCGGCGATCCGCTGCCGTCGGTAGCGGAGGTGCTGGCGCGCTTCGCCTCGGGCGCGAAGGCGGGAGGCAGCCGATGAATCTGACGCAACTGCTGGCGGCGTCCACACCGCTGCCGGACAAGGCGGCCGCCTATGCCGAGGACACCTACGTTCAGGAGACCGTCGACCAACTCGGTGCGGCCGGACTCGACGTGGTCGAATTCTCCCGCCGATACTCACTGCTGTTGCTGAAACCGGATGCGATCGTGGCCCGGTCGGTCGAACCGACCCTGCAGTGGCTGCAGGACAACGATTTCCGTGTCGTGGCCGCCCGCATCTGCGCCGTCGACCGGCATCTGGTGCGTGCGCTGTGGTATTTCGCGTGGAATATCGCCTCGCCGGAGCGGCGGCGGCTGGCCGATCTGCTGACCGAGATTTCCGATGCGCTGGTCCTCGTCGTCTCCGGCGAACCCACAGGGCTGCCGACCTCGGTGCGGCTCACGGCGGCCAAGGGACCGACCGATCCGGGCAAGCGCCGGCCGGGCGAATTACGTTATGTTCTCGGCAGATACAGCTATCTGCTGAATCTGGTGCATTCACCGGACGATCCGGCCGATGTGCTGCGGGAGTTCGCGATCTACTTCGACACCGACACCCGGGCACGGGTGCTGCGGGAGATCGGGACCGGGGAGGACCGCGGTGTCGAAGCCGCCGCCTGCGGCGCGCGGCTGTACTCCCGCACTCCCGCAAGGGTTTTCGACCGTTCCGCCGCGATCGCGCGTCTGATCGCCGACCTCGGCGAGGTTCCGGCGGACTTCGATCCCGATCGGGACGAGGACTGTGCGCTGCTGTTGCGGCGCGCGTGGGCCACGGGCCGTGCGATCGATCCGTGGTCGGCCATCGTCCTCGGCTCCCAGGTACTTCCCATGCGCAACGGCGGGCGGCGCCAGATCCTGCCCCCGGTATCCGCACACGACTGGTTGGAGGCACGACCATGACGATCGACACCGCGACCATCCCGACCGCGAGCCATGTGCACACCATCTCCCGCCATCTCGCCCACCGCTGCGCGGTATCGGAGGTCTTCGTCACCTCCCTGCACGCCACGCGGTCCGACGAATTCGTGGTCGGCGCCCAGCTGCCCCGCATGCACGCCTTCTACGGCGACCACCTGGCACCGTGGGAGGGCACCTACGACCCCATGCTGGTGATGGAGGCGGCCCGCCAGGCCGCGATCGCGCTCACGCACGAATACTTCGGGGTACCACAGGATTTCGGTTTCGTCGTGCGCACCTTCAACGGTGCGGTGGCCGAGAGCGACGACTGGGCGATCGGGGCCGCGCCCGCGGATCTGGTGATGTCGGTGCAGATTTCGCGCCGCCATCGTCGCGGCGAGGTGCTGCAGGGGGTGGATATGGTGCTCGACATCGAATGCGGCGGGGTGCCGCTGATGATCGTGGACGGATCCTTCACCTGGGTGTCGCCGTCGCGGTGGGAGGGGCTGCGCAGTGGGTTGCGCACCGGACTGGGCCTCGGCGACATCGGCGCCGCGCTACCGCCCGGGCAGTCGGCGGCGGCGGTCGACGTGGGCCGGGCCAACGGGCGCAATGTGGTGATCGGCCCGATGCGGCGGGTCGGCGCGGCCGCGGTCGCCGAGCTGGTGATCGACACCGGGCATCCGATCCTGTTCGACCATCCGGTGGATCACGTGCCCGGCAGTGTACTGCTCGAGGCGGCACGTCAGACGGCCACCGCGATGTCGGTGTCGGAGCCGAGCCGGCTGATCGGGGTCTCCAGTTCCTTCGAGCAATTCGTGGAACTGGACCACCGCGCCGAATGTGTGGTGCGCCCCTCGGATTCCGTTCCGGGACAGATCGATTGCGAAATCCACCAATGCGGTGGGGTGGCCGCGCGCATCGGCCTGCGCTACGACACCGACGAGGCGGAATGCTGAGCGGTTCCGCCGGCCGGTCGGAGCAGGCAGCCCCCGCGAATCGGAATCGAGCGTCCGGATCGGCCCCCGCGCGGATCGCACGGTTCACCGTCGCGCGTTACGAAACGCATCATCTGCTCTACGCGGTCCTGTTCGTCGCCGCTGTGGAGGGCACCGCCGCGGTGGTGTCACATCCGGATGCCGCATGGCGCCCAGGATGGGCGACGGCGGTGCGCGTCGCCGTCGTCGCGGTACTGCTGTTGTATCTGCGCATGGTCGACGAGATCAAGGACCTCGACTACGACCGCGTGCACAATCCGGATCGGCCGCTGGTCACGGGTGCGGTGGGTGTCGGCGAACTGTGGGCCGCGATCGGGGTGATCGCGGTGGCGCTGACCGTGGTGTCGGCGCTGCTGTCGTGGTGGTCCGCGGCCCTCGTCGTCGCCGCGATGGCGTACGGCCTCGCGCTGTGGGGGCTGGAGAGCGTGTCGGCGCGGGTACGCGGCGACCTGCTGCTGAACCTGGCCGTGACCTACCCGGTGCAGTTGTGGATCATCGCCTACCTCGTCGGTTCGGCGATCGACACCGGTCAGGTCGAATCCGGCTGGCGGACAGCCTGGGTCGCACCGATCTTCGCGGGCGCCTTCCTGCACTTCGAATTCGCGCGCAAGACGGCGGCCGAGGTCAGGCCGGGGCAGTGGTACTACTCGAATGTGCTGGGAGTGCGGGGGAGCGTCGTCGCGACCGTGGGTTTCGCGGCCCTCGCCGTCGGTACCGATGTGGTGCTGAGCCGACCGTGGGACCATCCGCTGCCGTGGGCACTGCTGCTGTGGATACCGGTGGGACTGTTGCTACTTCCGGCCCTCGTGGCAGGCTCGTTCCTGACCCGCGCCTCGGTCCAGCCGTCGCCACCCGCGCCTGCCCGAGCCGGGCCGGCGTCGCCCGGTGAATCCGGAGGCGAGTCGGATACGACCACCCGCGCGTATCCCGTAATCCCGGCTGTGGTATTCGTACTGGTGTTGTATCTGATTCTCATCGCCACGGCCGCGGCCTGGCGATAGGTTCCCCCATGGCGGGCGGGGGCTCACGGCCCAGGGGCATCGGAAGGCCACTGAAAGGGCAGTGACCGGGCCGCCGCGAGCGCGCACGCTTGGAAGTAGCACCCGGCGCCGCAGGATTGCCCCCTTCGCATCGTGCGGCACACCGGATCCGGCGCGGTTTGCCCTTGCCGCGTCGGGCTCGCGGTCCGGTGTCTCGTTCGTGGCGTCGGGTGCAACCACGACCCCTCCGGAGGTATCCGATGTCCGCCGCCCCGCAGCCGTACGGCCGCGCCGCGCGGACCGGCCCGGGTGGGCTGCGCGGCCGGTGCGCCGCCGCGGTGGACCGGGGCGCCGTGGGGACGGGCGCCCCGGGCACGGCGGCCGAACTTCACCCCGAGATACCCGACGGGCACGAACTACTCGCCGCCTGCTGCGGCCATATCGGCGACCAGGCCGGCGACCATCCGGTCACCCGGGCCGCCCGCCAACTGGCCGAACTCCACCTCGCCCGCCGTCGCTTCCCGGTGCGGGTCGCGGAGATCGACTGCCGCAGAAGGGAAATCGTCGTCCACATCGACCGCTGGGTCAGCGACCGCACCACCGCCCCGGCGCATGCGCGGTCCCTCGGCGCGGCCGTCGACGGACTCGCCGCCGCGCAGGTGCGCGCCACGATCCTGCTGCGGGACGCCGAGACGGTCGACGACGAACGAATCAGGGCCGCATGGTTTCTGGCAGGCTCCCTGGCCAACTGGTGGGGAGAACTGGTCGAGCAGCATTTCGGCAGCGCCCGCCCGTACCCGCGCCGGCGTCCTCGCGGTCCGCGATAGCGCAGGCGGCCCTCATACCGGTCGCGCCTCGATCACGGATTCCGGTGACACCGTCGCCGTGATGCGGGTCAGCGCGAAACCACAGCGCGCGAGCAGATCGCGGTAGTTATCGGCGGTGCGCTCGCGGCCGCCGCTGTTGATCAACATCTCCAGGTCGGTGTACTTGCCCGGATGCGGCCGATTGTCTCGCGGCAGAACGATTTCCACGATGATCAGCCGGGCGTGCGGAGCCATCGCGGCGCGCACGGTCCGCAGGATCTGTTCGGCGCGCGCATCCGGCCAATCGTGAATCACGTGTTTGAGTAGATACGCCTCCGCGCCTGCGGGAACGGATTCGAAGAAGGACCCCGGCGCCACCTCGGCTCGCCCGCCGAATCCGGCGGCCGCGAACCGCTCCGCCGCACCGTCGACCACATCGGGCAGGTCGAACAGGATGCCCCGGGTGTCGGGTGCGCGCGAGAGGATCTCGGAGACCATCGCGCCGCGCCCGCCGCCGACGTCCACGATCGTCGCAAAGCGCCCGAAATCGTATGCGGCGAACAAGGACTCCGTGGTGAGCGATCCGATGCTGGTCATCGCGCGGTCGAACAGATCACCGAATCGACGGTCGGTGCGGATGTATTCGAAGAAGGGCGCCCCGTCCAGCTGCGGTCCTACCGGCTCGCCCGTCCGTACCGCATCGACCACATGTGTCCAATGCGCCCGGTGCGTCGCCGAGCCGAAGAACAGTGCCGCATCACGCAGCGATTCTGGGGAGTCGCTGCACAGCGCACGGGCGGGCGCGGTGAGCCCATACCGTCCGTCGCGTCGCTGCGCGAAGATTCCATGACTGATGAGCAGCCGCAACAGCCGGCGCAGCGCGTCCTCGTCCGCGCCCACTCGCCGCGCCAGCTCGGCACCGGTGAGCGGTCCCCGCGCCAGCTCATCGGCGATCCCCAGCGCAGCCGCCGCATGAATCGCCTGCGCCAGCCACCCCGCCGCCAGCAACTCCATCAACGACAGCGGCGCCGGCGCCAACCGTCGATAGGCTTCGCCCAGCGCGTAGCGAACGGTCTCGACGGCCCGCACCACCGGCAGCGGCGGCAGTTTCGGTAACCCGAATACCATGCACAACTCCTCCGATATGCGGACAGGGTCGCGCTCCGCAGCCTACGGCGTAAACCCGAAACGCGGCCACCGTAACGCGGGACTGCGGAAACTGCCCGTCGCGGGAGGGAGTGATCGCCGACATCGCAGCCTGGGTGACGGCGGTCGCGATCGCGGAGCCGGGGGCAGAGGCGGCCGGCGGGGGATCGTAAGGGCGCGGCCGCGAGTCGGCAGGGGTGGCGCAGCATCGCCACGACGAGGTCCTCCTTCCCGGCCGAGGAGCACGGGGTGGACATACCCTGCGGTGGCCACGGGCGGCGACGGGATCAGTAACCGGCCGCCGGATCGATTCGAGCGATGAGCTCACGCCCTTGCGCGAAGCGGCGGACGTTCTCGGCGACGTGTTCGGCGAACGCGGCGGTTCGCAGCTGCGGCGGGTTGGAGTCGTGCGGGGTGATGATCACATTCGGGAGATCCCATAGCGGATGGCCATCGGGGAGCGGTTCGGGATCGGTGACGTCCAGGCCCGCGCCGCCGATGGCGCCCTCCCGCAAGGCGGCGACCAGAGCTTCGGTGTCGATCAGCGAGCCGCGGGCGACATTGACCACCCACGAATGCGGTTTCAGTTGGGCCAGTTCGTCGTTGCCGATCAGGTGCCGGGTGCCGTCGGTCGCGGGCGCGGCGACGACCACGTGATCGGCGCGAGCCCACACCTCCGAAAGCCGTTCCGCCGGAACCGTGTCCGCCACGTTGGAGGCCTCGATCGGCCGGCCGGAGCGGTTGACGGCGATCACCCGGGCCCCGAACGGCTCCAGCATGGCGATGACCTCGCGGCCGATACCGCCCGCGCCGACCACCGCGACAGTCGCCCCGCGCAAGGTCCCGATATGGGGAAAGAACTCGCCCTGCCGCCAGCTGTGGGCGCGGATATGTTCCGGCAGATACCGCACACCGGCGAGCAGCAGCGCCATCGTGCCCTCGGCAACACTTTTCGCGAAAGCGCCTGCGGCCGAGGTGAACACCACATTCGGACGGCGTTCGAAGATGCCGGCGGCGAAGAACTCCTCGACCCCGGCGGAGTACAGCTGTACCCATTCGATCGATTCGGGCAGGTCGGGGAATCCGTTCGGACCGCCGTCCCACACCAGCGCCCTGGCCTCACCCAGCTCCGCGAGTTCCGCTCCCGCGCCGGTGATCGCCTGTGCCACACGGTCATCGGTGATCGGTGCCAGTGCGATGCGGGGTGCGCCGGTCATGCTTCGTGTGCTCCTTCGTCGTCGTCGAGATCCACCTCGACCCGGTCGCGGTCCGCCCACTCCAGCAGCGTATTCAGGTCGAAGACCGCGTCGTCGATACCCGCGTGCAGGTCGCCGAGTTCGGCGTAGCGGGCGGGGACGGTGTTGATCGTGAAGTCGTTCGGTTCGATATCGGGAATCTCGTTCCACCTCACCGGGGTCGAGACGGTCGCGGCCGCATTCCCGCGTACCGAGTAGGCGGCGGCGATCGTGTGATCGCGGGCGTTCTGGTTGTAGTCGACGAACAGCAGTGCCGGATCACGGTCGCGGCGCCACCACGTCGTGGTCACATCATCGGGGGCGCGGCGCTCCACCTCCTGCGCGAAGGCCAGCGCGGCGCGGCGCACCTGCTGGAAGCCGTGCTCGGGGGCGATGCGCACATAGATGTGCACACCGTGTCCGCCGGAGGTCTTGGGCCAGCCGACCGCGCCCAGCTCGTCGAGGACCTCGTGCGCGACCTCCGCGACGCGCTGCACTCGCGACCACGGGCAATCCGGCATCGGATCGAGATCGATGCGCCATTCGTCCGGCTTCTCGGTGTCGAAGCGGCGCGAGTTCCACGGATGGAACTCCACCGTCGACATCTGCACCGCCCAGATCACGTCCGCCAGTTCCCGCACGCACAGTTCGTCCGCATACCGGTTGTAGCGCGGAAAGTGCACGCGCACGGTCGGAATCCAGTCCGGCGCTCCCGCCGGGAGCCGCTTTTGATGTACCTTCCCGCCCGGCAGTCCCTTCGGGAAGCGGTGCAGCATGCACGGCCGGTCCCGCAGGGCGTTGACGATCCCGTCGCCGACGCTCAGGTAGTACTGCACCAGATCGAGTTTGGTCGCCCCGAGTTCCGGAAAGTACACCCGATCGGGATTCGACACCCGCACCGTATGCTCGCCGACCGTCAACTCCACCGCCGGCGTCGACTTACTGGTCACCGGATCGACGATAGTGGGTGATCGATCGCCGGGCACTGTACGCGCCGCGTCCGGGCCTCACGTCGGGGTCGCCAGGGCGAAGGGGAGGACGGCGGGCGCGCCGGCGTGGCGGAGGGTGCGAGCCGCGAGGGTCAGGGTCCAGCCGGTGTCGGTGTGGGTGTCGACCAGCAGGACGGGAGTGTCGAGGCCAGTGAGGTCGGGGGTTTCCCACGAGTCGAACAGGGCTGCCACGCGGTGGGCGGAGTTGGCGGCCGACACCGGCGGCCGGTCGGGCCGGGTGTGCAGGACTCCGAGGTCGGTGAGACGTCCGATGCGGGCAAGGCGGGCGGCCAGGTCGGCGGCCAGTGCCGGATGGGTCGCCGATTGCACTGCCATCACCGCCCCGGGGCGTTGCGTCCAATTCCATTCCCGCAGAACGGCAATGCAGGCGTCGACGATATGGTCGGGCGCGGGGCCGTCGGGGGCGTCGAGCAGGGTTCGCAGGCGCTGACCCCATCCTAGATCGCTGAGCCGGCCCAGCACCCGGCCGACCTCGGGGCCGTCGGATATCTTGCCGGACAACGGAACTCCCAGCTTCGACAGCCCGGTCGGCCATTGCTTGCGAGGCAGGAGATCGATTCCGGGCCGGTCCAGCCGGGCGCGGATGGTGGCCACCTCGCCGGCGTCGACGGAGATGTCGAAACGGCGGCCGGTGCAGTTGTCGCAGCGGCCACAGCCGGGCGCGTCCGGGGCGAGGCCCGGATCGTCGAGTTGGCGGCGCAGGAAGTTCATCCGGCACTCGGTGGTGCTCTGATACTCGAGCATGGCCTGCTGTTCCGCTTCCCGCGCCCGGTCGAGGCGCTCGTAGCGTTCGGTGTCGTAGGTCCACGGTTCGCCGGTGGCCAGCCAGCCGCCCCGCACTCGCCGCACGGCGCCGTCCACATCCAGCACCTTGAGCACCATCTCCAACCGTGACCGGCTCAGTTCCACCAGGGGTTCGAGGGCCACGGTGGACAGGGGCCGTTCGTAGTCCAGCGCGGCCAGCACCGACCGCACCACCTGCTCCCGCGGGAAGGCCACGGAGGCAAAGTAATTCCAGATCCGCCGGTCCTCGGGACCGGGCAACAGGATGACCTCTGCGCGGGCCGCGCGATCGGACGGGGCGGAGGCGCTCGGGACCAGTCCACGGCCGGCGCGGCCGACCTGCTGGTAGTAGGCGATGGGCGAGGAGGGGGCGCCGACATGGACCACGAAGCCGAGGTCGGGTTTGTCGAAGCCCATGCCGAGCGCCGAGGTGGCGACCAGCGCCTTCACGTGGTTGTCCAGCAGGGCCTGTTCCAGGGTTTCGCGTTCCCCGGGTTCGGTGCGGCCGGTGTAGGCCGCGACGGGGTAGCCGTGGTCGGCGAGGACGTCGGCCAGGTCGTGGGCGGCCGCCACGGTGAGGGTGTAGATGATTCCGGAGCCGGGCAGATCGCCCAGTTGCCGGCTGAGCCAGGTGGTGCGCTGGACGGCATCGTCGATCCGCACGACGGACAGATGCAGCGACTCCCGGTCCAGGGTGCCGCGCAACACCAGGGTGTCGGTGCCGATCTGGGTGGCGACGTCGGTGACCACCCGGTTGTTGGCGGTCGCGGTGGTCGCCAGGACCGGGATGTCCTCGCCGAGGTCGGCGATCAGGGTGCGGATGCGGCGGTAGTCGGGACGGAAATCGTGGCCCCAGTCGGAGATGCAGTGCGCCTCGTCGACCACGACCAGGCCCGCGTCGGCGGCCAGCTTGGGCAGCACCGAATCGCGGAAATCGGGATTGTTCAACCGTTCCGGGCTGACGAGCAGCACATCGACCGCACCGGCGGCGACCCGCTGATGGATGTCGTCCCATTCGGTGACATTGCCGGAGTTGATCGTCTCCGCGATCACGCCCGCCCGGCGCGCGGCGGCGACCTGGTTGCGCATCAACGCCAGCAGCGGTGACACGATCACCGTCGGTCCACGCCCTTGCGACCGCAGCAACCGGGCGGCGATGAAGTACACCGCCGATTTTCCCCAGCCGGTGCGCTGGACGACGAGCGCCCGCCGCCGCTGGACGACCAGCGCCTCGATCGCCGTCCACTGGTCCTCGCGCAGCCGTGACTCGGGCCCGGCCAGCTCACGCAGCAGGGATTCGGCGGATTCGCGCAGCTCGGTGGTAGTCACGCGCTCCATCGTGCCCGAGCCCTCCGACACCTGGCCACCATCCGGCTACAGCCGCACCCCGTGCCCGAAAACGTGGTCGGAGAACCGGCCGGCTCGGGAGAGGACGGCCGGGTCGCAGCGATTTCTAGCCGGTTTCGGCGGCCAGCGCCAGTAACCGGTCCCGGACGAGGTCCGGGCGCTCCTCCGGGATGAAATGCCCGCAGCCGTGGACGTATTCGACGGTGTAGTCGTCGGCCCGCGCGGTCTCCGCGGCGGCCAGCGCCGGGTGGATGGCCGCATCGCCGGTGCCGAACAGCGCACGGATCGGGATCGTCGCGCGGCGGCGTTCGGGATGGCGGGCGGCGGGAAGTTCCCGCAACCAGAAGGTGCGGTAGGTGTCGGTGGCCGCGCGGGCCACCGCCGGATCGCGGAACCGCTCGCCGTAGATCCGGGCGAGTTCCGGGGTGAACGTGCGCCGGGCCTCGGCGTTCAGCCGCAACAGGCGATCGACGAACGGCGTGTAGCGCTGCAGCGGCATGCCGAATGTGGCCACCAGCGGCTGATACATCACGAAACGCCACGCATGCGGTGCGAAGGTGCGGGCGGTGATCCACGGGTGCGCGATATTGAGTGGCAGGTAGCCCTCGAACCGCTCCGGCTCCCGCAGCACCATGAGGAATCCGACGAACCCGCCCCAGTCGTGACCGGCGAGCAGCAGCCGGGGCAGTTCGAGCTCGTCGACCAGCGCCAGCAGATCGGAGGCGACGTCCTCCTTGGCCCAGCGATGCGGCGGTGGTCCGGACCATCCGTAACCCGGCAGGTCCGGGGCGACGAGGCGCAGCCCGGCGGGGGGATCGGCGAGCAGATGCCGGTAGGCGTAGTGGTGCTGCGGCCATCCATGCAGCAGCAGCACCGGCCGACCGTCGGGCACCCCGGCCTCGGTGACGTGGAATCGCACGCCGCGGGCCTCGATGAAACTGCGGCGCACTCCGGGAATTTCGGGCGGCCGGGCAGATCCGGATGTCGAGGGCATAGCCGATGCTAACCACCGGCAACCCGGGACCGCCACGCCGCGAATGTTTTCCGCCCGGCGTCGGGCATTTTCGGCCGCGAGGCAGGACAATGAGGGCGATCGGACTGCGAGGTCCGCTGGCATGCGCGGGAATGCGGGAGGAACGGGCGATGGCCGAGAAGTTCGAATCACCTGCGGATTGGGCCCCACCGGGGGCGCAATTCCAAAGCCGCGGTGTCACCAGCCGGACCCTCTCGGGTGTGTTGTTCGGGCTGGTCGTGACGCCCGTCGGAATCGCGTTCGCCGCCAAGGGGGGAGCCGATATCCGGTACTGGGTCATCGTCGGTGCCGTAACCGATCGCTGGACCGCGGCGCTGGAGATCTTCGGCGGCTCCCTGCTGCTGTTGTTCGTCGCGGCGATGGCCGCGTTCTCGCCGGTCGGCACGATCGTGGCCAGCCTGGTGTGGGGAATCTTTCCCGGTGTGCTGCATCTGCTGTACCCGGACGACACCTTCCGCCTGATCGGGGACCTACCCTTCACCGATGCCACGATGCAGGTGGCGTTGCACTCCTGGGTGACCTACGGCTTCGCGCTCATTTCGGGCATGATGCTGCTGGGCGCGGGCATGGTGGGTGTGCTGCGCAAATAGCTCCGGTCGCATTCAGCCCCGGTCGCATTCAGCCCCGGTCGCATTCAGCCCTTCACGCACAGCACCTGACGCAATGTCGCGACCACGTCGACCAGATCGCTCTGCGCCGCGATGACGGCGTCGATGTCCTTGTAGGCCGCGGGGATCTCGTCGATCACCCCGGCGTCCTTGCGCGACTCCACGCCGTCGGTCTGCGCGATCAGATCCGCGACGGTGAACTGCCGCTTGGCCGCATTGCGGCTCATGCGGCGGCCCGCACCGTGGGATGCGGACTGGAACGAGGCGGAATTTCCCTTGCCCCGCACCACATACGAGCGGGTGCCCATGGATCCGGGGATCAGAGCGAGGTCACCGGCCCCGGCTCGGACCGCGCCCTTGCGGGTCACCAGCATGGGCATGCCGTCGATGATCTCTTCCGACACGTAGTTGTGGTGGCAGGAGATCGGCTCGTCGAAACGCACCGCCAGCGAATCGAATTCGTCACGCACCGCACCGCACACCAGGTCGAGCATCACCGCCCGGTTGCGGGCCGCGTACTCCTGCGCCCAGGTGAGATCACGCCGGTAGGCAGCCATTTCCGGTGTGCCGGAAAGGAATACAGCCAAATCGCGGTCCGGCAGGTCTCGGTTCTGCGGCAAGGTGCGTGCCACGGCGATATGCCGCTCCGCCAGTTCCTTGCCGATATTGCGGCTTCCGGAGTGCAGGAGAATCCACACCCGCTGTTCGGTGTCGAGGCAGACCTCGATGAAGTGGTTACCGCCGCCGAGGGTACCCATCTGCTTGTGCGCCTTGGACTCTCGCTGCCGCACCGCCGGATCGAGATCGCCGAACCGGCTCCAGAACGCGGACCAACCGGCCCGCAAGGTGGCGCCGGTCGCCCGGCGGCCGTGCATGTCCATCTGCAGGTGGGTGACCTTCACCGGCTCCTTGTGCGCGTTGAATCCGACCGGAACGGCGGCCTCGATGCGCGAACGCAGCGAATGCAGATCGTCCGGAAGATCGGAGGCGGTCAGCGAGGTCTTGACCGCTTCCATTCCGCAGCCGATGTCGACGCCCACGGCGGCCGGGGCGACGGCATCCTTCATGGCGATGACGGACCCGACCGTGGCTCCCTTACCGAGATGCACGTCGGGCATCACGCGGACGCCGTAGACCCACTCCAGTTGGGCGAGGGTGCGCAGCTGCTGCAGCGCGGCCGGCTCGACCTCGTGTTCGTGGGCCCACATGAGCGTCTGCGCCTTGGTGCCGCGCAGCTCGACGGGAAACATGATCCGATCCTTTCGTGAACGAACTCTCCCTGTTCACGGTAGGGATCTCAGGGCGAGGATGCACTCGAATATTCGATCGGTTGCCCGTCGCGGGCGAGCCGGCACACGCCCACCGGCCAGGACATCCGCTCTGGTGAGCTGGGAACTCGGGCGGCCGTGTGTCGTCGGATGCGGGCCGGGTGTCGTGGACGGTGCGGTCCTCGACGATGTGCTCAGGCTCGCCGAATGGGCGGACGTCGCACCCGATGAGCTTGCGGGGGCGCTCGCCGGCGACGCGAAAGTCGTTGTGGCAGAAGCCGTTGTCCGAAGCGTGAGCAAGCTGGAACTGCTGCGGCACTGGCGATGTTGCGAGCCGCGCTGGTCACCGAGTGGTGAAGGCCCTCACCGCGAATAGTCGCGGAAGGTCATCACGAAGGCGGGTGCGGCAATCATGACGAGCAGGATGTAGGCCAGGACCTGCAGGCCGACATACGGCAGGTCGTGCACCCAGATACCCAGGATCAGAACGCCCAACAGCAGCACCACGCCGTAGAGCGGTGTTCGTTGCGGGTGGTCGCCCATACCCATGACTCCACGATACTCAGCCGGGCCGCCGTCCGACAGCGCTCGATGGGCCGCCGGCTCGAACCCTGCTGTGACCGGCGATCCATGGGAGAATCCGGAATCGACGATGGCCGACGCCGGGAGGAATCCATGCCCACCCAACCGTTGACCCAGCAGAACTTCGAGCAGGTGATCGCGAGCCATGCGATCGTGCTCGTCGACTTCTGGGCCTCCTGGTGCGGCTGGTGCACGCGCTTCGCGCCGATCTTCGCCGAATCCGCGGCCGCGCACGCGGAGATCGTGCACGCCACTGTGGACACCGAGGCCGAGCAGGCCCTCACCGCCGCCGCCCAGATCACCAGCCTGCCGACCCTCGTCGCCTTCCGCGAGGGCCTGCTCGTCTACTCCAATCCGGGCTTCCAGACCGCCGCCCAATTGGAAGAGGTCATCCAGCAGATTCGCTGGCTCGACATGGACGAGATGCGTCGCGAACTCGGCGTCCGGACCCCGGCGGTCCCCGTGCCGGCTCCGCCGATGGCTCGTGCCGGCGCCGCCACCGGCCGCCCCCGCTACGGCTGGCCGGGTCTGAGCCCCGGCTAGGTTCCGGGCGACTCGCGGTGATCGCCCGCGCCGACGCGGCGCACTCGGGTGGCGCGGTATCGAAAACTGTCCTGCTGTGCGGACTCGTAGTCGAATTCCACGCGCTCGCCCGCGGCCAGCTCTCGAAAGCCCTCGCCTTCGATCGCGCTGAAGTGCACCCAGGCGTCGCAGCCGTCCGGGAGTTCCGCCGCGGTGATCGCGCCCCAGCCCTTCTCCGGCCGGAAGAATTTCACGGTTCCGATCGCCATCGGTCCATGATGTCAGTCGATCAGGTCGCGACCGTGGGGCGACGAGTCCGAACAGATCGCTGATCGTGGTGCGGGCGGCCGCGTGTACCGCATCGGCCTCGAGGAGCCGCAGGGCGGAGCGCTGGGCGGGGCGGGCGCCCGGTCCGGTCGTCGTGGGTGAGATCAGGCGGAGGTACGGAACCGCCGGCGGTATGCGCCGGGGTTGGTACCCGGCCGTCGCAGGAACGCCCGGTGCAGGGTCTCCACCGAACCCAGTCCGGCGGACCGGGCTACGCGCGAGAGCGGGAGGTCGCTGGTTTCCAGCAACCGCCGGGCCGATCGAAACGCGTTCGGACCGGACCACATCGGCGATGTCGGTCCCGCGTGCCGGCGGACGGTGGAAACGGGAATAGGCTGAGACGGCGAACCGATACTCGACCCGCGGTCCGTCGGGGCCGCGGACCCACAGACCCCTCGTCCCCAGGAGGCCCGCAGTGCGGATCGGCATCATGCTCAGCGAACAGACCGGACCGGATGCGCTCGTGCGCCTGACCGACGAACTGCGGCAGGTGGCCGACGAGGGTTTCGAATCGGCGTGGCTGTCGCACATCTTCGGTCTCGACGCGCTGACCGCGCTCGCCGTCGCCGGCAGCAAGGTGCCGAATATCGAACTCGGCACGGCCGTGGTGCCGACCTATCCGCGGCACCCGGGCGCCCTGGCCCAGCAGGCCGCCACCACCGCGCTCGCGGTCGGTCGCGGACGGCTCACCCTGGGCATCGGACTGTCGCATCAGATCGTCATCGAGAACATGTTCGGCTACGACTTCGGCCGCCCGGCCCGCCACATGAAGGAGTATTTGTCGATTCTCGGGCCGCTGCTCGACGGGCAGCCGGTGTCGTACCGGGGCGAGACCCTGAGCGCGAACCTCGGCCTGACCGCGGGGGAGACTGGCCGGATCCCGGTGCTCGTGGCCGCGATGGGAACCCAGATGCTGAAATTGGCCGCGCGCCGCACCGACGGCACCGTGCTGTGGATGACCGGCCCCGCGACCATCGCCGATCACATCGCGCCGACCATCACCGCGGCCGCTGCCGAGGCCGGCCGGCCCGCGCCGCGGCTGGTCTGCGCGCTGCCGGTGCTGGTCACCGACGATGTGGATCGCGGCCGGGAGAAGGCCGCGACCGTCTTCGCCGCCTACGGTTCGCTGCCCTCGTATCGGGCCATGATGGATCGCGAGGGCGCCGAGGGACCGGCCGATCTGGCGATCATCGGCACCGAGGAGCAGGTCGCCGCCCGCATCGAGAAGGTGTTCGCCGCCGGTGCCACGGAATTCGTGGCCGCCCCCTTCGCCAGCGGACAGGCCGGCGAGCGCACCCGCACACTGCTGACCCAGCTGGCGGACTGAGGGGCGGCGATGGCGCGCCGGGCGCGGCTCGGGGACGTGGAACAGCTCGCCCTGGCGATGCCACATGTCACCGTGGTACGGGGGTCGAGCGGTAATCCGGTCTACCAGGTCGGTGGCAGGTCGTTCATCTTCTTCCGCACTCCGCGCCCCGACGCCGTCGATCCGGAAACCGGCGAGCGGTATCCCGATGTGATCGTCTTCTGGGTGCCGTCGGAGTCGGACAAGCGTGCGCTCGTTCAGGATCCGGATTCGCCGTTTTTCACCACCGCTCATTTCGACGGACATCTGTCGGTACTGCTGCGCGGGGCGCATATCGGCGAACTCGACCTCGACGAGTTGCGTGAGATCGTCCAGGATGCCTGGGTGTCGCGCGCATCAGCGACGCGGGCTCGGCGGTGGCTCGCCGAACATCGGCTCTGACGTCGGCGTAATCCTTTGCAGCACAACTTATTTCAGTTCGCCGCAGCGGACGCGACGTCGAGCCCGGGCAGCTGGTGGCGCATCCGCTCCCGTTTGGTGCGCAGATAGCGGACATTGTGCTCGGTCGGGTCGGTCTGCAGCGGAATCCGGCGCGTGACCGCGATGCCGTGCGCCTGCAAGCCGGCCTGCTTATCCGGATTGTTGCTGAGCAACCGCACCGATTCGACACCCAGATCGCTCAGGATCTGCGCACCCGCGCCGTAGCGGCGGGCGTCGATCGGCAGGCCGAGGCGCAGGTTCGCGTCCACGGTGTCGGCGCCCGCGTCCTGTAGTTCGTAGGCGCGCAACTTGTTCAGCAGGCCGATGCCGCGGCCCTCCTGGCCCCGCAGATACACCACGACACCGCGTCCTTCGGCGGCCACCGCGCGCAGGGCGGCGTCGAGCTGTTCACCGCAATCGCAGCGCAGCGAGCCGAACGCGTCGCCGGTCAGGCATTCCGAATGCAGCCGGGCCAGGACGTCGGTTCCGGACGGATCGCCGAAGACCAGGGCGAGATGTTCGACCGGTTGCGCGCCGGAGTCGGAGTCGCGGTAGCCGAAGACCTGGAAATCGCCGTAGCGGGTGGGCAGCCGGGTCTGCGCGAGCCGGGTGACGGTGTGCTCGCGGTGCTTGCGGTACTCGATGAGATCGGCGATGGAGATGATCGGCAACTCGTGCTCGCGCGCGAAGGTCAGCAGCTGCGGCAACCGTGCCATCGATCCGTCCTCGTTGACGACCTCCGCGATCACGCCCGCGGGCCGCAACCCGGCCGCGCGCAACAGGTCGACGGTCGCCTCGGTGTGCCCGGCGCGGCCCAGCACGCCGCGCGGATGTGCCCGCAGCGGGAACACGTGCCCGGGGCGGGTCAGATCGGCCGGGGTGGTGCGCGGATCGGCCAGCAGCCGCATGGTGTGGGCGCGGTCGGCCGCCGAAATACCCGTGCTGACGCCCGTGGCCGCATCTACCGATACGGTGTAGGCGGTGCCCTTGGGATCCTCATTGACCGCCGTCATCGGGGGCAGCGAGAGCCGGTCGAGATCGGCGCCGGGCATCGGCACGCACAGCACGCCGCTGGTGTGGCGGATCAGGAATCCGATGGTCTGCGCGGTCGCGAACTCCGCGGCCAGGACGAGATCACCTTCGTTCTCCCGATCCTCGTCGTCGACCACCACGACCGGCCGGCCGGCGGCCAGAGCGTCGAGTGCGTTCTGAATGGAATCGAGTTCACCGGTCATCGTGCACCTCCTATGCCTAATAGAAATATTCCGAAACGCTTCTCGCTAGGAAGGGTTCCGCTCAGTGAGATTCTGGGGACGGCGATTTTCCGGCACCCGGCGTCGGCGTTGACCTCGAGTGCGGTTGAGGGTGCACGCTGGAGTCATGACACAGGCCGCAGAGTTCTGGAACATCGTCTACGACGACGACACCGCTCCCTGGGTGATCGGTGAGCCGCAGCCGGCGATCGTGGAGGTGGAACGCGAGGGGTTGATCCGGGGGCGGGTGCTCGATGTCGGAACGGGTGCGGGGGAGCACACTATCGCTCTCTCCGCCCTGGGCTACGACGTGCTGGGTATCGACTTGTCGCCGAGCGCCGTCGAGTACGCGCGGCGCAACGCCGCCGCGAAGGGGGTGCCGGCGGCGCGCTTCCGGGTGGCCGATGCGGTCCGGCTCGGCGCCGATCCCGCAGCGGCCGCCGAACTCGGCGTCTTCGACACGATCGTCGACAGCGCCCTGTTCCACATCTTCCGCGAGGACCCCGGCACTCGCGCCGCCTACGTCCGGTCGCTGCACACTCTGTGTGCACCGGGCGGTCTGGTGCATGTGCTGGCACTCTCCGACACCGACCCGGGGTTCGGGCCGCGCATCAGCGATCGGATGCTGCGTGAATCATTCGGTGCGGGGTGGGAATTGGAGGATTTGCGGCCCGCGTCCTATCGCGGCCGGGTCACCCCGGTGGTCGCCGATCAGGTCGCCGGGCTGCACGTGGCCGAGGACGGAACCGTGGATACCGCCGCGTGGCTCGCCCGGTTCCGGCGAGTGTAGCGACGGATTCGGTGCCTACCGGCCGCGCCGTGTCGTTCGGCCGTGCCCGCTATCGACGACGAGCCTTCGACTTCGGCGGTGCGAGCGGTGCCTCGCGATTGCGGGGCAACCGGCCGCGCTTGTTCAACGCCTCCAGGTCGTCGAGCAGATCTTCGGCCAGTTGGCGCTCCGCCTCGTAGTGGCGGATGCACCACCGCAACACGGCGCTGGGAAAGGCCCAATCCGGGTTGGCGTCGGACCCCTCGGCGTCGGCGGCGGCGCGGCGGCGCGTCTTCTCCGCGTAATCGATATGCGCGGTGAGGATTTCGCGCAGCCGCTCCGGCTCGGCCAGATGACCGAGCCACGCCCGCAACAGCACACTGTGTTTCAGCACCGGCGCCTCCACCGGTGAATGATTGACCCAGTGCGCCACGGCATCCCGGCCGCTCGTGGTGATCGCGTACATCCGCTTGCCCCGCACACCATCCTCGGAGGTCACGGTGCGCGAGGTGACGTACCCGTGCTTCTCGAGGCGTTTGAGTTCGGCGTAGATCTGGCTGAACGACGGGCTCCAGTAGAAGAACTGCAAACTCCAGTCCGCCCACTTCTTCAGGTCGTAGCCGGACAATTCGTCCGTGTGCGACAGCATCCCGAGTACGGCCCACGAAGTGGTCGGCAGATCGGTGCCAGATGTCATCGCCGAACTATACCGCCCAGTCATATGCGGATCCGAAATCAGCGCCAGCGGGTGCGGTGCGGGAACAGCGCCCGCCCGGCCTCGTGCACGACCTCGAGGACGACCCGGGTCAGCCGGTCGTAACTCATCGCCTCGGCCCGTCCCGACAGCGAGAGCGCGGCCGGTGGGGCGCCGCGTCCGCGCAGCGGCGCGGCCACACACGCGATGCCGGCCATCGCCTTGTCCAGGTAGACGACTTCGCGGCCGTCGAGCACCGCCAGATTGCCCCTTATGCCCGTCCGCTGCGCTCATATGCAGTCTAGAAATATTTCGACTAGGCATGTTCGGTTTCGGCATTTGTGCCACCTATCACAGTGGCTGCCACCACACCGCTCGCGAATCGGTGGAACTACGTAAGCGCTACCGAACTCTCTCCCGTTCATCAGCTGCGCCGCTGGTACGAGCAGTTCCACACCGACGTCGCCGACATCTCGGAGGAGATGACCGCGCGCTTCGAATTCGAGGTCGACACCACCCGCGCGGTCACCGCCTGGGAGGCCGAGGTCGCCGAGAACCTCGCCAAGCGGGCGCGCGGCTGAGCGGTCGTCACCACCGTGCGGCGGCCGGCACGCGGTGACGCGACGCGGCGGCCACAGGGTTTCAGAGGTCGGGTTCCGCCAGGTCGGTGAACGTGACCCGCACCGAGATCGGATCGGTCTGCAATGCGGCGAATCCGGCGGCGGTCAGCGGTGCGAGCGCCGGGTGCGGGGCGAAGGCGCGGGCCCGGGCGACCACATCGTCGTCCGGGCGCAACTCCGCCGTGGCCGCGCGCCAGGTTCCGTTGTGCCGCAGGCGCACCGAGGGATTGGCTCGCACATTGTTACCCCAGCCCGACCGCATGCCATGCTGGCAGATGATCCACGCCCCGTCGTGGTCGAACAGCACCGATACCGGAACCCGGCGCGGCTGACCGGATTTGCGGCCGATGGTCTCCAGTTCGGTCGCGAAGGTGGACCGCACACCCAGCCGGTCCAGTGCGGCGAATCCGGGATTGACCAGATAACGGCCAATGGCCCGTTCGATCCGGAACTTCGTCGACTTCCGGTCGGTACCGGCGGTTGCGCGCTTGGATCGGAAAGCATCGAGTCCGTTGCGGCGCAGCATGGTTATCGCGGTCGACCACGGTGACCTGGCCGGATCCGGATCCAGCCCGGTGCCGAGGCGATGCAGCTGATCGGTATGCCATTGCAGATCCAGGGCGCCGTCGACCGCGCGCAGGGTGCCGCTGCGAGCGATGCGGCCGCGCAGACCGAGCGAAATCGACGGCGGCCGGAGGACTTCCGTCCCGCCGGTGAGCAGGTCGGCGGCAGCGGCCGGGTACACCGTGGTGGGGCGGCCGAGCCCCACCGCATCGCAGGCGCCGGAGTCGACCGCACCGGCCATCGCCGTCCGGCTGCGGAAGCCTCCGGTGACCGCCAGCGGCACCGCGGCCCCGACCTGCCGCACGGTCTCCGCGTACTCCAGGAAGTAGGCCTCCCGCGCTCGCGTACTCGCCGCCGCGCTGCGAGACCGGCCCATCATCGCCGGGGATTCGTAACTGCCGCCACTGATCTCGATCAGATCCAGCGGCTGCCGGGTCAACTGCCGAACCACCTCCCGCGATTCCTCCTCGGTGAAACCGCCGCGCTGGAAATCCGCCGAATTCAGTTTGACGGCCACCGCGAAGCCCGGCTGGACCGCCGCGCGAATCGCGCCGACCACCTCGAACAGAAAGCGCGCCCGGCGTTGCGCGTCACCGCCCCAGTCGTCGGTGCGTTGATTGGCCAGCGGCGACAGGAACTGCGACACCAGGTAGCCGTGGGCGCCGTGTATCTGTACCCCGTCGAAGCCGGTCGATTCCGCGATCCGCGCCGCGTCGGCGAAGCGCCGGATCAGGTCGTGAATGTCGGCCTCGGTGAGCGCCCGCGGCGTGGGCAGACCCGGCACTCCCGAGGCGATCGCCGAGGGCGCCACCGGCCGCTGCCGGGTAGCCAGCGGATTGGCCTGGCGGCCGGGATGATTCAGCTGCATCCAGATCGGGGTGCCGCCGTCCTTGGCAGCCTTGGCCCAGCGCGTCAGCGCGGCGAGATCGCGATCGTCGTCGACGACCACATTGCCCGGCTCGCCGAGCTGGGTGCGATCGATCATCACATTGCCGGTGACGATCAGGCCGTAGCCGCCCGCTCCCCAGCGGCGATACAGCTGGACCAGCCGGTCGTCGGGAGCATGGGCCGCGGTGCCGAGTCCCTCGCTGAGCGCCGATTTCATGATCCGGTTGGGCAGAACCTGGCCACAGGGCAGGGGGAGCGGGTCGTGTAGTCCGGTCATGCCTATCCTCCAGGGCGCGGATCGGAAATGGGTATACCAATCGGTATAGTCGGCACGGTAGTACACCGATCGGTCTAGGGCAACGGTAGGCTGGATCGTGCAGCGTGCACGAGGAAAGGGGTCACATCATGGGAGCCCGCGACCGGCTCATCGACAGCGCCGTCGATCTGATGCGCAGCAACGGTGTGGCCGGCACCGGCATCGCGCAGCTGCTCGACCACAGCGGCATCTCGCGCCGCTCGGTGTACCTCAACTTTCCCGGCGGTAAATCGGAACTGATCGCGGAGGCGACCCGCGCGGCCGGCGCCGCCTACAGTGCGCTGCTGCGCACGATCACCGCGGGGGCCGATGTGGCATCGTGTGTCGGCGCTTTCCCCGCCTTGTGGCGCGAGAAGCTCGCGGCGAGCGACTTCACCGCTGGCTGCCCGATCGTCGCGGCCGCGCTGGGCCGGTCGGAAGCGCCCGAAGCGGCCGACGCCGCCGGTGCGACCTTCACCGAATGGGAAACCATTCTCGCCGAGCGCCTCGAAACCGAGGACGTCGAGCCCGATCTGGCGATATCGCTGGCCACCACGGTCGTCGCGGCGCTGGAGGGGGCGGTGATCCTCTCGCTGGCGACCCGCTCGATGGCGCCGCTGGAACGGGTGGGCGCCCAGATGTCCGAACTCGTCGCTCGCCACACCGCGAAGTAGTCCGGACAGTCCGTCACCACGGGCGCGTTATTCGGTGAGTGCCCGCGCTATCGCCGCGGCGGTGGGAATGGACGCGGTGGCACCGACGACGGTGGTGGCCAAGGCGCCGGCGGTGCAGGCCCAGGCCAGAGCGGCGGCAGGCCCCTCGTGCCAGTGCGCGGCCAGTGCGCCGGTGAACGTGTCCCCGGCGCCGGTCGTGTCGACGACCTCGACACGCATGCCCGGATGAGCGAGCTCGCCCTCGGGGCCGCGATAACGCGCGCCTTCGCCACCGCGGGTGGTCAGCACATGCGGGACCGCCCGGAGTTCCGAATTCACTTGCGCCGCTTCGCCCTCGTTGACCACCGCGATGTCGACCGCCGCCCACAGCCGCGGCGGCAGTGACCGTGCGGGGGACGGATTGAGCAGAACGAGAGTGCCGTGATCACGGGCGCAGCGGGCGGCCTCGAGCACGGTCTCCACCGGAATCTCGAGCTGGCACAGCAGGATATCCGCATCGGCGACGAGGGCGCGATCGCCCGCGGTGAGCCCGGACAACTCGGCATTGGCTCCGCCGACCACGATGATCGTATTCTCGCCGGCTTCGTCGACCACGATGGTGGCGGTCCCGCTCGACCCCTCGACGGTGCGCAGCCCGGTGGTCCCGACCTCGTTGTCCTCGAGCACTTTTCGCAACTCGGCGCCGAAGACGTCGGTTCCGATCGCGCCGACGAAATCGACCGCCGCGCCCGCACGCCGGGCGGCGATCGCCTGGTTCGCACCCTTTCCGCCGGGCACCGTATCGAAGGCGGTGCCGAGGACGGTCTCACCGGGCCGCGGCCGCCGCGGCGTGCGGGTCACCAGATCCATATTGATACTGCCGACCACTGCGATCCGTGCCATGCACGCACCGTAGCCCGCCGCGGCGCGTGTGGACTCGAACGTCGCCGCGGTCAGGCGCGGTCGGCCGCCGTCGCCACCGCGGCCAGCCGGTCGAGGGATCCGAGAAGTTTGTCCGAGGTCGTCGCCCGGGCCCGGGGCAGCCGGACCTCGTCGGTCAGCCGGGTCCAGTCGTAGGTGTGCCGCACCAGCGTCCGGCTCTCGTCGACGGGTTCGAGCTCCCACCGCCACAGATGCCCCGGCGGCCGCTGCCCGGATTCCGCGGGCAGCCAGGCGATCCGGCGTCCCTCCTCGAACTCCACCACGTGGTTCTCCCGCACACTCCCGTTGGTGAGTGTCATCGCGAAGACATCACCCACACTCCGCACGCGCTGTCCGATCTCCGCCCGGTCGAGATTGTCGTTCCCGTCCCATCGCGGCTGCTGCGCCGGATCGGCGATCAATTCGAAGATGTGCCCGGCCGGCGCGGCGACTTCACGCTCCGCCGACACCACCCTGTCGATATCTGCCATGACACCATCGAATCATCCGCGGGAATCGTCGACAACGCGGCCGCGAACGGCATTCGGAGACAGGCTGTTCCGTGCGTGCGTCTCACTCCTGGTTCTCGACCGGGCCGGACGTCGATTCGGCGTGCCGGGGCTCCAAGGGCGGCCCCGCGACCGGGCAGTTGACCTTGCATTGCGGCGTGGCCTCTGGGCTCGCGCTGTCGAGCGCGTCGTCGCGGACGGTGACCACGGTCAGTGCCGCGGCCGCGGACATGACGATCGCGCAGATGAGCATGGCCTCGTGGAACCCGCGCTCGAAGGCGGCGGGGTCGGTGTAGGCGGCCCCGGTGAGTCCGGTGAGCGGCGGGACAGCCGCTACCGCAAGCAATCCGGCCGCTCGGGCGACGGCATTGTTGACGCCGCTGGCCACCCCCGCGTGCCGTTCGTCGGCCGTGGCCAGCACGGTCGCGGTCAGCGGGGCGACGGCCAGGGTGAGCCCGAGGCCGAACACGAGGGCGGCGGGCAGCACATCGGTGGCATAGGAGGCGTCGGTGCCGATCCGCATCATCAGCAGCATTCCGGCGGCGGCCAGCAGCACACCCGCGGTGATCGGGATGCGCGGTCCGATGCGCTGAGCCAGATCGCCCGAGCGGGCGGAGAACAACAGCATCAGCACGGTGGCCGGCAGCATCGCGGTCCCGGCCGCCATCGGACTGAAACCGGCCACCACCTGCAGCGTGAGCACCAGCAGGAAGAACACCACGCCCATCGCGCCGTACATCACGAAGGTGACCGCGTTGATCGCGCTGAACTGCCGCGAGGCGAAAATCTCGACCGGCAGCATCGGCGGCGGCCCGTGGTGTCCGGGTGCGTCGTAACGCGCCGACCGCCGCCGCTCGACGACGACGAAGGCCACCCCGGCGAGCACACCGATCACCGCCGTCGCCACCACGGCCGCCCGGCTGCTCCCGTGTTCGGGCGCCATGGTCAGTGCGTAGGTGATGCCTGCCAGGCACAGTGCCGCGAGGAACGCCCCCAGCACATCGAAGCCCTCATGTGCCGGGCCGCCGGATGCGGGAGCCGGGCGGGTGGTCGCCGAGCCGTCGGACGCGCCGGAACCGTAGGTCTCCGGCACATGCCGCACCGCGACCAGCACCACCACCGCGGCCAGCGGAATGTTCAGCAGGAACACCCAGCGCCACCCGGCCGCACCGACCAGCCATCCGCCGAGGAAGGGGCCGATCGCACCGGCGACCCCGCCGAGCCCGGACCACGCGCCCACCGCGCGGGCGCGATCCGATTTCGCGAAAGAGGCCTGGATGATCGCCAGCGAGCCGGGCGTGAGCAGCGCACCGCCCACGCCCTGCAGTGCGCGGGCGGCGATGAGCATCGGAATGCCCTGTGCCGCACCGCAGATCGCCGAGGCCAGTGCGAACCAGACCACGCCGACGACGAAGATCCGCCGCCGTCCGAATCGGTCACCCAGTGAGCCGCCGAGCAGAATCAGTCCGGCCAGCGTGAGCGTGTACGCGTTGACTGTCCACTGCAGACCCGCCATGGAGGCGCCGAATTCGTTACCGATGCGGGGCAGTGCGACATTGACCACGGTCGCGTCCAGCATCGCCATCCCAGAGCCCAGCACCGTGGCCAGCAGCACCCAGCGACCTGAACCCGACGACAACCGGATGGTGGCGACCATGAGGACACGGTAGCGGCGGGCACCGGCGGAAGCGGGCGTTCGGCGGTTATCCGGCGGCGGCGTCCGCGGCCCGGTCAGTAGGCTGTTCACCATGACTGCTGGAACTGTCGGCGAAGTGGATACCGTGCGCGAGGCGGTGCACGAGGCGGCGCGGCGGGCTCGGGTGGCGTCACGGACGCTGGCACAGCTGACGACCGCGCAGAAGGATGCGGCCCTGCACGCCGCGGCCGATGCGCTGCTCGCGGCGAAGGATGCCGTCCTGGCCGCCAATGCCGAGGACATCGCGACCGCGGAGGCGGGCGGAACCGCGGCCTCGCTGCTGGATCGCCTGCGGCTGACCGAGCCGCGCATCGAGGGCATCGCCTCCGGGTTGCGTCAGGTCGCCGGCCTGCCGGATCCGGTTGGTGAGGTGCTGCGCGGATCGACGCTGGCCAACGGACTGGAGATCCGGCAGGTGCGCGTGCCGCTGGGCGTGGTCGGCATGGTCTACGAGGCCCGCCCGAACGTCACCGTCGACGCCTTCGGCTTGGCGTTGAAGTCCGGTAACGCGGCCCTGCTGCGCGGCTCGTCCTCGGCGGCCCGATCGAATGCCGCCCTGGTCGAGGTCATGCGCGAAGCCCTTGTCGCCCAGGGGCTTGCGGCCGACGCGGTCCAACTGCTGCCGAGTGAGGATCGCTCGAGCGTCACCCATCTGATCCGGGCCCGTGGCCTGGTGGACGTGGTCATCCCGCGCGGCGGGGCCGGGCTGATCAACGCGGTGGTGCGCGATGCGCAGGTCCCGACCATCGAAACCGGCACCGGCAACTGTCACGTCTACGTGCACGCCGCCGCCGATCTCGAGATGGCGGAATCGATTCTGCTGAACTCGAAGACCCGCCGGCCCAGCGTCTGCAATACCGCCGAGACGGTGCTCATCGATCGCGCGATCGCCGAGACCGCGGTCCCGCGCCTGATCGAAGCGCTGGAACGGGCTCAGGTCACCATCCATGGCGATCTGCCCGGCCTGGTTCCCGCGACGGAGGAGGATTGGGCCGACGAGTACCTGTCGCTCGATATCGCGCTCAAGGTCGTCGACGGTCTGGACGCCGCGGTCGACCACATCAACCAGTGGGGCACCGGCCACACCGAGGCCATCGTGACCGCCGATCTGAAGGCGGCGCGCGACTTCACCGCCCGGGTGGACGCGGCCGCGGTGATGGTGAACGCCTCCACCGCCTTCACCGACGGCGAGCAGTTCGGATTCGGCGCGGAGATCGGCATCTCCACCCAGAAGCTGCATGCCCGCGGTCCGATGGCGCTGCCGGAGCTGACCTCCACCAAGTGGATCGTCTGGGGCGACGGCCAGATTCGGCCGAGCTGAACCAACCCCGTCCCGGCCGTGACTGTCGGTGCCGGCCGGGCCTGTGTTCTTGCCGACACCGGAGTTTCGAACCCGGCCCGCGGGTGTGTACCGTCGTGAGCAGCTGTTCTTTACGGTGCATACCTGCAGTGGGCTGCGCTGTTCCCGAAGGAGGGCCCTACTGTGCAGACGACCGTGCACGAGCCGATTTTCGCCTCGGTCGACGATGTGATCGACCGGCTGGCCACCACCGGCTACCTGGCCGACAAGGCCACCGCCACCTCGGTGTTCCTGGCCGACCGGCTCGCCAAGCCGCTGCTGATCGAGGGGCCCGCCGGCGTCGGTAAGACCGAACTGTCACGCGCGGTCGCCCAGGTCGCCGATGCCGAACTGGTCCGCCTGCAGTGCTATGAGGGGATCGACGAGGCGCGGGCCCTCTACGAGTGGAACCACGCCAAGCAGATTCTGCGCATCCAGTCCGCCACCTCCGGCGGGTCGGATTCGGGTAACGCCTGGGCCGACACCAAAGCCGATGTGTTCAGCGAGGAATTCCTGCTGCAGCGCCCGCTGCTGACCGCTATCCGGCGCACCGAACCCACCGTGCTGCTGATCGACGAGGCGGACAAGGCCGATGTCGAGATCGAGGGCCTGATGCTGGAGGTGCTGAGCGACTTCGCCGTCACCGTGCCGGAACTCGGCACGATCACCGCCACCCGCCGCCCGTTCGTGGTACTCACCTCCAACGCGACCCGCGAACTGTCGGAGGCGTTGAAGCGCCGTTGCCTCTACCTGCACATCGACTTCCCGGACGAGGAACTCGAGCGCCGCATCCTCGCCAGCCGGGTGCCGGAGCTGAAACCGGCGGTGGCCGCACAGCTGGTCCGCGTGGTGCACGTGCTGCGCGGGATGCAGTTGAAGAAGTTGCCGTCGGTCGCCGAATCCATCGACTGGGCCCGGACGCTGCTGGCGCTGGGACTGAAGGATCTCGACGACAAGACCGTGCGTGCGACGCTCGGCGTGGTCCTCAAACACCAGAGCGACCACCAGCGCGCCCTGGCCGAGCTGAAATTGGCCTGAGCGGTGTCCGGTAAGCGCACCACGCCCCGCGAGCTGGTGTCCGCGGCGCTGCGGGGTGGGGCAGCGTCGGCGGCCCAGGGTGCCCCGCAACCCGGCGAGACCGCGCCGCACGGACTTTCCGGGCATGTGGTCGGCTTCGTGGAAGCCCTGCGCGCCAGGGGAATTCCGGTCGGCCCGTCGGAAACCGTGGACGCGGGCCGAGTGCTCACCGTGGTCGATCTGATGGATCGCGAGATGTTGCGCGAGGGCCTGGCCTGTGCGCTGCTGCGCAGGCCCACGCAGCGTGCCACCTTCGACGGTATGTTCGAGCTGTGGTTCCCCGCCGCACTGGGAGAGCGCGCGGGTGCCGAGGACATCGAGCTGCCGCGGCGCGACGACGGTGAAATCGACCTGTTCGAGTTGCGGCGCATGCTGGCCGAGATGCTGGCCGCCGAGCCGACCGGGGACCAGGCCCGGCAGCTGCGGAATCTGGCCGCGCAGATGGTCGAGCAGATGGGGCAGTATCAATCGACGAACGGGCCCTCGTTCTCGGCGTATCAAACGCTGAAGGATGTGCAACCCGAGGTGCTGATCAGCAAGATCCTCGCGGGACTGGCCGCCGGGCAGCACAACTCGGAGTTCGACACCGAGGTCGCCCGCCGCGCCGCCCGGGAACGGGTCAAGGCGTTTCGCGGCACGGTCGAGGCCGAGACCCGGCGGCGAGTGGCCGAGCGGCTGGGCCGCGAGCGCGTGGCGACCTACGGTGTCGGGCGCCAGGCGGAGGATGCCGACTTCCTGCGGATCTCGGAGAACGAACTGGCCGAACTGCGGCGCGGCTCGCAGCGATTGGCCCGGGTGCTGGCGTCCCGCCTGGCCGCGCGTCGCCGCCGTTCCCGGCGCGGCGAAATCGATCTGCGCAAGACGCTGCGCAAATCCATGTCCACCGGTGGGGTGCCGATCACGCTGCAGACCCGCAAACCGCGGCCCGGCCGACCGGATCTGGTGCTGCTGTGCGACATCTCGGGATCGGTCGCCGGATTCTCCAGTTTCACCATGCTGCTGGTGGATTCGCTGCGTGAGCAGTTCTCGCGGGTACGGATCTTCGCGTTCGTCGACCAGGCGGACGAGGTGACCCACATCTTCGATCAGGTCACGCCGCTGGATCAGGTGACCCGGCGCATTTTCACCGAGACGAAGGTGGTCGGCTTCGAGGGACATTCGGATTACGGTGCGGCGCTGCGCGGTTTCGCGCAGGACTGGCCCGACGTGGTGACCAGCCGTACCTCCCTGCTGATCCTCGGCGACGCCCGCACCAACTATCGCGATCCCGCGCTCGATATCTTGCGGGAACTCGTCCAGGTGGCCAAGCACGCGCACTGGCTGAATCCGGAGGCCGAAAGGATGTGGGGCACCGGCGATTCGGCGGCCGATCGCTACGCCGAGGTCATCGAGATGCACGAATGCCGGTCGGCGCGCCAGCTGACCGGTGTGGTGAGCAGGCTGCTTCCGGTCTAGGCATCCAGGAGGGGCATGAGCGATCTGCTGCGGAATTGCCTCGGCAAGCCGGGAGCGTGACGCGACGAACCCTGGGAGGGCGACGTCGTCGCGAAGGTCGGCGATGGGACCATCAGCGGCTGTTAAGCGCTTTCCAAGCAGGGCCGTCGATCATTCGCGCGTGCCGTGCCCATCGGGGGAGTCCGCCGACGAAATCCCCGCCGACCAGCCGAGCGCCCCTGCGGCGCAACGACATCCCCACGACCGGGATGCCGAGCCTCCCGATTCCGAGCCACCCGTTGCCGGGCCCTGCGCTCCTGAGCGATCCGGTTCCGAACCGGCTGCGTCCGAGTGCCGGGCACGCGCAACGGATGAGGCGGCGCCGGGAGATACCCGGCGGCGGGCGCGGGAACTGACCGAGGCCGCGACCGCCCTGCTCGGCACCAGCCCCGCGGCCGCCGAACGAATGTTGTTGCAGGCGTTGAACTGTGGCACCGGCGTACTGTCCGGTGAACAACTCGCGCGGCTGTGCTCGCTGGTGGTGACGGCGGTCGCCGGCCAGCCGGGCCGGGAGCACGACCTGGCGGTCGCGGCGGCCGCGGCGGCCGAGAGCTGGACCGGTATCTCCGCTGCCGACGCGGCCCACCACACGCTGCTCGCCGCCCGCGTCCACTACCGCAACGGTCACCATCGCCGTGCGGCCGCCCTGTTCGCCGAGGCCCTTGGCTGCGATGCGCTGCCTTATCCGCCGGAAGAGGTCGCGGTGCTGTACGAGCAGCTCGGACGATGTCTGGGACAGTGCCATCGCCACCGTGCCGCGGCACGGGCCTACGCCGCGGGTGCGGCCGCCGTCGCCGGCCGGCCCCAGTGGGACGAACTGCACGGCGACCTGATCGAGGCGGCGACCCGGTCCCGGCGCTCGGCGCGCAACCCGGCCGCGATGGTGCGGGCATATCTGTCGGCGCGGCGGACGCGGTGAGTTCGGTACCTCCGGATCGCCGGCGTGTGCCGGTCCGCAGCGGCGGCGGCTCTCGTCCCGGCGCGTCCGAACGCGGCCCCGGAATCGGCGTCGCCCGGGCCTCTCGCGGGCGGGATCGGCCGACGAGACCCGCCCCCGCTCGGGCCGCCCAGTAAGCTCGGCATTCGTGCAAAACACAGGCCTGCGCAAACTGGGCGTGATGGGCGGTACGTTCGATCCGATCCATCACGGGCATCTGGTTGCCGCCAGTGAGGTCGCCAACCGGTTCGACCTCGACGAAGTGATTTTCGTACCCACCGGGCAGCCGTGGCAGAAGTCCGCACGGCAGGTCTCCCCGGCGGAGGACCGCTATCTGATGACGGTCATCGCCACCGCATCCAATCCGCGGTTCTCGGTCAGCCGGGCCGACATCGACCGGGAGAAGGCCACCTACACCGTCGATACCCTTCGTGACCTGCAGAATCAGCATCCAGACGCGGATCTGTACTTCATCACGGGTGCGGACGCGCTGGCCAGCATCCTCACATGGCAGGATTGGGCGGAACTGTTCGAGCTGGCGAAGTTCGTCGGGGTGAGCCGTCCGGGGTACGAATTGAATGTCGACCACCTTGAGGAACATCTGCGGAATCAGCCGGCCGATGCGGTCACCGTCATCGAGATCCCGGCCCTGGCGATCTCGTCGAGCGAATGCCGTCGCCGCGCCGCCGAGGGGCGTCCGGTGTGGTACCTCGTTCCCGACGGCGTCGTGCAGTACATATCGAAACGGCACCTGTACGTGCCGGGAGGGAACGGGAAGGTGAGCCCAGCATGAGCGGTCAGGCGCGCAGGAGGCAGCGGAGCGTAACCACGGAGCGTCCCGCTCATGCTCGAGGAGACCACGCATGACGGCATCCGCACAGGCGGTGGAGATGGCGCAGGTCGCCGCGCGGGCCGCCGACGAGAAGCTGGCGACCGACGTGGTCGTCCTCGATGTCTCCGATCAGCTGGTGATCACCGACTGCTTCGTCATCGCCTCCGCGCCGAACGAGCGTCAGGTCAACGCGATCGTCGACAACGTCGAGGAGAAGTTGCGTCTCGCCGGGCACAAGCCGGTCCGCCGCGAGGGCACTCGAGAAGGTCGCTGGGTGCTGCTGGACTACGTCGACGTCGTGGTGCACATCCAGCACAGCGACGAACGCAATTTCTATGCGCTGGAACGGTTGTGGAAGGACTGCCCGCAGGTCGAGGTGCCGGGTCTGGCGGCTCCCGCTCAGGCTCCGGCGAGTGGTAGCGGGGACCCCGCGTGAGCCACCGGCCCGAAGGCGACACCGCGCGTGATCCCGAAGCGGCCGGGGAGCGTGGCATCGAGTCCGGTCAGAGCGACGCGGCCGAAGGTGTTGCGCCGGCGGCCGGCTCGCGAGCGACGAAGTATCCGGGGGTGCGCCGGCTGATCCTGCTGCGACACGGGCAGACGGAATGGAACGCCGCCGACCGTATGCAGGGCCAGATCGACACCGAGCTCAGCGAATTGGGCCGGCGCCAGGCGAAAGACGCTGCGCGCGAGCTCGTTTCCCAGGATGCCGTCGCGATCGTCTCCTCGGATCTGCGGCGCGCCTACGACACCGCACTCGCCCTGGCCGAACACAGCGGACTCGAGGTCGTGCGGGATGCGCGGCTGCGGGAGACCAGCCTCGGCGACTGGGAAGGTCTCGACCACCTCGAGGTGGACGCGCGGTATCCGGGTGCCCGCAAGGCGTGGCGGCTGGATCCCACGGTGACCCCGCCGGGCGGGGAGAGCAAACTCGAGGTCGGCGCGCGGGCGCTGCCGGTGGTTCGCGAGCTGTTCGCCGAGCGTGCGGACTGGCCCGGCCGTACCATCATCCTGGTCGCGCACGGCGGGCTGATCGCGGCCCTGACCGCCGCGCTGCTGGAACTGCCCGAGCACAAATGGCCGATCCTGGGCGGATTGGCCAACACCAGCTGGGTGCAGCTGAGCAGCCACGGTCCGGGCATCGAGCAGCCGGGCTGGCGGCTGGATGTGTGGAATGCGGCGGCGAAGGTAGCTCCTGATGTCCTCTGAACGCTCCTCCGACGACCGGGACGAACCGGTCCGGCAGGTATCCGACGAACTGTTGCGCAAGGCGTCCGAAGGGCCCGTCCGGCGGCTGCCGGATGCGCTGTTCGGCGGTCCGGTCGAACCGGTCGGGGAATCCCTCGCGGCCTCCGAATCGGGCGACGACGGTGGATCGACCGGCCCACCAGGGGCCGGCGAGGATGTGCGCCCGGCGGCTGCGGAATCGGCCGAAGGCGCGGTGGAGGATGGCGTGCCCGGTGGTTCCGGCGCGGCCTCGTCCACGGAACCGACAACCACTCGAGCCGACGATGCGGCGGTAGCCGGTGACGCGGATGCGGCGTTCGCTGCGCCCCGGGGGAGCGACACCGCTTCCGGTGCGGCTGCTCCCGGGGAGCAGACCGTGTCGAGCGCGGCCGTCGACGCGGTATCCGGAATCGACGAGGCGGTATCCGCGGATGCGCAGCCGAGTATCGAAGTACCGGCCGAATCGGTCGGTACCCCTGCGGATTCGACGCGCCCCGTGCTGGTCGTGATCGCGGATTCGCTGTCGTACTTCGGGCCGAAGGGCGGCCTGCCCGCCGACCATCCGCGCATCTGGCCGAATCTGGTTGCCGCGGAACTCGATTGGGACGTCGAATTGGTGGCGCGGATCGGCTGGACCTGCCGCGACGCCTATTGGGCGCTCATCGGCGATCCGCGCGTGTGGGCCGCGGTGCCGCGCGCGGGAGCGGTCGTCGTGGCCACGGGCGGGATGGACACGCTGCCGTCTCCGCTCCCCACGGCGCTGCGCGAATTGATCCGGTATCTGCGCCCGCCGGCGCTGCGCCGGCAGGTGCGTACCGGATACCAGTGGCTGCAACCGCGGCTGTCGAAACTCGGTCGCCCCGTGGCACTTCCGCCGCATGTGAGCATCGACTACCTGGAACAGTCACGGCATGCGCTGGCCCAGTTGCGGCCGGATCTGCCGGTGGTCTCGGTACTGCCCTCGGTCCACGATTGCGAGGCCTACGGCCGGGTGCACACCGGGCGTGCGCCCGCGGTGCGAGCGCTGCGAGAGTGGTCGGCGAAATCCGGTGTGCCGCTGGTGGATCTGGGCGAAGCCGTGCGTGACGACATCTTCTCGGGCGAGGCGAATCCGGACGGGATCCACTGGGGCTGGGAGGGACATGCCGCGGTGGCACGGGCCATGGTGAAGGTGCTGTCGGAGGTGCGTTCGGTCGAGGCCGGTGCATGAATCGGTTCGGATAGCCGATGACCGTCGTGGTGGTCACGGATTCGGCGGCGAGCGTTCCCGCCGAACTGGTATCGGAGTTGGGCATCGTGGTGGTGCCGCTGCATGTGCTGGTCGACGATCGTGCGATCGCCGAGGGCGTCGACGAATGCGATATCGACTACGGCGCGTCCACGGTGACGACCTCGTCCGCCTCCCCGGGGGAATTGCGCGCCGCCTATGAGCGCGCTCTGGAGCTCAGCGGGGGCGACGGAGTTGTGGCCGTGCATATTTCGCGTCAGCTCTCGGCGACCTGGGAAGCCGGGCGCCAGGCCGTGCAGGATATGGATGCCGCCGATCGGGTGCGGCTGGTGGATTCGCTGAGCGCGGGCCTGGGTACGGGGCTGCCCGTACTCGCCGCGGCCCGTCGCGCGAAATCGGGTGCGGCGCTGGATGTCGTCTACGACACCGCGGTCGCCGCCGCCGGGCGATCTCGCACCTTCATCGTCGTCAATCGGACCGAGCAGTTGCGCCGCGGCGGGCGGCTCAGCACCGCGGCCATGTTCTTCGGCACCGAACTGGTGACCAAGCCGATACTGCAGATCGTCGACGGCAAACTGGAGCTGCGGGAGAAGGCGCGGACGCGATCCAAGGCCTACGCGAAACTCGTCGCGGCAGCGGTCGATGCGGCCGGTGACGACGGGGCGGCGGTGGCGGTTCAGCATCTCGGTGCCGCCTCGGCGGCGGCCACGATCGCCGGACAGCTCGGCGAACTCATTCCTGGTATGCGGGAGCTCGTGACCGCCGAATTCGGCCCCACACTCGGCGTGCACGTGGGAACCGGTGCGGTCGGTGTCCTGGTGGTCCCCGGCGGCTGCGGCTGAGCGCCTACCACCGCCGGCCGACGAGCTCCGCCCCCGCACCGGGAGTTGTCCACAGCTCGACGCCTGTCCCCAGACATTCCGAAGCCCCAGTTCGCGCCCCGCGGCTCGGCCCGCCGCGCACCTACGGTCACGGTCATGGCGCGACACGAGGATCGGACCCTACTGCGGCAGCGACTGCACGACGTATCACCCGGGCTGGGAGCGCTCGGCACCCTTGCCCCCGCCCCGGAGGACCCGACTGACGAAGGGCGGTGGGACCTCACCCCCACACCCATCGACTCGGTCGGCGGCCGAACAGTCGTCGCAGCGCGACCGAATCCGAAGGCCGCCCCGGACGACGCTGTCGCCGGTGCGCGGGCCGGCGACAGCGGCCGGACCGAGCCGAGCCGGCCGTATTCGCTGAGTCGTATCCGGCGCAGACGTGACGATGCCGCGTCGCATACCGCGAGTGCGGGAGTTACCGACCGACGCGGCGGGGACGGCTGGGATGGTGACGAAGGCCCCGCAGTAACCGGCGCGCCGGTGACGTTCGCCGATGCGCCGGAGAGCCCCCGACTTCCGCAGTGGCTCAGTGAGCCGGTGGGCGCGGTGACGATCTGGCAGCGGCTCGTTCCGGAGCGTCTCCGGGGAGTTCGCGTGGATCCGGGGCGGCGGGGAGTGTGGGTGCTGGCCGGTGCCGGCGTGGCAGCGGTGATCGTCGCGGCGGCGGCCGCACACCGAGACGATCCGGTGGCAGGGCCGGTGGCGCCTCTCCCGGCCGTGCGGACGGCTGCGGAAACCTCGGCCGTGCCCGCACCGACGGATGGCCCCGGCCTGGCCGTGCGGTCCGATCCGCCGGGCCGGGCGACGCCGTCGTCGGCTCCCGGCGGCGATCTGGTGGTGAGTGTCATCGGTTTGGTCGAACATCCGGGACTATTGCATCTCGCACCCGGAACGCGGGTCGCCGACGCCGTCGCGGTGGCCGTCGCGCGAGACGGCGCGGATCTCGCCGGGCTGAATCTCGCCCAGCGGCTCGCCGACGGAGACCAGATCGTCGTCGGCGCGCCCGGCCCCGCGAGCGGCCCTCGCCTCGGCAGCATGGTCGTTCCGGGGGCACCGCATCCGGCCTCGGCATCGGGTGCCCTCGCGCCACCGGGACACAAGGTCAACCTCAACACCGCGACGGAACAGGATCTCGACTCTCTCACCGGGGTGGGCCCCACCACCGCCGCGGCCATCATCGGCTGGCGCAATCAGCACGGCCGCTTCACCAGCATCGACCAGCTCGCCGAAGTCACCGGCATCGGCCCCGCCAAGCTCAACCGCCTCCGCGATCAGGTCACCCTGTGAACCGCGGCGGATCGAACGGCGGTCGAATCCGGCCAGAGCGGGTCCCGGATTCCGCCTGCGGTGCCGAACGGGGGATGGCGGGTCCCGGAGGCACTGCAGTGGACGCGCGGCTGCTTCCCGCGGCGCTGGGGTGCTGGGGCGCGGCCATTGCGGGCATATCGCTGGGGTGGCGAGCCGGCATGGGAGTGTGCGCTGGGCTCGGAATCTCGGCTGCCGGAGCGGGAATCATCTTGGCAGGTAGCCGTTTTCGGGTGTCGCATCGAGCGGTATGGTGGGTGGCGCTGGCCGCGCTGCTGGCCTCCACCGGGTTCGGGGTGGCGGCGTCGTGGCACGCATATCGCGTGAGTGCGCATCCGCTCGGGCGGCTGGCGGCGGGCAGTGTGGTGACGGCCGAGATGGTGGCGGGAGATCCGAAACCTCTCCCGGCCCGTTCCTTCGGTGGGCGGCAATGGACGATGCGCGCGACGGTGCGCGAATTCCGTTACGGCGCAACATCGGTGCACGGCGATGCGGCGGTGACGGTAATCATGCCGGAGCGGGTCTGGTCGGATCTGGTGCCGGGGCAGCACGTCACCTTCCGGGCTCGGCTCGATCGCCCGTGGCGGCGGGACCTGACGGTCGCCGTACTGCGGGCACAGGGGCCGCCGACCCGAGTCGGTACGCGCCCGTGGTGGCAGTCGGCAGCCGCGACGGTGCGGGAGAATCTGTCCGAGGCGGCCCGGCGTGCACTGCCACCGGATGCGGCCGGAGTGCTGCCGGGGCTGATCGACGGCGATATCTCCCGGCTGCCGGATCACGTGCGGGAGGACTTCCGAGCGGTCGATCTCACGCATCTGGTCGCCGTGTCCGGGACCAATGTTTCGATTGTTCTGGCCGGCGTGCTGCTCGCGACCCGCGCTCTGACGCTCGATCCGCGCTGGGGCGCGGTACTCGCCGGGTTGGCGCTCATCGGATTCGTCATTCTGGCGCGCCCGTCGCCGTCGGTATTGCGGGCGGCGGCGATGGGTGCGATCGCGGTACTCGCCATGGCGACGGGACGCCGGAAGCAAGCGCTCCCCGCCCTGTGCGCCGCGGTGATCGTGTTGATCGCGTTCTCGCCGCAGCTGGCGGTCGATATCGGCTTCGCCCTGTCGGTTCTGGCCACCGCTGGCCTGATCCTGTTGGCGCCGATCTGGTCGCACTGGCTCGAACAGCGCGGATGGCCCCCGCTGGTGGCCGAGGCGTTCGGTGTCGCGGCGGCGGCCTTCGCGGTCACCACGCCGATCATCACCGCACTCACCGGACATGTCAGTGGTGTGGCGATCGTGGCGAATGTGCTGGTCGAACCCGTCGTCGCACCGATCACGCTGCTCGGCGTCGGCGCGGCCGCCCTGTCCTGCTGCTGGCAACCGGCGGCGATCGTGGTGCTGAAACTGGCCGAGCCGCCGCTGTGGTGGTTGCTGTTCGTCGCCGAACGCGGTGCGGCACTGGGGATTTCGCTGCGGATGCCCGCGGGCGCGACGGGTGCGGCATTGGCCGGAGCGCTCATCGGCTGTGGTGTCGCCGTGCTCGCCCGCCTCGGCTCGCGCCGCGGCCGCACGCGTGCGGGTCCGCCGCCGCCACCCGCATCCGGCGACGGGTCGGTGAACCTGTCATCGGCCACCCGTAGGATCGTGCCGTGACCGATCACCTGGCTGCCTTACATCTGGTACTCGGTGAGGAGGAACTGCTCATCGAACGGGCGGTCGCCTCGATCGTGGCGCAGGCGCGGGCCGCGACCAACGCTCCCGCCGCGATGCCGGTGGATCGGCTCCGGGCGGGGGATGCGAGTTCCGCCGAACTGGCCGAACTGCTGAGCCCCTCGCTGTTCGCCGAGGATCGGGTGATCGTGCTCGAGGCCGCCGCGGAGGCCGGCAAGGACGCGGTGGCGCTGGTCACCGCGGCCGCCGGTGATCTGCCCGAGGGAGTCGTGCTCGTGGTTCTGCATTCCGGCGGCGGCCGGGCCAAGGCGCTGGCGCCGGCATTGCAGAAGCAGGGCGCCCAGGTGCACAACTGCGCCAAGATCAGCAAGGCGAATGAGCGAAACGAATTCGTGCGCAACGAATTTCGCACCGCCGGAGTCCGCGTCCCGGCTGACGTGGTGCAGGCCGTGGTGGAGGCGATCGGATCGGATCTGCGAGAGCTGGCCGCGGCCTGTTCCCAGCTGGCCGCCGATACTGGTGGCAAGGTGGATGTCGACGCCGTGCGCCGGTACTACTCCGGTCGTGCCGAGGTCACCGGATTCGAGGTCGCCGATCTGGCCGTCGCCGGTGACCGCCCCGCGGCCATGGAGGCATTGCGCTGGGCGACCGACCGTGGCGTTCCCGCCGTTCTGCTCGCCGACGCGCTCGCCGATTCCGTGCACACCATCGCGAGGGTCGGATCCGCCGGACGTGGCGATCCGTTCGCGCTGGCCTCGCAACTCGGCATGCCGCCCTGGAAGGTGAAGAAGGCGCAGACCCAGGCGCGCGGCTGGACCGCCGCCACCATCGGGAGCGCCCTGCACGTGGTGGCTGCCCTCAATGCCGACGTCAAAGGCGGTGCGGCCGATACGGATTACGCGCTCGAACACGCCGTGGCCGCGATCCTGGACCTGCACGCCGCCGCGCACTGAGCCGGCGCAGCTCCGGATGGGTAGGTCGGCCGCTGCGCTCGTGCGGTGCGCTGTCCGGATCTAGCGGTGGTTGTGCGCGATGATCTCGCCGACGAGTGCGGGACCCGGGAAGTCGGTCATCACGACGCCGGTGGCCGTGCCGGGACGGGAGCGGAGATAGTCGAGTGCGCGCTGATTCTCGTATTCGGCGTAGCGGTGGGGAAATTTCGTCGGATCGGGCACTCCGGAGGCCGACAGGAAGTCCACCGACAGCGCGTGGGCGCCGATGGCCGGGGCCTGCGCGAGATGGGCGGCGACGGCCGCCCATTTGTCCTCGCGAGAGGGTTTGTCCCACAGATCCTGCGCGTCGATCGGCAGACCACGGTCGTCGATCCCGTCGGCCCGGATGACGACGATGGCGCCGCGCACGTCACCCAGCCGGGGAAGCGCGACCGGTCCGGTCGCCGCGGGTCGCCACACCCGCGGATGCGCGTTCAGGTACCGATCCAGCAGCGGCGGGTCGGGCGGTAGCCCATCCGCGTCCTCGCAGTGAAACGTCTTGTCCTCGTTCGTGCATTCGGCCTTCACGCGCATCAGGATCGTCTCGCGTGGATGCCGGTTCAGGAATTGCTCGCTGGCCCGCAACACGTCGTCGAGACCGGCCTGCTGATAGAAGCTGCCGTGCTGGACGCCGAGATTGCCGGCCTCGTCGCGCCGGACACGGATATCGAGCGCCCGGATGCCGGCCTCGAGCTGGGTGCTCGCGGTCCGTTGCGAGGCGCAGGCGGGCTCGGTGCAACCGGTATCGAATTTCTCCTGGGTGACCACGGCCGGTCCGGCCTTACCGCCGTGGATCGACAGGGTGTCGTGGGTGCCGGGAACGGACATCTCGCCGAGCGAGGTGCTGTCGGGCAGTGCGCCCATCCAGTCCGGATTGCTCGCGGAATCGAGGTGATCGATCGCGCCGGCGGTGGCTGCCCGGGGCATCCCGGCGGCTTCGGTGCCCGGCGCGGCCGATGCCGGCGCCGCGTGTGCCGCGGCGGCGGATCGTGCGGGGACCGATTGATCACACCCGGTCAGCAGCGCGCTCGACGCCGCCACCATCACGAGGAAAAGGCCCGTGCTTCTGCGAATCTCCCCACCCCACACCCGCACCACGGTAGCGGACGCGAATCAACGACAAAAACCGCCGTGGTCATCTGCGATGCAGATCCTCTGCCACGGCGGCGTTGCGAATGCTGTTGTGCGGCAGAATCAGCCGCGTCGGTTCCGGCCGCGGCCGGAACCCGGGAAATCAGCCCAGCTTGTTGAAGGCCAGCGAGAGGGCCGACTTCTTGTTGGCGGCCTGGTTGGCGTGGATGACGCCCTTCGAGGCGGCCTTGTCCAGGCTGCGGCTCGCCGAACGCATCAGCTCGAGCGCCTTGTCCTTCTCGCCCGCCGCAGCGGCCTCGCGGAACTTGCGGATCGAGGTGCGCAGCGCGGACTTCACCGACTGGTTGCGCACCCGCGCCGCCTCGTTGGTGCGGATCCGCTTCATCTGGGACTTGATGTTGGCCACGCCTGTTCCTCTGATTCCTTCTCGTCAGTTGATGTGCTCTTGATGTTCGTGAAAAGTCTCTGGGCGCACTACACCGAAACAGGTAGCGCCGCGCCGACGATCGAGGTTACCAGCTGGGGTGCTGCGAAGTGAAATCGTCCCGGCCAGGCCACTCGATCGGGTCGCCCGACCGGGAACGCCGCTCTTGTCGGAGCGAACTTACCCGGTGCGTGATCGTTGTATACCCGACCTCTTTCGCGTACCGTCCGATCGGTACGACCGTACCGGTCGGACGGTTAATTCCTGAATCTCCGCGTAGTACCTGGTCTCGAAGCTCAGCTCGAAGAGGGAAGGTGGCAGATGTCTCCGACTGCTCAGGAAGTGATCGAAGATGTGGTCGAGCAGCGCGAAGTGCCGCTGTCTCGCAAACTGGTAGCCGAGGCGATAGGGACATTCGTCTTGGTGTTCGGCGGCGTCGGCACCGCCGTTTTCGCCGGAGCCAGGGTCGGTACGCTCGGTATCGCATTGGCCTTCGGCTTCAGTCTGTTGCTGCTGGTGTACGCCATCGGCCCGATTTCGGGCTGTCACGTCAACCCGGCGGTCACCATCGGCCAGCTGGCGATGGGACGGATTAGGTGGCTCGTCGCCGTCTACTACATCGTGGCGCAGCTGGTCGGCGGCTTCGTCGCCGGCGCCGTGGTCTTCGCCATCGCCAAGGATCTGCCGTCGTACAACCGCGCGTCAGACGGACTCGCGGCCAACGGCTGGGGCCCGCACAGTCCGTCGAAGGTGCAGGTTCGGGGGCCGATGGCCACCATCACCCAAGATGGCTACGGCCTGGCGGCGGCGATCACCGTCGAAGTGGTGCTCACCGCATTGCTGGTGTTCGTGGTGCTCGCGTCCACGGACCGGCTGTCCCATGTGCGGATGGCGGGTCTGAGCATCGGCATCACCCTCGCGGTGACCAATCTGATCTCCATACCGATCGACAACACGTCGGTGAACCCTGCCCGCAGCCTGGCCGTCGCGCCGTACCAGGACGGTGCCATCGCGCAGGTATGGGCCTTCGTCGTCTTCCCGCTGATCGGCGGTCTGTTGGGGGCATTGATCTACAGCGCGCTGTTCGGGCGCACGAGGCACCTCACCGACTGATGTCGTCACGACGCTAGCCCCAGTTGTATTCCGCGCACAGCCGGTGTGCGACCAGATCGAAGGTCTTCCGCGGCAGGATCGCGCCCTCACGCCGAATGCCGGCCTCGGGCACTTCCAGAACGCGATCCAGCCGGACCCAGCTGTCGCGCCCCTCGTAATCCCAAGGGCCCGAGCCGATTCCGATCCAATTGTGCTCGGCGCCCCGCGCAGGATTCGACGAGAGCATCAGACCGAGCAGAGTCTTGCGTTCCCGGCCCACGACCAGTACGGGGCGATCCTTGCCATTGGCAGGGTCCTCCTCGTACGGCACCCAGGTCCATACGATCTCGCCCGGATCGGCGCGGCCGTCGAGCTGGGGGCAGTAGACGATCTGGCGGGCACGTTCACGGGTGGGCACCGGAGCCGAGGCCGCGGGCCGCACCGCGACCGTGTCCTTGCGGCGGCCGCCGAGAGCGCGGTCCCACATCGAGGAGCGCTGCATCCGGTCGACGAGTTTCGGCGCCTGCTTCTTGACGATCCGGGGCCCCTGCTCCTTGGCAATGGTCCCCAACTGCTTGCCCAGAGAGCTCCATGTGCTGGCCATATCGGCAGAGCTTAACGGCGAACCGCGCTCGGCTCATCCCTGCCGGATTCGCCTGTGCCGGGCGGGGAATCGAGTGTGCCGCCGCTCACATCCGGGCCGCCGGCGCTGGAACTGCGTCGTTGCCGCCGATGCCGGCCCGCCGGTGCGTGCACGACCATGCGGTATGCGCACGTAGACTGCCGCATGGCGACTTATCGACTTGTTCACGGGTAGGAGTGTCCCATCAGCACGTTTGCCGACACGACGTTCACCGATCCCTCGCGGATCCGGAACTTCTGCATCATCGCGCATATCGACCACGGCAAGTCCACGCTGGCCGACCGCATGCTGCAGTTGACCGGGGTGGTCGAGGAACGGCAGATGCGTGCGCAGTATCTGGACCGGATGGATATCGAGCGCGAGCGCGGTATCACCATCAAGGCCCAGAATGTGCGGCTGCCCTGGAACGTCGATGGCGCCGACTACGTCCTGCACCTGATCGACACCCCCGGGCACGTGGACTTCACCTACGAGGTCTCGCGGGCGCTCGAGGCGTGTGAGGGCGCGATCCTGCTGGTCGACGCCGCCCAGGGCATCGAGGCGCAGACGCTGGCCAACCTCTATCTGGCGCTGGACAAGGATCTCGAGATCATCCCGGTGCTGAACAAGATCGACTTGCCCGCCGCCGATCCGGACCGCTACGCCGCCGAGCTGGCCCATATCGTCGGCTGCGAACCCGAGGACGTGCTGCGCGTATCCGGAAAGACCGGTGTCGGCGTGCCCGAACTGCTCAACAAGGTGATCGAGACGGTCCCGCCGCCGGTCGGCGAGGCCGATGCCCCGGCCCGCGCGCTGATCTTCGACTCGGTCTACGACACCTACCGCGGTGTCGTCACCTACGTGCGTGTGGTGGACGGCAAGCTCACCCCGCGCCAGAAGATCAAGATGATGTCGACCGGCGCCACTCATGAACTGCTGGAGATCGGCATCGTCTCGCCCGAGCCCAAGCCCACCCAGGGCCTCGGCGTCGGTGAGGTGGGCTATCTCATCACCGGTGTGAAGGACGTGCGGCAGTCGAAGGTCGGTGACACCGTCACCACCGCACGCGACGGCGCCACCGAGGCGCTGACCGGCTATCGCGAGCCGCGCCCGATGGTCTACTCCGGTCTCTATCCGGTCGACGGTTCGGACTATCCGGATCTGCGTGACGCGCTGGACAAACTGCAGCTCAACGACGCCGCGCTCACCTACGTACCGGAGACCTCGGTCGCGCTGGGCTTCGGTTTCCGCTGTGGCTTCCTCGGACTGCTGCATATGGAGATCACCCGGGAGCGGTTGCAGCGCGAGTTCAACCTCGACCTGATCTCGACCGCGCCCAACGTGATCTACCGCGTGATCATGGAGGACGGCACCGAACACGTCGTCACCAATCCGTCGTTCTGGCCCGAGGGCAAGGTGCGCCAGATCTTCGAACCGGTGACCAAGTGCACGATCATCGCGCCGAGTGAGTTCGTCGGCACCATCATGGAACTGTGCCAGTCGCGCCGCGGTGAACTGCTCGGCATGGACTATCTGTCCGAGACCCGCGTCGAGATGCGGTACACCCTGCCGATGGCGGAGATCATCTTCGACTTCTTCGATTCGCTGAAATCGCGCACGCGCGGTTACGCCTCGCTGGACTACGAGGAGGCGGGTGAGCAGGAGGCCGCGCTGGTCAAGGTCGACATCCTGTTGCAGGGCGAGGCCGTCGACGCCTTCTCTGCCATCGTGCACAAGGACGCGGCCCAGGCCTACGGCCACAAGATGACCACCAAACTGCGCGAACTCATTCCGAGGCAGCAGTTCGAGGTGCCGATCCAGGCGGCCATCGGCTCGAAGGTCATCGCCCGCGAGAACATTCGCGCGATCCGCAAGGACGTGCTGGCCAAGTGCTACGGCGGCGATATCTCGCGTAAGCGCAAGCTGCTCGAGAAGCAGAAGGAGGGCAAGAAGCGGATGAAGACCATCGGCCGGGTCGATGTTCCGCAGGAGGCGTTCGTGGCCGCGCTCTCGACCGATTCGTCATCGGACAAGCCGAAGAGGTAATCTTCAAGGTTCCGTGAGATCAGTTGGACCGTTGACCGAGTCAACTGCCGGTTGATCTCGGGGCTTTCCGGTCACGACCGCCGGTGGCAAGCTCAGAAAGCATCACTGTGGCCTGTCATCCGTCCGCCTGAAAGAAACCTGAAGGATGTGACAGGCAAGTTTTCCGGAAATAAGGTGTAAAAGGACCCCAATTCGGTAACACCCAGTTCGGTTTCGCCAGCCGAACGCTGAGAGCGGAGTTTGTATGACGCGTGAGCTGCCCTTCGACGATGATGCGGACGCGGGCGATCATGCGAACGATGCCGCATATCGCGTCGCGACCGGTGTCGCGCGGGTGGCTCGGGCCGGTGCGTACGTCACCGGCGGCGCGCTGATCGCCTCCAACGGGTCGCCCGCGCCGGAGAACGAATCGCACAACAGCCACATCACCGGCTGGTCCACCGCCGATCCGCATCCGGACGTGCCGAGTCCGGTGGTGACCTATCCGGATCTGTCACCGGACTCCGTCCCGCCGGACCTCGGGACCTCCGCGCCGCACCCCCCGGCCGCACTGGCGCCGGGATTGGCGCTGCCGGAACAACGCGGCACGGATGCCTATCCGGGGCTGCAATTGCCCTTCGCCGACGGTGGCCGGCCCGTGCCCGGTATCGGCGGCCTGCCCATCTCGCCCGACGGCGGATCGACGGCGCCGCCCTTCTCGATTCCCGGTTCTCCCTCTCATCCCGGCAATCCGTATTCCGGCAACGGTGGTTTCAGTAACCCAGGATTCGGTGGGGGCCAAGGCTTTACGATTCCCGGGACGCACCATGCCAGTGCCCCGGCCGGTTTCGGCCTGCCCGGTGCGCCGGAATCGGAGACCTCGGGAGGCTTCGGCGTGCCCGGTCAGCCCGACGCGTCGGGAGCCTTCGGGCTGCCCGGTGCCGAGGACGCGGTGGACCAGCGGCAGGCCGATGTCGACACGACCGGCGCCGATCCCTACCCCACCGCACCGCTGCCCGGGCACGGACTGGGCCTGCCCGGCACCAACGGACTTCATCTGCCCGGGATGAACGGGTTCGGCCCCGGCGGGTTCGGCGGTCTGTCGGATCCGCATCCCGGGGCCTTCGACGGTGTCGGGGACGGCGGCAATCCCGGCGTCTTCCTCGGCACCGAGATGAAGATCGATGCGCATGTCGGATTCGACGGAATCTGGGTGACGACCGAGACCAAGGTCGATTTCTCCGTCGGCGACGTCGGGCACCAGCTCGACGACTATGGGCAGTGGCTCGGCAGCGGCACCCACCAGATCCCCGGTGGGGCAACCGAATCGGATGCCTCCGGCTGGACCGGCCAATTCGGGGGTCCGGCCTCGAGCCCCCATGCGTCCGGTAGTGCGGCCGACGGTGTCGCCCCGGATGCGGCGGTGGCGTCCCCCGGCGCGGCGACGCATGCCGGGGCCGCGAACGGTCCTGCGGGCGCGGCGGTGAACGGACCTGCCGCCGCCGCCGCGAACGGACCCGGCGCCGCAGTGCCGGGTTCGGCGGCGTTCGCGCCGCAATCCGGGCCGATCGCCACCTCGGCCGCCCCCGGCCCGGCGCCGTTCGCCACTGCTCAAACGTCTGCGCCGGTGACGAATGTCGCTGCGCCACAACCGGTTTCGACCGCACCGGTCATTGCCACGCCGGTGCCGGCCACACCCGCTCCGGCGCCCGCGCTCGTCCAACCGGTCTCGGCGACGCCACTGCAGACCACGATTCAGCCCGAGGCCGCTACCCACCCGATCGCGAACGTGATCACCACGCATGCGGGACCGTCCCCGCTGACCGCGCCCGCGGTGGCCGTTCCGGCGCTGTTCGACGATCGGCCCCGCCATGCCGGTACCGATGCCGGATTGCCGGGCGGTGCCGGCGATCCGTCGGAATCGGGCGCCGGGCGGACCACCACATCGCACGGCGCCACCGCGACCCACGGCGCCGATGCGACGAAGACGCCGGCCGCGCCGAGCACCTCGCACACGCCGGGGACCACGCCCGGCGACGAGCACACCACCACCCGTCCGGGTACCTCGACCGGGCGGGATTCGGCCGATCACGATTCCATCGACCGGCCCACGCCGACCGTGACGGTGCCGCGCGACACCGATTCCGGCCATCCCACCCGCACTCCCGGTTCGACGCCGTCGGATACCGACAGCGGCTCCGGGCCGTCGACCTCCGCCGGCGCGGATGCGTCGACGCCGGGCCATACCGCGACGCACACGCCGGGTACCTCCTCGGGGTCGGACACCGCCGCCAACGGCAACGCCGATGACCCGACTGCGCCGGCACGCGGCTCCCAGTTGCCGACCCACGATCAGGATTCCGCACCCACGCAGCAGGTTCCTACACAGCAGGTGCCGACCCAGCACGTGACGCCGCCGAGCCACGACCAGGCCGTCCCCACACACGAACCGACCGTGCCGACCGCGCAGCACACCGCACCCGTGGAGCCGCCGACCGTGATCAAACCGCCGACCACCATCGATCCCGCGCCGAATGCGCACATTCCGGTGAAACCTGTTGCGGCCGTGAACGATTCGTATGACACCTCGCTGTGGACCGATCCCGGCCACGGCCTGACGAGCGTGTCCGCCGCCGGACTGTCCGGCGGTCTGTACGAAACCACCTTCGCCGAGATGCACCATCCGGTGGACCACCCTGTCGTCGATTTCCACGTGCTTCCGCTGTGACGGCGGTGGAGTCGCCGGGTGCCAAACACCCCGACGAGATGGCGCCGCTGCTCGCGCAGCTCGACGAACTGCTCGACCTGACCCGCGCTGCGGGCCGGGCCGACCTCACCGCACGGTTGGGGATGTCGCGGGCTCGGGTGGCCGATCCGCGCGTGCGGCTGGTGGTCGTCGGCGAACCCAAGAACGGGATGAGCACGCTGGTCAACGGTTTGGTGGGCAGCGCGGTGAGCGCGACCGGCAGTCCGGTCAGCGTTCCGGTGATCGCGGAGTACGGTCCGGGGGCGACCGCCACGCTGGTGCGCTCGTTGCCCGGCGGTCGCACCGAACGCCAGCCCGTCGACCCGCTGAACCCCGGTCCGGCGCTGAGCGCGCCCGGCGTGATCCGAGCCGAGTTCACCGACCCGAGCCCGCTGCTGGCCGAGGGGTTCGTGGTGATGGACGCACCCGGCGCACCCGCCGACGCACCGACCACCTGGTCGCTGATCGCCGCCGCCGACGCGGTGCTCTACGTCACCGACGCGGCCGCGGAATACACGTCCGAGCAGATCGCCCTGCTGCAGCGCATCCGGCAGGTGTGCCCGACCGTGGTATGCGTACTCAACAAGATCGATCGTTACGGCCACTGGAGCCGGGTGCAGCAGCGCAATCGCGAGCTGCTCGACGCCGCCGGCCTGGGTTTCGCGGTCGCCCCGATCTCCGCCGACCTGCACCTGCGTGCCGGTGACGATCACCGCCGCGATATCGAATCCGGTGTGCCACAACTCATCGACCATCTGCGCGGATACGTCCTCGCTCGTGCCGACGCCGTGGCCCGGGAGGCGGCGCTGCGCGACATCCGCACCATCACCGACCATCTGGGGCTGGCGCTGCGCAGTGAGGCCGAAACCCTGCGCGATCCGCAGCGCTACACCGCGATCACCGATCAACTGCGCGCCGCGCGCGCCGAGGCCGACGATCTGCGCCACCGCAGCGCCAACTGGCAGGTCACGCTCGCCGACGGCTGTTCGGAACTGATGGCCGATATCGAACACGATCTGCGGCACCGGCTGCGCGTGCTGGTTCGCCACGCCGAATCGGAGATCGCCAAGCGCGATCCGGCTCGCAGCTGGGAAGAATTCGGCGCCGATCTGGATTCCCGGATCTGCGAGGCGGTCGAGGAGAATTTCGTCGTCGCCCACTATCGCGCGGTGGAACTGGCCGAACAGGTGACCGCGAAGTTCCCCGCCGACTCGCGCGATGTGCCGCTGCCAGATCTGCGGCTCGAGGATCCGGGCGACGTCCTCGAACCGGTGGCCTCGCTGGAGCCGCTGGATACCGCGAAGGTGAGTTTCACCTCGTCGCTGCTGAACGTGATGCGTGGTTCCTACGGTGGCCTGCTGATGGTCGGATTGCTCACCAGTTTGCTGAAAATGCCGCTGGTGAACTGGTATTCGGGCGCGGCGGCCGCCCTGCTGGGTATCAACGCCCTGTGGGAGGACCGCAAGCTGCGCCGTGAGCGGCGCCAGTCCGAGGCCAAAGTGGCGGTAGCTCGTCTGATGGACGATGTGATCTTCCAGGTCGGCAAGGAATCGCGGCACCGGTTGCGGGCCACGCAGCGCACGTTGCGCGACCACTTCACCGATCTGGCCGATCAGACGCTGCGGTCGGTGGACGAATCGCTGCGCGCGGCCGAGGAGGCGGCGGCGATCCACTCGCCGGAGAGCCGCGAACGGCGCCTCACCGAAATCGAGCGATCGATGGTGCGGTTGCGGGAGATCCGCGAAAACGCCGACGTGCCCTAGCGTTTGTGGGGCCCTAGTGTTTGTGGCGTCCTAGCGTTCGTGGTGCGCCGACATCTGTGGCGGGTGGTCCGGGGCATACCGGACCACCCGCTTCCTTGTCAGCCCGCGGGATGAGCTGGATGGAATTCACCGGCCCCGGTGGAATGTTCGGCCCGGATCACGTGCATCACCGCGTTGATCAAAGCCAGGTGGGTGAATGCCTGCGGAAAGTTACCGAGATGCCGTCCGGTGTAGGGGTCGATCTCCTCGGCGTAGAGCTTGAGCGGGCTGGCGTATCCGAGCAGCCGTTCCAGCAGATGCCGCGCCCGGCGCACCTCGCCGATCTCCACCAGCGCCGAGACCAGCCAGAACGAGCAGATGGTGAATGTGCCCTCCGCGCCGGACAATCCGTCGTCGGTGGTGTCGGTACGGTAGCGCAGCACCAGACCGTGCTGGGTCAGGTCGGACGCGATGGCCAGGACCGTGGCGCGCACCCGCGGATCGGTGGGCGGCAGGAAACGCAGGAGCACGACCAGCAGCAGTGAGGCATCGAGGCTGTCGCCACCGTAGGTCTGGGTGAAGATGCCCTTGTCGTTCACGCCGTGGGTGAGTACATCGGCGTGGATCTCTGCGGCGAGTGCGGCCCACTTCTCGGCGTAGTCGGCCTCGCCGTGCAACTCGGCGAGTTTGGCGCCGCGGTCCAGCGCGACCCAGCACATCACCTTGGAGGACGTGAAATGTTGCGGTTCGCCGCGTACCTCCCAGATGCCGCGGTCGGGTTTGCGCCAGTTCTCGATCGCCGCCTCGACCTGTCGCTTCAACATCGGCCACAACGTTTCCGGCACCTGCTGGCGTGATTTCACGTGCAGATAGACCGAATCCAGGATGGTGCCCCAGATGTCGTGCTGCTGTTGTTGATAGGCCCCGTTACCGATGCGGACCGGCTTGGCGCCGTCGTACCCGTGTAGGTGTGGAATTTCGAATTCGTCCAGATCGCGTTCCCCGCCGATGCCGTACATCACCTGAAGCGGTTGCGCCTCACCGTCGTTCGCGGTGGCCACATCGTGCAGGAAGGCGAAGAAGTCGTCGGCCTCTCGGTTGAGGCCCAGCGTGTAGAGGCCCCACAGGGCGAAGGTGGAGTCGCGCACCCAGCTGTAGCGGTAGTCCCAGTTGCGTTCGCCGCCCGGCGTTTCCGGAAGGGAGGTGGTCGCGGCGGCCATCAGGGCGCCGGTCGGCGAGTAGATCAGTCCCTTGAGCGTCAGGGCGCTGCGCTGCAGGTAGCCGCGCCACTGATGATCCGGGAATTTGCCCAGAGTGATCCACTGCCGCCAGCATTCGGTGGTCTGCCACATCTTCTCCGCCGCCTCGGCGAAGGTGCGCGGCGCCGGCAACTCCGACCAGGACAGCGCCACGAACAATTCGTCGCCCTCGCGCATGCGGGTGCGGGCACGCGCCTCGCGCCCCTCCAGTCCGAGCCGCATATCCGTAGTGAGAACCAGTTGCCCACAGGGCAATTCGTCGTGGGAGCAGGTCGCGGTGGCGGTGGCGCGTTCGTAGACCTCGCCGGTGTATTCCCAATTCGCGGGCGCTCGGTGGTAGTCGAAGGCCGGCTCGCAGCTCATCTCCAGTTCGACCACGCCGCTGACACATTTCACCGTGCGCAGCAGGATGTGCTCGGCGTCCCAGTCCTCGGGCGTGCGGCGATAGGTCCGGCTACGCCGGTCGTTGTTGTGCCACGGGCCCAGTACCAGCGCGTCGCGGACGATGATCCAGCCGGTGTCGGTCTGCCAGGTCGTCTCCACGATCATGCCGCCGGGTAGATAGCGCCGGTCCGCGGGCACGTTGACGCCGTAGGGGCCGAGCCGGAAGTGGCCGGCGCTGCGGTCCAGCACGGCGCCGAACACACTGGGCGAATCGGGCCGCGGCAGGCACATCCACTCGACCGCGCCGTTGCGTGCGATGAGGCAGCAGGTTTCGCAATCGGAGAGAAAGGCGTAGTCGTCGATCGGCGGATACGACGACTTGTGCACGACGCCCGAAGAAATCGGCAGGTAGTTCGCCGAGATCTCGGCATCGGAGATATCGGCCAGAGCATCGCGCGGCGGCGACATGTCGTCGAGCGTCTCGATGAGAGGTTGTTCGGTGATCGGTTCGTCGTAGGACGCCATACAGCCATCATGGTGGATTCCGGTCGCGTTCGCCGCGACTGTCGGCACCTCGCGACGGCCGGTCGGCATGCCCCGCGGCCGGCGTGCCCGTGACCTACTAGGCTGGTGGTTGTGCATCATGTCGCGGGCTGGTGGGACGGCTTCGAGTTGTGGGTGGCCGGATTACCGTTCATCCCGCAGTTCGTCGTGGTTCTGGTCGGGGCGGTGCCGGTCAGTTTCCTGATCGCCTACCTGCTCGATCGGGGATTGCGGATCGTGCTGCGGCTGCTCGGCCGGGACCGCTCGGTCGTCGCCGAGACCGACATCGTCGCCGGCGACGCGGCAGCCGAGATGGCGGCGGCATCCGAGATCGCGTCCGGTGCGGCGACCATCGCACCGCCCGAACCGGCGTTGGCCGGCGCCTCGATGCATACTCCGGGTCCGAGGCCGAAGGAAGCGATCTGATGCCACGCTCACGGGTTCAGTTGGCGCTGATCGCGCTGCTCGTGCTGATCGTCGTCGCCTGGTTGCTGACGCGATAATCCCCGGCTGTCGGAGGTTGCAGGTACTGTGCAGCCCATGCCAACCGATGAGGAATTCGTCGACCTCGAGCAGCTTCTGGAGATCGAGGACGGACCCCGATTGATCGCGACCCACTACACCACCGCCGACGAGGCGATCGAGATGGTGCGCGCCGCGCAACTGCTCGGTCTGGGTGTGCGGCTGCAGAACCGGCTGCGCGCCGACGAGCCCGACGAGGACGGTGAGGACACCGCCGTCGAGGAGTGGGTGCTCGACCTCTACGAAAGCCCGCCCGAGTCCGCCGACGAGGAGTAGGCCGGCCGCCCGATCGGCTGGTGCCGGAACGCACGCTCCGGGGTCCGCGCGACTGTGGTCTTCACCACGGTTCGCCCGGACCCCGGTTGTCGTTCCGTGTCGGTGCGGTGGCGGCCAGGAATCCGAAACGTGAATACTTCCCGCCGGTCATGGGCGGTTTTTCCCGAGTTTCGACAGATCCGGCCAATTCCGCTTCGACCGATTCGCGCGGTTTCGAGCGCTCTGTTAGAGTCTGCCCGTGTCATCGAGCGTTGTTCCGCAGGTCCGCCATGAATTGGCGTTGATCGCGGTCGGCTGTCTCGTCGTCGCGGACATTCACTGTCGTCGATAGCTGATCGGACACGCTGCGCCTTCTCCATCGGATCGGCGCACATCTTTTCCGCAGCGTTTCCGCTTCCCGCGGCTCTGCCGCATGCGCCTCTGTCCGGCATTCGCCGGGGCAGATCTACCGCTGAATCGAAGTACTTCCGGCCCCGGCAGCAGTATGCCGGTGGCGGGCGGCAGGAAAGGTCACGTCCATGTCTCGCAGATCGTCCAGCAGATCCTGGTTCTCGGTGCGCCGAGGGCGCATCGCCGTCGCGCTCACGGCGCTGGCGGCCGTGGGACTGACCGCCGCCTGCAGTGGTGGCTCGAGCGATACCGCCGGCGGCGACGCGGCCGCTGGTGGCGGACAGCTGACGCTGTTCGCCTATTCGGTCGCCAAGCCGGGCTACGACAAGGTGATCGGCGAATTCAACAAGACCGAGGCCGGCAAGGGCGCGCAGATCCAGCAGTCCTACGGCGCCTCCGGTGACCAGTCGCGAAAGGTGAAGGACGGGGCCCAGGCCGACGTCGTCAGTTTCTCGGTCGAGCCCGACATCACCCGGCTGGTGGATGCCGGCTTGGTCGACTCGAACTGGAACGCCGACGCCAACAAGGGTGTGCCGTTCGGTTCGGTCGTCGTGATCGCCGTCCGCAAGGGCAACCCGAAGGGGATCCACGACTGGAACGACCTCATCAAGCCGGGCGTCGAGGTGGTGACACCCAATCCGTTCAGCTCCGGCTCCGCCAAGTGGAACCTGCTGGCGCCCTATGCCGCGGCGAGTGACGGCGGGAAGAATCCGCAGGCGGGCCTGGACTACCTGGGCAAGCTGATCTCCAAGGACCACATCAAGGTGCAGCCGAAGTCCGGCCGCGAGGCGACCGAGACCTTCCTGCAGGGCACCGGTGACGTCCTGCTCAGCTACGAGAACGAGGCGATCTTCTCCGAACGCAGCGGTGATCCGATCGAGCACGTCATCCCGCCGACCACCTTCAAGATCGAGAATCCGGTGGCCGTGACGAAGAACGCCAAGAACCCCACCACGGCCGTGGCGTTCAAGGACTTCCTGTACTCGCAGGCGGGTCAGAAGGCATGGGCGCAGGCCGGTTTCCGTCCGGTCGATCCGCAGGTCGCCGCGCAGTACAGCAAGGATTTCCCGGCTCCGCAGAAGCTGTGGACCATTGCTGATCTAGGCGGGTGGAAGAAGGTCGACAAGGACCTGTTCACACCCGATACCGGCAGCGTGGCGGTGCTCTACGACAAAGCCACCAAGTGAGCCGGTGACTCGGAGCGCACGGAATACTGGGCAACTGTGACTGACACCCGTACGAAGGCCGAAACCGGCAGGAGTACCGACGCTGGGACCACCACCGGTCCCGGCGTTGTCCGGCAGCGGTCCGCCGGACCGGCCTGGCGGTCGCGGCTCACCGGTTCGGCGGGTTCGCTCGGCCTGGCGATCACGGTGTTGTGGCTGAGCATCATCGTCTTGCTGCCGCTGGCCGCGCTGACGGTCCATTCGTTCGACGACGGGTGGTCCGGGTTCTGGGATGCGGTGACCGCACCCGCGGCACTGGACGCGTTGCGGGTGACGGTTCTCGTATCGGTGGTCGTCGCCGTGATCAACGTCGTCATGGGCACCGTGGTGGCGTGGGTGCTGGTGCGCGACGATTTCCCGGGCAAGAGTTTCGTCAATGCCCTGATCGATCTGCCGTTCGCGCTTCCGACCATTGTGGCGAGCATCGTGCTGCTGTCGCTGTACGGGCCGCAGAGCCCGGTCGGTATCCACCTCAACGCCACCCAGCCGGGACTCGTGGTGGCGCTGGCATTCGTGACGCTGCCGTTCGTCGTGCGCTCGGTGCAGCCGGTGCTGATCGAAGCGGATAAGGAAGTAGAGCAGGCCGCCGCCTCGCTGGGCGCGAACAACCTGACCATCTTCCGTCGCGTCGTGTTGCCGTCGCTCGCGCCGGCCATCATCTCCGGCGGCGGTCTCGCCTTCGCGCGCGCCATCGGTGAATACGGCTCGGTGGTCTTGATCGGCGGCAATATTCCGCGCCGCACTCAGGTGGCGTCGCAGTACATCCAGCAGCAGATCGAGGTGGACCGTCCGGTGAACGCGGCGGCGGTGTCGGTAGCGCTGCTCGCGATTTCCTTCGCCGCCTTGCTGATCCTGCGCGTCTTCTCCGAACGCACCGCCCGCAAGGAACAGGCCAGCCGATGAAACTGTCCGCCCCGTCCCGGATTTCGCTGCGCGTGATCGCGCTCGCGTATCTGATCGTGTTGCTGGTGGCTCCGCTGGTGATCATTCTCTGGCGCAGCTTCCAGCACGGGATCGGCGCATTCCTCGATTCCATCACCACACCCGCCGCGATCTCGGCGTTCAATCTGTCGCTGTTGATCGTCGCGATCGTGGTGCCGCTCAATGTGGTCTTCGGAGTCATCACCGCCATCGCCCTGGTGCGCGGAAACTTCCGGGGGCGCACGCTGATTCAGGGTGTGGTGGATCTGCCGTTCGCGGTGTCACCGGTGGTGGTCGGCGTATCGCTGATCATGCTGTGGGGTGTCGGCGGCTGGTTCGGCGGCCTCGACAGCTTCGGCTTCCGGGTGATCTTCGGCCTGCCGGGCATGGTGATCGCCACGCTCTTCGTGACGCTGCCCTTCGTGGTCAGCGAGGTCGTCCCGGTCCTGCACGAGATCGGCGACGATCAGGAGCAGGCCGCGGCGACCCTGGGCGCCAGTCGCTGGCAGACCTTCTGGCGCATCACACTGCCGGCCATCCGGTGGGGCCTGACCTACGGCATCGTGCTCACCGTCGCCCGCGCCCTCGGCGAATTCGGCGCCGTGATCATGGTGTCGTCCGGACTGCCCGGAATTTCCCAGACCCTGACGCTGCTGGTGCACGGTCGCTATATCAACGACCACAACGCCTTCGGCGCCTACTGTGCGGCGACCCTGCTCATGGCCATGGCGCTCGTCACCCTCATCCTGATGACCCTTCTCGAACGCAAGCGGGGCACTGCCAAATGATCACCGTCACCGACGCGAACAAGCGATATGGTTCGTTCGCCGCCCTCGACAACGTCAGCCTGGACATTCCCTCCGGGGAGCTGACCGCGCTGCTGGGGCCCTCCGGTTCCGGGAAATCGACGCTGCTGCGCTCGATCGCCGGCTTGGAATCGTTGGATTCGGGCATCGTGACCATCGCCGACCGCGACGTCACCCGGGTCTCGCCGCAGAAGCGTGATATCGGCTTCGTCTTCCAGCACTACGCGGCGTTCAAACACATGACCGTGCGCGACAACGTGGCGTTCGGGCTGAAGATCCGCAAGCGGCCGAAGAACGAGATCCGCAAGCGCGTCGACGAACTGCTCGGCATCGTGGGCCTGGACGGTTTCCAGCATCGCTATCCGGCGCAACTGTCGGGTGGTCAGCGTCAGCGCATGGCTCTGGCCCGGGCGCTGGCCGTCGACCCGCAGGTGCTCTTGCTCGACGAACCCTTCGGCGCCCTCGACGCCAAGGTGAGACACGACCTGCGCACGTGGTTGCGGCGCCTGCACGAGGAGGTGCACGTGACGACGGTGCTGGTCACCCACGACCAGGAGGAAGCGCTCGATGTCGCCGACCGGATCGCGGTGATGAACGCCGGTCGCATCGAACAGGTCGGAACGCCCGAAGACGTATACGACCGTCCCGCCAACGAATTCGTCATGTCCTTCCTCGGTGCGGTGGCCAAGTTGAACGGACATCTGGTGCGTCCGCACGATATTCGCATCGGCCGCGATCCGGGTATGGCCCTGGCCGAGCACGAGGGCACCGCGGAGTCGGCGGGCGTGACCCGCGCGACCGTTGAGCGCGTCGTCCGCCTGGGTTTCGAGGTTCGCCTCGAATTGCGCAATGCGGCCACCGGCGATCTGTTCACCGCGCAGGTCACTCGCGGTGATGCGGAGGCTTTGCGGTTGGCGGAGGGCGAGACCGTCTTCGCCCGCGCCACCCGCATCCCGGAACTGCCGGCGGCCTGATCTCGCCTGCCGGCGGTTCCGAGCGCTCGTGCGGCGTTGGGGGAGTGGGTGTTTCGCTGGATGCGCCACCGTTGCCGGATCGCCGGTATACGGTGTCCGAGGATATTCGGACGATTGCTGGCAAACCTGTACCGGTCGGTCGGTGTCGCGAAATGTCCACTGCGCGTATGAATTGCCTGATTTGTTACCGCAGGTAAATGGGTATATCTGCGGTATCGGCGGCGTCGTCGCGGAGTGCGGCGGTTGAGCGGACAACCGATTGTCCGGTGCTTGGCAAGTTCTCAGCACAGTGGTTGCCTGATGCCGGATCGGGACATGTCAGCGAACGTACGCTCGTCGATCGAGGGGAATTGTGATGACGGTTGGGCTCGGAGTGAGTATCGGCACGGTCAACACGGTGTGCGCCGTCGATACTGCTGAGAGCGGGAAGAACACACGTGGCCGCGGGCGCAGCGCGGCCGGCGAATCCGGTGGGCGCGCGGCGACCGGCCGGCGCAAGCGGGCCTCGGGCCCGAAATCCGCGCTGTCGCAGCAGCGTACGATGCCCGGAACCTGGCGCACGACACTTACTTTCGACAGCAGCGGCACCGCGCGGGTCGGCCGGATTCCACGCCACGGCCGCGCCGTGACCGATTTCGCCGATCTGAACGAGCGTGGCCGGACCGCGCGTGTACGTCATCGTTCGCTGTCCGCGGCCGATCTGGTGGCGACCGTCGCGCGCACCGTGGTCGCGGACGTGTCCGCCCACGTGGTGGCCACCGCCGACGGTCGCAGTCCGGAAACCGCTGTCGCCGTGACACATCCGGTGAGTTACGGCGAAGAGCGGATGCTCGAACTGCGCGAGGCCCTCGATTCGATCGGACTCTCCCATGCCGCCCTGGTGGCCGAACCGGTGGCGGCCGCGGCCTGGCTGTCGGCGGCGCACGGTCCGCTGCTGCCGGGCTTGGCGCTGGTCTACGACCTCGGTGGATCGGGGCTGACCGTCACCCTGGTGCGTATCGGCGCCGGTACTCCGGCCCGGCCGGTGATCGGGGAACCCTTGCGCTCCACCGCCTTCGGTGGCCGCGCCTTCGGTGCGAAGATGGCCGCGCAGGACAACTGGCGCGCCGGTGATTGGCCGGCTGCCGACTCCGACGCCGCCATCACGGCCCTGCGCACCGCGCACATCCGTGAGTCGCTCGATGTGGTGTACGAATGCCTCGGACGAGCCCGCGTCACGATGGCCGACGTCGACTGCGTGCTGGTCGTCGGCGGCGCCGCCCGTCCGCCCGAAGTCGCCGCGGTCCTGGCCGCGGCGTTGGCACGGCCGGTGATCGTCGCCCCGGACCCGGAGCGCACGATCGCCGAGGGTGCGGCCGTCCTCGCCCGCCGCGCCGCGGAATCGGCCCGGGAGAGCGAGGTCGCCGAGGCGCCCGAGCGGCCCGAGCCGCCGCGCATGCTGCGCCGCCGGCTGACGCGGGTCGCGGTCACCGTCGCCGTCGCGGCCGGTGGCGCGCTGTTCGCGGCAACGGCTGTGGTGGGTGATGAAGCGGGAGCGCAATCCATGGGCGCCGGGCTCGTGCACATGCAGCACTGACGGCGTGCCGCCGCGCCCGCGGACCGCCATCCCCGCGACTGCACCCGCCGGCAGCGGGCGCAGTCGCGGGTGCGTTATCGCCCGGGGTCGCGGGTGCTTGTGGGATGTCGCGGGCGGGATAAGGGGACGCCGGGGCCGACAACGACCTGCCCGACTCGACTTATCGGCTGATCCGTTGCTCGACGGCGCTCGCGCTGTCCGGATCGCGATAGTTGTCGAGCACCACCGCGAGACATCCGAGGGCGAGGACCGCGCCGACCGCGAACATCACCGGATAGCCGATGCGCCATGCGTTGTGCAGCAGCGACAGCAGCGCCGGCGAACCGAATCCGAGGTAGCTCACCGAATAGAACACCGCGGTCAGCCCGGCCAGATCGTCCGGCCGGGCGATCCGCTCGATCTCCTGCAGTCCGGCGACCATCCCGATGCCGAATCCGAAGCCGAGCAGGGCAGCGGTCGCGACGACGGTCCACAGCTGCAACGATGCCGCCGCGTAGACGGATGCGGCCATGCCGGCGGTGGTGAGGATCAGCGACAGTGCCGCGATCCGCGCGGTACCCGGCAGATCGATCCGCCGCGCCACCGACTGGATGGCGAAACCGCATCCCAGCGTGATCACCGTGATCAAGGCGGAGAAGGCGATCGGCGTTGTGGCGATGCGGTCGGCGGCCAGCGTCGGCAGGATCGCGTAGGCGGCCGCGGCGGAGGTGAACAGCCACAGCGCCAGCGGCAGTGCGATGCGGCGGAAACGCCGATGGCCTGCCACCGGAATCCGCAGATCCTCACGCAGTGGCTTGCGGATCGGTTGCGGCGCTACGGTTTCCGGCACGCGCAGCACCCAGACGGCCGCGATCAGGCACAGCGCCACATTGATGAGATAGGCCAGGGTCGCGGGCCACGGCGCCCACTGCGCCAGCACTCCGGCCACGCCGGCTCCGATGGCGAAACCGCCGGTGAGGCTCATCGCCGAGCGCCGAGCGCCGGTGCCGGGAGCCGACGCGGGCCCGAACGGCGGCTGCGACAGCTGCTTCAACCAGCTGCCGCCCACGGCCATCGCCAGCCCGAGACCGACTCCGCACAGGACACGACCGATCGACAACATCGGCACCACGCCGGAACCGAAGGCCAGCAGCGTCGATCCCACCGCGGTGATCAGCGGTGCCGGCCGCATCAGCCGCTGCCTGCCGTAGCGATCCGACAGCGGCCCGCCGATCAGCAACGCCGGCACGATGCCCAGGACGTAGTCGAACAGCAGCAGATCGACCGTGGTGACCGGCAGGCCGTCGTTCTTGTACATCACCAGCAGTGGGGTGAATTCGTTTCCGCCCCAGGCGATCGCGAAGACCGCCGCGGCCACCCCCCACCAGGCGTGCGGGATGGCGCCGAGCCGTGTCGGGCGGATGTCGACGGCGGTTGGCGCGGTCATCACAGTCCTCTCAGTTCGAGCTGGTGCACACCCGAAAGGTGTTCGGCCAGTGCGGTATCGAAGCCCGCGGTATCGCCGGCGGCGATCAGATCGGTCAGCTGCGCATGTTGTTCCACGATGCGGGCGGTATTCATCGGCGCGCGATGCAGGGCGACGCTGTTCATCCGCCGCTGGCGTTCGCGCAGCGAGTCGTAGAACCCGGTGAGCAGCGGGTTGCCCGCGGCGACCACATAGCCGCGATGAAAGTCGGTGTCCTCGGTGGCGAAGCGGGACAGCGCCCGGCCGTCGGACGTGGCGAGGTTCGCGACGAGTTCGCGCTGGCGGGTGAGCGATTCGCGCAGGGCGTCGATCAGTGCCGGCCGGTCGTCGGCGGTGAGGGCGCGCACCGCCGCGGTCTCCACCACATAGCGGGCATGGGCGACGTGCTCGGCCTCGTGCGAGGGAATCGGTACCACCAGCGCGCCGCGTTTGGGATACAGCCGCATCCAGCCCTCGGTCTCCAACCGCAGGAACGCCTCCCGGACCGGAGTACGCGAGGTGCCCAGATCGGTCGCGATCTCGCCCTCGCTGATCAGCTCTCCGCCGGGCAGTGCCCCGGTCAGGATGCGCTCCTTGATCTCCCGGTACGCGCGCTCCGCCGCTGAATACGTCTTAGACACAAGTTGTAGCTTAGCCGGACATGGGATGAATTGCCATGTGGGTGCCGACACGTACGACCCGCCTCGAAAGTGGGTGGTGACGCCCTCCCCTCCGATGTGACGACCCGCACAGTACATCCCGGTAATGCTGTTTCGGTTGCCGCTGAGCTGCGAATTCGGCGGACTATCGGCGGGGTTGCGCGATCGTGTCCGGCACGGCCGGTCGCCGGTGTTGACCCACGCCGTTATAGGTGTAACTATGGGAAACAGTTACCCATGCGAGATGGAGAGGCTGTGACGACGATGTCCGTTGCCGCGACGCCGGAAGTAGACCCTGTGGTCGCCCAGGCCATGGAATACGCCCAGAAGCTGCTTCTGCTGTCCGAGGGGTCGGTCAACAAGCACTTCGATCCGTTCACCGACATCGACTGGGACAACCCCGATTTCGCCGCCGATGCCGGTGAACAGCGGTGGATCCTTCCGGAATCCGCCGACCCGCTCGGGCGTCACCCTTGGTATAAAGCGCTGCCGGAGGAGCGGAAGATCGCAATCGGCAAGTACCGCCAGGCCAATGTGGCCAAGGTCGGTCTGCAGTTCGAGTCGATCCTGATCAGCGGCATGGCGACCCACAACTTCGGCCTGCCCAACGGTTCGCCCGAATTCCGGTACTGCTCCCACGAGATGATCGAGGAGCACAACCACACCCTGATGTTCCAGGAGATGGTCAACCGGATCGGCATCGACGTGCCGGGGATGGGCCCGTTGGTGCGCAAGTTCCGCTACGTTGCCGCACCGGTCGCCGCGCGGCTCCCCAATCTGTTCTTCATGGCGGTACTCGCCGGCGAGGAACCGATCGACCACATCCAGAAGCAGATCCTGCGCTCCGGCGAGGAAGTGCATCCGATCATGCGCGGAGTCATGGCGATTCACGTCGCCGAGGAGGCGCGCCACATCTCCTTCGCGCACGAGTTCCTGAAGAAGCATGTGCCGGAGTCGAATCCGGCCGCGAAGTTCGTGCTGTCGCTGGCCATGCCGATCGTGATGTGGATTCTCGGCCGGTCCATCGCGACTCCGCCGAAGTCCTTCTTCGAGGAGTTCGACATCCCGGACGACGTGCGTAAGGAACTGTTCTACGGCTCCGCCGAGGCGCGGCAGACCTTCGCCGACTACTTCATCGACGTGCGGGCCCTGGCCAAAGATCTGGGCCTGATGAACCCGATCTCGAAGAACGTCTGGAAGCTGCTGAAGATCGACGGTCCGGCCAGCCGGTACCGCTCCGAGCCGCAGCGCGCCAAGACCAAAGCCGCCTGAAGGGTAGCCATACAGTGCCGTATGTAGTCACCCAGTCGTGCTGCAGCGACGCCTCCTGTGTCTACGCATGCCCGGTCAACTGCATCCATCCCACGCCGGACGAACCGGATTTTCCGACGGCCGAGATGTTGTACGTCGATCCCGCGGCATGCGTGGACTGCGGCGCATGTGCCACGGCCTGTCCGGTGGACGCCATCACCTCCTCGACGAAGCTCACCGCGGAGCAGAAGCCCTTCATCGAGATCAACGCCGATTTCTATCGCCAGGCGCGGCCGCGTCCGCTGCTGGCCAAGCCGGTGCCCGCCGCCGAGGTGGACACCGATCGCGGCCCGATGCGCGTCGCGATCGTGGGTTCGGGCCCTTCGGCGATGTACGCCGCCGACGAGCTGCTCACTCAGCCGGAGGTGACGGTGACGGTCTTCGACCGGTTGCCGGTACCCTACGGCCTGGCCCGCCACGGCGTCGCGCCCGACCATACCCGGACCCGGCAGGTGAGCCGGTTGTTCGATGTGATCTCCGCGCAGCCCGGATTCGGGTCGTACCTGAATGTGGCGGTGGGTGAGGACATCTCGCACGCCGAACTGCTGGACCACTTCGATGCGGTGATCTACGCCGTGGGCGCCTCCTCCGACCGCAAGCTCGGTATCCCCGGCGAGGGTCTGCCCGGCAGCTTGTCCGCGACCGAGTTCGTGGCGTGGTACAACGGCCATCCGGACTACGCGCAGCGCAGTTTCGATCTGTCGCAGCGGCGCGCGGTGATCGTCGGCAACGGCAACGTCGCGCTCGACGTGGCCCGGATTCTCACCATGGATGCCGACCTGCTCGATGCCACCGAGGTGTCGCCGACGGCGCTGGCGGCACTGCGGCACAGCAAGATCGAGGAAGTGGTGATCGTGGGCCGCCGCGGTCCCGCCGAATCCGCCTTCACCGTCCCCGAATTCGTGGGCCTGCTCGGATCCGATCTCGACATCGTCGTGGAAGGTGATGTGCCGGAACCGACTCCGGATATGCCGCAGAAGGTCGAGCGGAAACTGAAGCTGCTGCGCGGCGTGGCCGACCGCCCGGTGGGCGCGCGCAAACGCATCGTCTTCCGTTATCGCTCCTCGCCGGTGGCACTGGTCGGCACCGACCGGGTGACCGGAATCGAGCTGGTGCGCAACGAACTCGTCACCGACGAGGCGGGCATCACCCGGGCCGTCGCGACCGACGAGACCGAAACCCTGGATGCCGCGCTGGTTCTGGCTTCGGTGGGTTACCGCGGTGTGGCCGTGCCGGGGGTGCCGTTCGACGAGCGCGCCGGTGTCATCCCGAACGCCGACGGCCGGGTGCTCGAATCCGCCGGCGCCGCGGTGGTTCCGGGCACCTATGTGACCGGCTGGATCAAGCGCGGTCCGACGGGCTTCATCGGTACCAACAAGTTCTGCGCACAGCAGACGGTGCGACAGCTGGCCGACGACTTCAACGCCGGGCGTCTGCGCCGCCCCACCGCCGACGCCGCCGATTTCGATCGGCTGGTCCAGCGCCGCCGCCCCGATGCGGTGCGCGGCGGTGCCACGGCCCAGCCGTGGTGGAAGCGTAAGCTGCTCGCTCGCGCGTGAGCCGGACATATCAGCCGACCGCCCCGATCCACCCGGATCGGGGCGGTCGTCGTTTCGGCAACCATCCAGTCATCCGGAACGGCGGCACGGAATTCGGTCTCGTGAATGTCATTGCCGCAATTCCATAGAAAACCGGTCGGTATTCTGCGCGATCGACTGTGAAATGGCCAGTTTTGCCAGCTATTCTCGTGCGGTAGGTGAATTCGACCTTCTGATCTTGTCGAAGATCGCGGTCTATCAGGTCTTTTGCTCGATCGAGCGGCGAGTGTGAAAGCTTTTCCGTCCATTCGGTTTCCGTGATCGAGACCGACCAGCTAACCTGTGTTCGCTGTTTGGTAAACGACCGCGACCACATGGTTGAAGCACCTGGGGCCGTGGTCTCGGTGCGTTGACGGGATGGCAATGACGGTTGGCTTCGGCATGAGCATCGGCACAGTGAATTCCGTGTGGGCGGCAACTACCGGTGATCGCGGCCGTCCGGCGGTCCGCGTGCGCCGCACCGCGGTCACTTTCGACCGCTCCGGGGATGTCCGGGTCGGGGGAGTTCCTCGATTCGCGCCGGTGGTCACCGATTTCGCCGATCTCACCCGCACGCGCGAGCCGGTGTCGCTGGGCGGCCGGATCCGATCGTCGGCCGACCTGGTCGCCTCGGTCGCCACCTGCCTGATCGATGGCAGCGATCCCGAAGCGGGGCCGGTCCTCACCTATCCCGCCTGCTACACCGACCGGCAGATCGCATCGCTGCAGTACGCGTTGCACCGCTGCGGCGCCTTCGACGTGATTCTGATGCCCGAACCGGTGGCCGCCGTGGAATGGCTCGACGACGAATATGGTGTTTCCGCAAGCTGTTCCACGCTCGTCTACGATCTGGGCGCCAACAACCTGGACGTCGCGGTGGTCCGGACCGAAGCGGAATGGAATCAGCGCGGAGTGCTCGGCTCGGCGCTGCGATCCGATGCCTTCGGTGGCCGGCCGCTGGGCGCCGTCCTGGCGCGCTACGCGCGGGCGCTGGCTCCGGACGTGCCGGCACCGGTGTCGAAGGTGGTGCCGGCCGAGGACACCCGCCGCCTGCGCACGTGGCATGTGCGCAATTCCCTTCGGGTGGTCCGCGATTGCCTGAAGCGTGCGCGGGTGACCATCGACGACATCGATCGCGTGTTACTGATCGGTGGCGCCGCGCGGCCGGTCGAGGTGGCGGAGGTGCTGGCCGAATTGGGCCCTCCGGTGATCGTCCCGCCGGACCCGGCGCACACGGTCGCGACCGGAGCCGCCATCGCCTCGGCTCGATTCGCCACGAGCAACAGCAATGCCGGGCGGTATGCCCGGGGTGCGGCGGTTGCGTCCTCCGCCGCGGTCGTCTCCGCCCTCGCGATGTCGGCGGCAACCATGATCGGTGGTGGCCCGCTCGGTACCGACGGCCCGATCATGGAATTCGCCCCCGCGCTGGCCGGTCCGGCGGATGCGTTGCGCGAACAGTTCGGCGAGCTGCCGCAGACGCCCGGCTTCGGGGTCGGATTCACGGCGCTGGCGGCCCGCGCCGACAGCCTGATGGGCACCTCGCTGACCGGATTGCGCGGCTATGCCGGTGCGGCGCACGACTTTTCGCACGCCATGACCGATCGGGTCGACAATGCGCTGCGCGACTACGGCGCTGTCACGCCCTGCGTGCCGCCCCGCGCCCGGACCTACTCCGATCCGGCGCGTTTCACCAACCCCATGCCGTTCGTGAACTCGGGTGCGGCGGCGCTCCTGGCGGCCGGCGCCGCGGCCCGCAACCTGCCCGGCACGGGACATCCCGGTGAGCCGGGATCAGGTGATCAGGGCACCCCGCCCGACGGGGGCACCACACCCGGGGACTCGTCGAAATCCGGAAGTCCGGCGCCGAAACCGGACGGTTCGACCACACCCGCATCGGGCACGAACCCCGCGCCCGCCGACAACACGGCCGCCGCTCCCGCAGCGGCGTCCGGGAATTCGCATTCCGGCGATGCCGCGTCCGCTCCGGAGTCCGGGCACTCGAGCGGCACCGCGGCCAGCGGTGACGGCTCGGGTACCACGTCGGCCGAGTCGAACTCGGCCGGCGAGACCGGCGGTTCGAGCGCATCGTCCAACGGCTCGGGGTCCAACAGCGCCGATACGCACGGCGCGCACGCCGACGACTCCGCGAACTCCGGTGGTACGGAATCGGATGCGGCGAAACCGGGGGCCGCGGACTCGGGCCCGGCACGCTCCGGCGACGCCGCGAACTCCGGCACCGGAACCGATGCCGGTGGTACGGCGAATTCCGACGGCGGCTCCCACTCGGGCGACTCCGCGAATTCGAACGGCGCTGCGAATTCGAACGGCGCTGCGAATTCGAACGGCGCTGCGAATTCGAACGGCACTGCGAATTCGAACGGCGCTGCGAATTCGAACGGCACTGCGAACGCCGGGGACAATGCGAAGCCCGGCCCCGGGGCGAGCGCGGCCACACCTCCCGGCGGCGCTACCCGGCCCGGCGGGACGAACCCCGCTCCGGTCGCCCCCGCCCACCCCGGGGCCGTCGCGCCGAGCCACCCCGGCCTGGGCGTCACCCCCGGTGGCGGCTTCCACGGGGGCGGCCTGGGCGGCGGCTTCCACAGCGGTGGTTTCGGCGGTTTCGGGCACTGACCGGGTTCCCCGACAGGCCTCGGCCACCGATAACGCGGCCGGCCGGCGACTACGAGTGCAGCACGACCTTCGACTCGAAGCGGTGGTGCACCGTCGTGTCCATCTCTGTTGTCCTCTCCATATCCGTTGTCTGCCAGACGATCTCGTGACCACTGCCAGTCAAGTCGCGCGAAGCCGACAAAGCTCGCGGGATTCGGACCTGCAGTTGACGTGTCATCCAGCCCTTGGGGGGCATACCGTTGGGTAACGGTGGCGGGGCTGTAAGCGCAGACGCACAATCGGTGACAATGACTCGGTGAACAGTCCTCGACTGATTGCCCTGGATGTGGATGGGACCATCCTGCAGGCGGGCGCACCGATGAGCCCGCGGGTGCGTGCGGCGGTGCGCGCCGCGGTCGATGCGGGCGCCCATGTGGTGATCACGACCGGCCGCACCCTGCTCGCCACCCGGCTCGTGATGGAGGAGCTGGGACTCGAGGAGGGTCAGGCGCTGTGCTCGAATGGCGCTGTGCACGTCGACATTTCGAACTGGGAGCCACTGGCGGTCCACACCTTCGATCCGGAACCCGCGGTCGCGACGCTGCGTTCACTGCTGCCCGATATGGTGCTGTCGGTGGAGAAGGTGGGGGTGGGTACCTGGGCCACCGGCTACTATCCCGGCAGCTTCCGGCTCGGCGAATTCCGCTTCGTCGACGATGCCGAACTGAGCCTGGAGCCCACCACGCGGCTGAACGGCTGGTGGCCCGGCGGCAGCCTCGACGAAATGATCGACGCCGTCGGCGACCTCGACCTCCCTGGAGCCGGCTGGGTGCACGGTGAGGACGAACCGTGGCTGGTCGCCTCCAAACAGGGGGTGTCCAAAGGCTGGGCGCTGGAACAACTTCGCCTGACTCTCGACATCCCGCTCGAGCAGACCCTGGCCATCGGCGACGGCTACAACGATATCGAAATGCTCACCTGGGCAGGACATTCCGTCGCCATGGGCAACGCGGTGCCCCCGGTTCACGAGCTCGCCGACGAAACGACCGCCGATATCAGCGAGGACGGGGCGGCCCTGGTGCTGGAGCGCTGGTTCGCCGGATGAACCCCGGCGCCCGAAGTCGCGCGACCGTCGCGAGTCCAGGGGCCGGTGTGACCGAGACTGCCGTGCGGCCAGGTGGAATCAGGCCGAGAGATCGAGGAATAGCCGGTCGGCGGCTCGATAGCGCTCGAGGGCGACCTCGGTGAGGAACCGGTGCGGCCCGATCGCGGGCGCGTGCACGAGGCCGGGCTCGGCGACGGCCAGACGATCGATGAGCAATCCCGGGGCGAGGAACCATGGGGCGACCATCACCCGGCGGGCTCCCCGGCGGCGCAGATCCGAGACCGCTCGGCTCAGCGACGGCTGCGTGGTCGCGAAGCAGATCGCGGACCGCCAGCGGGTGCCGCGCGTGAGCGCCACTGCGACCTCGGCCGTGATCCGGTTGGCGGCAGCGGACGACGACCCGACGGCTGCGACCGCGATACCCAGCTCGGCATCGTCGCGATCGGCCCCCGCGTTCAGCGCTCTGTCCCGTAACGCCGCCACCAGTCGCTCGTCGGTCCCGAGCACATCGGCCTGCGTGATTCGCAGTAGCGGATGCCGATGGCGGGCAGCCGCCAGCATGCCGGGTAGATCGACCCGGGCGTGAAAAGCGCTGCCCAGCAGCAACGGAACGACGATGGCCTCGGTATGTCCCTGTGTCGCAACGGCATCGATGACCTGTTCCACCGAGGGGGTGTTCAGATCCAGGAATGCCAGTCGTACGTCGACATCCGGACGGTGTCCGGCGATCTCGGCGACCACGGCCGACATCGTCGCGGCGGACCGCGGATCACGGCTCCCGTGTGCGACCGCGATGAACGCCGGGGGACGGCCGGCCCGGTCTCCGGCATCGGCAAGTCCGGTGCCGGAAGCCGTGGTGTGCGCGGCGAACGGCCTGAGCGACCGCTCGCGGTTCACGAACATCCCACCGGCCGAACCCATCTCAGCTGCCGACCTCGACGGAGGTCAGTACGTCGCCCACCAGGCCCGCGGCCAGCGTGTTACCGCCCGCCGGGTCGATGAGCAGGAAGCTGCCGGTGTACCGGTTGACCCGATAGTCGTCGGCCGCGATCGGCTCCGCGACGCGTACCGAGATGCGGCCGATATCGTTGAGCGCCAACGATTCCGGATTCGGATCGGCGGCCAGGTTCTGCTCGTCGAACCGCTCGATCAGCGCGCCGACGATGGCCTGCGTGGTCCGGGTGCCGTGCTTGAGCAGCAGGCGGGCGCCGGGCCGCAGCGGCTTGTCGCCGAGCCAGCAGACTGTGGCGTCGAACGAATCGATCGGGTCGGGCGCATCGGCGGCCGCGACGATGGTGTCACCGCGGGAGATGTCGACATCATCGGTGAGCAGCAGGGTCACACTGCGGCCGGGCTGGGCGGAGGGCAGTTCGCCGTCGGCGGTGTCGATGCGCTCGACCGTGGTCCGGATGCCGGAGGGCAGCACCACGACCTCGTCCCCCTTCGACACCACGCCCGCGGCGACCTGCCCGGCATACCCGCGGTAGTCCGGATACTCCGCGGTTCGCGGGCGGATCACGTACTGGACCGGGAAGCGCAGGCCCACCTGATGACGGCCGGTGCTGTCGGCATCGACAGGCACCGACTCCAGATGCTCGATCAGGGAGGGGCCGTCGTAGAACGGGGTGTTCGCCGAGCGCGACGCGATATTGTCACCGTGCAGCGCCGAGACCGGGATCTCCACGACGTCTTCGGCGGCCCAGCCGAGTTTGCTCGTCAGCTCGGTGAACTCGGCCACGATCTGGGCGAAGACCGCTTCCGCGTCGTCGACCAGATCGATCTTGTTCACCGCCAGTACCAGCTTCGGCACGCCCAGCAGCGCCATCACCGCGGCGTGGCGCCGGGTCTGCTCGATGACACCCTTGCGGGCATCGACCAGCAGGATCACCAACTGTGCCGTCGACGCGCCCGAGACGGTGTTGCGGGTGTACTGCACGTGGCCCGGGGTGTCGGCGAGCACGAAGGACCGTTTCGGCGTCGCGAAGTACCGGTAGGCCACATCGATGGTGATGCCCTGTTCGCGTTCGGCGCGCAGCCCGTCGACCAGCAGCGAGAGATCGGGGGTGGCCAGGCCCTTGTCGACCGAAGCCCGGGTGACGGCGTCGATCTGGTCGGCCAGCACCGATTTCGTGTCGAAGAGCAGGCGTCCGACCAGGGTGGACTTGCCGTCGTCGACACTGCCGGCGGTGGCGAGACGGAGGAGATCGGGCTGTGTTGTCTGCTCGTTCCGCAAGCTCCACTCGCTCATCAGAAGTAACCCTCTCGCTTGCGGTCTTCCATGGCGGCCTCGGAGACGCGGTCGTCGCCGCGGGTCGCGCCACGTTCGGTGAGTCGCGACGCGGCGACCTCGGCGAGGATGTCGTCGTTGGTCGCGGCATCGGAAAGTATTGCGCCGGTGGTGGATCCGTCGCCGACGGTGCGGTAGCGCACCGACTTGACCACCAGCTCCTCACCCTCGCGCGGACCACCCCAGGAGCCCGGGGTCATCCACATGCCGTCGCGCTGGTAGACGGGCCGCTCGTGCGCGTAGTAGATGGTCGCGAGTTCGACGTTCTCGCGCGCGATGTAGCGCCAGATGTCGAGTTCGGTCCAGTTGCTCAGCGGGAACACCCGCACGTGCTCACCGGGCGCGTGCCGGCCGTTGTACAGGTTCCACAGTTCGGGGCGCTGCCGCTTCGGGTCCCAGCGGCCGAAGGCGTCGCGCAGCGAGAAGATCCGCTCCTTGGCCCGCGACCGCTCCTCGTCGCGCCGGCCGCCGCCGAAGACCGCGTCGAAGCGGTTCTCGGTGATGGCGTCCAGCAGCGGCACGGTCTGCAGCGGGTTGCGGATACCGTCGGGCCGCTCGGTGAGCCGGCCGTCGGCCAGGTACTCCTCGACGCTCGCGACGTGCAGCCGCAGCCCGTACTTCTCGACCACGTGGTCGCGGAAGGCCAGCACCTCGTCGAGGTTGTGGCCGGTGTCCACGTGCAGCAGCGAGAACGGCAGCGGCGCGGGCCAGAAGGCCTTGAGCGCCAGGTGCAGCAGGACCGTGGAGTCCTTCCCGCCGGAGAACAGGATCACCGGACGCTCGAATTCGCCCGCCACCTCACGGAAAATGTGGATGGCTTCGCTCTCGAGGGCGGCGAGGGTATCGAATTGTGTTTCGGTCACCGTTGAAGTCATGAGGCGTGCAACCCGCATTCGGTCTTGGCGAGGCCGGCCCAGCGGCCGCTTCGCGGATCGGATCCCGGTTCCGGTTTCCGCGTGCACGGAGCGCAACCGATGGACGGATATCCCTCCTCGACAAGAGGATTGACGAGAATGCCGTGCTGGTCGATATACGCGGCCATCTCGTCGTCGGACCAGGCGGCGATCGGGTTGATCTTCACCAGGCCGAAGCCCTCGTCGAAGGAGATCAGGGGGGCGTTGGCCCGGGTGGGGGCCTCCACGCGCCGGATGCCGGTCACCCAGGCGTTGTAGGGGGTCAGCGACTTCTTCAGCGGGACCACCTTGCGCAGCCGGCAGCATTCACCCGCATCGCGCGCGAACAGATCCTTGCCCAGCAGCCGATCCTGTTCGGCGACGGTGTGTTCGGGCTGCACATTGAGGATGTTCACGCCATAGACGGTTTCGACCGCGTCCCGGGTGCCGATGGTTTCGGCGAAGTGGTAGCCGGTGTCGAGGAACAGGACCTCGACACCGGGCCGCACCTGCGCGGCCAGCTGCACCAGCACCGCGTCCTGCATATTCGAGGCGACGATGTAGCTGGAACCGAAGGTGTCCTCGGTCCACTGCAGCAGCTCGGTGGCCGAGGCGTCCGGACCCAGCCGCGCCGCGCCGTCCTCGGCGATCCCGCGCAGCTCGGCTTCGCTCAGCTTTTCCAAAGTGGTTGCCATACTGAATCTCCCGTTACCGAAGGTCGGCCTCGTCGGCGCGGACGGCCCATTGCGCGAACCGCTCACCGTCGTTGCGGTTCTTGACGAAATTGCGGACGACACGCTCGATGTAGTCGCCGAGCTCCTCGCTGGTCACCTTGTGCTGGCGCAGCTTGCGGCCGAAGCCGCTGTCGAGCCCGAGGCTGCCACCGAGGTGAACCTGATAGCCCTCCACCTGATTCCCCTCGCCGTCGTCGACGAGCTGACCCTTGAAACCGATGTCGGCGATCTGCGAACGGCCGCAGGAGTTGGGGCAGCCGTTGATGTTGATCGTGACCGGCACGTCGAGCTGGGCGTTGATATCGGCCAGGCGCCGGTCGAGTTCGGGCGCCAGGACCTGCGAACGCTTGCGGGTCTCCACGAAGGAGAGCTTGCAGAACTCGATACCACTGCAGGCCAGCAGGTTTCGCCGCCAGGCCGACGGCCGGGCCTGCAGGCCCAGCGGTTCCAGTTCGGCGATGAGTTCTTCGACCTTGTCGTCGGGGACGTCGAGCACGACGATCTTCTGGTAGGGGGTGAACCGGATCCGGTCCGCACCGACCCGTTCGACGGCGTCGGCGACCTGGGTCAGGATCGCGCCCGAGACGCGACCGGCGATCGGGGAGAAGCCGATCGCGTTGAGACCGTTGCGCAGCCGCTGCACGCCGACATGGTCGATGGGCCGGGCCGGCTTCTCGGGCGCCGGACCGTCGATGAGCTTGCGCTGCAGGTACTCGGTTTCGAGAACTTCTCTGAATTTCTCGACGCCCCAGTCCTTGATGAGGAACTTCAACCGCGCCTTGGTCCGCAACCGGCGGTAACCGTAGTCACGGAACAGCGAGACGACCGCTTCCCACACATCCGGCACCTCGTCCAGCGGCACCCACGCACCGACCCGCTGCGCGAGCATCGGATTGGTGGACAGGCCGCCGCCGACCCACAGGTCGAAACCGGGGCCGTGCTCGGGATGTTCGACGCCGACGAACGCGACGTCGTTGATCTCGTGGACCACATCCTGCTGGCCGGAGATCGCCGTCTTGAACTTGCGGGGAAGGTTCGAGTACTCCTTCTTACCGATGTAGCGCCGGGTGATCTCTTCGACCGCCCAGCTGCCGTCGACGACCTCGTCCAGCGACTCACCGGCCAGCGGGGAGCCGAGGACCACACGCGGGCAGTCGCCGCAGGCCTCGGTGGTCTGCAACCCGACCGCCTCGATGCGCCGCCAGATCTCCGGGACGTTCTCGATTTCGATCCAGTGGTACTGCAGGTTCTCGCGGTCGGAGAGGTCCGCGGTGTCGCGGGCGAACTCGGTGGAGATCTGGCCGAGGGTGCGCACCTGCTCGACGTTCAGCGCGCCGCCGTCGCAGCGGATGCGCATCATGAAGTATTTGGCCTCGAGCAGATCGATGTTCTCGTCACCGGTCCAGGTGCCGTCGTAGCCCTGCTCACGCTGGGTGTAGAGGCCCCACCAGCGGAAGCGACCGCGCAGATCGCTCTTGTCGATCGAGTCGAATCCGCCCTTGGCGTAGATGTTCTCGATGCGCGCACGGACGTTGAGCGGATTGTCGTCCTTCTTGCTCTGCTCGTTCGCGTTCAGCGGCTCCCGGTAACCGAGGGCCCACTGGCCCTCGGACTTGCGGCGGACCGGCTTGCCGGTACGTTCGCGCGGGCCGGAAGCCTCCGGGCGGGGCCGAGCGCGACGCTCACGGGCGAGACGTTCACGATCCGCGCGAACGGACTCGGGGGTGGGACCGGCGTCGGTACTCGACGTCATAGGGTCGCTCCTGAAGAAGATGGATCAGGCCTTGCGGCAGGCGGGAGGGGCTGGCTCGCGCCTTCGGTGTTCAGCGAATCGAACCGATGGGCATCGCGACGGATGCCGGGAACCGGGAAGAGGGGAGGCCGAGCTACCGGAGGCGATCCGGCAGACAACTGGCGCTGCAGACGCGCTTGAAGTCGACATGGCGGCGCGCCACGAGTCGTACTCCAAGTCCGGTCATGAGAGTTATTGTGCCATGTCAGATGGGTCTTTCCGACCGGTGGGTCATATTCTCCGCAAAAAAGGGGGAAATTCCCTGGACGGCCGTCCTAATTTGTGAGATGCGTCATAGATCAAGAGGATTCGCCGATCGCGACGCGGCCGGGTCCGTCCGACGGGGCACCGAGGGGTCGGCTCGGGCAGGAGGACGAGCTTTCCGGTCGCCTCGTCGTTCTCCATCCGGTGGTGGGCCGCGCCCACGTCGTCCAGTGCGAAGACGCGGTCGACATTCGGATGCGGAACGCCCGCTACGACGGCGTCGGCGAGGCGCTGCGACACCGCCGTGCTGCCCGCGCGCTCGTCGCTGTGGAAGGCGGTGATCCCGGTTCCGGGCCGGAGAATGGCCTGCCGGGTCCGTAGCTCCGATCGGTTCACCCCCGCCCCGCGCACCCGAACCGGGCTCCATCCCGCCCGGACCCGCGGATCGCAGTTCCCTGATCTCCAGCACCTTCGGCGATCTCCAGCACCTTCGGCCCGCCCGCTCGCATACAGACCGCCGCACGCATCGTCGTCTCCTTCATGCGTTCACTGTCGTCGGCGTCCGAGGCGGCGGACCATCGATAGAATGCCGATTCATGCCCGTTCGTCGCCAACCTGCCGAGGCGGCTCCCACGTCGCGGCTGTGGCCGTCCGGGGGCGTTCACCAGTGGGCTTCGGGAGCGTCGAGTTCGGTCCACGCGCATGCGCGCGGGCATCTGGTGTACGCCGCCCGCGGTGTGCTCTCGGTGCACACCGAACGCGGGACGTCGATCGTGCCGGCCAACCGAATCGGCTGGACTCCAGCCGGATTCACGCACCAGCACCGCGCCCACGGGCGGACCGACATGCGGATCGTCTTTCTCCCGGCGGCACCGGCCCGGCTGCTACCGGACCGCCCCGCGGTGTTCAGGGCCACCGATCTGGCCCGCGAGGTATTCCTCAGTCTCACCGGGCCCCGCGACCACGATCGCGGTGCGCGCGCCCGGCTGCATCGCGTGCTCGTCGACGAACTGCGGGAAGCGCACGAGCAGCCGCTGCAACTGCCGCAACCCCGCGACGACCGGTTGCAGGCCCTGGCGCGGATTCTGCACGACGACCCCGGCGACAACACCGCCCTGGCTGAACTCGGGCGCAGGGTCGGGGCCGGTGCGCGGACGCTGAGCCGGCTGTTTCACGACGAGCTCGGCGCGACCTTCTACGAATGGCGCACTCAACTGCGCATCTCGCACGCGCTCGTGCTGCTCGCCGACGGCCACGACGCGACGTACGTCGCGCACGCCTGCGGGTGGGCGAATCCGAGCGGCTTCATCGCGGCGTTCGCCGACATCGTCGGCACCACTCCCGGAAAATACGCCCGCGCGCACCGAACCCGCCGCGGGCGATCTGTGCCGGAAGCGATCGACTAGCCGGTGTGCCGCCGGTCACTGCGCCGCACCGGGCACACTGGTGGGGTGACCGCATCCGCTCCCGAACACACCACCGCCGCGCCGGCGCTGCGCGATTTCGGCGGCGGGCCGTTCGGGATCTACGTGCACGTCCCGTTCTGCGCGACGCGCTGCGGCTACTGCGATTTCAACACCTATACGGCGGGCGAGTTGGGCTCCTCCGCCTCGCCGGAGTCGTGGCTCGAGGCCCTACGTGGGGAATTGGCCACCGCGGCAGCGGCTTTCGCGGAACTGCCGAGTGCGCAACCGCCGGTGTCGACGGTCTTCGTCGGCGGCGGCACCCCTTCCCTGCTGGGCGGCGACGGTCTGGCCGACGTCCTCGACGCCATCCGCGCCGAGTTCCCCCTCGCCGCCGATGCGGAGGTGACCACGGAATCGAATCCGGAGTCCACCTCCCCGCGGTTCTTCGAGCGCATCCGAGCGGCCGGATACACCCGCGTCTCCCTCGGCATGCAATCGGCCGCGAGCCACGTCCTGCGCATCCTCGACCGCACCCACACTCCCGGGCGCGCCGTGGCCGCCGCCCGCGAGGCCCGGGCAGCCGGTTTCGACCACGTCAACCTCGACCTCATCTACGGCACGCCCGGCGAATCCGACGCCGACCTCGACACCAGCCTGGACGCGGTCCTTTCCGCCGGTGTCGACCACGTCTCCGCCTACTCCCTGATCGTCGAGGACGGCACCGCCATGGCCCGCAAGGTCCGCCGCGGCGAACTCCCCGCCCCCGACGAAGACACCCTCGCCGCCGGCTACGAACGCATCGATGCCCGCCTCACCGCCGCCGGATTCGGCTGGTACGAGGTATCCAACTGGGCCACAACGTCTCCCGCGCGCTGTCGGCACAACCTCGGCTACTGGGACGGCGGCGATTGGCTCGGCGCCGGCCCCGGCGCGCACAGCCACCTCGGCGGCGTGCGTTGGTGGAACGTGAAGCATCCGGGCCGCTACGCCGAGCGCGTCGCCGCCGGCGACGGACTGCCCGCCGCCGGCTGGGAGGCGCTGACCGACGCGGAGCAGTACACCGAGCGGGTGATGCTCGGCGTACGCCTGCGCTCCGGACTCCCGCTCGAGGAATTGGATGCCGATGGGCGCGCGGCATGTGAGCGTGTGGTCGCCGACGGTTTGGCCGTTGTCGACCGTGACCGGTTGGTGTTGACCGACCGTGGGCGTCTGCTCGCCGATGGCGTGGTTCGCGATCTGCTGGGCTGACCGGCGGTCGGCTCTCGGATCGGTCTGTTTCGCTGCTGGTCTCGCGCTCATCGAGCCCGGCAGTGCCGTCTCGCGTGATCGGAGCGTTCGGCAACGATGGCCGAATGGAGTTGGTACCCGGACGATTTCGCGGTCGTGGGGTATAGCGATGCCAACGATCGGATTCCGCGGTGACGGGCGCTACCTATCAGTCTATTTCGCCCCGAATTCGGCGCTGCGGCCCGGGCGCGGGCCCGGACAGCGTAGGGTTCGAGGCAACTTGAGGAGATCCATGTCACAGGCACGCCACATCACACTTGTCCACGAGCAGAGCGAGTTCGCTGAAACGCGTGCCGCAGAGAAGGCCGAGGCCGCACGGCGCAGCGCGCTCGCCGCGCGGGCGGTGGCCAGTCATTCGACCGGAGTCGACGACTGCCAGTCGCTGCTGACGATGCTCGGATTGGATGCGGCGGCAGGCAAACTTGTCGCCGAATCCGACTGAGTTCACGCCTCGGGCGCACGACGGACGTCGTCGCCCGCGCCGCCCGGGGCTGACCTCCGTTCCGCTGCGCGACCGGGTGCCCGGCGCCGGTCCGGCGCCACTGTGCGACCTCACACGCGGGAACTCGTCCGCACAGGAACTAAACTGGTAGCGGATCAACCGGGAATCCGCGTGGTAGATGCTGCCCGTGTGCGGCCACGTGGACTCCGAAGGCGAGCGAGGAGGTGGGGCCGATGTCGAGCACCGAGAAGCGGCGGCTGGAGGTCCTGCGTGCGATCGTCGCGGACTACATCGCGACCAAGGAGCCGATCGGGTCGAAAACGCTGGTGGACAAGCACAATCTGGGCGTCTCCAGCGCAACCGTGCGCAATGACATGGCGGTCCTCGAGGCCGAGGGGTACATCACCCAGCCACACACGAGCTCCGGTCGCATCCCGACCGACAAGGGCTATCGCCAGTTCGTGGACAACATCGCCGAGGTCAAGCCGCTGTCCAATGCCGAGCGCCGCGCGATCATGGAATTCCTGGAAAGCGGAGTCGACCTCGACGACGTCCTGCGACGCGGGGTGCGGCTGCTGGCGCAGCTGACCCGGCAGGTCGCGATGGTGCAATATCCGACCGTCTCGGCGTCGACCGTGCGCCACCTGGAGGTCGTGGCGCTCAATCCGGCCCGGTTGCTGCTGGTCGTGATCACCGATACCGGGCGGGTCGATCAGCGGCTCGTCGATCTGGGTGCGGTGATCGACGACGAGGATCTCGCCGCACTGCGCGGCATGCTCGGCAAGGCGATGGACGGTAAGCGTCTGTCGGCTGCCTCGAGCGCCGTCGCGGCGCTGCCGGAGAACGCCCCCGCCCGGCTGCGCGACGTCCTGGTCCGGGTGTCGACCGTGCTGGTCGAAACCCTGGTGGAACATCCGGAGGAGCGGCTGGTGCTGGGGGGCACGGCCAACCTGACCCGCAACGCCGGCGATTTCGGCTTCCCGGGTTCGCTGCGTGCCGTCCTCGAGGCGCTCGAGGAGCAGGTGGTGGTGTTGAAGCTGCTGGCCGCGGCGCAGCAGCCCGGCACGGTGACGGTGCAGATCGGTGAGGAGACTCGCGTCGAGCAGATGCGCGGCACCTCGGTGGTATCCACCGGGTACGGTATGCCGGGTACCGTGCTGGGAGGTATGGGAGTGGTCGGCCCGACCCGGATGGACTACCCCGGCACGATCGCCTCGGTCGCCGCGGTCGCTCGTTATATCGGCGAGGTGCTCGCGGAACGATGAGCCCGCCCCGGTAACCGGGATCCGCGCCGGCCGGCAACCGAGTTCGCCGGTCGGCCACAGTGAACATGGCAGCATCGGCTGTGAGCAGGGATGCTGGACGACACCCATTCGGAACAGGACTAGAGACTCAAGTGGCACGGGACTACTACGGAATCCTCGGCGTCGGGCGCAACGCGTCCGACCAGGAGATCAAACGCGCCTACCGCAAGCTGGCCCGGGAACTGCACCCCGACGTCAACCCGGATCCGGACGCGCAGGAGCGGTTCCGCGAGGTATCCACCGCCTACGAGGTTCTCACCGACTCCGAGAAGCGCCGCATCGTCGATATGGGCGGCGACCCGATGGAATCGGCGGGAGCGGGCGGCGGCTTCTCCGGCGCCGGTTTCGGTGGCCTGGGCGATGTGTTCGAGGCCTTCTTCGGCGGTATGAACGCCACCAGTTCACGCAAACCGCGCGGCCGGGTGCAGCCGGGCGCGGATTCGCTGCTGCGGACCCGGTTGTCACTGGCCGAATGCGCGGTCGGCGTCACCAAACACCTCACCGTCGACACCGCGGTGCTCTGTGATCTGTGCCAGGGCTCGGGCACCAACGGCAATTCCACGCCGGTGCGCTGTGAAACCTGTGGCGGCGCGGGTGAGGTGCAGACCGTGCAGCGGTCCTTCCTGGGACAGGTGATGACGTCACGGCCGTGTCCGACCTGTCGCGGTACGGGCGAGACCATTCCCGATCCCTGCCGCAAGTGCGGTGGTGACGGCCGGGTGCGTGCCCGCCGCGAGATCGCCGCGCCGATTCCGGCGGGTGTCGCCAACGGCATGCGGGTGCGGCTGGCCGCGCAGGGTGAGATCGGCCCCGGCGGCGGACCGGCCGGTGATCTGTACGTCGAGATCGTGGAGCAGCCGCACGACACCTTCGTCCGGGACGGCGACGATCTGCATTGCACGATCCGGGTACCGATGGTCGATGCCGCGCTCGGCACCACGGTGGTCATCGACACGATCCTGGATGGCCCCACCGAACTGACCATTCCGCCGGGCACCCAGCCGGGCGAGGTGTCGGTGCTGCGGGCCCATGGCATGCCCAAGCTGCGTTCCAGTTCGCGCGGTGACCTGGTCGCGCACCTGGACATCGTGATTCCGACCAAACTGGACAACAAGCAGTTCGACCTGCTGCGCAAGTATCAAGCGCTGCGCAACGGCGAACACACCGAGGTGCTCTCGGCCCAGTCCGAACACAACAGCGGATTGTTCGCGCGGCTGCGGGCTTCCTTCAGCGGTCGCTGAAAACGCCGTGGCCGCAACGGTTTTCTATCTCGACGAGATACCGCCGGTCGGCGCGGTCGCGGTGCTGGACGGTCCCGAGGGGCGGCACGCCGCGACCGTGCGCCGCATCCGGGTCGGCGAGCCGGTCACCCTCTCCGACGGTGCGGGACTGCTCGCCGAATCCGAGGTCGTGGCGACCGGGCGCGATCGCCTGGATCTGAAGGTGCTCGATCGCGTGGTCGCCCCGCCCGTGTCGCCGGCGGTGACGGTCGTGCAGGCACTGCCCAAATCGGATCGTTCCGAACTCGCGGTCGAATTGATGACCGAGGCGGGCGCCGACGCGATCGTGCCGTGGCAGGCCGCCCGGTGTGTCGCGAACTGGGAAGCCAAGGCGCGCAAGGGCGTCGACAAGTGGCGTGCTGCGGCCCGGACGGCGGCCCGGCAGTCGCGGCGGGCCTACATCCCCGAGGTCGCCGATCTGCATCGCACCGCGGATGTGGCCGCATTGGTCCGGAAATCCGTCGCGGACAATGGCATAGCGATCGCCCTGCACGAATCCGCGACGGCGCGATTCGCCGAGCTGGCGTTCCCGCAGTCCGCGCCGATCGTGCTGATCGTGGGACCCGAAGGCGGTCTCGACGACTCGGAATTGGATGCGCTCACCGCGGCGGGGGCCACCGTCGCGCTCCTGGGGCCGACGGTCCTGCGCACCTCCACCGCCGCGGCGGTCGCGCTCGGTGCGCTGGGGGCATTGACTCCGCGCTGGTAGGTCCCGGATCCGGGCGACATCCGCGGTGCACCGTGCTCCGGCAGTGCGGCGCGGTCGTCAGGCGGGGCCGGCAGTACCGACCTCGGCTGGGCCGGCCGCAGGCCGGGACCGGGAACTCTCGCCACGCAACCGGAATCCGGTCTTCTGATGGCGAGTGACGATTTGCACTGGTTTCTGACTCTCGCCGAACTCGAACGCGTGGGTGCGGCGGCCGATCGGTTGCATCTGGCCCAGCCCACGCTGTCGCGCATGCTCGCTCGGCTGGAACACCGGCTCGGCACGCAGTTGTTCGATCGGCACGGTAAGCGGCTGACGCTCAACGAATCCGGGCGCATTTTCTACGAACACGCGCGCCGCGCCCAGGCCGAACTGGACGCCGCGGGCCGGGCGCTCGCGGAGCTGGCGAATCCGGCCAGCGGGTCGGTGCGGCTGGCATTCGTGCCTTCCTTCGGCGGGCGGGTCGTGCCGGAGCTGATCGCCGGCTTCCGGCGCGTGTCCGGGCGGATCACGTTCCGGCTCGACCAGGGCCCCGCCAATGTGGTGGCCGCCGAGGTGCTCGACGGTACGGCGGATCTCGGTCTGACCTCGCCCGAACCGGCGCTGCCCGGGCTGGGCTGGCGCACGCTGTTCCGGCAGCGCCTCGCCCTCGGAGTTCCGGTCGATCATCGGCTGGCGGGGCGGCGGCAGATCCGGCTGGCGGAGGCCGCCGAGGCCGAATTCATCGCCATGCCCATCGGGTACGGGATGCGCAGAATTCTCGACGAGCTCTGTGCCGCAGCGGATTTCCGGCTGCGGATCGTGCTGGAGTCCAGTGATCTGGTGACCGTGTCGGGTCTGGTGGCGGCGGGACTCGGAGTGGCGCTGCTGCCGTTGGAGGAGCCCGCGGTGCGGGGGCCGCAGCCCGGGCCGGTGCTGGTTCCGCTCTCGGATCCGGGTGCCGCCCGCGCGGTCGGGCTGATCTGGTCGGCCGACGCGGTACCCGGCGACGCGGTGCGCACCTTTCGAGAGTTCGCCATCGAATGGTCGCGCGAATGGTCGCGCGGGAGCGGTCGGTGAACGGACGGTGACGACTGCTCATCTTCCGGGTGAGCGGCCTCTGAGCTGGGGCTGGAGATCAAATAAGTGGGCGGTGTCGGTGCCGCGCGATAGACTTTGGAGAAAGGAGAGGATCCGTTCGAGACCGGAAAGCAGGCTATAGCCCCTTTTGCGAACATCAGGCGATATCGGCGACCCGACAACTCCCACGACCGGCATCGGAGCCGGTGCCCCCGGCAATGGTAACGGTTCGGGTCCAGCGGCCCGGACGGTGCGGTCCAGCATCGAACTGGCCCCGGAGTCCGTGTTCGGATTCCTCGGTTCCGCCGATGCGAACCTGCGTGAACTGGAAGATCTCCTCGACGCCGACATCCACGTGCGCGGGAATTCGGTCACCCTCACCGGTAAGGCCGCCGACGTGGCGCTGGCCGAGCGGGTGGTCGAGCAGCTCGTGGCGTTGACCGCGCACAATCGCGTCGTCACTCCGGAAGCGGTCCGGCATACCGTGTCCATGCTGACCGAGGGGTCCTCCGATTCTCCGGCCGAGGTGCTGAGCCTGGACATCATCGCGCGGCGCGGCAAGACCATCCGCCCGAAGACGCTGAACCAGAAGCGCTATGTCGACGCCATCGACGAGCACACGATCGTCTTCGGCATCGGTCCGGCCGGTACCGGTAAGACCTATCTGGCGGTCGCCAAGGCCGTGCAGGCGCTGCAGAGCAAGCAGGTGACCCGCATCATCCTCACCCGTCCGGCGGTGGAGGCCGGGGAGCGGCTGGGATTTTTGCCGGGCACGCTGAACGAGAAGATCGATCCGTATCTGCGTCCGCTCTACGATGCCCTGCACGACATGATGGACCCCGAGGCGATTCCGAAGCTGATGGCGTCCGGCGTGATCGAGGTCGCGCCGCTGGCGTATATGCGCGGACGCAGCCTCAACGATTCCTTCATCATCCTGGACGAGGCGCAGAACACCACGCCGGAACAGATGAAGATGTTCCTGACCCGTCTCGGCTTCGGTTCGAAGATCGTCGTCACCGGCGACGTCACCCAGGTCGATCTGCCCGGCGGTACTCGATCCGGGCTGCGGGTGGTCAGCGACATCCTCACCGATATCGACGACATCCATTTCGCGGAGCTCACCTCCAGCGACGTGGTGCGCCATCGGCTGGTCTCGGAGATCGTCGACGCCTACGACCGCTACGAGTCCGACGCCCGGCCGCAGGTGGCGCGGCACTACCCGGGCGGCAACCGCGCTCAGCGCCGCGCGGCCGACAAGGCGGCTCGCCGCTGAGTGGGTTGAGCGGCTCGCCGCTGAGTGAGTTGAGCGGCTCGCCGCTGAGTGGGTCGAGCGGCTCGCCGCTGAGTGAGTTGAGCGGCTCGCCGCTGATCCATCGGAGCGGCTCGCCGCTGGTGTGGTGGTAAGGCCATGCGCGGCCCCCATTAGGCTGGCAGGGTGAGTATCGAGATCGCCAACGAGTCGGGCATCGACGTATCGGAACCGGATCTGGTCAGCGTCGCGCGGTTCGCGATCGAACGGATGGACGTGCATCCGGCGGCCGAATTGTCGATGGTGCTCGTTGATCTCGACACCATGGCCGACCTGCACATGCGATGGATGGATCTGCCGGGTCCCACCGATGTGATGTCGTTCCCGATGGACGAACTCGAACCCGGTGGCCGTCCCGACGGCGCCGAACCGGGCCCCTCGATGCTCGGCGATATCGTGCTCTGCCCGGAATTCGCCGCCGCTCAGGCCGGTAAGGCCGGCCATTCCCTCGACCACGAGCTGGCGCTGCTCACCGTCCACGGGGTACTGCATCTGCTCGGCTACGACCATGCCGAACCGGAAGAGGAGAAGGTGATGTTCGGCCTGCAGAACCGCCTGCTCGCCGAATGGTACGAAAGCCTGCGCGAGGCCGCCCGCCGGGCCGAACTGGCCGAACGCGACCGCCGCCTGCTGGGCAAGACCGGATTCACCGCCCCGGGTGACCCCCTGGACCCCGCATGAGCGGTCAGGGCCGGAGGCGGCAGCGTAGCGTCACCACGCAGGCCCGAGCTCATGCGGCCAATGAACACAGCATGAGCGGTCAGGGCCGGAGGCGGCAGCGTAGCGTCACCACGCAGGCCCGAGCTCATGCGGCCGAGGGCAGAGCGTGAACTGGCTGATCCCACTGCTGCTGGCGATCCTGCTGGTGCCGGTCGGCGGGGTCTTCGCGGCGATCGATTCCGCGTTGATGACCGTCTCGCCGGCGCGGGTCGACGATCTGGTCCGCGCCGACCGTCCGGGCGCTCGCCGGCTGGCCCGGATCGCGATCGACCGGCCGCGCTATGTGAATCTCATGGTGTTGCTGCGGCTGGCCTGTGAGATCGCGGCGACGGTCCTGCTGGCCGCCGCGCTGAGCGAGGTGCTCAGCTGGGGGTGGGCGCTGGCCGTGACCGCGGTGATCATGGTCGTCATCGACTATGTCGTCATCGGTGTCGGCCCGCGCACGCTGGGGCGCCAGCACGCGTATTCGATCTCGCTCGCGGCCGCGCTGCCGCTGCAGGCGATCGGGGCGCTGTTCGGTCCGGTGAGCCGGTTGCTGATCATGATCGGGAACGCCATCACCCCGGGTCGCGGATTTCGCAACGGCCCCTTCGCTTCCGAAGTGGAACTGCGCGAGATCGTCGATATGGCGCAGCAGAGCGGTGTGGTCGACTCCGAGGAACGCCGCATGATCCAGTCGGTGTTCGAACTCGGCGACACCGCGGCCCGCGCGGTGATGGTGCCGCGCACCGAGATGGTGTGGATCGAGGCGGACAAGGCGGTGGCGCAGGCGATGTCGCTGGCCGTGCGGTCCGGGCACTCGCGCATTCCCGTGATCGGCGAGAACGTCGACGACATCCTCGGTGTGGTCTATCTGAAAGATCTTGTGCCGTATGCGGATCGGGGCCGCAGCGTGCAGGTGCGGGCGGTGATGCGGCCGGCCGTGTTCGTGCCCGATTCGAAACCGCTCGACGCCTTGCTCGACGAGATGCAGCGTCGCCGTAACCATATGGCGCTGCTGGTGGACGAATACGGCGGAATCGCCGGGCTGGTCACCATCGAGGATGTCCTCGAGGAGATCGTCGGTGAGATCGCCGACGAATACGACACCGACGAGATCGCGCCGGTGGAGGAGCTGGGCGAGGGCGTCTACCGCGTCTCCACCCGGCTGCCGGTCGAGGATCTGGGCGAGCTGTTCGGCCTGGAGATCGAGGAGGAGGACGTCGACACCGTCGGCGGCATGCTGGCCCACACCCTGGGCCGGGTGCCGCTGCCGGGATCGGAGGTCGTCGTGCACGGGCTGCTGCTGCAGGGGGAGGGCGGCGCCGATACCCGCGGCCGGGTGCGGGTGCACACCGTCGTCGCGCGCCGCGCGGGGGAGCCGGATGAACTGTCGGACGCGCTCGCGGATGCGGTGCGCGGCGACCGTCAGGGGCGGGAAGAGACGTCGAGATACGAGAACGGAGATGGCGATGACCGAGGGTGAAACCGCCGATGTGAACCCCGCTGATTTGAACCCCGCCGATTTGAGCACCGCCGATTTGAACCCCGCCGATTTGAACAACGAGGACGGCAAACTGCTGCTGCTGGCGCGCGGTGCGATGGGACGCACCGGTGGGGTGGCGGGTGCGGCGATCCGCGATACCGACGGCCGCACCTATGCGGCGGGCACGGTGGATCTGAACGCGCTGTCGTTGTCCGCGCTGCAGGCGGCGGTCGCGGCCGCGATCTCCAGCGGTGCGGAGGGATTCGAGGCGGCGGTGCTGGTCGGTGGTCGGGATTCCGATCCCGGGGTGGCCGCGGTCCGTGAGGTGAGCGCGGCGGCGGTCGTCATCGTCACCGATCGCAAGGGCGCCACCTACCGCACCGTCGACGCCGGAACCGAGTCGGCACGATGAGCGTCCAGCAGCCCCGCGAGGGCGAATTCCGTTCCGGCTTCGTCTGTTTCGTGGGCCGGCCCAACACCGGCAAATCCACGCTCACCAACGCCATGGTCGGCCAGAAGATCGCGATCACGTCCTCGCGGCCGCAGACCACCCGCCATACCATCCGCGGCATCGTCCATCGCGACCACGCCCAGCTGATCCTGGTCGACACTCCCGGACTGCACCGGCCGCGCACTCTGTTGGGGCAGCGCCTCAACGATCTGGTGCGCGACACCTACTCCGAGGTCGACGTGATCGCGCTGTGCATTCCGGCCGACGAGAAGATCGGCCCGGGTGACCGCTGGATCGTCCAGCAGGTCAAGCAGATGGCGCCGAAGACGACGCTGATCGGCGTGGTCACCAAGATCGACAAGGTGGACAAGCCGCAGGTCGCCGAGCAACTGCTCGCGGTATCGCAGCTGCTGGGCCCCGAGGCCGAGGTGGTTCCGGTATCGGCGGCCAAGGGTGAGCAGGTCGAACTGCTCGTCGATGTGATCGCATCCAAGATGCCGGAGGGCCCGGCGTTCTACCCCGACGGGGAGCTGACCGACGAGCCCGAGGAAACCCTGATGGCCGAACTCATTCGCGAGGCGGCGCTGGAGGGGGTGCGCGACGAGCTGCCGCATTCGCTGGCGGTGGTGATCGAGGAAGTCATGCCGCGCGAGGATCACGAGGACATGCTCGACGTGCACGCCCTGCTGTACGTGGAGCGGCCGAGTCAGAAGGCGATCATCATCGGTAAGCGCGGCGCCCGGCTCAAAGAGGTCGGCACCGCGGCGCGCAAGCAGATCGAGCACATCCTGGGCTCCCGGATCTATCTGCACCTGCACGTGAAGGTCGCCAAGGACTGGCAGCGCGACCCCAAACAGCTGCGCAAGCTGGGCTTCTGACCGGCGGTCGGCCTGGGTCGGTTCGCTTCCCCCGGTCGCTTTCCGGCGCCATCGTCATCTGTGATCTCCGTCTCGCGGAGGTTCCCGAAATGTCGCGCGGATCTGGTCAATCGTCCATATCGGAGTCGCAGGTCGGCCGTAGTCGAATTGTGATGTGCGATTCCGGTATTTCCGCAGGAGCGCGCGAACTGTGTGCGCACGCACATTGTGAGACGGGCCTACGATCCTGGCGTGAAGTGGATGTCCCGGGCGTTCGGCTCGAAAGAGCTGCCGCCGCAAGTACGTTCGGATCTGGAATCGGAAGGGATCGTCGTATTCGGCCCGGTGAGTGGATCGCTGGCCAGGCGCAATTATCGGACACCACTGCACTACGGTTCTTCCAGTTGGGAGAATATCGTCGGCGGAACCATCGGGATGAGCAGAAAACGCCTGGTCATCTGGGGGAATCGGGAGGCGTTGGTCGACGTCTGGCTGGGCCATCCCGCCGTCACCTTGGAACTGCAGGGGCCCGAACGAATGCTCGTCGAGGCCGACCGTGGCGCGATCGATCCGATTCGCACCGGCTGGACCACGTTGCTGCTGCGCACAATTCACGCACCGCGCATCGCGCAGCTGTATGCGGAGGGGCTGCCGCGCAGCGTGTGAGGCGCTGCGCGTGGGTGCGGGATCGAAGCGGCGGTGTGTCCGGCGGGCGAGTATTCCGACCGGACGACCTCGGAAAGTGTCACGCGATCCGAGTGGCGTGGGGTCGTGGGCGCGTCGGAGCGGCGTGGGAGACTGTCAGCGTGTTGTTGTATCGGGACCAGGCGATTGTGCTGCGCCAGCACAAGCTGGGTGAGGCCGATCGCATCGTCACGCTGCTCACCCGTCAGCACGGGCTGGTCCGGGCGGTGGCGAAGGGTGTGCGCCGCACCCGGTCGAAGTTCGGCGCCCGGCTGGAACCGTTCGCCTATATCGACGTGCAGCTGTATCCCGGACGCAACCTCGACACCGTGACGCAGGTGCATACCGTGGAGGCGTTCGCTGCCGATATCGTCGCCGACTACGGTCGCTACACCACCGCCTGCGCGGTACTGGAAACCGCCGAACGCCTCGCCGGCGAGGAGCGCGCCCCCGCACCTCGCCTGCACACCCTGACCGCCGGCGCCCTGCGCGCGATCGCCGCCGGCCGGCGCCCGCACGAACTGATCCTCGACGCATTCCTGTTGCGCGCCATGGGTTTCGCGGGCTGGGCGCCCGCCCTCGACGAATGCGCCCGGTGTGCCACCCCCGGCCCGCACCGCGCCTTCCACGTGGCCGCCGGGGGAGCGGTCTGCGTCCATTGCCGCCCGCCCGGCTCGGCCACGCCCTCGGTCGGGGTCCTCGAATTGATGAGTGCGCTCAATCGCGGGGACTGGACCGGACTCGACATGGTCGCCGAGTCCGTCCGCCGCCAGGCCAGCGGGCTCACCGCCGCCCATTTGCAATGGCATCTGGAACGGCAGTTGCGGACCTTGCCGTTGATCGAGCGCTCTCGTCCGCACGAGGCGGCGGAGCCGCCGGCGTCGCGGGTGGGATAGCCCGCCCGCCTACCCGAGGTCGGCCAGTTGCGGGACCGCCGGCGCCATGCCCTCGATCCATGCGGCGGGCGAGCTCGTGGTCGGGGTGATCAGCACCGCGTCGATGCCCAATTTCGCGTAATCGGCCATGCTGCGGACGAATTCGTCGCGAACGTCCGGATTCGGGCGCGGATTGTTGGGCATGATCGTGGTGCGGATGGTGTCGAAATCGCGACCGACATCGTCGCAGTGGCGGCGCAGCACGTCCAGCTTGTGGGCGACATCCTCCGGCGACGTGCCGAACAGATTACAAGCGTCGCCGTACTGTGCGACCAATCGCAGCGTCTTCTTCTCGCCACCGCCACCGATCAGCACGTTCGGACGATGGATCGGCTGCGGTGAGCACAGCGTCTCGGCCAGCTGGTAGTACTTGCCCTCGAACGGCCCGTTGTTGTCCGGATCCCACATCTGCGCGCAGATCCGCAGCGTCTCCTCCAGCCGCTCGAACCGCTCGGCCAGCGGCGGAAACTCGACCCCGAGCCCGCGATGCTCCCGCTCGAACCAGGCGGCGCCGATACCCAGCGTGGCCCGGCCGCCCGACAGCACGTCGAGGGTGGTGACGATCTTGGCGAGCAGGCCCGGATGCCGATAGGTCACGCCGGTGACCAGCAGCCCGAGGTCGATCGAGGTGGTATGTGCCGCAAGGTATCCCAGCGTGGTGTATCCCTCCAGCATGTTCGCCTCGGCCGGCAGTCCGGTCGGCTCGATTTGGAAGTAGTGATCCATGAACGACAACCAGGTGGCGCCCGCCGCCTCCGCGGCCTGCCCCACCCGCGCCAGCTCGCCCGCGATCGCGGTGGTACCGCCGTCGATATCGAAGATAGGAATGTGAAACCCGAGCTCCATGGAGTTCTCCTCGTCAGTGACCGACTTCCCGTGGAGAACGCTATGCCCTGGAGCGCACTCCAGGTCAAGAGGTTTCCCGGAATGCGGGCCCTACCTGCGGTTCGGACGAGGTAACTTCACTCGAAGGTCCCACCAACCTTACGGAGAAAGCTTCGATGTCTCACGAACTGGTCGAGTTCGATACGGAGAAGGCGCATTCGGCGCGGATGTACGACTACTACCTCGGCGGCAAGGACAACTATCCGGCCGATCGTGAGGCCGCGTCGAAGGTGATGGAGGTATTTCCCGAGACCGCGCAGGCGGCGCGGGCCAATCGCGAATTCGTCCATCGGGCAGCGCGTTTCGCGGCGCGCAACGGCGTGCGGCAGTTCCTCGACATCGGTACCGGAATTCCGACCGAGCCCAATCTGCACAACGCCGTGCAGGCGGTCGACCCGCACTGCCGCGTGGTGTACATCGACCACGACCCCCTGGTGCTGGCGCACGCCCGCGCCCTGATGATCGGCTCGGAGGAGGGGCGTACCGAATACATTCCCTCCGATGTGCGCGATCCGGACGTGATCCTCGGCTCCGAGGAGTTCCGCGCGGTGATCGATCTGTCCCAGCCGGTGGCGCTCAACCTGGCCGCGATCATGCACTTCGTTACCGACGAGGAGGGCGCTTACGACATCGTGCGCACCTATATGGACGCGGTCGCGCCCGGGTCGTACCTCAGCATCACCCACGCCTCCAGCGATGTGAATCCGGACCGGCTCGCGAAGGTGGCGGCGGTCTACGCCCAGGCTGGAATAAAGGTCGCCCTGCGCAACCGGGCGGAGGTCACCCGCTTCTTCGACGGATTGGAGATCATCGAGCCCGGCGTGGTTCCGATGCACCGCTGGCACCCGAATCCGGACTTCTACATCCCGGAGGAACGGCTCGCGTGGGCCGACGAGGCGTTCGGCATCTGGGCCGCGGTCGGCGTCAAGCCCTGAGTGGATGCGTCGTCGCAGTTCGGTCAGGAAATCCCACGGCACCGGTCACGTGCGGCGCGCGGTGATGCAGGATAGGTGGCGTGATCGGTAATCGCTCCCAGACCACCCGCACGATTCGTCCGCCGTCACCGCACCCGTCCGGCGCCACTCCGCCCGCACTGCCGCCGGAATTCGTGCCCAGGCATGTGGCGCTGGTGATGGACGGCAACGGCCGGTGGGCGCAGGATCGCGGGCTGCCGCGCACCGCCGGGCACGAACGCGGTGAGGCGGTGCTGATGGACACCGTCGAGGGGTGTATCGAGATCGGCGTGAAATGGCTTTCCGCCTATGCCTTTTCGACCGAGAACTGGCGGCGCAGCCCGGACGAGGTCAAGTTCCTGATGGGCTTCAACCGCGACGTGATCCGGCGCCGCCGCGACGAGATGCACGAGATGGGGGTGCGGGTGCGCTGGGCGGGCCGGCGGCCGCGCCTGTGGCGCAGCGTGATCAAGGAATTGGAGATCGCCGAGGAGCTCACCAAGGACAACACCGTGATGACGTTGACCATGTGCGTCAACTACGGCGGCCGTGCCGAAATCGCCGATGCGGCACGGGAAATCGCGCGGAGGGTGGCGGCCGGACAGCTGGATCCGGAGAAGATCACCGAATCGACCTTCGCGAAATATCTCGACGAACCGGATATGCCGGATGTGGATCTGTTCCTCCGGCCCTCCGGTGAGCTGCGCAGCTCGAACTTCCTGATCTGGCAGTCCGCCTACGCGGAATTCGTCTTCCAGCACACTCTGTTCCCCGATTTCGACCGCCGCGACCTGTGGGAGGCCTGTGTGGAGTACGCCAAGCGTGATCGCCGGTTCGGTGGCGTGAAGTGAGCAACGATCTGACCGTCGCCCGGGAGTTGCAGGCCCAAGCCGCCGCCTGCCTGCGGAAATGCGATATCGCCGTGCGGGAGGAGGACGGCGGCGCCCTTGGGTTCGAGTACGAGGGCGCGCTGTGCTCGCTGCGCGGCGTCACGCTGGCGCCCGGCCTGGACGTTCTCACGCTGACCTGCGTTCTCGCCTGGGATCGTCCCTTGAAACCGCAACTGCACAAGCGGGTCGCCGATCGCAACAACGCGTTGCAATTCGGCTCGCTGACCATCATCACCCACGAAAAACTCGCCGACGTGCTGCTGCGCTACACCTTCCCGGCGGCAGGCCTCGACGACGACGCGCTGGCGACGATGCTGCTGCTGGTGCTGTCCGGCGCGGGCCGCGCCCGCCAGGGCCTGGTGCCCTGACCGGCACGGCGGGGTGGCCGACCGAATCAGCGCGCGAGGTGGGCGCAGTCGCGGCAGGTGCCGAACACCTCCATGGTGTGGCTGATATCGGTGAATCCGTGCTCGCCCGCGATGGCCGCGGCCCAGGCCTCCACGGTCGGGCCCTCCACCTCGACGGTGCGTCCGCAGTGGCGGCAGACCAGGTGGTGATGGTGGCCCCTGGAGCACTGCCGGTACACGGATTCGCCTGTGTCCGTGCGCAATACGTCGACCCTGCCGGCGTCGGCGAGCGACTGCAGGGTGCGGTACACGGTGGTCAGGCCGATGCCCTCACCGCGACGGCGTAGTTCGTCGTGCAGCTCCTGGGCCGAACGGAATTCCTCGATATCGCCCAGCAGGGCGGTGATCGCGCTGCGCTGGCGGGTGCTGCGAATTCCGACAGTCTTCTCGGCGGTGCCCGTCTTCTCCGGCACGGTCATCCTTCCTCGGCGTGTGCGACGGCGTCGACGACGATGCGTGCCAGATGGTCGTCGACGAGCTCGTAGATCACCTCACGGCCGGTGCGTTCACCGCGCACCACGCCCGCGGATTTCAGAATGCGCAGGTGCTGGCTGACCAGGGGCTGCGTGACGCCCAGCGTATCGACCAGCTCGTGCACACAGCGCGGCGATTCCCGCAGCTGCAGCACGATCGCGATCCGCACCGGCGCGGCCAGCGCGCGCAGCAGTTCACCCGCATTGTCGAGGGTGGCGCGGGCGGGGACCGCGGGCGCGGTCGGGGCGCGATAGGGATACGGGTCGTGCGGGATCGGCGTGGGCGCCTCGACGGCGACGCGGCTTCGACGCGCGGGGACACCGCTGTCGGCGGTCATCGAACCAACTCCTTATTGGAAACCGATGCCATTATTGATATGCATAAGTGCGCATGTCAAGGAGCCGCGCCGTTGATGCTGCTTCGCGGTGCGCCCAGGGGTGTCGCTAGGCTGGGGCGAATCGTTCCACCCATCATCCAGAGGGAGAGCTCGTACCGTGGCACCCAAGTCGAAGATCGACACCGTCGCGAATCTCGCCAAGCGCCGGGGTCTGGTGTACCCCAGCGGCGAGATCTACGGAGGGACCCGGTCGGCGTGGGATTACGGTCCGCTGGGTGTGGAGCTCAAGGAGAACATCAAGAAGCAGTGGTGGCGGGCCATGGTCACCAGCCGCGACGATGTGGTCGGCCTGGACTCCGCGATCATCCTGCCGCGGCCGGTGTGGGTGGCCTCCGGTCACGTCAGCGTCTTCAACGACCCGCTGGTCGAATGCCTGAACTGCCACAAGCGGCACCGGCAGGACCATCTGCAGGAGGCGTACGCCGAGAAGCACAAGATCGACGATCCGGACAGCGTGTCCATGGATCTGGTCGGCTGCCCGGACTGCGGCACGGTCGGCAAGTGGACCGAACCGCGCGATTTCAACATGATGCTCAAGACCTACCTCGGGCCGATCGAGTCCGAGGAGGGCCTGCACTACCTGCGGCCGGAGACCGCGCAGGGCATCTTCGTGAATTTCGCGAATGTGATGACCACCGCGCGCAAGAAGCCACCGTTCGGTATCGCGCAGATCGGCAAGAGCTTCCGCAACGAGATCACCCCCGGCAACTTCATCTTCCGCACCCGCGAATTCGAGCAGATGGAGATGGAATTCTTCGTCAAGCCGGGTGAGGACGAGCAGTGGCACCAGTACTGGATCGACACCCGGTTGGCCTGGTACGCCGACCTCGGCATCGCCCCGGAGAACCTGCGGCTCTACGAGCACCCCAAGGAGAAGCTCTCGCACTATTCGACCCGCACGGTCGATATCGAGTACCGCTTCCACTTCCAGGGCAGCGAATGGGGTGAGCTCGAGGGTGTCGCCAACCGCACCGACTTCGACCTGTCGACCCACTCCAAGCACTCCGGCACCGATCTGAGCTACTTCGACCAGAACACGAACGAGCGCTACACGCCGTACGTGATCGAACCCGCGGCCGGTCTGACCCGCTCACTGATGGCCTTCCTGATCGACGCCTACACCGAGGACGAGGCGCCGAATGCCAAGGGCGTCATGGAGAAGCGGACCGTGTTGCGCCTGGATCGTCGGCTCGCGCCGGTGAAGGCCGCCGTACTTCCGTTGTCGCGCAACGCGGATCTGTCGCCGAAGGCGAAAGACCTTGCCGCGCAATTGCGTAGGAACTGGAACGTCGACTTCGACGACGCCGGCGCGATCGGCCGCCGCTACCGTCGCCAGGACGAGATCGGCACCCCGTTCTGCATCACCGTCGACTTCGACACGCTCGAGGATCAGGCCGTCACCGTGCGCGAGCGGGACTCGATGACGCAGGAACGGATCGCGCTCGACCAGGTGGAGGGCTACCTGGCTCAGCGTCTGCTCGGCGCCTGAGTTCAGCACCGCGCGGACGGGTATTCCGGATTCGGACATAACCGAAGACCGGGGCGTCGTCGGTGCGAATCGCGCGCCAAAGGGGCCGCGGCGGAAATATCGCAGTGTCCCGAGTCGTTCCGGGCACTGAGAAATCCGAGATCGGCGGGCCGACTGCGGTCCGGCGAGCCCGGCCCACAGGTGCGACGAAAGGTCCTGATCATGGCGCAGGCGGTCAAGTTCGATCGTTACGGCGATATCGATGTACTCGAGGTTCGTGAGGTGCCGGATCCGCAGCCCGGACCCGGCCAGGTCGCGGTCGAGGTGGTGGCCGCCGGCATCAATCCGGGGGAGGCCAAGATCCGCAACGGCTCGCTGCACGAACGCTGGCCGGCCACTTTTCCCGAGGGGGAGGGCACCGATTTCGCCGGGCGCATCGTCGCGCTCGGCGACGGGGTGAGTGGGATCGCCGTCGGCGACGAGGTGCTCGGATTCAGCGACAAGCGGTCCAGCCACGCCACCCGGGTGGTGGTGCCTGCCCAGCAGGTCACCACCAAGCCGGTGGGCCTGTCGTGGGAGGTGGCCGGATCGCTGTACGTCGCGGGCACCACCGCCTTCGCCGCCGTGCGGGCCGTGAGCCCGGAGGCCGGCGACACCATCGCGGTGTCCGGTGCGGCCGGTGGAGTCGGATCCATTGTGGTGCAACTGCTTCGGGCCCGCGAGGTGACGGTGATCGGCATCGCGGGGCCGGACAACCAGGACTATCTGCGCGAGCTGGGCGCGGTCGCGGTGGAATACGGTGACGGTCTCGCCGAGCGCCTCCGGGAGGCGGCGCCCGGCGGTATCGACGCCTTCATCGATACGCACGGCAACGGCTACGTCGAACTCGCCCTCGATCTCGGCGTGAAGCCTGAGCGCATCGATACGATCATCGACTTCGCCGCAGTGGAGAAGTACGGCGTCAAGGCGGAGGGCAATGCCGCCGCCGACACCATCGACGTGCTCGCCCAGCTGGCGGAACTGGCCGCCGCGGGGACCGTCCGGATTCCGATCGCCGCCACCTATCCGCTCGGCGAGGTGCGCGCGGCGTTCACCGAACTCGAGCGCGGCCACACCCGGGGCAAGATCGTCCTGCTGCCATGACATCTGTCATGGCACAGTCGTGACGCTCGGGCCAGGTACGGCGCCCGGTTCCACGCGACAGTGGAACCATGACATCAGCAATGACATCCGGTTCGGCGGAACGGGTCGCCGCCGCACCGGTGATCGAGCTTCGCGGACTGACCAAAACCTTCCGCAGCTCCGCCGGGCCCGTCCGCGCGGTCGACGGACTCGATCTGACAGTCACCGCGGGTGAGGTGGTCGCCTTCCTGGGACCCAACGGTGCCGGCAAGTCCACCAGTATCGACATGATGCTCGGCCTGCTGCGGCCCGATGCCGGAACCGCCCGCATTCTCGGCGCAACGCCGGCGGAAGCGGTTGCGGCAGGCCGGGTTTCGGCCGTACTGCAGTCGGGTGGTCTGCTACCGGATCTCACCGTCGGCGAAACGGTGCGGGTCGTCGCGGCCCTGCATCGGAATCCGCTTCCCGCCCGGGAGGTGCTCGTTCGCGCCGGAATCGACGGCATCGCCGACCGCATGGTGGGCAAATGCTCCGGCGGTCAGCAGCAACGCCTGCGGTTCGCGCTCGCGCTGCTGCCCGAGCCGGACCTGCTGATCCTCGACGAGCCGACCACTGGCATGGACGTCGAGGGCCGCCGCGATTTCTGGAACGCCATCCGCGCCGACGCGGATCTCGGCCGCACCGTCGTCTTCGCCACCCACTACCTCGACGAGGCCGACGCCTACGCCGACCGCATCGTGCTGGTGCGAGGCGGGCGGGTGGTGGCCGACGGCAGTGCCGCGTCGGTGAAGAATCTGGCCTCCGGCCGCACGGTCTCGGCGACACTGCCCGATGCCGATCCGGCGAGCCTGCTCGCCCTCGCCGGCGTGGACCGGGTCGAACAGCGGGGCGATCGAGTGCTGGTGCACGGCAACGACTCCGACGCGGTCGCGCGCTACCTGCTGACCAGGACACCGGCGGTCGACATCGAAATCACCGGCCGCAATCTCGAAGACGCCTTCCTCGCACTGACCGGAGACAACTGAGATGACTACATCGATCGTGCCCGCACCGCATGCCGCCCGACTGGGCGCCGGCGGATTCAGCTGGGGATTTCTACTGCTCGAATTGCGCCGCATGCTGCGCAACCGCCGCACCGTCATCTTCGCACTGGTGATGCCCGTGGTGTTCTTCGTGATCTTCGGCGCCCAGAACTCCTTCCGCACCGAAACCGACGGCTCGGCGAATGTGACGGCTTACGTGATGGTGTCGATGGCCGTCTACGGGGCGATGCTGGCCACCACCAGCGGTGGCGCCATGGTGGCGGTGGAGCGCGCCGCCGGCTGGGTACGCCAGCTCCGCCTCACGCCGCTGAGCCCGGCCGCCTACGTCGCCACCAAAGTGGCCGGCGCGATGGTGCTCGGATTGTGTTCGGTCGTGGTCGTTTTCGTCGCCGGCGCGGTGACCGGCGCGCATCTGACCACGGCGGCCTGGGTGGGCTGTTTCCTGATCGCGTGGCTGACCTCGGTGGTCTTCGCGGCGTTCGGACTGTTCATGGGCTATGTGCTGCCCTCGGAGAATGTGATGCAGATCCTCGGCCCGGTCCTGGCGCTACTGTCGTTCGCCGGTGGCTTGTTCATGCCGCTGCGCGGCTGGTTCGAGACGGTGTCGAAGGTTTTCCCGACCAACGGCGTCGCGACCCTGGCCCGATTGCCGCTCGGCGACACCGGTGCCGGTTCCGCCGCACTGGCCGTGCTGAACATCGTGGTGTGGGCGTCGGTATTCGCCCTCGGAGCCGCGGTTCTGTTCCGGCGTGACACCGCTCGCTGACCGCCGCGCCGCACCGTCGGCCCCGGTGGGCGGTGCGGTAGCGTCGGAATCCGGCGGCGCCGGCCAGAGCGGGAGACGGAGGGTAACGATGCGGGTACCTCCGGTCGATCGGCCGATATCCGGAGCGCTGGACCGGATCGCCCGCAGGATGGACCGCGATCCCGCCCCGCATACCGCCATCCAGCATCGACGCCTGTTCTTCGGCGCGGTGCTGGCATTGATCTGGCTGCTGTATCTGATCGCGCCGATCGTCTCGCAGTGGCAGGACGGGCACCAGGGGCGGGCCGTCACGGCGGCGGTATGCCTCGCGATCTTCTGGGTGCTGACGGCCTCGTGCTTCGGTCCGTTCCGGCAACCGGACTGGGACGAGGGGCAAACACAGGCGGTGCTGCCGGTCTCGTACGAGTGGCCGCGCTGGCTCGTGGTGGGCGCGCTGGCGGCGCTCGCCGCCGCGATGACCGTACTGCTGGGTGTCACCGGCCTGGGCACCGCCATCTATGTCGCGGCCGCCGCGATCTTCGTGCTTCCGACCGCGAAATCCGGTGCGGTGGTGGCGGGTACGGCCGCGCTGCTGATCGCTCTGTCGCTGCATTACGGCAGCGCCCCGTTGTATTTCGCCTTCATTCCGGTGGTGATGTGGACCGGTCGCGAAATCGGCCGGCGGCGCGGGCAGTTGCGGGAACTGACTCGCCGCCAGCAGGGCGAGCTCGCGATCGTGGAGGAACGCAACCGGGTGGCACGCGACGTGCACGACATCCTGGGCCATTCGCTGACCGTCATCACGGTCAAAACCGAGTTGGCGCAACGGCTGCTCGATTCCGATCCGTCCCGGGCCCGGCAGGAGATAGCCGATGTGGAGCGCCTCGCGCGCGAGGCGCTGGCCGGGGTGCGCGATACGGTCGGCGGGCTGCGCGAGGTGTCGGTCGCGAGTGAGCTGGTCAATGCGCGCACGGCCCTGCGCGCCGCCGGTATCGAGGCGGAGCTCCCGGACCCGGCCGAACTCCCCGGGCGATATGCGGTGATCTTCGGGTGGGTCCTGCGCGAGGCGGTGACGAACGTGGTGCGCCACAGCGGCGCCCGCCACTGCCGAGTCCGGGTGAGCGAGTCGCGGATCGACATCTCCGACGACGGAAAAGGACTGTCCGGCAGTATCTTCGGTTCGGGGCTGAGCGGCTTACGCGACCGGGTGCGCGCCGAGGGCGGTGTTTTCACGGTCGACACACCTCCCTCCGGGGGAACCTTGATCGCCGTGGACTTCACCACGGCGGACGAGCAACGCTGAGCGAAGCATTCACCGGTATCTTCCTTACCCGGGGCAATGCCGGGCAGGCGGCCGCGAACGACACCGGCCCCATCGCCGGGCACAGTCGCCACTGTGGCCGGTATCGAGCGAGGCGCAGGCAGCGGACGGACGGCCGGAGTCGTGCCTTGGTCGCAACGCCGCGAGCGGCGGCGCCCGGCCGGGGTGCGGCGCCGAGGTTCGGCCGGCCGGGCGGCGGCGAGCCTGCCGTCCGGATTAGGGTCGCAGGTGTGCGATGGATGAGGTCGGTCGGTGTATCACGGCGGGGGCGACGGCGGTGATCCGGTTGCTGCTCGCTGACGACCAAGCGTTGGTGCGGGGCGCATTGGCGGCACTGTTGGGGCTGGAGTCCGACCTCGAGGTAGTAGCCGAGGTGGGCCGGGGCGACGAGGTTGTCGAGGCGGTGCGGCGCACCACACCGGACGTCGTGCTCCTCGATGTGGAAATGCCCGGAATGGACGGTATTTCGGTCGCGGCGCATCTGCATGCGGAATTCCCGAGTATCCGGATTCTGATGGTGACCACGTTCGGCCGGCCCGGCTATCTGCGCCGCGCCATCGACGCCGGAGCCGGCGGATTCGTCGTCAAGGACACGCCCGCACGGGAATTGGCGGACGCGGTGCGACGCGTGCACATGGGCCTGCGTGTGGTGGATCCGGCGCTGGCCACCGAAACCCTCACGGTGGGAACCTCACCGCTCACCGCACGCGAGCGCGAGGTGCTCGCCGCCGCGGCCGACGGGTCGACGGTGGCGGTGATCGCGGGCCGCCTGCATCTATCCGAGGGGACCGTCCGCAACCATCTGTCGGCCGCGATCGGCAAGACCGGCACCCGTACCCGCGCCGAGGCCGTCCGCGCCGCCGAACGCCTCGGCTGGTTGTGAGCCGCTCAGGTTGCCGACGACCCCGCGGCGCCGAAATCTCGGGCGAACCCGTCGAATACGACGGCCGTCTCCGCTACGCTCACCTGCGCGACCCCGAGGGCAACCTGATCGAACTCCAGCAGTGGCTCGCGACCCGCACCGGCGACGCCGTACCACCGGCACGGTGAGACGACCGGATCAGAACCGTCCGCCCCGGCTGATCCGGCGTGAACTGTCGGATCCACCGAAAGAGGCCGGACCCCAGCCGGATCCGCCCATCGAACGGCCGCGATAGCCGCTGCCCGCGCCGCGCAGCAGACTGTCGATCAGAATTCCACCCAGCACCGCGCCGGCCTGTGATGACCCTGACACCGGCCGGCGCGCCTGCCACTCCCGCACATCGGCCTCGGCGGTGTGCAGCGCGCGAGTGGCCAGATCGGCGGCCTGTTGCGCACTGTCCAGTGCCGCCCGCGGGTCGGTGGCCGAAAGCTGCTGCGCCCGATCCAGATTCCGCTGTGCCTCGGCCAGGCGGGTGCGGGGGGTGGCGTCGATACCGCCGCGGCGTGTGTCGATGAAGTCGGCGGCCGCCCGGACCTGGCTCTGCGCGGCGATCACGGCCTGGTCCAGGCGGCGTCGCAGTTGTTCGGCGGCGAGTTTGCGCTCACCGGCCGCCGCGACCGCGCGATCCAGTGCGGTATCGGCCGCGACCGCGCGGTGGAACGTGCCGAGCGGGTCGCGGTCCCCGGTGGTCCGGGCCGCCTCCCACGCGGTGCGGGCACCGGACATCGCCTCCGCCAGTTCCGGGCCGCCGTGTTCGTTCAGGCCCTGCGCGGTCTCGAGGTCGCGTCCCAGTTCGTCGATCGCCGCCGGCAGACCGGCCCGCGCCTGGGTGATATCGGTCTCCGCGGTGTCCACGGCGTCGAGCAGGGTACGGGCGGCGGTCACGGCGGCCTCCGCCCCGCGGATCGCCGCGACCACCCCACCCTGGCGTCCGACCGGCTCGGCCGTGGCCTGCCTGCCCTGTTCGATCGTGCTCTCGGCGAACCCGATTCGCTCCCGTGCCATCGTCACGTTGTCGCGCACCGGCGCGGTGACCGATTCCGGTTGTGCGGCCAGCAGCCGCCGCAGCGTCTCCTCCGAGCGCGGCAGGCGCACGGTGAGATCGACCACATCGCGTGTCAGCGCGTCCAGCCGTTGCGGGGCGTCGATCAGCAGATTGCGCATCGCGTCGAATTCGGCCACCTTGTCGTCGAGTTCGGCATCGGCCCGCCCGCAGGTGGTGATCAGCTCGACCAGCAGATCGCGGCGCTGATCAGGAGTTTCCGGGATGTCGTCGTCGAGCCGCTGGCGAATCGAAAAGGCATGCGCCATTGCCTGTTTCGCCGACTCGAGCGCGGCGGCGAACGGGGTGGTCGCGGTAGCGCCGAATTCGTCGGTGGCCAGGCGCAGTTCCTCGGCGCTGGCCCGGATCGCGTTGTCGGTGTCGACGAGCACCTGCGCCGAGCGAGCCTCGAGCAGATCCGGGCGGAGCCGAGCCAGCGCGGCGGTGTCGGTCGGGTCGACCGCCCGGGCGGCGTCGGCCTCGGCGCGCCCTCGCGCCCGCCGGCGCAACTGCGAATAGCCCAGCACCACGCCGATCACCCCCAGCACGATGAGAGTGATCACGATCAGCGGCCAGATCCCCACACCTCCGGAATCGCCCATGGCCGTGGACAATCCGTCCGCCGCGGCTACCGCGGCCTCGGCCCACTGGCCGTTGTGCAGTCGCGGCTCGACCTGATCGGTGAGCAGCGAATTCAGTTCCGCATCGCTCACCGAGGGCGGGAGCGCACCGGTGAAGGCGTAGGAGCGGTCGCTGGTCGCGATCGACAGCAGCACATCGCGCTCGCCGAATCCGGACGCGGTCGCCGTGCGCTGACCCCAGGTCTGCGGGTCCAGACCGCCGAAATCGCGGACGTAGACCACCCACAGCCGCTCCCCGTGCGCGGTGTAGAGCGCGTCCACCGACGCGCGCACGGTGTCGCGCTGCGGGCCGTCGAGAACCTGGGCGGAATCGGTGACGTATTCGTTGAGCCGCATCGGCTCGTCGGCGACGGCCGGGCCGCAGCAGCCGAGCACGAACCCGAACACGATCGACAGCAGCACCGCGAGCAGCGTCGGCGGCTGTGATCGGCGAAGACGCGAGTGCGGCGGCATAGCACGAATGTATCCGCCGACACGGCGCGAAGGGCGTTGATCCGGCCGACCCGTGTCGGAACCGATGATTACCATCGGCAGGGTGATCACGCTGGATATCCCCTATACGGGCCACGTCGCGCCGGGCTCGAATCCGCAGCAGCGCGATGTGCCGGGCGCCCGGATCGTCAAGATGTCGGTCGGCGGCATGGACAACAACGTCTATCTGGTGCAGGACACCGCCACCGGTGACGCGGTGCTGATCGACGCCGCCAACGACTCCGAACGCATTCTGGCTCTGCTGGACCAGGAGGCGCCCGGGCGGCTGCGGCTGATCGTCACCACCCATCAGCATTTCGACCACTGGCAGGCATTGAGCGCGGTGGTCGCCGACACCGGCGTACCGACCGCGGCCCACGCCCTGGATGCCGATCCCCTTCCGGTGCGACCGGATCGGCTGCTCGCCGACGGTGACACCGTCACGATCGGTGAACTGGAGTTCGAGGTGGTCCACTTGCGCGGACACACCCCGGGGTCGGTCGCGCTGGCGCTCACCGACGGCTCCGGGCGCACCCATCTGTTCACCGGCGACTGCCTGTTTCCCGGGGGTGTCGGTCGCACCACCTCCCCGGAGGACTTCGATTCACTCTACGGCGACGTCACCACCAAGGTGTTCGACCGCTTCGGCGACGATACGGTCGTCTACCCGGGCCACGGCGACGACACCACCCTGGGTGCCGAGCGTCCGCAGCTCGCGCAGTGGCGGCAACGCGGTTGGTGAGCGGCTCCGGTGCCCGGCAGCGGTGAGGATCCGGCGCTCCGCAATCGTGGCGTGACCGAGCACTGGCACACTCGGGGAATGCCCTCGGCCCTCACCCATCCCGCCCCGACTCGCATGCCCGTCGCGCCGCGCCGTCCGCGTGGATCGGCGGTCGCGCGCTGGGTGCGCCGGATGATCGCCGGCACCGTCCTCATCGGGGTCGTGCTCGTCGGCGGCACCGCTTTCCGGGTCTGGCAGGTGGCTCGGATCGACGACTACAGCCGTGCCGACGCGATCGTGGTGCTGGGCGCCGCGCAATACGACGGCACCCCGTCCTCGGTTTTCGAGGCCCGGCTCGGCCAGGCCTACCACCTGTACACCAAAGGTGTTGCGCCGCTGGTGATCACGGTGGGTGGCAAGCAGGTGGGCGACAACTACACCGAGGCCGCCTCCGGTAAGAACTATCTGAAGAATCGCGGCGTGCCCGCCGACCGGGTACTGGCCGTGGAGACCGGATCGGACACGCTGCAGAGTATCGAGGCGGTCGCCACCGCGATGCGGGCTCGCGACCTGTCCTCGGCGGTGCTGGTCAGCGATCCCTGGCATTCGCTGCGCACCCGCACCATGGCCCGCGACGCCGGTCTGGACGCGTGGACCGCGCCGACGCGCACCGGCCCGGCGGTCTACACCCGGGAGTCCCAATTCCACGGCATCGCCCGCGAAACCGGTGCGCTGCTGTGGTATCAGCTCACTCACTTCTCCGCGGATTTCAAGTACACCGCGGAGCAGTGAGAAACGTACCAGGCGGTATCTCCCATGAGTTTCGACGCGATGCCCGAATGCCCGTATGTCGACAGCGATCACGAGCGCATGAAGTCCGAGACCTCGCCCACGGCGGGGTTGCGGTGGTCGCCCGCACCGGCGCGGCGCAGCGACTTCGCGCGCGACCGGGCGCGGGTGCTGCATTCGGCGGCACTACGGCGACTTGCCGACAAAACCCAGGTGATGGGTCCGCGCGACGGTGACACACCGCGCACCCGGCTGACCCACTCGCTGGAGGTCGCCCAGATCGGGCGCAGCATCGCCGAGGGGCTGGGCTGTGACGCGGATCTGGTCGATCTGGCCGGGCTGGCCCACGACATCGGCCATCCGCCGTACGGCCACAATGGCGAACGCGCCCTCGACGAATTCGCCGACGCCTACGGCGGGTTCGAGGGCAACGCCCAGAATCTGCGGATTCTGACGAGGTTGGAGCCGAAGGTCTTCGATGCCGCGGGGGAGAGCTACGGCCTCAACCTGACCCGGGCCGCCCTCGACGCTACCGTCAAATATCCTTGGGGCAGAACGGGTTCCGGGGCGAAGTTCGGCGCCTACGACGCCGATCTGGACCGGCTGAACTGGGTTCGCAAGGGTGCGCCCGAGCGGCGGCAGTCGCTGGAATCGCAGGTCATGGACTGGTCCGATGATGTGGCGTACTCGGTGCACGATGTCGAGGACGGGGTCATCGCGGGCCGGATCGATCTGCGGGCGCTCGCCGATCCGGCCGAACAGGCCGCCCTCGCCGAACTGGGCCAGCGCCAGCACCGCGACCTGTCCGCCGACGATCTGATCGCGGCCGGTCAGCGGCTCTCGCAGTTGCAGGTGATCGCCGAGGCCGCCGGCTACGACGGCACTCTGCGCGCCTCGGTCGCGCTCAAGCGGCTGACCAGCGATCTGGTCGGCCGGTTCGCGACCGCGGCGGTCGAGGCGACCCGTGCGGCGTGGACCGGGCAGTCGCTGTGCCGCTACGCCGCCGACCTCGAGGTACCGGCCGTGGTGGCCGCGGAGGTCGCGCTGTTGAAAACGGTCGCCCTGCGATACGTGATGTCGGACCCCGAACATCACGAACGCCAGGCCGAACAGCGCGAGCGCATCCGTTTCGTGGCCGACCGCCTGCTGGCCGGCGCCCCCCAGAGCCTCGACCCGATCCTGCTGCCGTGGTGGGAGGCGGCCACCGACGACACCGCCCGGGTGCGCGTGATCGTCGACCAGATCGCCTCCTACACCGAGAGCAGGCTGGAGCGGATCGCGGCCCGGTGACCCCGGTCGTCGGCGTAAGCCGACCGGTACGCGGCTAGACTCGGATGCCGTGGCAGGTCGACTTCCGGATCGCGATATCGCGGCAATACGTGAACGCGTACGCATCGAGGATGTCGTCGGTGAATATGTGTCGCTCAAGCGGGCCGGTGCGGACTCGCTGAAGGGGTTGTGCCCGTTCCACGACGAGAAGTCGCCGTCGTTCCACGTGCGGCCGAATCACAGCCACTTCCACTGCTTCGGCTGCGGTGAGAGCGGCGATGTGTTCGCGTTTCTGCAGAAGATCGAGCACGTCGGATTCGTCGAGGCGGTCGAGCAGCTGGCCGACCGGATCGGCTACACGATCAACTACGAGGGCGGCGGGACCTCGGTGCAGCGCGACCGGGGCACCCGTTCCCGGCTGGTCGCCGCCAATGCGGCCGCGCACGAGTTCTATCAGGCGCAACTGCGCGAACCGGGTGCGGAGGTGGCTCGCAAGTACCTCACGGACCGCAATTTCGATGCCAACGCCGCGCGGCATTTCGGCTGCGGTTACGCCCCGGCCGGCTGGGACACGCTGACGAAATACCTGCTGCGCAAGGGTTTCGACATCAAGGAGCTGGAGGCGGCGGGGCTGTCCAAGCCCGGCCGCCACGGCCCCATCGACCGGTTCCACCGCCGGCTGCTGTGGCCGATCCGGAATCTGAGCGGCGACGTCATCGGCTTCGGCGCGCGGCGCCTGTTCGACGACGACCAGATGACCGCCAAGTACATCAATACGCCGGAAACGGTGTTGTACAAGAAGTCTCAGGTGCTGTTCGGGCTCGACCACGCCAAGCGGGAGATCGCCAAGAGCCATCAGGCGGTGGTGGTCGAGGGCTACACCGATGTGATGGCCATGCATCTGGCGGGTGTGACGACCGCGGTCGCCTCCTGTGGCACCGCCTTCGGCGACGAGCACCTGTCGATGCTGCGCCGGTTGCTGATGGACGACAATTTCTGGCGCGGCGAGATCATCTACACCTTCGACGGTGACGCCGCCGGCCAGGCCGCGGCACTGAAGGCCTTTTCCGGTGACCAGAAACTGGCCGGGCAGACGTATATCGCGGTCGCGCCCGACGGGCAGGATCCGTGTGAATTGCGTCAGCGTTCCGGCGACGGGGCGGTCCGCGATCTGGTGGCCCGGCGGGTCCCGTTGTACGAGTTCGTGATTCGCGGCCTGCTCGCCGACCACAACCTCGACACTCCCGAAGGACAGGTGGAGGCGCTGCGGCGCGCGGTGCCCGTGGTGGCGCAGATCAAGGACAACGCGCTGCGCAAGGCGTATGCCACGAAGCTGGCCGGGTGGGTCGGCTGGGACGACATCCAGCTGGTGGTGCGACGGGTCGGCGACCATGCCCGCCGCGGCAAGCCGGTGAAGGGCGTGCCCGGTCGCGAAGCAGCCACCGCGACAGCGGTCGCGGAGTCGGCCGCCGCCCGGCCGAATCCGGGAGACCCGGTGCTGCTGCCGCAGCGCCAGGTTTTGGCCGCCGCCCTGCAGTATCCGGCGACCACTGGACCGATCTTCGACAGCCTCGAGCCCGAAGCGTTCACTCATCCCGCCTACGCCGCCGTGCGCGCCGCGCTCGCCGCCGCCGGTGGCACCGCGGCGGGACTCGGTGGCGCGGAATGGGTTTCGCGCGTCGCCGACCACACCGACGATCTGATGCTGCGCGCACTGGTCTCCGAACTGGCCGCCGAGCCCCTCCCGGTGAAATCGATGGACGATCTCCCCCGATTCATCTCCGGCGTGCTGGCCCGGGTGCAGGAGGCGTGGGTCGGGCGCCAGGTCGCCGCGCTCAAGTCGAAGCTGCAGCGGGTCTCGTCGACCGAACAGCCGGACGATTACATGGCCCTGTTCGGCGATCTGGTCGCCCTCGAGCAGTACCGCAAGAGCCTGCTCACCCAGGCCATGGGCAACTCGGATGATTTCAACGTGGCCTGATCATTCCAATCGGAATGAGATCGACCTCTTTCCATCGCTCCGGAACCGCACTGACCGCCGAGATCGTCGCGGCGGTGCGCGCGGGCTCGGTGGCCGACGCAGCGCTCGGGATGATCGGCCCGGCCGGTAGGTAGGCGCGACCGCTGGCACGCTGCCCGGCGCTCCCGCCCCAGCGTGTTACCGAGATCGCGGCTCAGCGGCGGAGCTGGTCCTGGGGAACGAGGACGGTGGTGCGCTCGTCGATCGGCTCCATGGGTTCGAGCCGCGGCTGGGTATTGAGGCGGTCCGACAGCTTCTGGCGGCTGGCCTGAACCAGCTTGCGGGTGACCGGGCTGGCGGCGACAGCACGGGTGGTCTTGCTGATCTGCTCGTAGCGAGCCCGCCCCGCCTTGGCCCCCAGCACATAACCGGCTGCGACGCCGATGATCAACCGCAGCATTCTTTCGGGCTCCTCCCAGTAGCTGTCCGCGCCGTACATCCTGCCCGACATCGAGCCGGACTGTCGATCCGGCACCACCTTGCCAGACCCCACCGACAATTTCCGACCCCTGCCGGGCTCTCGAATTCCCCACCCACACTCCATGGTCGGGGCCCGCAGTCACGGCCGCTTCGTCCGCCCCCCGACACGCCGCTGTGTTCCGCATTTCCCCAGCTCCCGGGCCGATTTGGGGAGCGGACCGGACATAAGCTAAAGTTTGTGCTCGGCTGGCCCACACGGGCTGACCGGAGCAATCCCCTATAGCTCAATTGGCAGAGCAGCCGACTGTTAATCGGCAGGTTTCTGGTTCGAGTCCAGATGGGGGAGCAGAAAACGGCCTCTGACCAGATTGAATGTCATTCCGGTCAGGGGCCGAATTCGTACCAGGGTCCTCCGGCTCGTAGAAAAGTCGTCGTAAAGTCGCCGATCGTCGATTTTCGTCCGTACCCCCATCGAGCCGGGACCGCAGCCCACCCAGCACCGCGTCGTTGATCACCGCCGCCGCCTCGTGATGGATCTTCCCGCGGCGCATGTATCGCCGTTGCGTCATCGCCGGGTCGGCATGTTGGAGCACGTTGACCCGTGCGGACATCTTCGCGTCATCGAGGGTGAAGGCGATGAACTTGCGGAATGTGTAGGGCGTGATGTCGTCGGGAAGGCCCAGAGCTTCCCGAACCCGCTGCCACAGTGGTTGACATTCGTGTCACTCGGCAAGTCGGTCTCCAAGAAATAGGTATACGGACACGTAGTTCTACCGTCGCTGTGGTGCCTGCCAGTGACGAGCCTGGAGTGCGTTCTATCGGTCACCTTGCGGAGGATTAGATGTCTGCACCCGAGCTTCAGTACAGGTCTCATGCCGGCACGACGACCACGGAAGAGATCTTGATGATCCTGCGATGCGCGAAGTGTGACAAGTTGTTCGCGCCGCTCACCGCGGGGTGTTCCTCGTGTGCGTCGGATGACCTGGAACGGGTACCGTCGTCGGGTTCGGGTTCGATCGTGTCGTGGCGGGTGGTGGACCGTGTCGGTGCAGGTGGGGCGCCGTCGACGGTCGCGATCGTCGAACTCGACGAGGGTCCGTGGGTCTACACCTCGCTGGAGGGGGAGGTGCCACTGCTCTCGGATCGGCCGGTGCGTGTGCATTTCCAGCCGCGTCCGCAAGACGACAGGTTTCCGGTCTTCGAGGTGTGCGCTGATCGCCGGCACAGGCAGCGCCGGCGCGAATCGGTGACTTTCACTGCCTCCGATAGACGAGCCCAAGCGCACCGGTGAACCTCGTATTGCCCAGTGCTAGTCGGGCGAGGAATTGGGCGGCGACAGCTCCGTCGATGACGGGTTCTGGGGTTGCTTCCGGCGCCACGTGGGTCCCAGTACGTCCAGTGTGGGCGCGCAAACGCAACCGGGCGGTCGGCCGATGGCTCCACCTGCGCATTCGCCCGCTCGTCGACGCCGTGTGACGGTGCCCCGTAGGGGTATATCGGTCCTATGACTGAACCTGCTCGTTTACGGTTTCCGCGCCGATGGAACCAGATCGAGGAATCTCGCCGGGGCATCGTGCTGGCCTGGGTCGCGTTCACCGTCACTTTCGGTGGCGCCCGACTGGTGACCTGGCTGATTCATATCGACACCAGCGATCTCGGCGATGTGTCCACGGGCGGCACACATCTGCACCACTACCTGTGGGGACTGGTGCTGCTGGCCGGCGTCGCCATTTTCGGCATGGTCGACCGCAGTCATCGTGCCCGCACCTGGATGGGACTGGCACTGGGTATCGCGCTGGCGCTGATCGTGGACGAGGCCGCCCTGCTGATCACGCTGAAAGACGTGTACTGGCACAAGGACGGCTGGTCGAGCATTGCCATCGCGCTGACCCTCATCGGTGTCGTGGGTACCGGACTTGCTCTGACACGCAATCGCGTTCACGACGACGAGGAAGACCGTCCGGCCATTCGTCATGCGCCGCAGCGGTAACCGGTGCGCGCGTGAGGCGTCGGAGGCGAGAAACAGTGCGGTTCCGACGATTTCGCTGGGGCGGCTGATGCGTTGGAGGCCGTGGGCGGCGAACGGGTTGTCGTCCGGGCCGAGGTTGTCGAGGTCCATCCGGCCGTGGCATCGGTGCGGTAAGGCCCGGCCATCAGGGTGTCGACTCGAACGTCCGGGCCGAATGCCAGGGCCAAGCCCTCGGCCGCGGCATTGAGCTCCGCCTCGGCGGCGGCGTAGGGCACGATCGACGGGCGGCGCGGCCGGTTCGCTGCGCGATCTCCTCGGCGGTGGCCACGCAACTGTCGTCGTTGCGACTGGCGTCACCGCGACAGCCACAGATCGGCGGGCGCACACGGCAATCCCACCTCTTTCACCGTCGATCTTCCCGCTGGTCTATCAATTGATGCGCACGTGATCGGCCTTTCGAGTTGCCGGTGCCGCGAGAATGAGATTCTCGTGCATGGAAATTAGCATCACCTGCACGAGTCGACAAGGTCCGAGCTGATCTCGCCGCGCCCTCCGGGCGGGGTTGCGCGGCCGCCGATCACTGTCGTTGAGGTGATACCTCTGCCGGGTGGACGCCGGTCAGCTCCGTCAGCGCGGATTGGAGGTCTTTGACGATTTCGGCGGAGTCCGGCGCGGGCACGTCCTCCCACCCGGGGCCTGCCAAGAGGACGCGGGTGCCGCGTTCGGCGCACGTACGCACGGCCGAGAGGAGGGCGGTCGATTCCTGCTGGGACCACAGCACCGCCACCGACTCCGAGGTGCTGCGATCGAGGGCGTCGCCGAGGGCCGGGGTGGGAACGTTGGGGCCGAGCATAGTGGCCGGGACGTCGTGTTCGGCGAGTGCCGCGCGCAGTACCTCGAGTGGCAGGGAGTGCGCTTCACCGCTGGTGCAGGCGAGCAGCACGGGCGTTGCGGACGTGTCGGCCGGCGGCGGGACCGCCTGGTGCAATGCGGCGGTAATGCACCAGGACAGTAGATGTTCGACGTCGATGCAACCGGTACCCGCGCCCTGTCGCTCGACGATCTCGGCGAAAGCCGGGCGGCACAGGCGATCCCAGGTGTCGACCACGCCGAACGTGCGAATGTGGGCCAGCAGCAACGATTGCAGTGTTGTGGGGTCGGAGGCGAAGGCGGCCTCGAGCAGTGATGTGTGGTCTTCGGCGACCGGCAGTGGTGCGCGCACGGACTCGGCCGCTCGCGCCGGGCTCGATCCGCCTCGGACGAGCACGACCATGCGCTCGAGCCGGGCGATGTCGGCCTCGGAGTACAGGCGGTGGCGACCGCGCCGATGCTGGGAGGGGCCGATGCCGTAGCGCTGATTCCAACTGCGCAGCGTCGCGGTGGGGATGCCGATGCGCTCCGCGACGGTGCGTACCGAGAATCCGGTGGCGTCGTTGTCGGGGGGTGAATCAGCGGACATGACGATCATTCTGCCTTTCGCGGGCATGGGCACCGCAAGGTCGCAGTGCTCGAGGTCGCAGTGCTGCGGCACCCGCGCGGTGGGGGACGGAGGTAGCGGACGGAGGGCAAGGCGTGGGGACGACACTCCCATTATGCATCGATTATGCATCGATTACTGTAGGATCGTCAGTGTTGTCGAACCCATACTCATCGAACAGAGGAGTCGCAGGTGCTCGAACATCGCTCGCAGGTAGACCGGCCCGGTGCCGTCGACGGAAAGATGACGAGAACGCCGGCCGGTGGTGCCCGTCGGCTGGTCCTCTTCGCTGCGGCAGCGATGCGTCCGGCTCGGCTGGCCGGTGCCGCCGTCCTGGCGGCGGTCGTGTTCGGTGGCGTCGCGGCACCGGCCGGGGCGAGTCCGACGCCCGCAGCGGCACCGGCTCCCGTTCCCTTCCTCGATCTGAACCGGTACGTCGGAACGTGGTATCAGCTCGCGGCGGTTCCTCAGTTTTTCAATCTCGTCTGCGCCCGCGATACGCGCGCCGAGTACGCGGCACTGCCGAATGGTGATGTGTCCGTCCACAATTCGTGTACCACGTGGTCGGGTGCGGGCAACGACATCCGGGGTGCGGCGCGCGTTGTCGATCCGGTGACCCGGGCACAATTGCGCGTCGCGTTCCCCGGGGTGCCGACCCAGGAAAGCCTGGACGGCCCGCCCAACTACATCGTGACCGCGCTCGGGCAGGACTACTCCTGGGCTCTCGTCACCGACCCCTACCGGATCTCCGGATTCGTTTTGTCTCGCACGCCCGCGCTGGACGCGGACCAGTGGAACCTGGTTGTCGCGGCGATCGTCGCCGCCGGTGAGCAGCCGTGCCTGTACCTGACCTCGCCGGTGACCGGTGGGCGCGGCGACATTACCCCGCTGTGCCGGCTGTGAGCTCGCCTCGATGCGACGTACCAGCCATGGCGAGTCCGGTGATGGGAGGTGAGTAGGGTAGCGATGGGTGTGGCGATAGCTTTGTTCACCCGTGACCTGCGGGTGCACGACAATCCGATGCTGACCGCGGCGCAGCGTGCCGGCGATGCCGTAGTTCCACTGTTCGTCCTGGACGAATCGTTGGTCACCGGCTCGGAGGCCGCGCCCAATCGGGTGCGATTCCTCGCGGCCGCGCTGGACGAACTCGGCGGCGAATTGCGTGCGCGCGGCGGCCATCTCGTGCTTCGGCGCGGCACGGTCGTCGACGAGGTGGAGCGGATCGTCGCCCAGTCGCAGGCGGAGTCGGTGCATCTCGCAGCCGAGGTCAGCCATTACGGCAAGCGCCGCGAATCGGCTCTGCGCGACCGGCTCGAATCTCACGGATGCCGCGTGCATACGCATGCCGCGACGGTGACCAGCGTGGACCTCGATGCGATCGAGCCGAGCACCGGACGCGATCATTTCGCGGTGTTCACGCCGTACTTCCGGCGCTGGGAAGCCGCGCGCCATCGGCGTCCGCTGCCACCGCCGAAAGATCTCACCGTGCCGTCGCTGGAGGGGAAACAACCCGGTCTCGACAAGCTCCGCACCGCACGGGCTTCGCCGAACCTGCGGGTCGGCGGCGAGACGACGGGGCGAAAGATGCTGTGCCGCTGGCTGTCCGATCCGGTCACCGCGTATGCGGATGCCAACGACGATCTCGCCGCCGACGCCACCTCGCATCTCTCGCCGTATCTGCACTTCGGATGCCTGTCCGCCGCGGAAGTGGTGTCGCGCTTGGACCTGTCGGATCCGGGCGCGCACAGTTTCGCCCGCCAATTGGCCTGGCGCGATTTTCATCATCAGGTACTGGCGGCCCGGCCCGCGGCGGCGTGGTCCGATTACCGTTCGGGACCGGTCGAGGTCCGCAAGGATGAGCAGGCGTTCGAGGCGTGGACGCACGGTCGCACCGGTTTCCCGATCGTCGACGCGCCGATGCGCCAACTGCGTGACGAAGGGTGGATGCCGGGACGCGCGCGACTGATCACCGCATCGTTCCTGGCCAAAACGCTGCGGTTGGACTGGCGGATCGGCGCGGCCCATTTCCGATACTGGCTGGTCGACGGGGATGTGGCGAACAATCAGATGAACTGGCAGTGGGTCGCGGGGACCGGAACCGACACCCGCCCCAATCGCACACTCAATCCGCTGCGGCAGGCGAACCGTTTCGACCCCGAGGGTGCGTATGTACGGCGCTGGTTGCCCGAACTCGCCCACCTGTCCGGTGCGTCGGTGCACCGGCCGTGGCGCGAGGATGTCGATGTTGCGACCTATCCGGCGCCGATCGTGGAAGTACCCGGCATGTAGTCGATTCGGTGATCAGGAGACGGTATGCGATGTGTGGTGTTCGGTGCGACCGGCTACATCGGGGGCCGGCTGGTGCCCGAGCTGCTGGCCGCGGGTCACGAGGTGCGGGTGCTGGCCCGCACACCGGCCAAACTCGACGACGCCGCTTGGCGCGACAGCGTGGAAGTCCTGCGCGGTGACGTGCTCTGCGCCGAGGATGTGGCCGCGGCCTGCGCCGAGGCGGATGTGCTCTACTACCTGGTGCATTCGCTGACGCGAACGGATTTCGACGATGTCGACCGCCGCGCGGCGACTCTGGTGGCAGAGCAGGCGGCTCGGGCGGGGGTACGCCGGATCGTGTACCTCGGCGGTATCGTCCCGCCCGGCCAGCGCCTCTCGCGGCACCTGTCCTCCCGTGCCGAGGTCGGACGCATCCTGCTTGCGGGATCGGTTCCGGCGATAGCGATGCAGGCTGCCGTGATCATCGGATCCGGTTCGGCCAGTTTCGAAATGCTGCGGTATCTCACCGAACGGCTGCCGGTGATGGTCACGCCGCGGTGGGTGCGCAACCGCATCCAGCCGATCGCGGTGCGCGATGTGCTGTACTACCTGACGCGGGCGGCCGAACTGCCACCGGATGTGCGCGGTGCTTTCGATATCGGCGGTCCGGATGTGCTCACCTACGAACGGATGATGCGCGATTACGCCGAAGTGGCGCGGCTGCCGCGGCGCGTGATCGTCCCGGTTCCGGTTCTCACGCCGTGGCTCTCGGCACAATGGGTCAATCTCGTTACCCCGGTCCCCAAGGCGATCGCGGTGCCGCTGATGGAATCGCTGGTCAACGACGTGGTCTGCGGGGATCACGCGATCGCCGAGCACATACCCGATCCGGCGCGCGGATTGATCGACTACCGCACCGCGGTCGAATTGGCGTTGACGCGTATCCGCGACCTCGATGTCCCCACTCGCTGGTCGGATGCCGATCAGCTCGGTCCCGAACCGTCGTCCCCGCTCCCCACCGATCCCGCGTGGTCGGGCGGTTCCCTCTACGTCGATGTGCGAGAACGCCATACCCGGGCCGATCCGGCGACCCTGTGGTCGGTGATCGAATCCATCGGTGGCGAATACGGCTGGTATTCGTTTCCGCTGGCGTGGTCGTTGCGCGGCTGGATCGATCGACTGGCGGGCGGCGTCGGATTGCGGCGCGGCAGACGGGATCCGCATCGGCTGCACGCGGGCGAGGCGCTGGACTGGTGGCGAGTGGAACGCATCGAACGACCGCACACCCTGGTGTTGCGCGCTGAGATGCGGGTGCCGGGGCGGGCGTGGCTGGAGTTGAGCGCGGACACGGATGCGCGGGGCACGGTCTACCGGCAGCGGGCCGTCTTCGACCCGCACGGTCTGGCCGGTCACCTGTACTGGAAGGCCATCGCTCCCTTCCACGCGCTCATCTTCGGCGGGATGACCCGCAACATTACGGGCGCGGCCGAAGAGGCTGCGGCTCAGCCGGTTTCATAGCCCCGGCTGTGTCTGCCTGGACCAGAGAGCGTGGGCGAGACCGCGGCTTCCCACCGCGGCACGCCGTGGGATACCGACGCGGGCACGATGCACGAAGATGTCGAAGTCCAGGCTTTCGATGCGATCCAGAATTTCCGAATAGAGGGTGAGCGCGGTGGTGACGCACGGCCGCGACCGCGGCACGAGCAGGGCGATACCGGCGCGGGCGTAGTCGTAGATTTCGCGGGTGTGCGCATGCTGGGCGACCAGAGCGCGCCGGACGCGGGGATCGGTGCGGCGGTGCGCCTGACACCACAGCAGCAGGTCACGGTCGACGCCGTATGCGGCGAGTTCGTCCGCGGGCAGATACACCCGGTCCCGGACCAGGTCCTCGTTCACATCGCGCAGAAAGTTGGTCAGTTGGAAGGCTTTTCCGAGCGCGGCGGCGTACGGGGCGGCCTCGTCCATCGGGCACACCGTGCCCAGCACCGGCAATGCCTGTAATCCGATGACTTCGGCGGAACCGTAGACGTAGCGGTCCAGCGCGCGCCGATCTGGATAGTCGGTGATGGTGAGATCCATGCGCATCGACTCCAGGAACGAGTCGAACAGCGCCGGAGCGATGCGATAGGAGTGTGCCGTGTGCAGTACGGCCGGGAGGACGGCGTCGGCGTCGGTGTCCTCGGTGGTGAACTGCGCGGCCAGCGCGTCCAGGCGTGCCGCTCGCTCGGTGACGGGACGGCTCGGATCGATGTCGTCGAGGATGTCGTCGGCGCGGCGGGCGAAGCCGTAGAGCGCATGGATCGCCGGACGCTGGTCGGGGGCGAGTAACCGGGTGGCGAGGAAGAAGGTTTTGCCGTGGCGGGCGTTGAGCGTCCGGCAGGCGCGATAGGACCGCTGCAGCTGGGTATCGGTGCGGCCGTTGTCGAGGAAAGCGATGGGGGACATGAGTTTCCGATCAGCGGACGATGGCGGCGGCCGGGGTGGACAGCGCCGTAGCGCGTCGGCGCGCGGGCCGTGGAGAAGGCATCGGTCCGGTGACGCGGTCCGCGGCGAGCCGGCCGGAGATCAGCACGGGGGGTATGCCTACACCGGGCACGGTGCTGCCGCCCGCCAGCACGACGTTCTCGAGTCCGCGGATCATATTGGCCGGGCGGAAGGGGCCGGTCTGAGTGACGGTGTGGGCCAATGCGAACGGGCTTCCGGCCAGCATGCCGCGCCGGGCCCAGTCGACGGGAGTGGTGATGTGGAGCAACCGGGGATCGGTCAGCGAGATCGGCAGGCGATCCTGGACGGTGGTCAGAACCTCCTCGGCGTAGGCGGGGCCGAACCGGTCCCAATTGATCGGTCCCCGAACGAGATTCGGTACCGGAGCGAGGATGTAGAGCAGGTCGCGTCCGGGTGGAGCCAGGCTCGGCTCACCCGCGGTAGGCCTGGTGACCAGCAGCGACGGATCGGTCATGACGCTGCCACGAGCGATGATGTCGTCGAAGGCTTCGTCCCAGGCGCGGCCGAAGAGCAGATGGTGGTGCGCCGCCTGGGGCATGGCCTCGCAACCGACGTGCAGCACGACCGCGGACGGCGCCGCGGTGGGACGCAGCGGGCGGCGCGGGGAATGGCCCGTCAGCCGGTAGCTGTCGGACAACTCGGTGGTGAGCACGACCGCATCGCACGGGATGCGCTCGCCGGTCTCGGTGACGATCGTGCGGATCCGGGATCCGGTGCGGTCCAGGCTTGTCACGGCGGTGTCGTAGCGGATCTCGACGCCGGCGTCGTGCGCCGCCGCGGCGAGCGCGTCGGGCAGCGCTCGCATCCCGCCGCGCGGGAACCAGACGCCGGCAATCGTGTCCATATAGGCGATCACCGCGTATGCCGCTATCGCCCGGCTGGGCGCGACTCCGGCGTACAAGGCTTGAAAGGTGAACAGGCGCCGCAATTCCGGATCGCCGATGTGCTGTGCGACCGCACGGTCCCAGCGGCGGAATCCGCCCATCGCCGCCAGGCGGGCCAGCGAGGGACGCAGCGCCGAGAGCGGCGAATCGAAATTAGCCGCGATGAACGAGTCGAACTCGGTCTGGTAGAGCCGGGTCAGCCACCCGCGCAGTCGCCGGTAGCCCGCCGCCTGCCCGGCCCCGGCGAACTCGGTGATCGCCGCGGCCATGCGGTCGGCGTCGCTGTGGACCTCGAGATGACGCCCGTCGGAGAAATGGGCCCGATAGGCCGGATCCACCGGCACCAGCGACAGGCGGTCGTCCAGCTGCTCGCCGACCGCGGCGAACGTCTCCTCGACCAGGTGCGGCATCGTCAGCACGGTGGGGCCGGTATCGAGGCGGTAGCCGTCCACATCGATGCGACCGGTGCGGCCGCCTGGGACCGAATCACGTTCCAGCACGGTGACTTTGCGACCGCGGCCGGCCAGGTGCAGTGCCGCCGACAGTCCGGCCAGCCCCGCTCCGACTACGACGATATGGTCGCTGCGACCAGTGGTCGTGCGCATAATCTTCCTCCTCAGGGGTGCCGGGTGACGCAGATGAGTCCCATGCCGTCGAGTACGCGGCGCATCGGTTCGGGCAGGGTCGCGCTCTCGGTGGTACGCCGCGCCTCGCCGATGCGATCGCTGATCATCGCCTCGATCCGGGCGGGCGCTCCGGATTCGGTGATCAGGGCGCGCAGTCTGTCGGTGGCGCCGGCGTCGACGACCGGTGCGGACAGCAGCGTGTCGAGTTCGCGGCGCGCGGCGGGTTCGGCGAGCTGCCGGGCGGCGATCACCACGGTGGTCGCCTTGTGCTGAGTCAGATCTCCGTCACCGGGTTTGCCCGTGGCAGCGGGGGTTCCGAACACTCCCAGCAGGTCGTCGCGCATCTGGAATGCCTCGCCGACGGCGCGTCCGTACCGGCTCAGCGCCGACAGGGTCGACTCGTCGCATCCGGCCATCGCCGCGCCGAGTTCGAGCGGCCGGCGCACGGTGTAGTTACCGGATTTCGCGCGTGCCAGCGCCAATACCTGCCCGAAATCCGGTTCCGTGCGGACGTCGTTGAGTAGATCGCCGAACTGTCCCACCGCCAGCTCGATGCGCATCTCGTCGAAGCGCGGCCACACGCGGTACAGGCAGTCGGGGCGAATCCCGCTCTCGCGCAGCATCTTGTCCGCCCAGACCAGGCAGATATCGCCGAGGAGCACGGCCGCCGACTCGCCGAAGCGACCCGCGTCGCCGGGCATTCGAAGGTCCCGGTGTGCGTCGGCGAAGGTGACATGCCCCGTGGGCGCGCCGCGGCGCAGCGCCGACTCGTCCATCACATCGTCCTGAATCATCGCGAACGCATGGACCAGTTCCAGCGCGGCGGCGGCTCGCAGTGCGGCGGCGTCGGGGGCCTCGCCACACAGCCAGCCGATGTACATGAATGTCGATCGCAGGCATTTGCCGCCGGCGACGTATCGGCGGGCGATATCGTCGATGGCGATCCCTTGAACGGCGCCGATCCGGTTCTCGCGCAGGAATGCGTCCAGTTCGGTCAGGACTCGATCCCGCACCGCGGTACGCCACCGCGCGACACCATCTACCGTATTCACTGGGTGATCGGCCAGAATTGGTGCGGGGGAACACAATCGGTGCGCATTGTCGATGGTGACGCTCACGTCCACTCCTCGGTTCGGCGGTGCAGCGATATGGGTGCCGGCTGGCTCTCCGAGGCGGGGATCGAGACCGCGTATTCCGGCCCGTCCGTGGATCCTCCCTCGACGTCTGATTCCAAGGCTACAGCAAACGATGCATAAATGATGCACTGTGGGCGGAAGTCGTCTGCCACGGCCGGATGTGTGCCCGGTGGCCTCGGCGAGCGGTGCGGATTCTCTTCGTGCCAGGTAGGGCCGGTTCGGCGGTGTCCCGCTGCGGTCGGTTCACGAAAAAAGCGACATGCATCGTTTATGCATCGAATTACGGGGTACCCTGGCCGAGGATGGAACCAACCAGAGGAGGCCTCATGTCTCGTTCTTCCGCGCGTCGCGCGCTGGTCGCGCTCGTTTCCGGCGGTGGTATCGCCTTGACCTCGGCCGCGTTACTGGCCACCCCGGCCCAAGCCGACTCCACCAGCTGTCCGGCGCCGGGCGCCACATCGGTCGCCGCTACGGGTGCCGATGCCGCGTGTTCGGCCACCAGTACCGCCGGAGGCGCGGCGGCCGCCTACGGCATCAACGGGTCGGCCACCGCGAATGCCGGGCCGACGAGTTTGTCGCTGGCCATCGCGCAGGGCGGTGGCATCGCCCGGTCCACGTCGGGGCCGTGGTCGGGGCCCGCGGCGATCGCGGTCGGGCCGGGTGCGACCGCCGACCTGAGCGGGGTCCGGCCCGGCCTGGCCCTCGGCATCGCCGGGCCGGGTGCCACGGTCACCGTCTCCGGCGTCGGGACGCCGGTGTGCAGCGGCGGGCCCGGTCTCGCGGGCGATTTCCAGACCCTCCAGGGCTGCCTGTCCATGCGGTGACCTCGCATCATCACGAATGGTCTCGTGCAGGTTCGGCACGGGTGTGGTGCCGTCGAGTGATCCGGCGTGGTAGCGGCGCACGTGCGGGCGATCGAGACATCGGCGCGTAGTCTCGAACGCGGCAACCCGCCGGCGAATGTGTCTGGTTGTGCCGGCTTCCAACGAACTCCCGGGAGTCGACGTGGAACCACTGACCGAGCAACTGCGCCGCGACCGCGCGGATCGGGCGAGCGCCGTCGCCGCCACGCTGAGCGCCCACGATATCGACGCCGTGGCGGTCACCTGGGTTGATACCAGCGGCATCGTCCGGATGAAAGCCGTTCCGGTGGAACGGTTTTCCCATGCCGCGGCCTGGGGAATCGGCGCCTCGCCGGTCTTCGACGCCTTCTTGGTCGACGACTCCATCCTGACCGAGCACGTCGCCGGTGGCCCGACCGGTGACCTACGGCTGTACCCGGACCTCGATCGGCTCACCGCCGTGGCCGCGCTTCCGGGATGGGCATGGGCGCCCGCGGATCGATATACGCAGAGCGGTACGCCGCATCCGCGCGATTGCCGGTTGCTGCTGCGCCGACTCGTCTCCGAGCTGGCCGACGACGGCTACGAGTTGCGCACCGCGATCGAACTGGAATGGACGTTGTCGCGCCCCGACCCGGCCGACCCGGACACGTTCAGCCCGGCCACCTCGGCGCCGGCCTACGGCATGGCCAGGCTGAGCGAACTGGCCCCGTATCTGCGTGACGTGGTGTCGAAGGTGCGCGACAGCGGTGTCGGTGTCGAGCAGATTCATCCCGAATACGAGGTGGGTCAGTTCGAACTCTCCATCGCCTCCGGCGATCCCGTCCGTACCGCCGACAACGCGGTCCTGGTGCGCGAAATAGTCCGTGCCGTCAGCGGTGCTCACGGTTTGCGAGCGACGTTCAGCCCGATGGTCGTGCCCGGTGTCGTCGGTAACGGCGGCCACGTCCATCTGAGCCTGTGGCGAGATGGGGTGAACCGGATGGGTGGAGGTCCCGGTCCTTTCGGACTCGGCGCGGAGGGGGAGCACTTCGCCGCCGGGATCCTGGACCGTCTGCCCGCGCTGCTGGCTCTCGGCTGCCCGGCAGTGGCAAGCTATCTGCGCTTGCAGCCCCGTCACTGGGCGGGTGTCTTCCGATGCTGGGGGTTGGAGAATCGGGAGGCCGCCCTGCGCTACATCACCGGAAGCGAGGGGGAGCGCGACCGTGCGGCCAATATCGAGATCAAGACCTTCGACGCCGCCGCCAACCCGTACCTGGCCTTGGCGGGCCTGCTGGCGGCGGGCCGGGCGGGTGTGCGGGCGGGCGCGACCCTGCCCGAGCCGGTCGCCGGCGACCCGGCTCGACTCGACTCCGCCACCCGGTCCGCGCGCGGGATCACCCCGTTGCCGACCACGCTCGCGGACGCGGTGGCGGCTTTCGATGCCGACGAGGTGTTGTGCGCGGCATTCGGCGACGACCTCGCCGACACCATCGCCAGTGTGCGGCGCGGTGAGATCGCGCTGTTCGCCGATGCCACGCCCGAGCAGATCACCGACGCCTGCAGGTGGAGGTACTGACCCGCTCGGTCACCTCGCCGCCGGCTCAGCACCGACAGCTCGTTCGAGGAGTGAGCGCACGAACGCCAGATGGCTGGGTACCACGGCGAACCACACATCCGGCGCATATGTCCCGCCCATGGCCACGAAGGTGGCCAGTGCGACGACGCCGTCATGGATCTCCAGCGCCAGTTCGCCGTGGAATCCGAGGCCCGAATCGGCCCGCAGCAGAAGGCATTCCGGTGCGGAGAAGGTGATGCGCCAGCCGGCGACGGTGTCCGGCGCGCCGGGGGTGAGACCAAGTTCGATACCGGCCCACGCCGCCCGCAATCGCGTACGAACATCCTCGGGAACGTCCTCCATGATCGCGCGGGCCCACTGCTCGGCGGTCTGGGCGGTGGCGGCGGGGGTTTCCAGCATGTGGCTGTCGATGTAGACGACGTCGTCCAGGGTGGTGAGGGCGAGCAGGTCGGCGGTGATTCCGCATTGGCGGACGGTGGGGGAGGTGTGCACGGACATGACGAGAACCTTCTGGTTCGATACTGCACAATAGATACAGAACAGTACTGTATCTATCGAGGGGTGATCTAATCAAGGGCATATCGAGCCGGTCGGGAAGGAGGACGTGATGGCGCCACCGGTGCGAACCCCGCGACAGGCGTGGATCGATGCCGGGCTCTCCGTGCTGGAGCATCACGGTCCCGACGCGGTCCGGGTGGAGGCGCTGGCGGCCCAACTCGGCGTGACCCGCGGCGGTTTCTACCGGCAATTCCGCTCCCGCGACGAACTGCTCGAGGCGATGCTCGACGACTGGGAGCGGCGAGCCGTCGACGATGTGCGCGAACAGGTCGAACGCGAGGGCGGCGATCCGAAGAGCAAGATCCGGCGGGCGGGCACACTGACCTTCGCCGAGGATCTGACGCCGCTGGATCTCACCATCCGGGCCTGGGCCCGGCGCGATCCGGCGGTGGAGGCGCGGCTGCGGAAAGTGGACAACGCCAGAATGGGCTACCTGCGCACGCTGTTGCGGAACTCCGGCGTCGCACCCGAGAACGTGGAAGCCGTTGCGCTGCTGTCTTTTTCGATGGTCATCGCCAATCGATTGATCAAGGCCGAGCATCCCGGCACGAGCAGATCGCAGGTGCTCGCCCACGCCGCGCACCTGCTGTTCGACTGACCGCGCGCATACTGGCGGGGTGAGCGATCAACGAGGCGTTCCTTCCTTCCATATCGACCAGGTCGACCACCCGGAGCAGGAGCTGATCGTCCGGATACTCGACAATCAGGCCGCCCTACCCGGCGTGGTACGGATGCGCGAGTGGGCGCGCGCCGCGCTGGCGCTGCGACCCGGCGAAACCGTCCTCGATGTGGGCTCTGGCACCGGTACCGAGGTGGTGGAGCTGGCCGCTCTGGTCGGTGCGGCCGGGCGGGCCATCGGTATCGATCCGAATCCGTCGATGCTCGCGGTGGCGCGCGAGCGCGCCGCGGACGTGCGGGCCGAATTCATCGAGGGCTCGGCCTACGATCTGCCGCTGCCGGACGCATCCGTCGACGCGGTTCGCTGTGAGCGGGTCTATCAGCACCTCGACGATCCGGCGAAGGCCACCGCCGAGATCGCGCGGGTGCTGCGGCCGGGCGGACGGGTGGTGCTGATCGACAGCGACTGGTCGACAGCAATCTTTCATCCCGGCGATCCGGAGGTCGTCGCGGCACTACAGCAGCGGATGGAAACCAACAGTCCGAATCGCAACTCCGGCAGGCATTTACGGGGCCGGCTCGTCGAAGCCGGCCTATTGATCGACGATATCGGTTCCGAGGCCGTGATCTGGGAACCCGAGTCGATCCTCCCGATGTTCACGGCGGTCACCGATCGGGGTGTGGCCGACGGGGTGATCACCGCTGCCCAGCGCGACTACGTTCTCGCCGAAATCCGGCGCGGTGCCGAGACCGGCGACTATCACTTCTCGGTGACCATGTTCGCGGTGGTAGCGCGCAAACCCTGACCCTCGCTCACGGCGCGACGGGATCCGCCACCGGCGGCCGTCGCGCCGCGAGCGCGGCAGCCACCGCCGCCGCGACGATCGTCACCAGCGCGCCCAGCATCATCGCCGCCGCCTCGGCCGGAACCAGCACATGCAGTTGGGTGCCGACGGTGACGGCCGCCACCGGCACACCGATCTGGGCGGCGGCCAGCGCGCCGAATGTGACCGGCTGCCCCAGCAGACGCATGAGCAGATGCACCAGCAGCGCGCCGGCTCCCAGCGCGAGTCCGAGCAGGATCAACCGCGGTCGATCGGCGAATTCCCGCAGATTCAACCGAGCGCCCAGCCAGACGAAGAACAGGGGAGCGAGGAATCCGTCGGTCGCGGCGAACAATTGCCGCGCCACCCGGCGCGGTTCGCCGACTGCCGCTACGGCCAGTCCGGCCGCGAACCCGGCCAACATGATCGACACCTGCGTGCGGGTGGCGATGGCGGCCATCCCGAATACGAGAGCCAAACTGACCCGCAGTTCGAGAGCGAATTTTCGGCGTTCGGAGACTCGGTGCGCACGTCGGCGCAGCCCGGAGCGTTCCAGCCACCGCAGCAGCACGAACAGCAGCACCGCGGTGCCGATCACCGCCAGCGTACCCAGCGCGGCGTGTCCGGCGTTGCCCGCGTCGATCACCAGCGGTAGCGCGACGATCGACGCGGTGTCGGCGATGGCCACCTGCGCCGTGAGTTCCAGCACCGATCTGCCCTGCAGCCCTTGGGAATCGATGATCGGCAGTACCAGCGCGGCGGAGGAGGAGGCGAGCAGCACCGCATAGATCGCGCCGTGCCCGGTGTCGAAGAAAGCGGCGAGCAGATAGCCGATGACGGCCGCGGCCGACCCGACCAGTACGGCTCGGACGGCACCGATCCCCAGCGCCGAGCGGATCCGCGGATCGCGAATCGGCACATGGGTGCCGGCGACGAACATCACCAGCGCGAAACCCATGTCGGCCAGGAAGGCGAACACCGGATCCGAGGCCTCGAGCAGCCCGAATCCGGTGACGCCGCAAACGATTCCGGCCAGCAGTTCGCCAACGATCACCGGGATGTGCCAGGCTTCGCGCCACGCCAGCAGCGGTCCCGCCAGCCCGAGCGCCAGCACCAGGGCCAGGGTGGACAAACTCATCGGTGCCTACTTCTTCCGCTCGACCTTGCGCCGCTCGACGTCGTGCATACTGTCGGCCGCACACCACTCCCGGTCACGCCGACACGCCGTAGCCTGCCGTCCGTCGCCGTGCCCGGCCGCTTGCGCGGAGGGCCGGGCACGGCGATGACTCAGTGCGCGCCCTGCGCGTGCTCGGCCTGAAGCTGGTTGTACTTCTGTGTGCCCGCGGCGATTCCGACCGGAATGGCGACCGCGACCCCGCCGAGGCTCGCGCCGACGCCACCGACCGCGACCAAGCCGACCAGGCAGGCCGCGGCCACCGCGGGCACGGTCATGGTGCCGGCGGTGGCGAGGGACATGAGGGTGCCGCCGGTGGCGATACCCAGTGGGCAGCCGACGGCCGCGCCGATCACCGAACCGGCCATAGCGCCGACCGCCATTGCCAGACCCATGTGCGGTGCGGCCGCCGCGACAGCCTGGTTGAGATCCGACATTTGCGTGTCGGCGACGGAGCTGGGCTGTGCCGCAGCCGATTCCGCGGTGCCGGCGACGGCCTGTGGCGGCGCCGCCGGGTGGGCGGGATCGGCGGCCGCGGGAACATCGATCGGAGTTCCGAGCAATGTCCTGCCCGTACTGTCGCGAATGTCGAACTGTCCGGGGCGCACCGCCACCGCGCCGAGCGGAGTCTGCAGGGCCGCGGTTGCGGTGGTCGTGTCGTCCTGGTAGCGGATGCCGGGCCCCAGGTCGGTGCTGGTCCACTCCGATTGCGGGGCAGCGGGTGCGGGGGCAACAGGTGCCGGGGCGGTGGGTGCCGCGGCGAAGGCATCGGCCTGGGCGGTTCCGGCCGCCGCGACGACGGCGGTGGCGAGCAAGGTGGACACGGCGATGGTCCGGGTGGTGGTCTTCATGAATTCTTCCGCTCTGATCGGTGGGTGAGTGTCGATTACCGCGCGTTGCTCTCGGCCGGCATCGACTGTGCGATCAGGCCTTTGGAATGTAGTGAGTTGTACTGGCCACCCACCGCGTTCGCCAAGCCCGGTCCACCGGTGGCGATACCGCCGGCCATGCCACCGAGGAATCCGAGCGTGCCCGCGCCGACAATGCATCCGCCCACGATGCCGATCGGAGTCAGCACCGGCACCGGAATGGTCAGTGTGCCGCCGGTGATCGCGCCGAGCGGGCAGCCGACCGCCAGGCCCGCCGCCGTGCCCACGACTTGACCGACCATGGAGTCGTTGGCCCACGCACCGGCGATGGTGTCGAAGGCGTTCAGATACTCCGTGGTCGGATCGACCGGTGTACCGGCGGGAGTGGCGGGATCGGCCGGTGTGCCCTGGTCGCCCGCGACTATGGCGGGCGCGGGCGACCCAGACTCGGCGAAGGCGGGAGCGGCGATGCCGACCGCGGCGGATGTGGCGAGAACCGCGATCGCGGCTGCGCGAATGACGTGACGCATGATTCTTCTTTCTCGATGCCTGATATCGCCCGTGCCCTCTCGATTGGTGAATCGAGATTCTCACGAGCTGTTCGTACATTAGCCACTCGCGCTTCGCGCCGGGACGGGAACGGCCGGAGATAATCAGAACGGCAGACCGACATCGGCACCACGGTTTTCAGCCGGGCGGCACGGCGGAGATCGAAGGCCTTGTAGGCATCGATCATCGACTGCGGTTCCGCGTGCTGGGTGATGAACCGCGCCGATCCCGCAGGTCAGCTCGCGGGTCACCGTCACCGGATCCTCCCGATGGAAGTCGATCGGTCCGGCGTTCTGGGCGCGCGCGGTCTCGAGCCGGTCGGCGATGCCGTCGACGACGAGCACCCGGCCGGCGCCCTGGCGAAACGCCGACGCGATCACGCACTGCCCGACGACGCCCGCGCCGAGGACCAGAACGGTGTCGCCCTCGCTGACCTGTGCGAGCCGGACGCCGAACCAACCGGTCGGCAGGACGTCGGAGACCATGATCGCCTGGTCGTCGGATACGCCCTCGGGCACCTTGACCAGCGTGTTGTTCGCATACGGGATGCGTGCGTACTCGGCTCGAGATATGTCTGCGCTGTCGGCTGAACTAATCGACGCGGGCGGTCGCCAGCGTCGCCCACACGACCTTGCCGGTCGGCCATCGCAGGACGCACCCCCAGGCCGAGGCCAATGCGGCCACGATGTGCAGGCCGTGCATCCGGTGCCCGTCGGCGCCGGGCACCGATTCCATCAGGACGGCCTCGTGCGGGTCCGGATCCGCGATCGCGATGGTGAGCAGGTCGTCGCGAAATTCCAGTCGTACATCGATATCGGGAACCCCGGTGAACAGGCCGTGCAGGTCGGCGTTGTCGATGAATTCGGTGGCGATGATCTGGGATACCTCGCTGATGTCAGCTATGCCCCAATCGGCACACGTGTCGTCGATCAATCGGCGCACTCGGTGCCCGGTGACCGGTGAGAGCGCCACAGTCAAGTCGGTCCGCCGCCGGGACGGCGGCTCGGCCGCCGCGGCGACAGCGGCGGCGACAGTCGGTTGCACCGACAGAAACCGGTGGACGGCGCTGCGCCCCAGCCGGCGTTGGAGCTCCGCGTCCTCGGTGACCAACAGGAACGGCACGCACGGCCAGTTCAGCGTGCGCAGCCAGGCAGTGGTGAAGGCGGTGAGTACGGGCTCGGACGCGATGGTCATGCGGTCGACGCGCACGATGACGGCCCGAGGCTGGCCAACCGCGAATTTGACCAGGTCATCGCTGAATTGGCGATAGGTCGCCGCATCGAGGGTGATATCGGGTTCGAGCACCACACAGCGATCGATGTCGGTCGGCTGCCAGCAAATGGGCGGAACGGAATTCACGGCCAGTCGCATCCGCGTGCCGACACCTCGACATCTGAGCCCGCCCGGTGACCGGCACTCGTGGATGAGTGCGTGATGCACATGACCCGACCCTACGCCTGTCGAGGCCGTCGGCGATCGGTCTCAGCGGACCGGGGGCCCGTCGCCGGTGAGCGCGCGCAGGAGAGTCGGCGCAGCCCCGCGGAGGAATGCGCAGTCGGCGAGCGTCGCGCACTCACCGAGTTCGAGGCGGAACTCCACCGCCGCCGAGATGCGGTAGGGCCGGCTTTCGATCACCGAACCGAGGATGCGGCGCAGCCGGGAGAGCTCCGCGCGGATCGCCACCGCGTGGTCGGGATCCCCGTGTATCGCCGTGCTGAGTTCGGTGACCGACATGCCGCGGCGGCCGCGCCGGTGCAGGAGCAGCAGGATCTCGGCGTGCCGTCGCGAAAGTGGGGTGTGCCAATCGGTTTCGCCGCCGATGCTGCGGACCAGCGGTGCACCGGAAAGGTCGAGGATCATGCGGATCCGGGTGTCGGTGGCGGCGGGGCGCAGTAGCCAGCCCTCGGCGAGGGGCTCGGCGCTGCACAGGCCGAGGCCCGGAACCTGCACGGCGCGTTGGGCATTCGGTATCGCGATGCGCCGCGTGGGTGCCACACCGGTGGCGTGGGCGACCCAGCCGTGCCGGTCGATGATCAGCGCTGGACCCCTCAGTGCGGCGAGGGTGGGCATGGCGCTATCACGCAGCCGCTGCAACCGTTCGTGCTGGCGGTGCAGCAGTTGCCCCTGCGCGATCTCCACCGCGGCGCTGACCAGGGCGGTCACGGTGGGGTGCAGGGTCAGCGCCGGGCCGCTCACATCGACGACACCGAGCAGATCGCCGGTACGCGGATCGTGCAGCGGCGCCGCGGTGCAGTACCACGGATGCTGCGACTGTTCGAAGTGCTCCCCCGAGAACAGTTGCACCGGAACGGCTTCGGCGAGCGCCGTGCCGATGGCGTTGGTGCCGACCGTGGTTTCGGTCCAGGTGGCTCCTTCGCGGAAGCCGAGTTCGTCGGCGCGACCGCGTACCCGCGCGGCGCCCGAGCGCCACAGTACGATGCCGTCGGCGTCGGCGACGACCATCATCATCTGCGAGGAGTCGGCGACGCCGGTGAGGATGCGCGACAGATCGCCGATCACCTCCTGCAGCGGTGAGGCGCGGCGGCGCTGTTCGATCTCGTCCAGCGGCAGGATCGCGCGGGTATTGGTCCGATCGGGCGCCAACCCGGCCGCGAGCACACGCGACCAGGACCGCGCGACCACCGTGCGCGGGCGCAGCGGCGGTCGTCCGCCGCCGATGACCGCGTCGTGCATGCGCACGAGGTCGCGGGCGTAGCGCGGCAGATCCGTTCCGGGGGTGATCGCCTCGAAGCTGCCCACGTGGTCCATTCCTGAAGAGTGCAACGCCTTGCAACGATTGTGACACCGGTTCGACTCGCGTGTGCTGTAGGTCACAGATCTTGGGAAGGAGTATCCGATGACCTCGACATTGGAACCGGTGGCGGAGCGTTCCGACGGTGCGGGCACGCAGCAGCGGGTCGAGACCTGGCTGCGCGACTTCGAATCCGCGCTGGCAGCGCGCGACATCGCGGCGGCGGCCGGCATGTTCGCAGTCGACAGCTTCTGGCGGGACCTGGTCGCGTTCACCTGGAATATCAAGACCGTCGAGGGGCGCGACGGGGTCGCCGACATGTTGCGCGCCCGGCTCGGCGACACCGATCCGCGAGGGTTCCACATCACCGAACCGGCGACCGAGGACGGCGGCGTGATCACCGCCTGGATCGGATTCGAGACCGCGGTGGGACGTGCGGTCGGCCATGTGCGCCTCACCGACGAGGGCGCGTGGACGCTGCTCACCAGCCTGCGCGAACTGAAGGGGCTGGAGGAGAACAAGGGCACGCGCCGGCTCAAGGGGGCCGAGCACGGAGCCAACCGCGAGCGGGTCACCTGGTCCGAGGCGCGGGAGCGGCAGGAACGCGAACTCGGCTACACCACCCAGCCCTACGTGCTGGTGATCGGCGGCGGACAGGGCGGTATCGCTCTCGGCGCCCGGTTGCGGCAGCTGGGAGTTCCGGCGCTGGTGGTCGACAAGCACGATCGGCCCGGCGATCAGTGGCGCAAACGCTACAAGTCGCTGTGCCTGCACGACCCGGTCTGGTACGACCACCTGCCGTATCTGCCGTTCCCGGACAACTGGCCGGTGTTCACGCCGAAGGACAAGATCGGCGACTGGCTGGAGATGTACACGCGGGTGATGGAGGTGCCGTACTGGTCGAAGACCACCTGCACCTCGGCCGCCTACGACGAAACCACCGGCGAATGGACGGTTCGAGTCGAACGCGACGGTGAGCAGGTTGTGCTGCGCCCGCGGCATCTGGTCCTCGCCACCGGGATGTCGGGTAAGCCGAACATCCCGGATTTTCCCGGTATGCAGCGGTTCCGGGGCGAGCAGCAGCATTCGAGCCAGCACCCGGGGCCGGACGCCTACGCGGGCAAGCGGGTCGTGGTGATCGGCTCCAACAATTCCGCGCACGATATCTGCGCGGCGCTGTGGGAGGTCGGTGCGCAGGTGACGATGGTGCAGCGCTCCTCGACCCATATCGTGCGCTCGGATTCGCTGATGGAACTCGGACTCGGCGATCTGTATTCGGAGCGGGCGCTGGCGAACGGCATCACCACCGACAAGGCCGATCTGATCTTCGCCTCGCTGCCGTACCGGATCATGCACCAGTTCCAGATTCCCATCTATGACGCCATCCGCGAACGCGACGCCGAGTTCTACGATCGGTTGGCCGCGGCCGGATTCGAACTCGACTGGGGGGACGACGGTTCTGGACTGTTCCTGAAATATCTGCGCCGCGGCTCCGGCTACTACATCGACGTCGGCGCGAGTGAGCTGATCGCGAACGGCGATGTCGCGTTGGCGCACGGGCAGATTCGCGAGCTGACCGAGGATGCGGTGGTGCTCGACGACGGTACCGAACTGCCGGCGGATCTGGTGGTCTACGCCACCGGGTACGGCTCGATGAACGGCTGGGCGGCGGATCTGATCGGCCAGGAGGTGGCCGACAAGGTCGGCAAATGCTGGGGTTACGGGTCGGGCACCACCAAGGATCCGGGGCCGTTCGAGGGGGAACTGCGCAATATGTGGAAGCCCACCCGGCAGGAGGGACTGTGGTTCCACGGCGGCAATCTGCATCAGTCGCGCCACTATTCGCTGTATCTCGCGCTGCAGTTGAAGGCGCGGTACGAGCACATCCCCACACCCGTCTACGGGTTGCAGGAAGTACACCACCTGAGCTGAACGGGTGCGGGCCGGGGCGTTCGACATGAGCGACCCGGCCCCGGAGTCGGATGAAGTACAGATTTTTCGTGAGGTGACGGCAGATGATGTCCGATATCCCCGCGACGAGCGACCCCGCCGCACATCACATGTGCGGCGGGGTCCGGTCGATGGGTGTCTCAGTCCGCCGGGCGGAACTGCCGCGAAATCTGCTCCACCACAGTGGGATCGGCCAGTGTGGTGGTTTCGCCGATCTCGCGTCCGTCGGCGATGTCGCGCAGGATGCGGCGCATGATCTTGCCGGAGCGGGTCTTCGGCAGTTCGGGCACGAGCAGAATGTGCCGGGGTGCGGCGATCGGGCCGATCTCGGTGGAGACGTGGGTGCGCAGCTGGTCGGTGGCGGTGTCGCCGCTGCCGTCACGGGTGACGACGAAGGCGACGATGCGCTGTCCGGTCACCGCGTCGGCGGCCCCGACGACGGCCGCCTCGGCCACCGCGGGATGCGAGACCAGTGCCGATTCGATTTCGGCGGTCGAGAGCCGATGGCCGGAGACGTTCATGACGTCGTCGGTGCGGCCGAGAATCCAGATGTCGCCGTCGGCGTCGTAGCGGGCGCCGTCCCCGGCGAAGTAGTACCCGCGGTCGGCGAAGCGTTCCCAATAGGTGCTGCGGAAGCGTTCGGCGTCGCCCCACACCCCGCGGACCATGCCCGGCCACGGCTGATCGAGTACCAGGTGCCCCGATTCACCCGGCGCCACTTCGTCTCCCGCGTCGTCGACCACCATCGCCGAGATGCCGGGCAATGGTTGTTGTGCCGCACCCGGTTTGGGCCGGCGTGTGCCCGGCAGCGGCGCGATCATCGCCGCGCCGGTCTCGGTCTGCCACCAGGTGTCGACGATCGGCGTCCGCCCCGCACCGATGTGCTCGCGATACCAGGCCCACGCCTCGGGATTGATCGGCTCACCCACGCTGCCCAGCACCCGCAGGCTCGACAGGTCGTAGCGGGCCGGAGTGTCGTTGCCCCACTTCATGAATGTGCGGATCAGTGTCGGCGCGGTGTAGTAGATGGTGACGCGGTAGCGCTGCACGATCTCCCAGTGCCGGCCCTCGTGCGGGGTGTTCGGCGTGCCCTCGTAGACTACCTGGGTCGCGCGGTTGGCCAGCGGCCCGTACACCAGATAGGTGTGCCCGGTAATCCAGCCGATATCGGCGGTGCACCAGTACACGTCACGTCCCGGGTCGTGGTCGAACACCAGGCGATGGGTGTAGGCGGCCTGGGTCAGGTAGCCGCCGGTGGTGTGCAGGATGCCCTTCGGCCTTCCGGTGGTGCCCGAGGTGTAGAGGATGAACAGCGGATGTTCGGCATCGAAGGCCGTGTACTCGTGTCGATCCGGGACGCCGGCCAGCAGATCGTCCCACCAGATGTCGCGGCCCTCGGTCCAGGGCAGCTCACCGGCGAGGTCGTCGCCGACGCGGCGGATCACGACCACCTTCTCCACCGTGGCGGCGCCGGCCAATGCCTCGTCGACCCGTTCCTTCATCGGCACCGCCGCGCCGCGCCGGTACTGGCCGTCGGCGGTGACGACCACGCGCGCCCCGGCGTCGTCGACCCGGGCGCGCAGGGCGGCGGGGGAGAATCCGGCGAAGACGACGCTGTGGACCAGGCCAAGCCGGGCGCAGGCCAGCATCGTCACGATGGCCTCCGGAATCATCGGCAGCTGGATCGCGACGCGGTCACCGGCCCGCAAACCCAGGCGCGCCAACGCATTCGCCGCGCGATGGACCGCGCGTTGCAGGTCGGCGTAGGTGAGGTCACGGGTGTCGCCGGGCTCGCCGACCCAATGGATGGCGACCTGATCGCCGTAACCGGCATCGACGTGGCGGTCCACGCAGTTGTGGGCGACATTGAGGCGCCCGCCGGTGAACCAGCGGGCGAGATGGGGTGCGGGACGTTCCAGCACGGTGTGCCAGTGCGTGTCCCAGTGCAGGCGCTTGGCCTGTCGTGCCCAGAAACCGTCCTGATCGGCGACTTCCAGTCCGTACAGTTCCGCGTCGGAATACTCGCTCCGGTGCGTCGAGAGATCCGGATTCCCGGTGATCAAGTCGTCCATGGCGGCAGTGTGGTGCGCCCGGGTTGGCAACTGGTTGACGCGCCGGCAGGGACGCGACGAGTTGCCACAGCTGGAGCGGGCTTCGGCGTCGGGAGACGAGAGACGACTCCGGAGGGACGGAGAACAGCAGTCGGTGCCGGAAAGGCGGAGTAGAGGACGATGAACGACAGCAGCACCCTGGTTCGGCGGCGAGCAGCACTCGAATCCGAGTGGGCCCGATGGGTCCGCGGCGGCGGAGCGGATTCGGCATCGAGGGCGGTGTGTGACGGCCCGTTACGGGCCGAGGTGAGTCGATCGTGGCGGCGGTCGCTGGGATCGGTCGATCCGGCTCGCGACAGCGCACCCGGCAGCGACACCGATATCGGTGCGCGCTGGCTCGAGTCGCCGCTGTACCGGCCGGTGATCGAGTTGTCCGAGCAACTGCGCGGCATCGCCGAGGATGCGGGCTTCGTCGCCGCGGTCACCGACGACACCGGAACGATTTTGTGGTCGGGTGGCGGACCGGTGATGCGTCGTCGCGCCGAGCGAGTGAACTTCGCGCCCGGTGGTCGCTGGGACGAGCCGGATATGGGCACCAACGCGCTGTCGCTGGCCCTGCGCACCGGGAGGCCGAACCGCGTGTTCTCGGCCGAGCATCTGGTGGCGGCACTACACGGCTGGGTCTGCTACTGCGCGCCCATCCACGGCGCCGACGGTCGCCGCCTCGGTTCATTGGACCTGTCCTCCACCTGGGATCGCACCCATCCGCTCGCGATGGCGACCGTGCAGTCGCTGGTGACCGCGATCGAGAATCGTCTGCGCACCCTCGACCCGCCCGCCGCCGGCCTCCGGCTGACCTGTCTCGGCGCGGGGCACGCCACTCGGGACGGCCATCCGATTCGGCTGCGCCCCAGGCAGATCGAGATACTCACCCTGCTCGCCCTCGAACCCGGCGGCTTCACCCCCGATCGCCTGCACTACGCAATCTACGGCGACCGCCCGGTCGTCTCCAGCACCCTCAAGGCCGATGTCTCGCATCTGCGCCGCGCCACCGACGCGGCCATCGCCAACCGCGTCTACCGGTTGACCACGCCGATCCGTTGTGACGCGGCGGATCTGCTCACCGCCCTGGATGCGGGAGATACCGATGCGGCGCTGCGGCTGTATCGCGGCCCACTGCTACCGGATTCGGAAACGCCCGGCATCGTGGAATGGCGGGAGCATCTCGACGTCGCGGTCCGCACGGCGGTCCTGGCAGGTGGCGATGCCGGCCATGTCCTCGCCCTGGGCGAACGCATGCCGGCCGATATCGAAATCCACGAGCGCGCACTGGAATTGCTACCTACCGGCGACGGTCGCCGGGCCGTAGCCGCAGCACGACTGCACACCGCGCTGCGGAGCTAGATGTTGCGCCGATAGGCACTTTCGCGACACCAGCACCGGGCAGTGCGCGAGACCATGACTAGCCCGCCGAAAACCGCGCCGTGAGCTGCTCGACGGAGTCGGATCCGCTCGAATTGCTGTGCCCCAGTTGAACATTCAGTTCTTCGGACTCGGCACCGACCACCACCGGGGTGTGCACCGGTGCGTAACCGCTCGCCACCACGGTGTAGGTGCCGTCGTGCAGGTCGGCGAAGGTGTAGGCGCCGTCGGGGCCGGTGACCATGGTGTCGACCACGTTGCCGTCCCAGTCGGTGAGGGTCACCAGGGCGTCGGGCAGGGGTCGGCCGTCGCGTCCGCGCACCACGCCGTGCAGGCGGGCGCAGGGGCGCAGCGTCACGTCGAGGCGCGGCGTCTCGCTGCCGCCGGCTCGCACCGGGAGAGCGGCCGGGTGGAAGCCGTTGGCGCTCACCGCGATCGTGACATCGCCTTCGGGCAGTTCCGCGAGGCCGAAGGCGCCGTCATCGGCGGTGGCCGCGGAGGCGAGCACCTCACCGCGAGCGTCGAGGGCCGACACCCGGGCGCCTGAAATGGCGGTGCCGTCGTCACCGCGCGCGACGGTGCCGGTCAGTCCGGCCATGGCGGTGAGCACCACATCGCAGGGCACCGGATGGTGCGCGAGCTGCACCGTGGAGGCGTCCGGGCGTCGGCCGTCGATCGAGGCGATCAGTACGTACGAGCCGGGTTCGGGGGCGGTGAGTTCGAAATAGCCCTCGGCGTCCGTCAGCGACCGGCCGATCTGGCGGCCGGACATCGAGATCAGGGTCAGCACGGCATTCGGCAGCGCGGCGCCGCGGGAGTCGTGGACGCGGCCGAAGGCGACCGGTCCGGAGACGGCGGGGTGCCGCGGAGTCCGCGCAATGCCGTTGTGGTGCTGAGTATTCGCGTCGGACGCCATCACAGGTTCGGTGGCATGCGGGGCCGAATGTGAGCTGTGCTCGGCATCCATGTCCACCGCGGCGGTGGCGGCGATGGCGGGCGACCGGTGCCCCGGAATGAACGTCGCCACCAGTGCGCCGGCTATGGCCGCACCGCATCCGATCAGCAGCGTGACCCGGAATCCGTTCTCGCTGGCCACGGCATGTCCGCCGAGCGAGATCGTCATCTGCGCCAGGACCGCGCCGACCACGGCGGCCGCGACCGAGGTGCCGATCGAGCGCACCAGCGTGTTGAAGCTGTTGGCGGCGGCCGTCTCCGACTGCGGCACCGCCCCCATCACCAGGGCCGGCATGGCGCCGTAGGCGAATCCCACACCGGTGTTGCAGATCATCGTCACGATCAGCAGCCCCCAGGTGCTGCCCATCAAGGCCATCGAGGATCCGTATCCGGCGGCGATGATGACGCAGCCGACGATCAGGGTGATCTTGGGCCCGCTGCGGGCGGAGAGTTTGGCGCCGATGGGGGAGATCAGCATCATCATGAGTCCGGCCGGTGCCATCCACAGGCCCATGGCCATCATCGATTGCCCGAGGCCGTAACCGGTGGCCTTCGGGAGCTGCAACAACTGCGGCACGACCAGCGTCTGGGCGTACATCGCCATGCCGACGACCATCGAGGAGACGTTGGTCAGCAACACCTGCGGTCGCGCGGTGACGCGGAGATCGACGAGCGGGTTGCGGGCGGCCAGTTCCCACCAGCCCCACAGCAGCAGTACGACGGCGGCGGCGATGAACAGTCCGATGGTCAGGCCGCTGCCCCACCCCCAGCTGGAACCCTTGGACACCGCGAGCAGTAAACACACCAGACCCACACCGAGGCCGAGCGCGCCGAGCACATCGAACCGTCCGTGGCCGGTGGCACTCGGCGGGGTGGCGGGGATCACGGTGAAGATCAGGAGGCCGATCACCGCGGCAAGGGCGGCCATCGTCCAGAACAGCACCCGCCAGTTGGAGTATTGGATGACCGCGGCCGCCATCGGCAGGCCCAGCGCGCCACCGATACCGAGTGAGGAGCTGATCAGCGCGATACCCGAGCCGAGGCGCTCCCGCGGAAGCAGATCGCGCAATGCGGCGATACCGACGGGCACGATGCCGGCGCTCACACCCTGCAGGCCGCGGCCGACGATCATCGGCCACAGCGACGAGGAGACCGCGCAGATCGCCGATCCGGCCAGCAGTGGCACGGTCAAACCGAGCAGCACCAGGCGTTTGCCGTAGAGATCGCCGAGCCGTCCCGATACCGGTGTGGTGACCGCGGAGGCCAGCAGGCTCACCGTGACCGCCCAGGTGGCATTGGCCGGGCTGGTGTGCAGTAGTTCCGGTAGCTGGCCGAGTAACGGCACGACAACCGTCTGCGTCAGCGAGACGGCGATGCCGGCGAATGCCAGCACCGCCAGTATCGCGCCGGAACGCCCGGCGGTTTGTGCTTTCTCCACGTCCTACTCCTCGGAAATCGCGAACCGAAGGTTGCATCATACATATCGGGTGCATGATGCATATCTAAGAGAAAGGCGCCCGTTTCACCCAGCGGCTCGTTGTGCTGGGCACCGACATCAGCGGTCCCGTTTCGTGAGTTCTGAGCGACCGTGGCGCGAGCGGCTCGCCGCAGTACCCGCCGGCCGTATGGTGTGCCTGCATCGAGACATTCATTCACAAAGGGGCACACTGACTTTCAGTGTGGCAAGCGGATTCTCCCGATCGGCCCTACTGGCGGTCGTCCTCGGCGCCGGCATCCTCGTGGCCGACGCGGTCGGCGGCTCCGCGAGCAGTTGCGCGCAGGTGCCGACCGCCGGGGATATCGTTGTGGCCGGCGGGTACTTCGAACCTGATCTCGGCTCCAGTCACTACCGCCCTGGCACGGGGCTGGTCGATCTGTTGTGGAGGTTACTGTGAAACGAGCCCAGCCGCTGCTGCTCGTCGTGCTGGCGGCATGCGCCCTGCTGGCATCGATGACGGTTCGTCCACCACTGGGGCGGGCGGACGAGGGACCGGCTCCCAGCGACGCCACCGAGTGGCAGCAGTGGATCGATCGCACGATCCCGGCGCCGAGCCTGCCGCCGGCGCCGTCACCGCCCAACACCCAGCTGCGACCGGAGCTTGCCGCGCTGTGGCGGTCGGTACTGTCGCCGCCGGCCGGCGACCCGCTGTTCGATCAGTGGCCGACCGGACTCGACGCCATGCGGCCGGGCGATCCGATCGAGGTCCGCGATGTGACGGCGACGGCCGCGCCGCTGGCCGTGGTGCCGATCGCCCGCGCTCTGCAGCTGAAATTCCGCTCCACGGGCGCGACCGGTTCGCCCTCGTTCGGCACGGCGACTCTACTCATTCCCGCCGCGAACTGGGCCGGTCCCGGACAGCGACCGGTGCTGGTGAACGCCATCCCGATCAATTCGCTCGGCCTGCGCTGCACGCCCGGCTACGCATTGGCACACGGATTGCACCCCAAATTCAGTGCGGGCGACCTCTTTCCGCCGACTACGTGGTGGGCGCTCTCGCGCGGATACGGCGTTCTGGTTCCCGATCACGAGGGCCCGTGGATGGCCTATGCCGAACCGCATGTCGCGGGACAGGTGATCCTCGACGCGATGCGCGCGGTCCGAGCGGTCGAGCCGAAGACGTTGGGGGACAGCAAATTCGCGATCGGCGGCTATTCCGGCGGCGCGATCGCCGCCTATGCGGCGGATATGCTGCTCGGCGAGTACGCCCCCGAACTTTCGGGGTCGATCGTCGGGGTGTCGGTGGGTGGACTGGTCACCGACTACCGTGAGGTGGCACACCATTTCGACGGCAATATCGCGTCCGGAATTCTGATGGTCGTCGCATTGGCCTTCGCGCGCGAACATCCGGAACTGCTGGAACAGTTGAACCACTTGGGGGAATGGCTGGCCACTTCCCCGGTGAAGGACACCTGCGGTGACAGCAACGGGCCGCTGGGCGTGACGGGTGTCCCGATCGAGGTGGCCACCGATACCGCCCGGCCGCTCGACACCGACGCGGCCCGCGCAGTCTTCGCCGCCAGCGATCTGCGGGGCCGGAAATCCGCTGCGCCACTGTACATTTACCATGGCAATTTCGACATCTGGATTCCCGAGCGGGAATCCACCGATCTGTTCCGGACGCAGTGCGCACGCGGTGTCCCCGCGGTGTTCCGCACCTACCTGGGGGAGCACTCCATCACGCTGTTCGCCGGATTTCCGGGCGCGATCGACTGGCTCGACCAACGGCTACGGGGAATTCCCGCTCCGGACGAATGCCCGCCGCGCTGAAGCGTTGTGGCAGAACGGGATCGGCCGCTCAGTTTGCCGCGGCCGATCCGGGCCGCGGTAACCCGAAATGCTCGCGCAGCGTCTTCCCGGAATATTCGGTGCGAAACAGCCCGCGGCTGCGCAGAATCGGCACCACCGTGCCGGTGAATACCTCGAGTCCGCCCGGATAGTAGGGCGGCATGACGTTGAATCCGTCGGCGGCGCCGTGGCGGAACCACTCCGCGATAGTGTCGGCAACCTGTTCGGGCGTCCCCGCGAAGACGCGGTGCCCGCGCGCGCCCGCCAGCCGGTGCAACAGTCCGCGCAGCGTGGGCCGATCGCGGGTGACGATGCCCGCGATCACCTGCCGGCGGCTGGCCGCGTTGTCGGTCACATCTCCCGCGTCGGCGAACACTTCGGCGGGCACCGGTTCGTCGAGAGCCAGATTCCGCAACGATTGCCCGGCCAGGCTTTCCAGCTGCCCGAGACCGTATTCGGGCACGGTCAGCTCGTTGAATTCGCGTTGCAGCTGTTTCGCCTGCGCCTCGGTATCGGCGATGAACGGACTGATACCCGGCAGGATCTTCACATGCTCGGGGTCGCGGCCGAACTCGCGGGCCCGGCGCTTGATATCGGCGTAGAACGTCTGGGCGTCCTCGAGCCGTTGGTGGGCGGTGAAAATGGCCTCGGCGTAGCGGGCCGCGAAGGCTCGTCCGTCGTTGGAGGCGCCGGCCTGCACCAGCACCGGATGGCCCTGCGGGGTGCGCGCGGCGTTGAACGGTCCGCGCACGCGCAGATAGTCGCCGCGGAAATCGATGCGATGGATCTTGTCGGGATCGGCGTAGATGCCGGCGGCGCGGTCGAGGAGCACCGCGTCGTCATCCCAGCTGTTCCACAAACCGACAACCGCGTCGACGAATTCGCGTGCCCGCGCATAACGTTCGGTGTGATCGGGGTGGCGATCCAGGCCGAAATTGGCTGCGGCGAGATCGGTTCCGGTGGTGACGATATTCCATCCGGCGCGCCCGCCGGAGATGTGATCGAGCGAGGAGAATAGTCGCGCCAGATTGTAGGGCTCGTAATAGGTCGTCGACGCGGTCGCGATCAGCCCCGGGTGGGTGGTGGCCGAGGCGATCGCGGTGAGCAGCGTGATCGGTTCCAGGCCGGGCGCGGCGTTGTAGCGCACATCGGTGCGCAGCGCGGGCCCGTCGGCGAAGAACACCGCATCAAGGGTGGCGGCCTCGGCGGTGCGGCCGATCTCCTGGTAATAGGTCACGTCGTAGATGCGATCGGGCCGGCTGTCGGGATGGCGCCACGCGGCCTCGTGATGGCCCGCGGGATAGATGAAGGCGTTCAGATGCAATTGCCGTTCACTCATACGAGCACACCCGTCCGATAGTCGCGATAATCCCGGTCTCCGGACCGGGCGACGGCAGTCAACCAAACGGCTGCGGTCGCGTAAACGGTTTGCGCGAGGCGTGATTCGAACTCGGCCGGCGTCCGCGACTGTGCCACAGAATCCTGCTGATCGTAAGGATTCTCCGCTGCCGGAGCACCGGCGACGATTTCTGTCGGGCAGGTGTCCGGCAACGGTTTCGGCCCCGTTTCGAAGGAGTACGGCGATGAGCGAGGCATGGCAGATCGATGCCGATGTGCTGGTGATCGGCGGTGGACCGGCGGCCTGTTGGGCCGCGATCCACGCCCGTGAGGCCGGTGCCGAGGTGGTGCTGGTCGACAAGGGGTACTGCGGCACCAGCGGTGCGACCGCACCCGCGGGGACCGGTGTCTGGTACGTGGCGCCGGATCCGGCGGCCCGGGCGGCGGCCAAGGCCAGTCGCGAGGAGCTGGGCGGATTTCTCGCCGACCACCACTGGATGGATCGAGTGCTCGATCAGACCTACGCGAATATGCATCGATTGGCCGAGGAGGGCCGGTACCCGTTCCCGGTCGATCCCCACACCGGCCACCCGATCCGCACCGGCGTGCAAGGCCCGGAATACATGCGCCGCATGCGGGCCTGGGTGCGGCGGTTGGGCGTGCGGATCGTCGACCACGCCCCGGCCCTGGAACTACTGGTCGACCGGGACGGCACGGTCCGCGGCGCGGCCGGCTACCTGCTGCGCGAGCATCGGGACTACCGCGTGCGCGCCGGCGCGGTGGTGCTGGCCACCGGCGGCTGCGCCTTCCTCTCGCGCGCGCTGGGTACCAACGTCGACACCGGTGACGGCGCGCTGATGGCCGCCGAGGTGGGCGCCCGATTCTCCGGGATGGAGTTCTCCAATGCCTACGGCATCGCCGCGAAGGGCTCGACCGTCACCAAGACCGCCTATTACCGCTACGCCACCTTCTTCCACGAGGACGGCAGCGTTCTCGAGGGCGCCGGATCGGTGCAGGGACGGTCGGTCATCGCGCGAACCCTGTTGCAGGAGAGAGTGTTCGCGCAACTGGACCGAGCGGACCGAGTCACTCGGGAGCAGATGCGGCGCGGACAGCCGAACTTCTTCCTTCAATTCGACCGCCGCGGCATCGACCCGTTCACCCAGCGTTTCGAGGTGGATCTGCTGGCCGAGGGAACGGTACGGGGGACCGGCGGGATCGAAGTGGTCAGCGACGAGTGCGCGACGTCGGTGAGCGGGCTGTATGCCGCGGGCGACGCGGCCACCCGCGAACGCATCTGCGGCGGATTCACCGGCGGCGGCAGCCACAACGCGGCATGGGCGATGTCGTCGGGCAGCTGGGCGGGCCGGGGTGCGGCGCGATTCGCACAGCGAGGTGACCGTCCGGACGGTCTGACCCGAGCAGGGCGAACCGGATTGCGGCCCACCGGGTCCGGGCGCATCGGTGCGGACGAGGTGCTCGCCGTGGCACGCGCCGAACTGCTGCCGGTCGAGAAGAACTATCTGCGCCACGGCGATCGGGTCCGTCCGGCGCTGGCCGCCCTGGACGCGGTGTGGGCGGAGGCGGCCGCGGGGCTGCGGGCCACCGGCGCCGAGCGGGTGCGGGCGCGCCAGGCCGCCGCGATCACCGCGGTCGGGCGGCTCATGTACCGATCCGCGTTGGCGCGCACGGAATCTCGCGGCATGAGCAAATGGGCCGACCATCCGGAGCTGGATCCCGCACAGCACCACCACGTCCTCAGCGGCGGGCTCGACGAGGTGTGGACGGTGGCGGCGGCACTGCGATCGGCCGATGTCCCCGCGGTCGCGGCGGTGGCCTGATGATCGAACTGGTTCACGCCCCGGCCTGCATCGCCTGCGACACATGCGTCGACGTCTGCCCGACGAACGTCTTCGACCGTGGTGACGACGGAATCCCGGTCATCGCACGGCAATCCGACTGCCAGACCTGTTTCATGTGTGAGGCGTACTGCCCGACCGACGCGCTGTACGTGGACCCTCAGTCCACGCCGCTGCCGCCGCGGCACGCGATCCCGCGTGAGCACATCGGCGCGTATCGACGTGAGATCGGCTGGGGGAAGGGGCGCCGGCCGGGCAGTCTCACGGCGGTGGGTCCGGAACTTCCGCCCGGCCCGGCGCCGCGGCCCCCGGGAGCATGAGCCGGGCGCCTCTGCGGCGGCCGAGCTCACGCCTGGGTACGCACAACTCGTATGCGGTGTCGTGAAACATACTGTTTCCCAACATAATTCCCGAAATGCGGAAACGATCCGGCTGCATGCAACCGGTGGCGGCGAGGACGGCTATCGATACCGTCGGGGGATGGGTAGCAGTGCGCGACGCCGGACGCTGAAGATCGTGACCGGCGTCAGTTCACCGCCCTGGCTCGATCCGGAAAAACGTTGCGCGAGTTGATTATCGCCGCCAAGGACACCGGCCACTGGGCGGCCGCCGGCACGCCCGGCCAACTCGCCGACGCGATTCAGGAACGCTACAACGCCGGCGTTCTGGACGTGATCGGCCTCGGCGGGCTCGACGACCCGCGTAACCGCGACTTCCTGCTCGAGGGCTTGCTTCCCGAACTTCGCCGCCGGGGCATCGTCGGCTCGGACTATATGGGCGAGACCTTCCGCGACAACCTCGAGTTGCCGCCCCTGCCGCCGCGGAAGGAATAAAGCGCCCTTCGGAATTCGAGGACGATGCGGCCCCGGACGCCGCCTGCTTCGAGTAATTCGTGAGCTTGCTCGGCTTGTTCGGCGGGGAAGGTTCGGGCCACACGCAGGGTCAGGGCACCCTCCGGGCCACCCGGCTCCTCGAATCCGATCGCCAGCATCGCACCTCCCGAGTTCGCGGTCTTACTCTCTCGGGCAACCGTCGTCTGCCGGTGATTTGTTCCAGTGCGCGCGCTCGGCGGTCAGGACCTCGCGCGAACGAGGTGTGGACCAGGCAGCGCCGGTCCGGTGCCGGGGAGGTCGGCATAGGACCGGACCAGGGCGAACCCCGGGAGATCCTCGATGTCGGTGAATCCGGCCGACTCCAGTTCACCCCGCATCTGCTCGTCGGTGAAGAAGCTGATCCACGGTTCCCCGACGGCCGCAACGCGTTTCCCGCGCGCCTGCTGCCCCGCGTCGGGTGGGTAGGAGTAGTCGAACACCACGATCGCACCGCCGCCCTGGCCTGCGATATAGCGCAACGTCTCGGCGATGGCAGCGTGTTCGAGGTAGACCACCACGCCGAGCCAGACGTACACCGCGCTGCGGGCGCGATCCAATCCGGCCTGTGCCAGCGCGTCGGCGAGGTTGTCGCGGGTGAAGTCCACCGGGGAGAATTTCATCGAGTCCGGCACCTCGATTCCCGCTTCCGACAGGCGATGTCGCTTCCACGCCTGGGTGTCGGGGTGGTCGACTTCGAAGAATTGCACATCCGCATGGGGATTGCGGTAGGCGGCGGTATCCATGCCCGCGCCGAGCACGACCACCTGGCGGGCACCGTCGGCGACCGCCTCCGCGACGGTGTCGTCGGCGAAGCGACTGCGCGCGGCCAGGAACAGCCGGCGCCGCCGGGCCAGTTCGGGGTCCACGTCCTTGTCGAACGGATTATCGCGGGCCGCTTCCTCACCCACGATCCGCACCGCCAGCGGATCGGTGAAGATCCGTGGTTCGTCGGCGAGTTGGTGATAGGCCCGTGCCCGTGCGGTGGCCATCGCGGTTGTGCTGGGTTGCCCGACCTGCATACCGGTCACCGTACGCCCGGGCTGCAGCGTGATCATCGCGAGATCCGTCTCGCGCACTTGCCGATGGTTCGCTGGTTACCCCGTACAGAAACTGAAACAGGTTATAGATTGGAGGGGGTTGAGAGTCTGGAGGAACGATGTCCGCGAATGCGTCGGCGGCGGAGCTGCTCGCCACGGTGGAACGATCCCCGCGGGCGGTCGCGGGGCACGATCGTGCGGCCTGGGTGGATCTGTTCGCACCCGAGGGCCGGGTCGAGGATCCGGTCGGCTCGCGCCCGCACACCGGCCGCGCGGCGATCGAACGGTTCTACGACACCTTCATCGGTCCCAACGACATCGTCTTCCACGTCGACCACGATGTCGTGCGCGGTGCCAGCGCCTATCGCGACCTCGCCCTCGACACCACCATGTCCACCGGTGTGACCCTGCGGGTGCCGATGCATCTGCGCTACGACCTGACCGAGGTCGGCGGTGAATGGAAGATCGGCCGCCTCTACGCCCACTGGGAGCTACCGGTCATGGTCGGCCAACTTCTCACCGCCGGCGGGCGCGGGCTCCGCGCGGCCGTGAAACTCGCCCCGCAGCTGTTCGCGAACCAGGGCGTCGGTGGCGCTGTGGGCTTCACCCGCGGTTTCGCCCGCGTCGGCGCGGCGGGTAAGCGCGCCGCCACCGGATTGCTGGAAGCGGCCGGGCGCGGCGACGTCGCCGGTGTGCGCGCGGTACTCGGCTCGCGCGCGGTGGTGGAATGGCCGGCCGGTTCCGGTGTGGGGCACGCCGAATTCGTGAAGCGGGTGCGCGGGCTCGAGGTCGGCAAGACGATCGCGGCGGGCCGGTTCGTGACCGTCAGTGTGCGCACTCCGTCCGAGCGGGGTATCGCGGAGCTGGAGGTCGACGGCCGGCAGCTGGTCGCGCTGCGCGGCTTCGTCGCCGAGGACTGAACCGGTTCGCTGAGCTCGTATTCGCCGGCGAACGGCCCTACGGGTGCTCTCGGGCGGTGGAGGCGGCTCGATCGCCCGGTACGGTGAGGTATGGAATTACCCTCGGGCACTGCGGAGTCCGATCGGCCCGGTGTGGCGAGCATCAGATGTCGCCGTTCGATTGCCATCGTGGCCGGCCTCGTCGTGGCGGCATCGGTGGTGTGCCTGCTGCCCCGATGGTGGTGTGGTCGCGAGGCCGATGCCTGGTTTCGCGGGGATTCGGTGCGGGTGCACGGTCTCGCGGAGGAGTTGGTGGCCTTCGAAGCCGAGGACGATCGGCAGCGTGCCGCGGGGTTTGGTGCGCTCGACGGGATGTGGGGACTGCTCGCGCACCAGATGACAGCCTTGGGTCTCGCCCAGGTGGTGCTCGCGCATCCCGAATGGCGAGGCCGCTACGCTCCGATCGCGACTCGGGCGGCAACCAAAAGCCTGCTGCCGCAGATGCGTTCGATATTCACCGATGCCTGGCACGGCGAGGACTGCCTCGCCCATCTCGACAGCGCGCACGGCCACGCCTACCTGTCCTATCCCGCTCTGGCGCTCGGGATGGCGCGGCTGGTCGACCCGGCTTTCCCGCCCGATCTCGCCGAGCAACTCGACGCGATCGTCGCCTCCTTCGAACGGCGACTTCTCGCCGCCCCGACCGCGCTGATCGACACGTATCCCGGCGAGGCCTATCCGACCGACGTGGCCGCCGTGGCCGCCGCGATCGCGGTGCACGGCCGGGCGACCGGCGCCGACCACACCGCGGTGCTCGAGCACTGGGCGCAGCAAGTTCGCGCCGTCCAGATCGACCGCGGCACAGGGCTGGTCATCCAGCGCATGGGTGCCGACGGCCGCGCCCACGACGCCCCCCGCGCGTCGGGAACCGGCCTGGCAGCCTACTTCGCCGGCTTCGCCGATCGCGCCCTCGCCGCACAGTTGGCGAACGTGTTGTTCCATCAGGAGCGAAATGTTCTCGGCTTCAGCGCTGTTCACGAATACGGCCATGGACACAGCGGCCCCGGCGATATGGACAGCGGCCCGGTGATTCTCGGAATCTCGGTCTCCGCCACGGGTTTCGCTTTGGCTCCCGCTCGCGCGTTCGGCCACCGCGACATTTTCACCCGGCTGTTCCGCACCACCGACCTGCTCGGCCTGCCGGTGCGCAGCGGAGACCGGCTGCGTTTCGCGACCGGCGGTGTGATCGGCAATGCACTCCTGCTGGCGTTCCTCACCTCGGGTCCGGAGCTCGCGCGATGAAACGTCCCGACATCGAGCGGCTGCTCGCCGCCCTCCGACCGCTACGCATTCCCCTGATCCTGATGGTGCTGTACCTCGCCCTGCGTGCGGTGACGGCGGCGCTGTCGGCGCGGCACGGCTACGGCTCACCCGACGGGCTGGGATTCGGCTATCTGGCTGTGACCGCGACGGTCGTCGTGCGATCGGCCCTGCTGACCATCGTGCCGGCCGTTCTCGTCTACCGCCTGGTGGTGTGTGTGCTGACGAGCCTTCCGCGCCCCGGGCGGAGCGGGACGCCGCGTCCGGAAATCGCGTCAGTTCATCGAGAAGCCTTCGGTGGAGAAGGCGAATCCCCTTCGTGAGGTGTCGTCTGTGCACGAGAGGCCGGAGTCTCGGGCCGTACAGGTGAAGCCGTCGGCGGACAGGGATGTGTTGTAAGGCAGAACTTTTGCTTCCTCCGGCGCCAGCCGGAACACCGCTTGCCTCAGTACGGCGAAACGTGGCTCGCTGCCCCGCTCGATCAGAATCGTGTCGGGCGGAACCTGCTTGTGGGAGTAGCTGCTCTCCACCGTCGGAGCGCCTTTCACCCCGATTCCCGCTCCGATATTCGTCGCAGGCTGACATCCGGCCATGTGCGGGTCACCGCCGACGATGATCGCGCACTGCCATCGCCCGGTCGGTGTGGTGAAGTAGTAACCGTCGATCCCGCCGGAGTTGGCGAAGTACGTCCGGGCATCGGCGACCGCTGTGCCGGGCACGGCCACCTCGGACAACGCAACCGATGTGCTTGCAGGCGAAGCAGTCTCGACACGTCGAATACCAGGTACCGCCTCGCCCTCGCCGACCGTCTCGCCGGCCGAACCACCGCACCCGACAACCCCCATCGTCAGCAAGCAGATCGACATCGTGGCGAACGGTGAAAGAAGAGCACGCCTGTTCATCGCACGCTTTCCGAAACCTTCACGGTCTCATCAGGTTCGAGTGGTCGGCCGACTCGCCGCGGAACGGCTACCGATTATCGCTGGGCTGATCGGCGTCCACAATAAGCCGTTCGACCGACAACCGCACAGGTCTTCGTGCGGTTCGGTTCACCGTGCGGAGTGTCGGACGGCGCGTCGGCAATGCGCTGGAGTACCACGCCTACTCCTGTGACGCGACCACTCACGGGAAACGATTCGCGATGGCCGTCGTGATCGCGTCCGGCGCCTGTTCCTGGACGAAGTGCCGGGCATCGGGCAATTCGACTATTTCGAGATCGGCGAAAGCGGCTCGTATGCGAGGCAGACATGCTTTCGGCCGGAACACCATGTCGCGCATCCCCCACACCGCCAGCGTCGGCTTGTCTCCGAGGAGTGCGGGAACATCTCGGGATAGCCGCGCCAGCAGGGGGGCCGCAGCACGAATTTCCCGGGGCATCACCGCGAGCCCGCACCGCGCCTGCGCGGAGGGCTGCACCGCGCGATAGTGCTCGGCTTCGGCCACGCTGAGCGTGCGGCCCAATTCCGAGAGCAGCACGCGCTCGATGAGAAAATTCTGCTCGAGTATCCGGCGCTGCATCGGACGGCTGCTCATGATCGCACTGAACGCCTTGTTCGCCAACGCTTCGATAGGCCAGAACACCGTGTTACTCACCACGATTCCCCGCACCCGATCGGCACGCGCAACCGCCGCGCCCAAGCCGATGGGGCCGCCCCAATCGTGTCCCATGACGATAAAATCGTCGAGCCGCAGATGATCGATAAACTCGCCCAGCACGGCGGTGTGCTCCGCGACCGTATAACCGAAACCGGAAGGCCGCTCGGACAATCCGAACCCCGGATAGTCCACCGCGACACACCGATACCGATCTCGCAGCCCCGTCACGATGTGGCGGTAGAGGAAACTCCACGTCGGAGACCCGTGGCAGAACAGGATCGTCGGCCCGGAACCTTCGTCGATGTAGTGCACGCGCCCGGCCGACGAGTCGAACCAGCGCGATTCGAACGGGTACAAACTTTTGTTCGGAACGAAATCGATCAACATGCTGCCCTCCCTTCGGGCCAGGCTATCCCGGCCGCCGCCTGCCCGGCGCGCTGTGTGACCTGAATCGCCCTGGTCACCGTCCTGACTGCTGCCGCGCTGACTGTTTCGTCACAAACATTGATGTACAACAGCTTCCGCTAGGGTGTCCGCCGTGCCTATACAACGAATGGCAGGCAATTTCGCAGGACTTCGAACAGGACACACAACATCTCGCGTGGGGGACGCATGCTGAACGACGCAAACGCGGTGCCGAATACGGGACGCCCGGCTGATCACGGGTCGCCGGCGCGCTCCGCGGAACCACAGATCCGGCTGGACTCCGCCGCGTTCGCCGCGGACCCGCACCGCGCCTACGAATCCATGCGCGGGCGCGGGCCCCTGGTTCCGATCGAGCTGGCGCCCGGTGTTCCGGCCACGCTGGTGATCGAATATCAAGCGGCGCTGCAGATTTTGAACGACGAGGCTCGCTTTCCCGCGGATCCGCGCCGCTGGGAGAAGAACGTTCCGCCGGACTGCCCGGTGATCCCGATGCTGGGTTACCGCCAGAACGCCCTGCGCACCGCGGGCGCGGAGCACGCGCGTTACCGGCGGACGATCACCGACGCGCTGGAAACCGTCGACTTGCACAAGGTCCACAAGGCGGTCGCGCGCGCCGCCGACATCCTTATCAATTCCTTCTGTGAACGTGGTGCCGCCGATCTTCGGATGGATTACGCCTTTCCCCTGACCTTTCGGGTTCTCAGTGAGCTGATGGGCTTCCCCGAAGACGCCGCATCGACGGCCTATCAGGGGATGGCCGCGATGGTGGACGGGGTCGGCGCCGAAGAAGGTCAGCAGCGGTTCTTCGAAGCGCTGCTCGGAGTGGTCGAGCAGAAGCGCGAGCGCCCTGGCGACGATCTGACCTCGCGACTGCTGACCCACCCGGAGGGCCTCGACCCCATGGAGATGATGAACCAGGCGGCGTTGTTGTTCTCGACAGGCACGGAGCCGACCTGCAATCTGATCCTGAACACGCTGCTGCTGCTGATGGCCGACGAAGAGTACGGCGGCAACGTGCTCAGCGGCGCCATGGACACCCGCGACGCCATCGACGAGGTACTGTTCGCGGATCCGCCGCTGGCCAATTTCTGCATGACGTATCCGCGGCAACCGCAACTTATCGGCGACATGTGGTTGCCGGCCGATCAGCCGGTGGTCGTCAGCTTGGCCGCATGCAACAGCGACCCGCACATCGTCGGCGGTGACCGCCGGGGAAATCGGTCTCACCTGGCGTGGGGCGTCGGCCCGCACTCGTGCCCGGCACAGCCCCTTGCGCAGACGATCGCGCGGCAGGCCATCGACTTGCTGCTCGATGCGCTTCCGGATATCCACCCGGAAGTTCCTGCGCAGCAACTGAGTTGGAGGACCGGGCAGTTTCACCGTGCCTTGGCAGCCCTGCCGGTGGTGTTTCCCGCATGCCCGCCGATGCGTCTCACCTGATGGAGGGTCCGACGACATCGGTGTTGCCGGCGATTCCGATTTCCCGGGTGCGCGGATCAACCGAGGCGATGCGATCATCGCGTCCTCGGCCGGTGCGGACGGGATCGGAAACCGCACGGCGACAACGCCGATGCGTTCGATGCGGGGCGGCGGCCGAAAGAACACCTCGCGTTCGGGTACGGGGTGCACCATTGTCTCGGTGCACCGCTGGCCCGGCTCGAGGCGACGATAGCGCTTCCGGCGCTGTTCGCGCGGTTCTCCCGAGATGGACTGGCGGTGGATCCTGGTGATTTGCGGGCGATTCCGAGCATCGTCACCAAACGGGCATCGCGAAATCCCGGTACGGCGAGTGCCGTAAAGCTCCTGACCGCAACCGACCGAAAGATGGCCTCGCTCGACGGTGGGCGGGCCCATTTTCTCCGCGACTTCGGCCGGGTGCAACCGCCGCATGGTGGACGAACTGAATTAGCCGTGGCACGTCGGACGACGACCGAAATCGGCGAGCTGTCCGTAGCTGCCGAATTACTCCTCGTGCGCCCGATTTCGGTTCATACCGTGGCCGAACCGGATAGATCGGCCGCCCTAGTGGGTGCGCCCGTTAGTTCGTCGGGGGGTTATGCGGCGAGCGGTCGGGGTGCGTGCAGGTCGTGGCGTCCGAGTCGGTGCAGGAGCTGGTTGAGGTCGTCGCGGGTGAAGGTTGTGCCAGTACTGTGCACGGCAGGTGGCGCAGCCATAGGCGGGTTCTTGGGCGGCCAGGCGGGCGGATACGTAGCCGAACAACCTTTCCACTAATTGTTGCAGAGGAGACTCCAGGTGCTCGATAGCGAACGTGGCGAAAGGAAAGCTAACCCGCTACTGCCTTGGCCCGCCGGATGGGGTAGCGAAAGGCCACGCAGCACTCCGGTTCTTGGAGCCATATTCTTCTCGCTGACTTTTCTTGTATTCATCCCGTTCTCGATTTCGGCATCATCCGCAGGGGACACGCTGAAAGCGTCGCGGGGTGTCTCGGCTCCTTGAGCTTCGTGGCGGTCGCCCTACCGCACCTCCGTCCGCGCAGTTCCGCCCGAGACCTGATTCGCGGCGGCCACGGCGAGGCTGGCACCGGACGGGGCTGTTCCGTTCTGCCGAATCTCCACTGTGAGGTTCCCGGGCGAGGCGGCGCTGATGCAACGCACGCTGATCGCGTCGATCGTGACCGCCCGTTGCAGTTTCAGGCCGAACGGGAAATCTCCTGTGCCGGTTGCGCGCACCGTGTCCTTACCGCACAACACAATCGGGATGTCGTACGGGGATGTGCCGATGGTGGGGGGTGCGGGTGTCGCCAAGTCGAGCGTCGTTTCCGGCCCATGCGGTAGCGCCGGATGTGCCAATCTGCAGGCTCGATCTGCCAGCACCGATCGCGGACCCGGCCGCCGCAGCATCCGCCGCGGTGAGGACCGTTCGACCCACGGTAGTCGAGTCGGATATCTGGGATGCGGGGTGCATGTGCACAGCCGCGGCCTTGCCCGCGAGACCTGCACGGTTGGCGCGGCCGCGGTGCCGCCGAGGTCTCCGGCCAACTTCACGAGGCCCTTGACACTCGCCGTGGCATCCGGTGCGGGCGGCCCTGTTCGCCGGTGTCGCCCTTGGGCAGCACGCCGTCGACCACCCAGTGCGGCGGCCCGCCCGACACGGTGAGCGATGCCGGGGCGTCCGACGCACCGGTGGTGATCGTGCCCACGGCCAACGTGAACGAATCGACCGCGGCCTGCGCGGCATCACGGGCAGCGTCGGCCTCGCTCGCGCTGGTCGCTGCGGCTGCCGCCGCGTCGGTCGCCGCGGTGATCTGCGGGACCGTGACCGGGTCGAGGCGCTCGCCGTTGGATGCCGGTACGGGCGATACCTTGGTGAGGTCGACCAGGCTGCTCGCCCCTTCGTCGGGATTCCCAGGATCGGGCCCGGGCACATAGACCGGCACATCGAACGAGAAGACGACATCGGCACCTTCGCGCCCTCGTAATAGAGGTCGAAATCGGCGCGCCACGTCCAGCCCATCGGGTTGATATCGGCGGTCGGCGACACGAGCATGATGCCGCGTCCGCCTCGCTACGTCAGGTACCCGAATTCGTCAAGGCTGCACTCGTAGTACGCGGATAGCTGCACCACCGTTGCCGGATCCGGCTCGCCCTCGTAGACAAGGAATTTCGGAACTGCCGCAGTGAATCGCACCGTGCCGGTAAGGGGCGGGAATTCCGGGCCGGTGTTGATGACGGGGCCGTCGGCGATGTTCGCCAGAAACCTACCGACGGCCCGGCCATATTTGAGTGGTGGCAGATCGGCCATGTCAGACGTCCTCCCGGGGTGGGGGTGGCGCGACCACGACGCCCAGTTCGTGCAGTGATGCCGCGACCTGGGTGTCCCACGCGGCATGCCGGGCGGCGGCGATCTGGCGGCGCTGGTCGCGCTCGGCGATGTGTCGAGCTTGAGCCGACAGCTCACGCACCCGCGCCTCAGCCGCGGACATGCGCGTCTCGGCGCTCGCCCGCGAGGCGGCCTGAGATCTGCTCGAGCTTGTCGAGTACGTCGGTGCGGTCGCGGCGGCGGCCGAGCATTTTGTCGACCAGCTTCGCCGTGACCCCGCCCGTGCCTAGCCGGAAGTTCTCGACTCTCGGTGTCCTCGACGTCGAGCCGACCTTGCTCAACCCTGGTGGGGAATTCAGGACCCCCGGAAGGCGCGCCGATATGCCCCCGGTGTGGTGCCGACCTGAGCGTGGAAACGTCGACGGAGATTTACCGCCGAGCCGAGGCCGACCCGGACGGCGATGGCATCGATAGGTAAGTCCGTCTCCTCCAATAACATTCGAGCCTGTGCCACTCGACGCGACAGCAACCACCCACCCGGGCTGGTGCCCAGCTGATCGGCGAACCGTCGCGCCGGCGTACGCGGCGAGACGTTGAGCTGCGCGGCCATATCGGCAACCGAGAGCGATGTCTCGAGCCGCGCCTCGGCCCATTCCAGCAGGCCGTCGACTCCGTCCTCGATCGGTGACGGCGGCGCATACTGAACCTGTCCGCCGTCGCGATGAGGCGGCATCACCATGTGCCGCGCGATGAGTGCGGCATGCGCGGCACCGTGATCGGTGCGAACCAGGTGCAGGCACACATCGATTCCGGCGCCCGCTCCCGCACTCGTGGCCACATCGCCATGGTCCACATACAACCGATCCGGCTCCACCCGAACCTGCGGAAACTCCCGCGCCAACTGCCCGGCCCTAGCCCAGTGCGTCGTGGCCGAACGACCGTCCAGCAGCCCGGTCCGCGCCAACGCGAACACCCCGGAACAGATCGTCACCAGCCGCGCCCCACGGCTATGCGCCCGGACCAGCGCCCGCCGGACCGGACCCGACAGCGGCGTCTCCACCGGCAGCCACCCCGGAATGATCACGGTGTCCGCGGAATTCAGCGCCGCCAATCCCCGCGTCACCGATATCGCATAACCCGCGGTCGTCGGCACCGCCCCCGGCGCCTCCGTGCACACCTCGAACTCGTAGTACTGCGGCACGTAGATCACACGCGGTAGCCGCTGCTCGCCGAGTGGGTACAGCCAACGCTCCATACCGGATACTGGTGCCTATGACGGGCGGGACGGTGGTCGGTCTCTCAGCCGATCTGATGATTGTCTGGCGGGCGCTGCATCGGCGATTCGAATCCGGCACCACGGTGACGTCGGTTCGATTCGGTCCGATGAACGTGGCTGAGCGCGATGCGCTGGCCGATCTGCTGGGTATGGCAATGCTGCCGCCCGAGGTGTGCAGCATTCGTGTCGATCAGCTCGACTCCGCATTGGCAGAGGCCGTGGGGATGACAGCCCGTCAGGTTGTGCAACAACTCGTCGGACCGATCGAGAATCGGTCGGCCGCTCGTGCGGAGCAGGCGGGTCGGCGGCGGGAGTTGTGGGACTGGCTGGACGTTCACCCGGTCGTTCGCGCACAACCGGCGCTGGGGGAATGGGCCCGCGCCATGCGACGTGCCGGCATGGTCGGGGGATCGGTGGACACAACGCGCGACCTGCTGGCCGACGCCCTGACAGTGCTCCAGGCCATACCCGCACCAGGGACCCCGCTCCCGGTGTTCGCGGAGCAGACGGTGCGTAACCCACACGCCTTGGACAACGGAACTCGGTTGCAGGCGATCGTTTTTCGTGCGCTGGCAGTAATCCACGACTGTGATGTGCCTGGTGATGCTGTCGGGGTGCGCGGTTTCTGGGAGATGGCGGGCGTGGCCGACGACGAACTCTCGTCCACGGTTCTCGCCGCCGGACTACGCGTGGCCGAATCCGGATCGGTGCTCGAAGCTGTGCTCGGCATCTGCGTGGCCGCAGGTTCGGCCGCCTCGCTGACGCTGCAGCAGGTGCGCCGTGCACAGCAGCTCACTGTCGTGCCGGAAGTGGTTCGGGTGGTGGAGAATCCGAGCGTGCTCGCGAGCGCGCTGCGACGCTTCGGGCCGTCCTGCCCGCCGATCGTATGCACCGCCGGCTGGCCGTCCAGCGCAGGTATACGACTCTTGGACCTCCTGGCGGCCGCAGGTGCCCGGCTGGAATATCATGGCGATTTCGATGGTGAGGGCTTGCGGATTGCCGCCCACGTAATCGCGCGGACCGGTGCGCATCCCTGGCGCATGGGTGCCGCGGACTACCTGGCGTTGGTCGGTCCGGGCGGGCCCCCGGTGGGTAGGGTGTCCGAGGCCCCCTGGGACAGCGAGCTGGCCTCGCATATGCGGCGAACCGGGGTCGCGGTGCCGGAGGAACGGGTCGTCGAGAGCCTCCTCGACGATCTGGCGCTGTAGTTGTCGGTGCCCGGCGTTATCGTGGCCGCTGATCGAGGGGAGACGGCGCATGGACCCGATTCGAGTCCCGCCGGAGATGTTCCGGTTCACCGGCGCGGAGCGTTCGGGGCTGTATACCGCGGTGCTGCACGCGTTCGGGGAGGCGAACGAACATCTCGAGACCGCGCTGAGTCTGGACGATCTGCGTTCCCGGTTGCCCTCGGTCGGCCGGCTCGAACCGGTCGCCGACGACGAACTGGCCGAGGTGCTGGACCAGTTGCGCGCCTGGAATCTGGTTGATGTCATCCAGAATCATTCGGAGAACTACCGCACCGCAGCCGACTACGAACGCCGCAACCTGCTGTATTCGCTGACCAGGATGGGGGAGGCGGCCTTCGCCGGAGTCGTGCACGCCTTGACTGTTCTCGCCTCGAGTGGTGCCTTGCAGACGGCGGTGCTGGACGCGATCGCCGACCGGTTGGCCGACCTGATTCGGGTGGTGGAGTCCGGCACCGACCGGCAGGTCTACGTCGTGCTCGCCGAGCTGGAGGGGCACTTGGAGGCCTTGCGTTCCGGGACAAAGCAATTCAACGGTGAGTTGCAGCGCTTACTGCGTGCCGAAGGCGTGGATCTGGGGGTGTTCCACGAAGTGAAGGCCGCCACGGTCGCATACCTGCAGGAGTTCCTCGACGATCTCGATACCCGTGCGCACACCATCGCGATCCGGATTCGGCAGCTGGAGGATTTCGGTGTCGCCCGGCTTCAGCAACGGGCGTTGGCCGGTGCCGATCTGCCCGCCTTCAGCGGAACCGATCCGCGCCCGGCCTGGCTGGATCAGCGCCGGGCCCGCTGGGCAGGGTTGCGCGCCTGGTTCCTGACGGTCGACGGCTCCGCGCCACGTGTCGATCAGCTGCGACAGGTAGGACGGCGTGCCATCGTCACGCTCTTGCAGGTTCTCGATCGCCTCACCGAATCGCGCCGCCGGTCCAGCAATGCGGTGGCCGACTTCCGTGAGCTCGCTCGCTGGTTCGCGATCATCCCGGCCGACGACGATCTGAATCGCCTGTGGTCCACGGTTTTCGGCCTCAGCTCGGCGCGACATGCTCATCTGGCCCACCCGGACCCGGAGCTGGTGAGTTACACGGCATCGTGGGCCGACGCTCCAGGTGTGCCGGTGTCGCCGCTGCTACGCAGCGCGGGAAAGACCGAACGGATGGGACGGACGGGCGCTGTCCCCGATGTTTCGGCCCTGCGTAAGGAGCGAGCCGCCAAGGCGATCGCCGAGCGCGCGGAAATCCAGGCTGCCTGGGACATGCTCGATACCGGCGGCGCCGCCCGGCGGCTGTCGGAATTCGAGCAACTCGACCACGCGATGTTCCAGCGCCTCCTCGACCTGATCGGCCGCGCGCTCGGTTCAGCACCAGGTTCCGGGGGCGTCCGCTCGGCCCGGGCACACGACGGCCGCATCCAGATCGTGCTGCGACCCGCGACCGACGGCGCTGTCGCCGAACTGCGCCTGCCGCACGGCGTCTTCCGCGGCCCGGACTATCTCGTCGAGATTCGTGCGGCCGGAGTCCAGCGATGACCGATCTCACCAATCAGCTAGCGATCGCCGAAAAAGAGGAGGTAGGGCGCGGCATCCGCTATCTGCTCGCCGAACCACTGCTCACCGCCAGGTCCGCCCCGGACCGGTTCGACATCGTTCGCCGGCGCCGGGTGCCGATCGCCGCGTGGTTCGACACCTTCTGTGGATGGGGGCTCATCGTGGAGCCGCGGGTGGGATACGCGCGGTTGCGCAAGGTCCGGGCAAGTGCCGATCCCACGCGTCCGGCCCGCAGACATCGTTCCCAGCGCGCACCGTTCGACCGCCGCCGGTATGTGCTGATGTGTGTCGTCGCGGCGGAGCTCTGCACAGTTCCGGTGACCACGATCGGCATCCTGGCCGGAAATGTCGCGGCCGCTACTGCGAACGAACCGCTGATCAGCGGATTCGACCCGGTCGACCGGACGGAGCGGCGAGCGTTCGTCGACGTCCTACGACTTTTGGAGTCGTTCGGAGTCCTGGAGACGGTCGACGGAGCGTCGGACAATTACGTCGATTCGACGCAGGCGAAGGTGCTCTACCGGGTCGACAACACCCTGTTGCTGCGGCTGCTGGTCACCACGTCGGGGCCATCGCAATTGGGCGTGCCGGTCGAGGAGGTGCCGCTGCGGCTACCCGACATACTCGGTGAACTGACCCGGGAGCGTCGTTACGGCGCCGCAGCCGAACCTCGAGGTCGTCATGCCGATTCGCCGGCAGTGCCGGATGCGCAACGTAATCTCTGGTTGCGGCACAGTGTGTTTCGCCGGCTGGTCGACGACCCCGTGCTGTACTTCGACACTCTGACCGACGCCGAGCGCGCCTACCTGGCGACCCCGACCGGACGGCAGATGCTGAAACGAGCCGCCGATACTGCCGGCTTCGTCCTGGAGGAACGGGCCGAAGGGGTGATGTTCGTGGATCCCGAGGCCCTGTCCACCGACCAGAAATTCCCCGATGATGCCGCCACCGCCAAGGTCGCCGCGTTGCTGCTGCTGGAAGAGCTGAGCGGCCCGACCGCGGTTGAGCAGCTGCGCCGTCACGCGGCGGAACTGTTGCAGCGATTCCCCCGCTGGGCACGCACCTACCGCACCGACGACGGTCCCGGTGACTTGGTTGCCGACGCGCTGGCGGTGCTCACCCAGTTCCAACTGGTTCGCACCACCACCGCCGGGCTGGTCATCCCCCTGCCCGCCGCGGCGCGCTATCGCGTGCAGCAGGCTCGTATCGCCGATTCCACCCAGGAGCCGTCATGACCACTGCCACTCAGGTTCGCTGGACGCCGACTCGCGCCGGAATCTTGAACGTCTGGCGCTACTACCGCGAAGTATTCGAATTTCACGAGGGCCGGCTGCTGTTACGCGGTGCGAACGGCAGCGGAAAGTCCAAGGCGCTCGAGTTGTTGCTGCCCTTCCTGTTCGATGCCAGCCTGCGGGCCAATCGGCTCTCGACCTTCGGCACCAATGAACGAACGATGCACTGGAATCTGATGGGGGAGGGCGCCACCGGTGTGACCCGCGTCGGTTACGTATGGCTCGAATTCCGGCAGCAGGACCGCTGGTTCACCTGCGGTGCCCGACTGCAGGCCACCAGCCGGACCACCAGCGTGCACCCGGACTTCTTCACCACCGGTCAGCGGATCGGCGAGCCAGGCGAAGAAGGAGTGCTGGTACTCACCGATTCGGAACGGCCGATCGGCAAATCCGAACTCGATGCCCGGATCGGTGAGTACGGCGACGTCTATGAGAACGCCGCGGACTACCGGCACGCGGTGCGCACCACCCTGTTTCCGGAGCTATCCGAACAACGGTACGACGCTCTCATCACGGCGCTGCTGCAGTTGCGGATGCCGAAATTGTCCCAGCGCCTCGATCCCGGACTGTTGTCGACATTGCTGTCAAAAGCACTGCCGCCCTTGGGAACCGACGAACTTGCCGACCTCGCCGAGGGTTTCGAGCGGCTGGACGCGCAGCGGGAGCGGCTGGCTCGCCTCGATGAGGAATCGGCGGCGGTGGCGAAACTCGCGCATCAGCAGCGCACGTACGCGCAGCGCGTGCTGCGAGCTCATGCCGGGGAACTGGTGACGGTAACCACCGAACTCGACAGTCTGTCGGAGCGGGCAAAGGAGGCCTCCGAACAACACACTGCGGCAAACCGGCAGCTCGCAGAAATCCAGCAGAAAGTGGTCGATCTCGAAAAGACGCATGCCCGGCTCGTCTCGCGGCGGGATGGGCTGATGAAGTCTCACGCCTACCGGGAGGGCGCGAAACTCGAGGATTTGCGTGCGGACGCAGCAAGGGCGCAACGATGGTACAACGGTGCCCAGGAGCGGGCCCGTCGCGACGCTGCCGCGGCGGGTGCGGCGGCCCGGCGGTATCGGCAGGCCCAGGAGGCCGCCGAATCGTGGCGGGAAGCTGTGGCCCAGGCCGCAACAGAAGTACGGCACGCGGCCCTACCCTGCGGAATGGGCGCCACTGTGGACGAGATGGCCGCGGGTTCGGCACTGTCGGCTTGCTCCGGCCTACTTCGCAATTCTGTTGCGGCGCGCGATGATCGGATTCGGCTGGTCGAACGGGATATCGCGGAGCACGAGAAGAAGCGGGCGTTGAGTGAGGCCGCGGAAAAGCGTGTCGAGCAGGCCCGGGATGACCTGACAGCCGCCGATGAGCGACTGCGCACCGCCGGTGACGAACGAGATCGAGCGCTCGAATCGCTGCAGCACGGAATCGAGGAGTGGGTGCGGAACTGCTCCGAACTGCGTCTGGATGTCGAGTCGCTTGTTTCCGTCGCGGATTCGGACACCGGATTCGCTGAGCGTGTCAACGATGCTGTCGCCGACGCACGCGAGGGCATCGCTGCCGCGACCGAAGCCTGCCGCCGGGATAAAGAAGAGGCGGTTGCGGAGCGTGATCGCACGGCCGCCGAACGTGAGAAGCTGCTCACCGAACAGGACGTGCCCCCCACTGCGCCAGGATGGCGAACGGCCGACCGGTCCGTTATGTCCGGTGCACCCCTGTGGCAGTTGGTCGATTTCCCACCGGCACTGGATTCCGCCACGGCCGCGGCGATCGAAGCCGCACTCGAGTCGTCCGGTCTCCTCGATGCCTGGATCGGCTCCCGAGGCGAGATAATCGGCCACGATATCTTCGCCGACCCTGACGCAGTTCGGGCTGTTTCCGGTGATTCCCTCGCCGATGTGCTGACCGTGCATGACGAGGGCGGAGCGGAAGCCGAGTCGGTACGAAAGGTGCTGGCAGCCATATCCTTCGGCCGGACGCTCACCGATGGTCCGGCGATGGCGGTCGCCTCGGACGGCAGCTGGCGCGTCGGTAACCTGCACGGTAGCTGGGCCAAATCGGCGGCCACCTATATCGGTGTCGAAGCCAGGAGACGAAACCGGCAGCGCCGCATCGCCGGACTCGACTCCACCATCGCCGAAATCAACGGGCGCATCGAGCATTACGACCTGAAGCTGGAGGAGCTGTCGAACCGGCGCCGGTCGATCGACGCCGACGTGCGGGCACAACCGGACCGCGGCGTCTTTCGCTCCGCCCGGACGGCCCTCGCGGAAGCGGACCGCAGCCGGGATTCGGCGGACCGGGCAGTGCGGACTGCGATCGACGATCTGCGCAGCGCGCAAGCAGCGCAGACAGCCGCGTTGGAGAACCTCCACATGCGCAGTGCCGAGAGCGGATTGCCGACCGAACTGTCGGCATTGGAAGCACTCCGCGCCGCGTTGAAGTCGTTCCAAGGGAAAGCGCAGACGTGGCTCGACCACCGCCGCGACCTCCAACATGCCGAGACCGACGAGCGAGCCAGTGCCGAAAGCGCCGCCGACGCGGCCGATGAGGCACAACGATCCGCCGAAAACGAAGAGCGCGCTGCATCCGAACTCCGTGACGCCAGTGAGCAATTGCAGGCTGTCGAAGATTCCGTGGGCATGGAATACCGCGAGGTGTTGAACGAGATCGCGACGTTGCGGAGCGAAATCGCCACCACCGCAGATTCTTTGGACGCCGAACGTAACCGCGAGCGCGATTGGACCGGTAAAGAAGCCGCGCTGAGCACCAAGGCCGACGCCGCCGCGCAGGCTCACCGGGACAAGGCCGCCGAGCGCGACCTCGTCGCCCAGCGGTTCCGCGAGCTTGCTGGCGGAAACCTGGCAGCAGACGCCGAAATCCCTGATTCCGAGAGTTTCCGCGAACTGCTCGCCGGTTCCGGCGGCGTCCGTGCGGCTCTCGACGCCGCCCGCAGGGTGACGGCTGCCTGGCCAACCATCCCGCACACCGCGAACAATATCGGCGATGCCCTGCGCCGCCTCAGCGAATCCGTGCACGAATGTCGCACGTCACTGAGCGCTCGTGCCGATCTGGACCTCGAATCAGACGGCGACGTCCAACTTTTCACCGCGGTCGTCGACGGTGTGCGTGTCGGCGCCGCCGGTCTGAAGGACATCCTGCGGCGAGAAGCCGACCAGAGCCGCAACGACATCACCCAGCACGAACACGAACTGTTCGACAAGACCCTCACCGGTGACACCCGCCGTCACCTCGCTTCCAGAATCCGGCAGGCGAACGCACTCGTCGACGCCATGAACGACCACCTGTCGCGCGTGCGCACCGCCTCCGACGTCGGCGTGCAATTGCGGTGGCAGGTCGGTAAGGACCTGCCACCGGGCACTGCCGCGGCCCGCGAGTTGCTCTTGAAGGACCCCGCTCGTCTCAATGATGCCGATCGTGAAGCCCTGCATAGGTTCCTGCGTGACCGCATCGAGGAAGCCAAGGCCGCTGACTCGGCCACCAGCTGGGAACAGCAACTTGCCGAGGTGTTCGACTACACCCGATGGCACCAGTTCACAGTCCGTATCGACCGTGGACGCGGGGAGGGTTTCCAGGAACTCACCAAGAAACTGCACGGCGCCCTCTCCGGCGGCGAGAAGGCCATCGCTCTGCACCTGCCGCTGTTCGCGGCTGTCGCCGCGCATTACCACGCCAGCCCCACAGCGCCCCGAGTGATCCTGCTCGACGAAGTGTTCGTCGGCGTCGACACCGCCAACCGCGGCCAGATCTTCGCCCTGCTGTCCGCACTGTCACTCGACCTGGTCCTCACCTCCGACCACGAATGGTGCACCTACTCCGAACTGAGCGGAATCGCCATCCACCAGATCGTCACGGGCGACGACAGTAATGCTGTGACGACAGTCCGGTTCACGTGGAATGGGTCGGAGCTGGAAGCGGCGGCGTAGCTGGGAGGCGGCGGCCTGAGCTCAAAATTCCAGCTCGGACCAGGGGATACTGATGGGAAACGGGTGATTGATGGTGACCGCCCCCGCATCCGTAGGGGACCAGGCTCCGGCCAGGACATAGTTGGCGCGATGCAACACGGTGATGCCGGGATCTGGGGGTTTTACCTCGGGGATCAGCGTATAGGCGTGGATGTGCGCGATCTCGCTGCGGTGCGTGGCAAGGGTCACTTCCCAATACCACGGGATTCCGGCTCGTGCGTAGCGAGCCTTCTTCGCTTCCATGTCGGCATCCGAATTGGACGGTGAGAGCACTTCGCCCACCAGAACCACCCGATCGGATCGGACGTACTGGTACGGCTCCGATAGGCACCGGTAGACCATGAAGTCCGGTGTGACGAAATCCGACATGCCGGTGCGTCCGAAGAACACGTTGGTCTCGGTGCTTACCCGCAAGCACTGCTCGGGATCCGCCTTCAATGCTGCTTTGGCGCAGGCGCGCAGGCCATTCCAGATCAGGTTGGTGAATTCGTGATGTTCGAGCGGGCAGTGTGGTGTCCACACCACGCGCCCGTTCCAGAGCTCGATACGCTCGGCGATCTCATCGGGAAGTGTCCCCAGTTCGTCCCAGGTCAAGTGCCCCGGGAGTTCGGGGCGCTTCGCCTCTGGGACGGCCACGCAGTCATGGTAGTTCAGCATGCGTCGATCTAGTTCGTGCCAGCAGAACCCGGCTTCGACGAATACCGGAGCCACCGATCACGGCACCCGGACAGCCAGGGTTGCCGACGTGGCTCGCGCGCGAGGGTAGGGCGGCGCTCAGTCTCGTCGGCGCGCGTCGGACGGGGTGTGCCGGAGAAGTCGAGACACGGTGATCGTGGCCAGGTAGACCAGGAACGGGGGCCCTAGCAATACCACGACTCCGACCAGCAGATAGGGCCATAGTGGGGCGGCCAGGACAACGAGCAGGCCGGCGCCGATCTTGCGGATCACACCACGAAACGCAAGCATGGCCGCGGGGACGGCTATCTCGAGCGCCAGCCACCACCCTCCTCGCGGATGTATTCCATACGGTGACAGCGCGACCCGGAGCACCACTGCGGCGGCGGCCGTGCCGATGCCGAGCCATCCGACCCATTCGGTGAGGAAGGAACGTATCCGAGCCAAGCGACCGCGACCGTCGGCGAAGGTCTTGTCCCACTCGCGGCGCGTGCCGGACAAGATGGCGATCGGCAGCCAGACCACCCAGCTGCCGTATACGGCAGCCATTGTGTCGATTTGATCGTAGGCTGCCGGCCCGACGAGCAGTGCGGTGGCGGCCAGTCCTGACCCGAGCGCCGCAACGGGACCCGGTGGCTCGCTTGTCATTCCAGAGCGATACCTTCCTCTCGGCCCCTGCACTTCTCGCCCTTCCTCTGCGCTCGCGACGATACCTGCGGCAGGCTGGTCGGCTCGTCAGCGATGGTTCGTGCCGTCGAGTTGGTCGAGAACCGCTGCGGTGTGGGCGTAGTCGGACTTCAGCTCCTTCTCGGTGGAGGCGTTCGTCCGGGTCGGGCGTCCAGAGTGTTGTGACACCGGCCGACGATCTGTTTTACGAATAAGCTAGCTGGCGGGCTGCCACAGCCCCTATTCTCACCACAAGCATGAGGTTACGTTGTTAGCTAACGACCGATAGCGAATCCCCTGCCGCGCTTGTTGGTTCATCCCCTGGAGTCACCCCTTTGTCAAGCCCACCTTCTGACCTGTCTGCCGCCACCGGCTGCCCCGTCCAGCAGGCCGGCTCCCCGGTCGACACCGACGGCCCCCGGATCGTGCTGGACACACCGGAATTCGTTTCCGACCCGCACCGCGCCTATGAAGCGATGCGCCGTCGCTACGGCTCCCTGGTGCCGATCGAGCTGGCGCCCGGCGTACCGGCGACCCTGGTCATCGGCTATTACACCGCGTTGCGGATCCTCAACGATCCCGACCACTTCCCGGCCGACCCGCGGGCGTGGGAGAGGACCGTTCCCGCGGATTGCCCAGTTCGGCCGATCATGGAGTGGTATCCGAACGTGATTCGCAGCGCCGGCAATGCTCACGCGCGGTATCGGCAGGCCTTCACGGCCGCCTTCGACCGGGTCGACCTGCACGAATTGCACACCACCGTCGAGAAAATCGCCATCCCGCTGATCAACGGATTCTGTGAATCCGGTTCGGCGGATCTGGTATCGCAGTACGCATTCCCGCTGGCTTTCGAGGTGCTGAACCGCATGGTCGGCTGTTCGCCGGAGTTGGGTCAGCGCGTCGCCACCGGGATGGCCGCGATATTCGACACGGTGAACGCCGCGTGGGGTATGGACCATATGAGTCAGGCGCTGATGGAGCAGGTGCAGCTGCGCCGCGCCGCACCCGCCGACGATGTCACCTCGCATCTGGCGCATCATCCGGCCAAACTGACCGACGAGGAGATGGTCCGCAACCTGATCGTCTTCTATGGCGGGGGTATCGAGCCGCAGCAGAATCTGATTTCCAATACGCTGCTGCTGATGATCACCGCCGAGGGTTTCGGCGGCGACATCCTCGGCGGTAACCTGTCCACTCGCGATGCGCTGGACGAGGTGCTGTTCACCGATCCGCCGCTGGCCAACTTCTGCATGACCTATCCGCGCCAGCCGATTCTGATCGACAACACCTGGCTTCCCGCGCATCAGCCGGTGGTGGTCAGTCTGGCTGCCTGCAATAACGATCCCGACATCGCGGGTGGCGATCGCACCGGTAATCGCTCGCATCTGGCCTGGGGTGCGGGCCCGCATGCGTGCCCGGCTCGTTCGGTGGGTTATCTGGTGGTCCAGGACGCGATCGATCAGCTGCTCGATGCGCTGCCGGAGATCCGCCTCGCTGTCGATCCGAGTGAGATCAGCTGGCGGCCTGGGCCATTCCATCGATCGATGGCGGCACTGCCGGTCACTTTCCCCCCATCACCTCGGCTGAATCTGAGGTAGGGAGTTTCCGGTGGCGCGCTTGGCATTCCAGCGCCACACTTTCCCTCTGGCGCGCCGCGCCTCCCGCTTGTTCTTCATGTGGTGTGCTCTGGTGCGGTTTCTCGGGCAGTTCGTCTTGTGTGCCCGATCAGTGGAAACTCTGGGCGGCGTGTACGGGAAAGCCGGGGGCCGGGGTGGTCGGTGCGGGGTTCCGCCGGATGAACAGTGCAGTGGCTATTGCACCGGCCGCCAGGAGCCCGACGGCCAGCAGTCCCAAGTTCCGCAGGCCAGTGTCCAGACCACCGCCGCTTCGGTACTCGGAACCGATCAGCTTGCTGAACGCGACAGACCCGAATGTCGGACCGATCAGGTACACGGTCGCGTAGATGCCGCCGCCGACACCGGCCCGGTGCGGCGGGAGGACGCGAGTCGCAGCCGCGGCGAGTGGCCCCCAGACACAAGCCGAACCGAACGCCAGTACGGCGCCGATCAGCGCAAAGGCCAGGGTGGGGTTGGCGTCGATCGTCATCGCGACCGCAATCCCGCCGGCGGCGATTGCCGACAGCGCGAATCCGAGGGTGGGAATGATCGCCGGATGCATCCGGTCGGCGACGTTGCCCATTATGGGCGAGAAACTGCCGGTGATCAGGGCCGCGGGCACCAAGACCATTGCCGCGAAGACCACGGCTGCACCGTGGACGACCTCCAGGCTGATCGTCACCGCTATCAGCAGCGCGCTGATCGAAGCCGTCATGACGACTGTCGCGAAACCCGACAACCACCAATTGCGGTCGCGCAGAACGACTCCGGGCAGCAGCGGATCGCTGGTACTGCGCGCCTGGACAAGCAGGAACAACCCGAACACCAGCAGACCACCGACCAGCCCGAAACCCCATACCGTCCAACCCTGAGCAAGTCCCTGCTCGACGCTGAGAACCAGCAGTAGTACTCCGGTCCCGGAGAGGAGCACACCGAGCGGGTCCGTGTTCGATCGCTGTGCAGGCAGCGTTGGTATCAGCGCGGCACCCAGCGCGATCGCGACCACACCGAGCGGAAGGCCGAGAAGAAATATCCAGCGCCAGGTGAAGTAGTTCACAAACGCGTCGGCGACGGCCGGGCCCAGCAGAGTGGCCGCGCCACCGGCGCCGCCCCACAAGCCGAGAGCCGCGCCGCGCTTGCCCGGCGGGAAGGTGCGGGTGATAACCGCTAGGGTCTGCGGCACGATCATCGCCACGCCCAGTCCCTGCACAGCGTGGGCCACGATCGCGATCGCGAAATTGGGCGAGAGCGCGCTTGTCAACGCGGCAACCAGGAACAGTGCCATACCGATCACATACATATTCTTGGGACCGAAGCGATCTCCCAGCCGCCCGGCGAACAGCATCGGCACCGTCGCGAACAACAGATAGGCGGTGTCCAGCCAGTCGGCCTCGACGAGGCTGCCGTGCAGGTCGCGGAGCATCGACGGGCGCCCGCTCCTCGAGGCGGTGGATTCGAACAGCACGAGGAAGAATCCGAATGCCAGCGCGCATCCGGCCGGCCACGGACTGCTCGGCCTCGGCGCACCGCGGTGATGGGGCGCGGCGGGCCATCCCTGTGGCGGGACCGCAGGACTAGGGAAGTATTGATTCGCCGGGGCGCTCGGCCAGGTGTTGTGCGGCGCAGGTTGGTGCTGGAACTGAAGCGGTGGCTGCGGCTGATACGCGAAAGCCTGCCCGGACACTGCCCGCAGTGCCGCGGCCGCGAACTCTCCTGTGCTCGCGAAGCGTTCGGCCGGATTCTTTGACATCGCCCGCGCGATAACAGCATTCAATTGCGGCGGCACATCCGGACGATCCAGCGGTGGAACCGGTCTGGACAGATGGCCGGCTACCACCTGTCCTGGATCGTTGGCGGCGAACGGAGTCCGGCCGCAGAGCAACGCGAAGAGCGTGCAGGCCAGCGAGTACTGATCGGTGCGGTGATCGACCGCAATTCCGGACAACTGCTCAGGGGAAGCGTATGCCAGTGTGGCGGTGAAGGTTCCGGTCGAGGTCAACTGGGTATTCGCGGTCATCAGGCGCGCAATGCCGAAATCGGTGAGTACGGCGCGTTCCACCCGACCGGCCTGTGTCGTCGTCAGCAAAATGTTCGCCGGCTTAACATCTCGGTGCAGCACACCGTGGCTGTGCGCGTAATCGAGTGCGGCCGCGACCTCCCCGACAATCCGAACGGCCCGCTCCACACTGACAGTCCGCGGATCCAGTCGGCTCGCATCGGTCCCCTCGATGTACTGCATGGCGAACCACGGCTGTCCGTTCTCGAGGCCGCGATCATGGATCCCGACGATGCCCGGATGATCCAGGTGCGCAACGACATTGGCCTCCCGCTCGAACCTCGCCCGCAGCTCCGGATCCGTCGACACATCCGCATTGAGCAATTTGAGCGCCACACTGCGCGGCAATCGCGGATGCCGGGCCCGATACACCGTACCCATTCCGCCCTGTCCGAGCACGCCCTCGATCGCGTACCCTGCCAGCGTTCCGCCGTGCGAAGAGTCCATCACCCACCCCCAGCTTCGTCATTCGCCAGAACCGTACACGGCCGCAAGCCAGTCCAACCATAGAGCGATGCCGGACCGCCTCGGTTGGGCCGAGAACCTATCGCGGACTGGGCGACATTCAAAGGATTCGACGTCCACTGAGAGACCCGCGAATGGTGGTCAAGGGGGAGGTCGGTGTGCGTCGATCGCTATGCGCTGGGCTGATCGAGTCCGGTGCTTGCGACGGTTGCGGTGAAGGCGTCCCATTCTTCGGGCGCGAAGGCGAGGGCGGGCCCGGTGGGGTTCTTCGAGTCGCGTACGCCCACCGTGCCGTCGGCGAGGAAGGCGACTTCGACGCACTCTTGGCTGCCGCCGCTGTGGCTGCTCTTGAACCAGCGAGCCGTGGATAGATTTGCGTTCACCTTGCGAACTCCCTTGCCTTATCCCTCAGCAACTTCCTGCTGTCTTGCGCATCCAACGCTACCTTCTGGAGGGCGGTGTGCGCCTCGCGATACCGCGCGACGACCTCGGAATCGTCGAAATACATAGCCCCCGTGTAACCCTCGGCGTAAACCACGGACGGTTCGGCCGGTCTATCACTCATGGGTTGGCCGAAATCCAGGATGATGAAGGGGCCGGTGAGGTCGCCCAGAGGCACGCCAGCACCGAACGGCAGAACTCGGACCGAGATATTGGCCCGGGTGCCCATGTCAGCGAGGTGGCGGAGCTGCGCGCCCATCGCGCGGCGGTTGCCGACGACACGGTGCAATGCGGATTCATCCAAGATTACGTCTACTTGTAGCGGCGCTGCCTTCTTGGTGATCACGACTTGGCGCCGTGACCGCATCTCCACTCGCCTGCTGATCTCGCTTTCCGGTTCGGAAGGATGCGCCAAGCGGCTCAGGGTTTGGGCGTACTCAGGTGTTTGCAGCAGTCCGGGCACGAGTTCGGCGAATGACGTCAGTTTCGCTGCACTGGACTCCAGGCCCATGTACACATCGAAGTTCATCGGTATCAGGTCCCCGTACTGATGCCACCAGCTCTTGCTGTTTCCCTGCTGTGCAAGGCCTTTGAGCGCTTCTGTGGTCGTATCGTCGGCACCGCAGACTTGGCAGATCGCGTCGACATCCCACAGCCGTATGCGGTCGGCCGTACCGGTTTCCAGACGTTGGACCGTCGTGGCGCCGCGCTCGATGCGCCGTGCGAGCTCCGCGATCGTCAGCCCGGACCCCTGACGCAGCTCCCGCAGATACCGTCCGAGTTGACGGCGGGGGAGCGTCGAACTGATATCCACCATGACGAGCTGCCTCCTTCGGATGCGGCGATCCGGGGTTGTGGATGAACGCCGCAGGGTTCTGGGACGACGAGCTTGGACTTCTGATGAATCCCTACGGATTAACCATTTTCGATTGTCGATTCGCAGCCAATTCGCTGTGCTGGGCCTACATCCGGGGCGCGGGCGGGTCGAAGAGCCCGTCGGTCCCTCCCATCGACCGAAGGCATCGCGGTGACGACAACTGAGCGATCGGCAAGGCAAGAGCGTAATCCGTTGGCGCACAGACGGGAAGAGGATTGCGCGGTCAGTGGTGACCGGATCACCGAAGTCGATGGCTTGTGTGCGGTGTGGCGGTCGACTCGCAACCCTCGGGCCCGTATCGAGGTATCGGCCGTGCGCGACACGAACGCCGAGCCGGAACAGGTTCTGCGGTTCGCGCCCGGTACGGACCTCGCCGAGGCGCGTGAGCGGTGTCCGAAGTGGATTCGGTTGTGGGACAGCGTGCAACGCGAGTTCTGGTCCGATATCGCCGCTGCTGCCGGCTGCTCTCCTGCTACCGGGCGGGAGAACTGCCGGTGAGGAACCACAGTCGGTCGCGCAGGCGGTCGCGCAAAGACCCTGTCGCCGCTTTCCCGCCCGACAGCGATCCGGATTACGCGCCGGGCGAGGGTGATCGCTTCAGGCTTCCGACTCGCACCAGGCGAACCGATAGCCGATCACCTGTCGCGAAGGCGCAAGACATGCACGGCTGGAACACAATCGGTGAAAATGACGACGCGGCGGACGCGCTGCGGGAGGCGGCGGGTGCGCTCACGGTTATGTCGGTGGCCCACACCAAGGCCGTCGGCCTCGTGCGGCCCGAGATCTCGGGCCCTGACACTGTGCAACACGATCTCGAAATACAGTGTCTTGCCTATCATCTCGAACTCAGTTGGCTGTGCACGCTGCGTCCGCCCGAGGGGACTCGCGATCCGGTCGGGTACAGCCTCGCGATCGCGGCGGGGATGGATGCGTCCGCCATCATCGTCTTCGACCTGGGGCATGTCGACAACCAGCCGGAACGCGTCAGTGCCGAATTCCATCTGGCCACCGTCACGCCACCCCGCCTGTGGCGGGCAGGAACGTCGGAATCGTATGCCGTGGCGTCGCCGTCGTTGAACGACTGCACCTGGGAACCCGCTCACCTCGAACGCGATTGTGCCCGGCGATTGTGGGAGGCCCACCGTGATTGCTTCCCCGGTTGCCTGGCCGGGCTTGCGGCGAGTGCGGCGTTGTCGGCGCTGGACGAGGTGGACTGATGGATGCGGTCCACGGTCCGCGGCCGGATCTGCCCGGCGACATGATTTTCGCGGCGACCTCCGGCGCTCTGCTGGCCGTCTGCGCGACCGCGATCGGGGCTCGGCTGCACAAACCTGGAACGAGAGGGAACCGGATCGGCCCAGCGTGCGTCCTACACTCCAAGAGGAAATCTGCGCGGGGACAACGGGAGGCATCGGTGATACGACGGACGGCCGCAGCCATGCTGGCAGCTACGGCGGTGCTGGCGTTGGGAACCGGGTGTTCCTCATCGAATTCGGGGACGGCGACGCCCGCGACGAGTGATGCCAAGGCGGCGACAGCGGCGCTGTGGGATCCGTGCACGCAGGTCACCGATGCCGCACTGCGGCAGGCGGGGGTTGATCCGGCCACCCGCACCGTCAACATCGGTGGTGTAGCTGTCGATGGTTGGAAGCTTTGCTCCTGGCACGACAGTCCCGACTTCTATTACACGCTTGGTGTCTGGTCGTCGGTGTTCACCGTTGACGATTTGAAGAAAAAGCCGGACAACATCGATTTTCAAGAAGTCACGGTAGGTGGGCGGAAGGGGTACCAGTATCGAACCGCATCGGACAAGAACGGCACGAACTGCTACGCGGCCTTCCCTGCAAGCCAGGGGACCTTCGAGGTGTCCATTTACAACATGAGCTCCCGCGCTACGGAGTCGCCGTGTCCCCACGCGGTCAGTGCTGCCGCGGCAATCGTGCCGCTGTTTCCGTCCTGATAGGGGAGTTATGGGACAGAACGAAGATGTGACGCTGTGGAAGTATCTCGCGGGCGAGTCTCAGGCCGGTCGACTGGATCTTGATCCGACGGTCTCGCGTGATTGCTTGAAAGCTTGCGAAGATCAACTTCACGTTTACAAGGAATGCAAGGCGATGCTGCTGCAGATGTCCAATGTCACCGGATTGGGTGATTTCCCGGCCGCCGACGAGTTGGCAAAGATGTTGGGCGCCAAAGCCGTTGGTGGCGAGGGAGACTTCGACTCGGCCTTTGATCAGCACATCCAGGTGCTCGAACTCATCCGCGACACCATCAAGCATTCCGTCGACCGCCTGGTCGACCACGACCAGCAGAGTGCCGGCACCATAGCCGGTTCCGAGAATCGCTGATCGGGGGAGTTGATCGTGCTTCCGCTCGTCCCGTTGGTTGCCGCGCTGTGGGAACAGCACAAGGGCGGTCCGCCGGACTCGTTCGCGAACGCACAGGGCGATCAGAGTCCGGATGCGACGGCTGCTCGAAATCGAATCAACCAGATCGTCAACGGCGGGTTCGGAGGGCAATACCAGAACCCTGAGGTGGCGCAGGACGCGTACAAGAACCCGCAGAATATCGACAATCTGTACGACCGCATTCAGAAGATGCAGCCGAGCACCGTCGTGACGTTGCACAACTTCTGGGAGGGGCTGCGGAACACAATCGAGAACGGGCACAACACTTTCGGGCCGCAGATCCAGAAGGCCATTGCGGAGAAGTGGCAGGGGGCCGCGGCTCAGAAGACTGCCGAGGGCATCAAGAACTTCACCGACAAAGAGAAAGATCTGGTGAGCTCCGCCCAGTTGGTCAGCGAGAAGGTGAAGTTGGTTCGCTCGGCGGTGGAGATCGTCAAGCCTGCCGCGCAGCCGACCCCGCGCACGAGTTGGACCAGTGATCTTGCCGGTTGGGTGCCGGGGCCGACGTGGAAGCTGAACGACCATCGCAAAACTCAGGCCAACGCGGCGAACGAACATTTGATCAACAATGTGTTCTACCCCGCCGTGCGCGAGAGTGACACGCAGGTGCCTCTGGCGCCTCGACCGTACAATCCCGTGAATACGCCGGACGACAACACGGAATGGAAGCCGCCGGGAGTCCCGCCGGTGGGTCCACTCGCGAAAGTCCCCGACGACGGCCACGGCCCCGGCGATACCAACCAGCCCAAACCGCCGAGTTCCGATCAAGGTCCCGGCGACGGCACGACACCGAGCGCTGTCGACTCGTCAACACTGACCAGCCCGACGCAGAATGCCGCGAATACCACCTCGGCTGGATGGGATCCGTCAGCGGCGGGTGCGCAGACCACCCCTTCTTCGGCGACACCCGCCGGAATCGACCCGCGCACCGGGCTCCCGTACGGTTCGGGTGGACCCGGCGTCACGGGAACCTATGGTGGGTCCGGTAATTCGGCCGGTCGCGGCACGTCGGTGCCCGGTTCGGGTGCCCAGGGGCAGGGGACAGCTCGCGGCTTGTCCCCCGGAGTGGGCAAGGGCGCAGCCGGAATGAACGGTATGCCCGGCATGACGCCGCCCGGCGCCAAGCCGAAGAGAGAGGACGAGAAGACCCACAAGTCCAAGATCAGCGAGGAACTGGTGTCGCGGGACAACGGCGACGAACTGACCGGCCTGTCCGAGGAACAGCGGCAGCAGACCGTCCCACCGGTCTTGGGTGAATAGCGCATGGCAGGTTGGACTTTCAGCGCGCTCGGTTTCACCGTTCTGTGGCGTGCCGCCGGACACGACGTCCTGCCGTATCCCTTGCAGTTCCGCTCCACCGCCGAGACCTCGGACGAGCTGGAAGCCCAGTGGAAAGCCGAAGCCGCCGACCTCGCCGGCCGCATCGACGACAATGCCGAAGCCGCGGTGCGCATTCTCCACGGCCCGGAATCGCGGATCGAGATCGCCGGGTTCGCCGCCACGACAACAGGTTCCGACGATCTCGAGCAGATGGGCGATCCGCGCCATCGCGTCCGCATCCACGCGGCCGTGCACTACCGGCAGGCGGTCCTGGTCACCCAAGAACCGACATCCGATTCGGAATCAGGTGGGGCCGTTCGTATGTCACTCCTCCGTGCCGAAAATCTGACCCGCCATCTACTCGCCGCCATCCCCGGCCACCCCCGAGGCGCCCGCCCCGCACTGCAGGTCAACCGCGCCGACCTCACCGACGACGACCGCCCCTACACCGCATTCCACGACGGCGCCCCCCGCTCTCCGCGCGACGAAGCCGTCCGCTTCTTCGAACGCACCCGCAGCACCGTCCTCCACGTGGCCGTCTGCCCCGGCCCCGCCTGGGATCGCCGCCCCACCCCGGCCCGCGATTTCCACATCATGGACTACTCCGACGGACGCTACCTGGTCCGCCACACCAAACACGACCTCCGCGCCGACCCAGCGGACACATCCATCATCCAGAACCACCTGCAACGCCTCATCGACGCGACGGTTCAAGGGTTCCGTGAGGACAACGACCCGGGTTATGCGTGAGAAGGGAATTCTGGCCTCGGCCGTCAGTACTCGAGTTCCTGCCAACCGATGACGATGGGGAACGGGAAATCGATCCGCACCTCTTCCGAGTCGGCGGGGGACCATTCGCCCGCAAGCAGGTAGTTGGCCGGATGTAGCGGCCGGACGCCCGGGGGGAGGTCGCCGTGACCGATTTCGAGGGCGTAGGCACGAATCGTGGCGATCGCGCTTTCCGTTCGGGCCAACGTCACTTCCCAGTACCAGGGGATTCCGGCACCCGCGTAGCGCGCCTTCTTGGCCTCCATATCGGACTGCGTGTTGGATGGCGACAACACCTCACCGACGAGCAGGGTGTCAGCGGCGCGGATGTCCTGGTAGGGCGACCCCTGGCAGCGATGCACCAGAAAATCCGGGGTCAGGAAGTCGGATTTTCCGCTACTGCCGAGGAAGACGTTCGTCTCGGTCGTCACTCGCCAGCACTCGTCCGGGACCGTGCGATTGACCTCCCGGGTGTGCCGCTCGAGCGCAACCCACAAGCGATTGGTGAAGATCTGGTGCTCCGCGGGCCCGCGGCGGACCCACACCACACGACCGTCCCACAGTTCGATCTGCGCGGCGATCTCCTCGGGCACTTGTTCGAGTTCCTCCCACGTCATGAACTCCGGGAGGTCGGGGCGCTCGATCCGCGGCTGGGACATACGGTCATGGTAGGCCCACCAGGTACTCCGGTTGGTTGTCCCGGAGTTGCTCGAGTGATAGCGGCGCCGTCCCGCTATTCGAGCGACGCTTATGACCGGTGTCGTCAGCAACCTGCTTGGAACGGATAGCAGGTTGCCCCTTCCGTAGGCGTGGCCGGACGCTGTGATGTGCCCGGTCGGTCAGTGGTCGCGATTGGTGACGTCGGAGTCGGCGTTGTCGTCTTCTCGGGCGGGTGAACCTGGGATGGTGCCGGTTGGGAGCCGGATTGTGCGCGGGGGTGGTCTCTGCCGGCCATGTAGCCGATGCCGCAGACGAGGATGAGGGCGGCGGCGATTCCCAGGAGCGCGGTGCGGAGGCGGTGGCGTGCTGGCGGTTGAGTTCTGGGGTCGAAGTCTGTGACGGGCTCGGTCCAGTCGGGTTCCGGTGCGTCCGCCTGGTGGGATGTGATCGGCGTGGTGTGGGCGATGGCGTCGGACGGCGAGGCGCTGTGGGTGGGCTCATCCGATCTCCGAGGAGGTGCGGACGAAGGGATCGGGGCGGAGTTCGCGGGATGCGTCGTGGTGGGTGCCGGAGCCACTGCGCCCGGAGCGTTGGGGACCGGATCGGATGTGGACGCGGTAGCCGGTGTCGGGTGGGCTTGCGGTGAGGGTGTCGACTCGCCGTGCGAAGCCGACGGCGCCGAGGAGGGCGGCCCGGCGTCCGAAACCGATGAGTTCGCCGGGATGGGTTCGTGCTTCGCAGCCGGTGAGGCCGCCGGGGTTGCGCTCGTCACGGGGGCCGGCGGCTCTGCCGGGTTCGAATCGGTCGGAGAAGAGAAGGGATGCGAACTCGTAGGCACTGCTTGCGAATTCGGTACACCCCAGTCTTGCGATTCGGCCTGGGCGGTGTCCGAAGGGGCGGAGACAGTTCCCGTCGTCGAGCGTCGACTTTCTCCCGCCCGAACTGCCGACACCTCGGTCGGGAATCCCTCTGCTACCAGTTCGGCGTAGAGCCGCCGGCGGCTTTCGGCGTCGCGGGTGCGGTCGACTCGCAGGGCTGCCAGGACGGTGACGACCAGCTCTGCGGTCCACGGTGTTCGGTCGCGGTGCTGGGCGGTTCGGCCGAACCACGAGTAGAGCTGGGAGGCGCTGTCGCCGAGGAGGACGGTGAACCCGCCGGGCATCGGGCCCTTGTCGAGGGTGACCGTGTTTCCGGACTTGGGTATGAGCAGGATCAGGCCGTCTACGAACGGTTCCGGGCCGCGTGTCAGTTCGGCGACGAAGGTTCTCAGGGCGGAGACGGGCCCGCGTATTTGGTGCAGCGGGTTGAGGTCGTCGCCGCGGAGTTGGACCGGATCGCCGTGGATTCCCGGTGCGGACCATCGCTCGTTCATCGAATACGACAGCGGTCCGCGGGTCTTCTTGCGGAGAGCGTCGACCTCGATGACGGCCGCCGCGTGCGGAGTGAACACCAGAAGATCGGCTTCGGCGCTCCCGCCGTCCAGCCTCGGGATGTAGACCCCGGAGACGGCGATTCCGGGATGGGTGACGTAGTTCGCGAGCCATTCGACGACCTGCTGTTGGGTCTTCGGTTTGGTGATGTCGCCGTTGATTATCAGCATGGCCGGTTCGACCTCCAGAAGCGTTGGAACACATCAACGTTAACCGAGTGCTGGCACCGAAAGTCGCGTGATAGCACTGCGCTACAACGGCTTTCGACGGGTAATGGCTGGTGGGCTGCTACGCGGCGGCCGACCGGCCGAAAAGTGAGATAAGACAACAGATTCCGACCGGACGGAATGTCGACTCCGGGTTGGTGAGGGTGTACGCGGAACGGGTCGGATCGACGTTCCGCGTCGTCGCCGCTTATCGACGGTGCGCGGCTGGGAGACATCGCCGATCACCGTGGGCTGACGAGCACGAGCAGCCGTTTCGAGTCGGCGATGGCGCAGGGCGACCGCAGAGTTCACCGAACCGTCGTTTCGGGGACGTTCCCGTATGTCAGAGTCTGACGGTATGGGTGTTCTGCGGCGCATGGCGGCCGGTGGTGCCGTCGCGATGAGTCTGGTCGCGCTGTCCGGATGCGGCGGAAGCAGCGAAACCCCACGTCAGGGTGCGATACCGCTGGTCTCCACCAGCGACCTTCCGGCGGCGCAACCCGGCGAGGTGCATCTGTTCGGGATCAACGATCTGCACGGCAATCTGGAACCGCCGGAGGCGAGCAACGGGCAGGTGGGGGAGTACACCGCGGGCGGGGCGGCGTATCTGGCCACGCATTTGCGGCGGTTGCGGGCGGCGTATCCGAACAGCGCGGTGGTATCGGCGGGGGACAATATCGGGGCGAGTCCACTGGTGTCGTCGTTGTTCCACGACGAGCCGACGATCGGCTACCTCAACCAGATCGGGGTGGTGGCGTCGGCGGTGGGCAATCACGAACTGGACCACGGGGTCGTGGAGCTGGGACGGTTGCGCGCGGGCGGATGTGCGCTCGACGGGTGTTCTCCGGGGGAGCCGTTCACGGGAGCACGCTTCGATCTCCTCGCCGCCAATCTCACCGATTCCCGCGGGGAGCCTCCGGCCGGAGTGCGGCCGTGGACGATGCTGACGATCGGCGGGCACACGATCGGTGTCGTCGGTGTGGTGACACCCGATACGGTGAATCTCGTTTTCCCGGAAGGAATTCGCGGCTACACCTTCGGCGAGGAAGCCGAGGCGATCAACAAGTACGTGCCCGCCATGAAACAGGCCGGTGCGGAAACCGTTGTCGCCCTCGTGCACGACGGCGGCGCCCAGGGAACACCGGCGAAGACCACCGATTACAACGGCTGCGCCGACATCAGTCCCGATGTGCCGGCGCTGGCGGCGCATACCGATCCCGCCGTTCGAGTGCTGCTCACCGCGCACAGCCATCAGGCCTACAACTGCGAATTCGACGGCAAGGTGGTCACGCAGGCGGCGTCCTACGGCCGCCTGATCACCGATGTCACACTGCGATTCGACCATGGGAAGGTGTCCGCGCACGCGGTGAACCGGGTGGTGACCCGCGATGTCGCTGCCGATCCGGCGGTGAACAAGTCGATCGGATTCTTCGCCGGCCAGGCGGCGCCGCGCGCGCAACGGGTCGTGGGCACCGCCACCGCGCCGCTGACGCGCAGCGATCGCGGTGGCGGTGAATCGCCGCTCGGTGCGGTGATCGCCGATGCGATGCTCGATGTCACCCACGATTCGGCGCAGGCGGTGGCGGCGTTCATGAATCCGGGTGGCGTGCGCGCCGACATCGGCCCCGGGCCGATCACCTACGGCGGCATCTACGAGACGCAGCCGTTCGGCAATCAGGTCGTCACCGTCACGCTGACCGGGCGCCAGATACTGGACCTGCTGGAACAGCAGTGGGACAACAAGAGCAAACCCGCCCTGCTCTCGGTCGCGGGCATCTCCTACTCCTACGACGACAAGGCCGCCCCGGGGCACAAGGTGATCGCCGATTCCGTCCGCATCGGCGACCGGCCCGTGAATCCGGTCGCGACCTACCGGGTGACCACCAACAATTTCCTCGCCTCCGGAGGTGACGGCTTCGCGGTGTTCACGCGGGGCACGGACACGACGGTCGGCCCGACCGATCTGGACGCCCTGGAGACCTACCTGCGTGACCGGGGAGCGGTCGGTCCGCCCGAGGAGCGCGTCCAACGCCGGTGAGCGACCTGCGGCGGCGCGAAACGTCGAGTTCGCCCACATTTGTCCTCGCAGCAGGCAGAATGCGGACATGCGCGGCGGGCGGGAGCGGCCAGCAGCACAACGCCGGGCGGGACGGGAGCCGGGCGGGGGTGGAGCGCGGAAACGGCACGGGCGGCATTACACGCCGCCGCGGTTGGCGGAGTTTCTCGCGGAGCGGATGCTCGCGCATCTGCGGCCGGGACGTGCGTTGTCGGTGCTGGACCCCGCCTGCGGGGACGGGGAGTTGTTGTCGGCGGTGGCACGTATTGCGGCGCAACGCTTTCCGGATACCTCCTTGCACCTGGTGGGGTACGACCTGAATGCCGCAGCGGTTCACGAAGCTCGGGCTCGGGGTGTGTCGTGGAACAGCCGGTCACAGGTCCGGCCGGAGGAGTGCACCGCCGAGTCGTGGGTGGCGGACATGGTCGGCACCTGCTTCGACGCGGCTCCCGGGACGGATACCGCACCGCCGTCGAATCGTGTCGTCATCGAGTGGCGTGTGGGCGATTTCCTCTGCGCGGCAGCAGAATTGGCCGACTCGCGCTTCGACGCGGTGATCACCAATCCGCCGTATGTGCGGACCCAACAGCTGGGCGGCGCGACCGCGCAAATGTTGAGCAAGCAGTTCGGGCTGTCGGGACGGATCGATTTGACCCATCCCTTCGTCGCGACGATTCCGCGGCTGTTGCGGCCCAGCGGGGTGCTGGGGCTGCTGTGTGCCAATCGATTTCTCAGCACGAAGGCCGGAGCGAATCTTCGGGCGCTGCTGTATGCGGAGCTGACGCCGGTGGAGCTCTACGACCTCGGGGATACTCGGCTGTTCGAGGCGGCGGTCCTGCCCGCGGTGACGATCGCGGTGCGTGGGGACGAGCAGCGGAGCTGCCGCTTCGTCACGGCCTACGAGTCCGAGCGGGAACCGACGGCCGCTACCGACCTGTTCGACGCTTTGGTCGGCCGGGCCGATTCCGTGGTCGACCACGGCGGTCGCCGCATTGTGGTGGAGACCGGAACGTTGTGGACCGGGGCGCACGACAGCGTGGGCCGATTCGGGAACCCGGGGCGCGGTATGGGCGGCTCCAGGGCATCGGCGAACGAGAAGTCACCGGCGAGTACGACGTCGCGTACGTTCGATCCCGCCACTCCCTGGCGCATGTCGCGACCGGATACCGATGAGTGGTTGGGGCGAATCGCCGCCGGCACGTGGCGCACGTTCGGTGAGGTCGCGCGCATCAGGGTGGGCATCAAGACGAATGCGGACCGAGTCTTCATCTCGGACCGGTGGGAAGATCGTCCCTGCTGTCCGGAGCCCGAACTGCTCCGGGAGCTGCTGACTCATCACGACCTTGCTCCGTGGCGGATCGCACGCGCCCGTGACACCCGGGTGCTGTATCCCTACGAGATTTCCTGCTCCTGCCGCACACCGGTCGATCTGAGCGAATATCCGGACGCCGCGGCCTATCTCGCACAGCACAAGGACACTTTGGCCGCTCGGAACTACCTCACCGGCACCGGGCGGGAGTGGTTCGAGATCTGGGTGCCGCAGCGGCCGCATCTGTGGTGTCGTCCGAAGGTGGTGTTCCCGGATATCAGTGTGGCGCCGCGGTTCGCGCTCGATCGCAGCGGCGCGGTGGTGAACGGGGACTGCTACTGGATGTCGCTGGCCGATATCGGTGACGAGCGGATCGCGTATCTGCTCATGGGCGTGGCCAATTCGACGCTCGGTCCGCGGTTCTACGATGCCGTGTGCGGGAATCGGCTCTATGCCGGGCGGCGCCGATGGATCACGCAGTATGTCACCCGGCTTCCGCTGCCCGATCCGAATACCGGTGCGGGACAGCGGCTCACCGACCTGGCTCGCGAATTGGCGAACGGCGGAGCCGAACCCGATGTCGCACTGCTCGATCGGCGAGTGGCCGCGGCGTTCGGACTGGGCGAGACCGGGTAAGGCCGCCGAGTGTCGCATCGGAGTCTTCCCGGTAGCCGGCGGTAGCGCACTCCGCGTCGCCGGCCACGCGGCCGTCAGGCGGTGTGGATCCCGACCATCGGCAGCAACGTCCGCCGGGCGAAGGCGCGGGCGGCCTCCGCGTCCGAGAGCGGAATCAGCCCATCGGGAGTCAGGGCCAGGGACTGCGCCAGCCGGGCCATGATCTCGGCGACGAGGTCGGCATCGAAATCCAGCTCGGCGTTGGTCTTCTGCAAACCGCGCAGCTTGTCGCCCAGGTAGACGCGGCCCACCGTGAGGATCGGGCCGGCGTCGGTGGTCAAGCGCGGCAGGATCAGCTCCGGTTCGGTGCGCAGCAGTCGCTGCAGCAGCTCGTTGTGCGCCAGCGCGGTGATGAAGACGACGAAGATCTCCACCAGCTGATCCTCGCTGTCGGTGATGCTGCCGACCCGCTGTTCGATATCGGCGACGAAGCGCTGCGCCTCGCGCACGCTCACCGCCTCGACGAGATCGTTCTTGGATTCGAAGCGGCGATACAGCGTCGCGGGGCTGATGCCGGCGCGGCGCGCGATCTCACCCATGCTGGTCCGTTTGATCCCGAAGTCCAGGAAGGCCGACAGGGCACTCTCGAGCAGCTGCTCACCGTCGGAGCGGGGCTTCTCGAGGATGCGGGCCAGGATGGACGGAACAGGCGGCATGGGGTCTCCAGTCGAGTCGGCGAATGACCACGTCGATGCGGAAGGCAGACGATCATTATCTCATCGCGCCGGACCGTCACCGACGTTCCCGACCGGGCTCCCGCCGCCCGCGCTCAGCGCAGATTGAATGCGGTCATTTCCTGCTCGATCGCATTCGCGGCGAAATCGCTTCCATTACAACGTAATTCATGGACACGGCGCTGTAGCGCCTCGATGCCACCGGGTTGGGCCGCGATATCGGCCACACTGATCCGCCCCTTGGGTCGGTGCATACCGGACTGCTCGTACGACACCGTCTAACCTCCTGCATACCCACGTCGCAGTACGCCGCCCGGGGCGCTGATTCACTGCCGCGGACCGCGAACATGCTGCGACGATGCTACCAAGAGATCAACCTGGACGTTTGACCAGTGTGGCCCGACTCACAGCTGGGTGCCGGTGTCGCGGTGAGTGCTCAGATTGCGCAGATAGACCGTGGCGTTGAGCTTGATGCGATCGCGTTCGGCATCGCCGAGTTCGCGTCGCACCTTGCCCGGTACGCCCGCGACCAGGGAGCCGGGCGGAATTTTCATGCCCTCGGGAATCAGGGCGTTGGCGGCGATGAGGCTGCCCTCGCCGATCACCGCGCCGTTGAGCACAGTTGCGCCCATACCGACGAGTACGTCGTCGCCGATCGTGCAGCCGTGCAGAATCGCGTTGTGGCCCACCGACACTCCGCTGCCGACCTGCAGTTCGAATCCCGGATCGGCGTGCAGTACGCAGCCGTCCTGGATGTTGGTGCCGGCGCCGATGCCGATGTCCTCCAGATCGCCGCGGATCACCGCGCCGTACCAGATGCTGACCTGCTCACCCAGCCGCACCCGGCCGATCACCGTGGCCGTCGGCGCCACCCACGCGGTGTCGTCGATCTGCGGCTCGTGCTCACCCAGCTTGATCATCATGCGGGTCAACATAGCTGGCCCGGAACTGCGCGCGATGTGCGGCCGGTGGCAGCCCGAGGGTGTGATGGAAATGGTGGCGCAGATTCATCGCCGTGCCCAGACCGGTCTCGGCCGCGATGCGGTCCATCGTGTCGTCGGTGGATTCCAGCAGCAGCCGAGCGCGGTCGATGCGCTCACCCGCGGCGCACCTTCGGCTACGGCGGGCGCGAGAAGCAGCTGCGGATTCCGCCGCTGGACGAGTCGATCACCGTGCGACGCCGATGGCGGGCTGGCGGGCGCGGATCGATTGCCGATTGATTGCGGTTCTGTGAATCGCCGTGACTTGATCATGGCACCGCGCCCGGATCAGGGCCACGATGGCGGTATGAGAATCGGGGTTCCGCGCGAGATCAAACCGCAGGAGAGCCGGGTCGCCCTCGCCCCGGCCGGCGCCGTCGAACTCACCCGGCACGGTCATCGGGTGCTGATCGAATCCGGCGCCGGACTCGGGTCCGGATTCACCGACGCCGATTACGCTGCCGCCGGGGCGGACATCGCCGCGAGCGCCGACGCGGTGTGGGACGAGGCGGAACTGGTGTTGAAGGTGAAAGAGCCGATCGCCGCAGAATATTCGCGCATGCGCGCCGGGCAGGTGCTGTTCACCTTTCTGCACCTGGCGGCCTCCCGGGAATGCACCGACGCCGTGCTGGCCTCCGGCATCACCGCCATCGCCTACGAAACCGTGCGCGGACCCGACGGATCACTGCCGCTGCTGACGCCGATGAGCGAGATCGCCGGCAAACTCGCACCCCAGGTCGGCGCCTACCACCTGATGGCGCCCGAAGGTGGCGCCGGAGTGTTGTTGGGCGGCGTGCCGGGGGTGCGACCGGCGGAAGTGGTGGTGATCGGCGGCGGGGTAGCGGGAACGAGTGCGGCGACGGTCGCGGTCGGGATGGGTGCGCGGGTGATCGTGCTCGACACCAATCCGGTGCGATTGCGTGAACTCGACATCCGATTCGCCGGCCGGGTCACTCCTCTTGCCTCGAATGCGGCCGACATCGACCGGGCGGTCGTCGCCGCGGATCTGGTGATCGGTTCGGTACTGGTGCCGGGAGCGCGAGCGCCGCAACTGGTCCCGGACGCCCTGGTGGAGCGAATGCGGCCCGGGACGGTGCTGGTCGATATCGCCATCGACCAGGGCGGTTGTTTTCAGAGCTCGCACCCCACCACGCACGCCGAACCGACCTTCCCCGTGGCGAATTCGCTGTTCTACTGTGTCGCGAATATGCCCGGCGCGGTCCCGCACACCGCCACCGTGGCGTTGACCAACGCCACCCTGCCGTATGTGCGGACGATCGCCGATCTCGGCTGGCGGGCGGCCTGCCGTGCCGACCCGGGCCTCGAATCCGGGCTCAATGCCGATGCGGGACAGCTCTACTCACCGGAGGTGGCCCGGGCGCACGGCCTGCTCGGGGTCGGTCACGGGGCCCGGTGGCAGGCGTGCCGGTGACGCGCCGCGCGGACCCTCACATCGTCCAATCCGGTTCGCCCTCGGGCAGATCGTGCAGCTTCTCCGGATTGCGGACGATCGCGATCGAGGTGATGCGGTCCTGTTCGACGGTGAAGGCCATGATCCCCACATGGTTGCCGTCGAAGACCATGAGGCCCGGCAGGCCGTTGACGTGAACCATACGCGCCCATGCCCCGGTTCCGGCGCGGTACCAGCCGAAGTACAGCTTGGCCACCAGTTCGGCGCCCCGCACCGGCTGCCGGATCGCGGGCACGCGACCACCACCGTCGGCGGTCAGGGTGACGTTCTCGTCGAGCACACCGAGCAGGCCGCTCAGATTGCCCGACCGCCAGGCCGCGGAGAAGGCCGAGACCACCTTCTCGTGTTCGTCGCGGGAGGCCGGGAAGCGTGGGGTGCCGTCCTCGACGTGCTTGCGGGCGCGGGAGGCGAGCTGGCGGACGGCGGCGGGCGTGCGGCCCACCACGTCGGCGACCTCGGGACCGGTCATGCCGAAGATGTCCTGCAGCACGAAGGCGGTGCGTTCGGCGGGCGAGAGCGATTCGAGTACCACCAGCAGGGCGGTGGTGACGCGCTCGTCCTGCGAGATGCGGTCGGCCGGGTCGTCCCAGCTGGTGACCTCCGGTTCCGGCAGCCATTCACCGACGTACTGTTCGCGGCGCGCCCGGGCCGAACCCAGCTGATCCAGCGCGAGGCGGCCGGTGACGGTGGTCAGCCAGGCGCGCAGATTGTCGATTCGCTCACCGGGAGAACGGGTTTCGTACCAGCGTTGCAGCCGCAGCCACGCCTCCTGCACGACGTCGTCGGCATCGCTGAGACTGCCCAGCGTGCTGTAGGCCACGCGGCGCAGATACTGGCGATGCTCCTCGAACTGCCGTGCCAGTTCGGTCTGGTCGATATCGTCGTGTCCGGTCGTCACAGCTGCCATCCTCGTCTCGCCGGGCGGGCCCGCCACGCGGTGCCTCCCTATCGTGACGATGCCGCCAGGCCGAGTGTGACATCGGGGTGCCGGAGGGGGCCGATAGTCTCGCCCGGTGCGATATGGAACGGCGCGGGCCGCGGGACTGCTGATCGGATTCGCGGCGGATCGACTTCTGGGTGATCCGCGGCGGGGACATCCGGTGGCGCTGTTCGGGACGGCGGCGGCTGCGCTGGAATCGGCGGGATATCGCGATACGCGTGGTGCCGGTGTCGTCCACGAGATCGTGTTGGTGGGCGGGGTCGTCGTCTTGGGGGCGGGCGCGGACAGGGTCGGGGGCCGTGCCGGTCGTCGCGCGGGGGTCGGCACGATCGTGACCACCGCGGTCGGCACGTGGATCGCGCTCGGCGGCACCACGCTCGCCCGGACCGGACGCGAGATGGCAAATCGGCTGGAGACGGGGGAGTTGACCGGTGCGCGGGAGGTGCTGCCCGCGCTGTGCGGACGCGATCCCGAAGCCCTCGACGCCGACGGATTGGCCCGTGCCGCGGTCGAATCCATTGCCGAGAACACCTCCGACGCCACCGTCGCGCCGCTGGTGTGGGGTGCGGTCGCGGGGGTACCGGGGCTGCTCGGCTACCGCGCGATCAACACACTCGACGCGATGGTCGGCTATCGCAACGAGCGCTACACCAACTTCGGCTGGGCCGCCGCGCGCGTCGACGATCTCGCGAATCTGCTGCCCGCGCGGGTGAGCGGGGTCCTCACCGTGATGCTCGCACCGCTGGTGGGCGGGCGGCCCGGCCATGCGTGGCGCGCGTGGCGCCGCGACGCCGGGGCACACCCGAGCCCCAATGCGGGCGTCGCCGAGGCCACGATGGCCGGAGCGCTGGGCGTGGCGCTGGGCGGGCGGACCGAGTATCGCCACGGGACCGAGATGCGGCCGGTGCTGGGCGATGGGCGGACCCCGCAGGTACCCGACCTGCGCCGGGCGGTGCGATTGTCCAACGGAGTGCAGCTGACGGCCGCGGTGGTGGCGGCCGCGACCGCGTACGCGCTCGGGCGCCGCCCAGGCTGCCGGGTCCACGATCGCTGTACGGCGTCGTAGGCCTGCCGGATGGCGTTCATCCCGTTCTCCGCTCGCATCGAAACGATCTAGCTGTATCAATCAATAGCCAAATAAGTCGATCGAGCCGGTCGTGAAGCGGTCGGATTGTGCGGGAGCCGGTCAGCGGCGGGCGTTGCCGTAGCGGTCGGCGAGGCGGTCCGCGGTGGTGCGTGGTTTCGGCGCGGCCGGTGGCTCGTCCGGTGCGGGTGCGGTCTCCGGCTGGGCATTCGGAGCCGAATCCGATGGGGCGGAAGCCGCGGCGGTGCTCATGCTTTCGGCTGATTCGGCAGCGGGAGATCCGGCTGTGCTCATGGCCGGGACGTGCTCACTCGGGGTGGCCGTAGCCGCCTCCGCGGCGGCACGGTCGCGGCGGCGTTCGCGGATTTCGGCATAGACGAAGTAGCCGAGGCCGAGCGGGGCCATCACACCGAACGCGATCCACTGCAGCCCGTACGAGAGATATGGGCCCGCGTCGAGCTGGGGGAGTGGCTCGGGGGTGAAGGCGCCGGGCTGGCCGGCGTCCAATTGCAGATAGCCGCCGTGCTCGCCGGTGGCGAAGCTGGTCAGCGGCGTGCCGAGAACCGTGGCGAGCTGAGCGGTGTCGACCGAATACACCTGACGGAGGCCGTCACGGACCATCGGATCCTTGCCGGGGATGGCGCCCTCGGACTTACGGACCCGTCCCTCGATGTGCTGCGGACCCGATGGCGGCTCCGCGATCGCCGGCAGATCCGAGCCGTTCACCGCCGCGATCAGGCCGCGATCGACGAGCACGACCCGGCCGTCGTCGAGCCGGAAGGCGGCCAGCACCCCGTAGGCGGGCTGATCGTCGAGCCGCCGCAATCGCTCGACCACCATCGAATTCGGCACATAACTACCGGTCGCGACCACCCGCCGCCATTCGGTGTCGGCCGGATTCGTCCCGGCCGGTGGCGTGCCCTCGCCCGTGTTCAGCAGGTTCTTCGCCGGGACCGGGTCGGCGTTCACCGAGGCCGCGATCAGGTCGTTGCGATGTGACGTCGAGGTGTTCTTGCCCAGCTGCCAGGGCGCGAGCACGGTGAAGCACAAGTAGGCGAACGCGACCACGACGACCGCCAGAATCGCCCAGCTGGGCCGCAGGAGGAAGGTGAGCCGGCGCAGGATGTTCATTGCCGCGGTCCGGCCGTCGCGGGCTCGCCGAGTTGTTCGCGCACCCAGTCCAGCAGCGCGGGAACGGCCGCCTCGATCTGCTCGCGCACGAGCTCGAAATCGGTGTCGTCGCCGTAGTAGGGATCGGGGACGTCGTGATCGTCGGCGTCGGGGTCGAAGCTGCGCAGCAGTCGCCGCCGCGCTTCCGGGATCCGCAACCGGGTCAGTTCCCGATCGTGGTTGGAATCCAGCGCGACCAGCAGATCGGCATCGAGATGATCGGGGCCGATCATGGCCGCGACGTGCCCGATCGGATATACGTGCCGGGTGAGCAGGGCGGTGGTGCGCGGGTCGGCGTCCGAGCCGACATGCCAGGCGGTGGTGCCGGCGCTGCTCACGCGCACCCGATCGGCCAGTCCGGCTCGTTCCAGATGCGCGGCGAAGATCTTCTCGGCCATCGGCGACCGGCAGATATTGCCGGTGCAGATGAAGGTCACGTGCAGCTCGCCCACGCACCCATTGTGGCCGGTCGGTGCGGGCGGCGGCCACGTAGGGTAGGTGGCTGTGCCCGAGGACACCCCCACGACCGCCGGCACGCGGTCGCGCCGAAGCCGCCCGAGCGATAGGCCCGTGGCCGGACCCGCAGCCGACGCCGATGTGACGCGTGCCGGCTCCTTCGTGGGCGGTCACGGGGAGATGGGCAGCATGCGGGCGTTCGAGGGAACGTCGCACGACGAATCGGCGACCGTGGACCGCGAAGCGTGCGATTCCGGCGAACGCATCGAAACCGGCGGTGTGGCAGCCCTCGGGGGCGCCGGGTTCGGGGGTGCCGGGTTCGGCGGTTCGCGATTCGCCGACGCGCAGTCCGGTCGTGCCGGGATCGGTGTTACGCCGTTCGATCGTTCGGCGTTGCGGCATCACGGGGATCGCGACGTGCGGCCGGGGATGCTCGACTTCGCGGTGAATGTGCGGGGCGACGCGCCACCGGAGTGGTTGCTGCGGCGGCTGGCCGCGCGACTGCCCGAGCTGGGGCGGTACCCGTCCGAGGCCGAGGCCGACGCGGTGCGCGCGATCGTGGCGGCACGGCACGGCCGCGCGCCCGAGGAGGTGTTGCTGCTCGCCGGGGCCGCGGAGGGATTCGCGCTGTTGCCGCGGCTGGCATCGCGGCTGGCGGCCGTCATCCATCCGTCGTTCACCGAACCGGAACTCGCTCTGCGCGAGGCCGATGTTCCGGTCACTCGGGTGGTGCTGGCACCGCCCTACGAGCTGGCCGGGGCGCGGGTACCCGAGGATGCTGATCTGGTGGTGCTCGGCAATCCGACCAATCCGACCTCGGTGTTGCATCCTCGCGCGGTGATCGAATCGCTGCGCCGGCCCGGTCGCATCGTGGTGGTCGACGAGGCCTTCGCCGATGCGGTGCCGGGCGAGCCGGAAACACTTGCGGGACAGTCGTATCCGGACGTTCTGGTATTGCGCAGCCTGACCAAGACATGGGCGCTGGCCGGGTTGCGGTGCGGATATCTGCTGGGTCCGCCCGAACTGCTGAACCGGTTGAACCACGGTCGCCCGCATTGGCCGCTGGGTACGTTGCAGCTCGAAGCGATCGCGGCGACCTGCGAAGCGCACGCGATCGCCGAAGCCGATGCGAGCGCGGCCCGGATCGTGGCCGAGCGGGAGGCGATGATTCCCCGCCTGCGGGCCCTCGGCATCGACGTGCACGAACCGGCCGCCGGCCCCTTCCTGCTGATCCGCGTGCCCGACGGAGAGTTGCTGCGGAAACATCTGGCGGACAGAGATATCGGTGTCCGGCGGGGCGACACCTTCCCGGGCCTCGACGGTGAGTTCTTACGCCTGGCGGTCCGCGACAGCGACGCTGTCGATCGTTTGGTCGCCGCGATCGAGGCCGTCGGGCTGTGAGGATTCGCGCCGTGTCCGAGCGCCCGGCGCGGAGTTCTCGCTGTCGACCGCATCCGGCAGCCGATCCTGCCTCCGCCCAGTGTGGGCGCAGCGTGCGCGCCGGAGGTGGAGGGGAGCTTTGCGCTGAGCAATTGCGGAAAGAGACGGATGCGGCGTTGTCACTGAGTGTGGTATTGCGCATTTCCCGGCTGCCCGGCTGCCCGGCTGCCCGGCTGCCCGGCTGCCCGGCTGCCCGGCTGCCCGGCTGCCCGGCTGCGCGGAGGCACGCGGCGCGGTCCGGCCCGGCAGGCGGCATCGGAGTGGATAATGACCGGGACGGCGAAACGGTGGAGGTGCGGTGGTGACAGCGACGAATTCTGTTGTGACGCTGACGGACTTGATCGGTGTCCTCGACGGCGCCTATCCGCCCCGACTGGCGGAGCCCTGGGATTCGGTGGGGCTGGTCTGCGGTGATCCGGGGGCCCGGGTATCTCGGGTGCTGTTCGCGGTCGATGCCACCGCCGCCGTCGTCGATGAGGCGATCGATTGGGGTGCACAGGCTTTGGTCGTGCACCATCCGCTGCTGCTGCGCGGCGTGGACACCGTGGCCGCGAGTACTCCGAAGGGCGCGCTGCTGCATCGGCTGATCCGCAACGACTGTGCGCTGTTCACCGCGCACACCAACGCCGATTCGGCCGATCCCGGGGTGTCCGACGCCCTCGCCCACACGCTCGGGCTCACGGTGACCGGGCCGCTGGAGCAGAAAGCGGCGACACCCGTGGACACGTGGGTGGTGTTCGTGCCGCGCGCCCACACCGACGCGGTGCTGGCCGCGATGTTCGAGGCGGGCGCGGGCGGTGCGGGCCTGTACAGCGAATGTGGTTGGCGGGTCCCGGGAACCGGGCAGTTCCGGCCGATGGCGGGGGCCAATCCGGCGATCGGGCAGGTCGGCGATCTGGAGTTCGTCGAGGAGGACCGTGTCGAGGTGGTAGCACCGCCGTCGGCCCGCGCCGCGGTGCTGGCCGCCTTGCGCGCCGCCCATCCCTACGAGGAACCGGCCTTCGACGTGACCGAACGCGCGGCCCTGCCCACGGGACAGGGCCTGGGACGCATCGGCACGCTGCCGGAACCGGAAACGTTGCGCGTCTTCACCGCTCGCATACGTGCCGCCCTGCCCGGCACCGTGTGGGGCGTGCGCGCGGCCGGCGATCCCGACCGGGAAATCCGCACCGTCGCGGTATGCGGCGGCGCCGGCGATTCCTTCCTGGATACCGTCGCGCGGCGCGGCGTGGACGCCTACGTCACCGCCGACCTGCGCCACCATCCGGCCGATGAGCACCTCCGCGCGGGCGGCCCCGCCCTCGTCGACGTCGCTCATTGGGCCAGCGAATTCCCGTGGTGCGCCCAAGCGCAAGATGTTGTGCAAGAAGCTTTTCCGGGCCTGCAGACCCGGGTCAGCACGCTCCGCACCGACCCCTGGACTCTCGGCGCCGCCGACGACTGACGGGCCGAACAGCGGTCACCGGCCGGTCGGTCGTCAGCGCGGCCGACGGGTGAACAGACCCCTGCTCGCTCGGCGCCCGAATTCCGCACAGGGTGCGCAGCAGATCGGCGCGGCGAAGAGACGGCGGTAGAACACGGCAGTTCGCATTCGGCCGGCTGCCGATGCGGCAGATGTGCGCGGTGCGAACCTCCCGGCCGGCGAGCCACGGCTTCGACCGTGGAGCCGGCGCGGATTCACCCGACCCGGATGTCCGGGTTGTGATCGACCGGGAAATTGACCGAGTTGGCGACGAAGCAGCGCTTGTGCGCCTGCGCGTGGAGTGCGCGAGCCTGCTCGACCCGAGCGGCGTCGGTGATGGTGACGCGCGGGTGCAGGGTGACGTGTTCGAAGCGCTGTTCGTTCATCACGCCTTCGGCCTCGTCGAGATAGTCGATCACGACGATTCCGGCCTCCACGCACAGATGCAGATACCAGAGCATGTGGCATTCCGAGAGCGAGGCGACCAGGAGTTGCTCGGGATTCCAGCGCGTCGCGTCGCCCCGGCCGACGACCGGGTCCGCCGATCCCGGCAATGGTGGCCGCCCCTCGGCGAGCACCTCGTGATTGCGCGAATACGAGCGGTAGTCGGTGGTGGCGCCGGTCCACACCACATCCACGCGGTAGCGATGTTCGCCCATCCGGTCAGAGTCTCACAGCCACGGCAGCTGCGCACCCGAGTTGCGCCGGGTGGGTGCGAAGCGGATTCGGCGGCCCCGGCGTCGGGTTGGCAACCCGTCGAGCGCGCTGTATGCGGTGGTCGCGGGCGGGCGACGCGGGGTTGGAACGAAACCGGCCGCGGGCAGAGTACGGTTGAGCACCGGCGTCGCGCACCCGCTGCCCGGCGTCCCGCAACCGTCCATAGTGTCGAGGAGTACGTCCCGCGTTGAATGTCGAACCACCGATCCAGGCCAAACTGCTCGACCTCGCGGCCGTCGACGCCGAGTTGACGCGGATCGCGCATCGCCGCAAGGTGCTGCCCGAACAGCAGGAAGTGCAGCGGCTGGAAGCCGAACGCACCGACCGCAAGGATGCGGCGGTCAAGGTCGAGATCCAGCTCGACGATCTCGACCGCGACATTCGCAAGCTCGAGGGCGAGATCGACGCCGTGCGCAAACGCGAAGCCCGCGACCGCGGCATGCTCGAGGGCGGCAACGTGGGTGCCAAGCAGCTCTCGGAGTTGCAGCACGAACTGGGCAGCCTGGAGCGCCGGCGCGGAGTCCTCGAGGACGAACTGCTCGAGGTGATGGAGCGGCGCGAGGCGGCCGAGGCCGACCACCAGCACGCGGGCGCCAACCTCTCGCGGGCCGAGGAGGATCTGACCCTGGCGCAGAGCCGCCGCGACGACGCGGTCGCCGACCTTGATGTGGCCGCGCGGCGCTGCGACGCCGACCGCGAACAGCTGCTCGCCGGATTCCCGGACGAACTGCTCGCGATCTACGACAAGCAGCGCGCCCAGCACGGTGTCGGCGCGGCGCTGTTGCAGGCTCGCCGGTGCGGCGCCTGCCGCATCGAACTCGACCGCGGTGAGATCGCGCGGATCGCCAAGACCGATCCGCAGGTCGTGGTGCGCTGTCCCGAATGCGGTGCGATCCTGGTGCGCACCAAGCAGTCCGGATTGTGACGGGCCGGCGATGACGGTACGTACGGTGATCGTCGAGGCCGACGGCGGCTCGCGAGGCAATCCGGGCCCGGCCGGCTACGGCGCGGTGATCTTCGATTCCGACCACGCCACGATCCTCGCCGAACGTCGCGAATATCTCGGCGTCACCACGAACAATGTCGCCGAATACCGCGGTCTCATCGCCGGTTTGGCGGCCGCCGCGGAACTGGGCGCGCGCACCGTCGAGGTGCGCATGGACTCCAAACTCGTCGTCGAGCAGATGTCGGGACGCTGGAAGGTCAAGCACGCGGCCATGATTCCGCTCGCCGAGCGGGCCCGGCAGCTGGTCGCGGGCTTCGACCGAGTGAGTTTCCACTGGATTCCGCGCGAGCAGAATTCGCATGCCGATCGGCTCGCCAACGAGGCCATGGACGATGCGGTGGTGGTCGCCGAGGTGCGCGAGGCGGATACCGAGCGCTCGGTGATCGACAGCGTGGCCGAATCGGAATCGGTTGCGCAGGAATCGGTGTCGGCGCGCGGCGTCGAGACGGAGCTGCCGAGCTGGATCGACGAAGCGGCCGACGCCCGTGCCGCGCACGAGGATCCGGTCGTGCAGGAGACGACTGCGGCGACGGCCGGTCCGGGCTGGACCGGCGCCCGCGGGCGGCCGACCCGGCTGTTGCTGTTGCGGCACGGCCAGACCGCATTGTCGGTGGAGCGACGGTATTCCGGGCGCGGAAATCCGGAACTCACCGCGCTCGGCCGGGAACAGGCCGCCCGTGCCGCGAAGTATCTCGCCGCGAAAGGCGATATCGCCGCGGTCGTCACCTCGCCGCTGGGCCGGGCTCGTGAGACCGCGCAGGCCGCGGCCCAGGCCCTCGACGTCCCGGTGCGCGTGCTGGACGCGCTGACCGAAACCGATTTCGGCGAATGGGAAGGCCTCACGTTCACCGAAGCGGCACAACGGGATCCGGACCTGCATCAGCGCTGGCTCGGTGATCCGTCGCTGCCCGCCCCCGGCGGGGAGAGCTTCGCCCAGGTGCGCGAACGCGTCGAAGCGGCGCGTCGCGATCTGCTCGCGCTGTATCCGGGGCAGAACGTCGTCGTGGTCAGCCACGTGACGCCGATCAAGACACTGCTGCAATTGGCCCTGGAAGCCGGTCCGTCGCTGCTGTATCGGCTGCACCTGGACCTGGCGTCGCTGTCGATCGCCGAGTTCTATCCCGACGGCGGATCGTCGGTGCGGCTGGTCAACGACACCTCGTATCTCTGAACGCCGACCGGCGACAGTCAGGGACGCAGGACCGACACCAGGAATTCGGTCTGGTCGTGGACGGCCTTCTCGAACCAGTCGTCGAAGTAGATGTCGAAGTGCCCGATCGGGTATCGCTTCACGATGCCGTGTTTGGTGCGTTCGGCGGCCTTGAGCGTCGGACCCACCGGCGCGACCGAATCGTTGTCGCACACCGCGTACAGCACCGGAACCTTGATGCCCTTGGTGCGCCGCCACGGTGAATCGAACACCACCGACATACCCACGCGGGCAGCCACTTTCGGCTGGTACTGCTCGCTCTCCTCGGCGAGGCGGCCGAAACCCTCGGGTACGTCGGAGGCACTCATCAACGCCGCCGAACGCTTGCGCCCGGCCAGGCGCACGCCCACCGGCTTGCGGCGGATCGGGCCCACGAGGATATCGATGAGCGCGAGGGTGCCGGTCTTGGTGAGGCTGATCGGCCCCTTCGCCATCGCCGAGGACCAGCCGCTGCTGAACGGGCACTGCGCCACGACCGCGGCCAGGTAGTCGTCCTCGTGGGCGATCGACAGCACGTGCCCGCCGCCGAAGGAGCTGCCCCACAACGCGATTCGCGTCGCGTCGAACCCCTTGAGGGTGCGGGCGAAGGCGATCGCGGCGCGCCAGTCGTCGCGCTGGCGGGCGATATTGATCAGCTGGCGCGGTTCACCACCGCTGGCCCCGAAATGCCGGTAATCGAAGACCAGCACGCCCATTCCGGCCGCGGCGAACCGGCGTGCGTAGCGATCCAGACCCATTTCCCGGTTCGCGCCCAGCCCGTGCCCCATGATGACCAGCGGACGCGGTTTGGGCGGGCCGTCCGGAAGATAGAGCCACGCTGCACACTGTTCGCTTCCCGAACCGAACCCCACCTCGACACGCTCCATGGGCGAATACCGTACTGTGTCGCGCGCTCGGCCGCAGACGTGGATCCCCGCTCAGGGCACGATTACGGGTGAACGGAACGCAAACATTCGCGAGTCAGATCCTTCAGCGCCGGGTAACCGTCGACCGCCATGATGAGGTCCGCTTCCGCCAGCAGAGTGCGCAGGACGTGCACGATTCCGTTCACCCCGCCGAGCGCCAGACCGTAGGCGTAGGGCCGGCCCACTCCGACCGCGGTGGCACCGAGCGCGAGCGCCTTGACGACGTCTGCGCCGCTGCGGATTCCGGAATCGAACAGCACCGGCAGGCCCTCTGCCGCGGCGACGACCTCGGGCAACATGTCGAGCGCGGGCAGTCCGCCATTGGCTTGGCGCCCACCGTGATTCGAGCAGTAGATGCCGTCCACACCACCGTCGCGGGCCCGGCGCACATCGTCGGGATGGCAGATTCCCTTGACGATCAGGGGCAGCTCGGTGAGCGAACGCAGCCAGGCCAGATCCTCCCAACGCAGCGGGTTGCCGAACAGTTGCACCCACCGCAGCACCGCACTTATCGGATCCTCCTCCGGTGAGCGCTGCAGACCGGAGAGGAAGACCGGATCGGTGAAGTAGTTGGCGAGGCAGTGTCCGCGCAGCTGCGGGAAGTTACCGGTGGACAGATCGCGCGGCCGCCAGCCGGTGATCCAGGTGTCGAGGGTGACGACGATGCCCTTGTACCCGGCCTGCTCCGCGCGGTGCACCAGGCTGGCCGCGAGCTCGCGGTCGGTGGGCGTGTAGAGCTGGAAAAAGCCCGGGGTGTCACCGAATTCGGCGGCGAGATCCTCGAGCGGATCGACCGTCAGGGTCGAGGCCACCATCGGGACACCGGTGCGGGCGGCGGCGCGGGCGGTCGCCAGATCGCCGTGGCCGTCCTGCGCGCAGAGGCCGATCACGCCGACCGGAGCCATGAAAAGCGGTGTGGGAAACGTCATTCCGAACAGATCGACCGACAGGTCGCGCTCCTTCGCGCCAACGAACATGCGGGGGATGAGCCCCCAGCGGTCGAAGGCGGTGACGTTGGCGCGCTGGGTGCGCTCGTCGCCCGCGCCGCCGGCCACGTACGACCAGATCGAGGGCGGCATAGCCGCCTGCGCGCGCTGTTCGAGTTCGGCGAACGCGACCGGGTACTCCGGTACGACACCGCGCAGCCCCTGGAAGTAGATCTCGTTCTGGAAGTCGCCGAACCCCATGTGCGCTGCCCTTCTGTGCCGTCGGTTCGCCGGCGAGTATGCGCGCTCGACGGCGAATGCGGGCTTCACTGTATGCGTGACCGGCGGTACCGCGCCACGATCGCGCCGGTGCCCGGGTCGGATCGGGGGGTCGCCCCGCGACACCGGCACGAGCCGTGGTCGCAGGCGTGGGCACGCGACCTCCGAGCCGGTGGTGCCGACGTACGGGAGCGATAGCCGGGGCGGCGTGCGCTCGGCGCCGCCCGCACGGCACAATGGTGCGCGACGAGTCGGTCGGGCGACCGCGTCGACGGGAACGGGCACAGCTGTGCCGCCGCCCGTCGCCGAGGAAAGTCCGGACTCCACAGAGCAGGGCGGTTGTTAACGGCAACCCGGGGTGACCCGCGGGACAGTGCCACAGAAAACAGACCGCCGGCGGTCTCTCCGGAGGTCCGCCGGTAAGGGTGAAACGGTGCGGTAAGAGCGCACCAGCGCCCCGGGTGACCGGGGCGGCTCGGTAAACCCCGCCCGGAGCAAGGTCGAAGGTCGCACTCTCGCGAGTGCGGCTGCGCAGGTGCCCGAGGGCTGCTCGCCCGAGCCTGCGGGTTGGCTGCTCGAGGTGCCCGGCGACGGTGCACCCAGATGGATGGTCGCCTCCCGGTGCGAACCGGGAACAGGATCCGGCTTACAGACCGACTCGTCCCCTTCGGGGATTCTCGTTCGCGGCATGAGACCCTCGATTTTGCCGTGCGGGGATGTCCGACGAGCGGGGCGCGATGATCCGCGAAGCGCAGGTCACCGAGTTCACGGTCGGCGGCGAAACCTCACTTCGCTGACCGACCGCGTTCAGCTAGCGCGCACAGCCCTCGCCGTTGTCCGGATGCTCGGTCGGGTTCGGGTACGGTCCGTTGCGCAAGGTTTCGTGCAAGGCGTCCGAGATCGCCGCCAGATCGGCGCCCGCGCGGTGAAAGGCGTGGGCGACAGCGGAATTCGGGTCCTGCAGGCCGGCCAGGACGAGGTGTTCGGTGCCGAGGGCGGTATGGCCCGCCCGGCGCGCGATCGCCGAGGCATCGTCCAGCATTCGTCGCAGGGCGGGGGTGTGCGGTAGCGGTTCCGCGTTCATGCCTCCATGATCACCCTCGCGGGCAACTTCGGAGCAATATTGGGAGCAATATTGGCATGTTCCGTGATCAGCGCAAGGGTCGCCGGATCACGGTCGCAGCGGTTTCCGCCGTGGGCGCACGATGCGGTGGGTGATCTTCCAGCCCGCGCCGACGCGCTGGCGCTGACGTCGTAGACGACGTCCTCGGCGAACAGTGCCGGCCAGCCGTCGAAATCGCCGTTGTCGGTCAGGTGGCCGTGCAGATTGATCAGGTCGGTGATCGCGAAGTGGTCTTCCGCGGGCAGCATGGCGGGTCCTCCGGCGGTCGGGGCGAGGGAGTGGTCAGCGGAAGCCGGTGTCGGCGGCCCAGGGTTCGAGCTCGTCCAGATCGGCGAGGCGCTGGGTGAGGGTGGCGCGGATGCCGGCGAACGCCTCGGGGCCCAGCGGCAGCCGCAAGGGCGGCTCGTCCATGGCGACCGCGCGCAGGATGGCCGCGGCGGCGCGGGCCGGATCCCCGGGCTGGGCGCCGTCCTGGGCTTGGAAGCGCTCGCGTTCCTCGGCGAAGACGGGTGTGTATTCGGGCATCGATGCGGCCCACTGGATGGATCGTCCGGCGAAATCGGTGCGGAACGGTCCCGGCTCCACGATGGTGACCTTGATGCCGAACGGCGCGACCTCGTACGACAAGCCCTCCGAGAGTCCCTCGACCGCGAATTTGCTGAGTGCGTAAGGGGTTCCGCCGAGCCGGGCGCGCACCCCGCCGACCGAGGACAGCTGCACGATATGCCCGCTGCGCTGGGCCCGCATGAGCGGCAGCACCGCCTCAGTCACCGAAATCAGGCCCCAGACATTGGTTTCCATCAGTGCGCGCAGTTGCTCGTCGTCGCATTCCTCGAGCGCGCCGCGCAGTCCGTAACCGGCGTTGTTGACCAGAACGTCGATGCGGCCGAACCGAACTCGCGCCGCCTCGACCGCCGCGGTGATCGACGCCGGATCGGTGACGTCCAACTGCGCGACGAGCACCCGCTCCGGAGCGCGATCTCGAAGGTCGGCAAGGGATTCGGTTTTGCGTGCGGTGGCGACCACGCTGCCGCCGTCGGCGAGCACCGCCTCCGCGATCGCGCGGCCGAAGCCGCTGCTGGTGCCGGTGATGAACCAGACGTGATCGGTGGTCATGGTGGAGGCCTCCTGTGTCGGATCGTCGTCGAAGCCGGGCCTTGCGACCGCATGCGGTGCCCGCGGCGGGCCGCCGGCACCGGGTGCGGTCGTGCGGTGATCAGCCGGCGGGGTTGATCACCAGAATCTGGGCCCAGTAGGCCGCCTGCTCCGGACCGACGAGAGGCAGCAGGTAGTCGAAGACGATGGACGACATGCGGTGTGGAACTCCTTGTACTCGAGGAACTATTACTCGACGACTCTCGCCGCGCGGCGGACTCTCGTTACTGCACGGACCCCCGAATCCGTGGGTACGCCGGGGCCTGTCACCATCGGCAACAGTAACAGCGCGCTCGGACAGTCGCAGGCCCAGCGGAAAACGGACTCGACGCGGGGATTCGGCGTGCGGTAGCGTGATCTGGACGCAGGTCCGACCCGTCGGAGTGATACCTGTTCACTCTGAATGGTGTGCTATTTCTATTCGGAATGATCCGGTTCGCGGGCCGTCGGAGTTCGTGCTCGACACGATTCGTCGACTCCTGATGCGCTCGGCGGAACGCGGTCGCCGCCGTCGTGGGGCCGGTCGCGAAATCGCAGGCACCGAAGCTTCGCGCGGTCCGCGCCCCGGTGCGGGCGGTGGGCGCATTCTCGGCAAACGCGGGCGAATCGGCTGCTCTCGGCGTGTCCTGTGCGACGAACCGCCCCGGAGTGGCCGGAACCGTGACCGACGTCATACAGTGTTGGCCGTTGGAAGTGTCGCTGCCGGGGGCGGCAGCGACTATGGGTGCTACGAGTGTCGGAAAGCAGGTTCTGTATATATGCGAGTAGTTCGCAAGTTGGCGGCCGGTGCATTGATCGCCGCGGCTGCGTCGGGTGTGGCGGTGCTGGGCGCGGGATCGGCGTCCGCGGTCGCGGTCACTCCGCTGCCGGGTGGCGTCCAGGTGGACCTCAGCCCCGGTGACACCCAGTGGGTCCATCAGACCCACGTCGGCCGGTCGATCGCGGTGCTGCCGCACCCGTCGGCGGCCTCGTTCGGCCAGGCTCTCGATGCCGCGGCGGCCCTGTCGTCGCAGTACCCCGACGGCCGCGTCGTCTTCACCGTGTACGGCCCGTTCGATCAGCTGAACGGCACCATGCTGGCGCTCAAATAAGGTTCAGCGCCCCGCGTGGAACTGCATCCCAGGATCGTCTCGGCACCGGTGAATTTCGGTGTCGTGCGATCCGAATTCGGACTCGCCTCGGAGTATCCGTCCGAGGCGGTCTCGGAGGCCCGCGACGCAGCCGATGCGTTCGCGGGCGTCCGGGCCGATCGCACCGACATCCCGTTCGTGACGATCGACCCACCCGGCGCCCTGGATCTCGACCAGGCGCTGCATCTCGAACGCACCCCGGCCGGATTCCTGCTGCACTACGCCATCGCCGATGTGGGCGCGGTGGTCGCGCCCGACGGGGCGCTCGCGCGGGAATCCCTCGCACGGGGACAAAGCTTCTATCTGCCCGACTGCACCGTGCCGCTGCATCCGCCAGTGCTCTCGGAAGGGTCGGCGAGTCTGCTGCCCGGTGCGGTTCGTCCCGCCGCGCTCTGGACCATCGTCTGCGACGACAAGGCCGAGCCGCGACGCTTCTCGGTGCAGCGCGCCCTGGTTCGTTCCCGCGCCCGCCTGGACTATCCCGGCGTCCAGGCCGACGCCGAAGCCGGCCGCCTGCATCCTTCGATCGCCGCGCTGCCGGAATTCGGCCGCCTGCGCATCGAGGCCGGTCTGGCCCGCGGCGCGATCGAACTGCGGCTGCCTGCGCAATCGGTGATCCCCGACGGACGCGACCACGACACCGAACACTGGCAGTTGGCGGTCGAGCCGCGCACCGCCGCCGACGACTGGAACGAACAGGTTTCCCTGCTCACCGGTATCTGCGCGGCCCGAATCATGTTGGCCGACACCGATTCCGACACCCGAATCGGATTGCTGCGCACCATGCCGGCGCCTCCGGCCTCGGCGATAGCGTCCATGCACCGTACCGCCGCCGCGCTCGGGGTGCGCTGGCCGGCGGGTATGCCGGTGGGCCGGATGCTGGCCGGACTGGATCCCAACACCCCCGCCGCGCTGGTGCTGAACTCGGAGGCGACCAGCCTCCTGCGCGGCGCGTCCTACACCGTCCTCGACAGCCAAGCGCCGGATGTGTTGCAGCACAGCGGTATCGGCGCCCCCTACGCGCATGTGACGGCGCCGCTACGCCGCCTCGCCGACCGCTACGCCACCGAAATTTGCCTGGCTCGCTGCGCGGGCACCCCGGTACCGCAGTGGGTTCGCGACGGGCTCGGCGCCGCCGCCGACGCGATGCGGCGCAGCGACGCGGTCGGCGGCAAACTCGAACGCGCGTGCATCGATCTCACCGAATCCACCGTTCTCGCACCACGTCTGGGCGACATCTTCGAGGCGGTGGTCATCCGCGAGGGCAACGGCAACCGATCCGCCGAGATCTTCGTCGCCGACCCGCCGGTAGGCGCCAAATGCACCGGCTCGCCGCCGGAAGGCCGGCGGGTACGGGTGCGCCTGGACATCGCGGACCCCGATAAACGCGTGGTGGGCTTCAGCTTCCCGGCGGACTCGCGCGACGCATCCGCTCAGGACAGGTAGTCGTAGTTCAGGAATTCGATCAGCGACGGGTACTGGTCGAGGGCGATGCGCGCGGCGTCGACTTCGGCGGCGCACAGCAATTCGTAGGGGGTCGTATCGTCGCCGCGGCCGCGCACGATTTCGGCGCGGGCGGTGATGATGGCCAGCGCCTCGATGGCATCGCGATGGTCGCCCAGGACGCCCTGCACTTTCTTCGCGCGGCGGGCCAGGTCCTCGGCGGGTCCGTCGAGGATATCGGTGGCGGCCTCGGCGCTGTACCGTAAACGCTTGGCGGCCTTGCGGATATCGTGCAGGGCGTCGACGCGATCGGCGTCTTCGACGGCTCGTTCCGCGTCGACCCGTGCTTTCAACCGGCGCAGGTCCGCGCGCACTGCTGCCCTGAACACGCGGTCGGCGTCGCGGCGGGCGCGTGTGCGGCGTAGCGGCGGGTCGGTGCGCAGGCCGACCACTCGCGCACGCAGCAGGGCGTAGCGCTCACCGTCGAGCTCCCGCAGCACGGTGCGGTGGGCATCGGTGTAGGCCGCGCGTTCCGCGCTCACCAGCTGCCGCCCGAGCTGCCGCTGCACGTCGGGATATTCGTCCAGCAGCGCCGCGAACCGGTCGGCGCGCACCTCGGCGTCGCGGGCGATGCCGAGCAGCCCTGCCAGCCACCGCAATTCATCGCCGATGGCGTCTATCTCGTCGCGGTGGAACACCTTTCGATACGACCGCAGCACCGACCGCAGCCGGCGAGTGGCGACCCGCATCTGATGCACCGAATCCGATTCGTCGGCACGGACCTTCGGTTCCGCCGACAGCAGCCGGTCCACATCCGCACCGAGGGCGGCGACGACGGCGGGACCGGCCGGACCGCTCATCGCCGATCCCGGAATTCGTCGGTGGCCTCGATCAGATGATGGGTGGTCCCCGGCTCGGCCGCGGCATGACCGGCATCGGCCACCAGATGCAGGCGCGAACCGGGCCAGGCCCGATGCAGATCCCAGGCGCTGACCGCCGGGCAGACGATATCGTGGCGGCCCTGCACGATCACCACGGGAATATGTGCGATCCGGTCGATATCGCGCAGCAGCTGGTTCTCTTCCAGGAATCCGCCGTGCACGAAGTAGTGGTTCTCGATGCGGGCGAAGGCCAGGGCGAAATGGGGTTCGGCGGATTCTGCGACCCGTTCCGGCTGTGGCAGTAGCGAACTCGTCGCGCCCTCCCAACTCGACCACGCCACCGCGGCGGCGGTCGCCACGTCGTGATCGGGGGAGTGCAGCAGCCGGTGATAGGCCGCCACCAGATCCCCGTCGCGCTCGTCGTCCGGGATCGGCGCCAGGTACTTCTCCCATTCGTCGGGATAGACGAATCCGGCGGCGCCGTTGTAGTACCAGTCGATTTCCTTGCGCCGCAACAGGAAAACGCCCCGCAGCACCATCTCCGTTACGCGCTCGGGGTGGGTCTGGGCGTAGGCCAGCGCCAGCGTCGAACCCCAGGACCCGCCGAAGACCTGCCAGCGCTCGATACTCAGATGAGTGCGCAGCCGCTCGATATCGGCCACCAGATGCCAGGTGGTGTTGACCTCCAGACTCGCCCCGTCGGCCACATGCGGCGTCGAACGCCCGCACCCGCGCTGGTCGAACAGCACGATCCGGTAGGCGGCGGGATCGAAGAACTGCCGGTGCATCGGATCAGTGCCGCCACCGGGGCCGCCGTGCAGGAACACCACCGGCTTGCCGTCGGGGTTGCCCGACTCCTCCCAGTAGATGTGCTGCCCATCGCCGACGTCGAGCATGCCCTCACGGTAGGGCTCCAGCGGCGGGTAGAGGGTGCGCATCAGAAGGCGATTCCCGAGGCGAGATCTGGCAGCTCCAGCGCCTGCAGCGCCTGCGTGCGAACATCCGAGCAGGTCTTGGTGGTGATCCGGTCCACCACGGCCTTGTCGCCGAGCACCGCCAGGTTGATGCCGCCGCTCTCCGCGGCCCACTGGTGCACCGTGATGTTCAGCGCCACCTTGCCCAGCGTCGGGCCCTGGACCCGCCAGTCCGACAGCTGCGGCGAGATGGCGTCGCACAGCTTCTGCGCGACCGGATCGGGCACCTGGACGGGACTGGTCTGTCCCGGCTTGGCGGTGACGCCCGCCGAACCGCTGGGACGCGCGGCCGTCGACGTCGCTGAGGCGCCCGATTTCTCGGGGCCGGCCGAACCCGTGCTTTCGCCACCACATCCGGCGACCAGCACGACGCCCAGCGCCGCACCGACGGCGAGCGCTCCGCGAGTCATCCAACGGCTCTGCGACATCTGTTCCCTTTGTTCGATTCCGGCGTTCATCCGGATTTCCTGCTGTGCACCTACGAGTCTGCCACCTCACCGCGAGTGGCCGGGTGGCTCAGGCGAAGTTCGCGCGCAGCAGGTCCAGCATCTCGGCGACGAAGGGCGCGAACCGTTCGCCCGGGCGGCCCGGTGCGGTGTCGATCGTCAGCCACGAATGCAGGGTGGTCAGGGGCGCGAGGCGCCCGGCCAGCTCGATCTCGCGGTCGGTGACGGTGGTCCGTTCCCGCCAGGCGTCGAAATACGCCGCGCGCTGCGGATCCCGGAACGTGCGCACGGACAGGAAGGGATGGGTGATCAGCGCGTCGCCCCAGTCGAATACCGCGGCGGTGGTGCGGAAGACGTGGCCCGGATACAGGTCGTTGTGTTCCACGCTCAGCCGGCCGTATTGCGCGAGCTCGGCAGCGGCCGATTCGATCGCGAACTCCAGTCCCGGGGCGCGATCGGCGAAGTGGCGGTAGACCTCGATCAGGCGCGCCGGCGGAAGGTACGGAGTTCCGGTGTCGCGCAACGACTCCGCGTGCGTGCACAAGGTGTGCTGCAGGCCGGCATAGGACCGCAGTACCGATTCCCATTCCGGCGGACGTGGCGGGGGCGCGTCCGTGTCGTGGAGTGCGAATTGGCGGTCGAGTGGTCCGGTTCGCATGGTCTCGCCGCCGTCGCCTGCGAGGAACCATCCGTTCTCACGGTGTATCGCAAGGGGTTTCGGCGCCGATCCCGGAACGAGCCGATCCAACGCCGCCAGCAGCGGACCCTCGTGGGCGAACGCGCGCGCACTCGCCTTTGCCCAGACAGCTTCGCCGTTCGTCTCGATGCGCGCGAGCAGCGTCCAGTCCCGGCGCCGCATCTCCTGCGCGCCGGTCACCGTCATTCCGCGCTGTGCGAGTTCCCGGGTGGCCCAGTCGATCAGCGGTCGTAGTGGTTGATCGGCCACCGATACAGGCGCGTTCATCCGGGACAACCTAACCCAGCTCACCGATCGTCGGCGCGGCCGGCCGGAACCGGTCTCGCACCGGCGATCACAGCGTCAGGTACTCGCCCAGCTCCCACGGGGTGACCTGGGCGCGGTAGGTGGCCCATTCGCGGCGCTTGTTGCGCAGGAAGAAGTCGAACACGTGCTCGCCCAGCGTTTCGGCGACCAGCTCGGACCGCTCCATCGCCCGCAGCGCCTCGTCCAGGGTCGAGGGCAGCTCGCGGAAGCCCATCGCGCGGCGCTCGGCGGTGGTCAGCGACCACACGTCGTCCTCGGCCTCGGGGGGCAGCGTGTACCCCTTCTCGATACCGCGCAGGCCCGCGGCCAGCAGCACCGCGAAGGCCAGATACGGATTGCACGCCGAATCCGGGCTGCGGATCTCGACTCGCCGCGAGGACTGCTTGTTGGGTGTGTACATCGGAACCCGGACCAGCGCAGAGCGATTCGACCGGCCCCAGGACGCGGCGGTCGGCGCCTCGCCGCCGTGGATCAGCCGCTTGTAGGAGTTCACCCACTGGTTGGTGACGGCGCTGATCTCGTTGGCGTGCTCGAGAATGCCCGCGATGAACGCACGCGCGGTCTCGGACAAATTGTTCGGATCGTCGGGATCGGCGAAGGCGTTGTGCTCACCCTCGAACAGGCTCATATGCGTGTGCATGGCCGAACCCGGGTGATCCGAGAACGGCTTGGGCATGAACGAGGCGCGCACGCCTTCGTCGATGGCCACCTCTTTGATGAGGTAGCGGAAGGTCATCACGTTGTCGGCCATCGACAGCGCGTCCGCGTAGCGCAGGTCGATCTCCTGCTGGCCGGGCGCACCCTCGTGGTGGCTGAACTCCACCGAGATGCCCATCGATTCGAGCGCGTCGATGGCGTGGCGGCGGAAGTTCGGCGCCTCGTCGTGGACGGCCTGGTCGAAGAAGCCACCGTTGTCGGCGGGCGCCGGACGACCGTCCTTGAGCGCCGAACGGATCAGGAAGAACTCGATCTCCGGATGCACGTAGCAGCTGAACCCCAGGTCACCGGCCTTGTTCAGCTGCCGTCGCAGTACGTGGCGCGGATCGGCCCACGATGGCGAGCCGTCGGGCATGGCGATATCGCAGAACATGCGCGCCGAATGCTGATGGCCCTTGCTGGTGGACCAGGGCAGTACCTGGAACGTCGACGGATCGGGCTTGGCGACCATATCGGCCTCCGACACCCGGGCGAAGCCCTCGATCGCCGAGCCGTCGAATCCGATGCCCTCCTCGAAGGCGCCTTCCAGCTCCGCGGGGGCGATCGCCACCGACTTCAGATATCCCAGGACGTCGGTGAACCAGAGTCGCACGAAGCGGATGTCCCGCTCCTCGAGCGTCCGCAGCACGAATTCCTTCTGGCGATCCATACGCGCGAGCGTAGGCACCCGCGGTTAAATCCGTGTTACATCATGCAACAACCGCCGGTCCGCATGTGTGGCGTCAGCCGCAGGTGAGTCCTTCCGGCGGTGTCTTCAGGTCGATCAGGTAGGCGAAGACCGCGTCGTCCACGCACGGCACGCCCCCGGAGAGGAAGGCGGTGTGGCGGGTTCCCTTGTTGGTGATCAGCGCCGCGCCCAGCTGATGGGCCAGATCGACACCGGCCTGATACGGGGTGGCCGGGTCCGCGGTCGTGGAGATGACCACGGTCTTGGCCAGGCCCGGTGCGGAAATGTTGTGCGGGGAGCCGCTGTTGGGCACGGGCCAGAACGCGCACATCTCGAGCGGCGCCTGCCCGGTGGCGTGGCCGTCGTCGAGGAACGGGGCAACCTTGCGGTATTCCGCGTCCTGCTTATCGGTTTCGGCGCGGTCCTTGATGGCCGGATCGTCGACGCAGTGGATGGCCAGGAACGCGTCCTGCGAATTGTCGTAGGTACCGTCCTTGCCGCGGCCGTCGTAGAGATCGGCGAGCTGCAGCAGGATGTCGCCCTTGCCCTTGGCCAGCTGAGCCAGGCCCGCGCTCAGCACATTCCAGCTGTCTTCGGCGTAGAGGGTGTTCTGCACGCCGGTGACCGCGTCGCTGTAGGTGAGCCCGCGGCCGTCGCGGGTCTCGGCCGGGTGGTTCCAGAGCGGGTTGACCAGATCGTGGAAGCGGGCCACCGCCTGACTCGCGTCCTGGCCCAGCGGGCAATCCGGTTTGCTCGTACAGTCGGCGGCGTAGGCGTCGAAGGCCTTCTGGAACCCGGCGGCCTGCTGCACCGATTCCTTCTCCGGATCGGCGTCCGGATCGAGTGCGCCGTCGAGCACCATGGCCCGCACCTTGTCCGGGAACTTCTCGGCGTAGATGTAGCCGAGCCGGGTTCCGTAGGAGTAGCCGACGTAGTTCAGCTTGTCGTCGCCGAGCACTCCCCGGATGATGTCCATGTCCTGCACGACCTCGCGGGTGCCGACGTGGGCGAGGAATTCGTTGCCGGTCTTCTCGGTGCAGTGCGCGGCGAAATCCTTGTTCTCCCGCTCGGCGGCCGCGATGCCGTCGGGGGTGTAGTCCTTGGGCGGTTCGGCGCGTTGCTGATCCCACTGCTGCCCGGTCAGGCATTCGATCAGCGGCGTGGAGGCGCCGACACCGCGCGGATCGAAACCGATGCGGTCGAACCGCTGTGCGAGCGGGGTGTCCTGGCCCTGCCCGGCCATCCACAGTCCGGCCTGGCCGGGCCCGCCCGGGTTGAACAGCAGTGATCCGATGCGCTGCCCGGTCGCCTTCATCCGCGACACCGCGATCTGCGCGGTCGCGCCCTCGGGCTTGTCGTAATCGATCGGTACCGAGATGTGCGCGCACTCGGTGCCCTGCGGGAATCGGGTCGAGGCATCGCCGAATCCGTCACAGCTACCCCACGCCGGAACCTGGGTGTAGTACTTCTGCAGCGCGGCCGGACTCGGCGCGGACGGCTGGGCGACGGGGTGATTCTTCGACGTCGACGAGCAGGCGGCGGCCACACACATCAGGGCCACCGCGGCTGCGACGCGACCGGATCGCGACAAGGACATGCGCGCCATCCTTCCATCTCCGCCTGTGATCATTGCGGTGTCCGCGGCGGCCTCCGTGGTTACGCAGGCTGCCTCCTCCGGCCGCGTCGCTCCCACCGCGTGTGACAAATCCCATCCCGGGCACGCCTTAAATGCGGCCCTGCCGCGGTGGCAGACTGGACGGGTCATAGCAACCCGGGGACCCGATCGGGCCTCGAGGACAGACGAAAGGGACGATGATGTCCGCTGCTCAGGACAATCCTGCTTCCGAAACCACCGCCTACGGTGCCGCACCGACAACTTCCCGGCGGAAGACGCGAGTACAGCACCTGCAGCAATGGAAATCCGCGGGCGAGAAGTGGGCGATGCTGACCGCCTACGACTACTCCACCGCGAAGCTGTTCGAAGAGGCCGGCATCCCCGTGCTGCTGGTCGGCGATTCGGCGGCCAACGTGGTCTACGGCTACGACACCACCGTGCCGATCACGATCGAGGAACTGCTGCCGCTGGTACGCGGCGTGGTCCGCGGGGCGCCGCATGCCCTGGTGGTGGCCGACCTGCCGTTCGGCAGCTACGAGGGATCACCCGAACAGGCGCTGGCCAGCGCCACCCGCTTCATGAAGGAGGGTGGTGCGCACGCGGTGAAACTCGAAGGCGGAGAACGGGTTTCCGAGCACATCGCCCGGCTCACCGCCTCCGGCATCCCGGTGGTGGCGCATATCGGCTTCACCCCGCAGAGCGTCAACACCCTCGGCGGCTATCGCGTGCAGGGCCGCGGCGACGGCGCCGAACAGCTGATCGCCGACGCCATCGCGGTGCAGGAGGCCGGTGCCGTCGCCGTGGTGATGGAGATGGTGCCCGCCGAGCTGGCCGGGCAGGTCACCCACAAGCTGACCATCCCGACCGTCGGCATCGGCGCCGGCAGCGACTGCGACGCCCAGGTGTTGGTCTGGCAGGACATGGCCGGCTACACCAGCGGCAAGACGGCCAAGTTCGTCAAGCGCTTCGGCCGCGTGGGCGACGAATTGCGCAGCGCCGCAGCGGAATACGCGCGCGAAGTAGCGCAGGGGACCTTTCCGGGGCCGGAACACAGCTTCTGAGAAACGGGTCGACCGCGGGGTGCTGCGCGCGCTCCGCGGTCGATCTCTGTACACCACGGACGCCGATGCCCGCCCGTACTGCGGCGGGCGGCTCAGGGCGTTCTATCCAGGTCTGTGTGGCGGCCGGGGCCGGGCTTGCCGCGGTCTGCGATCGAGACGGCTCGCTCGCGGTCCCGGTAGCCCGTCGGCGGGAGGCTGTGTTCCCCGCGGCCTTCGCCGAAAAGGTTCCCCGCGGCCCTCGCCCAAAACGAATCGGCTCCGTGACGAGGGTCGGCCCAGCACTCTCTCGACCGCCCGCGAGCAGGCAACTTCCGCAGGCTCGGTCGTAACGGTAATTTGAAAGGATGGTCCGCCCACCGACTGCACGTCCCGCAGTGCCCGGTGCCGGTCGGCTGGGATTGCTGGAGCCGACGGCAGCCGCGTCGTTACGAGAGCTCGACTGGGACAATGTCGACAGCGTTGCACTGCTGTGGGCGTTGTCGCGGTCGCCGGATGCCGATCTGGCGCTGCTGACCCTGGTCCGCCTGCGCGAGGCGCTCGGGTCCGGATGGGCCGCACTGGATTCCGCGTTGCGCACCGATCTGTCGTTGCGCGGCAGGCTGTTCGCGCTGATCGGCTCGTCGAGCGCGTTCGCCGACCATCTGGTGGCCGATCCGTCGAGCTGGCAGCTGTTGCGGCGAGAACTGCCGGGCACGCGCGAGATCCTCGACGATCTGCTCGACGCGGTCGGCGCCGCGCCCGAGACGGGGCCGAACGCCGCGCCGATGCTCTACCGCGCCACCCACGCCGGACCCGACGCGATCGCATTGCTGCGCAAGCGATATCGCGATCAGCTGATGCTGCTGGCCGCCCACGATCTGGCCGCCACCGTCGAGAACGAACCGGTGCTGCCGTATCAGCAGGTCGGCAACCATCTCACCGACCTGGCCGAGGCCGCACTCACCGCCGCGCTCTCGGTGGCGGTGGCGCGGATCTGCCCCGACGACCCGGTTCCGGTCCGGCTGGCGGTGGTCGCGATGGGCAAATGCGGTGCGCGCGAGCTCAATTACGTCTCCGATGTCGACGTGGTGTTCGTCGCCGAACCCGCCGACACCACCGCCACCCGGCTGGCCGCGGAGATGATGGGCATCGCCGGCAGCGCGTTCTTCGACGTCGATGCCGCGCTGCGTCCGGAAGGTAAGGCCGGGGCGCTGGTGCGCACGTTGGATTCGCACATCACCTACTACAAGCGCTGGGCGCGCACCTGGGAATTCCAGGCGCTGCTGAAGAACCGCCCCGCCACTGGCGATCTGGAACTGGGCAGGCAGTACAGCGAGGCGCTCATGCCGATGGTGTGGAGCGCCTCGGAACGACCGGATTTCGTCGCCGACGTGCAGGCGATGCGGCGCCGGGTCGAAAGCCTGGTGCCCGAGGACATGCGCGAGCGGGAGCTGAAACTCGGCCACGGCAGCTTGCGCGACGTCGAATTCGCGGTGCAGCTGCTGCAGTTGGTCCACGGCAAGGCCGATGAATCGCTGCACGTGCCGGGTACGGTCGAGGCGCTGACCGCGCTGGCCGCGCGTGGCTATGTGGGCCGCGACGATGCCGCGAACCTCACCGCCTCCTACGAATTCCTGCGCCTGCTCGAGCACCGCCTGCAGTTGCAGCGGCTCAAGCGCACCCACACCTTGCCCGCATCCGACGATGAGGAGGGGATGCGCTGGCTCGCTCGTGCGGCGCATATGCGTCCCGACGGGCGCCAGGACGCGGTCGGGGTGCTGCGCAGCGAAATCAAGCGCAACACCGTGCGGGTGCGCCGGCTGCACGCGAAGCTGTTCTACCGGCCGCTGCTGGAATCGGTGGCCCGCCTCGACGCCGCCGCGTTGCGGCTGAGTCCGCAGGCCGCGGTCCGCCAGCTCGCCGCCCTCGGCTACGCCGCCCCGGAGAACGCGCTCGGCCACCTCAAGGCGCTCACGGGGGAGGTGGGGCGCAAGGGCCGCATCCAGGCGCTGCTGTTGCCGACGCTGCTCGAATGGCTCGGTGACACACCGAATCCCGATGCCGGTTTGCTGGCCTACCGGCGGGTGTCGGAGGGCCTCGACGACCAGATCTGGTTCCTGCGCGAACTCCGCGACGAGGGTGCGATCGCGCAGCGGCTGATGATCGTGCTGGGCTCCTCGGCCTATCTGCCCGATCTGCTGATCAACGCGCCCGAAACCATCCGGATGTTCGCCGACGGACCGGACGGGCCGCTGCTGCTGAGCCCGAAGGCCGAGGATGTGCGCTCCAGCATCCTGGCCGGGGCCGCCCGCTACGACGATCCCAGACGGGCCGTCGCCACGGCCCGCTCGCTGCGGCGCCACGAGCTGGCCCGCATCGCCTCCGCCGACGTGCTCGGCATGCTGGAGGTGCCGCGGGTGTGCCGGGCACTGTCGTGGGTCTGGGTCGCGGTGCTCGAGGCGTCGCTGCAGGCCGTGATCCGAGCCTGGGAGGCCGAACACCAGGAGCCCGCGCCGGCGGACTTCGCCGTGATCGGCATGGGTCGTCTCGGTGGGATGGAACTGGGCTACGGGTCCGACGCCGATGTGCTGTTCGTCTGCGATCCGCGTCCCGGCGCGGACGAGACGGTCGCGGTGAAGTGGGCCATCGGCGTCGCCGAACAAGTGCAGCGGCTCCTCGGCGCGCCCAGCACCGATCCGCCGCTGCAGGTCGATGCCGGGCTCCGGCCCGAGGGACGCAACGGTGCGCTGGTCCGCACCCTGGCCGCCTATCGCGCCTACTACCAGCAGTGGGCGCAGCCGTGGGAAGTGCAGGCGCTGCTGCGCGCACATCAGGTCGCCGGCGACGAGGACCTGGGTCTGCGGTTCCTGCATTCCATCGATCCGGTCCGCTATCCCAAGGGCGGGGTCTCCGAGGATGCCGTGCGCGAGATCCGGCGGATCAAGGCGCGGGTCGACTCCGAGCGCCTACCGCGCGGCGCGAACCCGGCCACTCACACCAAGCTCGGCCGCGGCGGTCTCGCCGATATCGAGTGGACCGTGCAACTGCTGCAACTCCAGCACGCGCACGAGGTGCCCGATCTGCACAACACCTCCACTCTCGAATGCCTCGCGGTGATCGAACGGAACAAACTGCTCGACGCCCTCGATGTCGAGCTGCTGCGCACCGCCTGGCTCACCGCCACCAAGGCCCGCAACGCGCTGGTGCTGGTGCGCGGCAAACCCGCCGACCAGCTGCCCGGGCCCGGGCCGTTGCTCTCGGCCGTGGCCCGGGTAGCGGGCTGGCCGACCGACGACGGCAGCGAATTCCTCGACCACTACATGCGCGTCACGAGGCGGGCGAAGACGGTCGTCGAACGCGTCTTCGGCGGGGCGTAGCTCCGTCGCGGCGGAGGTATGCGGTGAATGGCACGGATGCGTGCGCGCGGCGGTTGTCGCGGTCGCGTAGGTCACCGGGGGCAGGCGGCGGTTTCGTGAACCGGCGATGAATTCTCGCGATACGCCGAGCCCGTGCGGGCCGAAAACGTGTTGCGGGGAACAGACCGGACGCGATATCGGTTGGTTCACAGTGTGCTGTGCCGTCGTGACCGTGGGGCCCGGCCGAGCCGGAACCAGCGTTCCGCATACTGTATCGGTACGCGACCATTCGGGAGGACCGCCATGGTGAGGATGTTCGTGGACGTGCGCAACGCCCACCGGCTCGACGACACACGCGATGCGCTGTGTGATCGGAGACCGTGATGGCTGAACTCAATTCGGCCGTCACCGGTTATCGCACCTATCGGCACGCCGCCCTCAATCCGACCCGCGCCGTGCGGGTTCCGTTGATCGTGGTGCTGTTGCTGGTCGGTGTGGTGCTGCTGTACGCCGCCGACCGCGCCTCCCGCGAAGGTGTCAATCGCGGCTGGTTCGTGGCGGTTTCGCTGTCGGGCCTGTTCGTGGCGCGCGGACTGCATCTGCGGCGGCCGATCACACTGCCGCACTTCACGGTCGCGGTGATCGTGCTCGGGGTGTCCAATATCGCCTACCGCAGCGATCACGGCACCGTCGGCTTCGTGTGCCTCGCCTCCACGGGCCTGATCCTGATGCTGCCGCAGAGTTCGCGCCCGCAACCGGATCAGCGGGACCGCATCGCCGCGCTGGTCGACCGGACGGTCGAGGATCCGCTGGCCCCGTTCGCCCTGCATTCGGCCAAATCCTATTTCTTCAGCGCGGATTCGAACGCCGCGATCGGCTACCGCGCGCGCTTCGGCATCGCGGTCGTCGCGGGCGACCCGGTCGGCAGTTGCGCCGAATTCGGCCGGCTCATCGCCGAGTTCTCCGGATTCGCCGCCGCCCACGGCTGGCGGATCGCGGTGCTGGGCGCCAGCCCCGCGGTCACCGAACTGTGGCGCACCCGCGCCGCCGATCATCATGGCCTGCGCGCCATTCCGATCGGTCGCGACGTGGTGATCGAGGTCGACTCGTTCGACATGGTCGGCCGCAAATTCCGCAACCTGCGCCAGGCGGTGAGCCGCACTCGCAACTTCGGCGTCAAGACCGAGGTGATTCCCGAACGCGAACTCGACCGTGAGATGCGCGAGACGCTGCTGGGCATCGTCGACGAATGGGGGACCGGCCACCAGACCCGCGGCTTCTCGATGATCCTGGATCACCTGCTCGACGGCCGGAATCCGGGCATGCTCGTGGTGATCGCCCGCGACGGTGAGGGCCGGGTCGCCGGATTCCAGCGCTACGGATCGTCCAATCACGGCAGCGAACTCAGCCTCGATGTGCCGTGGCGGCGCAAGGATGCCCCGAACGGCTTGGACGAGCGGATGATCGTCGACCTCGTCGACTACGGCCGCGACCACGATGTGCACCGCATCTCGCTGGCGTTCGCGGCGTTCCCCGAATTGTTCGCCGACAAGCAACGATCGCGCTCCAAGCAGGCTGTCTACGTGCTGGCCCGCACGCTGGATCCGCTGATCCGGCTGGAGTCGCTGTATCGGTTCCTGCGCAAGTTCAACTCCTTCGGCAATCAGCGTTTCGTCCTCGTCCGCTGGCGTGAGATCGTCTTCACCGTGCTCGCGCTGCTGACGCTGGAATTCGTTCCGCACCGAAAACAGGGCTGACCGGCGATCACGCCATATTGCCCTCGTAGCACAGGCCGGTTCCGCGCCACGTCGGCTGCGGGGCAACGGTTCCGCGATCGAGGCGCCATGCGCTGACGGGTTCGGCGGCCTTCCAGAACAAGCGGCCGTCGTGGCCGCGCACCACCTGGTAGACGTCGTCGGTGCCCTCGACCAGCTGATTGCCGACGCAGTAGTCGTTGTATGCGGTGCCGGGCTGGCGCGCGCCCAGGCTGAAGTGCGCGGCCGGGTCGCCGGCCGCGCCCGGGTTGGCGACGGTGTCGGGCCGGTCCGACACGGCGCCGGCCGACCACACGGGAGTGCCGCGGCCGTCGGCGCCGCAGGTGTAGCCGCGACCGCCCGCGATGACGGTGGCTCCGGCGGGGTGGGCGGTTCCGGCCCACAGGCAGCCGGTGGCGGGTTGGGTGGCCGCTCGCCTGGATTCGGCTTCGGCGGGCGCCGCGGTGAAGCCGAGGCCCGCGGCGGTGAGCGCCGCCAGGGCGGGAAGGGTGAGGGATGCGCGGGGGTGTCGGGGCATGGTGTCGGCCTCTCTGCTCGCCGTTGAGCATCTACTATCTACGTAGGTAAATAGTAGATGAACGTCCGGTGTGCGCGCCATGTTGTGGCCGTCACTCTGCGGCATCCGTGCCGATATCGAGACATGCGTTGCGCATTCGCGCGGGCGTCCGATTACGATGTGAGCGCTCGGGAGACGGGGGGACCGCTGTGCGGAATCCGGATCGTCGTCGGTCCGGGCGTCGACAGTGGTATTCGGGGAGGACACGAGATGAGACACGACAGGCGGCTGCGGCTGGCTGCGACGGCCGGGTTGCTGGTGCTCGGTGCGGTACTGGCCGGATGCGGCACCGATGCGAAAACGACTGTGGCACACGATGTTGCCGCGGCGAACGAGAATCCGTGGGCCGTCAGCGGCGCCGCGCCCAATGCCTCCGGCCCGAGCGGTCCGCGACCGGGCGTGCCCGACGCGCCGTTGCACGCCGACAACGGTGACGGCGGCGAGATGGACCGGCTGGCCCTCAACACGCTGTGGGATCTGCAGGATTACTGGGGCGCCGAATACGGCAAGAACTTTCCGGGCACCTTCAAGCCGGTCGATCACTTCATCTCCTGGGATGCCAACGCGCCCAAGGAACAATCGGTCACCTTCTGCCGCTCCAGCACCTATCACGTGGTGAACGCGGCCTACTGCAAGATCGACAAGACCGTCGGCTGGGATCGCGGCAAACTGCTGCCGCTGATCTCGAACAAGTACGGGAAGATGGCCGTGGTCATGGTGCTCGCGCACGAGTACGGTCACTCGCTGCAGGACCAGGCCCGGCTCAACGGTTTCTTCACGCCCGGAATCGTGCTCGAACAGCAGGCCGACTGCTTCGCGGGGGTGTTCCTGCGGCATGTGGCCGAGGGCGGTTCGGCGCATTTCACCCTGAACACGACCGACGGGCTCAACGGTGTCCTGGGTGCGACGGTCGCCGTGCGCGACCGCGACCCCGACAATCCGAAAAATGTGCACGGGTCGGCGTTCGAGCGCGTGACGGCGGTGCAGATCGGCTGGTCCGACGGTGCGGCCGGGTGTAAGGGCATCACCAAGAAGGAGATTCAGCAGCGCCGCGGCGGCCTGCCGACGACCTTCGAACCGGGCGACGAGGAGAATCAGATGGGCGTCGACGTCGACGGGCTCAATGCCGTCGCCGCCGCCCTCGGCCGGATCTATCCACTGCCGCAGCCACCGGCGCTCGACTATTCCGGAATCGTCAAGAACTGCCCGAAAGATAGTGCGGTGGAGCCGGTTTCGTACTGCCCAGCGAGCAATACCGTGGGTACAGATGTGCCGGAACTGGCCAAGCGTGCCGGTCAGCAACGGGGCGACGAGGAACCGCTGTCCGCGGTGGTCGACGGCAACTACAACGCCTACGTCGTATTCATCTCCCGTTACGTGCTCGCGGTGGAACGGGATCGGCACCTGTCGCTGCAAGGACCGGAATCCGCCGGGCTGCGCACCGCCTGCCTGTCCGGCGCCGTCACCACCAAGCTCAGCGATCCGGCCAGCGATCCCCGGCTCACCGCGGGCGACCTGGACGCCGCGGTGTCGGGTCTGCTGTCCGACGGCCTGGCTGCGAGCGATGCCGACGGCAAGGTGGTGCCCAGCGGGTATCAGCGGCTCGATGCGTTCCGCGCCGGGGTGCTCGACGGTGAGGCGGCCTGCCTGAACAATTACAAATGAGGAGCAGGGGCGACCGGATTGCCGGTCGCCCCTGCCGTGCTTTGCTGTCGTGCTCTGCCGTCGGCCGGTCCGCGGGCGGTGGGCCGGTCTCAGACCGCGCTGGTGGGGAGGGTGCGCAGGGAGCTGAGTGTGGTCGCGACCGCGCGGGCGGCCTCGGCGCCCTTGGTGTGGAAGTGCTTGGTGAAGTAGTCCACGTGTTCGCTGTGCTCGTGGAAGTGATGCGGGGTCAGCACCACGGAGAACACCGGGACGTCGGTCTCGAGCTGCACGCGCATGAGCCCGTCGACCACGGCCGAAGCGACGAAATCGTGCCGGTAGATGCCACCGTCGACGACCAGCGCGGCGGCCACCACCGCCGTGTACCGGCCGGTGCGGGCGAGCCGCTGCGCGTGCAGCGGGATCTCGAACGCGCCGGGCACGTCGAACACCTCGACGGCATCCGCCGAATACCCCAGATCGCCGTACTCGGCCAGGAAACCCGCGTAGGCCTGGGTGACGATGGACTGGTGCCAGTTGGCCCGGATGAAGGCGATACGTCCCTGGTCGGTATTGCTCATTCTCGGATGTTACTGCGCGCCGGTGTGCTCCTCCAACCAGTGCACCAGGTCGCCGAGTACCTGCTCGCGCTCGGGTTCGTTGAAAACCTCATGGTAGAGGCCCGGATAACGCAGCACCGTGAGATCGGTCGCGGTGGCGCCTGCCTCGATCCGATCGGCGCCCACCGGGGCGGCGAGGGCATCCTCGCCGCCGTGCAGCACCAGCGTCGGCACCCGCAGCGCGTCCAGGTGAGCGAGGACGAATTCGGCGCCGCGCAGAATTTCGGTCGCCGTGCGGGCCGGCAGTTTGCCGCGATAGACCAGCGGATCCTGATCGTAGGCGCGCACCACCTCCGGATCGCGGCTGATCTGCGCCGAATCCAGTTGCAGCACACCCAGGTTCGGCGCCCAGCGGCTCAGCGCGGGGGCGAGTAGCCGCTGCACGGGATTGCCGGCCTCGATGACCACCGGCGGCGCCGACACCGCGATGCCCGCGACCTCCAGCGGCGCCCGCGTCGCCAGATACAGCGTGATCAGGCTGCCCATGCTGTGCCCGAGGACGAACCGGGGCAGGCCCGGATGTTTCGCACTCGCGATATCGAGCATGGTGTTCACATTGTCGGCGGCCGCGTCGATCGATTCGATATTCGACTGCCCGCCGCCGGAGCGCCCGTGCCCGATGTGGTCGAAGGCGTAGACCGCGAAACCGCTGTCCGCCAGCCGTTTACCCACATGGTCGTAGCGTCCGGAGTGTTCGGCGACGCCGTGTACCAGCACCACGACCGCGCGCGCCTGTTCGGGCAGCCAGGCCCGCCAGAACACGTGCCCGCCGCGAGCGTCGAATTCGCCGGTATCGCCTGTCGTCATCGCTGCCTCCGTCTGTGCCGTCGCTGCGCCGCCATTGTCGCGCACGGCGGGCCGGAGCGCCGCACATCGGCCCGCCGCGCCGGGGTCGATGTTCAGCCCAGGTCGTAGTCGAACCAGATCCGGTGGGTGCCGTCGGCGTCGACCGCCAGACCACCGGTTCCGGTGATCTCGCTCAGCTCCCCGGTGCCGCTGCTGGGCACGATCGTGAAGAATTCGGCGCTGCGGTCCTCGCCCGCGGTGGTCGCGGAATGGGCGAAGTTGAACGTGCCGGCCAATCCGTTGAGCGAGCCTTCGAACGACTCCATCGCCACATAGGTGCCCCGGCCCGACAGTTGGTCGAACGCGGCGGTGAACAACGTGGCCGAACGTCCGACCGCCTCACCCTCGAAATGCTTTTCCAGCCGGGCGATTCCGACCGGCGTCGCGGTCGGGATGTCCGGATCGGGAAGGACGTCCGTGGCGACGAAGGATTTGACGGTGAACGTTGCTGTAGCTCGCACTCGTTGAGGGTAGCGGCGAACACCGACATTCCCGGCATCAGCCGCCGGTGCCCGTGTAGTGCGCGAGGACGCGGCGGTTGAATTCGATCAGCCGCGCGTAATTGGCCCGGGAGAGCCGTTCGTCGGTGCCGTGAATGCGCTCCAGATCCGCCGCGTCGACCACGATCGGCGCGAAGTTGCAGCGGGTGGCGGCCAGCCCGTCATAGTGGCGGGAATCGGTGGCGCCGGGCACGATGCCGGTGGTCACCACGGCTTCGGGAACCAGGGCGCGGGTGATGTCGGCGAGCACGTCGAAGGCCGGACCAGGCCCGGTGATCCGCGAGGGTTCGGAGGCCGTTCCGACCACCTCGAGCGCGACGCGCGGGTCGGCGACCACGCGGCGGCAGTGGTCGAGCACGGCGGACACCGAATCGCCGGGCAGGATACGGAAATTCACCAGCGCCTCGGCGCGTTGCGGCAGCACGTTCGCCTTGACCCCGCCGCGGATCACGGTGGGTGCGGTCGTGGTGCGGACCAGGGCCTCGGTCTGCGGCCGCGCCGCCATCATCCGGGTGATCACCCCAGCCGCGAGCGGGGCCAGCCGCAGCGCGGAACGTCGCGGTTCGGCCATGGCGGGGCGCATCCGGGCCAGCATGTCGGCGATCACCGGCGTCATGCGCAGCGGCATCGGATGGTCCTGGATGCGCGCGACCGCCCGCGCGATCCGGCCCACGGCGGTTTCGCGGCCGGGCATCGAGGAATGCCCGCCGGTGTCGGTGGTGCGCAGTTGCACCGTGGCCCAGCCTTTTTCACCGAGCATGATGGAGGCCACGGGTGCGGTGGCCCCGTCGGCGACGCCCTGGGTGATCACCCCGCCTTCATCGAGCAGCAGGTCGGCGCGCACCTCGAGCTCGCGCAGCCGGGCGGCCATCCGGGTGGCGCCGGCGCGGCCGAAAATCTCCTCGTCGTGGCCGAAGGCGAAATAGATGGTCCGGCGCGGACGGCGGCCCTCGGCCAGCAGCGATTCGGCGGCCTCCAGAATGGCCAGCACCCGGCTCTTGTCGTCGATCGCGCCCCGGCCCCAGATGAATTCGTCGTCGACCACACCCGCGAACGGGGGATGGGTCCAGCGGGCCTCGTCGTCGACCGGAACCACATCCTGGTGGGCGAGCAGAACGGCCGCCGTACCGGGTTCGGTGCCGGGCCAGCGATACAACCGGCTGTGACCGAATCGTTCCAGGTCCAGATGGGTGTGCACCAGGGGGAATTCGTTGTCGAGAAGGCTTGCGAGCCGGTCGAATTCGACCACGTCGGCATCGGCGTCGTCGCGGGAGACGGTGGCGCAGCGCAAGGCGGCCGCGAGCCGCTGGGCGGTCGCGTCGTCGACGGTGGTCGCGGTCGTACCGGTCGCTGTCATCAATCTCCTCGTCGTTGCGGGAAGTCCACCGTCACACCGGCATCGCGCAGCACCTCGGGCGCGATCGTGGTCACCCGGCGGGCGCGCCATTTGCCCAGCGCCTCACTGCTGCCGCCGGTCAGATCGAAATTGCGGGTCTCGGTGAGCAACGGCAGCTCGACGGTGCCGGAACGCACGCTCACCCGGGCATTCGCCGGGGTGTGCGACCACACGGTGTCGACCACATCGGTGATCCGCACGCCGATCCGATGCCCGGCCGGTACGGTCCAGTCCTGGGCCAGCAGGCGGATGGCCGCGGTGTCGGCGACCTGCGCGATGCCGCGGGTGATCACGGTGCTGAAGCCGTCGGGCGCCACATCGTAGAGTTCCGCGGCGATTGTGGCGTTCGGCGGACCGCTCAACGTCAGTGTGGCCGTGGCGATTCCGGACAGATGCTGATCGGCGGGCAGCGGCTGCGACAGTGACCAGTACTCGCGGTCCGGTCCGGGGAGCAGGCCGCGATCGGTGTACTCGCCGGGGCGGATCGGCATCGCCACCCGCGCGGAATCGGCGGGCGGCCAGACCTTTTCGCCGCGCCAGCGGTCGTCGAAGCTGCCGACGGTCACCCGGGGGCCCGGCACCGTGACATCGTGCTGGGCGACATACTTGTCGAAGAAGGCCAGCAACTCACTGTCGAATTGCGGTGTGCCGCAGCCTTCATGGCAGTTCTGGTGTCCCCACTGGCCGAACCAGCCCTTGTCCTCGGGCAGATCGTGGTTCTTCCAGACATCGAAGACCCGGTAGGCGCGAGTGTTGTAGTCGAGGAAGCCCTGGCCGAGGAACAGCGGAACCTTGCTGCCGCGCACGCGATCGGTCAGATCGCGGTCGCGCCAGAAGCGGGTACCGCCGTCGTGGTCGGTGGTGCCCGTCAGATAGGACTGCGCGCATTCGATCGGTAGCCGCGCGGCGTTGGCCCTGTATTCCGGTGAGTCGGAGGGGTGCGCGGGGGTGGAGGAGATCAGCAGATGTTCGAATCCGGCCATATCGCCGGGGCGAATACCGTCCTCGGTCACCGGTTTTCCGGAGAACTTCCACGAAATGCCCTGCATGTACAGGTAGCTGTAGGGGTCGACTACGGGTTCGAACGACGCCACCGCCGCCAGCCCTTTCGGGTTGGTGGCCAGACCCATGATGCCGGTCCATGCCTCGTAGGAGGTACCGGTCAGGCCGACTCGTCCGATCGACCACGGTTGTGCCGCAGCCCATTCGACCGCGGTACGCACATCGCTCTGCTCGCCGGGGCCACCGAAGTCGGGGCAGCCACTGGACCCCCCGAAACCTCGCAGATCCACGATCACATAGGTGTAGCCGGCGTCGAGGAACAGTTCCGAATACAGATCGCGCAGCGACGGCCCGCCCTGCGGATGGACTTCGGCTGTGAACGCCAGATGGTTGCGGTAGGGGCTCACCGTCATGACCACGGGGGTGCGCACGTCGTCGGCCATGCCGGCGGGCCGGAGGATGTCCGCGTGCAACCGCACACCGTCGGGGGTGGTCAGGAACTCCTGGCGCCACTGATACGCCGGGGCCGGGGCGGCGGTCGCGGTGACCGGCGCGGCCGCCGCGATCACGAGGACCAGCCCGCACAGCACACGCGTGAGCACGCGCCGGGCGCGGGGCGATGAATTCTCGAGCACCATAGGACTATCGAGTCTGCACCGCCGCCCGTCCAGCCCTCAGAACCGGGGTCGGGAAACGGCCGACGACCCGGCGCATCGACTACATCGGGCGCAGATCGAGCACCTTGCGCAGCCGGGCGCGGTCGCGCTCGAGTTTGCGCGCCTCGTAGGCGATGGGGAAGTAGCGGATCCGTTCCGGCAGCAGCGGCACGAGCCGCGCCAGCAGCCAGCCCAGGATGCGCAGGTTGCGCTCGTCCTGCGCGGTCCAGGTCAGCCCGAGTTTGCGGCGCGCCGGTTCGGGCGTGGTGCCTACCGTGCAGAAGTACTGCATGCGGCCCAGCGGTGCGGCGGCCAGCTTCCACAGCGGCACCAGCGGTGTGGGCAGCGACTTCGGCGGGGCCACGTGGCGGATCGTCTTCAGGTAGTCGCGGGCGGTGTCGGTGGCGACCAGATGGTTCTCGACGGTGTCGGCGAAGAAGACCTCGAAATCGGCGTAGGTCGGCGGAATCTCCTTGGGCGCCACCGAGAACATGCGCAGCAGCTGCAACACCTCCTGGTAGTACTGCTCCTTCTCCGCATACGTGAGCGGCGTGCGGCTGAAGTATCTCGACGCCTCGTTGAAGGCATACGTGCCGGTGTGCAGCACCCAGGCCCACGGACCGGAGGCGAGTGCGGAGTGGCGTTTGCCCTGCGCGTCGACGGTGTTGAGGGAGGCGTGCATATGCCGCAGGCGGTCGGCCTCGGCGACGGCCTCGTGACCGCCGTAGGTCCAGGTCATCACCGCCGCGAGACTGCGCATCGCGCGGCCCATCGGGTCGGTGCGGAAGGTCGAGTGCTCGTCGACGACCGCGGAGATCGTCGGTTCCATGGTCTGCAGCAGGAATGCCGATCCGGCGGTGAGGGAGAAGGTGATCAGTCCTACCTCGTCCCACATGCGGGTTCCGGGCTCGATCGGCTTGCGGGGGCCGAGTTCGTGTTCGCTGCGCTCGGCGCGGGCGACGGAGCCGGTCATCCGTGATCTCCTTAGACCACTAGACATGATGAGAAGAGTATATGCGAATCATCTCATTCCCTTTCGATCGTGGCAACCGCGCTCTCGACAGGCGGCTCGCCGCTCGCCCCAGAAGTGAACACAACCTGAAATCTCAGTGAACTGATGGAAGAATGGAATCCTCGCCACATCGAAAGTTCAGGGAGGAGGGATCCAGCCATGATCCATACTCACGCCGCCCCCTCGTTACTGGGGACCTTGCGCACCTACGCCCGCCGCGCGCTGGCCCGCCATACCCTGACCGCCGAGGAGCGCCGCAATCTCGCTGCCGCCCAAGCTCATCCGGCCGTCTACAGCGCATCCCTGGGCAGCCACCCGCATCTATAACGGGTCTCGAAACACAACGAAGCCCCAGCCGGATTCGGCTGGGGCTTCGTGAGAATGACTGTGCCGTAACGACTTACACGTCGTAGTACAGCTCGAACTCGTAGGGGTGCGGACGCAGGTTCACCGGCGCGATCTCGTTGTCACGCTTGAGCTGGATCCAGGTCTCGATGAGGTCGTCGGTGAAGACGTTGCCCTCGGTGAGGTATTCGTGGTCCTGCTCGAGGCGGTCGATCACCGAGGCCAGCGAGGTGGGGGCCTGCGGGATGTTCTTGGCCTCCTCCGGCGGGAGCTCGTAGAGGTCCTTGTCGACCGGGGCCTGCGGCTCGATCTTCTTCTTGATGCCGTCCAGGCCGGCCATCAGCATGGCGGCGAAGGCCAGGTACGGGTTACCCGAGGAGTCGGGCGCGCGGAACTCGATGCGCTTGGCCTTCGGGTTGTTGCCGGTAACCGGGATGCGGACCGCGGCGGAGCGGTTGCGCTGCGAGTACACCAGGTTGATCGGGGCCTCGTAGCCCGGCACCAGACGGTGGTAGGAGTTCACGGTCGGGTTGGTGAACGCCAGCAGCGACGGCGCGTGGTGCAGGATGCCGCCGATGTAGTGGCGGGCCAGGTCGGACAGGCCACCGTAGCCGGCCTCGTCGTGGAACAGCGGCTTGCCGTCCTTCCACAGCGACTGGTGCACGTGCATGCCCGAGCCGTTGTCACCGAACAGCGGCTTCGGCATGAAGGTGACCGACTTGCCTTCCTGCCACGCGGTGTTCTTCACGATGTACTTGAACAGCTGCAGGTCGTCGGCGGCCGACAGTAGGGTGTCGAAGCGGTAGTTGATCTCGGCCTGACCGGCGGTGCCGACCTCGTGGTGGCCGCGCTCGAGCTCGAAGCCCGCGTTCTGCAGGTTGGTCGAGATCTTGTCGCGCAGGTCGACGTAGTGGTCGTAGGGGGCCACGGGGAAGTAGCCACCCTTGTTGCGGACCTTGTAGCCCAGGTTGCGAGTGCCGTCCGGGTTGAACTCCTCGCCGGTGTTCCACGAGCCGGAGACGGACTCGATCTCGTAGAACGCGCCGTTCATGCCGGAGTCGTAGCGGACGCCGTCGAAGATGTAGAACTCGGCCTCAGGACCGAAGAACGCGGTGTCGGCGATACCGGTCGAACGCAGGTACTCCTCCGCCTTGCGCGCGATGTTGCGCGGGTCACGGGAGTAGGCCTCGCGGGTGAACGGGTCGTGCACGAAGAAGTTCAGGTTCAGCGTCTTCGCGGCACGGAACGGGTCGATCCTGGCGGTGGAGTAATCGGGCAGCAGCAGCATGTCCGACTCGTCGATCGACTGGAAACCGCGCACCGAGGAGCCGTCGAACGCCAGGCCCTCTTCGGCCAGGTCGGCGGTGAACGACTTCGCCGGGATGGAGAAGTGCTGCTGAACGCCAGGAAGGTCCGAGAAGCGTACGTCGACGTATTCGACGTCCTCCTCCTTGATGTACTTGATGACCTCGTCGGCCGTGCTGAACGCCACTTAGTACTCCTTACGGATCGGTTCCCAGCCTGTGCCGATTGCTGGGTTTCAGCGCTGAACGGTATGGATGCGGTGTTTCCCCGCAATCAAGGCTGTGTTTCGCCAGTGTTACACGTGCTGCTGGACGGGTCGGCGGCCTCCCCGGGCAACACCGCGCGGTGGGTCGTTCACGATGCGGTGCCGGACCAGCACCGTTATCCTGCCACCACGGCATCCGGCGCTCGATTCGAGGACCGCGCATCGTCGCCGATCGGTGCGCGCGACTCCGAGAGTTTCCGGGCCGCAACCGCTTTGGGGAATCGCCCCGGCGGGGTATCGTGCTGCCGTCGCCGCGGGCGGCCGGACGTGGTGACGCGGACCCGCCGGCGGGCAACCGGCGGCAGGCGGCCGGTGTTCCGTGGCTGCCGGGTGCCGGCCCGGGTGTGACGTAATCCTCACCGTGACCACGCCTAAGCTGGGAGCATGGCGCGAATTACCGGTTCCTGGCTGTCCGGCCCGAATGCGGCCCACCCCGGCGAGCCGCAGCCCGACGACTATCCCGGCAAGCTGCTCGGCTTGCCGCAGGAGGGTGTGGGATCGCTGGCGCCCATGTCGCGGCGCATCGTCGCGCTGTTCGTCGACTACTTCATCGCCATGGGTATCGCCGCGCTGATCGTGCGCGGCGCCGGCTCGCTCAACACCGTCACCTACCTGATCTGGTTCGTGATCGGCGTGGTGACGGTCATGCTGTTCGGGTTCACGCCCGGCCAGTACTTCCTGGGGATGCGCACGGTCCGGATCGATGCGTCGGCGCCGGTCGGATTCGTGCGGTCGGTGGCGCGGCAGGTACTGCTGACCTTCGTGGTGCCCGCGTTGTTCACCGACGGGGATCGGCGCGGTATGCACGACCGGGCGACCGGGACGGCACTGATCCGCGCTCGGTAACGAGGGTCTACGGCCGGCCCCCGCCCGAGCGCAGGCCGTCGAGCAGGAGATCGAGGAGGCGGTCGATCTGCTCGCGGTCGATACCGGCCAGCGTCGCGCCCGCCATCGCCGCCGTGATGTCCTCGGGGCGGACGTCGTCTCGCAGAGTGCCGGCCGAGTTTCCCGCATCGAGGACGGAACGTATTGCCGCGCTGAGTCTTTCGCGTGTCTGCGCCGAGGTCACCGCCCCGGAGACGATGACCTCGCGTAGCGCCTCTGCCATCCCGCGTTTGGTGGCCACGAAGTCGGCGTAGCGGCCGAGCCAGATGCGCAGTGCGTCCTCCGGGGTGTTGTCGGCGAGCAGGTGCGTCGCCTGATCGCACAGTTGTTCCAGTTCGCTGCGGTACACGGCCTCGATGAGCGCTTCCCGCGACGGGAAGTGCCGATACAGCGTGCCGATGCCCACCCCGGCGGATTTGGCGATCGCTTCCAGGCTGACCGTGCCTTCTTCGCCGGTGAACGCGGTGAGGGCGGCATCGAGGAGTAGTTGGCGGTTGCGCTGGGCATCGCGGCGTCCACCCGGCTGTCTGGACAAAGTGGAGGGTCCTCCGTTTCTGTCCTACTCTGGTCTTGAGCGGAGGATCCTCCGTTTGATGTCAGGGTAACAAGGGAGACCCGAATGACGGTCATGAGGCAACCGCGTGACGGCGAGCTGGCGGGACGTGCGGTCGGCCGGATCGGCTACGGCGCGATGCAGCTGGAGTCCGGCGCGGACGGGGTAGCGGTTGTGCGGCGAGCGGTGGAACTCGGCGTGAGCCACATCGACACGGCCGGTTTCTACGGCAACGGCTCGGTGAACGCCCTGCTCAGGGAGGCGCTGCATCCGTTCCCGGACGATCTGCTGCTGGTCGACAAGGTCGGCGCCGGGCATACGGGTGATGGTCTCGTGCCGGCGCAGAAGCCCGAGCAACTACGGGCCGCGGTGGAAGCCGATCTGCGGGCGCTGGGCGCCGAGCAGCTGGCGGTGGTGAACCTGCGCCGGGTCGACGGTCCGCCCGGAATCGTGGCGACCGGTGATCAGATCGTGGATATCGACGACCAGCTGGCCGAGCTGATCTCGTTGCGGGACGAGGGCAAGATCGGGGCGATCGGATTGAGCAATGTCACCGTCGAACAGCTCCGTCGCGCCGCCCCCGCGGGCATCGCGTGCGTGCAGAATCTGTACAACCTGCTGGAACGCGGCGAGGAGCCGCTGCTGGCCGAATGTTGTTCGCGGGGAATCGCTTTCGTGCCGTACTTTCCGCTCGGCTCGGGATTTCCGGGTCGGCCCAAGGTGGCCGGCGACGACGTGGTGCGTGATATCGCCAGCCGCCTCGAGGTGACGCCGAGTCAGGTGGGTCTGGCGTGGTTGCTGGCCCGCGATCCGCACATCCTGCTGATTCCGGGGACTCGCAGCATCGACCATCTCGAGCAGAATGTCGCGGCGCGGGAGGTCGAGCTGGATGCCGGGATGCTCGCCGCGCTCGGACAACGGGCCTGAGGGCAGGCGGCGCAGAACATCATCCGCACCGTCTTCTCCTCGGTGTAGGCCTCGATGCCGGCCGGGCCGAGTTCGCGGCCGAATGCAATCGCTGGGCGGCTCGGCGCACCGCATCGGCCATCGCCGGAGTTTCCTGCCCGACCAGGCTGACCACGCCGACTGCGGCCGGGGGCCGGGGGGCCGGGCAGCGAGGCGACGACGCCGTGCGTGCCGAGCACCAGCTTGCCCTCGCTCGCGAAGATGCCGCTCTCACCGCGCAGCGACGCCATCCCGAACATCCAGGGTGGTGGCGATCAGGGGCTTCAGCTGTGCGACAGAACCCAGCGTGCGCGATTCAGCGGCGGCGGATGGTGCGCTGCACTCCGCGCATCTTCGCGCCGGCCGGCAGCGGGCCCTTCGGCAGGGCCGGTCCGCCGCGGGTAGCCAGTGCGGTGAGGCGGCCCTCGATGAGATCCATCCGCTTGGCGTCGATATTGCGGGGAAGTTTGGTGAGGTGGCGCTGCAGGTTCTTCAGCGGAACCTGGCCCTCCTCGTTGCCGATCACGATGTCGTAGATCGGGGTGTCACCGACCAGGCGGGCGGTCTTCTTCTTCTCCTGCGCCAGCAGCGATTTCACCCGCTGCGGCGATCCCTCGGCCACCAGGATCACACCGGGCAGGCCGATCACGCGATGGACGGCGTCGAGTTGAGTGGTGGCGGCGACGGCCTGGGTGGCGCGCCACTTACCCTGCAGGTTGTCCAGCACCCACCAGGCCGCGCCAGCTTGCCCCTCGGCCTTGGCGTAGACGTTCTTCTGTACGCGGCGACCGAAGATGATGAATGCGACCAGCGCGCCCAGCAGAATGCCGACCGGCAGCAGGAACCACTGGATGTCGAACAGGAAGCCGATGAGGAACAACACCACGGTGATGCCGACCAACGCGCCGATCATCAGCGGCAGCAGCAGTTTGTCCTCTTTGCGCACCATCTGGAACGTCTGCCAGAGCTGCTGACGCCGCTCCTTCGACGCCTGCCTGCGCGCCGCCTTCGCCGCGGCCTTCGCTTCCTTCGACGGTGTGCCGCCCTTACCTGCTGCCATATCTCTCAGGATAGTGGTCGAGCGGGACATACCCCGCACGGGCCGGGCGCAGGTGCGACGCTCGCTCAGGCGGTGGCTTCGCTGCGACTGCGCAGGTCTGCGGCGATCTGGCTCGGCATCGGTTCGTGCCGCACATAGCTACGGTCGAACTGGGCCGCGCCGCGCGAGAGTGAGCGCAGGTCGATGGCGTAGCGGCTCAATTCCAGTTCGGGGACCTCGGCGCGGATGACGGTGCGCCCGGCGGTGGCCGGTTCGGTGCCCAGCACGCGGCCGCGGCGGCCGGACAGATCGCCGAGGATGGTGCCGACGAAATCGTCGGCGACGGTCACCCGCACCTCGGCGATCGGTTCGAGCAGGTCGATCCGGGCGGCAGCGGCCGCCTCCCGCAGGGCCAGCGCTCCCGCGGTCTGGAAGGCGGCGTCGGAGGAGTCGACCGAATGCGCCTTACCGTCGAGCAGGGTCACCCGCACATCGACGAGCGGATATCCGGCGGCGACGCCGCGCTCGGCCTGCGCGCGCACGCCCTTCTCTACCGAGCCGATGAACTGGCGTGGCACCGCACCGCCGACCACCTTGTCGACGAATTCGATCCCGGAACCCTCCGGCAGCGGTTCCACCTCGATATCGCAGATCGCGTACTGGCCGTGGCCGCCGGACTGCTTCACATGCCGCCCGTGCCCGGCGGCCTTGCCCGCGAACGTTTCTCGTAATGCCACCCGATACTCGTCGACATCGACCTGCACGCCGAACCGGGACCGCAGCCGCTCCAGCGCGACATCGCGATGCGCCTCGCCCAGGCACCACAGCACCAGCTGATGGGTACGCGGATTCTGCTCCAGGCGCACGGTCGGATCCTCGGCGACCAGGCGGGCCAGGCCCTGCGACAGCTTGTCCTCGTCGGCCTTGCCGTGGGCGCGCACCGCCACCGGCAGCAGCGGTTCGGGCAGCGGCCAGGGCTCGATCAGCAGCGGAGAATCCTTGGCCGACACGGTATCTCCGGTCTCGGCGTGCCCCAGTTTGGTGACGTAGGCGATATCGCCGGCGATGGCCTGGCCGATCGGGAACTGTTGTTTACCGAACGGCGCCGTCACCGCGCCGACCCGTTCGTCGACATCGTGCCCGTTGCCGTTGTTGTGCCCGCAGATGTGGACGGTGTCGTCGGCGTGCAGGGTGCCCGAGAACACCCGCACCAGCGACACCCGGCCCACATACGGGTCGGAGGCGGTGCGAATCACCTCGGCGGCCAGCGGCGCGCCCGGATCACAGGACAATGGCTGCGGCGCCGCACCGTTGCTCGGGCAGCGCGCCGCGACCGCATGTTCGGCGGGAGTGGGGAAGCCGCGGGTGATCAGCTCGAGAATCTCGACCATGCCCAGGCCCTCGCGGGTGCCCTCGGGCGGGGGTGCCGCGATCAGGATGGGATGGAAACGGTCGTGCGCCACCGCGCGTTCCAGATCCGCGATCAAGGTGGTGAGGTCGATCCGTTCGCCCTCGAGGTAGCGGTCCATCAGGGTTTCGTCTTCGCTCTCGGCGATGATGCCCTCGATGAGCCGGTTGCGCGCGGTCTCGATCTGCGCGGTCTGTTCGGCGGTGGCATCGGTGCGGGTGTGCGCGCCGCCGGAACAGTCGAAGACCTGCTCGGCCAGCAGGTCGACGACACCGGTGACCGGGCGGTGCCCGTCGGCGCCCTTCGGGCCGTACACCGGCAGCTGCAGCGGCAGGATCGCGTCGGAATCGCCGTCGCCGAGCAGATCCGCGCAGGTCTGAGCCATCAGCTCGAAATCGGCGCGGGCCGCGTCCAAATGGGTGATCACCAGAGCCCGCGGCATTCCGACCCGCGCGCATTCCGCCCACAGCGCCAGCGTCTGCCCGTCGACACCGTCGGCGCCCGCGGCGGCCGAGACCACGAAAAGGGCCGCATCCGCAGCTCGCAGACCGGCCCGTAGTTCGCCGACGAAATCGGCATATCCTGGCGTATCGATCAGATTGACCTTGAGGCCGTTCCAGGCGACCGGCACCACCGACAACTGCACCGAGCGGTGTTGGCGCTGCTCGATATCGTCATAGTCCGACACACAGGTGCCGTCCTCCACGCGACCGGCTCGGGTGAGCGCCCCGGCCTCCATGGCCAGTGCCTCCACCACGGTGGTCTTGCCGGAGCCGGTATGCCCGACCAGGACTACATTGCGGATACCGTCGGGCTGCGACGCCTCGATCACTCTGCCGGCGGAACTGTTACGGGCGGCGGTGCTCGCTTTCTCGGCCATGTCTCTTCACTTCCCGGAGTCGACACGTGCGGTTGCTTCGAGCTTCCCACCGGCACGCGGCTGTGTCACCCGTTCCGGGGATCCGCACCCCATCCGTGGTGAATCCGCACCCTGTATGCAACGAACGACCGGCCGAACGGGAATTCGGCCGGTCGCTGCGGGGTGGCTGGGGCGGATCAGCCGCCGAATCGGGCGAGCACCGAACTCGCCTCCTGGCTCGCCGAGCCCTCCTCGCCCAGATGCGCCATCTCCGGTGCGATCTCCCGCCCGTGATGCGCCATGGCCTGCGCGTACAACCGGCCGGCGCGGTAGGAGGAGCGCACCAGCGGCCCGGCCATCACGCCGGCGAAGCCGAGTTCGGTTGCGACGCGGGAATGTTCGACGAATTCCTCCGGCTTCACCCAGCGGTCCACCGGATGGTGGCGCGGCGAGGGCCGCAGGTACTGGGTGATGGTGAGGATGTCGCAGCCGGCCTCGTGCAGATCACGCATCGCCTGGGTGACCTCTTCGGGCGTCTCGCCCATACCGAGGATCAGATTCGACTTGGTGACCAGACCGGCCTCGCGGGCCGCGGTCAGCACCGCCAGCGACCGTTCGTAGCGGAACGCCGGGCGGATCCGCTTGAAGATGCGTGGCACGGTCTCGACGTTGTGCGCCAGCACCTCCGGCCGCGAGGAGAACACCTCGGCCAGCTGATCGGGATCGGCGTTGAAATCGGGGATCAGCAACTCCACGCCGGTGTGCGGGTTGAGTCGCTTGATGGCGCGCACGGTTTCGGCGTACAGCCAGGCGCCACCGTCTTCGAGGTCGTCGCGCGCGACGCCGGTGATCGTCGAATACCGCAGGCCCATGGCCTGCACGCTCTCGGCCACCCGGCGCGGTTCGTCGCGGTCGAGCGCGGCGGGCTTACCGGTATCGATCTGGCAGAAATCGCAGCGCCGGGTGCACTGCTCGCCGCCGATGAGGAACGTGGCCTCGCGATCCTCCCAGCATTCGAAGATGTTGGGACAGCCCGCTTCCTCGCAGACCGTGTGCAGCCCTTCTCGTTTGACCAGGCCCTTGAGTTCGGAGTACTCGGGGCCCATGGTGGCGCGGGTGCGGATCCACTTCGGCTTGCGTTCGATCGGGGTCTGCGCGTTGCGGGCCTCGATGCGGAGCAATTTGCGACCGCCTGATTCCCGTACCAGGGAATCGGGGGACGAAGTGGCCGGCGCGGCCCCGTGTGCCGCGCCGCTGTTCGATGCCGGGGTGTCGACGGAGGTCACTCGAACGACTCTACGCCCGCCGAAATCGGGCGCGCCAGCGTGCGCTGCATCAAGGTCAGATCCATCCAGCCGCCGAACTTGTGCCCGACCTCGGGCAGCTGGCCGACGATTCGGAAGCCGAACTTCTCGTGCAGCAGAATCGAGGTCTTGTTGGAGGTTTCGATCGCCGCGATCACGGTATGCACTCGCCCGGACTCCTCGGCCCGTCCCAGCAAGGCCGTCAGCAGTGCGGTCGCCGCGCCTCGGCGCTGGAACCGCTCCGAGACGTACACCGAATTCTCCACGCAGTACCGATAACCGGACTTGGGCCGCCACTGCGCGTAGCTGGCATAGCCGGCCACCTGACCGTCGATGATGGCGACGAGCACCGGGTATCCGGCGGCCACCCGGTCGCGCCACCACCGCAGGCGATCGTCGAGGTCGACCGGCTGGGTGTCCCAGATGGCGGTCGTCTCGGCCACGGCGCCGTTGTGGATGGCGAGGATCGTGGGGATGTCGCGTTCCTCGGCATCGCGAATGCGCGGTCCACCCGACTGGATATCGGTCACCGCCTCAAACTATCGGCAACCAGCGGTGGCGGCGAGCCGACTCGGTCACAGGCGTGGGGGCGACGGGCGTCTATCTCCGCGACTTCCGGCGCAGGGGCAGCAGACAGGTCAGCCCCGCGACCACGAGCGGTAGGACGCTGATGGTCAACATGGTCAGCCGCAATCCGCCGGCGACGTCGAGTCCCAACTCCAGTCCGCTGGTCTGCCGCAGCAGATTCGGGTCGTAGGTACTGCCCGGACTGAGCGCCATGCCGCTGCGCACCGCGTCGACGGCCTGTTCGGCCCGCGTCACCGCCATGCCGCGTGCCTCGGCGTCGGCCGACCATGCCTGCCGGAAGAAGAACTGGAACAGCAGCAGATAGACGGTGGGCCCGAACGCGCAGCCGATCATGCCGAACGCCAGCTGTGTGGAGGCGACGGTGCCGGAGTGCCCGGGCGGCGCTTCGGCGAGGACCGCCTCCGACACCGAAACCGACGTGACCAGAGATCCCAGGTTGCCCAGCCAGACGACCGCCACGAGCAGCCACAGCGCCATCGTGGGGCTCGCGGTGGCTGCCAGCACGAATCCGCTCGCCGCCAGCAGCAGCAGGCCGGTGATCATCACCGGCCACGGAGTGGTCTTTCCGACCACGCGGCCCGCGAAGACGACGGCGCCGGCGATCAGCAGGGTGCCGGGTAGATACAGCAGGCCGATGGCTTCGGGGGACAGCGCCAGCACCACACTGCCGAATTGCCCGAGGACGAAACCCAGCCCGGCGGCGAGCAGATTCAGTGTGAGGGCCGCCGTCAACGCCACACAGAATCCGGAGCTGCGGAACAAGGCCAGGTCCAGCGCGGGCTCGCGGGCACGGCGTTCGTGGCGGACGAAGAGCAGGGCGGCGGTCGCGCTGATCGCCAGAGTCAGCCAGGTCTGCGGGCGGGTGATCCCGTTCTGCGCTGCCGCCAGGCCGATGACGAGGGTCGTCAGCGTCATCCCGAACAGGCTGATTCCGGCGACGTCGAGCCGTCGGCGCTGGGTGCGAGAAGCCTCCGGCACATAGCGCGCGGTCAGCCCGAGCGAGACCGCGGCCAGCAACGGAGTGAGCAGGAACAGGAACCGCCAGCCGGCGGTGGTGATCACCCAGCCCGTGAGCGCGGGGGTGACGCCACACAGGACCATTTCGACGGCCATGAGCACGCCGATGGCCGCCGCCCGCTTGCTCTCCGACACCGACGTTTTCAGCAGGGCCAGGGGCCCGCCCAGCAGCGCGGACATGCCGAGTCCGGCCAGAGCCCGCATCGCCAGCAGGAAGCCGAAACTGGGCGAGAAGAAGGACAACAGGTCGGCGACCGTGACGACGATCAGCCCCAGCGTGAGCAGCCGCTCGAGTCCGAATGCGTCGCCGAGGTTGCCCGCGGCGAGGACCGCGGCGGCCATCACCAGCGTCGCGGTCCCACCCAAGAGCCCGATGAGATGCGGCGGAACGTGGAGAGCGCGGCTCACCTGCGGCAGGTTCAGGCTGAGCACCAGCGGGTCCACCACCGTGATGGTGAAGGCGACAGCCAGTCCGACGACGATCGGCAGGATCTTCGTATCCGTCGCTGACCGTGGCGGTGGCATCGCCTCACCTCCTATGCGGTACGAGGGCGAATGTCACGACCAGAACAGCGCGGTAGGCCGGCCGGCTCGGATCCAACGGAGACACGGACGACATGCTGTGCAAAGTGCGGCGGCCGTTCTGCCGACCGACCAGCAGCGACGCGACCAGCGTGACACCGTCGCGTTCGTCCACGCCGAGACACGACGTGGTGACGGCGGCGGGCACGAGGTGAACACCATCGTGCAGCAGCGCCTGCCGGGCCGCCGCCGGGACGACAGGCGAGCGCGTCTGCGGCCCGGGGGAAGTCTGAGAAGCCGTCTGTGCCACACCGGTCACCTTCTCTGCGCGATGACCCGCTGTCCGCCGGCTTGCGTTGTGCGACTTCGCGCGAGATGCCGGACAGCGACCGAGCCGATTACGCCATTCGAGCGTACGGCGGCGTGGCCGGGGAACGCCACCGCGGGCGGCGGTCGATCAGCGGTTGTCGCCGATCACCGAGGCCAGCGCCTGCCCGATGGTTTCGTGGCGGAAGGTGTAGCCCGCCTCCTCGAGCACGGTGGGAATCGCGCGGGGGCCGCGCAGGATCGCCTCCTGGGCCAGTTCGCCGATCGCGGCCTGCAAGGCCACGGCGGGCACGATGAACGGCGCCGGCCGGCGCAGCGCCCGCGCCAGTGCGCGGGTGAATTCGGCGTTGGTCACCGGTGCGGGGCCGACCATGTTGACCGGTCCGCGCACCGACGGATTCGTCAGCACGAACGAGATGCCGGCGACCTCGTCGTCGAGTGAGATCCACGGCTGATACTGGCGCCCGCTGCCGAGGCGCCCGCCCAGTCCGATCGAATACAGCGGTCGCAGCAGGGCGAGCATGCCGCCGTTACGCGACAGCACCACCGCACTGCGCACCTGCACCACCCGCACCCCGGCGTCGACGGCGGGCTGGGTGGCGGCTTCCCAGTCCCGGCACAGCCTCGCCAGGAAACCCGTTCCGGCGGAATCGGATTCGGTGATCACCCGGTCGCCGGTGTCGCCGCCGTAGAAATGCACGCCGCTGGCGCTCACCAGCGTCGGCACTCCGGCGGCGGCGACCGCGGTGGCCAGCACATCGGTCGGGCCGATGCGGCTGTCGCGCAACTGCTGCTTGTAACTGCCGTTCCAGCGTCGCGCGCCGAGTCCGGCGCCGCAGAGGTTGACCACGGCATCCGCCGCTCGCAGGGCCGGTGCGGGCACCTGTGCCCGCACCGGATCCCAGCTGAACTCGTCCTCGGCCGCGGCGGGACGGCGCACCAGGCGAGCCACCTCGTGCCCGTCTCGACGCAGCGCGGCGACCAGCGCCGTCCCGACGAGTCCGGACGAACCGGCGATCACAACCTTCATGTCGTCACCGAATCGTCGTGTCGCGCAGCGATTTACAGGCCGAGATCGGCCTCGAACGCAGCCTCCTCCAGTCGGTGCCTGATGGTGGTCAGGAAGCGGCCGGCGTCGGCGCCGTCGATGAGGCGATGATCGTAGGTCAGCGGCAGGTAGCACATCGAGCGGATGCCGATGAACTCGCTGCCGTTGTCGGAGATCACCATCGGGCGCTTGACGATCGCACCCGTGCCCAGCATCGCCGCCTGCGGCGGAAGCAGGATCGGGGTGTCGAACAGGGCGCCCTGGCTGCCGATGTTGGTGATGGTGAATGTGCCGCCGGCCAGCTCGTCGGGCTTCAAGCCGCCGGTGCGGGCCCGGTTGGCGAGATCGGCGATGGCGCGGGCCAGTCCCGCCAGCGACAGGTCACTGGCGTTGTGGATCACCGGCGAGAGCAGACCCTGCTCGGTGTCGACCGCGATGCCCAGGTGTACCGAGGAGTGGTAGGTGATCTCCTTGGTGCCCTCGTTGTAGGAGGCGTTGACGTTGGGGTGCACGCCCAGCGCCTCCACGGCGGCCTTCGCGAAGAACGGCAGGAACGTCAGGTTGACGCCTTCGCGGTCGGCGAAGGCGCTCTTGGCCTTGGCCCGCAGCGCCGCGATCTTGGTGACGTCGACCTCGTGGGTCTGGGTCAGCTGCGCGGTGGTCTGCAGCGATTCGCGGGTCTTGGTGGCGGTGATCTGCCGGATGCGGTTGGCCTTCTGGACCGTGCCGCGCAGTGCCTGTAGCTGTGGACGGGCGCCGGCCGGAGCCTTGGGCGCGGCCGGGGCGGCAGCAGCGGCCGGAGCGGCGGCGGGCTGCGGAGCGGCCGGGGCCTTCTTGGCCTCCGCCGCCGCGAGCACGTCCTGCTTGCGGATGCGGCCACCGACGCCGGAACCCTTCAGTGTCGACAGATCGACGTTGTTCTCCTGGGCCAGCTTGCGGACCAGCGGGGTGACGTAGGGGGATTCGCCGTTGCCGGACGCGGTCGACGGCGCGGCTTTGGCCGGAGCTTGCTGGGCCGGTGCCTGCTGGGCCGGTGCCTGCTGGGCCGGAGCTTGCTGGGCGGGAGCCTGCTGGGCGGGCGCTTCCTGCTTGGCCGGAGCTTGCTGGGGTGCCTGCTGCTGGGCCGGCGCCTGCTGCGGTGCTTGCTGGGCGAGGGCCTGTTGGGCGGGGGCCTGCTGCTGCGCGGGCGCCGGAGCCGGGGCAGGCGCGGACTGCGCGGCGGCGGGCGAACCGCTGCCGATCACGCCGAGCTGACCGCCGACCGACACCACGTCGTCCTCGTTCGCGCTGATCTCGAGCAGCGTGCCGGCCACCGGCGACGGGATTTCGGTGTCGACCTTGTCGGTGGAGACCTCGAGCAGCGGCTCGTCGACCTCGACCTGGTCGCCGACCTGCTTGAGCCAGCGGGTGACGGTGCCCTCGGTGACGGATTCGCCGAGTTCCGGCATCTTCACCGGGGTGCCGTCGGCGGCGCCGCCGGACTGTGCGGCGGGGGCGGGCTGCTGCGCGGGGGCCTGCTGCGCGGGCGCTTCCTGCGCGGGCGCGGATTCGGCCGGTGCCTGCTGCGCAGGTGCTTCCTGGGCCGGGGCGGGCGCCGACGGGGATTCCTCACCGGCATCGCCGATCACGCCCAATTCGCCGCCGACCTCGACGACGTCGTCTTCCTGGGCCACGATCTTGGTGAGCACACCCGCTGCGGGGGACGGGATTTCGGTGTCGACCTTGTCGGTGGACACTTCGAGCAGGGGCTCGTCGACCTCGACCGTGTCTCCTTCCTGCTTCAGCCACCTGGTCACAGTGCCCTCGGTGACGCTCTCACCAAGAGCTGGCATCTGGACGGAGAAGGCCATGTCCGTTGACTCCTCTAACTGCTCGACGGGTTCACAACAGTTCGTCTCTCGGCGGGGGCGCGCCGCGGTCGCGGCGAGCACCCGACTGCCACCGAACATTCCTGTGGCACCGGAGATCCGTGCGGTTCTTGTTCCGGTTCTCCATCCTTGCACTCGCCGTTGCGATACGTACCACAGGGCAGGCGGTCGGCGGGCCCATGGCGACATCACAGCCTCCGTGCCGCTGCGGAGAGCTGCTCCGATGTCGATCGTCCGGCGCGGCGTGTCTGGTTCGACACCCCGCGCGAAACCGCCGGGTTCGGACACGGTGTCCGCGGCGTACCTGGGCCTCCGCCCGAAATGCCCGACAGCTGGCACTATCGATGGATCGGGGGTGCACGCGCCCGACATTCGAACAGGAGGTAGGCGGCCGTGGGGTTGCTCGATCGTTTCCGCGGCGGCCGCGTAGGCAGAGGCGCCGACGCCTCCGATATCCGGTATCTGGCCGACTGGGTGCGCACCCACGTCGGTGTCGAGGCGTATATCGAACCCAAGACGACAGTGACCGATGTCACAGCGATTCTTATCGCCGCGGATGGGGAATGGACGCGCCGGGTCGTGGGCGAGCGCGGCGCACGCCACTTGTCGAGCCGCCTGGGGATTCCCGTCTACGACGTCGGCCGCACCGGTTACCCGCAGCGCATGCGCGACTACGACGCCCGCAAACGCATCGAGCGCAAGCGCGCGCTGGAGGTCGATCTGCGAGATCTGTCCGCGGAGTAGGCGTCCGCGGTTCGATACCCGTCAGCCGATCCAGCAGGATAGGCGCCCCGCAACCGTGGCCGGGCAGGGCGCCGACGTCGATGCCGAATCACTCCGGGTGACGGTGACACGGGGCGATGGTTACCCGTCGACCGAGACCCCGGACGGCCACGTCCGAGCGTGCCGCCCGGGGTTCTCGCATGCTGTTGCGTCGCTTATTCGCCCGCGATATCGGTCAACACGGCGACCAGCGTGCGCACGGGAACACCGGTGCCGCCCTTGCCGATGTAGCCGAACGGCCCGCCGGTGTTGTAGGCCGGACCCGCCACATCCAGATGCGCCCACTGCACACCCTCGGGCACGAATTCCTTGAGATAGGTTCCGGCGACCAGCATGCCGCCCCAGCGGTGCGGGGACACGTTGGCCAAATCGGCGACCTTCGAATTCAGGTCGGCGCGCAATTCGCTGGGCAGTGGCATCGGCCAGCCGTTCTCGCCGACCTCCTGCGACAGCCGCGCGACCCGATCGCGGAACTCCTCGGTGCCCATCACGCCGGGAGTGCGGGTGCCGAGTGCGACCATCTGCGCGCCGGTCAGCGTCGCGACGTCGATCAGGTAGTCCGGATTGTCCTCGCCCGCGCGCACGATCGCGTCGGCCAGGATCAGCCGGCCCTCGGCGTCGGTGTTGATGACCTCGATCGTGGTGCCGCCGTACTGGGTGAGCACATCACCGGGACGCTGCGCGGTTGCCGAGGGCATGTTCTCGGCCATCGGGACCGTCGCCGTGACCGTGATCGGGAGCCCGAGCCGCGCCGCCACCAGTGTGGTCGCGATGACCGCCGCGGCGCCACCCATATCGGAGGTCATGTTTTCCATATTGGCCGCCGGTTTGATGGAGATGCCGCCGGTGTCGAAGGTGATGCCCTTACCGATCAGGGCGACCTTCGTGTCCCCGCCGGAGTAGGTGATGCGGATCAGCCGCGGCGGACGTGCGGAGCCCTTGCCGACGCCGACGATGCCGCCGTAACCGGCCGCCTCCAACTGCTTCTCGTCGAGGATCTCCACCTCGAGTCCCGCCGCACGCGCCAATTCGGCTGCGCGCTCGGCGAATTCGGCCGGGAAGAGGGCGTTCGGGGGAGTGTTGACGAAATCGCGCGCCGTCGCGACCGCCTCGGCGACGGTCTGGGCGCGGAACAGTTCCTCCTCGCCGGAATCGGCTGTGGGAACCAGGAATTCGACGCGCTGTAGTGGCCGCTCGGCCGGTTTGGGCGCGGACTTGTCGGACTTGAACGTGGTGAAGGTGTAGGCGCCGAGGTAGAAGCCCTCGGCGGCGGCGCCCAGATCCAGTCCGGACAGCGTGGTGACGGCCGTGGCGGTGCCGGCGAGCGAGCGGGCGGCCACACCGGCGGATTTGCGGATCTGCTCGGCGTCCAGCGCGTCCTGTCCGCCGAGTCCGACCGCGAGCACGCTGGTCGCGCCGAGCCCATCCGGTGCCGGGATCCGGGTCAGCTCCTCGGCCTTACCCTTCGCGCCGACGGCCAGCAGCGAGGCCAGCAACTGCTCCCGGGTGCCGGCATCGAGGACCGCGTCGAAAACGTCGGCCGCGGCGATCACGGGCCCGTCGTCGGTGGACAGAAGTCCGACCACGAGGACATCGGTGTCGGGGCCGATGCTCTCGGTACGTGCCAATTCCGGGCCGAGTGAACGATCTGCAACAGCTGTCATGCGCCCAGGTTACTGGGTGGGGGTCTGAGCACCACGGCGAGCGATGCGGTCGAAGGCGGCAGCGCGCGAACCACGCAGGCCACTGCGGCCACCACCGCGCACGGAATTCTCCGGTGCCGGCCGGTGAGAGCATGCCATTGCGGCTCACTCCTCGTCGGTCTGCGCCGACAGCGGCACGCCGGTGTGGAAGAACCGAATGAGCCGGCCGATCCGCACGCAGTGTGCGGCGCAGCGCTCGAAATGGTGTGCCAACAGGGCCGTTTCGACCGCCATCACGTTGCCGTGCCGCCAGCTGTCGCCGGCGACCGCCCGCAGCAGTTGCTGCTGGAGCTGTTCGATCGCCGGATCCGGCGGAATCAAGGTGGTGTCCGGCTCGACCTGCTGGGCCGAGATCACCGCGATGGCCGCGGCGGTGAGGTCGACCAGCGCCGCGGCCATCGCCGAGAGTTGATGCGTGATGTCCTCGGGCGCCACGGGTTCCGGGAAGTTCCGCACCACGCCGTCGGCCACCCGGCTGAGCCCGCCCGCGATGCCGGACAGATCCTCCGCAATCTGGATCGCGGTCACCACATTGCGCAGATCCCGCGCGACCGGCGCCTCCAGGGCGAGCAGAATCACCGACCGGTCCTCGCATTTGGCGTGCTCGGCCTGGATTCTCTCCTCCAGCGCGAACACCTCGTAGGCAGCGGTCAGATCGGCGTTCTCGATCGCCACCGCGGCGCGTTCGGCCGCCTCGTGTGCCAACCGAGCCATATGAGCGAGCTCTTCGGTGAGCGCCGCGAGTTCGGAGGAGAATTTCGTTCGCACTCTGGTATCTTCGCCGCCCGCCGCGCCGAACGTGCGATATCGCACGAAAAGTCGTCGAATATCCGCCTCGCGGGCCGGTGTCGCGCAGTGCCGCAGCGGGTGTCGATCATTAAGGTGTAGCGCACCGTGCCGACGGTTGTGCGAATGGAGGGTCTCGGGCTGGTGGAGTTACAAAGCGAGACATTATCCGGACAGCGCAGGGAATCGGTCGAGGTCGTGGGTCCGCTCGACGCGGCGCAGCCGGCGAATGCGGCGGCGGGCGACGAGGACGGTTTCGATTGGCTGGGCCGTACCCGGGCGGGCCGGGTGCTGCGGCTGGAACGGCCGCAACGGATCTGGGAGGCCGAGCACACTCCAGGCCGCTCGCGCCCGTATGTGGTGGCGACCTTCAACTTGAAGGGCGGGGTGGGCAAGACCACCACCACGGCCGCGCTGGCCGAAATCCTGTCCGCCGAATTCGACAAGCGGGTCCTGCTGATCGATCTGGATCCGCAGGCCAATCTCACCGCGATGATGGTCGGCGAAAACCGCTCGGTGGAACTGGATTCCGCCGACCGCACGCTGGCCGCGATCTTCGCCGCCGCTCTGGCCGGGCGCCCCGCGCCCGATGTGCGCGCGCTGATCCAGCACGAGGTGTCGCCCATGCACGCCGTCACCACCGTTGATCTGCTGCCCGCCTCGCCGAAATTGATTGCGCTGCAGGACGAGATGCCCGCACTGCGCCACGGCGAGCCCACCACGGTGCTGGCTCGCGCGCTGTCGGGGGTGCTCGAGGACTACGACTACGTCCTCGTCGACTGCCCGCCGAACCTCGGCCCGATCACCCAGAACGGCTTGCGGTTGTCCGACGGGTACGTGATCCCCACCATCCCGGACATCATGTCCACCTACGGAATTCCGCCGGTGCAGGCGCATCTGCGCCACCTCGCCGCGCGGTGGGGCGACCCGCTGGAGGAGGTCGGCGTCGTGGTCACCAAGTACCGGCGGTCCTCCGCGGTCCACCGCACCACCCTGGAGATCCTGCAGGCCAATCGCACCCTGCCGCGACTGTTCCCGACCCGCATCCCCGACTCCAATCAGATCGCCGCCGCGGCCGCGTTCACCGACTTCGGAAGTTTGCGAAGGAAATACGGGACGGGCGGGCAGTTTCTGGCCCTGCGCGAACTGACCGCGGATTTCCTCGCGACGACGCGGATAACCCTCGCGTGGGGGCGGTGAGGACCGCAGGCCACAAGCAACGACCCGCCAGTTCGTCAATCACGCATTGACATTTTCCTTATATGTCAACTGTTGGTTGACGCATATGGCGGCCCGCCCTACCCGCAAGCCATGATCGACCGCATCGTCGCGGCGAGCCCGGGCCCGAGCTACCTGAACACCGGCTGTGGAACCGGCATCGAAGCGCGGCAGTTCCGGGCGTGCTGGGTGTCGAACCCGACACCCGCTGACGCGAGCTCCGGCAGAGGTGGTGGATCAGGTGCTCGCGGGCGCCGGCGCGGCCATCGACGCGATGGGCGGCGGCTTCACGATGCCGTACGCCACCGTGGTCCTCACCGCCGCCCGGCTGTGAGGTGACTCACACCTCCGGTCCGATGGAACCGCCACGCCTCGGGAGCGTCCAAACCCATGACGGACAACACCTTTCGAGACAAGGAATCGGCATGATACGCACTACTGCCGCACTTCTCGCCTCCGCCGCGATCGTGGGCTTCGGCCTGACGGCCGCGCAGGCGGCGGCTCCGCTCGCACCGGCACAGCATCAGGCCGTGGAACCGTCGGCCGCGCAGAACGGCTGCCCGCCCCCGCCGATCGGCCCGGACGGTCGCCCGCTGCCGCCGCCGCGGGGTGTGGACGGCAAGCCGCTGCCCCCGCCCACCGGCGCGGATGGGAAGCCGTGCCCGCCGCCGATCGGCCCCGACGGCCGTCCCTTGCCCCCGCCGCCCGGCGCCTGACGCGGTATCTGCCTCGCGCGCACGACCAATCACTGCCGGCGGTGCCGGGTGGGCACCCAGGCCGATGTCGCTGATGCCATCCGCTACGTCATCGGCGCGGACTACGTCAGCGGCACGGTGTTGCCGGCGGACGGCGGGTTCACGGTCACACAAGCGCTTGCGCTAACGGACGATGTCGTAACGGGCGCAGGCGAATTCACCGTTGCGCGCTAGTTCGGTCAGCTTCATCTCGATCCGGCGGGGCAGCAGCGGCTGTCCCGCCCCGAGGGTGATCGGCGCGATCGATACACACACCTCGTCCAGCAAACCGTGGTCGGCGAACTGCCCCGCCAGCTCGCCGCCGCCGACGATCCAGATGCTCTTGCCCGCCGCGGCCTCGGCCATCTCCTTGTGCACGACGGTGACCGGCTGCTGGGTGTACCGCACGTCGGCCCCGTCGGTGCGCGGGGCGAAGTCGCGGTGGGTGAGGACCCACGCGGGCATCGCGTACGGCCATTCCATATCGGGATGGTTGTCGAGGATCCACCGGTAGGTGTTGGCGCCCATGGCGATGGCACCGATATCGGCGATGAACGCGTCGTAACCCATCGGTCCGTCGTTGTCGACCTGCCGGGTCAGCAGCCAGTCCAGTTGATGGTCCGGTGTGGCGATGAATCCGTCCAGGGTGGTGGCGGTGTAGTACACGGTGCGGGGCATGGTCATCCTCTCCTGCGCAACCACATGATCGGGTCGCCGTTGTCGTGTTCGGTTGTCTGGTCGGGAAATTCGCGGTCGAGCCATTGGCGTACCAGCAGTCGCCGGTAGGCCGAATAGGTCAGAACGTGGGCGATCACGGAGCCGAGGACGAAACTCTCCGGCGGTTCGCACAGGGCGTCGATCAGGGTGTCGTCCCAGCCGCCGCGGCGGTCGATGTCGCGGACGGTATCCAGCCATCGCGGCACCACCTGCTCGAATCGCCGTCTCAGCTCGGGGAGATCGTCGGATCCACGGTCGGGTTGATCGGTGCCTTCGATCGAGGCCAGCCACACCTGTTTGGTCCACACCAGGGTCGCGAGGACGGTCGCGATCGACGCGTCCGGTCCGTCCCACGCCAGCACCGCCGCCGTCGAACGCTGCCGCCGGTACCGATCGTCGTCGAGGCTTTTCGCCCTATCGAGGAGTTCGCGCGTGTCCTCCACGTCGTGGTGCAGCAGCAGCGACGTCGGATCCATATCGTGTCTGCCTTTCGGTTCGCCCTCCACCCACAGCGACATCGGCGGGTGAAAATGGATCCCGTTCACCGCGGGAAGCCAACGGGTGCGGGATGCGGCCGGGGTCGCGCTGGGCGGATGTCCGTAGGCGCGGCTGTAGGCCCGGCTGAACCCCTCGACCGTGTCGTATCCGGCCGCGAAGGCCACGTCCGTCACCGCCGCCCCACCACTCAACTGCCAGGCGGCGCGTTCCAGCAGCACTCGCCGCCGCATCGCCACGGGCGACTCGCCGGTGCCGCGCGAGAATTGCCGGGAGAAGTGATAGGGCGAGACGAAGGCCCCCTGCGCCATCGCGCTCAGCGTGGTGTTGTTCTCGTCGAGAACGGAATCGAGCAGTTCCCGTAATCGGTCACGTCCGGTCGTCACACCGTTCAGTGTGGTCGGCGCGGGTTATCTCGCGCTTGACCGATCTTGCGCATGTCCGCGCGAACCGGCTCCGTGCCGTGCGCTCACACCCGGTAGTGCCGCCGGGGCCCGTACCCGGGCGGGCCGTATCCGCGGCGGTGGTGGATGAACAGGAAGAACAGCGCCGGGAAGACGAAGAACGGAATCATATGTGTCGTGGCGACGATCACCACCGCGACCACCACGGCGGCCAGCAGCAGGGCCGGGAACATCGGTCGTGGCCGCCGCTGCTCCCGCTGTGGGCGGGCCGGCGGGGCGGGTTGCGGACGCGGCAGGTCGGCGAACAGGACGGTCAGGTCGGCGGCCGTCTTCGCGGCATAGGCGCGGCTCACGCGCTCGTCGTATTCGTCGAGCTCGAGGCGCCCGGCCGCGAAATGGTCGCCGAGCGCGGCCGCGGCCTGTTCACGTTCGGCTGTGCCGACGCGGACGCTCGGCGACCCGAACACCGCGGGGTCGAAATCGGTCATGGCAACCGCCTTACCGGGAAAACGAAATCACGATGCACCCAGCGTAGGACGCTTCGGCGAATCGTGCCCGTGCCCGTGGGCGTATCCACGGCTACGCCCCTCGACGGACCCGGCGTGTACCCCCTGGCGCGTACGGTGTGGCTCAGTCCCGGATGAGCCCCGGATGCGCGAGGAAAATACCCGGAAGCCTTGCGGTGAAACACTATTCACCGCGTCGGCGCAGGTCGCGAAAGTGTCGGATTTCGCACAGCTGCGAGCGGCGGCGACCTTCGGTTTCGCTCGGTAGCGTGGCTGGAAACCCGAGAGACAGCAAGCCCGAGATACAGCCATCGCAAGGAGTTGGAAGCCTTGGAGGAGGTACTTCGACCGCTGGTGGTCTTCGCCGCGACGCTCGCGGTCACCATCGCGCTCGGCGCGGTGGTCGACCGCCTGTTGAATCACGCCGCGCAGAAGCATCCCGCTAACCGACTGCCCGGTCTACTGCGTCGGGTCCACCTGCCGTTGCAGGTGTTCCTGGCGACGATCGCCCTGCATTTCACCTATCCGCTGGCAGAGATCCACCTGCGCCACGACGCGGTCGTGCTGAACATCCTGGCCGCGGTGGCGATCCTGTCCGCCGCCTGGGTGGTGGTGCGCGCCGTCGACGCGGTCGCCGAGAACACGCTGGACAAATACGCGCACCGCACCCACGACATCGCCAGGGTGCGGCGGCTGCACACGCAGCTGACCTTGGTCCGGCGCATCATCACCACGGTGCTGGCGATCACGACCGCGGCGGTCGCGATCCTGCTGCTGTTCCCGAACCTGCGTACTCTCGGGACCTCACTGCTGGCCTCGGCAGGCATCATCGGCGTGATCGCCGGTGTCGCCGCGCAGTCGACGCTGGGCAATCTCGTGGCGGGCCTGCAGATCGCGTTCGGTGATTCGGTGAAGATCGGCGACACCGTCGTGGTCGAGGGGGAGTGGGGCACGGTCGAGGAGATCACGCTGTCGTTCCTCACGGTCCGCATCTGGGACGACCGCCGCCTCACCATGCCGGTCTCCTATTTCAATTCCAAACCGTACGAGAACTGGTCCAAGGGCGGCCCGCAGATCACGGGCACGGTTTTCCTCTATCTGGACACCAGCACGCCGGTCGTCGAACTACGCGAACATCTGCGTGACTACCTGCGCACCCGTGACGATTGGGACGGCCGCAGCTGGAACCTGCTGGTCACCGACAGCACCCCCTTCGGCATCCAGGTCCGCGCCTCCATGTCGGCCCGCAATGCCGACGACGTGTGGACGCTGCGCTGCGCGGTGCGCGAGGAACTGCTGGCCTGGCTGCGCACCGAGCATCCGAACGCGCTGCCGAAGGTGCCGACCAGCGTGGTCGAACGCGAACATGCGATGGCCGAGTAGCCGCCTATAGAGTCGTGGGGTGCGTGAATTCCGCTTCGGAGTCAACTTCCTGAGCCCCGGGTCCGCCGACGAGTGGGCCGCGAAATGCCGGCGGGCCGAATCCCTCGGCTACGACGTGCTGCTGGTCCCCGACCACCTGGAACTTCCGGCGCCCTTCCCGTCGGTGCTCGCCGCCGCGCAGGCCGCCGAACGCCCGCGGGTGGGCACCTTCGTCCTGAACGCCGCGTTCTGGAACCCGGTCCTGCTGGCCCGCGATGTGGTGAGCACCGCCCAGCTCACCGGCGGCAGGCTCGAACTCGGTCTCGGAACCGGTTACGTGCGAGACGAATTCGAGGAAGCCGGAATCGAATTCGGCACCCCTCGAACCCGGGTCGACCACCTCGAGAAGACCCTGACCGAACTCCGGCGACTGCTGCCCGAACCGCGGCCCACCATCCTGCTGGGCGGCAGCGGTAACCGCATGCTGCGGCTGGCCGCCCGCCACGCCGACATCATCGCCTTCACCGGTGGCGAACCCGTCCCCGGGGCCACCGACGGCTCGATGCGCCTGTCCAGTGCCGAGACGGTCGACGAACGCGTCGCCGCGGCACGACGTTTCGTCACCGAGTACGACCGCGATCCGGAATTCAACATCCTCGTCCAGCAGGTCGTCGAAACGACCGACCGCACGGCCGCGGCCACCGAGATCGCCGCGCAGATGGATCATTTGAGCGTCGATGAGGTGCTGGACGCGCCGACCCTGCTGATCGGCACGCCCGCGGAGATGGCCGATCAGATTCGCGAACGCCGGGAACGGTACGGGTTTTCCTATGTCACCGTGTTGGAGCCCGCGATGGAGGGGTTCGCGAAGGTGATGCGGGAAGTGCGGGGCTGAGCCGCTAGTGCACGACCGACAGGTGCGGGCCGATCTGCGCCTCGCCGAGGACTTCCGCGAGAAGTGATGCGGTCCACCGCAATTCGTCGGTGAGCTCGGTGCGCCCGAACCCTGCGTTGTGCGCTCGCACCACGGCCTCCGCGAGCAAGCCGGGGCCCTCGCCGGGATATTCGGCGACCGGCTCGCGGTCGTGGTGCAGGGTTCGGGTCGCTTCGATGCTGCGCATCCGAGGCGCTCGGTCTCGCACGATCCGCCTGATCACCTCGGTCGGCACACCCCACCGGCGCGCGAGCGCCGCCGGGCTGGGGAAGTGAATCGCCGACGGACCCAGCCGGTCCATCTCCTCGCCGGGCACGAGCAGTTCGGCGGCGAACCGGTCTGCCTGCTGTGCCTGAGTTCGGTCTCCCGGCAGTGGGCAGGGGTGCAGCAGCAGATGACCGAGTGCGCGCGCACAGGCGAACCGGTAGCCGTAGACACATTGCGCATGACGTGCCGCCACGACGATCAGCGAGCGGCCCCAGGTGTGCGTGGCGTAGGTGCCGACCCGCGCCATGGCCGCGCTCGTCGCCGGCGCCAGAGCCACCACGATGCCGCGTGACTCGAGGGTCGCGCCCAGATGCGCCAGCGGACCCGGTGCGATTCCCCAGTGCTCGCGAAGCAGGCGCGCGGCGTCGGCGGGTGACAGTCCCTCCTCGAGTGCGGGCAGGTCGAGCGCCGGGAACCGCATCCGGCTGGCCAGCGTGTACGCCAACTCCCAGATGTATTCCGCGAACGCCACCGCCTTCGCCCGATCCGATGCCGACGCCGAACCCGGATCGTCGAAATGCACGTCCGCGGCGTCGATCCGGCACATCGGGCGCCCGGTGGCGAAATAGTCGACGGGGACTTTCAACACCCGCGCCAGGTCGGCCGGAACGTCCGGATCGGGCTGCACGGCGCCGATCTCGTACTGTGCGACGACCGCGGGAGATAGACCTGCCGCGTCCGCGAGTTCGGCGACGGACAGTTCGGCCCAGCGGCGCGCCTGTGTCAGCCGGATCGGCTCGAATGCCGACGCGACGAATCCGCCCGGCTCGTCGCTGCGGTCGGTGAGGAGTTTCAGCCCGCGTCGGTCCTGCCGACCGTCACTGTCCACCCGAATTGTTTACCGCATCGACGAGCGCCGCGGGGGATCCGACCCGAGGAAAAATTTGGTTTCCGGCGAAGCGGACAAACTCGGCCGCGGCGAATTCTCCGGCTTCTCAGGGTATTCCGCCGGGCGTGACCGGCAGCAGTTCCGGGCGTTTCGCCAGCCGGCCGTCACCGGTCGACACGCCGCGCAGCCGCCGCCAGACCCACGGGCGCAAGGTCGCTGCGGCCCAGGCGAGTTCGCCGGCCGCACCGGCCGCGCGGAACCGCTCGGAGCCGTCCGGCGGGTGGGCCCAGCTGTGGTCGGCGCCGTCGAGGCCGAGTGCCTCCGCGGCGGCCAGTGCGAATCGTTCGTGGCCCAGTTCGGAGCCGTGCAGCCGGTCCGCGCTCCACATGCGCAGATCGACCATCGACGGGGCCCCGAACAGATCCACCAGGCGCAGTCCGTACCGGTTGGCGCACAGGCGAATTCGATCGTTGATCAGGTCGACGCGGGGGCCGATGTAGCGGGCGGCCAGGGGCACGATGCGGCGTACGTCCGGGAAGGTCGTTGTCACAACCGTTGCGCCGCAGGCGGTCAGCTTCGCGTACAGCTCCTCCATCAGGTCCAGTGCCGCCACGAAATCGGTGCCGGGGGCCGTGACGTCGTTCATGCCCGCGCAGATGCCGACCAGATCCGGGTCCATCGCCAGAGCGGCGTCGAGTTGTTCATCGCGGACCTCCGCGAGGCGACGTCCACGCACCGCCAGATTGGCGTACCGGATCTCCGGATTGTCCTGAACCAGCCGCTCGGCCAGACGATCGGCCCACCCGCGCAGGCCGTTGCCGTCGTCACCGTCCCACAGCCCCTCGGTCTGACTGTCGCCCATCGCGACGAAGCGTTCGTAGCGGTTCGGCGATGCTGCGGGACCATCCGAACGCGGCGAGGACAACGTCGTCATGGCAGACCTCCGGGACGTGAAGAGGGTGATGCGGACAGCGGCGTGACGAGCCCGCGGCCGCCATCGCCACCGGCTGGACAGGCTACAACGGTGCGGTCCGGTCGAATCAGGGCGTCCGACTCGTGGCGGGATCAGCCGGTGTGAACCGTTCCCGCCGATATTCGCCGCCCCATATCCTCTGCGCTCCGTTGCGCGATGTAATACCTTGATAGACAGAGGTTTTGGTAGCCAGGGGTGTGGCGGCTCCACCGAAGGACCCGCCCGGCTACGCCGGCAAGGGGGTCCGAGATGCCCGATATCCATTTCGAGCGGCGGCGTCAGCGTGTGGCGCAACAGCTCGGCGAACTGACCGTGCTCACGCCGGCCTGGCGGCGATTCCTGTCGGTGCCGCTGATGCGCAACGGCTGGCATGTGCTCGTGGAACGCGAGAACAGCCGGTCGGATCGCGTCGACGCCTACGCCGTCGGGCCGGGCGGTGTCTTCGCTCTGGTCCGCACCGACGTGGTGCCGGCCGCCGCGGAACTGCGCCGGATCCGCTGGCGTGCGGAGGAGACTTTCGCGAATCTCACCGCGGGCCGCACCCGGTACGTGCCGCATATGATCGAGGTATTGCTGCTGATGGACTCGGCGGCCGACACGCCGGCCGAGGCCCGCTACGTCGCGGTCGACCCGGCGACCATCGCCGCGCGGCTGTTCGCCGAAGCGAGCCTGTCCAGCCGCAGCGCCCGGCAGATCGCGATGACTGTGGCCGAACACAACACCTGGTTCGCGCTGCTGTCCGCCGACAGCGGCGCCGGGCCCGAAACCTCGCCCGCCGAAGGACTTGTCGACACGACGACGCTGCGCGAGGAGGAACGAGCGCGGGCGTTGAAGCGACCGTTCAGCGAATGGATGACATTCCTCGACCCGGCCCAACTCGACCTCGTCTACCGCAACTACAACGGGCCCGCGAGATTCAGCGGACCGGCCGGAACCGGGAAGACCGTCGTCGCCCTGCACCGCATGGCGCGGCTGTCCAAGGAGGGGGCCGGGCGGCAGCTCTTCACCAGTTTCGTGCGGACGCTGCCGACCTATCACGAATCGGGATTCCGGCGCCTGGCACCGCATGCGGGCGAGCGGGTGGAATTCACCGGCCTCCACTCCTGGACCACTCATTTCCTCCGCAGTCGCGATATCGGTTGCCGCCTGGGCAGCGGCGACAACGCCTTCTATCACGCCTGGCGCACCGCCCGCCGTCACCTTGAACCCATCGAACCGAATCCGAGCTATTGGAAGGACGAACTGCATCGGGTCATCAAGGGCCAGGGCATCGATCACGATCTGTATCTGAAAATCGACCGGGTGGGCCGAAACCGCTTGCGTCTGGACAAAACTCAACGCGAACTCGTCTGGACGCACCTGTACCTGCCGTATCAAGCAGCGCTGCGGGATCTAGCGACGATGGATTTCAACGACGTGATCGATCTGGCGATCGACGAACTGCGCGCGGCGCCGCTGGACGCGCCCTACGACCTGGTGGTGGTCGACGAGGTCCAGGACTTCACCCTGATGGAACTCAAACTCGTCCACCAGATCGCCGGCGGCACCTCGACCTCACCGCTGCTGCTGGTCGGGGACGGTCAGCAGCAGGTCTATCCCGGCGGCTGGCGCCTCTCCGATGCCGGGATCCCGATCGTCGGCCGCGGTGCGGTGCTGCGCACCAACTACCGCAATCGGGCCGCGGTGCACGACTACGCCAAGCGGGTCGACGCGACGAATACGGTCGACGACCTGGACGGTGCCCCCGGATTCGTCCTGCGCGACAGCGAGGTCGTGTTGGCGGGCGGTACGGCCCGTTCGGAGACCTTCTCGCGGTCCCGGGCCGAGGAGAAGGTGATCGCGGCCCTGACCGATTCCGGATATCCGCACTCCGACGTGGCCGTGATCACCGACACCGGCCGCCAGGCCGAGAGAATCCGAGCAGCATTGCGCCGCAAGAAGATTCCGTCCGTCTCCCTCGAATGCTACGACGGCACCCAGCACGATGCGGTGAAGGTGGGAACCGTCCATCGCGCCAAGGGGATGGACTTCGCCGCGGTGTTCCACCTGACCGACGCGCCGACGGCGCCCGTCGACCGATTGCGCGGCAGCGAGCGCGACCGGGCGGAGCTGGCAGCACGGCAGACCATGGTGGCGCTGACCCGCGCGCGGGACCACATCTGGGTCGGGCTGATGCGGGATTGAGGGCCACGAGTCGGTCTTTCTCAGCTGAATCGGTTACCTTCGGCATCCATGACCGACGCATCACCGGGTTCGGCCGGGCCGCGAGCCCTGCCGGAATCGATGTCCACCGCACCCGCCCGAGATCGCCGGCCACGACGCCTGGGCAAGGTTCGCCAGGTGGTCGTCTCGGTACTGCTGGCGGCGATGACCGCCATGGTCCCGCTGGCCTTCGCACCCGCCATGCCCGCCTCGGCGGCGGTGGCGAAGCCGGGCGTGGAGAATCTGCCGGCTCGTGCCGCCGTGGCCGATCTGGTCGGCGACCACCCGTGGTCGGTGGCCGTGCCCGCTGATTTCGCGGCCGAGGCGGGTTACCGTCCGGTGGTCGAGGACGGGATCCTGGTCGATCCCGACGGTGACTGCTCGTCGCCGATCCAACTTCCCGCCGAGTTCACCGAGGCGTGCAAGGCGCACGACCTGGGCTACGACATGCTGCGCTACGCCGAGCAGCGGCAGCAACCGCTGCAGCCGTGGGCACGCCAAGCCATCGACGCCACCCTGCAGCGCCGCATGCACGCCGCCTGCGATACGCGCACCGACACCGCCGCCCGCGCCCGGTGCGACGTCCTGGCCACGGTCGCCACTACGGGGGTCGACCTGAATTCCCGGCGGCAGAACTACGCCACGCCGGATCCGGAGTTTTTGTTCGGTACGCAACTGTCGGGCGAACGGCTCAGCGATCAGCTGCTCCATGTCGGTGGTCCCGCCGCGGTGGGAGCGGTCTCGGCGGCGATCGTCGGCATCGTGGCGTGGCGGCGTCTGCGGCCGGCTCGGCTCACGGCCACCGCTGCCATCGCGGAATCCGGTGCCGCCGCGTGACCGCCGTGACGATGCGGAGCACAACCCCGCGGGCGTACTCGACGACGAAGTCGCGCCGACACCGGTCTCTCCACGTGCGGCCGCGCATCGATACCGTCGTCGCCGTCACCCTCGCCGTCGTGATGTCGCTGCTTCCGGCTGTGCTGCCGCGCACGTCCGTATCCCAGGCGATCCTGACCGGTGCGCCGGTGGCGCTCGCCATCGGAGTGTCCGGTCTGCTGCGCTGGACGCTGGGCCATTGGCGGATCGACATCGACGAACGCTTCGGTCGCCACCGCGTCCCGATCCTGCTGATCTGCGGCTTCGTGGTGACGGCGGTCGTCGTGCGCGCCGCCGCGTGGCAGAACGGCCTGCACGCGGCCATGGGGGAGGCCCCGGTCGGCGCGGCGTACTGGCTGCGCTGCGCGTTCGGTTCTGCCGCGGTTGTGGTGTTTCTGGTGGCGCTGGGACGTGGAATACGGTGGGGGATAAGAAAACTCCTACGCGTCTGAAGTCATAGCGCACCGAGTCATCGACCGCTGGACCGCCGCTGAACGCATCAACGCGTGTTCAGCTCGCGCACCAGAGCGGCGGCCTTGTCGGCGAGGACCTCCGGAGTCCGATCGGTGCGGAGAACGGCTCCCCGTTCGTCGGCGTCCAGTGGCTCGAGCGTGCGCAATTGTGAATCGACAAGGGACACAGGCATGTAATGGCCGCGGCGGCGAGACATCCGGGCCACCAATTCGTCGCGATCGGCGGTCAAATGCACGAAGATCACCTCGGGCGCGGCGGCCCGCAAGATATCGCGATACCGTCGCCGCAGTGCCGAGCACGCGATCACACCACCGTTCTCCTCGGCCGTACGATCGTGCAACCAGCCCCCGACCGCCGCGAGCCAGGGCGCGCGATCCTCATCCGTCAGCGAGATCCCCGCGGACATCGTCGCGATATTGGCGGGGGAGTGGAGGTCATCCGCATCGGCGAACACAATACCGAGCCGGTCGGCCAGGAGACGACCGACCGTCGATTTCCCGGTGCCGGAAACCCCCATCACGACCACACCGAGCGGGCGCATGCGGGCGTTCACCCTGGCACGGTAACCGACACTGTCACCGTGCCCGATCAAGGGCGGATATTCGTCAGGTCCTCCAGCAGGCCGGGATGCGTCGGCTCCCAGCCGAGAACCTCGCGGGTGTGTGCGCTGGACGAGGGCTGGTCGGCCGCGAAGATCGGGCCGAGCGGGCCGTAGGTATCCGCGGGCACCGACTCGACCGGCAGGTTCAGCTGTCGACCGATGACCTCCGCGATGTCTCGTACTCGGTCGCCCTCGTCGGCGACGGCGTGCCAGGCAGTGCCGGGTTCCGCCCGCCCACGGGCCCGTCGGTCCACACGGGATCGGTCTCGGTGGATGCCCGGCCCGCCACGCTGGGCGTCCCGGAGACCGTGACGAAGGGACGGTCGCTGCCGACGAGTTCCTCGCCCATGGTCGCCAGGGCGGCACTTTCCTCGGCGACGGTGGCAGCGAGGGCATCGGCGCTGCTGAAGTCGTTGCCGAAGGCCAGGTGGATCACTCCGTCGGCCTGAGCGGTACCGGCCCGCAGGACGTCGAGGTCGGCGAGGCCGCCCCGCAGTGGTTCGGCGCCGGCGGCCTCGGCGGCGCCAGCGGACGCCTCGGAGCGGGCGAGTGCGAGCACGGTGTGGCCGTTGCCGAGCAGTTCGGCAACCACCGCGGAACCGATCAGTCCGGTGCCGCCGGTGACGAAAACGCGCATGGATAACTCCTCCAGTGATGGGACCTTTGTCCCGTCACGCTGCCATGCTGACGGGACAAAGGTCCCATCACTTATGATGAACCCATGGGTCGATGGGAACCGGGCGCACGAGAACGCCTTGTCGTCGCCGCGGTCGACCTGTTCACCGAGCAGGGATACGACGCGACGACGGTCGCGCAGATCGCCGAACGCGCCGGCGTCACGAAAAGCACCTTCTTCCGGCACTTCCCGGACAAGCGCGAACTGCTCGTGGCCGGCCAGGAGACGCTGAGCCGGCTGCTGGCCGAGGGCATCGCCGAAGCGCCCGAACGCGCCACACCCCTCGAGGCGGTCGCCGCCGGCCTCGAACGCGCCTCGGCGGCAATGGGTCCCATGAATCGCGAGCTCGCACCTCGCCTGACGGCGGCCGTCGCCGCCAGCGCGGAACTACAGGAGCGCGACGCCCTCAAAAGCGTCGGGCTGGCCGCCGCGATGACCGAGGCGCTCATCGCGCGCGGTGTCCCGGACCCGACCGCGGCCCTCGCCAGTGAGCTGGGAGTTCTCGCCTTCAAACGCGGGTTCGCCGAATGGACCGACGGGGAGCGGGACGCCTCGGACGAGCTGGCGCGGCATGTTCTCTCGGCGTTGGACGAATTGCGGGCGGCGAGCGCAGCGCTGGGCTGATTGCGCCCGAGCGACACCCCGGTCCGATCAACCCTGCCGGGCGAAGGGTTCCGCGGTCGGCTCGGGCACGATGGCATCGGAATCCGCTCGAACCCGCGGACTTCGGAGATGGGCCCGGTAGAACTCCATGTGCGCGAGAGCCGCTGTCTCCCAATCGTATCGGCGTGCGAGTGCTCTGCCGCGGTCGATGCGCGCCGTGTCGCGCCGCAGGTTCTGTGCCATCGTCGCCGCCATTCCGGTCGGATCGGTGGCGTAGGAGATCGCGTCGCCGAAGATCTCCCGAAGCACCGGAAGCTCGCGCGCGACCACCGGCACCCCGGCGGCCACAGCCTCCATGGCCGCCAGTCCGAACCCCTCCTTGGTGGAGAAGAACGGAACCAGCGCAGCTCCGGCGACGAGTGCGGGCAGCGTGTCGTGGGCAACCGTGCCGAGAATGACGGGCCGGATGCCCAGTTCGGTCGCGCGTGCGTCGAATTGTGCCCGGTAGTCGCGGTAGTCGAAGAGGGTTTCACCGCCCGCGAATACGAGGCGCAGCTGGGCGTGATCGCGGCGCAGCAGCGCGAAAGCCTCCAGCAGATCGATACTGCCCTTGCGAGGTTCGATGCCACCCAGGGCCAGAATGTAGGGACCGAGGAATCGCTGCCAGCTGCGACGGGCGGTCGACGCGGTGTCCGAATCGCTTGCGGCGGAGGCGAACCGGTCGTACTCGACGCCGTTGGGAATCACGGCGGGGCGCAGATTCCAGCCGGCGTGAACTTCCGCGGCGACCGCGGCCGAGACGCAGATATGAGCGTAAGGCTCGGTGATGGCGCGGTCGTGGCAGCGGGCCAGTTCCGGCGTGGTGAAGGTGTCGAGGTGATGGATGGTTCGAATGCACCGGTCGACCGCGTTGGCGCTGATGCAGTCCTGGGCATGGACGATGTCGTAGTCCATGGGAGTGAACGCGGACCGTAATACGGTGATGGAACGCAGGATTCGTGGCCCGACCGCTTCGCCGTCGATGGCTTCGAACGGCACCACCCATACGCGCACCGCGGGATCCACCGGGCGGAACAACCCCCCGTCTCCGCCTCGGCCCAACGTCCACACCGTGACCTCCGCACCGAGACGCGCAAGCGCCTCGGCGAGATTCAGCGTGTGGACCACCCCGCCTCGCGGCTTGGTCGAATACGTGAGCAGTGCGATTCGCATCAGTAACCGCCTTTACCGGTCATCAGATTGTGGTAGGCGTCGACGCGGCGTTCCGCGAGATGCCGCAGCACCCGGCGCGCCCGCTCCACCTCCGCGTCGACGTCGATATCGGCCACTGCGAGCCCGCCCTTGGACCAGGTCTTGGCCAGGATGTCACCACCTGGCCCCACCACCTTGGCCTGGCCGAGGAACCGCAGCGACCCGGTGATACCGGTCTGATTGGAGGACGCGAGCACGACCTGGTTCTCGGCCGCGCGGGCCTGGTCGTAGAGATCGAACAGGCGCGATTGGCGGTCGTTGGGCATCCGGGAGGCGCGGTCGGTGACACTGGCCGGCCACGCGGACAGCGCCGCGATCGTTCGCGCACCGTCGAGGGCCAGGGTGCGCGCGGATTCGGGGAAGGTCTTGTCGTAGTCGATCAGCATGCCGAGGCGGCCGACCGGGGTGTCGAAGGCGAAGAAGCGATCCCCGGCGGAATATGCCAGGTGTTCACCGGCGGGCTGGTGGACCTTGCGGTGGCGGCCGAGTACGCCGTCGCCGGTCAGGCAGACCGCCGCGTTGTAGCGGGTGCCGTCACAGTGTTCGGCGTAGCCGACGCAGATGGTCATGGCCCCGGCCAGCCGGCACAGCAGGCGGATCTCCGGACCGTCGGGATCGATGGCCTCCGGCCCGGTGGCGGGATCCGGGTTGCGGAGGTCGCCGATATAGCCGCCGAGCGTCGCGTCGGGCAGCACGAGCAGGTCGACGCCATCGGCGGCGAGCCGGTCGACGATGCCGGTGATCTTGTCGAGGGCGCGGGCGATGCCAGTGCCGAAATGAGCGGCGACGGCGGCGATCCGGGTGACGGCCATGAGAATTCGATTCAGGCGGCGGCGGTCGCGCGGGCGGTGACTGTGATCCGATCCGCGAGATACTCGGCATCGCGGGCCACGGCGGCGAACCGGCCCGACCCCCACGTGTGCAGCCAGGGCAGGCCGAGGAAGTACAGACCCTCGACGGAGGTGACGCCGCGGTTGTGGCAGGGATGGCCCTCGCCGTCGAATACCCCGACGCGCAGCCACCGGTAGTCGGTCCGGAAGCCGACCGACCACACTACCGACGTGATTCCACCTGTGGTCAGGTCGATTTCGGTCACTTCGTGCTCGGGCCGCCACACCGGCCGGTAGCGCGGTTCGGTGGGCGCGTCGATGCCCGCACGATCGATGTAGGCGTCGATGGAATCCTTGATGCTCTCGGCAACGGCATCCGCGGCATCGAGCGAGGACTCCAGTGACGGCTCGAAATGTGCGGTGCCGCCTGCGATATCGGTCATCCGCCCGTAGAGCCGCATCCCCTCGAGCGCGAAGCGGCGCAGGTCGATATCGCGCCCGCCGTCGCGGCCGGTCACGTAGTGGTTGGTGTTCTCGCGCTTGCCGAGCCCGCCGGGCTGATCCTCGATGGGAATGTCGTAGTGGCCCATATCCTGCAGCCACGCCACACAGTCGCGGCCGCGATAGAAACGGGCCACTCTAGGCGCGCTGCCCACCGCCAGATGCACGTCGCGACCGGCCAGGTGCAGGTCCTCCGCGATCTGGGCGCCGGACTGCCCGGTGCCGACGACGAGAACGGCTCCCTCGGGAAGATCTGAGGCACTGCGGTATTCGGCCGAATGCACCTGCCGGATCGAGCCGGGCAGCCGTTCGGCGAAGCGCGGCACGGTCGGGATGTGATATCCGCCGACGGCGACCACGACCTGATCGGAATGCACCGGCCCGCCGGTCGTTTCGATATCGAACCCGCCGCCCGCGGCCACGGACATCGCGGTGACGGCCACTCCTTCACGCACCGGCGGATCGAAGGTGTCGGCGTAACCGCGCACCCAGGCATAGACCTCGTCACGCTTCATGAAACCGTGCGGCTGCGGGCCGTTGTAACGGTAGCCGGGCAGCACGCACTGCCAATTGGGAGTGACGAGAGTGAAATTGTCCCAGCGGGTGTCGCGCCATTCGTGCGCGATGGTGTCGCGTTCGAGCACGAGATGATCGATCCCGCGCGCGGTCAGATGCCAGCTGATAGACAGCCCGGCCTGCCCGGCGCCGATCACCACCACCTCGTGGTGTTCCATCGAAAAAAGTTGCGGAGTCACGGTTTTCCTCCGGGGGTCGCGGCGGGTACGGACGGCGGGGTCATCGTCAGCACGCGGACCGTGCCACGCGGCGATGTCGCGGCCGCCGATTCGATATCGGCGAGGGTCTGCATGGCCGAGGTGCAGGAGAGGCCGAACCGTTCCCGCACTCGTTCGGCGGCCAGGTTCAGGGCAGTGGCGGCCCGGCGCACGAACTCACCGACTGGATATTCGGTCCCGGCGCTCAGGTGGTCGTGGATCACCAGCGAGGGGGAGTAGCAGGACTGGACACTGCCGTCCGGCCAGCGGATGTCGAAGGTCATCTCAGGCATGCGCGGCCGCCAATTCCTCCGGCAGCGACGGCTGACCGACGACGCCGTGGCGCGCGACCACGCTGTCGTAGACTTCCGGCCGCCGGTCCCGCAGGTTGTACATGCCGCCGCCGCGGGCCAGCCCGAGTACATGGGCGAGGTCGACCGAGGCCGTCGCCAAGCCGGACGCGGTGCCGGTGGTGGCGAGTATGTCGCCGCCCGGCCCGACGATCTTGGCGCTGCACACGAACCGCAGCGAGCCGAAGGTGCCGGCCTGGTTGGAGGCGATCCACAGCACCTGGTTCTCGACCGCACGGGCGCGGTCGAAGATATCGAAGCGCTGGGTCCAGCGGTCGTCCTCGAGCCGTTCGGCGGTGGCGGTGCGGGCGGTCGGCCAAGCCGACAGCGAGGTGATGATCTCCGCGCCGTCCAGTGCCAGCGCCCGCGCGGCCTCGGGAAAGGCCTTGTCGTAGCAGATCTGCATCCCCATCCGCCCGATCGGAGTGTCGAAGGCGCGATACGCCGAACCGGCGGCGTAGCAGAGGTTTTCACCCAGCGGCTGATGCACTTTGCGGTACGAGCCGAGGATGCCGTCGCCGGTCAGGGTCACCGCGGCGTTGTAGCGCCGCTCACCGTCGGCCTCGCAGAATCCGAGGGTGACGACGAGATCCCCCGCCATGGCGGCGATTCGCGCCAACTCCGGCCCATCGAGGGCGAGAGCGGGCGGCAAGCTGCGCAATCGGCGCTGCCGGGCCTCGTCGTTCTCGTCGCCGCCGCCCAGGCTGGGCAGATATCCGCCGAGACATGCCTCGGGCAGGACCAGTAGCCGGCTCCCGCGGGCGCGAGCCTGCTCGATCAAGGCGGAGATGGTGGCGTAGCAGGCTTCCATATCGCGGCCGAATTCGGCGGCCGCCACGGAGATGGTCAATTCGGTCATGAGATACCCAATCCGGTCACGGTGCCGGGCACCGCTGTGGTGGTGGTTCCGTCCGGCCAGCGCAAACGCACGCCGGGTTCGGAGGTGAGGACGCCGCAAATCGCGGAGGTGGCGGGTCCGGTGCGGCCGATCGCGGATCCGGGGCGGTCGGCGGTGAGCATGGCGAAGCCGGGGAAGCAGGTGATCCATTCGGCCGGTGCGGTATTCGCCGGGCGCGGCATCCGGGACACATCCAGCTCCACGCCGACACCCGATGCTTCCGCCAGCATGCCCGCTGTACCTGCGATCCCGGCCATGCTGACATCCTTCGCGGCCGCCGGCGCGGTGTCGGCGACGAACCGGCCCAGCGCCCGCAGTTCGTCCCCGGTGCGGTAGGAAGACGAATCCCATTGCCGCCCCGTATATCCGGCACGCCAGCGGCCACCGAGATCCGCGGTGAGCCGCAGTTCGTGGCCTGCCCGGCCCCCGCCACCGGGAACCGGCCGGGCGGTGCGGCCCAATGCGGTCACCGACAGTGCGGCCGGGCCGATCTGGGTATGCCCGCCCAGTACGGGCACCCTCCAGGTGTCGGCGGCCCGCGCCAGGCCGCGCAGGATCCGGGTGAGCAGCGAGCGGGTGGGGGCCGCGACCGCGTCGAGCAACCCCACGGGTTCGGCGCCCATCGCGGATAGATCGTTGAGGTTCACCAGGGCCGCGCACCAGCCTGCCCACTCCGGATCGCGTTCGACCATCGAGGCGATGATGGCGTCACACGCGGCGACGAGATCGCTGCCCGGCACCGGTGCACCGTCGTCACCGCGGAAACCAGTGCCGCCCAGTGTCATCGGATCGTTCCCGAGGCTCGTCAGCAGCGGGCCCAGCATCGCCTTGGTCGAGCGCGTGAGCCGGTCGATGCGGTCGATGGGCCAGCGCACGCGAACGTGCGGTGCGCCGCTGAACGTGGTGTCTCCCAGCCGGATCCAGCCGAGGTGGGTGAACAGCGGGGCGTATCGTTGCTGCACCGTCGCCTCGAAGCGCAGCACGTTGTTGCTCTCCGCATAGGCGCAGGCCGCGCGCACGAGGGCGTTGCCCACCCCGCGGGTGCGGCGGCCACAGTCCACGACCAGCCGGCTGCCGGTCCACCAGCCGAGATCCTCGTCGGTGGCGGGCGCCAGGCGCACGCCGCCCAGCACAGTGCCGTCCGATGCCAGTGCGACCAGCACGACGGTGCGCGGATGGTCGTCGATATCGTCAGCGTCGCTGCCGTGGAACAGTCCCTGTTCGACCACGAAGCTCTCGCGGCGCAGCGTTCGATAGGCGGCCAGCTGCCGGGAGTCCGCCGGACGAATCAGGAAGCCGCCGGGTGGTTCCTTCGGGTTCGAATGCCCGGACAGCACACAGTAATCGGGAGACGGCCTGCTGGATGCCACAGATCCGTCGAGCCACCAGCGCGGCGTGTCGATCGTCCTCATTTCAGCCTCCCGCGGTCCGCAGCACGCTGCACGCGCCGCATGCCGCGCACCCGGCCGTCTGATCGGCGCCGCGCATCCCAGCGCGCCGCAGTTCGGCTGCGACCCTGCGCGTTACGTCCTCGAGCAGCGCCGGTGACGGTGCGCTCGCGTTGTCGACGTCGACGGCGAGGGTTCCGGCGAGCGGCCGGAAGGGAACGATGAACGGGTACACACCCATCGCGATCAACTCCCTCGCCCCATCGACCAGTTCGTCGGGGTTCTCGCCGAGACCTACCAGGAGATAGGTCGACACCTGGTTGCGCCCGAACAGCCGCACCGCCTCGGTCCAGGCCGCCCGGTAATCCGCGAGCGGCACCGTCGATTTGCCCGGCATCCAGCGCGCACGGACCCGATCGTCGAGCGATTCGACATGAATACCGATGGATTCCGCCCCCGCCGCCCGCAGCTCCGCGAGGACCGCCAGATCCCCGGGCGGCTCACACTGCACCTGAATCGGCAGCTGTGGCACGGCCCGCTTCACGGCCCGCACACAGCGCGCGAGATGCCGTGCGCCACGGTCTTTTCCGGCGGTGGTGCCGGTGGTCATCACCATCTGCCGCACCCCGTCGAGCCGGACCGCGGCGGCCGCTACCTCGGCAAGCTGCTCGGGCCGCTTGACCGCGACCGTCGCTCCCGCGGCCAGCGATGCCTCGATCGCGCAGAACCGGCACCGTTGGTCCTCGCCGTATCGGACGCAGGTCTGTACCACCGTCGTCGCCAGCACATCCGTGCCGTGCAGCCTCGCGATCTGCTCGTAGCCGATGCCTTCGGCGGTGCGCAGGTCGTAGAACCTGGGCCGCCGCACCGGCTCGACGGTGACGCCGAGATCGGTGCCGTCGCGCAGCAGACGATCCCCGCTCAGCGTATAGGGGCTGTCGGATCGAATGGGAATGGCAGCGCCGGCACCCCCGAACGACACATGACCGTCGTCGCTGGGCCCGGCTCCGGAACGGCGCCGCACCGGTACGTCGACGCGAATACCGAGTAGCGCCAGGTCTACTCGCGTGGATACCTCGGTCATGCCGGCCGCCTACACCTGATAGGTGGAGTTGATGATCGCGCCCTTGCGTGCGTAGTAGATCAGCGCATCCTGCACATCCAGCGGATGCGCGGGGATGACACCTTCGATCAAATCCTCCTCGCGGGCCCCGTGCAGAGCCAGACCGAAGCGGCAGGCGAATACCTTGCCGCCCTCCTTGATGAAGGTCGACAGCGCGTCGTTGATGTTCTGCTCACCCGGAAAACCGCTGTCCCCGGTGGTCGGGAATCCACGGTTGGCGATGCAGTTGATCGCACCCGGCCCATAGAAGTAGATGGCCGATTCGAACCCCTTGCGCAGCGCCCGAGTCGCCTGCAGGACGGCCACGAAACTCACCGACGACTCGTGCGCGATCCCGTGGACCAGGGTGAAGTATGTTTCCCCGGCCTCGGCCTGATAGTCGGGAAAGATCTTTGTGGCGCCATAGATATTGGTGCCTTTCGGCAGCGCCGGATGCGGAATCTCGGACAGCGATTTCGCGATGTTCTCCTCGATCGCCTTGTCGATCTCGGAGGTGGTTTCGGTGGGTGCGGACATGTGTGTCTCCTGGGGATGTGACGAGGATCGGTGCGGAATCGAGGTGATTCACCGACGGGTTCAGTTCACGCCCCAGGTGTTTCGTGATGGTCACATCCGGAGTAATACGACGTTGCCGGGTGTTCACCGTTCACGGCTTTCGTCGCTCGCACGTAATCGATTGTCCGGCAACATATCTCGATGGGCCCGGCATCTGAATACGTGGTATTCCGGAAGGCGGATGCCGTGCCGCGTAATCAATGTGCTGGGACTTCCAGCCTGCCGTTAACATTCGGCTGCGGTGGAAAGAGCCGATTTGTAACAGGGACGTCATCGACGCGGCTGCGAGCTGGGTTCGGGCAGACAGTTGTCGCCCGGAATGCGATGCCGATGCGTCAGGCTTCGGGAATCCGATGGCCGATCTCGCCCGTGCGTGCGGCTCCGGGCTCCCACCCGGGCGGCCCGAACAAATACCCGGCCCATTCGCGAATCCGCCTGGTGGAGCGCAGATCCCGCCACAGCGCGCCGAATTCGTAGTACTGGAGCGTGAAGACGTTCGAGCTGTCGATGTTTTTTTGTGAGTCCGTAGGTGGGCCGGAAGGTCTCGGCGCGAAAGGTGCCGAACACGCGGTCCCACAGGATCAGAATGCCGCCGTAATTGCGGTCCAGATACTCCCGATCGCTGGCATGGTGCACGCGGTGATGGGAGGGGGTGTTGAAGACGAATTCGAACCAGCGGGGGAGTTTTCCGATGGTCTCGGTGTGCACCCAGAACTGGTAGATGAGGTTGAACGACCAAGCGGTGAAGATCATCCACGGCGGCACGCCCAGGAGCGGCAACGGAACCCAGGCCAGAAGTTCGAACCACGGATTCCACTTCTGGCGCAGCGCGGTCGCGTAGTTGAAGTAGCGGCTGTTGTGATGCACCTGATGCGCCGCCCACACCACTCGAACTCGATGCGCGAGGCGGTGATAGGCGTACCAGAGCAGGTCCACCCCGAGCATGACTGCCAGCCACGACAGCGGATTGCGCGGATCGACGTGCCACGGGGCGTGCACGTACAGCACGGCATAGCCGATGAGTGCGGCGAATTTCGCGGCACCGCTGACGAAGATCGACACCACCCCCATGGTCAAACTGGCCCGCGCGTCGGTCACGTCGTAGCCCGCGCGATCCTCGGCATGGCCGCGCAGGGCCGCGATCTCCAGGACCATCGCGAGCAGGAAGAACGGAATCGCGTAGGTCACCGGCTGGTTGATCTGCTCCCACAGGGTCATCGCAAGTACTTTCGGAACGGCTATATGACCCTACGGTCACTTCAATGGAAGTGACCGTAGGGTAAGTTCGATCACATGTCAACGGCCGCCGGACTCGGAACCAAGGGCATGCCCGCGCAGGACCGACGCGAGGAGATCCTGATCGCCGCCATGCGGGAGTTCGCCGAACGCGGATTCGGCGCCGTCTCGATGGTGTCCATCGCCGGACGCGCGGGTATCTCCAAGGCCCTGGTCTATCAGCACTTCATCTCGAAGGAGCAGCTCTACGCGGAATGCCTGACCGCGCTGGCCGACCCGCTCCTGGAGCGCCTTGACGACGAAATGAGTCCCGCCACAGCGCCTTTCGCGATGCCCGGCAACGCATTGCGCGGCCTCTTCGACACCCTCGGCCCCGACCGCACCGCCTGGCGGATCATCCACGACCCGACCGCGCCGCCGACCGGGGCGGTGGCGGACCTGGTGCACGGCTACCGCAACCGGATCGCCGCACACGCCGACTCGGGAGTGCGCCGGTTCCTCGATGCGCTCGGCGACACCGACGAACGCGATATCGAGGCGCTCGCCGGCATCTGGACCGCCGCGGTGGACGCGGTCATGGCGTGGGCCCGTGCGCATCCCGAAGAATCGGCCGCTGACCTGACCGCCCGCTTCACCCGTTTGATCGAGATCGTGTTCTCGATCGGAGCGGCACGCTGAAACGGCTCGTGTAGAACCATCGAACTCGGCGCGCCGAGCGCATCCTGGTCGCAGTGGAGCACCGAAACAGGGAGGATCGGATGACGGCAAGGGGTCCGGACCCGGCGAGCACGGCCCCGGGAGTCCGCTCGGCTGGGATTCCGCCGCGGTATCGCCTGCGTGACCTCTGGATCATCCGCCACGGCGAAAGCCGAGCCAATGCCGCGTTCGGCGCCGGCGTCGAGGAGCCCTTTCCCGGCAGCGACCGCGACGTCGCGCTCTCGCCCGCGGGGTACGAGCAAGCCGCTGGGCTCGGACGGTGGCTGGCTGGCCTGGCCCCGGAGCGAGCGCCACAGCTGGTGGTGTGCTCACCGTATCTGCGCGCGCAACAGACCTGGGCGGCGATGGCGCGCTCTGCCGAAGGCGTCGGTGCCATACCCACCGTGACCGACGAACGCTGCCGTGACCGCGAGATGGGAATCTTCGAACTGTATCCGCCGCAAGCCATTCGACGCCGAGCGCCACAGGAGTATGAGCGCCGCACCCGCCTCGGCGAATGGTTCTATCGGCCGCCGGGTGGGGAGTCGCCGGCCGATGTCGCGCTGCGGATGCGCGATCTGCTCACCGAACTCGACCGGACCACCGCCGAGCGGATTCTGATCGTCGCCCACGACGCGATCGTCGTCACCGCAGCACACGTCGTGGCCGGTGTGGGTGCGACGCCACCGGCTGATATGCCGCCGGTGCCGAACGCCTCGATCACGCACTGGCACAACGGCGAGCACCATCTGCGGCTCGCCGCATGGGGCATCACGACATCCGCGCACGACAAGACGATGCCGGGAACCACGGACGAGTGAGCGGCGCGACCCACTCACCCGTTCAGGTGAACAGCCCGGCACGCGCGGCCGTCAGAGCCACCTTCGCGGCAGCGTCCGCGGTGCCGTCGTCCACCCGCTCTCCGGTGATCAGGACGCGGAAATAGATCGGCGACACCAGCGTTTTGATCATCTCTGCCGGATCGGTGCCTTCGGGTAGCTCCCCGCGAGCGATCGCGCGCGTCACCACCGGCAGCGTTTGCCGAATCCGATCGCGGAAGACGTGGCGTGCGGAGTTCGGGGGTGCGGGCAGACCCGCGGCGGTGGACACCAGCACGGCCAGAATGGCTCGCCCGGAGGCGCTGTCGGCCCACGCGACGAGGCTGCGCGCCAGGGCGCGGAGATCCTCGTCGACCGAACCGGTGTCCGGAATGGGAATTTCCGCCGCGACACTCTCGGCCAGCGCCTCGGCGATCAGGCTGTCGCGGTCGGGCCACCGCCGGTAGACGGTGGTCTTGTGCACTCCGGTGCGCTGGGCGACGTTGTCGATCGTGAACGCGGCGTATCCGCGTTCGCTCAGCTCGTCGACGGTGGCGGCGAGCACGGCGGCGCGGACCTTCGGTCCACGTCCCAGAGGCGCGGACGAACTCATTGCAACTCCTAGTTGCGATATCGCGGATAGGCGGGCATGCTGACGATATCGCAACTCGGTGTTGCGATATTCAGATGGGAGTCTCGATGCTGTCGAAATCCGTCCGGGGAGCCGCAGTCCTGTTCCCCGGTCTGCTGGCCGGAGCGTTCGGCTACGGCGCCGTCAATGTGCTGTACGCGTTTCGTGAAGTGCCCCTTGATGTTCGGTTCACGTTCCATGTCGCGCTCATGCGAGTCAACGGCCCGGTCATGCAATCGCTGATGGCGCTGGCGGTGCTCGGTACCTTGGTGCTCGCGGTGCGATCGCGGGGAGGGCAGCGTCGGATCGCCGCGAGCGCCACGGTGCTGGTGTTTCTCTCCTTCCTGGTGACGCGATTCGGGAACGTACCGATCAACCAGCAGATCAAACGGTGGGCGGTCGGCACCCCGCCGGCGAATTACGCCGATATCCTGCGACGCTGGGAACTGTTCCATTTCACCCGAACCGGTTGCGCCGTAGCCGCATTCGTTCTGGTGATCGTCGCGGTGGTCGGATTCACCGCGGCCGACGACGGCATCCGCCGGAAGGGCAATCCGCATCGGTCGCCCTCGCGGCGCGACTTCCGCAATCGCATCGTCGTCACCGCTCATCGCATCGGCCTGCCGTTCGGCCCCATCCACCTGCTCACCGTTGCGGGTCGTTCGACGGGAATTCCCCGGACCACTCCCATCGCCCCGATACGGCTCGACAGCGACCGGTACCTCGTGCAGGCCTATCCGAACGCCGAATGGGTCGAGAATGTCCGCGCGGCAGGGCGCGGTGTGCTCGCTCGCGGCCGGAAATCCCGGATCGTGAATCTGATCGAAGTACCCGAACCGCAGCGCCAACCGGTGCTGCGTGCGTTTCCTGTTCAAAATCCCAGGGGTGCACAAGCTTTCGTCAGGAATGGTCTGGTCGAATCCGGCTCGCCCGACAGCTTCGCGGGCGCGGCGAGCCGCTGCGCCGTCTTTCGCATCGAGCCGGTCTCCTGAGTCCGAATGTCGTCGCCGGTGCTGGATTCGGAGAGGTACCAATGATCCGCACGTCGTTTACGCCCGTCACCGGGCATGCCCTGGGAGTCGTTGCCGACGGCGCCGTCAAATTAGTGCTCGCCGCCGTCTACATCATCGGCGCCGAATCGCTGAGTCATCGACTCGGTGTCGCCACCTGGCTCATAATCGCCTGCGCCGCAGCCCTGCTCATCGCAGGCGCCGGTGAATTCGCATACCTGCGCAGCCGCCCGATGGGCACATATATGCGGCTCATGATCGGCTACGACACCGGCTGGACGATTGTCACCCTCGTCGCGCTGCTGCTGGCATGGCAGGGGAACGGAACGGCCGGCGAACTTTGGATCGGTTATCAGACACTCGCGCCCCTCGTCTTCGCGGCTCTGCTCGGGGCGGCAGGCGACCGGAAATCCGAATCCGGTCAGGTCGGCGCCGGCAACTCCGGCTCCGCATGATCGCTTGCTGGCGTGCGCTCCGTCGCGGGAGAGGAGCCGCATCTCAAACCCGACTCGTCTGTATGTACTGACGAGTAATGACGGCTTCGGTAATTCATTGTCTTACAACGCTTTCGACTGATGTAAGGTACTGTGCCTCTGGCGCCGCGATCGGAGGGGGCGCCGGATCGCTCGGATAATCGTTGTCTTACAGTGGAATCGAGATACGTGCGTGAATCACAAGCTCTGGTTGCTCGGTCGTTCTGTCACCGTCGGGACCCGGATGCTGGGGGAGAAGATTCATGGACCCAGATTGCGCTCCCTCGCCGACGTACCGATCTCCGGTGACAAGCTCACCCCCGAATGGCTGACCGCGGTGCTGTGCCGCGATGTTCCCGGAGCCGAGGTGTCGGGCTTCGAGACGTCCGACGGCAGTAGCGGCACCTCGACGAGGGTGGCGATCCGGGTCGAATACAACGATGTGGGGACCCAGGCGCAGTTGCCGACCCGATTGTTCGCCAAGACCACCACCAGTTTCAGCCAGCGAATCCTGCTGGGCGGCGGGAAGATGATCGACGGGGAAACCCGCTTCTTCCGCGACTTCCGCCCCGCCGTCGACATCGAGGCGCCGATCGGATACTGGGGCGCGTCCGACCCGGCCTCGTGGCGGTCGATCGCCCTGATGGAGGACATCGCCGCGACGCGCGGCGCCGTCTTCAGCGAGCCCACCGCCTCGATCACCCGCGAGCAAGCCGAGGATCTGGTCCGCAATCTCGCCCGCCTGCACGGCAGCTTCTGGGAATCCGAGGCGATCGACATCCTCAACACCCCGGCGTACATGCTCGACGTGTACCTGTCCGCGATCGATATGAAGAAGCGGTGCGAAGTGGGCCTTCGCCGCGCGGAGGAGGTCGTTCCACCCGCCCTGCACGGCAGCAGCGAGCGGCTGTGGGCCGGTGTCGAGCGGGCGGTCACCATCGCGACCGAAGAGGTTCCGCCGACGCTGCTGCACGGCGATCCCCACATCGGACAGACCTACCGCACGAGCGCCGGTCGCATGGGTTTCGTGGACTGGCAGGTCGTGATGCGGGGCGGATGGGCCCACGATTTCGCCTACACCGTCAATTCCGGCTGCGAGCCGGACGATCGCCGACTATGGGACAGGGACCTGCTGGCGGCCTACCTGGACGAACTGGGAGAGGCCGGCGGTAAGCCCCCGGCCTTCGACGACGCCTGGTTGCTCTACCGGCAGCAGTCGCTGTTCGCCTACGCCGCATGGGCTTTCACTATCGGGCGCGCGAGTTACCAGCCCAAGATGCAGTCGACCGAAACCTGCCTGACCCTGTTACGACGCATCACCACGGCCATCGACGACAACGATTCCCTGGGCGCCCTCGGCGTCTGACGCACCAACGCTTTACCACGAATGATCATCGTGCTGCCGATGGTCGTACCGGCCAGGGTCGTCCGGTGCGACTACCGCAGCCCTCGACGCGCGACATCGCGTCATGCAGTTCGACGCAGCGTGCGATACGACAACTGGAGTGGTTGATGACTACGTCGCAGTTCCCGACCCGCCCGACGATGTGTCCCGTTGCCCACGGCTCTCCGACGAGTTCCGACGGCCCGCGAGTCCCGCTGTTCACCCCCGATTTCTCCGACGACCCGCACCGCGTCTACCGCGAAATGCGCAGCAAATACGGCTCGCTCGCGCCCGTCGAACTGGCGCCGGGCGTGCCCGCGACGCTGGTGATCGGTTATCGCACCGCGGTACGAATCCTCAACGACCCCCAGCACTTTCCCGCCGACCCGCGTGTCTGGCAGCAGACGGTGCCCTCGGACTGCCCGATTCTTCCGCTGCTGGAATGGCGCCCGATGGCCAGTAGAAGTTCCGGCGCCGATTTCCACCGGTACCGTGAGGCCATTACCGCCGGTATCGACGCCGTCGATCTGCACTCCCTGCGTGCGGCGGTCGAGAAGGCCACGCTTCCCCTGATCAACAGCTTCTGCCAGGACGGTAAGGCGGAACTGATCACCCAGTACATCTATCCGCTGGCGTTCGAGCTCGTGAACGTGATGCTCGGCTGCCCACCGGAGATCGGCGCGCAGGTCGCGGCCGGTACGGCCAAGCTGCTCGAGGGCGTCGACGCCGAACAGGGCAACCGCATTCTCGGCGAGGCGCTGATGAGCCTGGTGCGTCTCAAACGAGCCACGCCGGGCAACGACATCACCTCGGTACTGCAACAACATCCGGCCGCCCTCGACGACACCGAGGTTTCCCACCACGTCTCCCAGATCTACGGCACCGGAATCGAATTCGAGCTGAACCTCATCGCCAACACCTTGCTGCTGGTCCTCACCGACAACCGCTTCGGCGGCAGTGTGCTCGGCGGCAATCTCTCTTCCCGCGACGCGGTGGACGAGGTGTTGTTCAACGACCCGCCGCTGGCGAACCTCCTGATCACCTACCCCCGCCAGCCCATGCTGATCGACGACGTCTGGCTACCCGCCAATCAGCCGGTTGTCATCAGCATGGCCGCCTGCAACAACGATCCCGTAATTCGCAGCGACGATATGACCGGCAATCGATCCCACCTGGCCTGGGGCATCGGCCCGCACGCCTGCCCCGCACAGTCGATCGCGTATCTGATCGCCCAGGAAGCGATCGACCAACTCCTGGACGCCCTGCCCGAAATCGAGCTCGCAACGGATGCGCCGAGCTGGCGGCCGGGACCGTTCCACCGGGCCTTGACCGCCCTGCCGGTGACATTTCCTCGGACCGAGCCGCTGAATTTGAACAACAAGCCGGCCATGCCGGGGTGAGAATGCGGCTGCGCGCCGCACGGTGACGCCGTTCGGGGAACAGGCCGAGAATGCCTGGTTACTTGCGATGGCGCCCGGTATATCCCTCCGGCGACGAAGAATCCTGAGCACCGTTGCGGTTGCCGCCGTCGGCGCCCTCGACGCCGGTGCGATCACCTGCAGTGGTTCCGATCCGGCGCGGTTTGGCGATCCGCCGGATGCCGGCGGTTGGGGCAGTCTCACCCGCTCGTTTCCGCCGCAGTTCGTCCAGATCGACGACGCTCGCATCCTGATCACCGGGGCAGGCGTCATCCGCCGCAGGGCCTGAATCGGCCACCGCGGGGCCGTGCCACGCCGCAGCAGGATTCACTGGCCATGCCCCGGTCTCCCGCTGCAATTCCGATCGCATGACGGGTCTGGTCGGCGGCGGATCGTTGACGCGGCTGCCCTCCGAACGCCACGTCTTACGGGCAGGCTGGGCAGCATCCTGCGCCACCCGCCGGGGGCGCCGGGGCAGCTGGACAACCTTCGGCGCGCCCGCCCCGGTGTTCTTCGGCGCGGATCGCCATCCCGGTACTTCCTGGTCAGACATCGAATTACCGGGCGACGAGCGCCGCTGTCCCAGTCGCGGCGCCGGTCGGGTCGCCGAGTCGAGGTCCACTTCTGTGGCTGATGGTGGTGCTCACGTTCCTATTGTCTCAGAGCGCCGCGGGTGGGAGGGAGGTCGGTGGGGCCGGGCGTGTGTTCTGATCATGTTTCGGAGTGGATCGGCAGGCTTGGCCGTCCCCTTCGAAGGGTATCGGTCTGGCTGCAGCGGGACGCTGGCTGGTGCGCAGTGCCAGGCCATCGGCTTTCGACCTCGTGTCGCAGAGGCGCTGGCTTCTCAGTCGGTATAGGGAGGGTCCCCCACTCCTCAGCGGTCAGGTAAGGATCGTCGTGCCACGGATCGCCGTACTTTTCATACGGATTTCCCAGCGACTCGAGCCTTTTCCGGCCTGAGTCTGTAATCTCCGCTCGGAAGACTTCACTCGATCCGATCTGATCTGATCTGATCGTCAGGAATATGCAAGTAGCCGGTGACGTCGTTGTAACCGTTCGCGATCCGCTCGATTCCCTCGTCTATCGAAACATTCCATGGCTCCCACGACTTGCCGCCACCCGGAAATGCGCCCAAGCGAATATATCCGGACTCGGCGAAGTGCCTGACCACCTCGAGAACGAACTCTCGGCTAAAGTGCTCGGAATCGAAGCGTCGTACCGCTTTTTCGAACTCCGAAACCGGTGCCCAGTCGTCCGAGACGCCATAAAGTAGGAAGTGCTCCATTGTGGGTTGACAACTTCGGTGGATGGGTTATCCATACTCTACTCACTGTACTTTTCGCAGCAAGCGGCGGCTTTTTCTCGCCGCCCTGTGTGCAGCGATGGATTCAGGACTGGGCTGGCCGACGCCGTGAGTAGTCCCCGATGACGAGACCACCCGGGAATAGAGTCAGGTGATTTCGTGCCGTGTTCAGTTGATCCCGCGGGCCACCGGGTGGTGGGTGTGGGTGCAGGCCGCAGCGTACTCGGCCGGCGTCAGGTAGCCCAGCGCCGAATGCCGGTGCCGTCGATTGTGGTCGGCCTTGGAATCGCCGATCACCACCCGGGCCTCGAGCAGGCTGGTCCAGTGGTTGCGGTTGAGGTACTCGGTCCGCAGTCGCCGGTTGAACGATTCGACGAAGCCGTTGTTCCAAGGCGTGCCCGGTGGAATGTAGGAGATCCCGACCCGGTTGGCGCAGAACCGTTGCAGGGCAACCGAGATCATCTCCGGACCGTTGTCCATCCGCAGCACCCTCGGCGGCCCGCCGGTAGCGGTGAACACCGTCTCGCGCTCCGCGACGAGCCGGTCGGGGGTGATCGACTGTTCCACCATGTGCAGCAGGGATTCGCGGGTGTGTTCGTCGATCATCGACGCGATCTTCACCGCCCGGCCGTCGGTGGTGGAGTCGAACTGGAAGTCCAACGCCCACACCGGGCTGTGAACCGTCTCGGGTTTGGGGCCAATGTCATTGACTTTGGGAGTTTGCCTGGGTCGGCGTGGTTGACTCGTTCTCGTCCGTGCCTTCTGTGAGAGCTGCTGTGCGACAGTATGTTCCGGGGTAGGGTGGGCGGTTCGTGGCGGAGGTGGAGGCGGCGGACCGGTTGACCGACCGGATCGGTCTGGGTGTGCTGACCCGGGTGGTGGGTCCGGATCTGGTCGATGAGGTGCTGGTGGCGAACTGGTCGGACCGAGAAGCGGCGGCGGTTGTTGCCGGCGCGGGTGGTGGTGTATTTCGTACTGGCGATGACGTTGTTTTTCGACGACGTCTACGAGGAGGTGATGCGCAAACTCGTTGACGGGCTGTGGTTTCTGCGGTCGTGGGACCAGGACTGGCGGGTGCCGACATCCCCAGCGTTGTGCAAGGCCCGTGCCCGCTTGGGTGAGGAGCCGGTGCGGGAGTTGTATCGGCGGGTCGCAGTGCCGCTGGCCGGTGCTGGGATGCCGGGTGCGTGGCTGGCGAGTCGGCGGGTCATGGCTGTGGACGGCGTCCAGATGGATATCCCCCGAAGGCGTCATCGTCCGGGTGGTCGAGTACGAGGTCGCCAACCGCGACAGCGATCAGCTGCCCGGGCCGATCCGGCTGATCACCACCCTGGCCGACCCAGCAGAAGTGACCGCGACCGAGCCGGCCGCGGCCTACCAACTGCCGTTGGGAGTTCGAGACCAGCCTCGCCGAGATCGAAACCCGCCAGCGCGGCAGCTACCGGCTGCTGCGCTCACAGACGGACGAGATACGATCTTGCACCCGCTCGAAGCGCAGAGAGCTGCGGCATACTGGTCATTGGGACTGCTGCACGGAGAGGTGACCTGCCCCACCGGTAGGGTCAAAATGATTAGATGGTGTTCTAATCAGTGGGCCATTACTTCTACGGCGGCCAGAGCGTTTTCTATCTCGTCCTCGTCGTAGCCGGTTCGGTACCTGCCCTCTAAAGGCCCGAGATGCTGCCATGCTATGCGGAGCGATGTGAGCCAAATATTCACGATGCTTTCTGGGATAGTCCTGATGATCGGCGCTTCAGGATCGCTTTGCTCCGCGGACCGACGTTTCGCATTCAGCTCCGCTGCTGTGTGGTTGTCGATCTCTCGAATCGTCAACTGTACTTGTTTCGGTTCTTCCAATTCGCGAGAAACCGAATACATGAGATTTTTGAGGAACTGCTTTGTATCAGCGGTCCATCCGATGTCTTGAAGCTCGTCCTGTGCGACGTTCGAAAGTTCGTACGTCAGCTGCCGCGCAACGCTGAAGTCCGTCGCACTCAGAGGGAACGTCCGCACGGCTTTCTGGTTCCTCATATGTCCTCCGTGCACGGGTGTTGGTTACCTGAGTTCGTGTTCGAAATAGTCGTGCCCATCTTTTGGAGTATAGACCGATCCGCCATTGCCGTTTTCGATGACAACTGCGCCAGTCGCTGGATCCCAGTAGGCGATCCGACCGTTGGACAGATATCTTGTTTCCTCGTTCGGAAGTTCGTTGTTCAGCACCTTTTCGACATAATCAGCGAGATTCTCGGGAGCCACGCCCTTGACATAGTGATCGCCGGTTCCTTGTTGTCCTCGGCTATTTGCGTGTTCAGCGATATTTTTGGCGATCTCTCGGGTTGGATCGTCGATTGCGGAGCCGGATCCGTCGCCGTGGTCGTCGATGATGACTTTCATGGCGATGATGGCGGCGAGTTTGGCGGCGTCTTTTTCGAGTTCGTTGACGGGAACGGCTTCGAAGGCTTTGACGGTAGCGACGGTGCCGACGGCGAGGGTCGTGACGCCGAGGATTTCGACGAGGGCGCTGGACGAGAAGGCTTCTTGGATGGCTCCGATGGTGGCTGTGACGGCCGCTGCTATGCCTTCTCCGGCGGCTTCGACGCTCATGCCGACGGTGAAGATGGCGAGGGCTATCCCGGCGACGGCGGCTGCGGCGACGCCTGCTTCGAGCCAGTTGATTTTGTTGGCGGTGTCGTGACCGAAGGAGACGGTGGCGTCGTGGTATTGGGCGGCGGCTGTGGCGATATTCTGGGCACCGGTGGCGACGTTGTCGGCGCTGGTTTTGAGGGTGGCGAAGTGGTCTTGGATGAGCCGCCGGTTGGTGGCGTCGTCCATGCCGTCGAACATGGCGGAGATGGTGGCGATGTCGGCTGCGGCGTTGGTGAGGGTCTGGTGGGTGGCGAAGGTGTGCCAGGTGGTGTGCGCTTTGTCGAGTTTGGCGGCGTCGGCATTCGGGAGTTTGCCGAATTTGTTGGCAACCTCGAGGACGAGTTTGTCGAAGAATGCTTTCACGCCGCCGTGGTCGTCGAATCCGCGTCCGCCGTCTGTGGGGACCGAGGTGGGCAGGTTGACGGTGTAGTCGCCTACTTGGCGGGTGTCGGGTCGTGGTGGGTAGGATTTGTTGGCGTTGCCCCAGTGGAAGCCCTGGGCGTAGAGCACGGCACCGTAGTTGGTGAGGGCGTTGGCGAGGCTGGCGGAGGCTTGCAGGGTGTGGTGTGCGGCTTGGTCGTAGGACTGGCCCCATTGTTTGCAGCCGTTCGCGTCGCCTGACATTCCATTGCAGTCGTCTTTGACAGCGTCGTGGACGGGTTTGTCTGCTCTGCGTAGTTCTGTTGCGAGGTCCTGGCATTTCTTGGCGGCCTCGTAGTAAGTCTGCCAGTCGATATTCATCTACTGCCCGCTCTGGAGCATGCGCCGATTGAGTTCCAGCGCGCGGGTGTAGCCGGTATGCGCCTGTCTTGCGGAGTCGCTCATCTCGCGGACACCGTCGACGAGTTCTTTCGCCCCGCTCATCCATTCGTGGTGTGCGTCGTCGTAGGCGCGAGCGGCCACACCCTCCCAGCCGGTGCCTTGCAGAGTGGCGACGCGTTGTTCGATGTCGGTGAGGTGATCGGCGATGAAGGCGGCGAGCCCGGATAGTCGGGAAACGATCTGGTCGAGGCGGTCCAGATCGACGGAGAACTGCGACCCCATGCTATGACCAGTTCAGTTTCGGGACGCCGAGCGCGTCGGCGCTGGCGTGGTCGACGGTGGCGAAGGTGTCGGCGGTGACGCCGAGTTTCTCGGCCATTTCGGAAAGTGCTGCGAAGATCCGGCGGCCGCCGTCGTGGACCTCGTCCCAACCTTCGGAGAATTCATCGGCATAATCCCCGGTCCAGCTGCCGTTCAATAGTTCGGCGACGTCCTTGTCGGCGGAGTCCAAAGCGCCGGAAAGAGTATCGGCCAAACCGTAGATATAGATCCCGACGTCACGCACCTGGTCCGGAACGACCGAAAAATCTCGGCCAGTAGCTGGAACGTTCCCCCACCCTCACTCATGGCGTCATGTTAAGTGATCGGCCGACTGTCGTCCAACGTAGGTGTTGTGAGGCCGTGGGGCATGACGTCCAGGTCAACGGCTTGCGGATTCGGCCACCCGCTACCTGCCAGTCTCATGAGAGACCTTGGTCATGTGCGTGCCGGCTGACCTGCGTGGTCACGCATCGCTCCGAACGAGTCCTGGTGACGAGCGAGATGACCGACTTTCAAGTCGCACCCTTCTTTGTTGGACGTACGAGAGTGGCGTTCGGTTCCATCTCCTCGGAGCGGCTGCCAGCCGTTGCGCGGTTCACGGCTTGTTTCGGTGTTCCGGTAGCGTCACGGACAGGATCGGCACGGCGAGCAGCAGGCCGATTGCGAGGATGAATCCGAGCGTGATCACCGTTCGTGCCCTGCATGCCTGGTAACTGCCGACCACAAGGTGTATTCCTGTGTGTCGGTGATCAGGTCGGCGGCTCGGGCGACGCCCATCCATGGGCTGCCCGGTCGATAGCGTCGAGGTGCGGGATCACGACCGCATCCGCGGCGTGCTCGAGGGCGTACTGCACCGAGATCAGAGCGACCAGGACCGCGACCGTGACGTCGTCTGGCGGCCGGTTAGCTGAGCGCTTGTGAGGCCTGACCAGTTGGCGACACTCGCGGGCCGAATAGACCTGCTGCATGGGCAGATTGAGGCTGCCGCACGGTGGTGTTCGCGTGCCTGTCTACAACAGCCCGGATTCCTCGAGTCCGGTACGCAGGCGTTGCTGATGCTCCGGCGGGCCCTGCCGGTATGGCATGCGCAGTGCATCGGAGGAGATGACGCCGAGCATTTTCATCGCGGCTTTGGCCTGAATGGCGCCCTGTGAGACGTGCATGATCGCGTCGACGGCGGGGATGAGACGCCGGTGGATCTCGCGTGCCCGAGACAGGTCGCCGCGGTCGACGGCGGCGATCATCTCCGCGTAGCGATCGCCCGCGACGTGACCGACCACCGATACGATGCCGGTCGCGCCTTGAGCGAGGTGTGGCAGGTTGACGACGTCGTCGCCGGAATACCAGAGCAGGTCGGTCTTCGACATGATCCGACTGGCCTCGAAGAAGTCGCCCTTGGCGTCTTTGACGGCGCGCACGGCGGGAATGTCGGCCGCGCGGAGGATGGTGTCGGTGCTCAGCGCCGTTCCGGTCCGTCCCGGGATGTCGTAGAGCATGACGGGTACTCCGCCGCCGGCCTCGGCGACCAGACGGAAGTGTTCGAGGATGCAGTCCTGCGGCGGTTTGTTGTAGTACGGCGTGACAACGAGCAGAGAGTCGGCCCCGCAGGCAACCATCTCACGCGCCGCACGAGTGGAATGCTCGGTGTCGTTGGTGCCGCAGCCGGCCATCACCTGGACCCGGTCGCCCACGGCCTCGACCACCGCCCGTACGCAGGCGTAGTCCTCCTCGTCGGTGGTGGTGGCGGACTCACCGGTGGTCCCGTTGACCAGCAATCCGTCGTGGCCGTGGTCGGCGAGATATACGGCGAGGTTCTGCAGGCCGTCGTAGTCGATCGAGCCGTCGGCGTGCATGGGGGTCACCATCGCCGTGATGACTCGACCGAAGGGGGTGTCCACCATGATCGTGAGATTACATCCGGCGAGCACCTCACTGCCCGTGCAAAAGGCCGTGCCCACCAGAAGTGTGTCGTCGGGCGGTTCCACGGGCGCTCGCCGGGGGCGTAAGCCTCAACCAGCGGCCGGCTCGACCACTCCTACCTTGAACAAGTGTGGCGTAAAAGCGTCTGAGGGTTGCCTTATGTAATAGCGATGGTGGATGTGGATTGCCGCGTTCCTGACGGCACCGGGGCGTCTCACCCCTGGTCCAGACGACTGGTAGTGGTCGGGCACTCGTACTTCGCGACGGTCAAGCGTTCCCAGCCGTGTGGTCCCGACCCCCGCAGGCAGGCACAACCTATACAACCCCCGCAGCTACAGCCATCCCCTTCGCGCCGGGGCAGGTCTGGACAGTTCTGATTCCAGAGCAGCTCTGGTTTCCGGCGGTTTCCCGTGCGCTGGACGCCGCCGATCACGCGGCCATTCATTACCACGTACAACTGGTGCTCGTTCGCGGTGTTCATCGCTCGAACTTCTTCAGATGCGCCTCCAGGTCGATCGGTTCCTCGTCGACGGACTCCCGCCTGCCCATCCGGCTTCTGTCCGGCGGGGCCAACACCAGTGTCACGTCCAAGGCCGAGGCGACGCGCGTCACCATGTCCAGCGGTGCCGACGGCTTATTGCCCAACTCGAAGGAGTTGAGCCACTGCCGCCCCACGCCGGCTAGCGCCGCCAGCGCTGACTGTGTGAGGCCATCGGCGACCCTGATCTCACGCAGCGCGGGGCCGAGGTCATCGGGGCGGCGCGCGGTAGCTGTCGTCATACGACGACATGTGTAGCGAGCCTATTGTCGCAAACACGCGCCGCCCGTACCGGTAATCTGCCGCTGGTCGGGCGTACGAGGGTGAGGGTTGGGATGAAGGCGTCGGAGACTACGTTCGCGGCACTCGTGCAGGGGGAGAAGCAGTTTCAGATCCCGTTGTATCAGCGCACGTATTCATGGACAGACAAGCAGCTCGCGCAGCTGTGGGGCGATATCTACGAGCAGGCCGAGTTGCTGGTGCAGGGAGACCGGAGCACTACGCATTTCTGCGGGTCGGTGGTGCTGGCGCCATCACCCCTGAATGATGCGAGTTTCGCGCGTTGGCTGGTCGTAGACGGACAGCAGCGGTTGACGACGTTGAGCCTCGCGCTGGCCGCGATTCGGGACCATATCGGCGCCACAGATCCGCGGCAGGGAGAGAGGATCGACGAGCAGTATCTGATCAACAAGTACCAGGAGGGCGACGGGTTCTTCCGGCTTCTGCCGACCCAAGCCGACCGCGGTGCGTACGGCGAGCATGTGCGGAAGACGCCCTCCGGTGGTGGCGATCGAATCAGCGCCGCGTACGGCTACTTCCGTAACCAGTTGCTCGCCCTGGATGGTCCGGCGGGCGCACCCGAAGTCCTCCAGATCGAGAAGGCGATTACGACGCGGCTCACGCTGGTTCAGGTGGTCGCCGATAAGGACGACAACGTCCATCGAATCTTCGAGTCGCTCAACAACACCGGCTTGAAGCTGTCCCAAGCGGACCTCCTGCGCAACTACTTGTTCATGCGGCTCCCGACGCGAGGCGAGCACGTCTACCAGACCTATTGGCTGCCGCTGCAGCGCAGTTTGGCCAATGATCAGCTCGAGCATCTGATGTGGCTGAAGTTGGTGCTCGACGGTGAAGCGCGGGTCCGTCGTCAGGATATGTACATCGCACAACAGCGGCGCTTTCAGGGCGATGACTCGGAATCCGATGTCGAGGCATACGTCCGCGAGTTGTATCGGCGCGCACAGCATTTCCTGCGCATCGTAGAACCGGAGCGTGAGCCGAATCTCGAGGTGCGGCGGTACCTTCGACGAATCGATCAGTGGCAGGCCGCGACCACGCACCCGGTGCTGATGATGTTGTTCGACCGACGCGAGGAAGGCGTAATCGACGCGGCAGAACTGGTCCGGGCGCTGTCGTACATCGAGTCGTTCCTCGTTCGGCGGATGATCTGCCATCGGTCGACGCAAAGCCTGAACAGGACGTTCCAGGAGTTGCCGGGCCAACTTCCCGACGATGCGACGATCGTCGACGGCTTGCGCCAGGCGTTGTCCGCACCCCGCCGCTACTGGGCGACGGATGCCGAACTCCGGGAAGCGATTGCGACGAAACCCTTCTATTGGCAGGGCAAGTCGGAGCAGCGGCGGCTTGTGCTACAGCGACTCGAGGAGAGTTACGGACATCCGGAGCCGATCGACTTCGACGCCGCCAAGCTCACCATCGAGCATGTTCTTCCGCAGCAACCTGGGCCGGAATGGCTGCAGGCCTTGGCTGTTGGAGTCGGCGAAGAGGGCACTCCTGAAGAGCTGCACGAGCGCGTCGTCCACACCCTAGGCAATCTGACGCTGACCGCGGAGAATTCGCGGCTGTCCAACCATCCTTTCCAACGCAAGCAGGATTTGCTTGCCGGCTCACACCTGGAGATGAACCGCCGTATCGCTGCGACGACGAGCTGGGGAGTAGCCGAAATCGCAGCGCGCGCAGACGAGCTGGCCGACCGGGCGATCGCGCTGTGGCCCAGCCCGACCGTCGGAGCCGACAAGGTGGAGATGACCCGGGATTGGACTCTGCTTCGTCAGGCTGTTGCCGCTATCCCGAAGGGCACCTGGACGTCGTATGGCGATTTGGCTGCCCTGGTCGGTTCGAGCCCGATCGCTGTCGGTCAGCAAATGACTCGATCGTTCTCCGGCGCGCATCGGGTACTCGATTCCGGCGGTCGGGTCGCGGCCGGATTTCGCTGGCCCGAGGGCGAGGACCGTGGCGATGTCGTCGAGGTGTTGCGCGAGGAGGGAATCATCTTCAGCGACAAGGGCGTAGCCTCCCGCGAGCAGCGATTGTCTACTCGGGAATTGGCGGATCTGCTCGGTATGACCGGTGGCGACGATGCCGAGAAAGACGGCGCTGCACCTGACGTCAAGATCCGTCGCGATCGGTTCTTTTCCCAACTTGCGCAGAACAATTCACAGCAAGTGGTGGACGCGGTGGGAAACCTTCTCAACTTCTGGGAGTCCGTCGGCGGATATCTGGACTACGGGTACGGCTCCAAGTCCACCAGTTGCTTCCTCATGCTCGAACGTGCCGCATCCGACGCGATCTGGCCGTTGACGTTGTATCCCGGCAACGGTGGGGTCGGGAAGGCTGAGGTCGTATTCCAATACCTCGCCGACCGTGCCCCCTTCACCCACGCCAGTGTGCGAGACAAGCTGCGGTACCGAATGAATGAGCTGACGAAGGTGAACATCCCCGCCGGCAAGCTCGCCCTGCGACCGGGCTTCCCGCTGACCGCGATCGTCGACGAAGTCGACTACAAGCGACTGTGCGAGACGTTGGTCTGGTTCCGTGACACCGCACTCGACCTGGTCGGTGATGTGCTGGTTTCGGAGGGGCCATGGGGCCTGGATCCCGCGTTGGTCTCGGCGCCGGTTCTCGAACTCCTGCGGACGCTGTGCGAGAGAGGAATTGGAAAGCCGGAGATCGGCGTCGAGCGTGGAAAGCGGAACTGGCCGGTAGAGGCAGCGTGGCTGAATCAAGGCGTTGTGCTCGTCGAAGGCGTGGACAGCGATCGGGACAATGGGTTGCGCGCGGAGGGGTACAAGGTCGTCTCCGTCGAAGGAGCGGATGTCGATCGCCTGACCGCGGAGCTGGGCAGCAGTTGAGTTCCGGCGGCCCCGTTGTGCGGATCCATTCGTTCGTAGGAGAAAGTGTGGGTGTGACATCCGCAGACGCCGCCGCCGAATTCGCGTTGGTTCCCGAGCATGTGCGCGATGCTGGGCAATTCGTCCAACAAACCGCACATGCTCTGATCTCCGGAGTTCGCTCTGCGGACACTGAAGTCCAGGGCCTTATGGCCACATGGAAGGGCAGTGCGGCCGACTCCTACCTGACAGGCTGGGAGGAAGCGCAGGTTCGGCACTGAGCACCGACGAGCGATGGATGCTGACACGGGGTCCCAGCAGCGACCTGATTCGCGGACTGCGCGAGGGCAACCTCACCGCCGACCAGCAGGCCGAAGCTGCGCGCATCAACGCCGCTCTGGACAAGTTGCCCGCATACCAAGGGCCGGTAACCCGGCACATCGAGCTGTCACCGCAGGAGCTCGCGAGGTTCGAGCCTGGACAGACGGCACCGGTAAACGGATTCATGAACAGCAGCAGCCGTGCCGGCAATGACATCATGACGAACACCACCAACACCGAGTTCCAGATCTTGAGCAAGAGCGGCCGCCAAGTCGCCGATTACGGTGGAACCCCTGACGAAGTCATGTTCAAAACAGGAACAAACTTCTACTGCAAGAGCAAAACGGTCGACCCGGCAACTGGTCGCACCATCATCACCCTGATCGAACCTTAGGAGATACGTCGTGGCGAAACGAGTCGGTCGGTTCACCTTCTTCAGCAGGGAGGAAACGGAGGCGCGCGGATTGGTTCCGTCCGAAGAAGAACTGGCACGCGCCGACGAGATATTTGCCGAATTCAACGAGAGGCGTCGGAACGCCCCGCCCGAGCCCGCGCGGTCACCTTCGCTCGGGCTGGGTGAAAAATGGGGCGTCGATAGCTTCATCGGCACCGAATTCGAGGGCTGGACCCGCGACGCAAGTGGGCAGTGGTACGACAAGGACGGTCAGCCGGTCGCCCACGACCGTGATGCTCAGTAGCGTTGAAAGTGGAGGCGGCCGCGGTGCCGCATCGGCCCCCCGAGCAGTCGTCACATAGTTGAGGGAGCTCCGGAAGACGCTGCGTGGCAATCGGATTCAACACTTCGACGCCGAAGACGTCCCGGCTGTCGCGATCATGCGCGACATGTTGCGTTTCGACGTGAAACCAGCAGGGCGCCAGCGACATTGTCGATTAGACTGCACCCTCATCAGGCTTGACTGATCTGGAGGGGAATCTTGTCAGCACTCGCGGAGCCCACACCATTGGTCGACCGTGTCAATGAGCTGGCCGAGCTGCTCGGGCGTGTCGACCACGTTGTCGAGACCGGCAAGGGTGATGTGCTCGTTCTGCAGGGGGAGGCCGGCGTCGGAAAAACGAGTCTGCTGGAGACGTTGGCGCATCGTGCCGTGCAACGGCATGTTGAGCAGGGCTTGCTGGCGGGGTACGGCCAGGCGATGCTGAATTCGTTGGCGTCCGACTCTTTTCAAGCGGTCAGGGAATGCCTGCGTTCGCTGACTTCGTCGGTCGAGCGATCAGGCTCGCGGTCGAGACTCGAGCGGCTGGCCCGCTCGTTCGGGGAGCACGCGCCGGACTGGATCGAGTCGGTGCCGGTAGTAGGTCAGTTGCTGGCGGCCGGGGTGCGGACAGGGCAGACGTTCGCCGCGTCCGGTCATGATCAGGCGGAGATCGACAGCCGGCTGGATCAGTTGCTGCGATTCATCGAGGATTTGCTCGCCGAAGGACCGGTGCTGATGGTTCTCGACGACCTACACTGGGCCGACACCGCCACAATCGATCTGCTCACGACGATCGCATTGCGGATCGACGGTCCGCTGATCATGGTGCTGGCGTTCCGCCCGTATCAGCTTCGTGCACAGGATCAGACGCACCCGCTGCAGCGAGCGGTGTATCGACTGTGCCGGTATCGGCCGGAGACCATGGTGATGGATTTGCCGCGGTTGTCGAGCGCCGATACCGAGCGGCTGATCCGTCAGGTGGCGAAAGATGCTGCCGTTCCGGTGCATTCGGTGTCGAGGATCGTTCGATTGAGTGCGGGCAATCCGTTGTTCGCGGAGTCTCTCGTGCGAGTGAGTGGACAGACGGATGTGGTTGCCCCACAGCAGATCACCGCGGTCCTCGAAGAACGGCTGTCCTACCTCACTCCGGAAGATCAACGGCTGCTGGAGGTAGCTGCGCTGATCGGTTACAGCTTCGAGGTCGACTACCTCGCTCGGCTCGCCCGCATGGACATCGATGACGTCTACGATCGCTTGCACGTGCTGTTCGAGGAGTACGGTTTGGTGCGGCCCGCTGAACCGCGCGGCAATTTCGATCGGTATCTGATTCATCATCCGTTGTTCGCCGAGATCCTGCGGGAACGCGGAGCCAGGAACGCGCCGCGTTGGCGTCGTCATCATGCCCGGTTTCTGGAAATCCTCGAAGAAGAACCGCATTGGGACGATGAATCGCAGGTGCGCGCAGCCGCGGTCGCTGTCGCGGCTCGTGACCAGACGAAGGCCGCGTCGCTCTCGCTACTGGCCGCACGTCGGCAGCTCGCGCTCGGCGCGGTGTCCAAGGCCCGCGAACTGGCGCAGATCGCGGTCGAGCATGCGCCGTCGTTCGAATCGTGGTCTCTGCTGGCCGAATCCCAGTCTGTGAGTGGCGATCACGGCGCTGCCACGCAGTCCTGCGCAGCGGCGTTGGCGTTGGCCGAAGGGGATCGGCTCGATCCCGCGGACGACGCTCGGGTGCGGCTGCTGTGGGCGCGTAACCTGCGGATGACCTGCCACTGGGATGATGTGGACCGCGTACTGGATGAAGTGCTCGCAGTGCATGTGTCTCCGGGCGAGATTCGAGCCGAGGCTTTGATGCTGAAGGCGGAGATCGCGTTGTGCGGTCCGGCCCAGGACGCTGCCATTTGCATCGACCTGTGCGAGACGACCGCAACGATGACCAGCCGACCGGAGGTCCGTTCACGCGCATTCGGCCACCGAGGTCTCGCGCACCTCGCTGCGTATGAGCCCACCGAGGCCGACCATTGGCTCACCCGATCGATCGAGGTAGCCGGGGACGTCGGTCATCCCTACACCAAATATGAGGCATTGCACTGGCTGAGCAAGAAGACGATGGCCTGCCTCGAACTCGAGCGCTCGTGGAAGTTGCTGGAGGAACTGGGCCGCATGTCGCGGACATCGGGGGTTGCCAGCGACAATCCGCCCCATCTGCGGGATTCCAGCCGGGTATTGGGCCTGCAGCGGGACTACGTCGGCGCGGCGGAGGCATTCGCACGTTATCTCGATGTCAGCTTGTCGCCGGGGCTGGGCCGGGTTGCCGCGACCCTCGCTTGTCAGGTGATCGAACTCGATGCTCTGCACGGGCGAGCATCCGGTGATGGACTCCTCGCCGAACTTCGGGGCGTGTCACAGCGGGACTTACTGACCGCGGACCGGCGGGCGAGGCTGATCGAACTGCTCGAGGTCATCGACGGCCGCCGCCCGGATTCGAGCCCTGTCGATCTCGCTATCGCCCAGCTCGGTGTCGCACCCGACGACGCTCTCGCCGCCGATGCGATTTTCCGCTTCGACGTGCCGAGCCTCACGAACCTGCGGGCCGTCCTCGGACATGGTGCGGGATCGTGAAAGCCTGCGCCTACGAGAGTTTCGCACTCGCCCCAGGTCTGGTGCAGCTCAACCACGCCTCCTACGGCCTCACGTCGCGGCGGGTGATGCGGGCCGCCGACGAGGCTCGCAAGCGGATCGAGGCCGATCCGACCGTTCGGCTCGGTGCCGAACTGTTCGAACTCCTTCGCGACCGAACCTCGCGTGTCGCAGAGGCTTTCGGCCTCGAGCCGAGTCAGACCACATTCTGCGCCAACGCCACCTCCGGCGCAGCCGCCGTCATCAGCTCGCTGCCGCTCTCCGCCGGCGATACTGTGGTCGTGCTCGACACGGAGTACTCCTCGATCATCCGGGCATGGGAAGTCGCCGCGGCCCGGGTATCGTCCAAGGTCGTTTTCGTGCCGGTGACGTTGCCGTTCCACAGTGCCGAGCATCTGCTGACCGCCCTCGACGCCGCGGTTCCCGGCGCCGTCGCCTACCTCCAGATGAGTCTGGTGAGTTCTTCAGCGGCGGTGCGCCTTCCGGTCCAGGCGGTCGCCGCATGGGTGCGACAACGCGGCGGCCGGCTGATTCTCGATGCGGCCCACGGGCCCGGTCACGTTCCGGTCTGTCCGTCGGAATGGGGCGCCGCCGCAATGTTCGGCACCCTCCACAAATGGCTGCCGTCCCTCCGCGCTGTCGGTTTCCTCTGGCTTGCGGAAGAGTTCGTCGACCGCGTCCAGCCGGCCGAGGTTTCACTGACTTGGGATTCCCGCGACCTAACCGAAAGATTTTCCTGGCCAGGAACATTCGATCCGGCGCCGCGACTGACGATCGACACCGCGCTCGAGCAGTGGACCGACTGGCAGACACGCGGCCTGCTCGCCGAGAGCGAGGCGCTGGCCGACATCGGGACGCGACTGCTCACCGACTGCGGCGCTCGCCCGACCGCGGACGCGGCACATCTCCCGCCGCGCATGCGGGCGTTCCTCCTGGATGGTGTGACCGTGCCGGAAATCAAAAACGCGGTGCGAGCTGCGAACATACGAGTATGGGCAGGCCCAGGCCCGCGCGGTGAATGCCTCCTCCGATTCGCCACCCACATCTACAACGATGAGCCCGACTTCGAATCCCTCGCCCGCACGATCAAGGAGGTTCTGACCCGGTGACCATGCCCGCCATCCCTGAACGCCTGGAAAAGGCGATCCTCTTTCTCCGCGGTGAGCAGGACGGCCGCAGGTGGCTCGACGCCCTGCCCGATCGAATCGCGCACTACGCCCGTGAATGGAAGCTCGAACTGGATCGTGTCGCCGACAGCGGAGCGATGTCGTGCTGCGTCTACGCCACCACAGCCGATGGCGCCGACGCAGTGCTGAAGCTTCCCGTGGACCGGGAATCCGGCGCGACAGAAATCGGCCTGCTCGAACGGTGGTCAGCCGCCGGCGCCGCCCCCGAAGTCCTCGAACACGATGAATCCGGAGTGTTCCTGATGACCCGGATCGTGCCCGGCCACACCGTCTGGCCCACCGACGGCGCTGCCGACTCCGAGAAATTCGGCGAGCTCCTGCTCAGACTCAACGCGACCGATCTCCCCGAACCGCCTGTACTCAAGAATCTGGCCGATGTGTCGGCGATGCGAATCGGCTGGGCCAGAGACCGTTTCGCCGACCCGCGGTATGCCGAGGATATGGAAGCGTTCGGCGGCGACGGCCACCTCGCCGCAGCGGAGCGAATCCTGGATCTGCTGCTCCACACCACGACGCAGTCCCACGTTCTCCACGGGGATCTGCAGGCCAAGAATATTCTTCAGGGCCCCGACCACTGGCATGCGATCGATCCGCTTGGGGCGGTGGGGGATATCAATGCCGAGGCGGGTCTGTGGGTGGCGATTCAGGACGGGCCGGCTTCGATCGCGGACCGGCTTACGCAACTGTATGAACATCCGCTGCTCGACGAGAGCCGTTTGTGCGCATGGACTTACGTCTTCGCCGTAGCGGAGTATCGAAGCTACTTGCCCCCTTCTGCCGAGCGGATCGCAGCGTTCGTCTCGAGTGCGGAGGTGGGTGAATACATCCACCGCTTCGGCCCGGCCTGAGGTATGTCTGATGATCGCGGTCGGTACTCGCATGTCAGCCAACAGCCGAACGCGCAGGGTCTTCGCTCCGCGCTGTCCACGCGAATGTCTTTGCGTCGCGCCATCGAGACGGGGACTGAAGTGACAGAGAAAGAAGGATCGGTCGGGAGGAGGGGTGCTCGTCTCACCCCGGAGCAAATCAATCGGATGAGGCGAATGAACTCCGAATCTCGCGCTCTGCTCGACGTGCTTTCGGACAGGATTCCGGGCGAACAGCTCGAAAGCTGCCGGAGCTCGAGTGACGCCGGAGAATACGCCGAATTGGTGGACGAGATCGCTGCGATTCTCGTGAAACGTGAGATTTCGGTGACCCCGGTTGATCTCTGGGGTCCGGCGTCCTCGAGGTGGGCGGCGTGTCCCGGTGGGTTTGGTTGGCGTGGAGCGCTATTCGCTCAAGTACTGTTCGACTTCGGCCAGGGAAGCGGACTCGAATGGCCGGCCTGGAGTTTGTTGCGCGACATCACGGAGTACCACTCGTTCGGTTCCTATATCCGAATCGCCGCCGATGAACCCCGAGCTGAACATGAACTCCCTCGGCGTGTGGAATCCCTGCGCACGGGTGCCCGTGACGTTGTATGGCGGTCCGTTAGTTGACGCCGTTCAACCACGGGCACCGCTCGCGGAGTCGGTCACGGTGTCAGCCAATCGTGCACCAGTCTCGTTGGCGGTGTGTGGGTTTCCGATACGGGTTGCTCCTTGTCCCGCGCGTGTGCTGCAGGATCGTGGGAGAGTGGGTGGGGTGTTACATCATCCGATTGCTGGTCTTGCGGCTGGTGCTGACGCTGCTCTGCCAGCGAGTACGTCGAGTTCGACGACGGGCGTTGAGGTTCAGGCCGTTCCATTACCCGGCCATACGGTTGCGTTCGCGCACATCCCGCCACCGGACGGCCGTCATGAAGTAGTTTTCGTCATCGTCCGGGCCGATGCCGTCGCCGAGGATGGCCAGCGGGAGATAGAGGTGGAACAGCCAGGTGGCCAGGAGTCGGCCGAAGGTCGGATAGCGGTTGGTATCGGGTTGTATGGCGACAAGCCCGAAGATGGCCTTACCGATGGTGGTGTGGACGATCGACTGGATGACAACGCGGTCGACGAACGAGGCTGCCAGCCAGCAGCCCAAGGCGATGAACGGGTTGAATTCGATCTGCTGAATATCGTGGGCGCGCAACGCCTCCGGAGAGAACCCGGGCGCGACCACCAGCCCGATCGCGATACCGGAAAGTAGATGTAGCGCGAAGTCGACGATAAACGCGCACGTCCGCCGCAGCTTGCGAGGAGACGGATAGCCGAAATCCTTCAGGCTGCCGTACCTGATGCGCGGTGGTGTGGGGTCCGCGGTCGGTGACGTCATGACGACTGTGCCATTTTCGCGGCTCAGTTGGTAACCAGCGCTACCGGAAACCGAAGAGCGTTCAGGGCCGCTCCGTGGTCCCTCGGCGCGATCGGTGAATGTGAACCGCGGTGGTTGCCTCGCTTTGGAGTAATAGGCGTAGCGCAGATCCTCGCCGCCGGGCCGGGAAATCACTCCATACCTTTTCGGATCACCGGCGAACCAAATCTCCGGGGTGTTGTGGTTGACCAACTTTCCGAGGTCTTTCGGCCAGGTGCTGAGGATGAGGGTCGAGACATGGTTTCGGTGGGGATCGAGTAACGTCACCCATTCATTTCGTCCTGCCCTGATGTATTGGATCTTCCACCTTGTCCAGGCGTGGCGTTTAACCGACCTTCGGCGCCGGTGTCCGATCCAGACAAAGGTGCCGCCCAAGATCGTGCATATCGTGAATATGACGGCGGTGGGTGAGATGAGCAGTCGGCCGATTCTTTCCGCGCCGTGGATCCCCGGCCGGTCGAACTCGTTGATGAGCAGGAGACACAGGGCGCCGCACGCGATGCCTATGAGTAGCAGTGGCCAGCGGAAGAACCAGTTCCTTCGCAGGGCGGCGCGGGTAGCGGGCCATTCGATGGCCGGGCTCGATTGTTTCCTGGACACCCGATCGGGGGGACTTTCCATCGGCGATCAACCTTCGTTCACATGTTCAGCATGGAGGGCCGGCTTGGCGACTTATCGATCTTCGCGGATGCCGCGAGCAGGAAGAACATATCCCGAAGTTCGGACCTTCAGACAACGAGATCGTCGAGAACTCGATGGCGGCGATGGTCGTCCCATCATCGGAAGGGATGAAGGCTTCAAGCTGAAGGACTGTTGCCGAACCCGATTCGGTTGCCAGATCAGTGATTTCAGCTTGCGGTTGTGTCCGGATGGGCTCTGTGAACAGGATGGATCGGCCTTCGATGTCGACCGGCTCCACTACGAGGGATGCATCCTCCGGGTAGTGCGGGTGTGGTCGTCTGTGCGATCAGCTGGGCAAATTGTGTATCAACCTGCTGGTATGCGTCGTGGCACCGAGATAGGCCATCCGCGGGTTGCAGTGGCAGCCTCGCCGATGCGCTGGATTCCGAAATGCCATCGCGTTGAAAGCTGTCAGCGGCGTCGTCGAGCGTCTTTGTACCGATATCGGTATGGCCGCTATGGGCCAGCGCCTTCATGGCGTCGTTCAGCACCTGCTCCGAATTGCGCAGCAGGTGAACCGCTTTGCCCAGCGCCTCGATATCAACCTGCAAGAGCCCGGCCACCGGTCACCTCCTCGTCTGCCGACAGCCTGACGACGGGGTGTCGGCAGGCGAGCGGACGTTATGGTCGCCCGAAAATGAAGACGTACGCAACTCCGGCACGGTTCCGCTGGAAGACAAGATGTTTTCGACGGAAGAGAGCCACAAGCCCGGCAAGATCGGCGGCGGGCACGGCAAACAGTTGGCCCGTGCGACCGGCGGTTACCCTGTGCCCGAGGCGGTTCCCGGAGAGTCCAAGCCTTCGGGAAGCTCGGATGTGCCTGCGAGACAACACACGTCGGGTTTGATACGTCGAGGGGAAACTGACCGTCAGGGCGGTGGTTCGCCTTCTCAGTCCGCGGGTGGCTCTCGGCATGTCGCGGTGCCCCGGCAGCGTCACCACCAGGATCAGTACGGCCAGTGGGAGTCCGATTGTGATGATGAACCCGAGCGTGATCACTGTCCGCCCGCCCCTCGGCTGCATGGTGATTGTCGACCGCTTGAAGTCCTGGCTCCGCGTACAGCATTGCGAGACAAGCAGATTCAGTTCGACGACGGCGAGGGTTCTCCCTGGAGCGGTCGGAAAACGATGAAGTTGGAGAATGGCAGCCTTTGGTGATGCCGTTGTCGCTTTGCTAACGGAAGGTATCGGGTCCCACCGACACTTGGGCACCGAAACGCCCAGCGGTTTCGTGCGAGGGCGCGTCAGGCTCCGGGCCGTATATGCGATCCGATCCGGATGAGCCGCCCGTCCGCCAGCCCGGCGGCGATGCATGCTTCCAAGCGCTCCCGGCTGGCGCCAGCGAGTCGCCGCTGTTTGAAGATGGCCATGGTTGCGCGCATCAGAGGCTCCGTCTCCAGCGCCGCACTCGCGCCAGCCGCCCTCATGGCATTGACGATCTCCTCTGGTGCGATCTCGTTCAGAGAACGCGTCATGTCATCCGGGGTGGTGCGGTAGCCGAGCCACGTAGCCCTGTCGATCTGATGTGGCCACACAAATGTGCCGAGCGGGCCGGAGTGAACGAGCTCGGTGGGGACGCAGTCGATGACAAACGCCTTGCGCGCGGCTGAAACTCGGTCGAAGCCGAACCGATTCGCGACGACCCGCGCGAGTCGATCCAGTGCGATGGGTCCCTCGGTCTCCACGGTTTCGCGTACGGCGTCGGTGATGATGCGCCGTACCGACGCCGAGTTGGTCCTGTCGAGATCCGTCCGTTCGCCGAGCGTTGTCGTCGGCGCGCAGAGATAAGTGGTGCCGCGGCCATCCCAGTCGCGAGCTGCCGGCTTGTCCAAAACAATCGCCGCAGATCCGAGGCTGCTCGCGATCGGTGCGCTTGCGACGAGCTCCGGCTCGTCCCGCTGCGCCGAGTCGTCGGTCGGCTCGGCCGTCGAACTATCTTCTGTCTCTACGTCTTCCAGGTCGAGCGGTGCGGGTTCGTCCGCCCTTTCGACCGTGGCTTCTGCTTCCAGCTTCGCGATGAGAGCCGCACGCTCTTCCGCTGCTGCGGCGAGCTCTGCCTCGAATGCCTCTCGCTTCGAGCGGGATGTTTCGATCGCGGCATCAACGCGGTCGAGTACAGCGCCACGATTGTCGATCCAGTCCGGCAACCACACCCGCAGCGACGAACCCCAGTGCATCATCGTTTCGAGCAGCCGCGGTGTCAGATCCCGGTCTGCGGCCGTCGGCCGTTCCGCCCACCGTGGGCCGTCGAGCATGATCGCCACTTGCCAATGCTCGCAACCGGGTTCGCGTACGACGAGGTCGAGGACGAAGTCGGAGAGCCCGTAGTTCGCGTCCACCTCGTATCCGCGCTCGCGCAGTCCGGCGCAGATGTCTCTTTGAATGGGGTCGAGGCCGAGGCCGTCGCGCGGGTGTTCACCCGCGCTCGGTCCGTAGGAGGCCATTTCGAGGTAGCCGCGCAGGTGGGCCATGCCAACGGATTTCGTTCGGGACAGGTCGATGTGCGATGGGTCGAACGAGGTGAACACGATGACCTTGCGACGTGCCCGGGTGATCGCGACATTGAAGCGCTTCTCGCCGCCCGACCGGCTGAGCGGACCGAAGTTCAGCGGCAGCTGTGTCTCACCTGGTTTCGTCGAAAAGGCGGCGGTGAACAAGATGACGTCACGCTCGTCACCTTGGACGTTCTCCAGGTTCTTGACGAATATGCCTTCTTCGGCGTCGGGACGCAGGTTCTCGCGAACGAGCGGATCGTCGCATTCATCGAGGAGGTCCTCTACCAGAGTGCGTTGTTGCGCGTTGAACGTAACGACGCCGATGCTCTGGTGCGCGAGATGTGGTGTGGCCAAACGGGTTCGAATCTCCTCGACCACGGCTTCTGCTTCGACACGATTCGTGCGGTGCTCACGGCCACGATCCTCGCGGTTGAAATGCCCGGCGACGCGACGCCATTCGACGCCCGCGGTGCTGTCTCCGCCGGGGGAGGGCAGGCTGGCCAGCCGACCCCCGTAGTACTTCTGGTTGGAGAAGCTGATGAGTGTCTCGTCCTGGCTGCGGTAGTGCCACGACAACCACAGACGCGGAACACCGGACTCGACACATTCGGTGAGGATGCTGTCCAGATCTTCCGGAGCGAGCTCGCCCTCCTCGGGCGCGTCGTCGTCATCGGAAGCCGTGACCTGACCGAACGAGGTCGGCGGCATCTGCTGGGAGTCGCCGACGATGACGGCCGACCGGCCACGCCCCAGGGCGCCGATCGCTTGCGCCACGGTCACCTGCGACGCCTCATCGAATACGACGATGTCGAACGTCGCGGAACCGGGCGGAATGAACTGCGCGAGCGAGGCCGGACTGACGAAAACACACGGAGTGGCCGCCAGAATGTGGTCGGCGTATTTGTTCATCAGTTGCCGGAAGCTGAGGCCGCCACGCCGTCTGTCCAGCGAACGTCGCAATTCCCCGACCTCGCCGGTGAGCGAACCGGCTCGGAAGGGGCGCCGCTCGAGCAGTGTGGCGGCAAGAGCTTTGACCTGTTCCTCTCGCAACGACTCCGCAGCGTGCACGAAGTCGTCGATTTCGCCGTCACGAAGGTCGGAAAGGAAGTTGTTCAGACCGGTGGATCGGCGGCGTTCGTCCAGCGATGTGGCAGCGGTGCCACGAATGAAGGCCGCCGTTGCGTCGGCCGCCGGAATTCGGGCGGTCAGAAGTGCTTCCACGAACTCATCGAGTCCTGCTTGGCGCAAGGGCGCGAGGTAGCTGGACATCCTGGACCAGTCGAGCAGGTGCCGGGCATTGAAAAGCTCAGCGTCTTCGATGAGTTCGCCACTCGTGCGCTTCCACGCGGTGAGCCAGTGTTCGCCGTTGCGCCAGCGGGTCACATCATCGTCAGTGGTGCCGAGACAGTGTCGCAACTGTGTCCACGCGTCGCTCACTTCCTCGAGCAACCCGATCTCTCGATCGGCCGGGAAGCCGGTAGTTTCGAGCAGACGCCATTCGCCGGGGGAGGTGTCGATGAATCGGAGCGTCGCGGCGATGTAGTCGAAGATCGGCCGCAGTTCTTCCGCGCTGCCGGGGGCGAGGGGATTCCAACGCGCCGGCATGAACGGGCCGAGAAGTTCCCGGGCGAGCGTCTGAGTTCGCGAAACATGCTCGCGGACACCAGGGATTGCTCGCAGCAGGGGCAGGACTCTCTGGGGTGCGAGGTCGGTGCCCGGCTGGGCGAACGGTGCCATGCTGCGCTGAAACTGCTCGGCCTTCTTCTTCCGGCCGAACATCCGTTTGTCGCACTCCTCCGCCTCGGTGACGGTGGCGGCGATATCACCGGTTTCGACGAACATCGGCGTGAACGTCGCCAGCAGTGGAGCGCAGTTTCGCTGCAGCTGTTCGATCTCTGCCCTCAGCGCTTTCAGCGAGCCGGAGAATTGCGCGCCGCCCATCCACGCAAGTGTGGGCGCGTCCGGAACCGGACGACCGAGTTGGTGCTTCGCCGGTTCGAGCAAGGCGACGAGCTGGCTGGGATCGTCGTTGGCTGCCAGCAACGACCGCACGCGGTCACTCGTCTCCGCGGCATCGAACGCGTTGGCAAACCGGCGCACGGCAGACGCGATCTGCTCCGCGCCCACCGAGCTCGGAATGGCGCCTGCCAGAGACCATGGCACACCGGGTGCGATATCCAGGGGACGCGCTGCCCGCGAGAAGAGGTCGAGTGCAGCCTTGACTGCTGACCAGTTCTCGGAAGGGCGAGCGACATAGGCAATCGGAATGGGGGCCACCGGTCCATCACCGGTCTCGAGGATCTCTTCGAAGGCGCTCCATAGCGAGTAGTCGATACCGTTGCGCTGATGCAGTTTTCTTGGATAGTCGGCGAGCGGTGCGAGCCTAGCCCGAAATTCCGCTAACCGGGCATCCCATGTGCGCTCGTTGTACCGGATCGAATTGTCGATCGCGGCTTTGAGCTGATCGCGGATCACATTGGGACTCTGACTCTTTCCGTGCAAGTCGAGAGTGAAGTTCTGCAGACCGACCCGCTCGAGGCGCCGTTTCACCACGTCGAGCGCTGCCTGCTTCTCTGCGACGAAGAGAACGGTCTTGCCCAGCTCCAAAGCGTGTGCGATCAGATTCGTGATCGTCTGGGACTTACCCGTGCCGGGCGGGCCTTCGAGGACGAATGTGCGGCCGGCCGCGGCGAGCGCGATCGCTCTGAGCTGTGAGCCGTCGGCCGGAATCGGAACGGGCACAGCACTTTCGTCGACCTCGAGCTGCTCCAGGCCGGCATCACCGTCGGCGTTCGGGTCATGGAACGACTCGCCGGGATGGTGCGTCAGATGCCGAACGATCGGACTCTGCTCGAGGATCTCCCAGCTGTCGCTGAGGTCCTTCCACATGCCGAACGTGCCGAACTGGCAGATGGCGAGAGTTGCGACCTCATCCACCCGCAGATCGATGTTGTTCTCGACCAGAGCGCTCCGGATCCCGCGGAGGGCGTGGACGATATCGATTCCGCTGTCGTCCAATTTCGGTGCTTCGAGTGCCTCGATCGAGACGTTGTGCTTCAGACGCAGCCACTCGACCAGGCAGTAGTTCGGACTCGCGACTTCGGTTGTGTTCGTCGTGATGTGGAACTGTTTTCTTCCCGTACCGCCGCTGATCTTCACCGGAAGGAGAAACAGCGGCGCCCGCGCCTCGGCGCCCGTGCTTGTGTGGTGTACGAGCGCGCCGAGCGTCAGGTAGAGGTTCGAGCTTCCGGTTTCTTCGAACAGCGTCCGTGCGGTCCGGGCGAGCTCTTTGAATCTGCGGGTGTAAGCGTTATTCGGAACGGCAGCGTAGAGCTGGTGGTCCTCGGAGAGGTACGCCCGCAGTACATCCGGGTCGATCTCGGCGGCACGTCGCGCGCCTTGGAGTTGATGAATGGACGAGAGGTCGTCGTGCGGAGCCAGTGTGAGGGGAGTACCCGCATGAACGATGTCGTCGAGAATCGGTAGACCGTTGTGGGGCACATGCAGGTCGATCACCTGAGACGATGCCTTCAGATTCAGCAACCTGTTGCGGGTGCTCAGATCGAGAAGCGATCGCTTCCACTTTCGGACGCGTGCCGGAGCGGAGTCGGTCGTGTCCAAGACTTCGTCGTTCTGGTTCTGTGCCCGAAGCTCACCGGGCAGTTCCAGCACGATTCCGCCGATTTTCGTCGGCTCGGGGGAAGCAACGGCGGCGACGTCATCGAGGCTGGGCAGGGGGCGTACACCGCTTCTCCTGGCAGCAGCGATGTCGACAACTCCGGCCAGTGACTCGGGCGTACTGAAGTGCTGTCGTGCTGTCGCTATGGCGCTGGAAAAGCTGCCGTTCGACGACTCCTCGTAGAACACCGCCTCGACAGGCACGGCGATACCCGACTCGACGAGATTGACGAGAGCGTTCTGCTCGGTCAAGGACGGATGAGACAAGTTCGCTTCTTCGCGCAGAAATCCGGCGAAGGCGTGCCCGGTCACCAACCACACGAGCGGGCGCAGACCGGATGCCTCGAGGCACGCCGCATAGGCCACGGAGAGGTCGATGCAGGTGCCGAACCGCTCGTCGAGAACTCCCGCGGTGGTGCGGATCTTCTGTCCGGTCGCCTCGAACGAAGCGGGAGGGTTGATGTAGCGGATTCGCCGTGCGCGCAGGACTTCGTAGATCGCGGCGGCAATGAGCGCGGCTCGCTCCGGGCCTGCTTGGTAGCCGCTGATCGAGGAATCCCCGGTGTTGGTTCGCAGGAGTTCGGCGGCATCGTTGAGGACCGACCGAACGGATTTGGTATTCGGTTGGACGAACGCCGCAAGCGAGTCGTAGAAGATCGGCGCGTTGAACCACTCGTTGTGCGCGAGGACTCGGATCGGCGTCGTGAGATGGACGTCGGGTCCCCACATTCGTGTCACGGTGACACTCAGTGTCGCCGGGTGACTTTCGTTCAGCTCCCGGAGGTAGGACGTCTGCGGTGCGAAGGCGCCGAAATCGTCCCAGAACACGTCGGCGCCGTCGGACAGGTCGCCGTCGTAGGTTCGCTGCCATGCCGGGGTCAGTTCGGCGCCGTCGCCGTGCAGTCGGACGGTTACGGTCATGTCGACCACCGACGAGCCCGAATTGTTCGTCACACGAAGTCCGGAGATCAGCGGCACGCCGTTGTGGACGAGCGCCAGATTGATCGCGGGTTGGGTCAGAACCTGAACGGTCAGCCCGGACTCCACTGCGGTGGTGTCCTCCCACAGCGCGGTGTGCGCCACGCCTACCTCCTCTATGCCCCAGAACTCTTCGTCGGCTCGGCCGAGCCCGGATGCGCCTTGGCGATCGCCCGAACTGACATCGGTGGATGACCTGAAAATGTGACAGACGCAATCGCTAACCGCGCGTCCCGACATCTCACGCCTGCTCTTGCTGCGCTGAATTGGAACACGTTGTAGCGCAATAATTACCGGCTTGCACCGGTGTGTGCGCTCATCGCAGCGTCGATCGCTGCCACAACCCGCTCGGAGCTTTCCTGCCACCGTCGCAACTGCTGGACCGTCGGATTCAGTTCGTAGTCGTGATGATGAGTAACTACCGACAGCTCCGCCCACAGGACACTCGCCTCGCCGGCCGCCTGCGCACCGATGTACTTGGGAAGCACCAGCAGCTGGGCACGCCGGGTTACCGAGACCATCCGTGGCGATACCGAGTTCCACAGTTCTTCGATCGCGTGCTCGACGGCGATGCGCAGCGTCCATGCCGATGCTCTCGGCCAGAGGCCGTCCAGGTCGGCCGTGGCGTCGGAGATGAGCATGTCGGCAGTGCCGAGCCTGGAGCGGACCAGCGTCAGTTGCTGAGCCATGCCGTGATCCTCTCCGCGCGATTGATGAGGTCTTCGAGGTCGTCGCGGGTGCTTCCGTGCGCGCCGCGATTACATGCCTCGATCACCGACGACGCCCATGGCGCGAGTTCCCGGTCCAGGCGTGCGAGGGCCGCCGCCTCTTTCGTTCGGTCCAGGAACAGGGCGAGCGCGAGCTTCTGCTTGGTCCGTTCGGCCGCCGCGAGCTGTTCGTCGATGGCGATCTGGCTGAGGCCGTTCTCGCCCAGAATCTTTCGGACCTTCGCAGTGCTGGCGGACTCGATCGCTTGTCGGCAGCACAATGCGATCAGCTCATTGGCTTCGTCCTTGGGCAACCGGGGAGTCAGCTGCAATGCGCGGGCATCGGCGAGATTGCGGCGGATCGGGTCGACCGACACCCGGACTTCCACGACCGACCGCTCCCGGCGCTGTACATCGAGTATGGTCGCCGGAATATGCAGGCGGCGTACGGCTTCGGACAACCGCAGGTCGTGTGTGAAGACGACAACCTGCCGGGATCGCGCGACCTCGTCCAGCACTCGGGCCAATCCGTCGACCTTGGCCGGGTCCATGGACTGAACCGGGTCGTCGATCACCAGGAACCGGAACGGACTCTGCGCCGCCGTGGCACGCGGCAGGAACAGCGACAACCCCAGCGAGTGCAGTTCACCCTGGCTCATCACTCCCAGCGCGGCACCGGCCACCCCGTCGACCGTCACATCCAGGCTCACCCGGCGCTGCTGCGCACTGCCCGTCAGCACGACGCCACCGAGCTCGACATTGCTCTGCTGGCGCAGCGTGGTCCAAATATGTTGCGAGAGTTCGGCCAGTGGCCGCATGCGCTCGGTGCGCAGACCGGCGGCGGCATTCTTGAGCCACGCCTCGGCTGCCTTCACGGTCTTCAGCTCATCGGCAGCGGTTGCCGTCGATGTCGCGCGCTCGACCCAGGCGGCGATCCGTACGGCCAGTGGGGCCCAGACCGTGTCCAGGCGGGACAGCTCGGCGCGCGCTCGCTCCTGCAGGTCCGACAGTGCGACGGTGAGTCGCTGGTAATGGTCACGCATCAGTGCCGGCAGTTGTGCGGCGTCTGCGGATCGCAGCTCCGCCCATCCCCGCCACTCCCGCAGCGCGTCGCCGGCGTCGATCGGGCAACTCGACAGTGCTTGCGGGACTGGCTGGATCAGGCTGCGTGCCTCGGACACCGCCGCGTCGTGTGCGCGCCTGGCCGCTGCGAGGTCGGCGGTGCGCTGTCGGATATCGGCGATCTTCTGGCTTGTCCGCTCCCTCCACTGCGCGTCGAGTTGCCCTTCACCGCATACCGGGCATGGGCAATCGTCGCCGGCGGCGTAGGTGGCGGCGAGGTCCAAGATCTCCAGAATCGCGGTATCCGCGTCGGCTTCCGCTGTCGCCGCACCGGTCAATTGTGCTGCGGCAGCGTCGAGACGGCCAGTGACTTCCACCAGCAGCGCTGAGCTGGGGAGCCCGAGCGCGGCAATGCCGCTCAGAGCCGTCGCGGGGCCGGAAGCATCCGCTTCGGCGCCGAGCACCGTCTGAGAGATGGCGGCCAGGTTGTTGTTGCGCCGATCGAGCAGCTCGAGGACCGCGCGCGCACGGTCGTCGTCGACGGCCGACAATTCCGTCAGCAAGACCTCTTTGCCCTGTTTGACCTCCTTGGCGGCTTTATCGATCTCGAGTCGTCGCCGCTGCAGGTTCTGCAACGCGGCGTTGATGTCGTCGAGACCGAGTAGGCGGTGCAGCGCGTCGTACATCGCGGTCGGCGTGCCGTCGATCAGTGAGCCCAGCTCGCTGTAGGACAAGAACGGACGAAACAATTCCAGCGGCCGGGCAAGGTCGCCGCGGTCCATTGGTATCGGCTCACCAGCTTTGCGGCGGGTGGTCCAGCTGCCCTCCTCGAGTCCCGCCCCGGCGCTCCACGTACCGGTGATGGTCAGCGGGTTCTCCGCGGACTCCGTCTGCAATTCGACTTCGATGGTCGGGGCCGCACCGTCGTGCAGATTCCGCCAGCCATCACGCCAGATTCGGCCGCGGTCCGACCATCGCTTGTTGTCGCCGGTGATCGCGAACTCCGCGGCCTCGGCGAAACTGGATTTGCCGCAACCATTTCGGCCGACCACGAGCGTCAGGCCGGGCGCGGGTTGGAGGTCCAGCGTTGTCTTCGGTCCGATACCCCGGAAGCCGTGCACCGTGATCGATCGCAGGAACATCCCGGCCAGCACCCCACCGGATCCGGGGCCGGCAGGGGCGGTATCTGGGAAGGCCGCCAGTATGGTCGCGGCCATTTCCGGAGAGACCGACATATCGGCGGAGATCTCGTCGGACACCAGATCGCGCAGGCGCTCGGCATCCCCCGCGGATACTTCGACGGCGGGCAGCGTGTTCTGCATAGAAGATCCCCCAATCAATGCGAATGCTTATGTCGCACAGGCGAGAACGCGTGCTCGCCGAACTGCGCGAGAAGTGAGAGTCTATCGAGAAGTGGGTTGCCAGGAGACGGGTTCGAGCGGCGGCCTCGTGGCAACCCTCGGACGGATGCGGCCACGGCTCGGTGCTGCTGGGCATGGTCGCGTCCAACGGGCGAAGGTGCCGCCCTACTTCACCGCGACGCGAGCGCCGCCGGAAAACGCGGAGTCGTGGAACTCGATCGCTGCGGCCTGAGTGCCCTTCGGCACATCGAATGCGATTGTCACGGAGATCTTGTTGCCCGGGTTGATCTCGGTCGACAGATCTTTGTTCAGATTGATCTCGGCGCCGGTGTCGTTGCTGTAGAGCCGCCCTTGGCCGTCGACAAGTTTCTGGTTGTCGCCGAAGTAGGTTTGGGGACGGTCACCGGTGTTGGTGACATCGACGTGGACCAGAACGTACTCGCCCTGAGCCTGTTTGCGCAGGTACGGGTTGTCCCCGACCTCCGAAACCGGAGGGGCTAGCCTGGTCACCACGAAGGCGAACTTGCCGTCGCGCACCTCCGAACCCAGCGGTGCCGCCGTGGTTCGTTCGGTCTCTTGTTTGGAGGCTTCGTGTGCGACGCCCCCGATGAGTGCGGCGCATCCGCCGAACAACAGCAGTATGCAGGCGGCGAATCCGCCGAGAATCCAGGGCCAGACGCGCCTCTTCTTCGGCGGCGGGTAGTAGGGCGGGTGTTGAGGTGGGACCGGAGCGGTCATGAGGTTCCCTAAGTTTGTAGGTGTCTGGGGTTGGTGCGAGAATTCGTGGGCCTGGTTGTGGCTACTTGACGCCACTCAGCTGGTCAGGGCAGTAGGCAGTCGACGCGGCGTGCAGAAAGTCGGCGGTGTGCTCGAGTTTCGTTGCGTCGGCGCGGACCGAGTTGCCGTCGATGGTTCCGTCGGCCAGCTGGGCAATGACCTGCAGTTTCTCGCCGCCGCGCATCCGGCGACATGCGACTTCACCCGCTTCGATGAGGTCGGCTCGATCCACGGATCGCAGCCAATAGTCCGAGAGCTGGGAGATGAAAACCCGGTCTTGGTCCGATATTTCACCGCGTCGAGGTGTGGGTGAGGGCGTTGATGAATGCGAGGCGGAGGTCGCCGTGTCGGCGCGATCACTGGAGTCCGCGCATCCGGCGATCGCGACCACGGCGATGGCCCCGAAGACGATCGGTCGCACCGCGAGTCCTGTCACCTTTTTGCTCACTGCCCCGGAACGCAGCCCGGAGGCACCTGGTATGCGTTGTAACCGAGGGCAGCTCCGGCTCCGGCGCCGATCGCCATGCCGAGCGGAACAGTAAGAGGCGCAGCCAGTCCCAACGTGACCGCGCTGGATCCGGCGCCGGCAGCTGCGCCGGCCACCAGGCCGAATGCGAGACCGATCCCCATCGACTGGTTTCGCTCCAGGATGGTCAGGGGTTCCGGCTGGCCCGGTAGATAGGTGCAGGAGGCCGCGACGGGTTCGACGGTCGAAGGAGTTGTCGCCGGGCTCGGTTCCGCTGTTTCCGCCTGCGCGGTTGTGGCGAAGCCGGCCGCGAGGATCGACGCGGCTACCGAGGTGGTGACGATGCGTCGAGAGATCTTTTTCATGGGTGGTTCCGTTCTGCCGTCGAGGTCTCAGCGGCGTGTCGTGTCCGCTCGTGAGCGAACAAATTGAGGGCTTGTCGCCCAATGGGTTTCGTGCGGTGCCCTGAGGCAGAAGAAGCGCGCGGTGTCTACGCGATCAGTACTGGCAGTCCGACCACCACACGGTGACCCCAGCCCGGGGTTCTTCATGATCGCGTCGAAATCCGCCTCACTGAGGCTGTTCCCGACCGACCACGAGTACGTGCTGCCGACCGCGTCCCCGTCGGAATACCGAGTACCGGTGGCGACCGCACCGCATCGACCGCTCGGATACACCAGGACCAACCGGCAGTCGTGCGCCGGCGCGCTGGAGCCGGCCGGCGGCGGCACCCGGTGGTCGCAGCCGGTCAGCGCGGTGTTCTTCGCCTCCTCCACGTCGGTGTAGTTGCGGGAGACGTTGAGCAAGCCGTTGTTGGTGGAGACGGCGACCGCGGTCCAGTGGACATCGTCCGCGTGGGCGGGGCCGGCGACCAGGGCGGTGCCGCCGACGGCGGCGCAGGTGAGGAGGAGGCCACAGGCGAGAGGGAGTTTCATCGTGATGACTTTCGTTGAGATGAAAGGGTTTCGTTCGAGAGAGAGGCGGCTACCAGCAGTGCCGGTACTCGCCGCTGCCGTGGCACTCCTGCTGGTAGTCCCACTGGTCCGGCACATCCGAATTCGGGATCGCCGCACCGGCGGCACCGCCGACGGCCATTCCGCCCAGCACTCCGACGAGTAGGCCGATCGGCAGCGTGATCGGGATGAGCATGCCCATGGTGGCGATGCCGACGACGATGCCCAGCAGCGCGCCACCGATTCCACCGATCGCGGCGCCGATCCCAATGCCGGCTTCGATGCTGCGCTGCCTCGGCGAGGTCTTGCGCCAATATCCGATGTCCTGTGCCGAGACGTCGGCGACCAATGTGGTTGCGGCGGGGGTGATTCGGGGTGCGAGGGTCAGCTCGCGGTCGCCTGCCGTGATTCGCAGCGGAAGGGTGGCGACGATGGCACCCGCGTCGTTGGTGACGATTACAGCTTCGTCGCCGAGGTGGAAAGTACCGCCGGTGAGAGTAGCGGTGAGAGTGGTGCCCGCGCTGGTGATGTCGTAACCGATGCCCTGATCGGTGCCCTGCGAGCCGGCGGGTGCGCTGATCGCGGGCGGGGTGGGTTCGGCGGTTGCGCTACCGCAGGTGACGGTGATTGCGGCGATCGCGAGCATGGCGATGGCGGTGGTGTTGCGGACGGCGTTCAACGGGTTCTCCGGATCGTGCGAAGTGCGGCTCTGATCGGCTGGTAAACGTGTGCCGCGATGCGCGGCTGCCGCCAGATGTGTTGACAACGTATGCGAGCATGAAAACATTGTCAAGACAATTATTGTTCGTTAACGTCTGCTCGCGTCTGGGCGATGCTGACCGGCGAATCCGGGAAGGTGTGATGCGCTGAGCGGCCGGCTCGATCCCGCCCGGGGATACCCCGCCGGATGCCGAAAGGCTGTAGCGCAATATCGATGCCGCGCGATAGCGAATCAGTTGGTTGTGTGTGATCTCGGAGGTGGGCATGCGGGTCGGGGAGCGGAGTCCGGCGGGCGAGTTGGCGGACCGGGGTGCCCGATTGTTCGACTACCTTGCGTTCGCGCAGCGGGTCGGCATGAAGCGGATTTCGAATTTGTCGGCCTACGCCAGGGATGGTGCTGTGGTCTGGCTCGCTGACGTCCCGACCCATGAGCGCGCCACTTACGATCCGGACGCGCAGGACGGTTGTTTCCTGACCCTCGGCAAGGTGAAGATCGCCGCACCGCCGGAGCCGGACCTCGAGATGAGATCCTGGCTGGTATCCCAGGTGATCGACAAACCGGGCATTGAACCCGAACTCCTTCGAAGGCGCGAGATTTCGCACGAATCAGGCGAATCCGAGACGGTCCTTCTCACAGATCACCCCGGCGTCGTGGAACTGTTCGACCACTGGCTGGTGAGGTGGCGTTCGTGGGCCGAACGTGCCCGCCGGGATATGGAAGTGCTGGGGCTGTACCGCACCGTCTACGACATGTACACCCAATCGAGCGCCGCGGCGGAGACACTCGAGGTGGTGCTGGGCGTCGGCTGTCTGGAATGGCGCGCCCCGGGGAGCGAGACGGTCAAGCGGCACATCCTCACGGTTCCGGTCATGATCGAATTCGACTCGGATTCCGGAAAACTGACCTTGTCTCACGACCGCGGCGCCACGGAACCGAATATCGAGCTGCTGGATATCCTGGAACACTCGCAACTGTCGGCGCCGGGCGATCTGCATCGAGCGGAGGAGTTCGCCCGCGATGGCGGAATCAGCCTGTTCGACCGGTCGGCGGCCGCCGGGCTTGTGCGCATGCTGATCAACTGCGTCGATCCCGAGGCCGGCTATCTCGATGAGATGCGTCCGACCGGCGCGACCGGTTCGCCTACTGCGGCCTACGCGCCGGCGCTGATCATGCGCCGCCGCGGCAGGGGCGGACTGGTTCGGGTACTGCGCACCATCGCCGACACCATTCGTTCGACCGGGACTGTGCCCACCGGGTTGCGGCCTCTGGTCGACCCCGAATACCGTCCGCACACCGAAGCAACCGTCAACGACGGCGCCATCGTCCGCGACGGTGCGGACAGCTTTCTTCCCTTGCCGCTCAATGAAGTTCAGCTGCGGATCTTGGACCATGTGGACTCGCACGCGCACACGATCGTGCAGGGGCCGCCAGGCACCGGTAAGACGCATACCGCGGCCGCATTGATCACGCACCTACTCGCCCAGGGCAAGCGTGTACTGGTGACCGCGCAAACCGACCGGGCCCTCGAGGAGGTACGACGCAAACTGCCCGAACCGATTCGGCCATTGTGTGTCGCGGTCGTCGGGAGTTCCCGCGACGACTTCGCCGACCTCAAGGTTGCGGTCGACCGAATTTCACAGATGGCTGCCGACCATGAGGCCGGTGCGGCGCAACTACGGGTGAGCAAGGCCGAACAACGCGTGGTAGGCCTGCGACAGCGGCGTGCGGGAATCCATGACGCACTGCTGAATCTGCGGGAGCGGGAGGTCGCGATCCACGAGATAGCCGGCTATCGCGGGACCTTGTCCGAGTTGGTCGTCCGCCATCGCACGGAAGCGGCCGATTTCGGCTGGGCCGAATCGCTTCTGCCTGCCGACCGATTGGCCTCGAGCGGCACCGAGATCGCGGAATGGAGACGGCTGCAACTCGATCCGGCGCTGGCAGATTCCGAGCTGTCGATTCCGTTGCCCATGCGCACCGACGAGCTCGCGGAACCCGCTGAGTTCGCGCGATTGTGTCGCGCGGAGTCCGAGGCCGATTCGCAACGGCGACAGTACGAATCGCTGGAAAATCATCCGTGGCGTGTGCACCTGGCCGCTTTGCCGCCCGCCGATCGCTCGGAAGTCCAAGCACGCTTGACCGGATTGCAGCAACTCGCGGCTGAGCTGACGAACCGGCCCGAACGGTGGATCATCAAGGCTGTCAGTGAGATTCAGCTCGGCAGACTGCACGAATGGCAATCGCGCTGCAAGCGAATCGGTGACCTGCTGCAGCACACCGGCCAGGTCGTCGATGCGCTGGGGTTCACGCAGGTGACGGTTGCACAGGCCGACACCGGACCCTTGGAAGCACTCGCCGAATCCCTCCGGCGGCACATAGAACAGAATGGCCCGATCAAGGTGCGTCCCGACGGGCTACCGAAGATCGGTATCCGCACACCTCGAATCGTCAAGGATGCGGCGCAGCTGTTCGCGCAGGTGCGGGTGGACGGGCAGCCGCCGACCACGCCGGAGCAACTGAACCACTTCCTGCGCTCGGAGCAGGGGCGCCGATTGCTGTTCGAACTCGACCGCTCGTGGCCGGTGGACGTCGAAATTCCGCCCGAAGACACTTTGCAGGAGCGGGTCGCGTGGCATCGTTTCGCACACACGTATGTTGTCCGCCTGGTGGAGTTCGGTGAAAAGCTGGCCCAGACCGCCAACCGTTTGACGGAACTGGGGTTGTCACAGCCGAATTGGGCAGAATCCGAACAGATCCGAGTAGCCGTCGACGTCGTCAGCGCAGTAGCGGCCCACGACAACTGGGTCACCGCCCGAGCGCCGCTGGATCGGCTGGAGACCCGGCTCGGCGATGCCGTGGCGGCGGTGGATTCACCGTGCCTGCGCGGGTTGTCCGACGCGGTGTCACAGCGTGACGTATCGGCGTATCGCCGGGGTTGCGCGCGGTTCGCCGAATTGCAGTCGCTGCGGGAGAAACTCTCCCGCCGTGCGGGTTTGGACACGCAACTCAGTGAAATGCCCGCATTGCGCGAAGCCATTACGGCATCCCTGGATGACGCAGTATGGGACGGTCGTCTGGCCGACCTCACTGCGGCGCAGCGGTGGGTAGCCCTCGGCCGGTGGCTGTCGAAGCAGCCGGATGAGGAAGCCAACGCGCTGTGTCGAAGTCTCGACGCGGTCGAGGCCGAGATGCGCAACTGCGCAACGGAACTCGCGGTGACCAGGGCGTGGGAACTCGCGATCGCCCCGGATCGGCTGACCGAGACCTCGAAGCAGGATCTTCGCCAGTACGCCCAGCTCGTGCGGCGGCTCGGGAAAGGTTCCGGCAAGTACGCCGACCAGAGGCAGGCGAGTATCCGAGATGCGCTCGGGCGGTGCCGAACCGCGGTGCCGGTCTGGATCATGCCGCTGTATCGCGTCGTGGAACAGCTGAATATCGCACAGAACATGTTCGACGTGATCATTGTGGACGAGGCGTCGCAGGCCGGTCTGGAAGCTGTCTTCCTGCAATACCTAGCACCCCGCATCGTCGTCATCGGGGACGACAAACAGGTATCGCCTGCAGCGGTCGGAATCGATCAGTCGCAGCTGAATAGCCTTGCGGTGCAATATCTTTACGATCACCGCTTCAGAGATACGCTGGTCGACCCGAAACGCAGCCTCTTCGACGAGGCTGCCAAGAGTTTCCAGTCGCGTCTCACCCTGGTCGAACACCGTCGATGCGTTCCGGAGATTGTCGAATTCTCCAATCGAATCGCCTACGAGCCGGAGAACATCCGGTTGGTCCCCGTGCGATTGTTCGGCAGCGATCGGCTGCCACCGATCCGCACGGTGCACGTCGCCGACGGGGTCAACGGACCGAACAACACCAATCCCGTGGAGGCCGAGCATATCGTCGCGCAGATCGAGAAATGTCTTGCCGATCCCCGCTACGACGGCAAGACCTTCGGCGTGATCTCACTACTCGGCGCACGCCAGGCCAAACTCATCTGGAACATGCTGGTGACCAGGATTCAGCCTGAGGAGATCGCCCGTCGCGATCTGCGCTGCGGTGATGCCGCCGACTTCCAAGGTGCCGAACGTGATGTCATTTTCCTCTCGATGGTGAAGGCGGCGGCGGACGACGAGCGGCTCACCGCGCAGACGATGGAGGCAGCCGTACAGCGCTACAACGTCGCTGTTTCCCGTGCGCGTGATCAGTTGTGGCTGTACCACTCGGTCACCGCCGATCAGCTCCGCAATCCCGAAGATCTGCGATTCCGTTTGATCGATTACTGCAATGAGGCTCAGCTGCGGGTGGCTCACGATGTGGCCGAACGACAGCAGGAGGTGCCCGACGACCAATTGGTCGCACCCTTCGAATCACTGTTCGAGCAGCAAGTTTTCAATCACATCGTCCGGCGTGGATATCGTGTGCTCGCCCATGATTCCGACGTCGGCCACGATATCGACCTCGTCATCGTCGGCGGCAGCGGCCGCGTCGCCGTGCAATGTGACGGCGACCGGTGGGACGGGCCCGAACAATATCGGCGAGAGTTGTCCAGGCAACGTGATCTCGAGCGCTGCGACTGGCCGGTGCACCGAATTCGCCAGTCCGACTTCGTCTCCGATGCCGAACAGTGTCTGCAAAGCTTGTGGGACCTGCTCGACGAACGCGAGTTGTATCCGATCGGCCGGGGGCCGACGGTATTCGCTACGGAGTCATCGACAGTTACGACGGCGGATGTGACCGAACCCGACCTCTCGTCGTCGACTCTAGGAGATGGCGCATCCGCCGCTGTGGCAGCAGGCTACACGCCGGTCGCGCAGAGCATCGTGGACCTCGATGCCGACGACGCGGTGCCGGATGCGGCATCGGAGGCACTCACACCGCCCGGATTCGGCGAACCCGGGCTCGCGAGCGCCCCGACGAGTGTGATCTACACGGCAACCGAGCCGGCTGTCACACGGACTTCCGGCGAAGCCGTCGAATCGCGTCCACAGGTCTGGCAGATGGAGCCGTACGAACCGTTCACCGCGCAATTGCAGAGTCCGACCTCGGCTTCACATCGAACGATCATCAACGACTTCGTGCGGGTGGTCAGGGTCGAAGGGCCCGTCTCGGGCGCCCGGCTGCGCGCGGCATACGTCAGCGCCGCCCGCACCCGTGGAACCGAACAGGTCACGCGGAAACTCGATGCGGCACTGCGCGATGTGGTGGCCGAGGGCAGGCTTCTCGTCGACGATCCCCTCGGCATCGGGTACCCCGAGCTGTGCACATACCGGGTGCCGGGCCAACCCGAAGCACGGTGCCGACGGCTCGGGCCCCGTTCGCTCGATGAGGTTCCCGCGCGTGAGTTGGCCGATGTGGTCGCGCATTGCGCCATCGAACACGGCTGGCAGGACCGCAAGGCCCTGATGAGGGCGGTGCTGGACGAATTCCGGCTGATTCGACTCACCGATCACGCCATCGCCGCGATCGCGATGGTGCTCCCGCTGGCCCAGCGGACCGCGGGAGCCGAGACGTAGGCAGCGGTGCCGTCGCCGGCGGATTCTGTTACAGCAGATCCGCCGGCGCGACCCCGCGCAGATCGGCGGTCAGCTGCAACAGCCGGGCCGGTGGAATCCGCACCGGAGCCAATTGCTTGATCACCGTGAGGAATTCACCGATCGGATCCGTCGACTCCGTAGCCCATTCGACAACCATGTTGTAGGCGCGGTGACGGTCCGTGACCGACATACCGGATTCGTCCACGAGTTGCCGCAGCTGACTGCTCGCATCGCCGGTGCGTGTGTCGATGTGAAGGGCATCGGTGGAGGGGGAAGCGGTGGTGGGGAAATCGGTGCCTGGCCGTCGTTCTGGCGTCACCGCCAGTGCGATCGTCGACGGCGTGGGTGAGGTGGAGTGGGTGCTGGTCGAGGTAGCTACAGCGCCCTGGTCCTGCTGGGGTGTCGGTTGGACGACTGTCGGCGGCAGTGGGGTCGGGGAGGCCTCGGGGGTCGAGGCAGCAATCGTGACGTGAGGTTCCGGGGGTGTCGGTCGATCGACAGTCGACGGCATGGAGGCTGGTGAGGCGGTCGAGACCTGTCGCTGTGGCGGTGTCGGCCGAATCGTTTGCGGCGTGGCGGCCGGTGAAGCGGCAATCGGAGCCCGATTCTGCGGAGGCGTCGGCCGAACAACTATGGGCGGCATGGTGGTTGACGCCGCAGACTCCACACCGCCCAACCAGGCCTGCAGGATCGCGGCGAGTTCATCTGCTCTCGCGTGCACCTGCTCCTCGGCGATCTCCTGCAATTCGGAAAGGAAGGTTTCGTGCGCACCCTTTGCAGGATCCTCGGAGGTTCCGCGCACATACATCACGACGAAAACAGCTGTCCGGCCATCGGATTTGGGGCGTATGACGCGCCCCATCCGCTGAATCATCTGTCGGCGAGTCCGGCTGGCCGCCAGCACGATTCCGATTTGCGCATCGGGTATGTCGATGCCTTCATCGAGGAGCTGAGGTGCGGCCAATGCCCGGACACTCCCGTCACGGAATCGCTGCATAATGTCCTCGCGCTCTGCCGATTTCAGGCTGGCGCCGAGCATTTCGGTTGCCAAACCATTTTCGTTGAGCACGTGGGCGACCCGGCCCGCCGTCGCGGTCTGCTGGGTGAAGATGATCGACTGCGTGGTTTCGAGCAGCGGCACGGGCAACGAACCCAGCAGCTCGATCTTCGCCCGGCATTCGGCGAGGATGTCGCGGCGTTCGGTGAAGTACTTCAGGAATCGTTTCGCTTGAAGCGCAGCCTCTCCGGTTCCACGCGCCAGGTTCTGGACAAAGGCCATATACGCGCCGAAAGGCTCCTCCGGGGCACCATAGGTGTCGATCAGGATGTTCCTGGCTCGGCCGACGCGACTGTCCGCGGCATCGAATCGGGCTTGCTCCCGCGGCGTGAAATCCACGCCGATGAGCGCGGCTCGGGCGGGCGCCAGAATACCGTCGGCCTTCGCGCGGCGATAGTCACATCCGGTGATGCAGGTGGTGAAATACGGCATCAAGAACCGCTCGACGCCGTCGTCGGCACGCTCGAGTGTCGCCGTGAGACCGAGGCGCCAGTCGTAATCGTCGGTAAGGGCCTTGACGAAACTACCGGCTCCGTAGCGGTGCACTTCATCGCCGATGACCAGTGCGCCGCGCCGCGAACCGCGAGCGAAAATCGGCTTCCGCGAGGCTGTTTGGACAGTTGCGATCAGGACGTCCCAGTTCTCGGGAATCGAGTCGTTTCCAGGCCCGCCGAACAGCGCTATTCGTCGACTCGGCAGTGCCGGCCACAGCACTTCCATCCACTGCCGTTGCAGGTCGATACCCGGCACGAGTACCACCACCTGTCGACCCTCAGCCAACGCGGCCGCCGCCGCATAAGCGCCGACCGCCGTCTTACCGGACCCGGTGACCGCCTCCACGATTCCGCGTCGGCTGCTGCTCGCCCACGAGTCGTAAGCCTCACGCTGCCACGCGCGCAAGGGCGGGCCTGCATACTCGTTCTCCGCGGCCTGGGAAGCGGAAAGTGTCTTGTCGGGAACTACGTCCGGTTCGCCGGGTTCCGTACTGTCCTCGGGGTCCGCGAAATCCTCCTGCACATCCTCTCGAACCGCCCAGGTCGGTGGATGTTCATCGCCCAGCATCTCGAACAGATCGGTGCGGGCATACAGAACACTGTTCACCAGCGAACGGCTGGCGCCTTCCACACCGATCCGCTCCCGGATCTGGGACGCCGACAGATACGGCTCCCGCATCAGCGCCTCGACCATGCGGCGAGCAAGCAAATCCCGCACTTGACCTACCTTCCGCAACCGGCGACGTGCTCGCCGTAACGTACCGCGAGACATATCGGACTAAAGCGGCAAAAGATTACGGCGTCCGTGCACTGCAACCCAGGGAGGGATCGGTGAACCCGGCGGATTCGTTACGTTTGCTTACGATTGCGGGTGGGTGCGAGGGAGTGGGCGACCCCATCGACTCGTCGTTGCCGAACCAGCCGTGCAAACCACGCTGCACCAAGGCGTTTTTGCGGATTCTTATCGAGGTTTGCACGATGTGTTCGGCCGGTGGAACTCGGTTACTCGCTATTGCCAGTGTGAGGATCCGGTGGGTACCTGATAGTCACCCGTGGTACGGCGGATAACCCCACTCCTCGGCGGTCAAGTACGGATCATCATGCCATGGATCGCCGTACTTCTCGTACGGATTTCCCAGTAATTCGAGTCTCTTCCGACCCTGGTTGGTGATTTCTGCCCGGAAAATTTCACTGGACCCAATCTGGTCTTCAGGAATTTCCAGGTATCCGGAAACATTGTTATACCCGGTAGCGATGCGGTGGATTCCCTCGTCTATCGAGACATCCCAGGGTTCCCACAACCTACCACCGCCGGGGAACGCGCCTAAGCGTATGTATCCTGCCTCGGTGAACTGTCTGATGACATCCAATACGAAGTCTCTACTGTAGCGGTCGGGGTAAAACCGCCGAACGGCCTTCTCGAACTCCGCAACCGGAGCCCAATCGTCCGATATGCCGAAGAGTAAAAAGTGCTCCATGACGGGATTCATGACTACGGTAGATGCACCTTCCATATTTTTCCGTTCGGATACTTGATATCGATAGTTCGTCCACCCGACAGGCTACCATCACGCATGCGTAGCTCGGTCCCGTCCGGCAATTTGGTTACCCGTCCGGGATACGTTCCGGGGTCGACCTTCGTGCCGCTCTTGGTCAATTCATCGTAGAGGTTTACCATTTCCTCGTCGGTAGCTACTTGGCGATTAGGCGGGTTTTTGCCTTTCTCGGTATGCGACTTCAGGTATTCCTTGACCTGTGCTTCGTTCGTTGGGTTACCCGGAATAGCGGACTCGCCTGTTCCTCCCGAAGCATCAGCGTCCTCGTCGATGAGGACCTTCATCGCGATGATCGCGGCGAGTTTGGCGGCGTCTTTCTCGAGCTCGTTGACCGGCACGGCTTCGAAGGCTTTGACGGTGGCGACGGCTCCGATGGCGAGGGTGGTGACGCCGAGGATTTCGACGAGGCTGCTGGCGCTGAAGGCTTCTTCGATCGCGGTGATGGTGGCGGCGACGGCGGCGGTGATGCCTTCGGCGGCGACTTCGACGCTCATGCCGACGGTGAAGATGGCGAGAGCGATTCCGGCGACGGCGGCAGCGGCGATTCCGGCTTCGAGCCAGTTGATTTTGCTGGCGGTGGTTTCGCCGAAGGAGACTGTGGCGTCGTGGTATTGGCCGATCGGTGCGGCGATGTTCTGTGCGCCGGTGACGATGTTGTCGGCGCTGGTTTCGAGGGTGGCGAAATGGTCTTGAATGAGTTGGCGGTTGGTGGCGTCGTCCATGCCGTCGAAGAGGCCGGAGAGGGTGGAGATGCGGGCGGCGGCGCCGGTGAGGGTCTCGTGGGTGGCGAAGGTATTCCAGGTGGTGTGCGCGGATTTGAGCTTCGCGGCGTCCCCGTTGGGGAGTTTGCCGAATTTGTTGGCGACTTCGATGACGAGTTTGTCGAAGAAGGCTTTCACGCCGCCGCTGTGTTCGAACCCGGCTCCGTTGTCGCGAACGGATGTGGGAAGGTCGACGGTGTACTGGCTGACTTGGCTGGTGTCTGGTTTCGGTGGGTTGGATTTGTTGGCGTTGCCCCAGTGAAAGCCCTGGGCGTACAGGACGGCGCCGTAGTTGGTGAGGGCATTGGCGAGGCTGGCACAGGCTTGCAGGGTGGTGTGGGCGGCCTTGTCGTAGGACTGGCCCCACTGTGTGCAACCGTTCGCGTCGCCGGCCATGCCGTTGCAGCCGTTTCGGATGGCGTCGTGGACGGGTTTATCGGCTTTGCGGAGGTCGTCGGCGAGTTGCCGGCATTGTCTGGCCGCGTCGTAGTACGTCTGCCAGTCGACGTTCATTGCCGGCCGCTTTCGAGCATGCGGCGATTGAGTTCGAGGGCGCGAGTGTAGGCGCCGTGGGCCTGTTTCGCGGCGTCGCTCATCTCGCGAATGCCGTCGACGAGTTCTTGTGCGCCGCTGACCCATTCGCGGTGAGCGTCGTCGTTGGCGCGGGCGGCGAGCCCTTCCCAGCCGGTGCCCTGCAGACCGGCGACGCGTTGCTGGATGTCGTTGAGATGGTCGCCGATGAATTCGGCGAGCCCCGACAGGCGAGAAACGATCTGGTCGAGATGATCGAGGTCGACCGAGAATTGCGATCCCACGACACTATGTCCAGTTGAGTGTGGGAACGTCGAGCGCGGCGGCACTGTCGGCGTCGACGGACCGGAAGGTATCGGCGGTGACGCCGAGTTTCTCGGCCATCGTGGCCAGGGCCGCGAAGATCTGCTGCCCACCGTCGTGGACCTCGGTCCAGCCTTCCGAGAATTCGTCGGCGTAGTCCCCGGTCCAGCTGCCGTTCAAGAGCTCGGCGACTTCCCCGGCCGCGGAATCCAGTGCGCCGGAGAGTGTTTGGGCGAGGCCGTACACGTAGATCCCGACATTGCGAACTTCTTCCGGGACAACAGAAAACCCGGGGCCAGCTGCCGGAACGTTCCCCCCGCTTTCAGTCACCCGGCGATGCTAAACGATCAGCCGAGCATCCGTCCAGCACGGTGAAGTGCGACGAGTTCGGGGAATCGCCAGGTCAACTGCGGCAGATCAACCACGAGACCGGCGGCAGATCAACCATCTCGCTGGGTAAGAACACTGCACGTGAACGGTTTTCGCCCCTGCACAGGAACGGCTCATGGCTTGCTTCGGTCTTCTGGCAGCGTCATCGCCAGGATCAACGCGGCCAATGGAAGGCCGATTGCGATGACGAACCCGAGCGTAATCACTGTCCGCCCCTCGGCTGTTCGGTGATTGCCGACCACAAGGAATATTCCTGTGTTCCGGTGATCAGGTCGGCCGCTCGGGTGACCTTCCACCAGGGGGCGCCGGGCTCGAGAGTGCCGAGATGGGGGATCACGACTGCCTCCGCGGCATCCTCGACGGCGTACTGCACGGCAATCAGCGCGGCCAGGACGGCGACGGTGTCGGTGTGCACGGTGTAAACGATCTGCAGCCGATGCTTTCGAATCAGTGCTTCCAAGGCGGCGGGGTCGTGGTCACTGTGTAGCAGCGCAATCGCTCGTTTCGGTTTGTCCGTTTCCGTCAAAGCGCTTCTCCCTTCACGATTCGGGATCGAGCGGTCGTCTCTGCGAGGCCTCGATGTACTGTGCTGCGAGCCGGAACCGGGGGCAGCCATGCTTGGCGTGATCGGCCATCACGTTGATGGCGTGCGCTCGCCCGCGAATGGGTTCGGTGCTCTTGCAGCCCGCCGGCGAATCGAGGTGGCGGAGGCCGGCGGCGACGCGCTCGAGGAGGTCCCGGTTCCGGGTGTGCCAGAGTCGCAGGGTGGCCGCCATCGACCGGTTGTGCGTGCGCCTGATGGGGAGTTTCGGTAGGTCCTGGCGGTGCTGCTGGACCATTGATGATTCATTCGCGGCCGGGTTGTGGTCGCTGTGCAGCAAAGCAACGACTCCATGCGACCGCTTCTCTTCCGTCACTGTGCAGCCCTTCCGAAGATGGTCGTTCCTGGGCGGAAGTCCCGCCCTCGGACGTCGCATTCAGCCTCGCGATACTCGTCCTCTGCACCAACCCCCTTGCGGGATATCCCCAGCGGGGATTGCTCGTTCGCGACCGTGCGCAGTGTCTTTCGCTCTACCGGCCCACACCGGCGGTTACGGTGAAGTGAAAGAGCCTCTGGCCCAGCGGAAAGTGCCGAATTATGGGAGAACGACAGCAGTGCCGCGCCTGCGGAAATGGAGCTCCGATTGAGACTGCCGCTGGCTTGTGCGCGGGGTGCGCCCGAGCGTCGGGCTTCCGTCGACCCTTGCCGGTCGGTTTCTTCACCAACCCGGCAATGCGAACTGCGTTGTCGGAATACAACTTCGGAGTCGTCTTCGCTGCGATTCGCGACTGCACGGGCATGTCCCAGACCCAGCTTGCGGCGCTGGTCGGGCTGAGTCAGGCTCGGGTGTCGGAGGTGGAAGCCGGAGCGCGGCGGTTGACCAGTGCCAAACTGGCCGCGCGTATCTCGACCGTCTTCGCTGTTCCCGCGCAACTGCTCGGGTTCCATGTGAACACCGCCGACCCCGCGGCCGGTAGCCTGGCCTGCGAGGAGGTGGACTGGGTGAACCGCAGAGATTTCATCACCCTGGCAACCGCTGCCGCACTCGGCTCGCGTCTGCATCCAGAGCTCGAGCGACTGGCCAATGTTCTGCCCGGCCGGCTGGAACACGTGACTCGACCTCGAATCAGCGATGCCGACATCGATGCAATCGAGGCCATCAGCAACGGATTTCGCCGTTGGGACCTCGCCCACGGCGGCGGGTTGTGCCGCAGCGCTGCTCTCAGCCAGCTACACCAGGTAGCCGCGCTCGACGATGCGGTATGCACCCCGAGCGTCCAGGCTCGGCTGCAGGTCGCCACTGCCGAGCTGGCGAGTATGGCAGCTTGGCTGGCCTACGACATCGAGGATCACGACGCGGCGCGGCGCCTGTGGACCTATGCCCTCCACACCGCCCAGCGCGCCGACGACAGCCCCCGCTCAACCGACCTTATGGTCATCATCCTGCTCGATATGGCGCACCAGGCACTGCACCTGCGTCGACCGAAGGACGCCCTCGCCTTCTGCCGGTTGGCTGCCGCAACCTCCACATGTCGCAGGCACCCGGTCTCCTCCATCACCGCCGGGTATATCCACACAGTGACCGCATGGTGCTGGGCGACACTCGGCGAACCAGAGCCGACTCGCAGAGCGCTGGCCGACTCCCGAGCCGTGTATGCGACCGTGGATGTCGATTCGACCCCGCTCTGGGCGTGGGTGGTCACCGAGGCGGAAATCGCTGCGCAGCATGGGCATTCGCTGTATCTGCTGTCGCTGACACACCCGGAATTCGCCGAATCAGCTGTCGGCCGACTGACCGATGCCGCACATGGACACCCGGCCGAGCATGAACGCAGCCGCGCCGTGCTGCTGCCGACCCTGTCCGTCGCATATCTTCAAGCCGGTGACACCGATGCGGCCGTGCGGACTGGACGCGACGCCGTCACCGTTGTCACCGCACTGTCTTCGCAACGCTGTTATGCCCGGCTCCGGGACCTGGATGCCGTTGCCGCCCGTTACGGGTCCGTACCCGACGTACTGGATCTGCGCGCCGATATTGCTGCGGCACTGGCAGTGTGACCGATGGCGGCAGACAGCGCGTTACCCGGCCGCCTCGCACTCGAACAGGCATGCGCCGCATTCGGTTTGAATCCCAACGCAGCGCAACTCCTTCATCGGCGGTCGAACGCGGTATGGCAGGTAGGCGATGTCGTCGTTCGTCTTGCCCCGGACACACCGCTGCGTCGCACCCGCGCTGCCACGAGCATCGCGGTCACCCGGTGGCTCGCGTCCACGGCAACAGAGCCGATAGCACTGCCCCCCTTGCCCGGAGAGCAACCGGTCGTGGTGGACGGTGCAGTGGCGACGTTCTGGCCGTATCGGTCCTCGGCCGCTCAGCCCTCTGCCCGCGATGTCGGAAGCCTGGTCCGCCGTCTCCACCAGCAACCGTCGCCGCCGTTCCGGATCCCGCAGTATCGCCCCTTGCGGCGGTTGCGTGACGCGCTCGATGTCGATGCCGCACGACCACAGCCGGTGTTGAGCGATCACGAACGCGGCTGGCTTCGCATCCATGTCGATGTCCTGGTCACAGCATTCGAGACGACCAGGTTCCCGCTCGGGTATGGACTGGTCCACGCCGACGCGCACGAGGAAAACATGGTCGTGGTCGATGGCGGTTGGGTGCTCATCGACTGGGACAACGCCTGCTACGGTCCCCGCGAACTCGACCTGGTCGGCGCACTGCCCGACCACTTTCACAACCCGCACACCCACCGCGCCGAGTTTGTTCGGTCATACGGCTATGACATGCTCGAATGGTCCGGCTGGAGATTGTTGCGCGACATCACCGAGTACCACTCGCTCGGTTCCTATATCCGTCTCGCCGCCGACGAGCCCGGAGCCGAACATGAACTCCGCCGTCGCGTGCAATCCCTGTGCAAGGGTGACCGTGACGTCGTCTGGCGGCCGGTTAGTTGAGTGCCGGTCAAGTAGGGGGCGCCGCTCGCGGGGCCGGTCACGCTGTCAGCCAATCGTGCAGCAGTCCTGATCGCCGTCCAGGAGTGTGCGCGACCGCGTTTGCTCGCCGTGCTCCCACCGCTATACGGCAAGAGCGTCTACTGGGTCCACCCTCCGCGGTTCATGCGTTCGAAGTAGGCGTCGTCGGCAGCTTGAATCTCGGCCTCGGTCATCGGCCGGTGAGGCGGCGGTTCCGGCGGCGTCGACTCTCGGTCGGCCAAGAGTTCGAATTGCTCGCGTATGCGTGGTTCACATCGTCGAACGAGGTTTTCGATCCTGGCTGTGGCGTCGGCTCGAGCCTTTCGGTGAGCCGAGCGAATTGCTCGTGATAGTTGCTCGCTGGTCCAGCGCAGCGCGCCTGGTGCAATCTGCAGGTCGGTGATGTTGCCGTTCGCATCGACCTCTACCGACAGGCCCTGCAGCTGGCATCTCCCGCGAACAGAGCCGACTGCTTCGGAGAGCTGCCGACTGCTCCGTCTGATCTCATCGAGTTCGCGCTGAAGACGCTGTTCCCATTCTCGGATATCTGCCATCGAGTGTGGACCTTCTGGTACGACTTGGTAGTCGGAGGTTGACGATTCCTCGGCTAAATTGTGCGGACGATGTCGCCGGGTTCCGCGTGCTCGGATATTTCTCGTGAGAATACAAATGAGTACTGGCCGGATGGGGAACGGTGAATTTCGATGCCTTCCAACACGCCGCGAACGATTGAGCCATCGTCTTTCAGTAGTTCGACTTGATCTCCGACGGCGAACACATCGTCGGTCCTGCCCACCATGATTGGGTTCGGACGAAAACTTACCTGAAATACATCGTCGATCCGGAATTCGCTCATTGTCAGTGCCCCGCCTTTCCGGACAGGTAGTTGCTCCAGAATTTTTCGTCGGCAGCGTAGGCCTCGTCCTCGAGCGCATTGGTCACAAGATTGTTTGTCACTTTGCCCTGTGCATATTGGTCGATATGAACTCGCTCGTGAACGAGATTCCGCATCAAGCTCTCCTCGTCGGCAAAGGCGGAGGGAGCCAAGGCTATGTGGTCCCCAGACGTGCTGGCGCTCGCTCCCACACTGTCGTAGTAGCGGATATCATCTGCCGAACTCGCTATGTCGAACCGGACCCCCGTCAAGTCGACACCGGCCCGGCGCGCGTACTCTTCGACCGTTTCCCTGGTCATGGGAAGATGGTTTCCGCTTTCCAGAACTTCCCGGTTGGTTCTGCTACCCATTCGAGAAAACAGTCGCCCATTCGACAGCAGGGCGCCGCCGCGATCGAGCGGAGTCAACTTGATCTTAGCTGCATCGACCCAGTTGCGAACCTTCTCGAAAACTGGCTTTATCTTTCCGACAAGCGGCTTAATGGCATCGGTTACGATCTTGGCAACCCTGGTCGATAGTTCACCGATGATCGTCGCTATCCGTCTGCCCTTCATGGCGACGCGACCCGCCATCGCCGTATTTCCCACCCACTCCGACAGACTCCCTGTCACCGGAGCGAGAATGGCGAACACGCCCTCCGCCGCTGCTGTTTCGATGACGAATTCCTTCAGTTCGTCGAGGATCTTGTGGTGCGCTTCGTCGAGGTAGTGGGCATAGTCGCCGCAGGCATTGCCCAGCGCGTCACATACGTCCGCTAGTGTGTTGAAGTCGTTCTGCCGGTCCTGTGACGTATGAACCGCGATCTCGATTTCAGGTGATTGCTGATTGTTGAGAAGACTCACAGCCTGAGGTACCTGCCCCGCGATGGTGCGGTAGTCGGCAGCAGCTGTTTGCCACGCGGTCTTGGCGGAATTAAGTTGATCTTGGTGCCCGTTGGGCCATGCGTAGCCCACCGCGTCCTTGATGATCGACCATCCGAATGGCTCGGGTATGCCGTCGCCGGACGCATTGGGTGCGGTCTGGGGGAGGCAGGGATCGGGGAGCAGCTGGGGTGCCGGCGGAACCGGCAGATTGCGTTGGTGTGCTGAGATTTCTGCAACCTCATGATTGTGTGATCCGACGATGAGCAGATCACGGATCTGGCCGCACGAGGTCGTCATCTTCGATGAGGCGGAGATCGCCAGCTGCGCGGACTCGTTGTATGAGCCGGACCACTGCTGCCCGATGCTGTCGCTACCCGCCATGCCGATGTATGTGGTGAGCACGTTCAACAGCGACGAATGCGTGGTTACGGAATCGGTTGACATTTGGCCGAATACTTCGCCGGCCGAATGGTATTCGTCGGCACGATGGACGATGACAGGAACGGTCGGTGCTGTCATCGCGGCCACATCCCATGGTTGGTCTCGCCGACGGAGTGATAAGCCGAACGGGCGTGGTCGAGTGCCTTCCACAGTTCTGCCAGGGCGGTGTGCATTTCCGTTGCGCCGGTGGCCCATTCGGCGTTGGCCTCGCGGTGCGTCTGTGCCGACTCGCCTGTCCAGTCGATGTGGAGATCAGCGACTTGTTTTCGGATGTCGCTCAGCCGTTCTTCGAGTCTCTTCTCGAAATCGACCGCCTTGTCGATCAAGTTCTGCATGCCGACGAGGTCCACACGATAGTTTCCGGGTTGCATCTACGCACGCTCGGAGGTTGTCGAGCTGATCGAGTCAGCGGAGCCTTGGTCGGTGTTGTGCAGGGTGGCGGCGGCACGATGCAGTGCGTCGGCGTCGTGCTCGAGTCCGGCGATGATTTGCCGAGCCCCCTCTTCCCACTCGTCCCAGGCATCGCTGTGCGAACCGGACGCCATGCCCTGCCAGTCGCCCCCGACGAAGGACCGCACCTCCTTCATGAGGGCGCTGAGTTCGTCTCTGAAATCCTGAGCCGACGTGCTGAGCCAGTCCGCCGTGGCGTGTACTTGCGCCGGGTTCACTTCCACCGATCCGCCCACGTCGCCTCCCCTTGCCTGATAGCCGTCGGACGTCGTATGAACTATACGTGCCCGGGCGGCGCCGTTCCTTGCGTGACGAATCGTGCATAGGGGGCTGGGTTCGGCGGCGTGGAGCGCTATTCGCTCAAGTACCGTTCGACTTCGGCCAGCGAAGCGGATTCGAATAGGCGCTCGCCGTCTTCGATGTCGACCAGAACCCATCGGTTGCTCTCTGTGGGATCGGCGATCAGTTGGTAGCCGGCGCGGCGGGCCCGTGCCATCAGGAAGCGTAGGCGCGCGGCATCCGGCGTGACGTGGTGGTCGGTCATCGTTCCCTTCGGCTATCGCTGTCGGGTCGCCGGTCGCGCAGGGCGTCGGCGAACCGAGTCAATGCGGTAATGTCCGGGGTGGGTGGCCGACGCAATCGGCAACGGGGGCAGGGGTTCTGGCTGCGTATAAGCTCACGTGGCGGCAGTTCGTCGAGCATGTGTTCCTTCGTGGTTCGGCTCAGTAGCCCATGTGCGTCTGGTCGGCCGGGATCATGCGCTGTGCGGTGACGAGGTGGGCTTTGGCTTGTTGTTTGATCGGGCAGATGTTGATGGGGCAGTCGATGTGGCGCTGCATCACCGCATGGGCGAACGTGATGGTCATGGCCGGTACGCGGTGGTGATCGGTGACGGGTAGCCCGAATGGTTCCGGTGCCGTCACCGGACCGGTGGGGGAGTCGGGCGTTGGTGTCGGCTTGTCCGGGTTCGTCAAAGCGTGTGTTCCTTCATGATTCGGGATCGAGCGGTGGTCACTGTGCGGCTTCGATGTACTGTGCTGCGAGCCGGAATCGGGGGCAGTCGTGTTTGGCGTGGTCGGCCATGACGTGGATGGCGTGTGCTCGCCCGTGGATGGGTTCGGTGTTCTTGCAGTTCGCCGGTGAGTCGAGGTGGCGGAGGCCGGCGGCGACGCGCTCGAGGAGGTCTCGGTTGCGGGTGTGCCAGAGTCTCAGGGTGGCCGCCATCGACCGGTTGTGCGTGCGCCTGATGGGAAGTTTCGGTAGTTCCTGACGCATGCAGTCGTCGTCCGGAGCGATATCGGTCGAGGTCGGCTCCACGCCGATCGGCTCGCGGGCACTGGTTTCGGCTGCGGGTACGGACATAGCGATCGGCTCCGGGTTCTGTCGGGGCGAAAGTCGAGCGTGCGCCTCTGCGGTTTGCGGTAATGGTTGGTTTCAGCATTGCCGTGTTGCCGCGTCAGAAGGACACACCGAACCTGTACTGAGCCCGTACCCTGGCGGTACTACAGCGGAGGGGAGAACGCCGAGAGATGACGATCGTCAAGTGGACCGGGCTCGAGGTCGCGGCGCTGCGTACGGCGTTGCGGGATACCCAGATTCAGTTCGCCGACCGGATCGGGTGCTCGCTGGAGGCGGTCGGCAAATGGGAACGCAGGGGTGCCGACATCACATTGGGCGTGAAGTACGCCGAGTGCATGGACACCGCTTGCGGGAGGCTCGATGATGAGCAGAGAGCGCGCTTCGATGCCGCGCTACAGAATCCGGACGCCACTCTCCAAACCGCCCGCACTGAAGAATTTCCGCCGAGTGGTGCAGCGGTGGTGCTCGGCGCGCAGGAGGTCGACAAGGTGAGGCGACGGGATTTTGGCTCTGCCTCTATTAGGCTGCCTGCCCTCGTTGCGGGCGTTGTGAATTCAGATATGAGTGCGGCACACATCGGGGTTTCACACTTTGTGTGCGGTGACCGGGTCGCCCCCGAACTCGTGGACTACTTCCACTCTCAACTCTCCGGGCATTACACCGCGGACATGTACCTGGGACCGCTCTACCTCATCCCGACAGTGCGGGCGCAGACGGAACTGATCGACTGTCTCGCGGCCACGGCTGATACGCCGGTGCGGTGTGGCCTACTGGAAATCGGCACTGCATACGCAGCTTTTCTCGGCTGGCTGTATCAGGACGCGGGTGACCGAGCGGCCTCCGCGAAGTGGCGAGATACAACCTTGTCCCTCGCACACCGCAGCGGCAGCCCCGACCTCATTTCCTACGCACTATCGAACATGGCGATGCTCGCATTGGACAATGGAGACGCCCGCACCGTCGTCGACCTCGCGCGGGCGGCTCGTGCGGCCGGACTGAAGCTATCTCCGAAGGTACGCGTGATTGCACTCCAGCACGAGGCGCAGGGCCACGCGATGCTCGGCGATCGTGTCACGGCAGAGCGCCTGTTGGATGACGCTGTACCGCTGATCGACCACATCGATGACGTGCACCCGTGGGGGAACTCCTGCCGTCGCACCCCGCACCATATGGAGGTGCAGCGGGCGACCTGTTACGGGCGCACCGGCAGCCTGCGAGACGCCATGGATGCGGCCATCCTGTGGGACGAGATCATGGACTCCATGCCGGAGTCTGCGCGTCGGGACAATGCGGTGTTCCGGGCGAGGCAGTCAGCTGTGCTGGCCAGGGTGCCGGACCCCGACCGCTCCGTGTGGGCTGCAGCAGAGGCGGTGGAGGCCGTCAGAGTCACCGGGTCTGCCAGGCTCCGTGGCGAATTGAAGGAGATCGCCTACCATGCCCGAGCGTGGGCGGACACCTCAGCAGGGCATGAGTTGAGCACTCTCGTAGGGTCGGTCGCATGACCGCACTGCCTATTCCACTGAGCGACAGCGAGATTGCCAGCCGTCTTGAAGCGCTGCCCGGTTGGAAGCGCGACGGTAGCGAGATCACACGTACTTTCACGCACACCTACCATGAGTGCGTGCATCTGGCGGTGTACGTCGCAGCAAAGGCTCGAGAGGTGGGGCACCATCCCGACATGCTGATCACTTGGCAGCGGATCGAGTTTCGGATCACGACCCATGACGTCGGGAGGAAGTTGACCGAGTTGGACTTCGACCTCGCGCGCGACATTGATCGGATCGCGGGAGCTGCGGGCGCCACCCCGGCTGATGAGTCGGAGCGACACCGAGGGTAAGGACCTTGCACGCGAACCGGCACGACACACCCTTCACTGTTTCCCGCGCGTGCCATCGCGTCGATTACCGATCGGTACGGCCGGTGCCAACGTCTGTGCGACCAACCGTCAGGAACGCATCGCCCACCTGACCCGTTCCCCCAGAACCGTCCGCGTCGTCTCCTGGTCCGCGAGTCGGGCAGCGACGGTGGCGCCGGCCAGCTGGTCCGGCAGGAGGGCGGAGAATTTCAGGCCGGCGGTTGCCCTGGGGTCGACGCTCGGCAGCGGTAGGCGGTCCAAGTCGACGGCTTTCATGGCGGCCTTCCACATTGCCTGCGTGATATCGCCTCGCAGCCGGATCGAGAAGTCGTTGGGGCGCTGGACGGGATCTGCCACCGCGGACAGGGTGGCGGCGAGCATCGCGTTGGCTCGGAAGCCTGCCCATGTCCACCAACGGGTTCCGGTGCTTTCGTGGGAGATGAGGGTGGCGCCAGAGCTCACCGTATCGGCCCGTTCCGCACGTTGGTCGGCAAGTGCTATTTGGGCCCGCCGGGTGAGGGATACAGCTGGGTCCGAACCGAGCAGTACCGCTCGCATAGCCCGAGTGAGTTCGCCGGACAGACCTCGGATGCCGAGACTCGACCACTTCGCAACGCCGCCGCCGTCTGCGGGTTCGACGAACGCGCGCCGTCGTTTCCAGTCGATGTAGGTCACGCGCCAACTGCTACCGGCAAGCAGCAGCAGACGTGGTCCGGGCCGGTCGTCGGTGAGGGCCGAAGCGTCGGTCATGCCGATTTCCTGCCGACCTGCCAGGACGGTGAATTGTGGTGGGGCGGTGAAGGAAGCGGTGAGCTCGAGGAAATTCCGTTTGCCGAAACGTTTATCGGCCTCCTCGCCGATGAACAGCAGTCCCTGATCCGAGTCCAGGTATCCGGCGGCGAGCAGATAACTCATGATCGGTTCGGCGGATCGATCGAACGGTGCGAGCCCGTTCCATTCCTGCGGCCACAGCCGTGAACCGATGGTGCCATGTTGCAGGGTGACGGCCAACAGTTGCTGCGCGACGAGGTGCCGTGGCTGCGGGGGAGCGGTGACTGGTTCCACCCAGCCGCGACTCCAGAGCAGCAGTAGCCCCGCGGCCTGTAACAGCGAATCGGCAGTGGTCGCCAGGAACAAGCAGTTGCGGGTCGACCCGGCACGCCGCCCCGTTCGGCCGATGCGCTGTAGGAAAGACGCGACCGTGGACGGCGAATCGATCTGAATGACGCGATCCAAATCGCCGACGTCGATACCGAGTTCGAGGGTCGACGTGGACACGATCACACAGTCACGAGCTTCGGCGAAGGCCTGTTCGGAGCGTGCGCGTTCGTCCGCGGACAGCGATGCGTGCGAGAGGAAGACGGTGACTTCGCGCGCGCGCAACGCGGCGCCCAGCTGTTCGACCTGGCGGCGGGAATCGCAGAACACCAAGCGCTTTTCGCCGCGATGCAGGGAGGCGATGACCTTCGAGGCGTTCTCCAGTGATCCGACGTAGTCCAGCTCGACCTTGCCTGGTGGGCATGGTAGGGCGGCGCGATCAGTCGGAAAGTACTGCGTCGCAGCGTAGTCGGCGGATCGGGGATCAGCGGCCGATGGTACATCGGGTGCGACAACGGTGCCCGTTCGGCGACCGGCGCCCGAACCCTGTAGCCAGGTGAGTAGATCGTGAGGATTGCCGACCGTTGCCGAAAGCCCCACGCGTTGAATGGGTTTGCCCGTCACCCGCTGCAGTCGTTCCAGGACTGCGAGCAGATGCCAGCCACGATCGTCACCGGCGAAGGCGTGCACTTCGTCGACGACGATCGCCCGGACCGAACCCAGCAGCGCGCCGTGGTCGGTCTTCACGCCGATCAACATGGCTTCCAAGGATTCCGGCGTGGTCAGCAGGATGTCCGGCGGCTCGCGACGGATCCGGTTGCGCTTGGACTCGGACGTATCACCGTGCCACAGGGCGGCGCGACGACCGAGCCACTGCGCGTAGGTGTCGATCCGGGTGACGAGGTTGTTGAGCAGTGCCTTGAGTGGGCACAGGTACAACACCGAGACCCCGGTCCAGTTGCCCGCACTCATCGCGGTCAGCATCGGGAAGCAGGCAGCTTCGGTTTTGCCGCCGGCCGTGGGGGCGAGGAGCACGGCATCGTCGCCGCGCAACAGCGGTCCGATCGAATCCCGTTGCAGCGGCCGCAGATCGGGCCATCCCAGTGAATTGACGATGTGGTGGACGAGTACCGGATCCAGGCGCTCGATGGCAGCGGACGACCGACCCTCGCTCACAGCTCGAGATCGATATCGTCGGCGCTGGTGAGGTTGCGTTCCGTGTCGGTCAGTTCGGCGACATCGACGGTGAGCCTGTAGTGCTGGCGCGGATCGAAATCCGGGAACTGATCGATGCGGTCGAGTACATCGCTGACCAGCTTCTTCAAGAAGAGCCGCGGCGCCACGCCGACTTTTCCGCCCAGCGACCCGGTGACGGCGCGTGCGAGATCCGCGATGTAGTCGTCGTCGGCGACTGTCGTGATCCGCTCGCTGTTCTCGGTGCCGCCGGCATAGAGGTCACGGATCGTAATACCCAGCGCGGTGAGGGAATCCAGGGTGAAGCCCGGCAAACGGATCTGGACGGCGCGCGGGTTGTCGAAGCGGGGATCGGTGGTGAAGTCGGTGGCCAGCCGCTGCGCCAGCGGTGGCAGCCGCTGGACACCCTGCTGCCCGTCGAAGAAGGCCGGTGTTCCGGTGATCAGCAAGTACAGGCCGGGAAATCGACCCGAATACACCTCGTCGATCAACTGCCGCAAAGCATTCAACGCTTTGTCGCGCGCGTCGGAACGGACCCGTTGCAGTGTCTCCACTTCGTCGAGAACGATCAGCAGGCCGCGATGTCCGGAATCTCGCAGCACGGTCAACAGGCCTTGGAGAAAACCGAACGCGCCGAAATGATCGAGATCGCCCCGCACGCCGGCCGCTCGCCGCGCGGACGCGGCCACATTCGGCTGCCCACCCAGCCATGCCAGCACCGCTGCGGCCGTGGCCTCGTCACCGGCGAGCACAGCAGCGCGATAGCCGCGCAGTGCGGCGGCGAAAGACGGTGCGTGCCGGGACACTTCGGCTAGCCGAGCGGTCATGAGCCGGTCGACGGCCTCGGTCAGCTCCTCCTCGGATGCGCCGTCGGTCAGGGCATCTTCTTCGAGCGCGTAGAACCAGGCGTCGATCACCGGGCGGAAGGCGCTCGGCGGAAAACTCGTCGTGCTGAGCCGCTCGGTGAGCCGGCGATAGACCGTTTCCAGCTTGTGCAGGGGCGTTTCGGTTTCGGAGATCTGCACCTCCGAGACGGCGAAATTTCGTCGCTTGGCTCGCTCGCCCAGCCAGCGGGAGAAGAAGGTCTTACCGGAACCGTATTCGCCTCGCACCGCCTTGAATACGGCGCCGCCGGACGAAACGGAATCCAGTTCGGCATCCAGCGCCGATTCGAAGCGATCGAGCCCGGTCGCGAGCAGATCCAGGCCACTGTCGGGCACGGCGCCGCGGCGCAACGCGTCGATCACCGCCCGCCGGCGGGCGGCACTCACGGTAGGTGGCTGCACGCTACTCACCGGCCCAGTCTCGCATGTGAGGGGCGGGTGAACGGAGTGCGCGCGGCATCGTCGCCGGCAGGCACGGTGGCGGAGCTGCGCGGTTCGGTCATCGGAGTCTGAACTGGTCGCGCAACAGATCGGGGTGGAGTCGCAGCGTGCGACCATCCGAGAGTGTTTCCACAACCTGGGCGCCGTCGACGTTGAGGAGCTGAGTGAGCACGGCGGCGAAGCTGCGGGCACGCGCCGGCGAATCACCGACACGCTGGGCGAGGGCCGTAGTGGACTGCGGACCGTCGAGGAGTGCCCGCACCGCCTTCTCCACTTTCGCGGTGGGCGGTTTGCGTGCCACGGTCTCCAGTTGCGCCGCGAATACGTCGGAGTTCAGCAGCCGCTCGATCAGGATGTCCGCGACCGTGCGCGTGTTCGACGGGGGAGCGGATACCGTCTCCGTGGGCAGCGGCAGGTCCAGCGTTATCTGGTCGGTGATCTTGTCCTTTGCCTTACGTTCGGCACGTTTGGCGGTAGCTGCCACAGCCTTCATCTCCGGGACATCGAAACCTGCGTCGGTGTCGTCCTTCCACCAGCTCGGTCGTTGGTCTCCGAGTTCCTGCCAGCCTTTCGGGTCGGAGCCGAAGGGTAGGAATGCGAGGATCGGAATCGTCATCTCGGCGATGGAGGCGCCACCGTGATAGCCGGCCTTCTGGGTGGTGTAACGGGAGTCGTTGTCCCACAGCGCCACAATCGCGGCATCGGGCTCCGGCCAGACGACGCGCGGGCCGCGCAGGGCGATTTCCGATTCGGCGAGGCGATCGTATTCGGCGGCCGGAACTCGGTGCCGAGCCGATCCGATGCCGATCGCCTCGATACCGACCCCGTGCCGATCGATGACATGGCCGTGGTCACTGGTGATCAGCACCGCCATGCCCTGTCCCGCGGCGACGGTGACCAGCGCACGAAGATCCCCGACTTCTCTTGCCTCCCAACCGGAGTCGTCGAGTTTGATCTCCTTTGCGAGCCGGTCGTCGATGGTGTTGAGTACGACGGCGATATGTTTGTCCGGGTCCGCGAGGGCGGCGAGCAGGTCGCTTCCGAATCGGTCGCCCGCGGCGCTGCGCAGGTCGTGTTTGTGAAAGACCTCAGCCGTGCGCGGCTTCCAGAATTTGTGCGCCGGAAACAGTCGGTCCTCGTCTTTCTGATCGCCCTTCATCAGGGCGCCCGCGAACAAGGAGGTGCGCGATACCGCCGTGAGGCTCGGCAGCGCGGCGATCATGGCCCGGCGCTGCGGCCGGCCGTTGCCCGGCACCGGATCGTATTCGGCGAAGGACTTACGCAGTTCTCCCGCCAGTTCGGTGGCGATCGCGGCGCTCATCCCGTCCAGCACAATGAGCATGACCCGCATTTCCGCAGCTATCGGCCGCACCACGCGATGCAGGAATGTTTCGACGGTGAGCATCGATCCGGGGGTGCTGCCCGAGCGTGTCCATTCCGCGAGCGCCGTCGCGAACTCGCGATCGAACTCGCGGCGCAGTGCCCGCACCTTGGTCGCGAGGTCGCGGTAGGCGACCCGAAGAGCGGGATCGTCGTCGCCACCCGCTTCGAGGAAGTCGAGTGCGCGGTCCGCCCAAGCGGTGTCGTGCATCTGGCGGTTGATCGCAGCGGCGACCGTGTCGACCGTCGGATCGGGGCTGCGATCCAGCCAGTGGGTCAGCCGTTGCGCCATCCGAACCCGGCTGATCCGAATCTGATGATCGGGAGCCAACTTGTGATCGCGAAGCTGCTGCACCGACCGTCCGATGGCGTCGATCCGCCCGCGTCCCAACGCGTTCCCCGCTGCGGCGAAGCGAGCCTCGAGCCCCGCGGTGAGCACGGGACTGCTCGTAGCGGCTTCGGTGGCGCCGAACTGCCGGACGAGCAGATCTGCCTGACCGAGTACGGTGTCGGTCGTCTTACGCGCCTCTCGCGCCTGCTCGTCGGCTTCGTCGCCGGGGTCTGTGGTCGAGCGAGCCTTGGTCAACAGGTCGGCGATGTACTCCTCGCACATGACGCCGAAGCTGGTCAGGACGCGATCCAAAGCCTCGCCCTTGATCGGGAACGTATCGCCGAGCCACCGCTCGACCCGGCCACGCGCCTGATAGACCGGATTGCTGGGTGTGGCGTGCTTCCACAGCGCCGCGCACACCAGTCCATAGGCCACGGCCTCGTTGCCGTGTCCGGTGCACGCGAGCGCCGCCAGCACGCGGCCGGTGGGCCCAGATTGTTCGTTGTCGCTCAGAAAGTCGATCAGGCCATCACGCTCCGGGCCGCGCAGGTCGACCAGCAGTTGTGGCCCGCCGGGTCGCTGCGACCAGGAGAGGAGCGCTTGTGCGTCGATGCGGTCGCCGAGATCTCCCAGATCGAGGCGACGAGCCGCGAGTGCCGCGAGCGTGGGCGTGCGTGACAGCACCTCGCCGGCCAGCGCGGTCGGCCACTTGCGGGCGCCGGATGCGTCGAGCAACGCCTCACATACCCAACCCATTCGGCGCAACATGGGGTCGATACTTTTGGCGCCGAACGTTTCCCGGACGATATCCCATTGGTCGACGACGTAGATTCGCGCGCGATGGGTGCGCGCCAGAATCGCCGGGTCGAGGTCGTGTTCTTCGACGTCGGTAATCAGCACCTGAACCCGAGGATCCGGACTGATCTCCCTGGCGTGAGCAAGGATCTGCTCGTGCACCGCCAACGGCGAGGGGGCGGCGACGACGCGGACGGCGCGGCCGTCGGTCAGAGCCAAGACCGCGTCACCTTCCCACGTGGGCTCTCCGCGCAGCAGTAGCGTGACGTTTCCCTGTGGTGCGGATAGCACGTCCGTCAACTTCTGGTGCGAGGAAAGGTATTGCGCGACTGTCGTTCTCGACAACCGCAATGCCGTGGTGGCCGGTGCGGTCATTCCACCACCTTCCATTTGAACTCGATTATGGCGTCCGGCTCGCTGGCGACGAGTGCCTCCAGTTCGGCCGCGAACTTTTGGACCGCTGTCCGTGCCGTTGTCTCGTAGATTCCGGAGTGGTTCATCGTTGCCGGGGTGACCGGCACCGGCGGGGGGCTGGGGTCAGGGTCGAACTTCACGCCTTCGCGGATCGGTTGCGGAGCTATCGGCTCCACCCGCGGCGGAGTCGGCGTATTCTTACTCCCTTCCCGCTGCTGTGCCTCCTGCAGGCGTTTGGTCGCCAGCTTGGTGATCTCGGCGTTGGTTGTGCGTAGCTTGTCGGCGAGATCAGCGGACCGCTGGTCGGCCCGAGCGACGTTCTGCAAGGAATCCAGCAGGGCGGCGCCCTCGACGCCCAGCACCCGGCCTTGGGCGAGATTGCTCCACGGCGCATTGGCGAGGGCCGCGATCACCTTGTCGGCGGACTTGATCGACGTCGCGTAGCGGTCCGGGTTGATATCGCCGAGATCGAAACCGGCCAGCGCCTCGACGGTCCGCTTCGCATTGGCGGATCCGCCTCCCGGCGTGGAGAGCGCGGTGAGGAGTTCGACCGAGCGGCGCGCGAGTGCGAGTCGTCCCCCCGGTTCGGTGTCGTCCAAACCGAGGAATTCCGCATGCTGCTCCAGCTGTTCCACCAGCCGCACCGCGGAATCCTGATACTTGGTCGCGGCTTCCTTGATCTCGCGCGCGAATTGCTGCACCAGGCCGCCGCGACGCAGCGTGGGCGCTTTCTGTCCGAAAATGACCTCGAACCGGCTGCGCGCTGTGTCCCAATCGGATTCGGAAGGTAACGGCTGTGTGCGCAGCGCATCGCCGGGCTGAATTCGGGTGAGATCGGGCGTGTCGATCGGTACACCACCCCGCACCCATACCCGGTCGTCCATTTCGGCGAAGGAAGCGATCACCAGATTGGCGATATGCGGTTCGAGTCCGCGCTTATTGGGCAGGTCGGTCCAGTCGCCCAGCGAGATCACCGACAGGTCGCCGGTGATGCCTTCTTTCTGCGCGGTCTGGCGGAAGTGGTCCGCCCAGCGGCGCGACAGCTCGAAATAGGCTTCCTTCTGCTGCCCGAGCCCGAGCGGTTCCGCGATCCGTTTCATCAGCGGCCGGTCCTTCGTCGGCACTTCGACGCGGCCGTCGCGTGCCTCCGCCGCTTCCCGCACATGCGTCAGCACGAGTTTCGCCTCGACGGGTTTGACCGCTGTTTTGGTGTCGTTGATATCGAGATTCGGGTGGTCCGGATATTGGTATGCCAGGAGCTTTCCGGCCACGTTTCGCAGGCCGTCGTGCAGCGATTGCCCGATCGACACCGTCAGACCGTCGATATCCGGCAGGGGATAGAAGTGTTGATCGAGTTCGTCGGTCACATCGTTGGGCTTGCGCTCGGCAAGGCCGTACGCCTGTTTGAAGGTGGCCAGCACCTTGTTGCGCAGGGTTTCGCGCTGCGATTCGAGCAGCTGCCGCGCGCTGGTCCGGTTGTCCGGATTCAGATGCTGGGCGTACTGCGTATCGAACCGGTACGGGTCGGCCAATGCCTTCGTGACGACGACGAGGCGCCGGAAATCCTCCCAGCGCGGCTTCGTCAGATGCGTCGGCAGCCAGGCGACGGTCTGAGGGTGATTGTCGCCCTGCTGTTCTCGCAGCCGGCGAATGCGGTCGGCGTCGACGATCGGATTGAAATTGCTTTCGTCGTACGGCAGATCGATGACGATCCGCCACCGCTCCTCGAACGAGGGCTGCATATCGTGGTCGGGCAGTGATTCCTCGTCGGCGACATTGCCGAACAGCACTTCGACCACACGGTTCGAGCCACGCCACACGAATTTCAGCTCATCGGTGCCGAGACGCTCGGTGGCACGGTCGAGCCCCAGCTCCTCGGCGAGGAGGTCGCGAGCCATGGCCAGGCGGTTCGCCGGATTGTCGTTGACCTGCGCATTGGCGATCACCGACTCGACATCGACACCGGAAAGCTCCAGGCGCACACCGGGGTTGGCATCGGATCCGGTGGGCTTGATCTCCGGGAACCGGCCGGCCCACTCGCCGACCATATCCTTGATGACGCCCTCTTCCCGGCCCGGAATCATCGTGGTGATCGAGCCGTGGTTGAGTGCGCCGAGACGGCGAATGGTCAAGTCCCGCAAGGCCGGAACGCTCGGCGCGAGCGCGGCCAGCAGCACCGTGCAGGCGAGCCGGTTCTGACCGACGAACTTCTTGCAGTTGCCGGCGAGCTTCGCATCGGTGATGCTGTCGCGCCGATGCAGGTAGGCGTCGATATCGTCCTCGGTGACCTCGCACGTGCCGAGCAGGTATGGCCGCAGCCGCGTCCGGTACAGCTTGTCCGCGGCGTCGAACAGCACTTTCTTGTCGGCGACGAACGGCCGGTCGCCACCCTTGGTCAGCTGCTCGTACAGATCTCCGAGCGGCACCAGATCGCCGAGCCGCAGATCGTCGCGATGATCGGCGAGCAACTGCCCCATCAGTTTCAGGCCGGTGCGGGAGCGCTGCAGTGCCGCCGAAATGTGGACGAGGGTGTCGAGGAAGGCGGGGGAGAACGGATAGCTGAGCCGGAACGCCGCCTCGTCGGCGCCGGTGGTGCTCTCGTCCGAGCCGAGCAGGGTGTCCCAAACCTTCGGCCCGAGCTTCTTGGTCCGGTCGAACGCGGCATTGATCTGCGCGGCGGCCTCTTCATTACGAGGCTTCAGCAGGCGGGCGTGCGCGATCTGCGGGAGGTTGCGGTCCTCGAGGCTGATCAGGTCGAATCGGCCCGATGCATGGTTGAGTGCGTCCTGAATCGCGGATTCCGCCGCGCCGGCGAGTTCTTCACCCACCAGTTCGCGCAGGTCGCGCTGGCGGGCGATGAACGACACGATCGGAATCGCCCGTCGCGCGTCGCCGCCCTCACGGAAGTTGGTGATCTTGCTGGCTTCCCGCGCCACCCGCTTCTCGTCGTGGATGAGGCTGGCCAACCACAGAATCAGCTCGTCCAAGAAGAGGATCAGGCCGTCATAGCCCAGTGACTTGGCATGTGCCGCAATAACACTCAGTCCGGCGTCGAGGGAGATAAAGCCGGTCTCGTCTTCGGCGGCGAACTTGGTGTAGCCGGGCAACAGCGTCGTGACCGAGTCGTGGAACAGCTTGCGACGCAGTTCGCGGGGCGCGGTCGGATTTACCATATTGAGCTGGCTGGAGTCCTCGGCCTCTTCCGCGGTGAGCGCGATGTCGACCTTGTTCGAGGTCCAGAAGGCGGCGGAATCACCCCATTCGTCGTCCTCGCCCGCGGCGTAGTCACGGTTGAGGGTGGCCAGGAACTGCTCCTCACCCATGGTCTGGCGCAGGTTCCGTAGGTCGATGAACAGCGCATCCGTGCGATACACCGACGGAATATCCGCATCCGGATGGCGCTTGCGGACGAATTCGACGTACCCGCCGAGAACCCGCTGCTCCATCGTTTTGGCGTCGATCATGTGATACGGCACCATCAGGAACTTCTTACCGTCCGACAGCAACCACTCGTGTTTGGTGAGCAGTGCATCGAAATCGCGACGCGCGCGGGCTTTTTCGTTACCGGAGAGCAATGCGTACAGCACCGCCATGAAGTGCGACTTACCGGAACCGAATGAACCGTGCAGGAATGCGGGCTTCGACGTATTGCCATCCAGCGCCGACTTGATCAGCGACAACGCCTCATCGAAATTGCCGAGCAGCCGATCGGTGAGAACGTAGTCCTCGACCGCCTTCGTCGCCCCTTCCTCGGTCACCGCATCGGCGAGGGTGAGAACGTAATCCGAACCGGCGACATGCTCCTTGATATCGATGAGCTCGCGCAGCAACGGAGGCTGGCCTGCCGGAGACTGGGCCATTACTGATCTCCTTCTTCGGATGCGTCCTTCTTCGGCGTGCGCTTCGCCGGCCCGCGGCGGCCGCGAGTCGCCGGCTGCGGCCGCCAATTCCGCAGATCGTCATCGGTCAAACCATGTTCCGCCTGCCGGTCGCGGCGGTCACCGGCCAGGAACGCCGCCGGCGAGATGCCATAGTCCGGATCCACTTCGTTGTGCCACTGGTCCAACCACGGCTGCAATTCCAACAGGCCCGCGAGGAATGGGGTGATCTCCTCGGTCGAGAGGCTGTTCTCAGCCAGGTAGATCGCAATCGCCATCGCCTGCTCGCGATGATCCCAACCCGCCCAGCCGTACAGTTCGGGCGTGGCGATATTCGTTGAGCCGTAGGAGATGAAGCGTTCCTTCGGTACGTCGAGCTTGCCGCGCGCCTGCCAGAACGAGGTGCGCAGGAAGTCTGCCGAGGTGTACTTGGGCGGCACCGGGATCGAATCACGGAACTTCTTCTTCTCGTGCCCTTCCGGCATCGCGTCCTCTTGACGCTGCATGTCCCAGACGTGCTCCCAGTCCTGTCGCTTCTTCAGGCCGGATGGCTTGTAGCGCAGGGCGGAGAGGAAGGGGACGTGCTCTTCGGTGATGAGTGCGGAGACGACTTGGCCTAGGTCCGTGCGGGGTGCGTACAGCGCTGCGACGGAGACGAAGTCCTCGTCGGATGCGAGGAGGTCGGTCAGGCGGGAAAGCATGAGGATTCGAGGCTGTCCACTGTCGCCGAACCACAGGTCGCGGGACTCCATACGATCCAGAAGCCACGAGCGAAGGGCCTTGTCCTGCAGGACTTCCCATCCCTCGGACTTCCACCGGCGTTTGTACTCTGGACGCTCGATCATACCGATTGCTCGGTTCGAACTCATGAGTTCGATTCTGCGCTGAACGATCTGCTTATACGCGATCGGCCAATGGGCAGGAATCTCCCGGATCGGCGTCGAACCATGCCGCACAAACCATTCGTTAGTCGCCTCACCGACCTCAACGCGCCGCGCGAGCACGATCTCGAACGCACGCTCGCCTAATCCAAGCGGTGGAACTTCGCCTTCTGGTGCGCGCAGGTCATCGGAAAGCAGCCCGTAAAGCGAATAGACGTGCCAGTCAAGCTCCTCCTGAAGGGCAATCATTCGGCTGCGGACTGTTTCATAATTTGCCCGTGCGTCACGAAGGGCAGCTGCTGTGGGTACTCCGTCGCGGACTGTCGCGGCAGGGGAGAATCCGGCGAGCTTCTTTGCCTGGGCATCGATTTCAGTCGCCAGCTGGGTCGGAAAGCGTTCTGGAAGGGGGAAGTTCTCCAGTTTTGTGCCGGTGAACTCAAACGAGTTTTTCCATGCTTCGCTACCCATTGCCGCATAGCCGGCATCGACACGCGCGCCGCCACCTTCACCCTTGTTATGGCTCACCATCTGCAACCAGAAGCAGGCGGTGGAGCTGTTGAGCAGCCCGAGCAGCCGCAGATGCTCCTCCTCGCTCGCCCCCTCCGGCAACTTGATCACCGGCGCGGACTGTTTGAACACCTTCCCGCCGCGGTCCAGCACGAAATGGTTATGGGTCGACACGAACGCGAAGGGAATAGAAAGGATTGAGCAGTATCGCTTCGGGAAGAACATACTGTGGTCGAACCATCTGAGTCCACGTTGTTCTGGTGATTGGCCGAAATCTACCCGGCGCTGTAGGGCCGTCCTGTTCGGCCATAGGAAATGCTCTTCGATCGGCGATATAGTTCGAGGCTGACCGCTACCGTCGTATGGGAAGAATGTGAGCATTGACGGCGCGATCTGATAGTCGCGAACGACGTCTCCGAGAACGACCGGAACGCAGTAAGAGTCCAATGCATGAGTCTTTGCTGCGTTGGGAGGGAGATAAAAGGCGTCGTCAAGGCCTGTATGTGTCGTTCGGCCAATTGCATCGACATGGCTTCCCAGGGTATCCCTAGTGTTTTGGTTGAGCTGTTGTACCATCTCCAGTCCGCCGTCGGTAAGAATCCAGGGCTGGGTGGCGAACTGGTCACGGGAAAGATTGTCGGTCGAGATCCACTGGCTTGAACTTGGAACTTTCTCTATCTGGTTGACGATCGCACGCCACACGAGCCCTTCTTCTGGAATCTCCGGCGCCTGAGGCTCCCCTTGAACGCTACGTACTGTCAATACCGTGGGCCTGCGCGCTTTCCCAGCTCGGCGAGTTCCAACCAGGATCACGGTAGGCGTCCCGTGCCCGGGGATGTACGCGCCAGAGGTATCGATCACCTCTGTCAGTTCGACTGCGTGAGCAAAGAATTCTTCGATGAGCTTAGTTCCGAACTCGCGTTTCATAAACGAGTTCGCAGTTATCTGGCCAACGATACCGTACCCGCTTCCGTTGGCGTCACCGAGCTTGGCCAGTTCGAAGAACCTCTGAGCGAAAGGAACGGACAGTGCATATGTGCCAGCGCAGGCTTTGTACAGGCCTCGGTAGATCTCGTTGAGGTTCTTGTCCTTCACAGTGATGTAGGGCGGGTTGCCGACAACTACGTGGTATCGACCTGCGTCCAGGATTCCCGGGTAATCGTGTACATCCTCTGTGTCGTAAGAGAATTCAGCGAGGGGGTCGCCTTGTTCTCCTTCGAAGGTCAGTTCCAGCTGCCGCGCCTTGATCAGCGAGTCACCGACCGCGAGCTTGATCGGCCATTCGTATGCTGATGCTGCGGCAAGGGTGCGTACGTTGGCGGCTGCCATGGCAGCCACCAGGAGCCGGAAGCGGGCGATGGCGATGGCGAAGGGGTTGATGTCCACGCCGTGGACCGAATCGAGTGCGGCCCGGACGCGTTCGTGGAGATCTTTGGTCGGCTGTTCATCCGCCCATCGCTTGGTCAGCCGCTTGAAAGCGCCCAATACGAAGTGCCCCGACCCACACGTCGGGTCGATGAGTCTGATTTCCTCGTAACCGAATTCACCGATCGCGGGCTCGAGGGTGCGGTCGAGGATGAACTCTTCGACGAATTCGGGCGTCTGGAGGAGCGCGTAGTTCTTGCGGATGTCCTCGGAGAGGTCCTGGTAGAGGTCGCCGAGGAAGCGGGTGTCCCAGCCGTTGGCTCCGTCCTCGTCCAGCGGGTCGGTGAAGTCGTGGATCAGCGCACCGGTTTCGTCACGCTCCCGACAGAACTCGATGAGTTCCCGCGCGCCGTCGTGGGAGAGTTCGATCTGATAGAGCGCGTTGTGCGCGGGGTCGAACAGGAGTTTTCCAGCTTGCCCGGCACCGAGTTCGGCGAAGGCGCGAAGCAACCAACCACGGTAGGTCGGATCCGGATCGGATTCGACGTAGGCGTCATAGCGCGCCTGGGCGAGTTCACGGCGGTCGTCGGTGGGCCCAGTCAGATACGGCTCGGGAATCAGCCGGTTGTCCTCGCAGAAGCGGACGAAGACGGTGCCGAGAACCCAGGCGACGGCAACCTGTGTGACGCGCTCCTTCAGCCAGGCACTTTCGGTGGCGGCCGTGCGCTTGAGTTTGAAGGCAGTCGAATATTCCTCGTGGAGGCGGCTTTTGACCTCGCCCAGCACCTTCAACTGCTGGTTCAGGTCGGTTTCGACCGCGCTGACCTGTTTCTTCAGGTCGGAGAGTAGGGCGGCGCGGTCGATCATCGGGGGGCTCCTGATTCGGTTGATGCGGTGGCGCGGTGGATATTGCTGATCCACGAGAAGGGCAGCGCGATCCACTCGTTGAGGGCGGACTGATAGGGAACCGCGGTGGCGCCGAGGTGTGGTTGGCGGGCCGGATCGGCTTGTGGGCACAGCAGCCAGAGGGCGCCTTTGCCGCGGCGGGCCTGTTCGGCGAGGCGGGCCAGGACTCCCATGGCGTCGTAGCGGGCGAACAGCAGGGTGTCGTGCAACAGCAGGGGGCCTTCGCCGGCGATCGCCGCGCCGAGCTCGTTTTCGACACGTCCCCAGGCTGTGCGTGCGTAATCGGAGAACTTCAGCGCTGCTTTCGAACCGGATTCGGCGGTGTCGGCGCGCAGGATGGTTTCCCACGTCGGCTTCTCGCCGGGACGTACCAGGTCGTGCATATTCGCCAGGAACAGTGCGGTCACCGACATGGGGCGCACGTCGAAGCGGTCGCGGAGTTCGGTGATCGCGTGTGGGGTGGCGGGCGGAGGCGCGGTCGGACAGGTCAATACTCGGTACCCGTCACGCACGGCGGCGCCCGTCAAAAGTTCCTCGGCCCGTGCGGCTTTCGCCAAATCGGGATCATCGGAGTAACTGCCCGCGAAGTGGGAAGTTGCGGCTGTGGACCATCGGGGGACGTGTGCGGTGTAGGTCGTTTCCTGGTCGATGCGTTCGGGAATGTAGCGCTGCACCCGGGTATCGGGATGGGTTGCGACGACCAACTCGAAGCCGGCGGCTCGCAGGGCTTTCGTCAATTGCGGGGTCGGCAGATTGCGTTCCCTGCCGGCGATGACCAGTTCCGGGAAGCGCGCCAGAATCCGTTCGAAGACGGTCTCCGCGAGCAACCCCGGCTGCTTCTCCTTGGACTGACCGGCGATCGGTACATACAGGCCCGCTTGGGTCAGGCGAACGGCCCGTTCCAACGGCAGGTCTCGCGGATAGATCTCGAGGCGCGGAGTGACCGCCGCATTGTGCGACGCCGCTGCGGCGACCTGTACCGAACGGCGCTCGTCCAGGGTTACTCGGCCGGGCGGGCGTTTGATCGCGCCGAGCCGTTCCAGAACGGTCGCCGCGGTCGGCACCGTATCCTGCTGGGCCAGAGCATCGGCGGTTTCACCCAGCTTCAGCGCATAGGTCGTGAGAGCCTGTGCCCCAGGCGTATCCGGATCGGAATCGTCGTCGATTTCCAGGGCCAGGACAACGACAGGATCGGCGCCCTTGTCGCGTTTCTGCGCCACCTTGATCGCCGCCTCATCCGGGACGAGCTGTTCCACTTCGGCAATCACCCGCACCGCGGCCATACCGAGGGCACGCCGCGCACTCCGATCCTGCAGACGCGTACCGCGGCGCGTGACCAGCGCATCGGCCACCTCGGTGGCGGCCGCGATCCGGCCGAAGCCGTCGAGTAGTTCCAGCACCTGCTCGCGCAGCGCCTGGACGGCCGGGTCCTTCTTCCACAGCTGTCGCTGCGCGCGCAGCAGCTGCGCGATGCGAGCACCCGTCAGGTCGAGCGTTTCCGCTACCGCCACCTGAGTCGGCCAGCAATCCAGGGTCGGCAGATCGCCGGAGCCAGGAATGCGCAGCAGGCGCGCCACGGCGTCGACCTTGGTCGCATTGGACCCGTTGTTATTGCGTTCGGGGACGAAACGGGCGGCCAGAGTGTCGAGACTCAGGGTGCGAAGCAGTCCGGCACTCAGATCGGCTTGCGCGGCGGAGATTTCCTCCTTCGCCTCTTTGCGGGCCTCCGGTGCGAGCGGAGCCGGTTCGGACTTACCCAGGCGGCGTGCCCACTCCTTGAGCCGTTCCTGAATCTCCCGCCGCGCCCGCACACCCAAACCGGGCGCATTGATCAACCGGGTGCGGCCGTAGTCGAGGAGTTCGCCGACGGTCGTGACACCGAGCCCGTAGAGGAACTGCTCGGAGGCCGTGGTCAAACCGGCCTGGGACAGATGTGTTTCCCGGGAGGCCTGTTCGGCGATGAGCCGGCGCTGCTGCTCCGGCGTCGTATCCTCGACGTCGTCGTCGACCGGATGCGCGCTCAGCGGACGGGACGGCACCGTCCGCGACATGTCGAGGAAGATCTTGCGCCAGGCATCGCGCATCGGCTTCAGATCCGGAAAGCGTTGTGCCGCATCGCGATGCAGCGCCTTGCGGAAGAATGCCACCAGACCTTCGCGCACCGACGGGTCGAACGCTTCGGCGGCGATCTGCGGGTACGGGAATTCCGCGGCATCCAGTTGACGGGGCAGCACACTGCCGTCGCCCCAGCGCGGCAGCTCGGCCGACGCCATCTCGTGCAGCGTCACCGCCAGCGCGTACCGCTCGGCATGGGCGTCGTAGGTGGAGCGGATCAGTGTGCCGATGAACGGATCCAGGTAGCCGTCGGTGCCCGCGTCGGTGCGATTGGCGGGGTAACCGGCCAGGGAGAAGTCGATCAGGACCAGTTCCCGAGTCCGGTTGGGCCGCACCCGGATTGCGATATTGTCCGGTTTGATGTCGCGATGCCAGATGCCCTCACCCTCGAGGAAATCGACCGCATTGAACAGGAATTCGCTGTAAGTCTCGAGCCGGCCCACCTGCAAGCGGCCGTTGTCCCGCAGCTCACGAGCCACCGTTTCCTCGGTGCGACGCTCGGAGCCGTCGTCGAGACCTTGCTCGTCTCCCACATATTCGAGGACCAGGGTGGTGTGCCCACCGATCGACGTCAGGCCGGGATCGACCATATTGATGATCCCGGAATGCCGGCGGAGCCCGCGCAGCACATTCGCTTCGCGGTTCAGTACCTCGGTGCGGTCGTCGGAGAGCGCGACCTTCAACACCACATAGGTTTTGGTGCCGCGCTGCGTGCCTTCGGCCTGCAGATCACGTACCAGCAGTGCGCGGCTCGTCGAACCGGTTCCGAGGCGCCGCCGCACCAGCCAGCGTCCACCCAGTACGTCGTCGGAGCCCGCTTCGAGCGGATCCTTATCGGGCTCGGCAGGCGGCGCGTCCTCCGGTGAGGTGAGGGCGTCCTCCACGTCCTCCAGGATTTCGAGGAACTCGTCCATTGAGCTGAGCCGCTTATCGGGCTGATAGGCGGTGGCGGTGGCGACCAGTAGATCGATGTCGGACGGAAGATTGTCGACCACCGCGCCCGGACGCAGATCTTTCCCGGATTCGAATTGCGCCAACAACTCCGCCTGCGTGCGCGCCGGCGCTTTTCCTGTGACGAGCAGATAGGTGAGCATCCCGAGGCCGTACACATCCATGGCGATGGGATCGGGTGCGACCGCCTGCAATTCGGGCGCGAGGTACGCATCGGCGCCACTGGCCAGATGCTGGGGGGTCAGCAACGTCGGCGCGTGCCGGGTCATGGTCGCGCCGGAGCCGGCCGAGCGTTGGGTCGCGGTCTGCCAATCCGAGATTTGCAGCCGGGGATTTCCCCAGCGCTCCGCGTCGCCCGAGCCGGGGCGAGGGACCACATGGATGGAACGTGCCGCCAGCGCCCGGTGAAACAGCCGCGCGGAATGAGCGGATCGCAACGTCTCGGCCAGCTGGCGCACCAACTCGATCCGGTCGCCGATATCCAGCAGGTGACCGTAGCGCAGCAGATACTCGTCGAGATGCAGGGTTTCGGGGTGGTATCGGAAGATCAGCGCCGGGCCCGCCGAATGGCCGGAGGGATCGAACAGTTCCAGCCGCACGACACCGGGGTGCGGGAACCGGCGCAGCACCGATGCCTCTCGACGCGCCGCGTCGTCCACCGAGCGGCGCTGCTCCTCGTCCGCGCCGCGCTCACGCAGATAGATGCGCACGCGCGCCGGCTCCCGCAGGTCGGTGTGTGTGGCCAGATAGTCCTGCCAGGTCGGGCCGGAGTCGAACGGCTTGCGTTCCAACTTGTATGGCCCGACGGCGAATTCGGCATCGCTGCGCCGGATGCCGATTCGCTCCAGCGCGCGCTTGATCGCGGTGGCGCGCTGCGTGTCGATCCGATGCCGGACGTCTCGCACCGGCTTCTCGAACCGATCGATCAGTTCCCGCACGGTGTGGGTGTTTTCGCGGTCGCCGTCCGGCAGCTCGAACCGGAGACCGGGATTGGTGAGGCAGACCGCCGATCCAACGAAGACCCGGACGCCGTTCGAAGCCAGGAGCCCAGCCAGTTCCTTGCTCTTCTGGCTGGCCAGGTGCAGCGGATTTCGATGAAACAGGGCATCACCGCGTGGACGCTCCTGGACCCAATCGCCGTTGCGGTGGTATAGGCGGCCGTTCCAGTCCTTCAGTTCGACGAGATGAACACCATTGGGCGCGACGACCAGGAGGTCGACCTCGCGCACATGTCCGGTGTTGGCGGTGAAGGTGAAGTTCGACCAAGCCAGCCACGGATCGATATCCGGCAGCTGCGCCCGGATCGCTTCCAACCCCCGGCGCTCGTGCTCGAAACTCGACTCGGTGACCGTCGTCCACCGACCCTTGTCCATACGCGCCCAGTCCTGTTCTTGTCGTTTACCAGCCGCCGGCCCCACCACGGCGGTAGGTCCTCGACGCCTGCACTGCTACCGCGGTACCTACCGACCTGACGAAGAACCGCCGGTCCGTCACCCTTCGGCGCAACATTACTGCTCCGCTGTCACGTCATGGCGAACCGACGGTAGTTCCGGACGGTAAGTTCCGGTTGGCGCGAGGCGACCGCACTGGTGGATCGGCATCGCGGACGATTTCGTTTCCGTTCGAGAGGTTACGAGAGCCCGTCGAAGCTGCCGGTGACCATCAGCCGGGCGAGGTGCAGCGGAATCTCGGCGTTGGGCACGACGGTCAGGTGATAGACGCCGCGATTGCCACGGTCGCACAGCACGACCTCCTGGCCGGCGCGATACGGCGTGCGAGCCTTGTCGAAATTGCAGGCCTGTTCGGCGCCGTAGCCGGAGTAGGAGCGGATATTGGTTTCCGCGGATGCGGAGCCCGCATTCACAGTGGCGATCCCGCCGGCTGCGGCACAGGCGAGCAGGGCGGAGACGATCGTGCGTTTGTTCATGATTCCTCGAAAATGTCGGAGCGAGTTGCGGTGATCTGCCGCAACGGATGACAGTGCTCGGCACCGGGGCGGGCGCGTGGGAGCGCGCCCCGGCACCGATCACCCGGTCAGCGCAACGAAACCCGTGCGCCGCCGGAGAACAGGGAGTCCTGCGCGACGATCCGGTGGGGTCTGCCGGTCGCACGCGGGGTGAGTCAGTTGTTGGATGCGAGCAGGTAGTGGACCAACCAGACCGGCGACCACAGCCCGCAGGTGATGAGCGTGAGCACCAGGTGCAATCCGTGCGGGAAGGATCGTTTGACCACAACCTGCGCTCCCGGCGGAAACTGCTGGACCACGTTCATCATCGGCGGTGGTGTCGGAAAAGGCTGCGGGACAGCGGGTTGCGGGTGGCCGGTCGAGCTGAAGTACTCGGCCGGATAGTACTGCGGTGCCGTGGGGGGAACCGGCGGATACGGCTCGATCAGCGCGCCCGCGCTCGGGGGATACGGCGGCATCGAGTCAGGAGCGGGCGGCCGGTCCGGCGGTGGCGCGGCGGCGTTCCACGTGTCGAGTCGATCGGGTTCGTGATTCATGTCGAAGTCCTGTCGTCTGCGGCAGCGTGAATCGCCCCAGGGCGCGGGACGACTGCGGAAGAGGCCGATATGGGCCGCCGGTCTTGGCGGCGTTCGGAAGCTGATGCAAACAGTAGGATAGACTGAAAACATTGTCAATGCGCGAGTCGAGATTGATTTTTGCTCATCGGTCCAGCAGTGTGTCAACAGACTCCTGAGAGGAGGGGTATGTCGAAGCCCGTACCCGAGGTCAGCGCCGCGGAGATTTCGCGGCTCGCCGGCGTCACCCGCGCGACGGTGAGCAATTGGCGTCGTCGTCACAACGACTTCCCCGATCCTGTCGCGGGCAACGAGTCGCGGCCGCTGTTCGATCTGCACGCCGTGCGGCAATGGCTGGTCTCGCACGGCGTCGACGCGGCACACTCACCGGAATCCGAACTGCGCACACTGGTCCGCTCCCATGCGACGCCGCAGGCCGTCACCAAGGTGATGGAGGTGCTGCGGCGCACCGGCGACGGGTGGTCCGCGCCCGGGGCCGACGATCAGGAACTGGCCGCCCAGGTCGCGGCCGCCATGCGGGCGGCCACCAGCGTCGACCAGGTGCGCACCACGCTCGACATCCTGACCGAGCGTGCGATGGACGATGCCGCCTCCACCGGCGTCTACGTCACCCCGCCGGCGGTCGCGTCGATGATGGCGGCGCTGATCCGTTCGGCGAGCACCCCGGCCGTGCGTAGCGTGCTCGACCCGGCATGCGGCAGCGGAAGTCTGCTGCTGGCTGCCGCTCAGGACGGGGCCGAGGAACTGTACGGGCAGGATTCGGTGCCGGTGCAGGTGCAGCGCGCCCGGTTGCTGATCGAGGCCGAGACGGCGCTGGAACCGGTGGTGCGGGCCGGGGACAGTCTCATCGCCGACGCATTCGCCGACCTGCAAGTCGATGCGGTGCTGTGCAATCCGCCCTACGGACAACGAGATTGGGGCTCGGGGGAACTCGCCTTCGATACCCGCTGGGATTACGGGCTACCGCCGCGCGGGGAACCGGAACTCGCGTGGGTGCAGCACGCGCTCGCGCATCTGCGGCCCGGCGGTATCGCGGTGCTGCTGCTGCCACCGGCGGTCGCGACGCGGATGTCCGGGCGCAAGATCCGGGCGAATCTGGTGCGCGCCGGTGCGCTGCGTGCCGTGATCGGGTTGACGCCGGGTGTGGCGCAGCCCTGGCACGTCGGATTGCAGATCTGGGTGTTGCGACGCCCGGAACCCGGTGCGGCCGTGCCGGATTCGATGTTGTTCATCGACACCATCGGCGCCGCCGTGCATCAGGACGGTGACCGGCTGGGGCGGGATGCGGTGGTCGCCAGGTGGCAGGCTTTCGACGGGGGAAGTCCAGACGCGGCGGCCGAATCGGGGGTGTCGGCGGTGGTGCGTTCGGTCGATCTGCTGGATGAGGAAGTAGATCTCACCCCCGCCCGATATGTGCGGTCGGCGCTCGATTCGGGCGCGGTCTCCGAACAGGTCGGGGCCGCGCTCGACAGTCTCGGCGTGGCGGCATCCGAGCTGACCGTGGCCGTCTCGGCGGTGCCGGGGTGGGCGGAATCGGCCGGAAAGTCGTGGCGTTATATCGGCATCGCGGATCTGGCCAATCACGGTCAGCTGCAATGGTTCCGGGCAGCGCCGCGCGGATCCCAGCGTCCGCCCGGTGATCGGCGGGTCTTGACCGCGCCGGATGTCGCCAACGGAACTCCGGCGTCGGGCACGCTGGATTCGGTCCCCGACGATCCGGTCGAGGTGTGCGAGGGCGATGTCCTCATGCCCGCGGTGCGCAGCGACCGCAGCGGTGGTCGCACCGCGCGCGTCGCCACCGCGGAGGATGCGGGCGCGGTCCTCGGCTCGCATGTGCACGCCCTGCGGGTCGACCAGGACCGGCTCGATCCTTGGTTCCTCGCCGGATTCCTGTCCGGGGCCGAAAATGTTTCTGCCACAAGAACCTCCACCATCCGCTTCGATCTGACCCGGCTGCGTGTGCCGGTGCTGTCGATGGACGAGCAACGCCGATACGGGGCCCTGTTCCGGCAACTGTTCCTGCTGCGCACCGCCGCGCATCGGGCGTCCGTGGCCGCCGAACACACCGCCGAGCTGATTACCACCGGGCTCACTGCGGGTGCGCTGATCCCGCAGGAGAACTCCGAAAGCCGCAAGCGATGAGCGAGCGCTATACCGAGCTGCGGGCGGCACTGATCGAGCGACCTGTCCCGCTCCCGCCGGTACTGGAACCCGACCCAGTTGCGCACGACACGGTTTCGCTCGACGATCTGGTGGCCGCCGAGGCGCTGCACGTGCATGAAGCGCCGCCGACCGTCGGCGGCGGGGACGCTGCGATGTTGTCGGCCAAGGATGTGCGGCTGGGACGGGCGGCATCGCGGCGAGGCAGCGCCGACGAGCCGGGCGCTGTGCTGGTGCGCGCCGGGGATGTCGCGGTGGTCATGGGTGTCGAACCGGCCGCGCACGTCTGCGCCGAGGACGGTGTGCTGCTCGGGCCCGGCATTGCGCTGGTGCGCGGCAGTGCCACCACCATCGACCCGCATTTTTTGGCCGGGGTGCTGCGGGACGCGATCGCCGATGGCCCCGTGGATCTGTATCGGGTGCGGATCCCGCGCGTTCCGCTCGCCGATCAGCGTCGGCTCGGCGCCGCCTTCCGCCAGCTGGCCGAGTTGGAGACCGCATGGCGGCTGCGCCGCGCGACGATCGAGCAGGTGGTGCGCGCCGGGGTCAGGGGCCTGGCGGCGGGCGTGCTGCGACCGGCTACCGTCGACGAGTAGGTTGACGTGTCGGCAGTGGTGGACTCACGGAGGTGGCGGTGACTCAACCGCGGATCGACGGAGGCCGGTACGAACTCGTCCGGGAGATCGGCGCCGGCGGGATGGGGCAGGTGTTCGAGGGCTACGACAGTCACCTCAAACGCCGGATCGCGGTGAAAATCACCCACCCCAACCTCGACCAGGACCCGAACTGGACGAGGCGATTTCTGCGCGAAGCCGAATTCATGGCCCAGATCAGCCACCCCGGTATGCCCGCGATCCACGACGCCGGCATCTCACCCGGCCCGCCCGAACGACCTTATCTGGTAATGGAATTCATCGAAGGCACCACCTTCGACGAACTACTCGACCGGCGCGGCCCGCTCCCGATCGGCGTGGTGGCGGCGCTGGGCGCGCAAGCCGCCGCGGTGCTGGCGGCAGCACACCGCAACCGGATCTACCACCGCGATCTGAAACCGTCCAACCTCATGCTGTGCGCCGACGGCACGGTGAAGGTGCTCGACTTCGGCCTCGCCGTCACCACCGACACCGATATGACCCGCTACACCAACACCGGAAATACGCTCGGAACACCGGCGTTCATGGCACCCGAGCAGGTCGAGGGGAGGGCCGTGGTGCCGCAAACCGACCTGTACGCGCTCGGGCTGGTGCTGTACGAACTGCTCACCGGCGATCGCGTGATGACGGGCAGTTCACCGTATGTGGTGTGGCAGAACCAAGTTCATTCCATGCCGACCGAAATCCGCCGCGAACGCCCCGACGTTCCGGTCGATATGGCCCGGCTGATCATGAGCTCACTCGCGAAATCACCCGACCGCCGGCCCGAGGACGCCGCCACCGTCCACGCCGTGCTGATGCGCTACGCCGATGGTGTGGCGGCACTTCCGGAAATCAAGGACCCGCACGGCCCGGCGCGGATGTATGCCGCCGCAGCCAGCGCCGCGGGCGCCGCGCGCACCGCCCCGACCGTCGTCGCGCCGACGATCGTCACCGGCGAAACCCTGGCAACACCCCCGCGCACCACCGATTTCAGCCGCTCCGATATCGAACGCGCCATCCACCGCGCCCGTGACCTCGCCGCCGAATCCCGCTACACCCCCGCCATCGCTAACCTGAAAACCGTAGTGGAACAAGCCGTTTCCCAACTCGGTCCGCGCGATGCCGACGTCGTGGAAGCTCGCCTCAACCTGGCCGCCCTCCGCTTCGACAGCAATGACTTCACCGGCGCCGCGGAACTGTTCCGCACCCTCATCGACGACCTCACCGCCGAACGCGGCCCCTACGACGAACAGGTCATGCACTGCCAACGCCAACTCGCCACCTGCGATGTGCAAAACGGCGACACCGGCGCGGCATTGACCCGGCTGCGCCGGTTACACGGCCAGATGGCGGTGCGTTACGGGGAGCAGGATCGGCGAGTGGTGGATTTGGTCGAACAGATCAGGTTCATTGAGATGGGGGCGCAGGGGTGAGCACCTCGGACCCGCACCATCATTCAGCATGGCGGATTCGCGCCTGGGACGACACTCGCCTGGCTGAACGCTTTCTCGAACTGGGGCTTGTTGCCGTCAGCGAGGACGACATCGGTCAAGACGTCACCCGGTTCGCCTCCGAAAAGGCGCTGCGCCGCAAGATTTTGGAGGAAAACCCCGGACGGTCCGAGCAGGCGATCGGAACCTTCGTCACCTACTGGCGCGATTTCAGCCGCACCATGAAGACTGGCGACATCATCGTGTTGGCGTACCGCGACCGGCGGGAAACGCTGCGGGCGGCTGTCGGTTCGGTAGCCGGGGAGTACGAATATCGAGCCAACGAACCCGATCTGCGTCTACGCCACCGCCGCGCTGTCCGTTGGCATATGACTCTGAATCGCAGTGAGCTCGATGACGACCTGCGCCGAGCGGTCAATACGCCTGCGACTATCAACCGGTTCAGAGCAGGCGATGCATACAGCCGGCTTGCGGCCATGGCATCCGATTCCGAGGAAGCGCACGGAGTTTAGTCTCGACCGGTTCGATCTCGGCACCGTCGGGGCGTCCGGCGGCGATTGCCGTCGCGCCGCCGGGACAGCGCATAAATGCCGTCGGTCGTGTTCAGTCCCGGTCGCCTTTCTGGCGTTTGCGTCGTTGTTCGTTGACGTAGTCCTCGTACTCTGTGCCTTCGAAGTCGTATCCGCCGTAGCGGTCGGACAGGTGGAATTTCTGGTCTTCGGGGATCTCTTTGCGGCGCTGTTCGAAGGCTGCGAAGGCGGCGTTGATCTCGTCCATGTCTTCGGGGGTGGTATTGGTCTCGGCGGTGGGTTCGAACGTCTTTCCGCCGATGTGTACGCGGTCGGGGTTGTCGTCGGTGGTGTTCATGGGGGCTCCTAGCCCAAGTGCTCGATCGTGCGGATGACGGTGCGTCCGCCACTCGTCAACAGAACGTCAGTTGGGCATCTGACACAGACTTGGCGATCGGTCGATCGGAATGCGGCGGATCGAGGCCGCCACAGGTGAGATCTTGTCGTGTGTTCGGGCTGCGAGTCGCTGGCGGGTGTGGTCCACCGAAGGGTGCTCGCACCAAGGGTTTCCGTTCAGTCGGCCTCCGCTCGAGGGCGCTTTCAGTGCGGTGACGTTACGGCCCTCCGCCTCCGACGTCGGTCGCGTCGATACTCGACCACACGCAGGGCGAGGCGTCATAGTGTTCGGCCGGCCTGCCCGGCGCTACCGCGCGGTTTGCTGCCGTCGGCGCTCAGTCGCGCTCCTGCGGTTGGGTGTCGTCCCGAGGATATCGGATGCGGTGGCCGTTCGAGTCGTAGGCGGGCCGTCCGTGGGCGTCGCGCCACTCGCCCGTGTCGGGGTCGGTGGTCCAGCCCTCGAATTCGGTGCCGACAAGATCGTCACGGTAGGCGGGGCTGCTGCGGTAGTCGGGGGTCCCCTCGGGCAGCGGCGCAGTGCTACGGGCCCATTCGTCCCATTCGGCGCGGGCCGCGGCGCGTTCCTCTTCGGTTGGGATCGGCGGCAACCTCGTTCCGTTGATCTGTTCGTATTCTTCTCTGGTGTAGAAGGTTTTGCCTGCGAATCGTTCGGGCATGCTTTCTCCTATATTTCATCCATAACAATGATTGTTCGATTGGTGGCTTTGTCGAAGTATTTGTCCTTTACATAGAATTCGGTGTGATCCTTGAATTGAACTTCGTCTTTCGTGCCACCGTACTGGCTGATGTCGCGGCCAGTTTTACTCGTTATTCGGTATTCGACGTCGGTCGTTCCTGTAGCCACTCCGTTGCCGGTGCCGGCCGGGTTGGTGGAGGTGCAGGTGTAGCCGTCTTCGGTGATCGGCTTGCCGGGTTCGTATTTGGCGATTTGCTCAGGGGTGAGGTGTGTCTGCCGGACCACTTTTCCCTGATAGGCGGGTAATTTCCCGAGTGCGGCATTGTAGGCGTTGATGTCTTCTTGCTGCTGAGGTGTTACACGGTTTTCGCGGATGGCGGATATCAGGTCTTTGCCGTTCCGGTCGGTCGGGCCGCGGTTGAGAAGCCAGCGCTCCTCGTTGGTCAGCTCTGTCAAGCCCGCCGGGTTCACGCGTGCCGACGTGGGCGTTTTTTTGATGTCTTCGCCCAGTTTGGCGAGATTCTGGAGTTCCTTCGAGCTTTTGGCCAGGTCTTGCTCGACCTTGATGCCTTTCTCCAGTTTGTGGCCGGCTTTCCAGGCATCGATGATCGCGCGGATCGGGGCGGCGAAGCGGGCGGCGATCTCGGCGACCTTCGCCGACGCGATCGCGGCGCCGATGCCGAAGGTGACGAACGAGGTCGCCACACCGATCGCTGCGGTGATCGCTACCTCTTTGAGCAGTTCTTTGCCCAGGTCTTCGAGTTGATGCTCGAGGTCTTCGCGCAGCTTCGCGAGTGCGTCGTGGTGTTCGGTGCACGCGCCGGCAAGAGCCCCGAATGCTCCGGTGACCGCGGTGACACCTGTTTTGAGCTGGGCAAGATCATCGGTGATGAACTGGGTTTCCGGGGATTGGATCGCGGCGAACATGCCGGTGACCCGATCGATTTCCGCGGGCAGATTCGCCACCGCTTCGGCGGCGGCCAACTGCGACCAGGCGGTGGCGATGTTGCCCAGTTTGCCGGTGTCGCCGTTGGGGACGGTGATGCCGATCTTCTCAGCGAGCTTGACCCCACCGTCTTCGAGGCCGTTGCTCGGCCCACCGGCCGAGGGCAGCGGTACTCGGCAGAGGTAGACGGCGGGGGTCGGGGCGACGGGGCGTTCGGGTGGTGCGCCGCGCTCGCCGATGGTGGAGTTGTAGTCGGCGAGGGCGTGGTTGTAGCCCATTTCGCGCAGCACCGCGGCGTAGCCGTCGAGCGCTTCGGCGGCGTGCACGGCGGTGTTCATCGCCTCGTAGGCGTGCTGGTCGTAGCTTTGGGCCCACTTGGTGGCTTCGTCGTAGGTGCCGGACATGTGCTGGCAGTCGGCGAGAGCATCCCATTTGCCGTCGACGGCGGTGAACAGGTTTTCCGCTGCGGTGTGCAGGGCTGCGGCGGCGTCGTAGTAGACGCTGGGCTGCACCGCGAGAGGTGTGGTCATCCTCAGCGCCCCAGGAGTTTGAGGTTGGCCGCTACGGCGTTGCTGTAGTGGCCGTGCGCGGCCGCGGCGGCGGCGCGCATCTTCTCGATACCGTCGTGGACCTCTTCGGCGGCTTTCATCCACTCCTGGTGTGCGGCACGGTGTTTGTCAGCGCCGGAGCCGGTCCAGCTTTGATGCGCGGCCGCGACACGTGCGTCCAAACCGGCCAGGCTGTCGGCGACGAAGCCTTGCAGGCCCGCGATCGCGGCGGTGACGGCGTCGAGGTGATCCAGATCGACGCGGTAGCCGTCACCCGGTGTGGGTGTAGTCATGAGTACCGTCCCCCCTTCATTCACATATTGAGCAACGGGCCGGTCGGTCCTCCTGGCTGCGTCGCGGTGCTCGTGCCCATATTCAGCGCGCCGAGGCCGGTGGCAGTGCGGTCGTCGACGGATGCGTAGGACACCGCGACCACGCCGAGTAGTTCGGCCATGACAGCCAACGCGTCGAGGACTTCCAGCGCACCGGTTTTCGCTTCGTCCCAGCCGGCCAGGTAAGCATCAGCGGCTGCGCCTTTCCACGTGGACATCAGGCCGACGACTTCGCTGTCGGCGCTGCGAATGCCGTTGACGAGCGCTTCGGCGGTCAGCTGCACGAACTTCCCGGCGTCTTGCACCTCAGTCGGCACCACCGTGAACGCAGCGGCCGATCCCTGCGGATCTGTCACAGAAACCTCCCTCGTCCAGATGTCAGGGTGGAACCGCGCGCGTGAACAAGGCGGCCACCAGGCCTGGACACAGTAACGATCGGGTTCCGGGCTGTCGCATCCACCCGGGGAAACCGGATTGTCGGACGGAGCGACAACGCGACCACCGGCCTCGGGTGGGTTTTCAAGCGACCCGTTGTCGCACCGAGGTCCGCTCGCGCGGTCAGCTGCCGAGTTCGACCGAGTACTCACCCCCGCCGCCACTGTCCATGCATACTTTAATCCTGGTGTCATTAGGGGGTTTTCGATGCTGCCAGGAAATAAGCGCGCCCGGATTCTGATCACCGTGAAGGCTTATCCCGCTCCGTCGGAACGGTACGGCGAGACCGTCTGTGTCGCAGGAGTTCGTATCGATCGGCTACCGCCGACGTGGATACGGCTGTACCCCATGAGGTTCCGTGGGATGGGACAGGAGCTGGTGTTCCGCAAATACGACATCGTCGAGGTCGACGTTCGGAAACGTCGAGGGCAAGATCCACGGATCGAGTCATATCAACCGGAGCAGCAGTCGCTGCAGGTCGTCGGGCATGTCGACGCGAACGGTGGGCGATAGACGCAGCGGCAGAAATTGATCCGGCCGCTGATCGGCGCGACGTCGACGTGCGAGCTGATTCGTGCGAATCCGAAGGGAGCAATGGCGGTGCCGGCGCCGTCGCTGGGCATGATCAAGCCGATCGTCGACGCAGTGATGGGTCGAGCGCGGAAACGGTTGGACACCGCAGCAACTGAGGAAGGCGCAAGCAGCGGCCGCACCGAGTTTATTCGAGGATGCGCCGCCGGTGCTCGAGCCGATGGTGTACCGGGTCACCTACCGCTATCACTGCACCGACATCGAGTGCCAGGGACACGCGCAGCAGTGCCTCGACTGAGAGATAGGTCAAGCGGGTAGAAGATGGCAGCAGATATATGGAATCGCCGGAGCTGAGCGTAGGTTGCGAGAAAAATGGGAACAGGAGATTTGTGCTCCTGAGCGGGACCTCTACTTTTTCATCGGGAACCAGGCGTTGCACCGTAGGTCGTTCGAAGTACTGGGTGCGTGGTACCCGAAGGTAAGTCCCAGTGCCGAGCCCGACCAGCTCTCCATACTGTGAGCCGTTGTCTCACAGCTGAATTACTCCGTCGGTAGCCGCATCCCTTACCGCATCGGCGACCATTTGGCGGTGGCATGTGGCGTGGTCGTGCTCGAAACAGAGCAATGCGACCGGGCCCTGTTCCATGAGCGTCCTGACCGAGTTCAGCGCATCGGTTCCTTCCGGGCTGTCCAGCACATGCGCATATCGGTCGCGCGCATCGGCGTCGCCGACGCGGAAACCGTCGCGATTGCCTCGGGGATTGCCGAGCTCCTTTAGCCTCGATCCACCGACAGGGTCTGTGGGTTTGTCTGCGCGCCTGCGGCGTGCAGACAACCGTTCCCGGGCGTGGGGTAGCCGCTGGTCTGCCCAGCTTTTCCACTGTTGTTCCTGGTCGTAGGGGTGG
>NZ_PSZE01000050.1 GCF_002933465.1 Nocardia nova
TCCGAACCCGGAAGCTAAGGCCACCTGCGCCGATGGTACTGCACTCGACAGGGTGTGGGAGAGTAGGACACCGCCGGAACATACATTCAGGGAGGCCCCCAACCAGCAGGTTGGGGGCCTCCCGCATTTTTCGACCCTTTGTATTCGGTCCCGTCGCCACACCGGATCCGCGGCTCGTCGCCGTCAGCCGATCGCGGTGCCCGCGCAGGCCGGGCAAGTGGGGAAGCGTTCGTGTCGCGTGATTGAATTTATGGTGGTTGCAGATGGGTGCCGGCGGACGGCGCGCGGTCTGCATGTCGCTACCGGCTACTCGTGCCGGATCAGAGAAAGGTAACGCTGTGTCGGAGCATGACGACGGTAGGAGACCCTTCCGCCGTGGCAGTACCGGTCCGGACTCGGCCGGCTCCGGCACACCTGCCCACGACCGTGGAGAAGGGGAGCGTCGCTCCGGCGGCTTCCGGCGCGGCGACGATACCCGCCGCTCGGGCGGATACGGCGCCCGCGACGACGACCGGCGCGGCGGTACCGGACGCGGCAACGACCGCGGGACCGGCGGTTACAGCCGCGGCGGAGACGACCGTCGCTCCGGCGGCTTCCGGCGTGGCGACGACGATCGCCGTTCCGGCGGATATGGCCGCGGCGACGACGACCGGCGCTCCGGTGGTTACGGGCGCGGTGGCGACGACCGTCGGTCGGGCAGCTATGAGCGTGGTGGCGACGACCGTCGGTCGGGTGGCTTCCGGCGCGACAGCGACGATCGCCGTTCCGGCGGTTTCGGACGTGGGGGCGACGACCACCGCTCAGGTGGGTACAGCCGCGGCGACGACGATCCTCGCTCGGGCGGGCACCCGCGTGGTGGTGATGATCGCCGTTCCGGTGGTTTCGAGCGCGGTCGCGACGACCGGCGCTCCGGTGGATACAGCCGAGGTGGCGACGACCGGCGTTCCGGTGGATACAGCCGAGGTGGCGACGACCGGCGTTCCGGTGGATACAGCCGTGGTGGTGATGATCGCCGTTCCGGTGGTTTCGAGCGCGGTCGCGATGATCGCCGTTCCGGTGGATACGGTCGCGGTGGTGACGACCGGCGCTCGGGTGGGTTCCGGCGTGACGAGGGCGATCGGCGGGCCGGCGGTTACGCACGTGGCGCGGATGATCGCCGCGGCGGATTTCGGCGCGACGAAGGTGACCGGCGACCAGGTGGGGCGGGCGGTCGCGACGATCGCACGGGTGGGTACAGCCGGAGCGAGGGTGATCGGCGCGGCGGGTTCCGGCGCGGCGGCGCGGACTCCGAGCGTCGACTCGGATCGGCCGACGAGGTCGACACCACCGCACACACCGGGGAATCGGCGGAGGCCGGCGCAAACGTCGAGGACCGGGAGCCGCGGCGACGGGGTGGTGAAGGGGCGCGCGTCGGCGGTGAGAGCCGGGCGGGGCGGCCAGATGAGCCCGCGTTGCCGGACGATGTGCAGGCGAGCGATCTGGACGGCGCGGTGCGCCGCGATCTGCTGAGTCTGGACAAGAACAATGCCGAGGCGGTCGCCCGGCACCTGGTGATGGCCGCCCGGCTCCTCGACGAGGATCCGGAGCAGGCACTCGAACATGCGCGCGCGGCCCGGCGCCGCGCCGGACGCATCGCGGTGGTCCGCGAGACTGCCGGTGTCACCGCCTATCACGCGGGTGAATGGGCCGAAGCGCTGTCCGAGCTGCGCACTGCGCGCCGGATGTCCGGCGGCTCGGGCCTGCTGGCGGTCATGGCCGACTGCGAACGTGGGCTGGGACGGCCCGAACGGGCGATCGAACTGGGCCGCAGCGACGAAGCACGCGGACTGTCGGGCGACGAGGCGACCGAGTTGCGGATCGTCGTCGCCGGTGCGCGAATGGATTTGGGCCAATACGATCAGGCCGTGGTCACCCTGCAGACGCCGGAACTGGATCCCTCGCGCTCCGGTCCCGCCTCGGCACGGTTGTTCTACGCCTATGCGGAGGCGTTGCTCGCCGCCGGCCGGTCCGATGAGGCCCTGCAGTGGTTCCTCAATGCGGCCGCGGCCGATGTCGACGGTGATACCGATGCCGAGGAGCGTGCCGACGAACTCGCGGGCGCGCAGGTCGACGACGACGTGGAGTAACCAGTGGCAGTATCGCTTCGGGAGAGCTTCGACGCTCTTCTGCTGGATCTGGACGGCACGCTGTATCGGGGTGCGCGGGTGATCACCGGCGCACCGGCCGCGCTCGACGCCGGCGGCGCGCAGAAGCTGATGTTCGTCACCAACAACGCCAGCCGGTCGGCCGGTGTGGTGGCCGCGCATCTGCGCGAATTGGGTTTCGGCGCAAGTGAATCCGAGGTCGTCACCAGTGCGCAGGCGGCGGCGCGTGTGCTCGCCTCCCGCCTGGCCGCCGGATCCACCGTGCTGATCGTCGGCACCGACGACCTCGCGGCGGAGGTCGAACAGGTCGGCCTGCAACCGATTCGGCGTTTCAACGGGGTGGCCCCCGCCGCGGTCGTGCAGGGACATTCGCCGCAGACCGCGTGGCCGGACCTCGCCGAGGCGGCCTACGCCGTGCGGGCCGGGGCCCTGTGGGTCGCCGCGAATGCGGATGCCACCCTGCCGAACGAGCGCGGCCTGGCGCCGGGCAACGGCGCGATGGTCGCGGCATTGCGAGCCGCGACCGACCAGGAACCCGTGGTGGCCGGTAAGCCCTATGCGCCGCTGCTCGAGGATGCGCTGGTCCGCGCGGAAACCCGCGACGCACTCGTGGTGGGAGACCGTCTCGACACCGATATCGACGGTGCCCGGCGCGTCGGCCTGCCGTCGTTGATGGTCCTCACCGGCGTCAGCACCCTCGATGATCTGCGAGCCCGCCCCGCCGACCACCGACCCACCTACATCTCCCGAACCCTCGACGCGCTGAATCACCCGGTGATCCGGCACGATTCTCCCGAGGGCGACACGGTCGGCCGCCTGGCCCGGCTGTTGGACGAAAATCCCGGTCGCGCAATCGAATTGGTTCGGTAACGGTCCGGCCTGGTCGACCCCGTTCGCGGCGTGCTGAGCGCCGACCGGGGTGGGAGAGATCGCGTGCGTGATCCGGATACCGCCCGATTCGGCACCTTCGTCGGAGGGCTGCCCGATCCACGCCGGATCGTCGGTCAATCGCGGCGGTCCTCAGTAGCCGTGAACTCCGCCGCGGTGTCGGGGAGGATGCCCAGGCGGCGTAGCAGCGGGGTGGCGGCAGCTCCGGCGCGACGTCGGCTGATCGCCGCCGATTCGTGTGCGGCAGTGGGGACTTTGAGCCACCAGCGTTCCAGCGGCCGGTAGTCGGCGGCCGGGGCGAGGCGTTCGGCGAGGTCCGGCCGCTGCGCCCACAGGTAGCGGCGGGCGCGGGCCGCGTGCATCGGGTCGGAGGCGATCATGATGCGGTCGGCGTGTTCCATGGCGGGAATGGTGAATTCGATGTTCTGCCACGTGGTTTCGGCGGATGTCTCGGTGCGGATTCGCTCGGGTGGAACGCCGAGGTGAGCGCTGGCGTATTCGGCCATCACCGTCGCTTCGACCCAGGGACCGTGCACGGCGCCGCCGGTGAAGATCAGCAAGCCCTCGCGGTCGCTCGGCAGCGACCGGGCGCCGATGCGGCATCGCCAGCGCTGCAGCGCGCGCGTCCAGCCGTCGGCGGCGGCCGGGTAGCCAAGCACCACCACCGTGTCTGTACCGCCGGCTCGTGGTCCCCGCCGCGGTCCGAGCAGTTGCCGGGATGCGCGCCAGTGGGCGTACTCGGCGGCGGCGATCACCGCGGCCGCTGTCGATGCCGCCGCGAGTGCGACGAACCGGACAGATCCCTGTCGTCGCTTACCTCCCACGCCGTCATTGTGCCAATACTTGCTGTACCCCACCGGTCCTGGGGCTGCAGTTGTCGACGCCGAGCGGCCGGCGCCCGGCCGCTGGACGCCACCGTGACCTCCGTTTCACCCGTGCCGCCGCTTGCCTGTCCGTCGTGGAACTCCGGTAGCGTTGTCGGCACCATGACTACGCCCATTCCGCGTCCGCATCCGTCCGGTTCCTCCGGTCCTCGTCCGGGAGTTCCGCTGCCCGGGCAGCATCTCGCCGGAGGGACGGCGGAGTTCGCCGACCCGGAGCAGGTGCGGGCCGAGGTGGCGGCGCTGCTGGCGGAGTTGCCCGGGGGGCGGCGCGAGAGCAGCGACGAAGCCGACGGGGTGGACCGCGCGGGAACCGATATCACCCGGCGGGCGCGCATTCTCGAACAGGCACACGAGGTGCTGGTCGGCGCCCTGGCGACGGTGGACAAGATCTGAGGTGGCCAGGCGCGCGCGAGTGGACGCCGAACTGGTTCGCCGCGGATTGGCGCGATCGCGAGAACACGCGGTCGAACTGATCGGCGCGGGCCGCGTCCTGATCAACGGTGCGGTCGCCTCGAAACCGGCGACCGCGATCGAGCCGAATACCCCGCTGCTCGTTCGTGCGGAACCCGACGAGGTCCAGTGGGCCTCGCGTGGTGCGCACAAGGTGCTGGGGGCGCTGGAGGCGTTCGAGCCGCTCGGGGTGAGCGTGGCCGGGAAGCGCTGCCTGGACGCCGGTGCGTCGACCGGCGGATTCACCGATGTGCTGCTCGCCCGCGGCGCCCGCGAGGTGGTCGCCGTCGATGTGGGTTACGGCCAGCTGGTGTGGCGGCTGCGCAACGACGAACGGGTCCGCGTGTTCGACCGCACCAATGTGCGCGCGCTGACGCCCGAGGCGATCGACGGACCGGTCGAACTGGTGGTCGCGGATCTGTCGTTCATCTCGCTGGCGCTGGTGCTGCCCGCCCTGGCCGCCTGCTGCGCACCGGGTGCGGATCTGCTGCCCATGGTGAAACCGCAGTTCGAGGTCGGTAAACAACGAGTAGGCTCCGGCGGTGTGGTGCGTGATCCGGCTCTGCGCGCCGAGGCGGTGACCGAGGTGGCCGCCGCGGCCGCCGAGCTGGGCCTGCGTACCCGCGGTGTGGTCGCCAGCCCGTTGCCCGGCCCGTCGGGCAACGTGGAGTATTTCCTGTGGCTGCGCAAGGACACACCGGACACGGATTCGGCCGAGACCGAATCGGAGCCCGTTATCAGCGAATTGGTGCAGCGTGCGGTCGAGGAGGGGCCACAGTGAAGCGGGAGATCCTGCTCGTCGCCCATCCGGGCCGTTCCGAACTGCTCGAGACCGCCCATCGGGTCGCGAAGATCTTCGCCGACGCCGGAATCGGGTTGCGCGTCCTCGAGGACGAGGCCTACAGCACCAAGCTGGATTTCGACGACACCGGCGCACCCGACGGCTGCCCGGTGCGGGTGGTTCCGCACGGTCCCGAGGCCGCGGTCGGCTGCGAGATGGTGCTAGCGCTCGGCGGCGACGGCACCTTCCTGCGCGGGGCGGAGATGGCACATCCGGCCCGGGTTCCGGTACTGGGAATCAACCTCGGGCGCATCGGTTTTCTCACCGAGGCCGAGGCCGAACATCTCGACGACGCGCTGGCCCAGGTGGTGCGTGGCGATTACCGCATCGAGCAGCGGATGACCGTAGATGTCAGTGTCCGCGTCGATGATGTTGTGGTGGAACGCGGATGGGCCCTCAACGAGGCCAGCATCGAGAATGCCGCCCGGATGGGCGTGCTGGAGGTCGTCCTCGAGGTCGACGGCCGCCCGGTGTCGCAATTCGGTTGTGACGGTGTGCTGATCGCGACACCCACCGGCTCCACCGCCTACGCCTTCTCCGCGGGGGGACCCGTGGTGTGGCCCGAACTGGAGGCGCTGCTGGTGATTCCCAGCAATGCGCACGCACTGTTCGCGCGGCCGTTGGTGACCAGCCCGGAGTCGCGGATCGCGGTGGAAACCGTTGCGACAGGCCATGATGCGATCGTCTTCCTGGACGGCCGGCGTACGCTGGCATTGCCGCGGGGTGGGCGATTCGAAGCGGTGCGCGGCGCCGAACCGGTGCGCTGGGTGCGGCTGGATTCCGCCCCCTTCGCCGACCGGATGGTGCGCAAATTCCGCTTACCCGTGACAGGCTGGCGGGGCCGGCGGCCGGAACGGCCGCACGCGGCAGGGCCGGCCCGCATCCCCACCGAGCAACCCGGCTCAGGCGATAGCGAACACCGCCGAACGGAGAGCACACGTGCTGACAGAGATCAGGATTGACGGCCTCGGCGTCATATCCACCGCCACCGCGCAGTTCCACGAGGGACTGACCTGTGTGACCGGCGAGACCGGTGCCGGCAAGACGATGGTGGTCACCGGACTGCACCTGCTCGGTGGCGCCCGCGCGGACGCCGGACGGGTGCGTCAGGGCGCGCAGCGGGCCGTGGTCGAGGGCCGGTTCACCGTTGAGGACGTGCATGACAGCGCCCGCGACGAGGTCGAGAAAGTGCTGGAATCCTCCGGCGCGCAACGCGACGACGACGACAGCGTCATCGCGGTGCGCACCGTCGGCAGCGACGGGCGTTCGCGCGCCCATCTCGGTGGCCGCAGTGTGCCGGCCGCGGTGCTGTCGGACTTCACGGCGCCGCTGCTGACCGTGCACGGGCAGAACGACCAGCTGCGGCTGCAACGCCCTGATCAGCAACTGCAGGCCCTGGACCGGTTCGCCGGCGATGCGGTGGCCGGGCTGCTGCGCAAATATCAGCTGGCCCGCCGCACCTGGTTGCAGGCTCGCACCGAACTGCTGGAACGCACCGCGCGCAGCCGTGAACTCGCACTCGAGGCCGATCGACTGCAGCATTCGCTGAGCGAAATCGACACGGTCGCACCGGAACCGGGTGAAGACGAGCGCATCGTCGCCGAGGTGCTGCGGCTCGGTGATCTGGATTCGCTGCGGGAGGCGGCCGGCGCCGCCCACGCGGCCCTCGCGGGCTCCGGCGACGGTGAGGGCGCCGGTGCGCTGGACGCGCTCGGTGGTGCGCGGGCCCGGCTGGAATCCAGTGACGATCCGGCGCTGACCGCGTTGGCGCCGCGGCTGGGGGAGGCCATCGCGGTGGTGGTCGACGTGACCACCGAATTGAGTTCGTATCTGTCGGATCTGCCGTCGGATCCGGCGGCGCTGGACAGCCTGCTCACCCGCCAGGCGGAGCTGAAATCGCTGACCCGCAAATACGCGCCCGATGTCGACGCGGTGATCGCCTGGGCCGACGAGGCGCGCACCCGCCTGGCCTCGCTCGACGTGTCGGAGGAGGCGCTGGCGGCGCTGGCCGCCGAAGTGGAGACAGCGGCGGCGCAGGTGCGGGAGACGGCGAAGAAGCTGACCGCCGCCCGGCGCAAGGCCGCTCGCAAACTCGCGACCGCGGTGAGCGCCGAATTGAGCGGACTGGCGATGGGCCGCGCCAAACTCGAGGTGGAGGTGCGGCCGCTGGCGGCCGCCGCGCAGGACAGTGCGCCCCTCACCGTCGACGGGGCGGAACTGCATGCCGGCGCGTCCGGTGTGGACGAGGTGGAATTCCGGCTGTCCGCCCACTCCGGCGCGCAGTCGCTGCCATTGAGCCGCAGTGCGTCCGGTGGTGAACTCTCGCGCGTGATGCTGGCGCTGGAAGTGGTGCTCGCCGCCTCCGAATACGGCTCGACCATGGTGTTCGACGAGGTCGATGCCGGCGTCGGCGGCCGGGCCGCGGTGGAGATCGGGCGGCGGCTGGCGCGGCTGGCCCGCACCCATCAGGTCATCGTGGTGACCCATCTGCCGCAGGTGGCCGCCTTCGCCGACACCCACCTCGTGGTGGACAAGGTCGACGACGGCAAGGGCGTCAACAGCGGCGTGCGGGCGCTGACCACCGACGAGCGGGTCGTCGAACTGGCCCGCATGCTGGCCGGTCTCGACGATACCGAGACCGGCCGCGCCCACGCCGAGGAGTTGCTGGCGACCGCGCGGGCGGAGAAGGCCGACACCACCTCGGCGGCGGGCTGACGAGCCGCGAAGCTTCTACTTGGCGACGGCCTTCTTGGCGGCCTTGAGGAACGGCGAGATCAGGCCGCGCAGGAACAGTTCCGTCGCCTTGTCCGGCACGGGCAGCTTGGGCTCGGATTCCATCCGGTACGACACCAGGGTGCCGCCCGGGGCGTCGGCGAAGGTGATGGTGCCGACGTGCCGCTTCACCGGCGCACCGGCAATGATCCGATATTCCATGCGCTCACCGGGAACCAGTTCGGTGGTCTCCTCGGTCACACCGATGCCGCCCACACCGACCAGGTAGCGCGCACCGACGCCGGAGTCCTCGGGGGCGCCGGGCTGACGCAGCGTAATGCGCACGGGCAGATAGCCGTTGAGACTGTCGCGCTCGGCGAACAGCTTGTAGACGACGTCGCGCGGTGCGGGAATGACCGTGTCGACGGTGGTACTGGCCATGGCGTTCTCCTTCGGATGCGGTGAGCCGAAGCATAGCGGTACCAGCGGTACCACCCGGCACGCCAGTCGACGCCGTGGAGGCGTGTGTTTGCTGGCCTCATGCCGGGGCATGTGATAGGACGTCGGCGCGCCTCCACCACAGGTTGAGAGTTGGCGACCATTATCGGATGCCATGAAGATGCTGGCGCTGTTGTCGCGCAACACCGAAACGCTTCCCGGCGTCACCGGGATGGCCCGGGTGGACCGCAATACCCGGCGTCTGCTCAAGCGGGTCGGGGCGGGCGATGTGGTGGTCCTCGACGAGATGGACATCGATCGCCTCACCGCTGACCGGCTCGTCGAGGCCGGTGTGGCGGCGGTGATCAATGCCTCGCCCTCGATTTCCGGCCGCTATCCGAACCTCGGCCCGGAAGTTCTGGCCGCCAACGGAATCGTGTTGCTGGATGCTGTCTCCGCCGACGTGTTCGGCAAGATCAAGGACGGCAGCAAGGTCCGCATCGATGCCGGTGTGGTGTATGCCGACAAGTTGACCAAGAAGGAACCGGAGGTTCTGGTCGAGGCCATCGAGCTCACCGATCAGGTCATCGCCAAGCGGATGATCGCGGCGCGCAACGGCCTGGCCGATCATCTGGAAGCGTTCGCCGGCAATACGACCGAATACATCCGGACCGAAAGCGCGATGCTGATCGACGGTCTCGGGGTTCCGGCTCTGAATCTGTCGATGCGTGGCCGTCATGTCGTGGTGGTGGCCGACGGCGTGGACAGTCGTGACGACCTCAAGGCGATCAAGCCGTTCGTCAAGGAATACGCGCCGATTCTGGTGGGTGTCGGGCGCGGCGCCGACATCCTGACCAAGGCCGGATATCGTCCCGATCTGATCGTCGGCGACCCGGAGGAGATCACCGCGAGCTCGCTGAAATGCGGTGCCGAGCTGATACTTCCGGCCGATACCGACGGTCATGCCAAGGGGCTGGAGCGCATTCAGGACCTGGGAATCGGCGCGACCACCTTCCCGTCCTCGGGATCGGCGGCGGATCTGGCGCTACTGCTGGCCGACCATCACGGGGCCGCCCTGATCATCACCTGCGGGGCGCCGGCCTCGCTCGACGACTTCTTCGATCGCAGCCGCCGCGAATCGGCTCCCGCGATGTTCCTGACCCGGCTCAAGGCGGGGCCGAAACTGATGGACGCCAAGGCCGTCGCCACCCTGTATCGGCAGGGCAACTCCGGCTGGGCGACCGCGCTGGTGGTGCTGGCCGCGCTGATCGCGCTGATCGTCGGACTGCTGGTGTCCTCGCATCTGGGCAGCGATGTGCTGGATTGGCTGGATTCGGCGTGGCGGCAGTCGCAGGACTGGCTACATCGGCTATCGGACCGTCGGGGGTAGAGAAAACAGTGGGTTCCATGCGTCGGCTCGTCGTTTCCCTGGCCGCGATCTTTCTGGCATTGGCGGTGGGTGCGGCGCTCGGCGCCGTCGTCCGCCACGGTGGTCCGGGTGGCGGTGACGACCTGGCTCAGCGCAACGACGCGCTCTCGGCGGCCAACGGGCAACTCGAACGGCAGATCGGTGCGGCCGACGACTTCATCGCCCGGTCGGCGGGCCGCATCCTCAACGGAACCCTCGCCGATCACACGGTGCTCGTATTCACCACCCCCGATGCCGACAGCAGCGATGTCGACGCGGTGACGGCAGTCCTGACCACCGCCGGGGCGAGGGTCACCGGGCGGGTCGCGCTCACCGACGCCTTCGTCGACGCGTCGCAGGGCGATCGCTTGCGGACCGCGGTCACGAACATGATTCCGGCCGGCGCCCAGTTGCAGACCGAAGCGGTGGATCAGGGCAGCCTCGCCGGTGATCTCCTGGGCCTGGCGTTTCTCACCGACCCCGCCGACGGTGCCGAACGTGCCACCGCGCAGGAGCGCGGACTGATCGTCGACACCCTGCGCAATGGCGGCTTCCTCGCCGCCGGCGAATTCACGCCCGCTCAGTCGGCGGTGGTGGTGACCGGGGCCGGCGTGCGGGCCGACCACAACGGCCAGGGATCGATCACCGCGCATTTCGCCGGGGCGCTGCGCGGACGCGGGGCGGGGCTGGTGCTGGCGGGCCGGGCCGGATCCTCGGACGGATCGGGCCCGATCGCCGAGGTGCGCCGCGAGAACCGCCTCGACGCGACCGTGTCCACGGTCGACAACGTGGACCGCGAAACGGGCCGCGTCACAACGGCTCTCGGCCTCGCCGAGCAACTGCGCGGCAAAACCGGTCACTACGGCACCGGACCGGAGGCGACCTCGCTGTCGGTGACCGCTTCTCCCGGCTGAGCGCGACCGTCGCCGTCGACCGCGATCGGATGATCCGTCACGTCGGAGCGAGTGCCGGGCGATCGGTGCGTCCGGGGTGCCACGTCATGGGGTTGCTGCGCTGCATGAGACGCGAGTGACAAATCGGTACGAGGACCTCCGCCGTCCCGCGCGTGGCATTCGTTTCGCAACCGTTTTTCGTGTTAGCGTGGAGTTCCGTGAGTCAATCGCGGATTCCGGCGCGTTCCCCCCATCAGACGGCCACCAAACACATCTTCGTGAGTGGCGGCGTCGCCTCCTCCCTCGGCAAGGGACTGACCGCCTCCAGCCTCGGCCAGCTGCTGACCGCCCGCGGATTGCGGGTCACCATGCAGAAGCTGGACCCGTATCTGAATGTCGACCCCGGCACCATGAATCCCTTCCAGCACGGCGAGGTGTTCGTGACCGAGGACGGCGCCGAAACCGACCTCGACGTCGGCCATTACGAGCGCTTCCTCGATCGTGATCTGTCGGGCTATGCGAACGTCACCACCGGGCAGGTCTACTCGACCGTGATCGCCAAGGAGCGGCGCGGCGAGTATCTCGGCGACACCGTGCAGGTTATCCCGCACATCACCGACGAGATCAAGAACCGCATCCTCGCGATGAGCGGCCCGGATCTGCAGGGCCAGACCCCGGACGTGGTGATCACCGAGATCGGCGGCACCGTCGGCGATATCGAATCCCAGCCGTTCCTCGAGGCCGCGCGCCAGATCCGGCACGAGGTGGGCCGGGACAACTGCTTCTTCCTGCACGTGACGCTGGTGCCGTATCTGGCGCCCTCCGGCGAGTTGAAGACCAAACCCACCCAGCACTCCGTCGCGGCGCTGCGCAACATCGGTATCCAGCCCGACGCGCTGATCCTGCGCTGCGACCGGGAGGTGCCGCAGGGGCTGAAGAACAAGATCGCGCTGATGTGCGACGTCGACGTCGACGCCTGCATCTCCACGCCCGACGCGCCGTCGATCTACGACATTCCGAAGGTGCTGCACCGCGAGGGCCTCGACGCCTACGTGGTGCGCAAACTGGGGCTGCCGTTCCGCGATGTCGACTGGACCGTCTGGGGCGATCTGCTCGACCGGGTGCACAACCCGCGTGAAGAGGTGACCGTCGCGCTGGTCGGTAAGTACGTCGACCTGCCGGACGCGTATCTCTCGGTGACCGAGGCACTGCGGGCCGGGGGTTTCGCGGCCAAGGCCAAAGTCAACATCCGCTGGGTGCAGTCCGACGAATGCGAGACTCCGGAGGGCGCGCAGCATCACCTCGGCGATGTCGACGCGGTACTGATCCCCGGTGGCTTCGGTATTCGCGGCATCGAGGGCAAGGTCGGCGCGATCCGGTTCGCGCGTACCCGTTCCATTCCGCTGCTGGGCCTGTGCCTGGGGCTGCAGTGCGTGGTGATCGAGGCCGCCCGCTCGGTGGGGCTCGAGGACGCCAACTCCGCCGAATTCGAGCCGGAGACAACGCATCCGGTGATTTCCACGATGGCCGACCAGGCCCAGGCGGTCGCCGGTGAGGCCGACCTCGGCGGCACCATGCGATTGGGCGCCTATCCGGCCGTGCTGGAGAAGGGCTCGGTCGTGGCGCAGGCCTACGGCACCACCGAGGTGTCGGAGCGGCATCGGCACCGCTACGAGGTCAACAACGCCTATCGCGACAAGATCGCCCAGAGCGGACTGCGATTCTCCGGTACCTCGCCGGACGGGCACCTGGTCGAGTTCGTGGAGTTGCCCGCGAACGTGCATCCGTATTTCGTTGCCACCCAGGCGCATCCGGAGCTCAAGAGCCGGCCGACCCGGCCGCATCCGCTGTTCGCCGGGCTGGTCGACGCGGCGCTGAAATACAAGGGCGCCGAGCGGCTTCCGGTGGAGATCTACGGCGAGGAGGCCGACGAGCCCGAGCGGGTCGGGCAGTGAGCGAACCCGGAAGCCACGACTTTCGCACCGTCGGCTCCGAGACCGTGTATTCCGGTGCGATCGTCGCGCTGCGCCTGGATCAGGTCGAGATGCCCGGCGGGCGGATCGCCGAACGCGAGGTGATCGAGCATCACGGCGCGGTCGCGATCGTCGCGCTCGACGACGACGGCTCGGTGGTGCTGATCAACCAGTACCGGCATCCGATCGGGCGGCGGTTGCTCGAGTTGCCCGCTGGTCTGCTCGATCAGGCCGGCGAGGATCCGCTGGCGGCCGCGCAACGCGAACTCGCCGAGGAGACCGGTCTGGCGGCGCGGGAGTGGTCCACGCTGGTGGATGTGGTGTTGTCGCCGGGGTTCACCGATGAGGCACTGCGTATCTATCTCGCGACCGGGTTGTCGGACACCGACCGGCCGGACCCCGAGCACGAGGAGGCCGATCTGTCGATCGTGCGGATGTCGCTGCAGGATGCGGTGACCGCCGCGCTGTCGGGCCGGATCGAGAACGCGACCGCGGTGGCCGGCGTGCTGGCGGCGTCGGTCGCGCGGGCGAACGGCACGACGCTGCGGCCCGCCGACGCGCCGTGGCCGGGTATGCCGACGCAGCTGCTCGATCGCAAGGCCGCCGAACGCGCACAGGCCTGAGCGGGACCGGCCGGGCACCTCACCGCGCCCCGGCCGTATTCCTCGGGCACGGGCGAACTGTGTTTCGTGCGAACGAATGTCGCCGGCGGCTGTCATGATGGCACCGTGAATGTCGCTGTTCCCGCCGCCCCGGCGGTCGTCGTGCCGCTACCGGTCGGGTGAACGCGTGGTGGAGCGGCAGATCCAGGCCTATCTCGACCATCTGACGGTCGAGCGCGGCGCGGCGAGCAATACGCTCAGCGCCTACCGTCGTGATCTGCAGCGATATCGGGAGTTTCTGCGACAGCGCGATATCGGTGATCTGGACCGGGTGACCGAGAACCAGATCGCCGATTTCGTCGTCTCGCTGCGGGCGGGCGGCCAGGGATATCCGGCGCTGGCCGCCAGTTCGGCCGCCCGCGCACTGGTGGCGGTGCGTGGCCTGCACCGATTCGCGGCCGCCGAGGGACTGACCACCGGAGATGTCGCGCACGGTGTGAAGCCGCCGACACCAGCGCGGCGACTGCCGAAAGCGCTTCCGTACGAAGATATTTCCCGGCTGCTCGAGGCCGCGGGTGGTGGCGACGACGCGGGTTCGGGGGGCGGACCACGCGGACTGCGGGATCGGGCCATGCTGGAACTGCTGTACTCCACCGGCGCCCGGATCTCGGAGGTGGTCGGACTCGACGTCGACGATATCGACACCGCCGGACGGGCGGTCGTCCTGCACGGCAAGGGCGGTAAACAGCGCATGGTGCCGATCGGGCGGCCGGCGCTGGCGGCGATCGACGCCTATCTGGTTCGGGGCCGGCCCGCGCTCGGCGCCCGCGGCAAGGGCACCCCCGCCTTGTTCCTCAATGCTCGTGGCGGCCGGCTCTCGCGGCAGAGCGCCTGGCAGGTACTGCAGGACGCGGCCGATCGGGCCGGGATCGGCGCCGCGGTGTCGCCGCACACGCTGCGGCACTCGTTCGCCACCCATCTGCTCGACGGGGGCGCCGACGTGCGGGTCGTGCAGGAGTTGCTGGGGCACGCCTCGGTGACGACCACGCAGATCTACACCCTGGTGACGGTCAATACACTGCACGAGGTGTGGGCCACCGCGCATCCGCGGGCGCGGTAACGCGCCGGCGGCGGCAGCCCGATATCGGGTGCGGATTGCGGCAAAGGGTTTCCCAACACCCCCTCGAGGCGACAGAATGCGGAGTTGGTGCCGTGAGGACACGGTGTTGTGGCACGGGTAATGACACAAGTGCGCAACGATCGGGGACGTTCCCCAAGCGTGTCCGATCGTGGGTCTTGCGCTCGGAGGCGGTAGCGTCTATTACGGCGGTCCGGTACATCGGCGTCCGGTGTAGCGATCGCCCGCTGTTCCGCAGCGCGCGGCGGGGCAACGAGCAGGAAAACTGAAGGAGCAGCGGACATGACGACAGCCGGCCCGGCCGAGCCGCCGAACAGCGCTGCGGCAGAACCGCTTTCGAATATCCGAACCGGCCTCCGAATCGAACAGGCGGCCCGCAGACTCTGGGAGGCGAACGACATCGTGGCGGACGGTACCGAACTCGGCCCGACCGGACGCCCGCTGCGCGACATTCCCGAACCATCCCCGTCGTCGCGCAACGGTGACGCCCTGATCGTCGCCATGTGCAATCAGAAGGGCGGCGTCGGCAAGACCACCTCCACCATCAACCTCGGTGCCGCGCTCGCCGAATACGGCCGCCGGGTGTTGCTGGTCGACCTCGACCCGCAGGGAGCCCTGTCGGCGGGACTGGGCGTGGCTCACCACGACCTGGATCTGACCGTGCACAATCTGCTCGTCGGTGGCCGGGCGAGCGTCGACGACGTGCTGCTCAACACGAAGGTCGACGGGATGGATCTGCTGCCGAGCAACATCGACCTCTCGGCGGCGGAGATCCAGCTGGTCAACGAGGTCGGCCGGGAACAGACCCTCGGCCGCGCGCTGGCCCCGCTGCGCGACCGCTACGACTACATCCTCATCGACTGCCAGCCGTCGCTGGGTCTGCTCACCGTCAATGCGTTGGCCTGCGCCGACGGCGTGATCATCCCGATGGAATGCGAATACTTCTCACTGCGCGGGCTGGCGCTGCTCACCGACACCGTCGAGAAGGTGCGGGACCGGCTCAACCCGCGGCTGGCACTGTCGGGCATCGTGGTGACCATGTTCGATGCGCGATTGCTGCACTCCCGGCAGGTGATGGCCCGGGTGGTGGAGGTGTTCGGCGATCTGGTGTACGACACTGTGATCAACCGGACCGTCCGTTTCCCCGATGCCAGTGTCGCCGGTGAGCCGATCACCACCTGGGCGCCGAAATCCGGCGGCGCGGAAGCGTATCGGGCGATGGCGCGGGAAGTCATTCACCGGTCGGGCCGGTGAGCGAGGCCGGACCACCGGCTGCCGAGGTCGTACCCGAAAACCGTGCCGTCGAGTTGCCGAATACCGAAGCACCTGTTGACCAGTCCGTCGATGCGGATGCCGAATCCGCCGCGGATGCCGGTTCGCCGGACAAGCCGGACGGGTTCCACCTGCGGCTGAGCAATTTTCAGGGCCCGTTCGACCTGTTGTTGCAGCTGATCAGCCAGCGGCGGCTCGATGTGACCGAGGTGGCGCTGCACAAGGTCACCGACGAGTTCATCGCCTACACCAAAGAACTCACCGCGAGCCTGGAACGCGATCCGACGCTGCGGGCGGATCGGATTCTCGATCAGACCACCGAATTCCTGGTGGTCGCCGCGACCCTGCTCGACCTCAAGGCCGCGCGGCTGCTGCCGTCCGGTGAGGTCACCGATGCCGACGACCTGGAACTGCTCGAGGCTCGCGATCTGCTGTTCGCGCGGCTCCTGCAGTATCGGGCGTTCAAACAGGTCGCCGAACTCCTCGGTGAACTCGAGGCCGCCGCATTGCGCCGGTATCCGCGGGCGGTGTCGCTGGAGGAGCGCTTCCTGGATCTGCTGCCGGAGGTGAGTCTCGGCGTCGACGCGGCGGGTTTCGCCGATATCGCCGCAGCCGCGTTCCGTCCCCGGCCGCGTCCGACGGTCGGGCTGGACCACCTGCACGCCCACGCCATCTCCGTCGCCGAACAGGCCGCGCTGGTCTTGGAGATGTTGAAGAAGCGCGGGGTCGGAGAGTGGTCGACCTTCCACGAGTTGTGCGCCGATTGCGAGATGCCGATCCAGATCGTCGCGCGCTTCCTCGCGCTGCTCGAGCTCTACCGCGGCAAGACGATCGAATTCGACCAACCCGACCCGCTCGGCCCGCTGGCGGTGCGCTGGATCGGCGACGACGCCGAAGGCGCGCCCGCCGAGCCCGTGACAATCGATGAGGACTACGGATGATGTCGCACGGTGAGCAGTCCACCGATCACCCGGCGGCCGAGGGCCGCGAGACCGCAGTGGGTGCCGCCGGCACACCGGAGGATGCGCTCGCTGTCGAATCGCCCGCTGTCGAACCGGAGGTCGATGCCGCGACCCCAGCCGCGGCGGGTGACGCACAGGGCAATGGCACGCCATCGCCGATAGATGCCGGCGCCGATGCGGGTCGGGCGGATGCACCCTCGGTGGGCTCCGCGCGCGTTGCCGCCGATGCGGAGCAT
>NZ_PSZE01000051.1 GCF_002933465.1 Nocardia nova
ACTTTCTTTCCTTCAAGTGACTTGGCGGTCTTTTGAAGGATCACGCGGTGACCACCCTCTACCCGGCTACGACACGCTCAGACATTTGCTGGCGTCCGGTCATACACCATCCTGCTGGACTCAACCCCGGCACGTAAGGCAGATCCGTGTACACCTGGAAGGGCAAGTGAAGAGTTGACAACTGAGCGGCCTCCGTCAAACGATGAGACTCGCAGTGAAACACAGCCAACGGTGCCGCCGTTGACAACGGTGCCGGTTTCCGTTGGCGCGGAACGATTGGGGCAGTCGACGGAATGGTATCTTCGTCAGTTGCGGGCGCGGAAGTTGCCAGGCCATAAAATCGGACGCCAATGGCGACTGACAGAGGACGATATCCGGGAGGCATTGGCGATAACCGCAATGCCAGCGATAGTGCCCCCACGGGATCCCTCCGGGCTGACACCGAGGAGTCGTCGACACTTAAATCGTCGCGCCCGCAACCGGTTTTCCAGCTGAACTAAACGCTGCGTGTAATCTCGGGTAATCGCTGCGGTTGCCCGTGTGTATCTGAATATACCGATGTGCCGCATTCTTTCGACTTTGGCCGCATCGCTATAAGAACATGTCGCTCGAACGAAATTGTCCGAGCCCACTCCCGCGAGCTGGGGCGGCATCATGGTGCGGACGGGAAATGGCAGCGTCGGAGCTCTCAGGATTGTACCGTCGCGAAATGCTCGATTTGGGTGTGGTTCGTCGATATTTCGAGCGATTCCGAACCGAATTCTATTAGCGGGGGATTCCCGGCGTGCGATTGTTCGGAAGATTTCTACCTCTTTGAGCACCGCGAAGCCCGCCGGTGTTGACGCCGTCAGACCTTGAGTGCCCACCAACTGCGGCGAATCGCTGTGAGATGTGCGCTTTGGACGATCTGGACGCTGGCGACTGCCGCTGACCAGGGGTTTTCAGCCTGAAGGGTTAAGGGTTCGATTCCCCTAGGCTCCACCACACAGACTGGCCGCTCAGGGCGCGGAAACGTATTCTGAGCGTGCACGGCGTCAGTATCTGGCGTCAGCAGTCGGTTACCAGCGGTCGGTAACAGGACATCTCACGAGATGTCGCCTGGAACCGACCGGAGGTGACAATGCCCACCCCCCGACCCCGTCCTCGCACGGACGGGACCGTCGCGTGGCAAGTGCCGTTCAACATCTACATCGATGGCCGCAGGCGCCAGACTTCGGAGACATTCGATACTCACGCCGAGGCCGCCCGCTGGGCCGCCCTACTCGAGCGCGTCGGGGCTGAGGAAGCCCTCAAGATCCTCGACGTCCAACGCGGGACCGCAGTCGAGGACCTGACGCTGACCGAATGGCTGCGCCGCTACGCCGACACCCTCACTGGCATCGAACCCGAGACCCGCAAGCGCTACCACCGCTACATCGACCGCGATATCGCCGATTTCATAGGCTATCTGCCTCTCGGCGCGATCACGGCCGAGACCGACAAGTCCTGGGTGGTGCACCTGGAAGAGGAAATCGGCAACAAGCCCAAGACCATCGCCAACAAGCACGGGTTTCTTTCGGCGGCGATGAGCGCGGCCGCCGCGGTACGCCCGACCCCGCTGATCGCCTACAACCCGTGCGCCGACACCCGTCTGCCCCGCAACGACGCCCCCGAGCCCGACTATTTCGACGACGCCGAATGGGAGCTGTTCGAACAGCTCATGCCGCCGCGCTGGCGCGCACACGCCGAGTTCGGCCTGATGTCGATGGCTCGCCCCAGCGAGGTCACCGCGCTGCGCGTCGGTGACGTCAACCGCCGCACCGGCGCGGTGCGCATCACCAAGGCATGGAAGTGGGCCGGAGGCAAGCTCAAACTCGGCAAACCCAAGTCCAGCCGGGGAATCCGGACCGTCAACGTCCCCCTGGAAACCCTCGAACGGCTCGACCTGAATCGCCCGCGCGACGAGCTGCTGTTCCACACCGCCACCGGAAAGCCCATCAGCGTCACCTACTTCTACAAGAAGGCGTGGCTGCCGGCCCTGGGGCGGTTGCAAGCACTCGACGAGCTCAATTTCCGGCCGTTCAACCCGGCCACCGGGTGGAAGGGCGCGGCTCCCGACGACCTGCTCGAGCGGTTCGAGGATGCTGTCACCAGCCTGCTCGGCAAGCGCCTGACCCCCTACACGCTGCGCCACACCGGCATCTCCTGGAAGCTGCAGGACGGTGTGCCACTGTTCGTGGTCTCCCGCGACGCCGGGCACGAATCGGTCAACACCACCGACAAACGCTACGGCCACATCGACCGCCGCGCCAGCGAATCCGCCGCCGACGTCATCCGCCTGCATCTGCCGCGGGTCCGCAACACCGGACTGCGCCCCGTCGCCTGACTCCGCACACAGCAATTCATTTCATCACCCCCACGGTCATGAAATGTAATGAAACGAAATGGAATTCAATGACACCGCCCATTGATCTCCACACCCGCAAACGTACGGTTTCGGCACAGTGCGGCTATCCCGGCTGCACGGCCGAACCCGAAGCGGCGACCCGGCGTCCGGGCCGTCCCTTCGCCTACTGCGCCGACCCAAGCCACAACGCGCAGACCGCATTGCGCGCGAAACGCAAACACGCCCAGCAGCAGACCCGCGAAGCCGTCGCCCCGAGTCTGCGGCCGGTCACCGACGGCGCGGTGACGGTCGCGGGTCTGCTGGCCGAGGCCGCGCGCCTGCGCGACGAGTTGTCCGCGATCGTCAGCGACAGCGCCGACATGCTGGCCGATATCACCGGCGCCGAGGCGATCGATCGCGAAATCGCCGACATCCGCCGCGAGGCCGCGGTCAAGATCGCCGCCGCCGAGCAAGCACAATCCGCCGCCGAGCGGGCACTGGCCGAGATGACGGCTCAGCGTGACCGAGCCGTCGAACTGGAAATCCTGGCGTTGCAAGCAGCCGACGAAGCGGCCGCGGAAGCCGCCCAGGCCCGCCGCGAGGTCGAAGAAGCTCGCACCGACGCCGAGGCGAGAGTCGCTGCGGCGGGGAAGGATCGCGACAATGTCTACACGGAGGCCGAGCAAGCGTTGACCAGGATGCGCCGAGAGTACGACGCCGCGCGCACCGCGCAAGCGCGCGCCGAAGCCGAGGCAGACGTTATCCGGCGGCAGGCCGAGGCCACGGCCGCGGAGAACATCGCTCTGCGGCGGCAACTCGATGAACAGGCCGACACACACCGTCAGCAGATCGAGGCGCACGAGCGCGAGCACTCGCGGGCTATTGCCGCCGCCCACGCCATGGCCGACCGCGCCGCCCGCGAACAACGCCGACAGCTCGACTCGATCCTGCGGGCACACCAGCCGTCAGCGCCCGCCACAGCCGACGGCAGTCCAGCAGAGTAGACGGTGGACGGCGGTTGTGCACAGCCTGTGCGAAACGGAATCCACCCTCTCGGGAGTTATCCCCAGCGGCGCGGGTTGTGCACAGGGCTGTGATGTGTCGTTGGTATGTACTAGCGCGCGAATCATCCTGCTGAACAGCACTTTCCGCGTCAGTGCGACGGGAGACACGGCGCGAGTGCGCAGAATCGACACGTCGGAGGTCTCGCATAGAGTGCGGCGTACCGGACCAGCTGAGAGAGCTTCCTGCGGTGGTTGGGACCGGTTCGAGCAAACCCAATACCTCTCGCGCGCGATGTTTCGGAGGGTTCCGTCGTTGTCAGGCGTGGTCGGTGTAGTAGCGGTCGTCCAAGCCGAGAGTCAGTGGTCAAGTCCGCGGGTCATGCGTTGCTGGCCGGTTGGCGGATGGCCTGGCCGATCCGGTCACGGGCGGCGCGGTAGATGCCTGGGACAGTCGTGTTGTGGAACTGGCGGTGGCTTCGAGCTCGGTGACACTCACACAGGTGAACAGGTCACTTTGTTTCGAAACAGAGCCTGTACCGTGGGGATGGTCTCCCACGGTCGCGGTGCCTCGGTGGTATCTGTTGGGGGTGCGACAAGTCGAAGTGGATGTCGGGTATCAGCTTGCGGCGGGCGTCACGGCGGGGGAGGCGAGGGTGCCGGTGGTCTTCGTCAATGCGTGGGGGACATCGCAGGATCAGTGGGATCGGGTCGTGGCCGGGGTGGGCGCACATACGGTGGTGACGTTCGATCGTCCCGGCGTCGGTCGTAGCCCCGCGTTGCCCGCAGACCTGCGCCGTCGTTCGCGCACATTCGGTGAGTTGGCCGACGAAGTGCGTCGTGTACTTGCCGCGGTCGCCATCACTTCACCGTGTGTGGTGGTCGGGCACTCGATCGGCGCGCTAATCGCCATGGCCTACGCCGCCCGGCACCCCGAGCACACAGCCGGGCTGGTGCTTGTCGACGGAACCACCCTGCACCATCTCGAGACAACGTCGTGGCCAGTGTTCGACGGCGGCGACAACCAGCCGGGCTCGTCGATGATCGACATCGGGGGATCGATCACTGAACTGGGCACCGCGGCCTGGCCGATGGTCCCGGCTGCAGTACTGTCCAGCGCCGTTGGGCGCTGGACTCGCCTCACGCCGGAGGAGGCCGCCACATACGCTCCGCTGACGGTGGCGCAACTGGATCGGCAGTGGCAGGACGGGCAACGCGTCCTGGCCGAGAAGGTGGGAGCTGTTCTGGTGGTCGCCGACTCGGCCGGCCACGACGTCCCCGCCGAACAACCCGAACTGGTTGCCGCCTGCGTCCGCGCGGTGACCACCGCGGCGCAACAGGGCAGCACGGTGGTGTCCATCCCTGCCGTCGAATTGCCTACTGCCGGTGGATCAGTGCCGCCCCCGCCGCCCGCAGTGCCGCATTGAGCCAAATTGCGAGCATTTCGCGTGACACTCGATGGACCTGAACCCGCCGATCCGGTGTGGGGACAGCAGGATTTCGCATCACCGGATAGGGCTGGAGCGGACATGCAGGTGACGTGCGCAACTGTCGATCGGCCCTGGTGGCTCATCCCGGGCAGCGAACTCCTCGCGGCGGCCTGTGGAAGCGGCTACACGTCCGACGACGAACTGCGATGTATGGCTGCTGATCCGGACTCGGCGATATTCCTCGCACACGAATTGGCAGAACTGCTCGGATCTGCATCGTCGGTGTCGCCGATGCTGCGGTGCGAGCCCAGATGAGCCGGTCATTGTCAGTCCTGCGGCACGTCGAGAGCGTCGCCGCCGAGGAAGCAATCGGCTGGTTTCGCACGATCGTGGTCGATCCAGCTGTGCGCGGGCAAGGAATCGGTGACCAGTGTGTGAAAGCCGGACTGGAGTACCTCCGGAAGGCAGGATGCCGAACCACATACGCGGTGTCGTGGGTGTCCGGGACCGGTCAGCAGTCCGAGGGCCTGTTGAAGCGGAACGGATTCACCGCGCTGGGTGTGATCCCGAATTATTGGTCCGAGGTTGTCGACTATCAGGGCTCGTGCGCGGTGTGTGGCACGCCCTGCCGATGCTCGGGCCTCATCATGCGCAGAAAAGAGCACCCGGGCGGCCGATGACGCGTACGAGCGCCGATCCGACCGGTGCGAAAACTATTGTTGTGGACGGTATTCGATCACTTCCACGGCCGGGTCACCCCAGCCGTGGACGCTGAAGGTCTCGCCTGCGAGTATCCGGCGGATCGCTGCGGCAGGGTAAGGCACCGCATCGGCCGGAATGTCGGAGAAGTCGCGCCAGACCAGTTCGGAGCACTTGCGTGGCTCGCGGTTGACGATGTCGCCGTCCCATCGCTCGGCCCTGAAGAAGAATCCCACGCGGGCGATGTCGCTGCCGTTGCGGTGGTGCATCACGTGCGCGCAGCTGAGATCCTCACGCCGCAAACATATTCCGACCTCTTCATTCGCTTCACGGATCGCCGCGTCGATGACATCCTCACCCTCTTCGAGGTGGCCCGACACCAGCCCGAGACGGTCGTCGGCATACCCGGTGTTGGCCCGGCGTGACCACAACAACTCACCCCCTCGGACCAACACCAGATGCACATCAACGACACAGCGATAGCGATCCATGTGTGCCTCCCAACGCTTTTCATCGAAATCTCGTGAAAGCCAGTCCTGCAGAGGAATTACCGACGTGCGCAAGTGAGTAAAGCAGTCGTCGGCCGAGCCTCCAGGGTGCGCGTCTCAGGTGAGGTGTGCCTGTATTTCGGCCATGATGCAGGCCATGACCTTGTCGCCGTGGGCGGCGGTGGCGACTCGCGCGTTCGGTTCGCCTTTGCGGGGGACGCGGAGCTCGCAGATCGTGGCGCCGCGGGCGATTGTGCGGCTGAGTTCGACCTCGACCCGGGCTGGGGCGAGTTCGAACAGATCGGGCCAGAGAAGGTATGCGGCGGCGGAAGGGTCGTGTAGCGCCGCGGGGCGGGGTGTGGTCGGGTCGGCCATGCGGAGGTAGAAGCCGATGTGGTCGGCGACGATAGCAGCGCGTTCAGTGCCGATGGCCCTCACTTGTTGCTCGTGATCGGGAGTGATGAGGACTTGGCGAGTGAGGTTGAGGCCGAACATGCAGACCGCCGCGCCGGAGCGCAGCACCCCGTCGAGGGCTTCGGGGTCGGCGAAGGCATTGAATTCCGCGGCGGCGGTATGGTTGCCGCTGGTCGTCGAGCCACCCATCCACACCACCGAGTCGATGGCGCCGGCCAGTTCGGGGTGGAGCAGCAGCACCACGGCGATGTTGGTCAGCGGTCCGGTCGCCACGATCGTGATCGACCCCGGTGCGGCCGAGCGTAGCGTCGCTGCCAACGCGTGGATCGCATCGACGGGTTCGGCGGCGCGTTGGGCGGTGGGGAAGCAGCGGTCCAGGGTGCCCATGGCGCCGGCGCCGAGAAGCCGTTCGATGGTTTGCGGCTCCTGCGCCAGCGGTTTGGCGGCCCCGCGGTAGACCGGTGTGTCCAGCCCGCAGAACTCGGCTACGGCCAAAGTGTTGGCGGTGGTGTTGTCCAGACTGGTATTGCCCACCACGGTCGAGACCCCGACAAGCTCGATTTCGGGTGCGCGCGCCAGAACCATCAATGCGAGCGCGTCGTCGAATCCGCTGTCACAGTCCATCCACACAGAACGCACGCATCATCCCCCTTCGCTCATGCACCACAGCAGGTAGCAGACGCGATCACCCACAATCTCGCGTTTCGCGACGGCCACACGCTGAGCCACCCTATCGGGATCGGGGCCCGGGCGGCACCCAATTCCGTTGAGCCGAACGTGATGTCGAGAGGGGGTGGACCTCGGCCGGGGTGGGCGATTGTGATTAGAGTGTGTTGGTGGCAGGGGCCGGTGGTGTCGATCGGATTGGTGAGTGGCCCATCGTGGCGGCGTTGACGCCGTTTCGTGTCGATGGCGCTGTCGATTACGGCGCGTTGGGCGATTACCTGGACTTGCTCACGGCCGCGGGGGTCCCGAGCGTGCTGGTGGGCGGCACGACCGGCGAGTTCGCGTCGTTGACGGTGCACGAACGCAAGCAGGTCCTGCAGTTCTGCCGTGGCCGCTGGTCGCGGCAGTTGATCGCGCAGGTCGGTGCGTCGGCGGTGGGTGATGTGACCGAGCTGGTCGTGCACGCGAACGATGTGGCCGATGCCCTCGCTGTTATCGCGCCCTATTTCTTCGCCGGCCCACCCGAGGCGGGAGTGGAAGCGTTCTACGCGCGAGTGTTGCGCTTCGCGCGAAAGCCTCTGCTGCTCTACAACTTTCCCCGCCACACCCAGGTGGCGCTCGCGCCCGTTCTGGTGGAGCGGCTGGCCGTCCGGTTCCCGCTGGTGCGCGGGATCAAGGACTCCGGTAAGGACTTCGCGGTCAGCCGCGAGTACAAGACGCGATGCCCGCAGTTGACAGTGCTGCTCGGTGACGACCGGGCCTGTGCGCGACTGGGCGAGCTGGGTGTCGACGGGGTGGTCACCGGTGCCGGTGGACCGGTGGCGGAGCTGCCGGTGGCGATCGCGGCCGCCACAAGAGCCGGCGACAGTGCCTGCGCGCGGCGGTCCCAGGCGGTGTTCGACCGCTACACCGATCGAAGGAAGGCAACACCGGTATCGGACATCGCGTTTGCGAAATCCGCTCTCGCGGCCCGGCTCCCCGGATTCCCCACCCACGTGCGTCCACCACTGACCGCCGCCCCACCGGAGTTGACCGCAGACATCACTGCCTTCCTGCGCAACGAGATCTTCACCGAATTTGGGTAGGCACCCACGAAACCCGGCGGCCGGTGGTGCCGGATTTCAGTTGGGGATGACGAAGTCGACGAGCTTGTGGGCGAGGGTGCGGATCCCGCTGTCGAGCACGGTGGTCTGGTAGGTGTCCCAGTCACGCAGCTTCGGGGTGTCGCGTTCGGCGCCGCGCTCGCGCATGCGGGTGCGGATCTCGGAGGCGTCCGAATCCAGCCACACCGTCGTCACCGGCACCACTTCGTCGACTCCGGCGATGTCGTACAGGTGCTCGCTCAGGCGCTTTTCGGCGTCGGCTGCGTCCTGAATCGCACCGAGGAACGGCCCATCGAGCACCACGGGATGCTTGGCAGCGACTGTGAGTCCGGTGCGGATGAGGGAGAGGTAGAGGTGCGGCGCGACCAGCGTCTTATAGGTGTCGCTGTCGCGATCGTGGGGCTCGGTCAGCCGCGACATCACCGACACCTCGAGCTCAGGAGCGTGGGTGTCTTTGTCCAGGACCACCGCGTCGGACAGTCCAGCGACGAACCGCGCTGCGGTGGATTTGCCCGAGGCCGGGAAACCGCACACCACGAGCGCGCCGTCGAGGTGACGGGCAACTCGGCGCAGCAAGGACTCAGCAGCCGGGCTCAGTGATGTAGTCACCCTCGAAGTCTGCCAGACCGCCGCGCGGTCCGACGGCCGCGAACCAACTGTCGGCCAAGACCTTTCGCGTCGCGACCCGAACAAGTCACCTGCACGTCTATGGTCCCTCGGGCAGCCCGAGCAGATTCTGTGTCCGCGATCGAGCTGATTCTCGTGGTGATTTCCCCGGCGTGGCCAGCGAGGCGGCACCTGGGGCGCCAGCTGAGGGCGGCCGTGTGTGTCGGTGGGGTGGGCGAGAATCTGTGCATGGTCGACGATCTTGTAGTGGCGGGATTCGTCCCGCAGGACCAGCAGACGATCGATAGCTGGTTCGAGCACCCGGCTGTGGGCAGGTGGTTCGACTGGTACCGCGGCGGCGCCCGGGAGGTCGGGTCAGGCAGTGGGGACGGCACTCGTGTCGTGCGCACCCACCGGTGGATCGTGCGGGAGGCGGCCACCGCCCGGCCGGTGGCGTTCGTCGCGGCCGAGGTGTGCGGCGCGGAAGTTCCCGGCACACGCGAAGCGATGGAGCCCTATTTCGCGGGCCTGGTGTGCGTTGTGGATCCCGACTGTCACCGTCGAGGTTTCGGCCCGGCGAGCGTGACCGCCGCCCTGGCATCGCCCGAGCTGCGCGATGTTTCGGAGTTTCGCTGCGCTGTCGACGAGGCCAACGCCGCGAGCCGGAAAGCCGTCGAGCGACTGGGCTTCACCGATTATGAAACCACCACGCAGGCAAGCACGGTGGTGCACCACTACCGCATGGCCGGACCGGCCGCGAAACAGGCCGACGCACGCGCAACGCGCTGACAAACAATCGGGCCGCAGCCTTCACCATGGGGGAGGCGGGACGGATGCGGGGCCGGCGGCGGCCTGTTCGCGCAGGACGGTGAGGTTGAGGGCGCCGTGGGCGAGGATCTGGTCGTGGAAGGCCGCGATGTCGAACCGCTCGCCCAGGAGGTGGGTGGCCAGCCGACGCTGGTATTGGATTTCGAGTTGCCCGATCTTGTAGGCGAGGGCTTGGGCGGGCATGGCGATGTATCGGTCGACCTCGACACTGATTTCTTCGGGCGCGGCCGGGGTGTGAGCGGTCATGTAGTCGATGGCCTGTTGGCGTGTCCAGCCTTGAGCGTGAAGGCCGGTGTCGACCACGAGGCGGGCCGAGCGAAGCGAGTCGCCGGCGAGCATTCCGAGACGGTCCACATCGTCTGTGTAGAGGCCCATTTCGTCGGCGAGGCGTTCTGCGTAGAGGGCCCACCCTTCCACGAACGCGGTGTTGGTGTAGGACTGGCGTTGGAAGCGCGGCAGGTGGGCGAGCTCGGCGGCGATCGCCAACTGCAGGTGGTGGCCGGGGATGGCTTCGTGGAAGGCGACCGCGGCGGTTTCGTACCGCAGCCGGGAACCGGGCTGATACTCGTTGACCCAGTAAGTGCCCGGCCGTGCCCCGTCAGCAGCGGGGTGGGTAGTAGTACGCAGCGGGAGCATCCGGGCTCAGGAAATCCGGGACAGGCACGATCTGGCAGGGCTGGGCCGGCAGTCGCCGGAACCATCGAGGTGCGGCCGCCGCAGCACGGTGCAGGCAATCACGGGCGTCGGTCATGATCTCGTCGGCGTGGCGGTACCGCAACGCGGGATCGGCGCGGAGCCGAGCGAAGATGTCGTCCAGGTTGCTCGTGCCGAACAAGCGTTGCCCGATGTCGGCGTATTCGCCTGTGAGACGGTCGATCTCCTCGAGACCGAGTTCGTGGATCTGTTGGGCGTCTGATTGGGCCAGTGTCGTGTGGTAGCGGATCAGCCGGTGATACATGTCCTCGCCGTCCTCGCCGAGCCAGCACAGACCGGCACGGTCGTCGCCGCGGGCGGCGGGCAGCAGCTCCGCGGCGATCATGTCGCGATACCGCGCGAATGCCGTGCGCACCACCTCGCGCACAATCTGCCCCAGTTCGTGACGCCAGGCGGCGGTAGCGGGCCAGTCGGATGGGCCGGTGATCGTGGCGAACGGATCATCGGCGAGCGGGGAAGCAAGGTAGGTGTCGAGCTGTGCGAGGGACCGTTCGACGCTGACGCGCGCCTGAGAGCGGCCGGCGGCGAGGCCGTCGCGGAACCGGTCAGCGGCCTGGGCCAGCATAGAGTCGAACTGCCGATAGCGGGCCAGCAAGGCGGTCGCATAGGCAGGCTCGGCGGCCACGGTTTGCGGGGCGTAGGTCAATGCCAGCGCATGCACGCCGGCCATGTGGTCGTATGCCAATTCCCGTGGCCGACAATCTACATAGTCAATCGTGCGGGCGAGTTCGGCGCGTAGCTGCGCGTGCGTGATGCGATCGCGGGCTTCGAGGTGACCGATTTCGAGCGCATCCGCTTCGCGAAGCAGCGCTTTCGACATGGTGAGGTAGTCGCGCTCCGCGGCGAAACTCAGATCGTCGATGCGGTCGTCGAATCGGTGATCGCCGAGCTGTGTCGCTTCGCTGGGCGCTGCGGCCAGCACGCGATCCCAATACCGCTCCGCCAACTGCCACACCGCGACATCCATGCCGCCAATCATCACCTATTTCGATGAACGTTGCGCGGAATCAGTTGGGGGAGTGGAAATCCGGGTGGCCCGCGATAAGGACTGCGTTCAGAATTGCCGGTATGACTGTGATTGTCGAACGCGCCATCGGCGTGCCGGAGTACCGGCGCCTGCGCGCCGAGGTGGGGTGGAACAGTCCTGACGACCGCGTGTGCGCGGCCGCGTTGGCGGCGTCATTGTTCACGGTCGTGGCCCACGACGAGGAGGGTCGATCGGTGGGTATGGCTCGCGCGGTCGGTGACGGCCTCTATGTGCTGATCGTCGATGTGGTCGTAAACAGGCGGAATTGCGTCTGTTGCAACAATTTTCAGCTTGTTCATCGCCCTGTTCGTCCCGGTCAAGCCTTCTCGTCGTTGACGTGACGCCGGGGAGGACCTGCAGGATCCACCCGCCGGTGGGATGGTGCATCAATGTTGCATCTGATACAACGTGGTGATGGAAGTGATTCCCCCTGGGTCTGCGCGATTGGTTTTGGCCGACAACGTCGTTCATCTGGATCCCGAGCCTGCGGTACTCGAGGCCATGCTCGATGGCTGGCGTCGGCAACAGTCGGCGGCATTTCTGCGCGACAAGTCGACGATCGCGCCGCGTGCGCGCCTCATTCGTCGGATGGTCACCTTCACCGGTCTGTATCCATGGCAGTGGACGCCGGAGGAAGGTGAGGCATTCATCGACTACTTGCGTGGTTCGAATGGGTCCATCGCGGTGTCGACCGCACGGGGGTACGAGGTCACGATCAACCTTTTCCTGAGTTTCCTGCGTGACTCGCGATATGGGTGGGCACGGCTATGTGAAGAGCGTTTCGCGTCGGCACCCCAGTTGGTCTTCCATGAGGGAAACTCCGTGCGGCACAAAGCTGAGTATGAGGGGGACCCGCGACGGCGGCCGTTGACCTACGACGAGATTCAGGCACTGTTCGATGCCGCTGAAGCTCGACCGTCCCAGATCGCGGGCCGCGGCGTGAAAGGCGGCTTGAGCGCGGCCCGCGATGCTGCGGTATTGAAGACAATCTATGCGTACGGGCTGCGTCGCACCGAGACATCAATGCTGGACCTGGCCGACCTGCGATCTAATCCGAAGCTGCCGCAGTTCAACCGGTTCGGCAGTCTGACGGTGCGCTACGGCAAGTCATCGAAGGGGACGCCACCGAAACGACGGTCGGTGCTCTTGGTGCACGAAATGGATTGGATCACGGATGTTCTCGAAGAATGGCTGACCGAGCTACGGCCCCGATTCTCGCCGGGTAAACATCCCGCGCTCTGGATCACCGAACGGGTAGGACGGCTGTCTCCGCGCTCGATCAACGAGGCGTTCGTTTCCGTGAGAGAGGCCGCAGGGCTGGACGAGGCTCTCGACGTGCATTGCCTGCGTCACAGTGCAGTCACCCACTGGACCGAATTCGGTTATCCCGCAAGGTTTGTGCAGGAGCAAGTCGGTCATTCGCACGCGGCGACCACGGCGATCTATACCGGGGTCAGTAATGAGTTCCGAAATACCTTGCTGGCCGCTGCGTTGAAGAGCCGACTCGGTGCCGATTGGGAGGGTGACGCATGATCAAGAAGATGGGCTACCACTGGCGGCTGCGGGATCTGATGGCGGATCAGCAGATGTTCCAGACTTCGGATCTTGTGCCGCGGTTGCTCGAACGCGGCATCACCTTGTCCCGGGAACAGGTTTATCGGCTGGTGACCCAGCCTCCGCAGCGGCTGAGTATGGATGTGCTGGTGGCGTTGTGCGACATCCTCGGGTGTACCCCCAATGACCTGATCGAGCCGAAGGTCGTCAACGATCTGGTCCGCAAGACTGCGGACCAGATCGCGTCGCCGCCGATCACCCCGCAGCGTACGGTCATCCGCCGGCCCGGGCAGAAATGACGCACCGCCGCGGACGGCCGCGCCGCGGGCCACACGAACTTCCGGCAGCCCGAACCAGACTGATCGAGTTCATCCGGCGGGCTACTGACGAACTGGTCGGCGAAGACCAGGCCGAGCAGCTCCTGCGCCGCGCCAAGGCATGGGGAACGACCGGAGCCTACGGGCTGGACGCCCACCTAACCGAGCATCCTGACGCCTTCGTCGCGCCACAACAGCGTTGTCCGGCACCGTTGCCAAAATTGCTGCGGTTGCTGGCGGCGGAGGGGTTCGGCGACAAGGTAGTTCTGCTCGGCTGCGCCCGCTGCCGTCGCACTGACGACGATCTGTTGAGGTCGGGTCCGGAAGGGCGATGTTGTGCACGGTGCATGGTGCGCGACCAGCAGATCGAGTGCGCGCGTTGTCACCGTACGGTTTCCGACGTTGCCGCCCGTCGTGCCGATGGGCCGATCTGCCGCAGGTGCCATTACAAGGATCCGGAGCGTTCGATCGAATGCTCTGGATGCGGCCGCCGCCGCCCTCCTCGACTGAAACTTCCCGACGGGGGAGCCTTGTGCGGCGCATGTCGACCCAAGCCACGCACGCTGTGTGTTCGCTGCGGTCGGCTCCGTGTCGCGGATGCCAGGACCGCGCAGGGGCCGATCTGCGGTTCCTGCCACAAGAGTCCGGCACGCCGATGTGGGATCTGCGGGGACGTTAAGCCGATCACAGTGCGCGCCACCGGTGATAACCCGGATGTGTGTCACAGCTGCTACCGCAACGACACCGAATGCGCGATCTGCGGTGAGACCGCACCGAAGTGTGCGAACTGGCCTGTCGGAGCGGTCTGTTTCCGGTGCCATCGCCACAGGACCCACCATCCTGCGCCGTGCAGCAGCTGCGGCCATGTCCGTGTGCTGGTCGGTGCCAACGCTGCCGGCCCCATCTGCGCGAGCTGTGCCGGCTCAGGCCCGAGCTATACCTGCCGACAGTGCGGTCATGAAGGCGACATCTATGCGAAAGGACGATGTAGCCGATGTGTCGCGGTGGACCATGTCCGCGAGCTGATCACCGATGCCGATGGACATATCGTCCCGGAACTACTTCCGTTCGCCGATGCACTGGCGACGACCAATTCCGCATCGCTGATGAAGTGGGTCAAACACAGCCGATCATCACAACGACTCGCCGAACTCGTTGCCAGCGGGCCGGACATCAGTCACACCGCGCTGGATCGGCTGCCGCAAGGACATGCCACCAGATATCTACGTGAATTGCTCGTTTCGACCGGGGTGCTCGACCCGCGCAACGAATCGTTCGCGCAGCTGGTGTTGTGGGAGGACAGAACAATTTCCGCTCTCCCGGACCACCAGCAGCGAATCGTCCGTCCCTTCGCCAGGTGGGCAGTCATCCGCGATGCGCGCCGACGTGTCGAACGGGGCCGATACACCGACGCCGCGTCACGCGCCGACCGTTCGCAGATTCGTGCTGCTATCGGATTTCTTGCCTGGCTCGACACTGTCGGCGCGCCGGTCGAGACGCTCGACCAGCAGCACCTGGACACCTATCTGTCGGCGAATCCAGCCAAACTGGGGTCAAGTCCAATTGTGTGGTGTATCGGGGTGATTGCCGCGTGATCCTGTTTGGTCAGGCGGTCAGTGCTGGAGTGGTGGTTTCCTCCTGTTCGGTGGGTTCGGTAAGGCCGCGGGAGCGGGCCAGC
>NZ_PSZE01000052.1 GCF_002933465.1 Nocardia nova
CCGCTTGCACTCCCGGCTGGACTACCTGACCCCGGCCGAATACGAAGCCGCGTACTACTCTCAACAATCGCCACGCCGACCGGCGCTGGCCTAAACCCGAAGCCGGTCCCTTACCCGTGACGGTTCAGACTGCCGCGGGGATCACACTGTCACCGGAGACACCGGTTTCGATTCCCGTCACCACCCAGCCAATCCTGCTAGCTGGCGACGTGATCGACGCGCGGGTTCACCAAAACGGTGCCGGCCAGGCGATAGCTGCTGGCCTGCTGGTGTCTGTCTACATCAGTTGAAGACTGGTGGTCACTGGTATTACGCTGCGCCTCAGACCGATTCGCCTTTCAGGTGCGCGCCAGTAGCGGCTGGCGAGGCGCTTGGCGGCGGTGCACCCAGTTCGGTGCTGTGAGCATGGAGCGCACGTCTGAAGCTGTGGCGTCACGTGCCATCGCCGGCTCGGCTGCAAAGTATCGAAGAGTTGCAAGAAACGCGTTGACTTCGACATTCCACCATAGAACCGGTATCCGCCAACTATCTTGGCCATCTCGCAAATAATCCGATCGGCCAGGCACGGAATTCTCGATGACGGACTCGTGGGGGCACCGGAAAGTGACGCTCGGCAGAGTTGCACGGCTCGACACTTCGGCGAGCAATTCGACGTTGCTGATGCTCGCCCAAGGGTATCGCCGGTCCAGTCCCGAGGTTTTGAAGGTATTGACTACGCGGAGTTCGTGCTCGCCGAATACTATGTACCTTTGTGAACGCGTGACCAATGGCAAGCACAAAATAGGGGACAACGTTACTATTATGACCCCTCCGGCCCAGATGAACCATCCAGGAGCCTGCCCGCTGACTCCATTCCAGATCGCAAGTATGCCAGCGCATTCGAGCAAGGCCAAGCCTTGAAAATTCGGGTTTTTGAAGACGTTAGGGCTCAGCTTCGGCCGACCATCGCTGTTTATGCGCACTGTCGGACGTGGGGTCTTTCCGCTGCCAGAAATCAGTGCCAATCCAAGAACTGCAGCCACCGTGGCATTAGCGAACGATAGCCAGTGTTCTGTATAGGCCAATATGGCTCCCACGAGAAGCGCCCCGCCAGTGAAGCGGCGGGCGCGAGGGGCATTCGTAGGCCACACCCGCACCCACTGATAGCCGGATGGGTTGTGGTTACTCGGTGAAGGCATTCCGGTGATGGTAATCGACGTATACCCCCATCGCTAGTGCGAGTTCCTGACGACCAGCGCATGCGGCTGGAACGAAGCGTCGATGTTACGCAAACACATAAGAAAGGGTGGCCATTCGTGGTTGCTTGGATGAGGCGTCTGCCGCCGCCTGTCACTGGAAATGGCCCGGCCCCTGGATCTGCAGATCCGCCGAATTCTCCGCCGCCGTCGTCGCGAGAACTGTCTCCGATGCAGCGCGCCCTCGCAGGCTTGGACGGGCCGGACGGGCCGCCGCCGGGCGTGACAGTCGGAATTGATTCCAGTGTCGAACGTCCGGTGGTGCCGGCTGGTCCTCCCGCGAGCAGTTCTGCAACGACAGGTCTCTCGGACGGGATGGCGCAGTCGATGACCAGCAGTGTTGCGCCACCGTGGGCGAAAGCGGGGCCGAACAGCATTGAACCGGGAAGTGCGCTCGATTATCTAGGTGCACCGAACGTCAAGGATTTCGACAAGCCTGACGCGACCATCAAGTTGCCCTCGGGAACGGTGGTTCAGAACCGAACCGTAGACGTAGACGGTATTCCTACCACCACGATGACCCAAACGCTTCCCGGCGAGGCGTCATCTGTGCTGTCGATAACGAAGCATATGCAGGGGTCGCTCCCCGGGACTGGTTGGGGAGCCTCTTATGACCTGACCATGGACAGTCAGGGCAAGCCCACTGGTATTGAGATCCACGGCGGTAAGTCTGCTAGGTCGATAAGGTACGACGACAAAGGAGTGCCGACCGTCGAATTTGAAGGCGCCAACGGCTCTACATTCACCTGGACACCCACCGTCGCCGACTTCCAGGCTGCCGGCAGTGGTGGCGGGACCGGGACTGTGTATGACCTAACTCGCGCCTTGATGAAGGACAGCCAGGATCTACCGGACAGTTGGCAGCCGTGGACCCGCGACTATTCGCTCGGTCCGCTAGGAGGCTTAAGTCGGCTCGGCCCGGCGGTCGCGCTCTTCGCGGCAGCGCCATCGATCTCAGCCGACCTTAAGCAGGGCATGCCAGCGTCCGAGGCGTATGCGTCCGAACTCGGTGGTGCGCTCGTCGGGTACGCGGCTGGGTCTGCGGCCGGCGGGGCAGCCGCTGAATGGAGCACAACCCTCGTCGGCGCGGAGATCGGCGGTGCTGTGGGATCGGCGGCTCCAGTCGTCGGGACTGCCGTAGGCATCGCGACGGGTGCTGTCGTCGGAGCAGTGGCCGGCTATTTGGCCACGAAGAGCATCCAAAAGGGAATGGAGGCGGCGGCTTCTCCCTCGAAGCAAGACAGATATAACTTGATTCTTCCCGATGATCCCGCCTATCTTGGGAGTTTTCTCGCTCAGAGCAACGCGCAGCATCCAGATTGGGCGAAGGGCAAGAATATTCCGTCAGCAGATAGCTCCCATCCGGATGCCTCTCGCAAGGACTACGACGATTGGAAAAGCCAGCGAGACGCCATCACGTCGAAGCAATCCGGCGCGAATCCGGGTAAGCACGCCGATGGCGGCAGTGTAAGTGGTCCTGGATCCTCGATCGGAGACAAGATTCCGGCGTACTTGTCCGACGGCGAATTTGTGATGAATGCTCGATCCGCGTCTGTGAATAGACCATTCTTGCAAGCGCTGAACTCGAATCCGTTCTTTCTTCAGGAGATGCTCGCGGCGCGGGTGCGGCAGCCCGCTCCTGCGGCTGGAGTGGCGCTGCAGCCCGCACCCGGAGGGCAGCCGGCCACGGTGAATATCTCCGCTTCTGGTTCAGACGACGTTATCGGGCGATTGAAGGTGCTTTCGGTGCAGTGGGAACTCATGCATTCACAATGAGTCCTGCTCATCGCAGCATCTCTAGATTCAGGTAAGTTGTAGAATTTATTCTCAGGTCGAACATCGCCTCATAAAAGCGGCGCGGGCGGCAGATCAGTGTCCGCTGCTGTGTGGAATAGACGCGAACGTCCACTATTCTGCTGCTCCAAAACCAATCCACCGTGAGTTGAACACTGTGAACTCCGGGAGTGACGGCTATTTCGACCGATCGTCCGTTGCGAAGGTTAGCGACGACTGTGCCGTCGATCTTGACTTGGTATGCGCGGTATCTATTTTGGAATCCGCTGTGTCGCTCTACGACGATCGTGCCGTTCGCCATGTCGTCCTTCAGGGTGCTTCCACATGCTGATTGGCAGCCGCGCAAAGTTCGCAACGACGTTAGACGCCGGGGCATCCGCTCTGCAACCTTCGTGGCCTGTCCAGGGCATAGCAAGACGACAACTAGCTAATAGATAGCAACTTCAACGCGCGAGCGTGCGCAGTTCCGCTTGTCGCTATCGAATCGGAAAGAACGAATTGAGGTGAGGTTGTGGCATCGAATGCCGCGATGATCACGGTGACCGGGGTCGATGGATCGCAGTGGACGATCGCTGGCCTGGGACGCGGCCGTGAGGGGGTGGAGTTGGCTACCGCGCCGAGTGGGTTGTACGACGCTCCGGTGACAACGATCTGGAATCAGTCGGCATTCCAGATCGGGTCGTCGTTCGGGGGATACCGGACGAACAAGCGCGATGTGGTCTTTGCGGTCAACGTATTTCAGACCGCAGGGCAGTCGTGGGAGGCGGTGGACAGTGCCTGGCGTAAGGCCTGGGCCTACGACCGTGATGCGACTTTGACGATCACAACCGATTTCGGGACGCGGTCGCTGGCGTTGCGTCTGTCCGAGCAGCCGGATTTCAAACCGGAGAAGGACCCGCATCTGAAGATGTGGGGCAAGGTCGTGATGACGTGCACCGCGGGGAACCCGTGGTGGGTGGAGTCGGATGTGAACAGCACCTGGTCCTCGACGGTGGACACCTCTGGTGGCCGAATCGATTCGGGCACAGTGGCTGTCGCCAACCCGACCGATCAGCCGATGTGGCTGAAGTGGGTGTGTTCGGCGCCGGGGAAATGGACGTTGCCCGATTTTTCGTGGATTCCCAACGACCGTGACGCCCAGCGGGTCGTCATCTTGCCCCATACGACGGCCGGACAGGACCTGACGGTCGATACCGATCCGATGGAGGAGATGATCGCCGCCGCCGACGGATCCCAAATTTGGGCGTTGATGAACGGTGTCAGCTTCCTCTACGCGGTGCCTCCGTATACGCCGTCGACATCGATCCCGGTGACGGTGACCGGAGCGCCGGTCGGCGCATCGGTGATGGTGGTCCAGCCAAGGAACTGGTCGCGGCCGTGGGGGCTGCAATGACCGTTGCGACACAGCTTCCCGAGATCTTCGCCGACGCGCAGGCCGCGAAGGCATCACGCAAACGCCAGCGCTTCGCCCGGCCACTGGTTCGGCTGTGGGACGGCGATTGGAACCTGCGAGGTATCTGCGGCGCGGAGATCAGCGCCGATTTCCGGTGGGTGCTCAATCAGGCCGGCACCGGCATTTTGACTCTGCCCGTGGACAACTATTTGGCCGAATGGGCGGTCGACATCAACGGTCGCACGACTCAGAACGTGCACATCACCGTCGACAAGGACGGCGCGCGCTGGGACGGCAGGCTGGAGAAGGCCGTCCTGGCCACAGACGAACACGGCGTGACCACTGTCGAGTTGATGTTCATGCACTCCTACCAGGAACTCAAACACATCTACTGCTGGTCGAATCCCTTTCTTCCTGCGGCAGTGCAGTTTCCGCGTGAGTTTCTGCTCGCCGGGCCGAGTGTGTGGGTGCTCAAAACAGCGCTGTTCGTGAACCTGCTTCGATTGCAGGGGCGGCTGAGCTGGACACTGCCGGCCGACCCGATCGACATCAATCAGTGGGCATCGCTGGATATGTCGAACTGGCCCGTGGTGGTCGTCCCGACCGCGTACGCGACCGACACTTCGATCTGGACCATCTTCGGATCCCGGTTCAAGAACTTCCACGAAGCAGCGGCCGGAACCTTGGAATCGGCACAGCTCGCGGTGACGACCCGACGCTGGCTGCAGGGCGACCCGCCACCGTGGCCGGGAGCAAACCTGCGCAACGGCGCACTCGTGATCGACATCGTCGACAAATCCGGCTTCACGACCGGGACCAGCACCGGCGGAAACATCTGGGACGGGCTGCAACATACGATCGAAATGTTCGAAAGCGACTGGCTGGGAATGAGTTCCAATGTCCTGCCCGACCCGGACGCGCCAGCGCTGTACAAGAACCCCGGTTGGATGGGCACATTGCCATCCAATCCCTGGGTGGTCTACCGGCAGAACGAGTACTCGGGGATTCAGACCTCGCAGTTCGTCATCGCTCCCTCGTCGTCGGTGCAGATCCTCACCGGCGGGCATTCGGCGCCTGGCGTCAATGAGGCGATTTCGTCGGCGATTCAGTTCTGCGGCATGATCATCGGCGGCCTGCTCGGCGAGGTGCCCTACGCCGGCCCGCTGCTCCAGGGTGTCGCCAACGGCGCCACCGAGGTGGTCAATACGATCGCGATGGCATTGCTGTCGGACACCTTGCTGGCCTGGGTCCAGTACGAGGCCCCCGACCGTGCGGCTGCGTCGGGTTGGTCGCACTACTACGAGCACTTCGAAACCAGCGCCGACCGTGCCTACACCCTCGGTTCGTTGTTGACGCTCGGCGAGGGCCTGTGGAAGACCCGCCGCCATTTCACCCACAAGTTCACTGTCGCGAATGGTCAGCCCTATTTGATCGGGGACCAGGGAATGGGTCACTTTTTCCTCGGCGATCGTGTCGGCTCCACCGTCAAGGGGATGCCTGCCGGCTCCATATATGTCGATCAGGTCACCGAACTCGAGCTGGCGTGGTCTCGCACCGCCAGCCCGGCATGGCAGATCACTGTCGGCACCGATCACGACCACGACATGCCGTTTGCCAAGTCGATGCGGGTGATCGCCGACATCGTCGACGAAATCCACGAGCTTGCTGTCCAGATGTAAACCAGGAGACGACTATTCATGTCCATCCCTACCTATGACGACTGTGATCCGAACAATCCGCACGAGGCGTTCACATGGGCGCTGGTCGGCCTGCCGGGGCCGCGGAATGCGCCGCTGATGGTCCACCCCGATGTGCTTCGACAATGGTCGAAGCATCTGTGGGACCTAGGGTTTCGACACGACCCGCAGGCGCAGACCAAGGAATATCACCATCCCGCACGCGGAGTTACCCACTGGCTCAACGGGTCCGGGCGCTGGGTTCCGGCCGGAACCCCAGCACCGGCGGAAGTTTCTGCGCCCGATATGGCCCAGCTCACCGCCGACGAGCGCGCACACGTAGTGCAGCAACTGCGTGAGTCAGGGGACCTCGCGCACTTGGTCGACGCGCGTGATCTTCCGCCCAATCTGGCAACAGCCACAACCGTCGAGCAGCCGCCGGCCGATGAACAGGCAGCGCGATGACCTCGCCGGACAAGCGGGTCCCGGCGGGAGCATATGCGGGCCCCGCCGGCACCGGCGCGGGTCTGCCCAGCCTGCAGAAACTGACGTGGCAGTCGGCACAGCAGTCGATCATCTCCGGTGTCATGCAGTCGTTCCAGGGCGTCGGCGCTGCCACCACGAATATCAACAACGCGACCGCGCAGGCGATGTCGGCCGCCACCGCTGCGGCCGTGGGAGCGTCGGGCGCTCAGTCGACGGCCACAGCCGCGCAAGACACCTCGACCGCCAACGCCTCGGCCATCGCCGCGCTGCAAACCCAGCAGCAGCAGACACAAGTCGGCGGAGCCTCGGTGACCGACAACTTCTCCAGCTGGAACACCGCGTCCTGGGCGACGTTCAGATCCGGCCCGGTCGCCGACGTGAGCGTCGTCAACGGCCAGGCGGGAATCACCAAGTCGGGTAACACCGGCAATGGAAGCGTCGGCGCACTGTGGAAGACGCCACTGCTGACCGATTCGGAATCAGTGTCGGTGGTCTTGGGCGCAGTGAACCAGGCCGGCTCCAACGACCTCGGCAGCGGGCCTGTGATCCGCGCAGCCGCCGACCTGTCGTCGTTCGTGTGGGCGGCGGTATCTACGACAAGCGTTGCGCTCGGCTACGGCGTCAGAAGCGGCGGCACCACCACATTCACCCAGTGGGTCGGGGGCAGTCAATTCTCGATTTCCACCGGCGATACGATCACCCTGACCGCTGTGGGGAACAGCTACACCGTGCAGATCAACGGTGTCGGCGCTCTCAACTATCATGATACCTCGGCGGTCTCACCGGTTGGCAGCACCAACCGTTGGGTCGGCTTCATCAGTACGTATCTGCAGCAGAGCTCTGCCTGGGGAACGTCCAGCTATTACGGCTTCGATTTCGATTCGTTCGCCGCTGCCGACACCGCCTCGCCTCCGATCGTGGGAACCGGTTGGTCGTTGTACCGGCAGAACACCTCCAGCGTCGCGCAGAGTGCCGGCGCCAACGTTTTGACTGCGCCTGTTTTCGATACGGTCCGCCAGACCAACAACATCAATCTCATCGATCTTGGTACCGGTCAGATTCAGGTGACGAAATCAGGTTGGTACGTGATCAGCGTCGGCTTCCAGTGGGACACAGCCGCTGGATCCAATCCCTACTGGACTGTGCTGTATACGGCGCCGGCGGCGGGCGGGACATGGACTGCGATCCGCTTCGCCGGTGAAGCGATGGGCAGCAACCAGTACGACACGAGCGCGACCTTTGTGGTCTTTCTCGGTGCCGGAACCGTCTGCGCCCCCGGATTCCAATCCGGACAGAGCGCCGGCGTGCGCGGCGACGCCGGCGGCGTGGCCACCTTCTTCGACGGCACCTTGTGCTCATTCTCCTGAGATCCCTGCCGTCACGACGCCTTCTATGGGAGTGAGAAAGTGACGATCTTCGGAATCGACATATCCAATAACAACGGTCCCGATATAGACCTGGCCCAGGTGAAGGCCGAAGGTTTCGACTTCGTCTTCGCCAAAGTATCCGAGGGCGACTACTTCGTCGACCACACCTGGCCGGCATACCGGCAGGCAGCACACGCCGCAGGACTACTCGTGGCTGGTTACCACTACGTACGCGCGGACTGCGACATCGACCGGCAGGCAGCACTGTTCACTGAACATCTGGGCGGAGCACCCGCGATGCTGGACTTCGAAGCGAATTCTGGCGAGATGTCGGTGTTCTGGGCGCTGTGCCGGGCGATCAACGCGCGCGGCGTCACGGTGAGTTTGAGCTACATTCCGCGCTGGTACGCCCAGCAGATCGGATCGCCCGACCTCGCCCAGGTGCCCGGACTTATCCAATCGAGCTATGTCGGTGGTACCGGATTCGCCGCCGACCTGTATCCGGGGGATAGCTCACCGTACTGGAACGGCTTCTGCGGCAGAGCCGTCGACATTCTTCAGTTCACCGATGCCGCACAGGTAGCCGGGCACGCCGTCGATGCCAACGCGTTTCGCGGCACCGTCGAGGACCTGCGGCGACTTTTGACATCCACATCGACCACGACGGGAGCTCTCATGGCCCTCACCGATGCCCAACAGGCAGACCTGTATCAAAAGGTTCAAGACATCTGGGCGCAGCTGCTCGGACCGACCGGACACGGATGGCCCCAGCTGGGCGCCACCGCCGAGGGCCAGAACCTCACCCTGGTCGACGCGGTCGCCGACCTGCGTGCCGGTACTACGCCGAAGACCGCACCGTGACCGCGGGGGATGCCTTAGCCACGAACGCCAAGGCAGTCGTCTCTGTCATCGGCGGTCTGATCAACCTCGTGGCCGTGGCCGTCGTGTTGTTTCGCTACGCACCGGCGACCGTGGCTCAGTCCGGCGCAGGGCTGGTCACCGCCATGGAGATGGCCCGTAGCTTCAACGTCTGGTACGTCAGAAACCGTCCGGTCATCGCCACAGCAGCCCACGCTGGAGCGGAGTTGGTAGCCGCGATCGGACAACCGGAGACCGAGCAGGCCGGCGAGTCCGGGGGCGCTTGATGCCGTTGGTCGAGACAACGGTGCTGAGTACCGCCACCTTTCTCGGCGGCAGCGGCGCTGCGGCGTTCTTCTCCTGGCTGCGCGCCCGCAAACGTGACCCGGTCGAAAATCTGCGCAACGAAGTCTCGGCCGCCAAAGATGTCAACGACATCGCCCTGGCCACCCTGACGCGGGTCTCGACCGAACTGCGAGCGGTCACCCACCGCCTGGACGCGGTAGAGGCGGCCCAAGAGGCATCGATCCGCGAATTAGACCGCGTCACAGGGCTTTTCCGTGAAGCACTGGCCGTGCTACGAGGCGTGATCGAAGCCGCGCAATCCGGGCACATCCCGGAACTGCACCTGTCTCCGGAGCTGATGAACGAGGTCCAACACCACCATCAAGGAGTCATATGACCACACCGACCGATCCCGGATTTCTCGGATACCAACCAACGATCGAACCGCTGAAACTCACGACTGGCGCCAGCTTCGTTCAAACCATCCAGCCGTCGGGCGGCGCTGTATTCCCCAACGGTACAACGGTTTCCATTGTGCTGACCGCACCCGGAGGCGCAGCGTTGGACGCCTGGCCTGCGACGGTGACGTCGGCCGCGGCCACGTGGGCTGTACCGAGCGCGATCAGCGACGCCATCCCGGCCAATTCGCGCTACACGATGCTGGTGACCTATCCGACCACCCCCGCGACCACCTATGCGTGGTACGAGGGCGCGGTCGTGCGCACCTGAGATCCGCGACATTCTCTTTCCCTCCAATCGGTTCGGGCCACAGGGTCCGGACTCGTCAACCCACCCAGAAGAAATGAGGAGCCGTCATGGCTATCGCCGTTACCGCTACCAAGAACACGCTGTGCAACGCCTACGCCGGCATCGGCGGCGCGAACACCTACGTTTCCATCCACACCGGCGACCCGGGCACCAGTGGCGCCAACGAAGCCACCGGCGGCTCGCCCGCTTACGCCCGGGTTGCGACGACCTGGGGCGCTGCGAGCAACGGTCAGGTATCCGGTAGCCAGGTCACCATCAACCTGCCCGCCGGCACCTACACCTACGCCGGCCTGTGGACCTCGGCTTCCGGTGGCACCTTCATCGACAAGGTCGCGATCGCCTCGACCACGCTCGGTTCCCAGGGAACTCTGCTGGTGACGCCGACCTTCACCATGACCTAAGCCGAAAACCTTCAACCACAACTGAATCGGAGGCGCTGTGACAACACCAGTACAGGTGATCGCGGCGACACTGCCGGCACCACCGACCGCGGCCCCTGCGGCGCCGGCGCCACCGATCGGTGCGGTGCCGATGCCGACGGCCCCGCTGATCGTCATCGACGGTGCCAAGGTCCCGGTGATCCGCCCGTATGCGCTCGCCGCGGTAACAGGTCTGGGCATGCTCGCCGTCGCGGTCACGCCAACCGCGAGTCCACCCGGGACCGGCACGGGAGTCGGAATGTTCGCTGCGGCAACCACTTCCATCGGTACGGCCGGAGCGACCTTCCCTGCATCGGGGAGCGCTTCGGTCGGCATCGCGGGAGGACCAGGAAGCGCGATCGTCGTTTCCGCTCCCTTCAGCGGTGCGGGCGGCTTGGTCGCCAGCAACGCCGCGTACGGCGGCACCGGTGGACTCGGCCTGTCGATTCTGCCGAATTCTCAGGAATGGCCGTCGTTCTACGCAACCGGCGCGGCGACAGCCGCAATCAGCTACGTCGCACTGTTTTCCGGCACAGGTTCCACCGGCGCACCGTATACCCAATCGGTGGGGCTGACCGAGAACCAAACAGGTACCGGCGGCGCAACCGCAACGATTGCCGTCCGCGGAAGTGCCGTGCTCGGAGCGCATTTCGGCGGAGCCGGGCAGCCGGCATCAACAGTGACAGCCGCGGTGCCGCTCGCATACGCGGGTGGCAGCGCGGGTGCATTGACCGCCCAGACCGGCGCAATCTCGGCGGCTGGAGGCATCGGTGCCCTGACCGCGGTCTCCGGTGGTCCCGCATTGTTCGGCAGTACGGGCACCACCGTCGCGACCGTGAGCATACCGGCGGCTTTCAGCGGCTCTGCAGTGCTGACGGTGACCGACACGGTGATCGAAACGGCGGCGTTCAGTGGTAGCGGCGCCCTTGTGGGCCCGAATACCTCCGGAGCCGCTTCCGGCGTGGGTGCCTTGTCGGCCGTCACCGGTGGTCTCGCGTTGTTCGGGACCGCCGGAACGGCCGCTGCAGCCACCGGTGGGCCGGTCGGATGGTCGGGCACCGGGGGTCTGTCCGCTGTGGTGACGCCGGGCTTCGCGCCTGCCGGCATGACGAAGAATCCCACGCAGGCGACGTCGTCGAGTGCGTGGGCCCAGGTTCAAGGGTGGGTGGCTGATACGGCCAACTATCCCGGATCCACCACAAGTTCGAATGCGCTTGTGGCCCTAGGAGGAAAGGCTGCGGCAACGGTGACCGGTACGGTCGCGTGGACTGCGGGCATGTTCGGAAATTCGATCCAGGTGCGTCTGAAGAAGAACAACACCGTGATCGTGACCGGCACTACCAGTAGTTCCAGTCCGTCGACCGCGACCACATCGGTCGCTGTGGCCAATGGCGATCTGATCACTGTCGAGGTGATCGACAACGGTCAGTGGTCGGCGTACGCGGCGACTATCTCCTCGGGTGCGGGCACTTTCGTGCACATCACCTGAGTTCCACCGCGAAATGTGCCCCTGTCTCCTGAAGGAGACAGGGGCACTGCGTATTTTGCGCCCAAACGCTCTTTGCGGCCTAGTCGGACACCCGGTCACGACATCGCCTCTGCCAGCGGCACTGCAGTACTCGAATCACTGTGCTGCATCCTCTTTCACACACTGTGGAGTTCCCCATGCCCCCGAATCCGAATTCACACGACGACTCGAATGGTTCCTCGGCCCTCCTAGGTGCTCTGACGGGTACTGATCCCCAGGCCGGTGCAGCGATCCGTGCCGACAACGACCGGGCCGCCACCGATCGGCGTCGCCGCTGAGTGTTGTGCCGCGAGTCCAGCGACAGGAGCCATCGACGCAGATCGATTCCGGGCCGCGCGCAAAAGTTTCCGATTTTCCTGCCGCGGATACCAACGCACCCGGATTGGTCCCTGCTGCACCGGATCCCGCGCGCTCCCTGCACGGATACGATCCGAGCGACGGCACACAGTTCGATGTTCAGTTGCCCGCGCATGCACCGAACCTCGGCATGCTCAATGATCCACACCCGGCCGGCAAGGCGCGTCTGGATGACGGCCCGGATGGGCAACCTCGCTATGCGGTGCTCAACAGCGCCGGCCAATATCTGTTCACCGTCGATCGTGACGGCAACAAAATCAGCTCGGGCACAGAGAAGACCAACTCTGGTCACAGCGGTGGTCTTGTCGAGGCGGGAACCGGCACCGCCCTCACCGGTGGGGCCGCCAAGGGCCTCCAAGCGGGCGAGGAGGGGCTGCAGGCCGGCGAAGAAGCGGGGTTGGCCGCTGCACTGCTGGCTGCTGCGGAGACGGGTGGTGAGGAGGGGGCGCTGGTCGGTGCCGCTGCTGATGGTGTGGGGGCGATCCCGGGCGCGGCAGTCGGCGCGGCGATCAACGTCTTGGCTGTGGTGGCGACAACCGAGTTGTACAACCACTCACAGCGCCCCCCGAAAAACCGATTCAACGGCTGATTCGAACGACCGCGTCGACCCGGGTCTGCTGCCCGATATCACCCCTTCCACATCTGGACAGTCTTCTGGCACAACGACTCCGAAGCCCGGAGCGGGTGTCCGGTCGTATGCAGAGCCACAAGCACCGGCACCGGGCGCTAGGCCGGGTGCTGCTGATGATCCCGATACCTCCCACCAACGGGTCTCGTTTCCCAGCGCGAAGCCGGGGCAGACAAATGTGCCGGTTTTAGGTACCTACTGGGACGGCAACTCCTTGCGGTGGGCAGAAGGTAATCCCGCGGGCAAACAACCCGGCAGTTTCGCCCCCAAAGGCGACGGGACGATCAGCCTTCAGGCCCACCTGTTCAAACTTCTCACCTGGAATTTCGACGACATCGATGAGCAGTACCGGCCGCCGGTCCTGGCAGCCCTGGCCGTGGCCAACGGTGCCGAGCTACATCGAAAGATGTTCTACGGCGGGATCGAGATCATTGCGAACGGCCTCGGCGCCGACATCACCAAACTCACCAATAGTGACACCAAAAAGCGCGACGCCGAGTTGGATAAGCTCAAAGAGCGCGGGTTGCCCACAGGACCACTGGCGGATGCGGTCAAAGCATGGTGGAAGGCAAAGGCGCCGGAGGATCGAGCCAGGGAGCTCCTCGGCGAGGCGGGGGCGATCGCCATGCTCAAATCCGACGGATGGACAGTCAATCCCCGCCCCAAAGGCAACTACTCGCATGACATCGTCGCGGTCGAGGACGGCCAAGTCATGGTCGTCGAGGCCAAGGGCGGCAAAGGCGGCGCGTAAAGCTTGGCGAGTCCAGTGTCGAGGGTGGCGCGTACGGTGCGACGCAGATGACCGATCCGTACCTGTGGGCGAAACTGAAAGAAGACGCCGACGATGATCCGGCGTTCCGCGATTGGCTGGACAAACACGGTGCGTGGGACGCGGTCGAGAACGAGGACCCCGCCCGTGTCGGGTACCGGCTGATCAAGACCGACACCGATGGCAACATCATTGTCTACGGCTCCACGCAGGAACCCGTCAACGGCGGCGTTCCCGACAACACCGTCATCGGCAAAACCACAGGCAACAAACCGAAAACGCCGCCGAAGGGAAACAAGCCGGGGACCCTCCGGATAACCCCAACCCCTGTCTCTTATACACATCTG
>NZ_PSZE01000053.1 GCF_002933465.1 Nocardia nova
GGGTATCGACATTCATCTCCGCGAAATGCCGCTTGACACTCTCCCACGCACCCTTCGCCGTAATCCCCATCGCCTTGTGGTCATACCCCGCCGAACCACCCGACGCGAACGCATCACCCAACCAGAAACCGTACTTCTTGGCGACATCGTTGGCGATATCGGAAAACGTCGCCGTCCCCTTGTCCGCCGCCACCACAAGATAGGTGTCATCACCGTCACGACGCACCACCCGCGCCGGCGGAATCACCTCACCACTGGCGTGATCGACATTGTCGGTCACATCCAGTAGACCGCTGATGAAGGTGCGATAGCACTCCACCCCTTCGCCCTGCAGGGCCTGCCGGTCGGTTGCCGGATCGCCACTGGGCGCGGGCGGGCGCTTCACCACGAATCCACCCTTGGCACCGACCGGCACGATCACCGCGTTCTTCACCGCCTGCGCCTTCACCAGACCCAGAATCTCGGTCCGGAAATCCTCCAGACGATCCGACCACCGCAAACCACCCCGGGCCACCGCGCCGAAACGCAGATGCACGCCCTCCACCCGCGGCGAATACACGAAGATCTCGAACTGCGGCCGCGGCCGCGGCAATTCGGCGATGGCATGCGGATCGACCTTCAGCGACAGGTAGTCACGCGGCAACCCCTCGGCGTCGACGACGTAGTAGTTGGTACGCAATGTGGCGGTTACGACACCGAGGATGGCGCGCAGAATGCGGTCGGCATCCAGGCTCACGACCTCGTTGATCCGTTCCCGCACCGCCGCACGCAGCTCGTCCGCACGTTCCGCGGAGGCCGAATCGGGATCGAACATGGCCTGGAACAGCCCGACGAACAGCCGCGCGATATCTGGCGAGGCGAGCAGAACGCGAGCGATATTGGCCTGACTGTACGGAAAGTCCGCCTGCTGCAAATACTTCGAATAGGCGCGCAAGATCGACACCGACCGCCACTGCAGTCCGGCCCGCAACACCAACTCGTTGAGCGGATCGCTTTCGGCCCGGCCGTGCCAGAGGGCGTCGAACGCCTCGGTGAAGCGCTCGCGTAAGCCGCGTTCCTGGGCGTCGAGGAGATCGAGCCGGTCGGCGGTTTCCACCAACTCGGCATCCATATTGCGGTACAACGACATTCGCAGCAGGTCGGGTCGCGCCTGCAAACCGAAATCGTAGATCCAGGCCATCCGGCCGTCGCCGAACTCGACCTCGTAGGGCCGTTCGTCGACCACCTCGACACCGAGGCTCTGCAGCAGTGGCAGCACCTGGCTCAGCGAAATACCGCTGCCGATGTACAGGGTGAATCGCCACGATCCGGGCGCGGCGTCCGGCCTGCGATACAGATGTTGATCGATGGTCTCGCCGTCGAGGCGCTCCAACCGCACGATATCGGCCAGCGCCCGGGAAGGTCCGAAATCCTCCTTGTACCCGTCGGGCAGTGCGGCCGCATAGCGTTGCACGACAGCGGGATCCAGCACCGTGGACCGGGCGACCTCGTCGCGGAGATGGTCGTCCCAGGTGCGGCTGGCCTCGGCGAGCAGATTCTGAATCCGCACGCGGTTGGCCTCGGAGGTATCCACCCGAGTGCCCGGTTCGGGCAGATGCACGGTGAAATACACACTGGCGAGCTCGTTTTCGGACACTCGCGCCGAATAGTCGATCGATACACCGCCCAACTCGCGAACCAGGATGTCCTGGATCTCGAGCCGAACCCGCGTGGTGTAGCGGTCGCGTGGCAGGTACACCATGGCGGCCACGAAACGACCGTAGGAATCCTGGCGGAGGAACAGCCGCACCTGTCGACGCATGCCCACGCTGAGCACGGCGCTGGCGGTCCGCCGCATCGTGTCGATATCCGAGGAGAACAGTTCGGTGCGCGGGAAGGACTGGATCACCTCGAGCATCGCCTGGCCCGAGAACGATTCCAGATCGAATCCGCATTGTTCGATCACGGTGCGCACGCGGCGCGCGATCACCGGAATATCGAGCACGTTCTCATGCAGGGCGGCGACGGTGAACACCCCGATGAACAGATGTCCGCCGACGACCGTGCCCGAGGCGTCGGCCTCCGCGACGCCGATGAAATACGGGTAGACCGAGCGGTGCACCGTCGCCGGGACCAGCCCCTGAGTGAGCATCAGCAGCGGACGCCGGCCGCCGTTGACGGGAACCTGGAAGTCGGTCCCGACGTTGGGTCGCAGGACACCGAGGCAACTGTCCGGCACGACAACGGATTTCGCTTCCGCACCGGCTACGGGGCGACGCTGGAAGCGGGCGTAGCCGAGGAGGGTGAAATGCCCGTCTGCCAACCAACGGAGCAGATGCGCGCAGTCCACCAGATCGGTGACCGGGTAGGGCGAAGACCCCGCGTCCGCCGTCCGGATCAGCTCGCGGGCGAGGCGATCCTGCACCGCCCGCATCGCTTCGGTATCGCCGATGACCTGCCGTACGTCGGTGAGCACATCGGGCACCTCGGCCTCGATGCGCTCGAGGACGTCCCGGCTCGTGGATGGATGCAGCTGCACATGAATCCAGGATTCCCGCAAGCCGGTGACACCGTTGCCGTCGACCTCGTGCGGGGCCGCGGAATGCAGCCGCCCCTCGTCGTCGCGCATCACCTCGAAGATCGGATGGATCACTTCGCTGACGGTGGCGCCGATCCGGGTGAGGGCGGAAGCCACCGATTCGACGAGCAGACGCATGTCGTCGGTGACCAGTTGCACTGCCGCCCCGATGCCGCTGCCGTCGTCGGGGTGGTACACCCGCACGCGCGCCGTGCCAGGGGGACGTTGCAAGCCCAGTTCGAGATGCCTTCGGAAGACCAGCGCCGAACTTCCGGTGATCGCACAGTCCACATCGCCGGCATCCACGTGACGGAAGTAGGCCGATTCGAGCGTTGCGAGTTCTCCCCGCAGCGGCTCCGGCAGACTCTCCGCCCACGCGTTACTGGACAATTCGGACGAGACCGTCATTTTTTTCGCCAACTCCCTCGGATTCGGTTCCGCAACAAAGTGACGCCGGGGTCGAGAGTAGCTGGGCAGCCGAGGCGCCGGGGTGGATTCCTTCTAAACCCTCGGCGACGCTCAGCTACCTCGAACGGGCCGGTTGGTACGCCCGTGTTCGCAGCCTACGCCGAGACCGGGGTAGGCCGCGATGACGTTGCGCCCCTAGGAGATTGGCGCACGCCCGGGTGGTCGGTCGACTGCGCGAGCCGAAAGATCAGTCGCGAGTCAGCTTACGATGGGTAACGCGATGCGGACGGGCCGCCTCCGGGCCCAGACGCTCGACCTTGTTGGCCTCGTAGGCCTCGAAGTTGCCCTCGAACCAGAACCACTTGGCCGGATTCGAGTCGTCGCCTTCCCACGCCAGGATGTGGGTACACGTGCGGTCGAGGAACCACCGGTCATGGGAGATGACCACGGCGCAACCGGGAAAGTTCTCCAGCGCGTTCTCCAGCGAGCCGAGAGTCTCCACATCGAGGTCGTTGGTGGGCTCGTCGAGCAGGATCAGGTTGCCGCCCTGCTTGAGGGTCAGCGCCAGATTCAGGCGGTTCCGCTCACCACCGGACAGCACACCGGCCGGCTTCTGCTGATCCGGGCCCTTGAAGCCGAAGGCGGAAACATATGCGCGCGAAGGCATTTCCTGATTGCCGACCTCGATGTAGTCGAGCCCGTCGGACACCACCTGCCAGACCGTCTTCTTCGGGTCGATGCCGGCGCGGTTCTGGTCGACATAGCTCAGCTTCACCGTGTCGCCGACCTTGACCTCGCCGCTGTCGGGCTGTTCCAGTCCAACGATGGTCTTGAACAGCGTCGACTTACCGACACCGTTCGGGCCGATCACGCCGACAATCCCGTTGCGCGGCAGCGTGAACGACAGATCCTTGATCAGCTGCCGGTCGCCGAAACCCTTGTCCAGGTGCTCGACCTCGACCACCACATTGCCCAGGCGCGGACCGTGCGGAATCTGGATCTCCTCGAAGTCCAGCTTGCGCATCTTCTCCGCTTCGGCGGCCATCTCCTCGTAGCGACCGAGGCGGGCCTTGTTCTTGGCCTGGCGGGCCTTGGCGCCCGAACGCACCCAGGCCAACTCCTCCTTGAGCCGCTTCTGCAGCTTCTGATCCTTCTTGCCCTGGACCTCGAGTCGTTCGGCCTTCTTCTCCAGGTAGGTGGAGTAGTTGCCCTCGTACGGGTAGGCCCGGCCGCGGTCGAGCTCGAGGATCCAGCCGGCAACATTGTCCAGGAAGTACCGGTCGTGCGTGACCGCGAGGACCGCGCCCTGGTATTGGGCCAGATGCTGTTCGAGCCAGTTGACGCTCTCGGCGTCGAGGTGGTTGGTGGGCTCGTCGAGCAGCAGCAGATCCGGCTTGCTCAGCAACAGTTTGCACAGCGCCACCCGGCGGCGCTCACCGCCGGAGAGGTTGCCGACCGGCTCGTCCGGCGGCGGGCAGCGCAGTGCGTCCATGGCCTGCTCGAGCTGGGAGTCGATATCCCACGCGTCGGCGTGATCCAGGTCCTCCTGCAGCTTGCCCATTTCCTCCATGAGCTCGTCGGAGTAGTCGGTGGCCATGAGTTCGGCGATCTCGTTGAAGCGGTCCAGCTTCACCTTGATCTCGCCGAGGCCTTCCTCCACGTTGCCGCGGACGGTCTTCTCCTCATTCAGCGGCGGCTCCTGCTGCAGGATGCCGACCGTCGCTCCGGGCGCCAGGAACGCGTCACCGTTGTTGGGCTGGTCCAGTCCGGCCATGATCTTCAGCACGCTCGATTTACCGGCGCCGTTCGGACCGACGACGCCGATTTTGGCGCCCGGAAGGAAGTTCAAGGTCACATCGTCGAGGACGACCTTGTCGCCATGCGCCTTGCGAACTTTCTTCATCTGGTAAATGAACTCAGCCATGTAGGAAAGCCTATCGGTGTCGGAACCAGTGGGTCGAAACGGAGGACCGCGCGAGCGGAGCAGAGGTAACGGTAGTCATCCGGCGTCGGCGGCCGCCGCGGAGACCGGCTCGACGGTAGTCGATCCCGCGCCCGCGGCGGGGCCGGACTCGCCCGGCGGCGCCTGTGGCACCGCGTCGTCCCCTTCGGGGACAACGTGTAGATCCGGACCGGAGTTCCGCGCGCCGCCCCGCCGCATCACCGGAGCCGCACAGCGACCCAGGTCGGGCCCCAGCGCGGCGGCTCGCATCTCGAGGTCGTGGCGTTGCACACCTTCCCTGGTCCGGTACTCATTGGTACGCAGCTGGCCATAGGCGATGATCGGATCGCCGCGACGGATGGATGCGTCGACCCCCTCCACCAGCCGGCGCCAGCAGGTCACCGTCAGAAACAGGGTGCCGCTGTCCACCCAGCCGCCGGTATCGCGATCGAAGCGGCGGGCATTGCTGGCCATCCGGAAGCTGATCACCTGTTCCCCACCCGGCAGGCTCCGCCGTACCGGATGTGTGACGACGGTGCCGATGACCGCGGTATTCGCCTCGTACATGGATGTCCCCCTTCGTGATTCGACTGCGACCCGTCCGCGGCGCCCTCGGCCGACGTGACCTAGCCAGCGTCGCCGATGCCGCGATGCCTCACCAGCCCCGGATGCGAATATGTGGACAACTCACGCGGGTGTGAACAGGCCCCGTTCCGGAGTTCGCGTGGTCAGAGGTTGCTCACGTCCGTATTGGCGCCGCACAGCACGATCACCGGCCGCTCGCCGGGGTCCGGGACATAAGCCCCACTCTGTACCGCGGCCAGGGCGACCGCGCCCGCCGGCTCCACGACCAGGCGGAATTCCCGCCACAGGTATTCGCGTGCCATCGCGATCGCGTCGTCGCCCACCAGGACCGAGCCGACGCCGTAGCGGATCGCGGTATCGAGCGCGATGTCGCCGATCCTGGTAGCGCCCAGCGCATCCGCCGCGATGCTGTCGACCGGCACATCGACCGGGCGCCCCGCCGACAACGCCGCGTACAACGTCGGCGCGCCCGTGGGTTCGACGCCGATCACCCGTGACCGTGGGCCGAGCGCGATCGCGATACCGGCCATCAGTCCCCCGCCGCCGACCGCCATCAGCACCGGCGGCCGCCCGCGCACCTGGCGCTCGATCTCGAGTCCTACCACACCGGCCCCCGCAACCACCGCCGGCAGATCGTAGGCGTGCAGTTGCAGCGCGTTCCGCTCCGCGGTCACCGCGTCGGCGTGGCGTTTGGATTCGGCGTAGGTCGTTCCGTGCCACAGCACTTCCGCCCCGTACCCCCACATCGCCGCGACCTTGGTGTGCGGGGCGGTTTCCGGGACGACGACGGTACAGGGGCGGCCGCGCAACGCGCAGGCCAGCGCCGCGGCGATCCCCGCATTGCCACCGGAGGCGATCACCACCGGCCGACCGTCGTCCTCGGACTGCAGCAACGCATTGAGACTGCCCCGCACTTTGAACGTGCCGCCGTACTGCAGATGTTCGAGCTTCAGAGTGACCTTGACCGGCCCCTCGGGACCGGCCACCTCGGTGTGGAACACGGGCGTGACCCGCACGTCGCTACCCAGCCGCTCGCGGGCGGCCCGGATATCGGCGCGGAACAGGCGCGGAATCCGCGCGGGCGCGTCGGTCACGGTTTCCCCTCGCGGTCGCGTTTGGCCAGTTCGGCGAACATCGCGTTGTGCGCGGCGAGGGCGGCGTCGTGGTCGCGCTCGGCGGCCCGGTCGAAGCGCTTGGCCGTGCGGTTGTCGCTGCGCGACCACTGCACCAGCAGCGCCAGCATCACCAGGACCAGCGGAATCTCACCGCTGGCCCAGGCCAGTCCGCCACCGGTGCGCTGATCGCCGAGCAGATCGGTATTCCAGCTCAATCCGAGCCCGCGATAGAACCACCCGCCCATCACCGTGGTCATGCTCATCAGGGCGACGCCGAAGAAGGCGTGGAACGGAAGCGATCCGAACACCATGCCGACCTTCGCGAGCGGCTGGACCTGGCGCGGTTTGGGGTCGATACCGAGAACGACCCAGTAGAACAGGTAGCCCGACACCAGGAAGTGCAGATTCATCACCAGGTGAGCGCCGTGCTCGCCGACCACCGCATCGAAGATGCCGCCCAGATACAGCGCGTAGAAGCCGAGGATGAACAACGCCGCCGCGACAGCCGGCTGGGTCAGGAAACGGGAGACCGGATTGTGCACGGCGGCCAGCACCCATTCCCGCGGCCCGGGGGGTGCATCGCGACCCGCGGCGGGCAGGGCGCGCAGGGCCAGCAGCACCGGGCCGCCCAGCGCGAACAGCACCGGCGCGAGCATCGACAGCAGCATGTGCTGGGCCATGTGCACGCTGAACATGGCCGGGGCGTACCGGCCCACCCCGGAACTCGTCGCGATCAGCAGCACCGCACAGCCGCACAGCCACGCCACGGTCCGGCCGACCGGCCAGGCATCGCCGCGTACGCGCAGTCGCCGCACGCCCACCAGATACAGCACCGCCAGCACGATGGCGAGCGTGCCGAACATGATGTCGAAGCGCCAGTCGAACAGGATGCGGGCGATGGTCGGCGGCCCGGCGAGGTTGTACCCGAGTTCGACCTCCGCGGGCGAGGGCACCCGCTTCAGATCCGGCGGCGGGGTGCGGCCCAGCCCGACGGCCAGGCCGATCGTGGCCGCGAAGATCAGCACCTCGACTCCGGCGTAACTGACCAGGGCCGAGCGGTCGCGGGGATTGTGGGCCAGCGCCGGAAGGGCGCGGCGGCGCTGGAGGAATCCGGCGACACCGAGCAGGCAGAGTGCGACCGTCTTCGCGATCACCAGCCGGCCGTAGGTGGTGGTGAACAGTTCATCCCACGGCACCCGCACCCAGGCATTGAGCACACCCGACACCGCGACGACCGCGAACGCACACGTCGCCACCAGGGAGAATCGCCGTGCGGCGAGACCGGTGTACTTTCCGCCGCGCATGGCGTACGCGAGGACCGCGAACAGGCCGCCGACCCAGACGGCCATACCGACCAGGTGCAGGATCAGGCTGTTCGTCGCGACATCGTGCGCGCCACCCGACGACGAATGCCCGGTCAGCGCAACCGGAATCAGGCACAGCAGCGACCAGGCGAACAACACGGGCGTCCAGCCCCAGCGCAAGGCCAGCCGGCAGCCGATGGCGAGCAGAATCGCCATGATCGCGGTGGCGCGCCAGGATCCCGCGACATCGACCTTGCCGATGGCGTGCCAGATCTGATCGGGCCGCAACACCGAGCGCACGGGCTGGCCGGTGGTGTCCGACAGGGTCAACGGCACCAGCAGAGCCGAGGTCACCGCCCAGGCCAGCGCCGCGATCCCGGCGCGACGAAGGGCCCGGTAACCGCCGACATCCAGCAGGCCGTCGCGCTGCGGTGGGCACAGGAAGGCCGCGAAGAGCAGCGACCCGACCGCGATCGCGGCCGAGAAATCGGCCACCGCCCGCACTGCGGGCAGGCCGTAAGTGGTCAGCGGACCGGGGTCGGGAATGCCGAGCAGCGTCAGCGCCTGCGCCGCGGACAGACTCACCACGATCGGCGCGACCAGCGCGGTCAGACCTACCGCCACCACCGCCAGCACCGGGAACGCCGTCGCCTCCGGCCGCACGGCCTGAGGGTCGGTTTCGACGGGCGGGTCCTGCGGTAACGACATACTATTCAGCGTAGTTGGCGGCCCACCTCACAGCCTTTCGGGCCCGAATCCGCCCGCTCGCTGTGACGAGGGCGACAGTCGTCCACGGCGTCGTCGATAATCAGCACCGATCTGGACGCTCGCTATAATCAACTCGCTGGACACGCTGCCTCAAACCGGGCATGGTGTTTGGTACTGCCATGCCTCCGTAGCTCAGTTGGATAGAGCAAGGGCCTTCTAATCCCTAGGTCGCAGGTTCGATTCCTGCCGGGGGCGCTTCACCGCTCTGACCTGCGTATATTCCGGGTCGGACTGTGGGTACCCACTCGCTTCAACGGCTAAACGCCGAGAAATCTCGCGGAAGATCGGTCGCAGGGCGAGCCGCGCCCTTCGTCGGGCAGTTGGCGTCCGCAACCCGACTATCCCCGAGTCTCCGGCCGCCCGTCAGCTCCTGTGTTCCACCGGGAAGCCTGCGTTAGCCAGCCGGTTGATCGATGGGTGTTCAGGCAGATATCGGCCGGTCTGTTCCGGTTTCCAACCGGATCCACCGTTCCGGCCGATCCACCGGAGTGACGGGCCGTCTATGCCCTGCGCCGCATCGGTTTCCGCAACGAGGCCGACGCCTTCCTGGGCTGGATGCTCGACGCGTTCGAGCGCAGCGGCGAGCCACGCACCTCACCGCGCACGCTGCACGAGGTGGGACTTCCCGCGGGCAGCAGGATCGTCCTCGAGAAACCGGTCGGCGAAGATCGCGACAGTGCCGAGAAACTGAATCGGCTACTGGCCGATCCGGTGGCCGAGCGAGCCGTCTTCCGGGTAGACCACTTTCTCGCCATGATCACCGTGCAGAATCTGCTCGGCAGCGGGCTGGCCGATCGCGTACTCGAATCCAGGTGGAACAGTGCGCATATCGCCAAGGTGGAGATCGTCTGAAACGAAACCTCACCCTTTCGAGGGCAGGGCCGGATACTACGACCACTGACCGGATGATCTCTCCCGCGCCGTGAGCGACGATCGAAGCACCCTCCGGAACGCCTGCGGCCCACCACATCCGTGATGTGGTGGGCCGGGTGTGTCGTGATGGGTGGTCAGGCCGCGCTGCCGCTGGCCCCCAGCGCAGCCAACATGTCCACGAGCACAGTCAGAAAGTCCATTCGGGTCTTACCTTTCGATTCAGCGGAGGGTGCCAGCATGCATGCCCAACGTTGCCGCAAGGTTATGCGCCGGTGAAGTCGAGTCGCCCGGACGAGAACCGAATATCCGCATTGAGAGATTGCCATTCTTCCACAATGATGGCGGTGGCTTGTGACCCGCTGTTGTCGGCGCGGCGATTCGGCGTCGGCGAGGCGCAGCGATTCGGCGTCGTCAGCCGGGAATGCGCGTCTTCATGGAAAAGCGAGCGCCGCAATGGATTCCCGAGGGGCTTCCCGAGGGACTTCCCACCTCCGACGAGCGCCGGCCTCAGGGCAGCATGCCGTAGGCGCGGGTGGGATGCAGACGCGCGATCACACGGCGGTCGGCGACCATCGCGCGGCGATAATCCGCCCAGTCCGGGTGCTCGCCGCTGAGCGCCCGGTAGTAGGCGATCAGCTCCTCGACGGTGGCATCATCGGTGGTCGCGGCCACCGGGGTCAGTTCGACATCGACCTCCAGGACGGCGTAGGCCCAGAAGTCGTCACGGGTGACGTGCAGGGCCGCCCACGGCTCCCGGCGCAGGTTGGCGTACTTGGCCCGGTCCGCCGTGATGGAGATCCGGATGATGCCGTCTGGGGCGACCCCGTGCGTGACGTTCGACAGCTGCGGGCGGCGGTTGCGGCGCAGGGTGGTCAGGACGGACCGCGAGGTCGTACGGGCGAAGTCGAGCGCGGTGTCGATTTCCATACGCGCTGCAACCCCGGGCGGGCAGACACTGTTCCCCTACGGCCGCAACTCATTCCGACGGCGCGGCGGCCCGCGACGCCGAGTCGGGCAGATGTACCAGCACCAGGCCGATGCCCGCGATCAGGAAGTTCTGCAACGCCGCCGACGAGGCGTTGACCTCTTTGTTCGCCCACATCCGGAACCACTCCCCGCCGACGGTCAGGAACGCCCCCGCGAACAGGAGCACCGCCATCGTCCAGCCGATACTGGACAGTTTCGCCGCGGCGCCGGGCCGCACCGGCACCCGGCGTGGCCGCCCGCTCAGCTCCCGCAGCCAGCAGGCCGCGGCAACCAGCAGCACGAGGGCGATCGAGAACTCCCAGACAACCACGAGAATGTAGACGACGAGCGCGACGTTGCCGTTGGTGAGAGCACGCCAGTCGGTGCCAGGATTGTGGATCGTGGCCCGCATCGACAGCACGGCGGCCACCCCTCGGCGGTTGGTGACGGTGTCGGTGCAGTTGGTGATCGCGACGAACAAGTAGTAGAAGCCGGTGATCGTCGCCAGTACCGCCACCGCCGTCCGGCGACTACCGAGCACGTCGAGAATTCCCGCACCGCCGATTCGCATGACGCTTACCTAAACGGTTCGGCGAAACCGCGTCAACCGCAGCGACTTCCCAGCAATGACCATGTGCGAAGGGGCTTTTCGCGGCGGGCGGAGCTTCGCACGATCTCGTCCAGCACCGCCCGCGGCAAGGGAATCCCGCGATGGGTACCTGTCGATCGCCCACCGGCAGCGTCCCAGCTGTCACCATGGTCTGCGGGACTCGCCGTCCCCACCGAATCGAATCAGAGGAGCGTGATCGCATGCCCGCCGAAACCCCGGCGACCGAATCCGTGGACGCCATCGTCATCGGCATGGGGCCCGGCGGCGAGGCCGTGGCGACCGAATTGGCGCGCGCCGGACTCGCGGTGGTCGGCGTCGAAGGCCGGTTGCTGGGCGGCGAATGCCCCTACTACGCCTGCGTGCCGACCAAGATGATGGTGCGCGCCGCCGAGACCCTGGCCGAGGCGCGCCGCGTGGGCAGACTCGCGGGAAGTGCCCAGGTGCATGCCGATTGGGCACCGGTGGCGAAGCGGATCCGCGACGAGGCGACCGACAACTGGGACGACAAGGTCGCGGTCGAACGGTTCGAATCCGCCGGCGGCGCCTTCGTGCGGGGCTGGGGGCGCATCACCGGTCCGGGCCAGGTCCGCGTCGATACCGCCGACGGACCGCGCGACTTCCGCGCCCTGCGGGCAATCGTGCTGAATCCCGGCACCACCCCGTCCGTACCGCCGATCGAGGGCCTGGCCGACACCCCGTATTGGACCAATCGCGAGGCGGTGACCACCACCGAGGCACCCGAATCGCTGATTGTGCTCGGCGGCGGACCGGTCGGCGCGGAATTCGCCCAGATCTTCTCGCGGTTCGGCGCCGAGGTGACGATGGTCGTGCGCAGCCGGCTGCTCCCGCGCGCCGAGCCCGAGGCCGCCGACATGCTGGCGAAAGTCTTTGCCGAAGAGGGCATTTCGGTCCGCACCGGCGTCGAGGCCACCCGGATCGACCACGACGGCAGCTATTTCACCGTGCGACTGAGCAACGGCGATCCGATCCGCGCCCAGCGCCTGCTGGTCGCCGCCGGCCGCTACACCGATCTGTCCGCGCTGGGCGTCGGCGCCGTCGGCCTGGACGAGCAGGCGCACGGCATCCGGGTCGACGACCGGCTGCGCGCCGCCGAAGGGGTCTGGGCGATCGGCGACGTCACCGGACACGGCGCCTTCACCCACATGTCCATGTACCAGGCGCGCATCGCCGCCGCGGACATCCTCGGCTCACCCACCGAACCCGCGCAGTATCACGCGGTTCCCAATGTCACCTTCACCGAACCGGAGGTGGGCGCGGTCGGGATGACGGAGGCGCAGGCCCGCGAGGCCGGACTGAGCGTCTGGACCGGACGGGCCGAGGTCCCGGATTCGACCCGCGGCTGGATTCACGGGCCCGGTAACGCTGGATTCGTGAAGCTGGTCGCCGACGCCGATCGCGGCATTCTGGTCGGCGCCACCTCGGTCGGCCCGGTCGGCGGCGAGGTGCTGAGCGCCTTGGCCGTCGCGGTGCACGCTCGGGTTCCGGTCACCACGCTGCGGGAGATGATCTACGCCTACCCCACCTTCCACCGCGCGATCGAGGCCGCTCTCGGCGATCTCGGCTAAGCCTCGATCCACCGACGGGCGTGCGCCCTGTCGGTGTGCCGTGAATGAGAAAGTGCCCTTCGAGCTGGGATGATCACTGTTGTCTAGGCAATGATCGGTCCGGTTCAGAAGGACACTTCGGGTGCAAGTTTCGCATAGGTTCGCTGCGGAGTCGGCGGTGTT
>NZ_PSZE01000054.1 GCF_002933465.1 Nocardia nova
CCCCACCCGAACACCACCCCGCCGCCGACATCCCCGCCATCGACTGCCGCGACCTCACCCACCGCTACGGCGACCACACCGTCGTCGACCACCTCGACCTGCGCATCGAACGCGGGGAGATCTTCGGCCTCCTCGGCCCCAACGGCGCCGGCAAGACCACCACCATCCGCCTGCTCACCACCCTCATGCCCATCCAGCACGGCACCGTCGACATCCTCGGCTTCCGCGCCGGCCGCCGCGACACCGACATCCGCTACAACCTCGGCTACGTCCCACAACAACTCTCCATCGAAGCCACCCTCACCGGCCGCCAGAACGTCACCTGGTTCGCCCGCCTCTTCGACGTCCCCCGCCGCGAACGCCGCCACCGCGTCACCGAAGCCCTCGACGCCATGAACCTGCTCGACGTCGCCGACCGCCTCGCCGCCGGCTACTCCGGCGGCATGATCCGCCGCCTCGAACTCGCCCAAGCCCTCGTCAACCGGCCCGCCCTGCTCATCCTCGACGAACCCACGGTCGGCCTCGACCCCATCGCCCGCGACAGCGTCTGGGAACGTGTCCACGACCTGCGCACCCGCTTCGGCACCACCGTCCTGCTCACCACCCACTACATGGCCGAAGCCGACAGCCTCTGCGACCGAATCGCTTTGCTGCACAAGGGAAAACTCCGCGCCGCCGGCGCACCCGCAGACCTGAAGGCCGCACTCGGCCCGCATGCCACCCTCGAAGACGTCTTCCGGCACCACGCCGACGCCGGACTCGACGACGACCCCACCACCGAAGGAGGACTGCGCGGTGTCCGAAGCACCCGCCGAACCGCTCAGCGCGCCGGCTGAACTCCCGCCCCTGCGCCACGCCCCGCACGGCGCCGCCCGCATCGCCACCCTGGGCTCCCGCATCGTCACCTTCGCGATCGTCGAACTGCAGAAACTGCGCCACGACCGCACCGAATTGGTCACTCGCGCAGTGCAACCCGCGCTGTGGATGCTGATCTTCGGCACCACCTTCGCCCGTCTGCACACCATCCCCACCGGCGACATGCCCTACCTGGACTTCCTCGCACCCGGCATCATCGCCCAATCGGCACTGTTCATCGCGATCTTCTACGGCATCCAACTGATCTGGGACCGCGACGCCGGCATCCTCAACAAACTCATGGTCACCCCTACACCCCGCGCGGCGCTGATCACCGGCAAATGCTTCGCCGCCGGTGTACGCGCCATCGCCCAGGTGCTGATCATCGTCGTCCTCGCCCTGATCATGGGCGTTCACATGACGATGAACCCGCTGAAACTGCTCGGCGCCCTCGCCGTCGTCGTCCTCGGTGCCGCGTTCTTCGCATGCCTGTCGATGACGATCGCCGGGCTGGTGACCAAGCGCGACCGTCTCATGGGCATCGGCCAGGCCATCACCATGCCGCTGTTCTTCGCCTCGAACGCCCTCTACCCGCTGGCACTCATGCCCGGCTGGTTGCACGCCGTCAGCCACGTCAACCCGCTCAGCTACGAGGTCGACGCCCTGCGCGGCCTGCTCGTCGGCGGCACCGCCGACCTGTGGACCGATGTCGGCGTCCTCGTCCTGGCCGCCGTCCTCGGAATCGCCTGCGCCTCGGCGTTGTTGGGACGCCTCACACGCTGATGCCGAGAACCGGGGCCGCGACGGTTCAGGCCGGGCGACCATCCGCGGTCGTATGCCGGACCTCCACGATCGGCAGCCGCAACGCGGCAGGGGAGGAGAACGGAACCACGGGCGCCACCGGCGCGATCGGATCGACGCGCCGCTCGGCCTGCGCGGCGATCGTCGAGGACGGATTCACACCGGGATTCGCCGAAATCGCCGGCACCCGCACCCAGAATCGTCTCCGAATTCGTGCGGGTCAGCACGCCCAGCTGCGGCGAGGACGCTAACAAGTCACCAGCCACGACGATCTCCTGGCGGGTCCAAACCGGATGGTGCGCACTACCTTCGAATCACAAGACGTCCGGAAGGCGCGCGATGATGTGCATCGGATCGGGCCGCGGCAGAGCCCGATCCGGGGCTCAGTGCCCCCATTACGTCACTGTGACGTTTCGGCGACGAGAATGCGGGGCTGGGGAAGTGGCCGATAGGAGCGGCGATCGACCCGACGGACGCGCCAGTAAATTTTCCGGCAAATCGGACCGGAGGCGAAAAAGTTCGTCAGGAAGGGATTGGGCAAATCGACGCGAGACACCGACATTCCACACCAGTGCCGACAGCATGCCGGACAGCCGAGCAGTGAAGCCGAGGCGCCGAAGACGAACACCGAAACACGCTGACACACAAGGGTAAATGTCTCTCTCAGCGCCCGTTCCATTGCGCCGATAATCTACATTATGTCAAGTAATAGCAGTAGAGCCCCATCCTCTCACCGATCCAGCCGGCGGTTGAGGATCGTCGCGATCTCGGCGACCACCGCGGGTTCGGTCATCGCCAGATGCTCGGCCGCGATGTCGACGTTCGAGATCTGGCCGGTGACGAACCGGGCCCACCCCTCGTGGCCCGCCGCGTCGGCACGGCGGTCCTCGGTGGCAGTGAAATACAGCACGTCCGCGTCGAGTACCGGTGGCCGCCAGGCACTCGCCGCGCGGATCGACAGGTTGTAGGCATCGGTCATGCGTTCGATGGTCGCGGCGTCGATGGCGAAACTGTCCCCCAGTTGCTGCCGGATCAGTTCGGCGGCCTCCTCGGCGGTCGCGTCGGCGCCGACGACGTCGATACCCATGACCGGGCCCAGATTGCTGATCAGCTCCCCCGGCGTGGCCTCGGTGACCTCCGCGGCGTCGATCCCTTCGGCCTCGGCATCCAGCAACGCCAGCAATGCGACTTCCTCACCGACCGAACGCATTTCGGCGGCGACGGCGTGCGCGATCTGCCCGCCCAGCGACCAGCCGAGCAGATGATAGGGACCGTGCGGCTGGATGGCGCGGATCTCCTGGAAGTAGCGGCGCGCGATCTCCTCGAACGATTGCGGACCCGGCACTTCCCCACCGATCTGCGGCGCCTGCAGGCCGTAGATCGGGCGGTCGCCGGCGAGGTGGTCGCCGAAGGTGTAATAGCACCACGACAGTCCTGAGGCGGGATGGATGCAGAACAGCGGTGGCCGGCTGCCGCCTGTCCGGATGGGCAGCACGACGTCCAAGCCGAATGCCGCCGGCCCGGATTCGTGGTGTCCGCTGCTCATTCCGGTTTCGATGCGCTTGGCGAGGTCGGCCGGATTCGGGTCCGACAGCATCCAGCCGAGCGGGATCTCGAAGTGGAGTTCCTTGGTGAGTTCGCTGGCGACCTGTACCGAGCGCAGCGAGTTGCCGCCGAGGGCGTAGAAGTCGTCGTCGGCTCCGACTGGGGTGACGCCGAGGACGTGTTCGAAGGCGCGGGCGACCTCTCCTTCGAGCCAGGTCGACGGTTCGCGGAACTCCCCTACCGTCGCCACCGGCTCGGGCAGCCGGGCGCGGTCGAGTTTGCCGGAAGCGGTGAGCGGCACGGTGTCGAGCACCATGAGGGTGGTGGGCACCATGTAGTTGGGCAGCTCGGCGGCGGCGTGCGCGAGGACTGCGGCGGTGTCCACGGTGGCGCCGGCAGCGGGCACGAGGTAGCCGACGAGCTGGGCGGCGAGCTCGCTGGAGTGGACGACGGCGATGGCGCGGGCCACGCCGGGGTGTTCGGCGAGCACGGTTTCGATTTCGCCGAGTTCGATGCGCAGCCCGCGCAGTTTGACCTGGAAGTCGGTGCGGCCCAGGTATTCCAGTTCACCGTCGCGGCGGCGGCGCCGCACGAGGTCGCCGGTGCGGTACATGCGCCCGCCGTGGTTGTAGGGGTCGGGCACGAACCGTTCGGCGGTGAGGCCGGGGCGCGCGTGGTAGCCGCGGGCCATCTGCGTGCCCGCGAGGTACAGCTCCCCCGCCACCCCGGGCGGTACCGGGTTGAGCCGGGCGTCGAGGACGTAGGCGCGGGCGTTCCAGACGGGCATGCCCATCGGCACGCTGCCCTGGTCGGCATCGGTGACGTGGTGCGAGGTGACGTGCACGGTGAATTCGGTGGGCCCGTACAGGTTGTGCAGTTCGACGTCGGGCAGTCCGCGCCGGACGGCGGCCACGGTATCGGAACCGAATGCCTCTCCCCCGATGAGCAGCGCGCGCAGCGAGGTCAGGGTGGCGGTGGGGGCCGCGTCGGCGAAGACGGCGAGCATGGACGGCACGAACGAGGTGATCGTCACCTGGTGGGCGGCAATGGTTTCGGCGAGGTAGGCGGGGTCGGTGTGTCCGCCGGCGCGGGCGATGACCATCCGCGCGCCGACGCCGAGGGTGGCGAACAGCTCCCACACCGAGACGTCGAAAGTCGCCGGTGTCTTCTGCAGGACCACATCGTCGCCGGTGAGTGCGTATTCCTCGCTGAGCCAGCGGATCTGGTTGGCGGCCGCACCGTGCGGGACGGCGACGCCTTTGGGGCGGCCGGTGGATCCGGAGGTGAACAGCACGTAGGCGATGTGCTGGGGTCGTAGCGGCGCGCGGCGGTCGCGGTCGGTGACGGGTGTGTCGTCGAATGCGGACAGGTCGATGCCGTCGAGGGTGGACAGTACGGTGACGGGTGCGGCGGTGGCCAGCATGTAGTCGATGCGGTCGGCGGGTAGGTCGGGGTCGACGGGGACGTATCCGCCGCCGGCGGTGAGGACCGCGTAGAGGGCGGTGACCTGGTCCAGGGAGCGCCCCATCCGCACGGCGACCAGCTTTTCCGGGCCTACTCCGCGAGCGATGAGCCAGCGGGCGAGCCGGTTGACGCGGGCGGAGAACTGCGCGTAGGTCAGCGATCGGTCCTCGTAGGTGACGGCGATGCGGTCGTGATGTTGCGGCACGGCGGCGGCGAACGGGGAGGTGAGGGTTTCGTCGGAGGCGAGGGTGTGCTGGGTGGCGTTCCAGCGCACCACGACGTGGTCGCGTTCCTCGGCGTCGAGCAGGTCGACGTCGTGGACGAGTTGGGTGGGGTCGGCGACGAGGGCGCGCAGCAGCCGGTCGAGGCGGGTGGCGATGGCGGTGACGGTGTCGGGGTCGAACAGGTCACGCGCGTAGGTGATGCCGCCGGTGATGCCGGCGGGGCCGCCGTGGTCGTCGTAGGTGTCGGAGACGGTGATCTGCAAGTCGAACAGTGAGGTGTCGATCTCGGCTTCGACGGCGGAGAGGGTGAGTTCGGGCAGCCGGAATTCGGTGCTGGTGAGGTTCTGGAAGGCGAGCATGACCTGGAACAGCGGGTGGTGGGCGTGGGAGCGGGCGGGGTTGAGTTCCTGGACGAGTCGTTCGAACGGTACGTCGGCGTGCCCGAAGGCGGCCAGGTCGGTGTCGCGGACCTGGTCGAGCAGGTCGGTGAAGGACATGTCGGTGCGCAGGTGGGTGCGCAGGACGAGGGTGTTGACGAACATGCCGACGAGTTCGTCGAGTTCGGGTTCGCCGCGTCCGGCGTAGGGGGTGCCGATGGTGATGTCGTCGGTGCCGGCGAGGCGGGCGAGGACGGCGGCCAGGGCGGCGTGGAAGACCATGAACAGGGTGGTGTTGTGGGCGCGGGCGACGTGTTGCAGCCGGGCGTGCAGGTCGGGGTCGACGGTGAGGGGCACCGTGGCTCCGGCGTAGGTTTGCACGGGCGGTCGCGGCCGGTCGGTGGGCAGGTCGAGCAGGGCCGGTGCGTCGGCGAGTTGTGTTGTCCAGTAGTCGATTTGGGCGTGCAGTAGCGAGTCCGGGTCGTCGTCGCCGCCGAGGACGGTGCGTTGCCAGAGGGCGTAGTCGGCGTATTGGACGGGCAGGGGCGGCCAGGTGGGGGCGTCGCCGTCGAGTCGTGCGGTGTAGGCGGTGGTGAGGTCGCGGGCCAGCGGTGCCAGTGAGGATCCGTCGCCGGCGATGTGGTGGACGACGAGGGCGAGGATCCAGGTGTCGTCGCCGAGGTCGAACAGCCGGATGCGCACCGGCACGGTGGTGGTGACGTCGAAGACGGTCGCCAGTAGTGATGTGAGTGTGTGTGCGAGTTCGGTTTCGGCGATGCGGGTGGTGGTGAGGGGCGGGACGGCATCCTCGGGCGGAAGGATTTTCTGGGTGGGTTCGCCGTCGACGGCCGGGTAGATGGTGCGAAGGACTTCGTGGCGGGTGATGACGTCGCCGATGGCGGCGCGCAGGGCGGCGAGGTCGAGGCGGCCGGTGAGCCGGATGACGATGGGGATGCTGTAGGCGGGGGTGTCGGGTTCGAAGCGGTTGAGGAACCACATGCGTTGCTGTGCGTAGGACAGTGGGATGTGGTGTGGGCGGGGTTGTTCGGTGAGTGCGATGTGGCCGGTGTCGGCGTGTGATTCGACGCGGGCGGCGAGTTTGGCGACGGTGGGCGCGTCGAAGATCATGGTGACGGGGACGCGGGTGCCGAGGGCGGCGCCGATGCGGGCGGCGGTGCGGGTGGCCACGAGGCTGTTGCCTCCGAGGTCGAAGAAGTTGTCGTCGGCGCCGACGGCGGTGTCGAGGCCGAGCAGGTCGGCGAAGATGCCGGCGACGATTTCTTCGACCGGTGAGGCGGGTGCGCGGAACTGTTCGGTGTGCAGGATGGGGTCGGGTAGTGCGGCGCGGTCGAGTTTTCCGTTGGGCGACAACGGGATCGCGTCGAGGATCATGATCGCGGCGGGCACCATGTAGGGCGGGAGGGCGTCGGCGAGTGCCCTGGTCAGTTCCGCGGGGGTGGGGGTGGCGCCGGGTGCGGGTACGACGTAGGTGACGAGCATGGCGGGAGCGGTGCCCTGGCGGTGTGCGAGGGTGACGGCGAAGGCGGTGTCGGGGCGGGCGTCGAGGACGGCGTCGATTTCGCCGAGTTCGATGCGGTAGCCGCGGACTTTGACCTGGAAGTCGTTGCGTCCGACGAATTCGATGTCGCCGTGGGGGTTCCAGCGGACCAGGTCGCCGGTGCGGTACATGCGTGCGCCGGGTTCGCCGGTGGGGCTTGCGACGAATCGGCCGGCGGTGGTGGCGGTCCGGTTGAGGTAGCCGCGGGCCAGGGCGGGGCCGGCGAGGTAGAGTTCGCCGACGACTCCGGCGGGGACGGGGTGGAGCCGGGTGTCGAGAATCAGGGCTCGCATGCCGGGTAGCGGCGTGCCGATGGTGGTCGGCTCCGCGGGGCGGAGGGGGCCGGTGGCGGTGGCGAGGATGGTGGTTTCGGTGGGGCCGTACAGGATTCGGAATTCGCGGGTGCCGCTGGTGTCGGTGCCGGCCCAGCGTTTGACCAGTTCGGTGGGGACTTCTTCGCCGCCGGACAGAATGGTGCGCAGGTCGTCGAGTCCGGTGGGGTCGACGGAGGCGAGTGCGGCGGGGGTGATGAACGCGTGGGTGACGTGCTGGGTGCGCAGCAGGTCGGCGAGGTCGTCGCCGCCGTAGGTGCCGGTGGGTGCCACGACGAGGGTGGAGGCGTCGGCGACGGCGAACAGGGTTTCCATCAGGGAGGCGTCGAAGGAGGGGGAAGCGAAATGCAGGACGCGGGAGTCGGGTTCGAGGTTGTAGTCGGCGCGTTGGGTGGCGATGAGGCCGGCGATGCCGGTGTGGCTGACGGCGACACCTTTGGGCCGGCCGGTGGATCCGGAGGTGAATACGACGTAGGCGATGTTGGTGGGGTGCAGCGGGCGCAGGCGGTCGGTGTCGTCGATCGGGTCGGCGGGTTGTGCGTCGATGTGGGCGGTGGTGTCGGGTGTGTCGACGGTGATCCAGTCGACGGTTTCGGGTAGTCCGGGGCGTGCGGTGGTGACGGTGATGCCGAGTGCGGCGCCCGAATCGGTGACGATCTGGGTGATGCGGTGGGCTGGGTAGGCGGGGTCGACGGGGACGTAGGCGGCGCCGGTTTTGACGATGGCCCACCAGATGAGCGCGGATTCGGCCGAGCGTGGGGCGGCGGCCAGGACCGGGGTTTCGGGTCCGGCGCCGTGGTGGATGAGAAGCCGTGCGAGCCGGTTGGATCGGTGGTCGAGTTCGGTGTAGGTGAGTCCGGTGTCGCCGGTGCGGATGGCCTGGCCGTCGGGGTTGCGGCGGACCGCGGCGGCGAAGATGTCGGGTAGCAGCGGTGATTCGGGGGTGGGTGCGGTGCGGGCGCCGATGCTGGTGAGCAGTGCGTGGCGTTCGCGGGGGTGCAGCCAGTCGATGTCGCCGACGGGGGTGGCCGGGTGGTCGGCGACGGTTTCGAGTATCCGCAGCAGGCGTTGGACGAAGCTGGTGACGGTGGTTTCGTCGAACAGGTCGCGCGAGTACATCATCATCCCGGAGATGCCGTTGTCGGCGCCGGTGTCGGTGGAGGTGTCGGAGATGACCAGCTGGAGGTCGAATTGGCTGGTGCCGGTGTCGACGTCGCTGCGGGTGATGACGACGTCGGGGAGGGCGATGTCGATGTCGCCGCTGTTCTGGAAGGCCAATGCGACTTGGAACAGGGGGTGTTGAGCGGTGGACCGGTGCGGGTTGAGTTCTTCGACGATCCGTTCGAACGGTACGTCGGCGTGGTCGAGTGCGTGCAGGTCGGTGTCGCGGGTGCGGGCGAGGAGTTCGGCGAACGGTTCGTCGAGGTGGATGGGGGTGCGCAGGGCGAGGGTGTTGACGAACATGCCGACGAGGTCGTCGAGGCCGGTTTCGCCGCGTCCGGCGACGGGGGTGCCGATGACGATGTCGTCGGTGCCGCTGAGTCGGGCGAGCAGTGCGGCGAGGGCGGCGTGCACGACCATGAACAGGGAGGTGCCGTGTTCGCGGGCGAGGGTGTGCAGTTGCCGGTGCAGGGCTGCGCTGATGTCGACGGGGACGCGGCCGCCGGTCAGTGAGGCGACGGCGGGGCGGGGCCGGTCGGTGGGTAGGTCGAGCAGGTCGGGAACGCCGTCGAGGGTGGTGCGCCAGTAGTCGAGTTGGGTGGACATCAGTGAGGTGGGGTCGTCGGCTGCGCCGAGGACGCGGCGTTGCCACAGGGCGTAGTCGGCGTATTGGACCGGCAGCGGCTGCCACAGGGGTGGTTGTCCGGTGTGGCGGGCGGCGTAGGCGGTCATGACGTCGCGGGCCAGCGGTCCCATGGATTGGCCGTCGCCGGCGATGTGGTGGACCACCAGGACCAGCATGAATTGTCCGGTGCCGGTGGAGGTTTCGGGGTCGGTGATGTCGAACAGGCCGACGCGGATCGGCACGTGGGTGGAGACGTCGAAGCCGCGGCGCACGAAGTCGCCGAGCAGTTGCGGGAGGGTGTCGGGTGCGGGGTGGACGGTTTCGAGGGTGAGCGGCGCCCGGTCGAGGATGAGCTGGTGTGGTTCGCCGTCGGTTTCGGGGTAGATGGTGCGGAGCACTTCGTGGCGGGCGATGACGTCGTCGAGTGCGGCGCTCAGTGCCGCGGTGTCGAGGTGTCCGGACAGGTGCAGCATGACGGGGATGTTGTAGGCGGCCGATTCGGGTTCGAATCGGTTGAGGAACCACATGCGTTGCTGGGCCAGTGACAGCGGGATCGGGTCGGGTCGGGTGGTGGCGGTGAGCGGGATGCGTGCGGAGCTGTCGAGGGTGCGCACGCGGTGTGCGAGTGCGGCGACGGTGGGTTCTTCGAAGATGGTGCGGATGGGGATGTGCAGGTCGAGGGCGGTGCCGATGCGGGCGGCGACCAGTGAGGCGCTGAGCGAGTCGCCGCCGAGGGCGAAGAAGTCGTCGTCGGCGCCGACGCGGTCGATGTCGAGGACGTGTTCGTAGGCGCGGGCGATGAGGTCTTCCAGCGCGGTGCCGGGTGCGCGGTAGATGCGGGTGGGTGCGGGTGGTTGTGGGAGTCGGTCCCGGTCGAGTTTGCCGGTCGGGGTGAGCGGCACCCGGTCGAGGACGATGACGGCCGCGGGCACCATGTAGGCCGGGAGGGCTCGGGCGAGTGTGGTTTTCAGTTCGTCGCCGGACAGATTCGCGCCGGGGCCCGCTGTCACGTAGGACACCAGGTTGGCCGGTCGGCCGTTGTCGGTGCGTGGGACGGTGACGGCGAAGGTGACGTCGGGGTGGGCGGCGAGGACGGCGTCGATTTCGGGAAGTTCGATACGGTTGCCGCGTACTTTGACCTGGAAGTCGTTGCGTCCCACGTATTCCAGGTCGCCGTCGGCGGTGCGGCGGACGACGTCTCCGGTGCGGTACATGCGCCGGCCGGGTTCGCCGGAGGGGCAGGCGACGAATCGGCTCGCGGTCAGGGCGGCGCGGTCGTTGTAGCCGTCGGCGAGTCCGGGGCCGATCAGGTACAGCTCCCCCGCGACGCCGGCTGGGACGGGGTGGAGCCAGGTGTCGAGGACGGTGGTGGTGACGGGGCCGGCGGGGCTGCCGATGGTGATCGGTGTGCCGGGGGTGAGGGGTGTGCTGGCGGTGGCCCAGATGGTGGATTCGGTGGGCCCGTAGAGGTTGATCATGGTGCGGCCGGGTGCCCAGCGGTCGACCAGTTCCGGTCCGACGGGTTCGCCGGCGGTGGCCAGGACACGCAGGTGGTGGTATCGGTCGGCGGGGACGGTCGCCAGCGCCGACGGTGTCAGCACGGCGTGCGAGATGTGTTGGCGTTGAAGTAGTTTCGCAAGTTCGGGGCCGCCGTAGACGTCGGGCGGGGAGACGATGAGGCGGCCGCCGGAGCCGTGGGCGAGCAGCAGTTCGAACAGGGAGGCGTCGAAGCTGGGTGAGGCGACGTGCAGGACGGTGGAGTCGGCGTCGACGCCGAGGATGCGGCGCTGGGCGGCGACGAGGTCGGCGAGGCCGCGGTGGGTGACCAGGACGCCTTTGGGTGTTCCGGTGGATCCGGAGGTGTAGATGAGGTAGGCGGTATGGTCGGGTGTGACCGCTCCCCCGCGTTCGGTGTGGGTGATCGGCGCGGCGGAGGTGGTGTCGAGGGCGCGGATGGTGTCGGGGTCGTCGAGGGTGAGCCAGTCGATGTGCTGCGCCGGCTGGGCGCCGGTGTGGGTGACGCCGAGTGTGGCACCGGAGTCGCGGAGCAGGAATGCGATGCGGTCGGCGGGCAGGTGGGGGTCGATCGGCACGAACGCGGCGCCGGTTTTGGCCGCTGCCCAGACGGTGGCGACGGCGTCGAGGGAGCGCGGCAGGGCGCTGGCGAGCACCGTGTGGGGGGTGAGGCCACGGCTCAGCAGCAGCCTGGCGAGGCGGTTGGATCGCTGGTCGAGCTCTCGGTAGGTCGTGGAGTGGTGGCCGCAGGTGGCGGCGGTGGCGTCGGGGTGGGTGGCGGCGGTGGCGGTGAGGATGTCGGCGAGCGTTGCGGGCGCGAGGTGGCGGGCGGGTGGTGGCGGCTGGGT
>NZ_PSZE01000055.1 GCF_002933465.1 Nocardia nova
CCGATGTCGCGCTGTGGGAGATCAACGAGGCGTTCGCGGCCGTCCCGATCGCGGCCTGCAAAAAGCTCGGTATTGATGATGAACTCGTCAATATCGCGGGCAGCGGATGCAGTCTCGGCCATCCGGTCGCCGCGACCGGCGCGCGCATGATCGTCACCCTGATGTATGAGCTGCGGCGCCGCGGTGGTGGATACGGTGTTGCGGCGATGTGTGCGGGCGGCGGCCAGGCCGGGGCGGTGCTGATCGACGTGCCGAAGGGGCAGTGACCGCGCTACTGGTTGACACTTCTGTCAGATATGGTTGGTAAAGCCGTCGCACGGGTGCCTAGGCCCGGATGCGGCGCTCCGCGCGGAGCAGCCGTCGGCGGCACGGAAGGGAGCAGTCTCGTGCGTCATCTCGAGCACAGTCTGCCGGGCGCCGGAGTACGCCTGGCCGCCGATCGCTGGGTCGGCGATCACGCCGATGGCCGCGGCGTGGTGGTGTTGCTGCACGGCGGCGGCCAGACGCGGCACTCCTGGCGGCGCACCGGAATCCGGCTGGCCGAGGCCGGCTGGGTGTCGTATGCGATCGACCTGCGCGGGCACGGCGACAGCGACTGGCATTCCGGCGGCGACTACAGCGTCGCGGCCCTCGTCGAGGACCTGCGTAAGGTGCTCGTCCATATCCGGCAGGAGAATCCGGGCCTGCCCGTCGCCCTCGTCGGCGCCTCGATGGGCGGCAAGATCTCCCTGATCGCGGCCGGTGAGGACACATCGGTCGCGCAGGCGCTGGTCCTGGTCGACATCGCCGTCCGCGTCGAGGTCAGCGGCGGTCGCCGGGTTCGCGAGTTCATGCAGAGCGCGCCGGACGGCTTCGCCTCGCTCGAGGAAGCATCCGCGCGGATCGCGGCCTACAACCCCCATCGCCCGCGGCCGTCGAGCGTCGACGGGCTGCGCAAGAACCTGCGGTTGCGCGGCGACCGCTGGTACTGGCACTGGGACCCCGCGCTGATGCGATCCACCGATGGCGACGACGACCGGCCGGTCAGCCCTCAGATCTACGAGCGGGCCAAACGGGCGGCGCAGCGGATCACCTGCCCGGTACTACTGGTCCGGGGGCAGCTGTCCGACGTCGTCTCCGACGAGGGTGTCGCCGAAATGCGGGAACTCATCCCGCACTCCCAGGTGATCGACGTCCGCGAGGTCGGACACATGGTCGCCGGCGACGACAACGACGTCTTCACCGCCAGCCTCATCGACTACCTGGATTCATCGCTCTCGGCGCGTGGTAGCTCGCCGGACATCTCGAAAGGAACAACGACATGACAATCGACGTCGATGCGGCGAACAAGGTCCTCGGTGGCCTGCGTCCGTTCCCGGTCGCGGTCACCACGATCGACGGCGGATTCGCCAACGGCCTGATGAGCCTGTCCGCCGGCTCGATGAGCATCGTGCCGGAACTGCCGCGCGCCACGGTCAGCCTGACCAAATACAACAAAACCCACGACATGGTGCTCGAGTCCGGCATATTCGTGATGCACCTGCTGAGCGCCGTGCCGGAGCAGATCGACGCGTCGCTCGACATTCTGATGACACTGGGCGGCAGCTCGGGCCGCGACGGAGACAAGATCTCGAAACTGCGCACCAAGACCGGGGTCACCGGCGCACCGATTCTGCGCGACGCGCACAGCTACGTCGAGGCCCGGGTGATGGCCACCCTGGATGTCGAGGAGAGCACCATCTTCGTCGGCGACGTGGTCGCCGCGGAAATCCTCAACCCCGGCGAGCGGCTGCGCATCGGCGAAGCGTGGGGCAAGTTGCCGGCCGAGTGGATCGAGCAGTACGAGACCAACCACGTGCCACAGCTCGAGAGCGCTCGCTCCTACCGCGCCGCGGCCCGGAGCTGAGTATCCGATGCCCGCACTCACCTCCGATCAGATCGATGACGCCCGGCTGACCGGCGCGTGGGAACTGCCCGAGGAGTTCCGGCTGCTGCGCGAGACCGTGCGCCGATTCATGGATTCCGAGGTGCGCCCCCTCGAGCAACAGCTACCGCACGATGCCGCCGGGCTGCCGCGCGAGCAGCTGATTGCCTTGCAGGACAAGGCCCGTCGGCTGGGGCTGTGGGCGCTCCAGACGCCCGAGCGACTCGGCGGCGCGGGGCTGAGCGTGCTCGGCCAGGTCGTGGTAGCGGAGGAAGCCGCCAAATGCCGGATGGGCGCGTTCTTTCCGGCGCTGGGCGCATTCGGTGGCAACCCGCCCAATGTGCTGTTCAAGGCGACTCCCGAACAGTTCGCGAAATACGCTCAGCCCATCATCGACGGCACCGCCACCAAGGCGTACACCGCGATCAGCGAGGCTTCCGGCGGCTCGGACCCGGCGCGCGCGATCACGCTCAAGGCCGTGCGCGATGGCGACCACTACGTACTCAACGGCACCAAAATGTGGACCAGCCATGCGAAGGACGCTGACTGGGGGGTCGTGTACGCGCGTACCGGCGAAGGGCGGCAGGGGATTTCGTGCTTCATCATCGAAAAGGACACGCCTGGCCTGTCGTTCCGTCGAATCGGCGTGATGGCGTCCTTCGCACCCTACGAATTGCATTTCGACAACGCCCGGATCCCGGCCGAGAACTTGATAGGCACCGAGGGCAAGGGATTCTCACTCGCCAGTGACTTCCTGGTACACGGCCGGATCATCTACTCGGCGGGACCGATCGGCATCGCGCAGACCGCACTCGAGATGGCCTGCAGCTGGGCCAAGGACCGAGACGTCTTCGGTGGCAAGCTGGCCGACAAACAGGGAATCCAGTGGATGCTGGTCGACAGCGAAGTCGAGCTGCGGGCGGCCCGGCTGCTGATGTATCAGGCCGCCTGGAACGCCGATCTCGGCAAGGACGTGAAGATCGACGCCTCGATCGCGAAACTGTACGGCACCGAGGCGGCCTTCCGGGTCGTCGACCGGTGCATCCAGATTCACGGCGCGCTCGGTCTGGCCGACGAATTGCCGCTGGAGCGGTGGTTCCGGGATCTGCGGGTCAAACGCCTGGGGGAGGGGGCGACCGAGGTGCAGCGGGTCGTCGTCGCCAGAAAACTGCTCGAATGAAAGCGGATATCGTGAGCCTGAAATTCAATCTGATGTTCCCGATGCGGGCGGTCAAGCACTATCCGCGCTGGATCAGCGAATCCGACTTCGGCGCCGTGGCGAAGTTCGTGGAGGATGCCGGATTCGACGGCCTGTCCGTCAGCGAGCACCCGTATCCGGACAAGAAATGGCTGGCCAACGGCGGCCATCACGCCTTCGACCCGTTCGTCGCGCTCGCCATCGCCGCCCAGGCCACAAGCCGGTTGCGCCTGATCACCTATGTGATGGTCGCGGGTTATCGCAGTCCGTATCTGGGTGCGAAATCGGCGGCGTCGCTGGATCTTCTGTCGGGCGGGCGGCTGACACTCGGCCTGGCCGCCGGCTATCTGAAATCCGAATTCGAGGCGCTCGGCGCCGATTTCGCGCACCGCGGCGCACTGCTCGACGAGGCCATCGCGGCGATGCGCGCGACCTGGGCCGGTGTCGACCACGACGGCCCGCAATTCGGGGCGACAGGCCATATTTCGCTGCCGGTCCCGCAACAGCAGGGCGGGCCGCCGATCTGGATCGGCGGTAACAGCGCCGCGGCGCGGCGTCGCGCGGTCGAACTCGGCGACGGCTGGCTGCCGATGGGGCAGTCCGCGGAGATGGCCGCGATCACCCGGTCGCTGCCCCTGGAAGATATCGGCACGCTGCGCACCATGATCGGCGAGCAGAACGCCCGGCGCGCGGACCTGGGCAAGTCCGCGCTCGATGTCTCCTTCGTGCCGTTCGAGGCGAACCTGCTGCACAGCGGCGACAGCACCGCATTCTGCGACGCGGTCGCGCCGCTGCTGCCCGAGTACGCGGATGCCGGGGTCACCTGGATCACCGTCGAACCCGCCAGTCGCAGCATCGACGATTTCCGGGCCGACATCTCGATGATCGCCGACCGGCTGATCAAGCCGAATCGGTAAGCGCTGCCGATGGTTTCGCAACTTCCCGATACCGCCGCGCGCACGACATCCGACTATGCCGAACTGGCCGAGACCTTCCGCAGATTGCAGGCCGCCGTCTGTGCCGCGGCACCGCCGCCGGACGTGACCCGCCGTTTGGTCGACAAATTAGGCTGCACCGCAGCGGAATTGGAACGCTACCGCGTACCCGAGCGGCAGCGTCCGGCTCATCAGCGGCCGACCCTGGAGGTGACGCATCCCTCGCTGATCCCGTATGTCATCACCGAGGTCGGCGCGACCCGGCTGGAGGCGGTCGCCCAGTTCACCGATGCGCACCTGGGTGGCAACGGTGCGGTCCACGGTGGCCAGATCCCGCTGCTGTTCGACGATCTGCTCGGCATATTCGTCGGAATGAAGGCTCAACCGGGTTCGCGCACGGCTTATCTCGAGGTCGATTACCGCCGCATTACGCCGATCAATCGTCCCTTGCGCGTGGAGGCAGCCATCGATCGGATCGAGGGCCGCAAGACGTTCATCAGTGGCCGACTGCTCGACGGCGAGCACCTGTGTGCGGTGGCGGAGGCCCTGTTCGTGCGGTTACTGCCCGGACAACCCTAGCTCCTGGCATTCGGCAGTTGGCCGGCACCGCGCGGGCATCGGTTCTGCGAGCGGTCCGTTCGGCGGATACAGCCGCCGAGCGGACCCACACTGGCCGGTCCCCGGTGATGCGACCACTCGGTGTTTGAGTCCGGGTTCGATCGGTTCAGTTGATGTCGCAGGCCACGGGGTGGTGGGTGTGGCTGCAGCGGGCAGCGTACTCGGACGGGGCAGATTGAACCGGTCGATGTGGTGTGCCCCGGAGGCGCACAGCGCGTAGGCCGATAGCCGGGTCGCTACAGGTAGCGGTGACGACCCGGCGTGCCCGCCGAGCAGACGATTACTGTGTTTGGCCGCGGTGATGGCTGATGTAGCTGTGCCCGTTCATAATTCGATGCCCGCTCACAATTCGACCCATCCCGCACCCGCCGAACTCTGGCGGGCGGCGGTGACGATGCGCTGTACCCGCAGCCCGTCCGTGAGGTCGGGGACGTCGGGGGTCGGCTTGCCGTCGAAGGCCGGAAGCCAATCCTCGAGCAGCAGCGCCAGTTGCCGCGCCGCCCCTTTGCGTGCCCCGCCGTCGAAGGACAGGGCGCCCGAGCGCGGGATGCGCGACGAGCCGGGTGCGGTGCTCAGTCCGGGCTCCTCGGCGGTGCCGGCGAGCAGGGTGCGTTCGAACAGCGTGCCCTCGATGGCTACCGCACCGTCGCTGCCGGTGATGTCGAGGTGATAGGAGGCGCCCGCGTGCAGGCCCATCGCGGTCAGCGTGTGGGTGGCCACGACCCCTGATTCGAAGCGGATCAGCAGCGCGGCGGTATCGTCGGCGTCGATCTCGAGCAGGGTACCGTCGGGGCGCTGGCGGGTCGGGACGGTGGTGCGCACATCGGCGCACACTGCGGCCGGCTCCCCGAACAGCCAGCACAGGTAGTCCAGGTCGTGGGCGCCGAGACCCAGCAGATAGCCGCCGCCGTCGGCGCTGCGGTACATCCACTCCGATTGCAGCGGATGAGCCGGGTGCCAGTAGTCGACGCGGGCACTGACCCGCGCCGAATACGGGGTGCCGAGATAGCCGCCGGAGATCAGTTCGCGCGCCGCGTACTTCTCCGGTGACCAGCGGTCCTCGAAACACACCGCGTGGGCGACCCCCTTGTCCTGCGCGCGGGCGAGCATATCGCGCGCATCGTCGTCGGTGAGTGCCAGCGGCTTCTCGCACAGCACGTGCTTTCCCGCCTCGATCGCGGCCAGGACCTGATCGTGGTGGGCCACCGTAGGCGTCGCGATGGAGATGACGTCGAGGTCGTCGCGCTGGACGAAGGCGGCCCAATCGGTGCTCAGATCCGTGATCCCGGTCCGGCTACCGGCCTTGCCGACACTGGCCTCGGTTCGCGCACACAGCGCCACCACCTCGAATTCTGGGACCGCCCGGAATGCGGGCACCTGCACGTGCACACCCCACCCGACGCCGACGATCCCCACTCGCAACCGATCAGACACCGCTTCTCCTTGTTTATTCGGGATCTCCGATAATGTTGTGCGAGTTACTATTTCGGCATTCCGAGCACGCGTTCGGCGAGGATGTTGCGCATGATCTCGGTGGTGCCGCCGGCGATCGTGGACGAGCGCGACATCAGATAGTCGTGCTGTGCGGCGGCGCCGGTCGCCGAGGTGATCGCGGCGGGACCGAGCACCCTCAGATGGGTGTCGCCGATCGTCTGCATGGTCGTACTCCAGACCAGCTTGATCACCGAATGCTCGGCGCCCGGCGTACCGCCGGCGGCGATCCGGCCCAGTGCGCGCTTGCCCAGGAGTCCGACCGCGCGCGCCTCGCCGAGCCGGTCGGTGAGTTCGGCGCGGGCATGCGGCGCCAGCTCGTGTCCGGCCAAGGCGGCGACCAGATCCAGCACGGTCTGTTCGAGACGTCCGGCCATCATGATCACCCCGGCGCGTTCGAAGCCGAGTGTCGTCATGGTGACCTTCCACCCCTCGTGCAGCGGGCCCAGCAATGCGGTGTGTGGCACGCGGACATCGTCGAAGAACACCTCGGCGAATCCGCCCTCACCGGTGATCTGGGTGATCGGGCGTCGGGTGATTCCGGCGGAGTCCATCGGGACCAGCAACGCCGAGATTCCCTTGTGCGGGGGCGCTTGCGGATCGGTGCGCACCAGCAGCAGGCAGTGCGTGGCCTCCATCCCCTCCGAGGTCCAGATCTTCTGGCCGTTGATGACGAATTCGTCGCCCTCGAGCACCGCTCGGGTGCGCAGACTGGCCAGATCACTGCCCGAACCGGGCTCGGAGAAGCCCTGACACCACACTTCGGTGCCGGCCTGGATGGCGGCCAGATGTTCGCGCTGTTCCGGGGTGCCGTAGTGCATCAGGGTCGGGGCCACATTGTTCACGCCCAGCACCCCGGCCAGCAGCGGCGCGCGCGAGCCGGCCAGTACCTGGTCGCAGGCGACCTGATCGACGATCGACAGCCCGCGCCCGCCGAATTCCTCGGGCCAGTGCGGTGCGATCCAGCCCGCTGCGTGCAGACGCTGTTGCCACGACAGCCGGGCCGGGAACGAATCGTCGGCACCCCATTGCTCGCGATGTAGCGGCAGCAGGGTTTCAACGGCGGCGGCGAGTTCGGCGGCGGGACTGCCGGGCGTGACCTCGGCGGCCACGGTCGACGCGGCCGCGTGCCGCGTCGGGTCCAGGCGCTCGCGCGCGGCGCTCGTGCCGCCGAACAGCGGGGCCGCGGCGCCGGCCCGGCGATAGTAGAGGTGGGCCTCATGCTCCCAGGTGAAGCCGACTCCGGCCAGCACCTGGATGTAGTCCGCGGTGACATGCTGTGCGGCCGTGACGGATTCGAGCAACGCCAAGGCGACGGCCTGATCCAGGGCAGCGGCGCCCGCGCCGGAATCCAGCAGCCCGGCGACCTCGCGGGCGGTGGCTCGCGCCAGTTCGACGCGAGCCAGCATGTCGGCACACTTGTGCTTGACGGCCTGGAATGCGCCGATCGGTTTGCCGAATTGTTCGCGGGTGGCCGCGTAATCGACTGCCGCCCACAGGCAGTGGCTCGCGACGCCGGTCAGGTCGGCCGCCAGGGCCAGTCCCGCGGTGACCAGGCTGCGCCGGATCGCCGCCACCGCGTCGTCACCGGTGGCGAGGACCGTACCCGCCGCCCGCTGCAGGTTCACCGCGCCCAGCGGGCGCAGCAGATCCAGGCTCTGGATTCGCTCGATGCGTACCGCCTGCGCATCGGAGGTGGGTACCACGATCAGCAGTGGGCCGGATTCGCCGTCGGCGAGCGCGAGGACGACCTCGGCCTCCGGCGCCAGGATCAACTCCGCGGTGCCGGAGACCATCACCCGGCCGGGGTGGTCACCGGCCACGGCTTCGAATCGCCCCGCGACCGCGGGCATTCCGGTGTGTTCTGTCCACGCGACGGCCGGGACGACGCGGCCCGAGGCGATCTGCGCCAGTAGGTCGCCGCCGGCGACATTCGGTGCGCTCAGCGCGCCGAGGGCGCCCGCGACGGCGATGACCGGAGCCGGTGCCACCACCGAGCCCAGCGCCTCGGCTGCCACGGCGAAATCGGCCCAGCTGCCACCGGATCCGCCCAGGGATTCGGGGATCGGCAGTCCCGCGACGCCCATCTGCGCGAGCTCGGACCACAGCGTGACTTCGCTGACCCGATCCGGGTCCTGGACGAGCTTGTGCGCGGAGCCGGGACCCCAGTGGCGGCCGAGCAGCTGTGCGATCGTTTCCACAAGCGACCGCTGCTCTTCGGTGTCGGCAACGACTACAGACGAATTGATCACAGGTTGTCCCCTCCGGCACACGCAAAGAACAAAATCATATAAATGATTATGCCATGTGAGATCTGTTAGGCCAGCAGTGCGGTGAAATGCCAGTCCAGCACCTGTCGGTCGGTACCGGCGGTGTCGTGGGAGAACACGCGCGAGCGCAGGTCCAATAGCCCACCGCTATCGCCCAGCGCCGTCGCGCTCTCGACGGTGAGCTCGCTGGACAGGGTGTCGCCCTCGTACACGGGGCCGGTGTGATCACACGACCGCCAGCCCAGCACCGTCACGAGGTTGGGCAACGCGCGAGTGGCCTGCGCCAGGGCTATACCGATGGCATGTCCGCCGTAGACCAGCCGGCCGTGTTCGCCGACCCGGTAATCATGGTGTGTCGCAGCGATATTCAGGCTCAGGCGGGCGAATTCGGGAGCGTTCGAAACGACGTCACCGCTCGAGTGCCGGATTTTCCCGGCCAGCGCCGGATCGAAGTGGGTGCCCGGCACCGCCGCACGGAAGGCGCGCAGGTCCCACTGCTCGGGAGCGGTCCGTGCCGGTTGCGCGTCGGTGCCGATGTGCGAGAGGTCGTCGTCGGGCACGAGCCGGGCGGGATCGGGCTTCTCGCTCAACGGCAGCATCGCGCAGCGGTGAAAATCGAGCACGGTCCGTTCGAGGTGGTCGGTGCAGGTGATCCGCAGCGCGGCCATGCCGGTGGGATGGCGCCCGGGTTTGACGGAGTTCTGCCGGAGTCCGACGACCTCGGTCCGGGTGCGCAGCGTGTCGCCGAGGGCGGGGAACCGATGGAAATTCAGTCCGCGGTAGAACAGGTTGGCTTTCACTCGCCGGGTCACGATCGTGGATTGGCCGATGGCGACATCCCAGACCAGAGCGGGATGGGCGAGCGCCGCGCCGGTGACCGCGGTGGACAGGTGCCGGTCCAACGCCAGCCGCAGGCGATCGCCCGCGATGGCCTGGTGCGCGGCGGCGAGGCCGTCGGTCAGCGTGATGGAGGGCGCGTCGTCGAAGATCCGGCCCACCGACAGGTCGTCGAAGTAGGGCCCGTCGCCGGGTGTGGTCATGACTGTTCTCCTCCGATTCGTGTCAGTACCCGCCGGGCGGCGATCGCGACGGCCTCGTCCAGCATGCGGTCACCGAGCCGGGCCACCCCGGCGCCGAGCCGGGTAGCCTCGTCGAGTGCGGCGAGGACGGCGCGGGCGTGTTCGACCGCAACCTGGTCGGGAGTGAATTGTGCTGTGGCCGTGGCAATCTGGGTGGGATGCAACACCCACTTGCCGTCGAATCCGGCTTCGTACGCCCACCGGACGCTGCTGCGGAAATCGTCGTTGTCGGCGACGGTGAGATGTGGTCCGTCGATCGCCGCGACGTCGTTGGCCCGCGCCGCCAGCAGGATGCGATCCTGGATGGCCGCCCATCGCCGCGGTGGCAGGTCCGCGCCGCGGCCGAGTGCGGCGCCGAGATCGGCGTATCCGATCACGACGGCGGCCAGGGGAGCGGTGGTCCGGCAGATGTCGTCGGCGGCCAGTACGCCGCGCGGCGTTTCGATCAGCGCCTGCAGGCTCGCAGGATGGCCGTCGAGCAACACGTGTGCGCGCTCGAGCGTCGCGGGGTCTTCGACCTTGGGAATCACGATGCTGTCCACGGTGCTGGTCGCGGCGAGCGCGCGCAGATCGTCGTCCGCCCACGCGGTCGCGAACCCGTTCACCCGCACCGCAACCGAGCGCGCCGGATCGCGGTCGATCCCGCGCAGCAGATCCGCGACGAGCCCGCGCGCCGATTCCTTGGCGTCGACGGCGACCGCATCCTCGAGGTCGATCACCACCTCGTCGGCACCGGCGTGCAGCGCCTTGACGATTCTGTGTTCGGATGCGCCCGGGACGACGAGGACGGCGCGTCGCCGGACCGGTTGGTGCTCTGACGGCATAAATGTGCTCCCGAGCTGGAATGGCAAATGTGCGGACATTTGCTCGGTGGATGACCTGTGAGTGCTTGGCGGTCGATCCGCACGTTAGCAATGCATCTGGTGGGTGTCGACCTTGCAGTACGGCGTATGCTCAGCCAGGCGAACCAACATTTCGGCAAATGGACGTACAAATTGTCCGGAGCCTGGAGGAGACGACGTGAACCACGGATGGCTGAGCGGTGAGGAGGTCTTGCTCGTCGAGACCGTCCGGACCTTCATCGAGCGGGAGGTCAAGCCGAAGGTACAGGAGTTCGAGCACGCCAACCGGTATCCGGAGGAGTGGATCGAGCAGATGAAGCGGATCGGCATCTACGGCTTGGCGGTGCCCGAGGAATACGGCGGCACTCCGGTGTCGATGCCCTGCTACGTTCAGGTCACCGAGGAATTGGCGCGCGGGTGGATGAGCCTGGCCGGGGCGATGGGCGGACATACCGTCGTCGCGAAACTGCTGACGATCTTCGGCACCGACGCGCAGCGGAAGGCCTACCTGCCGCGGATGGCCACCGGTGAGCTGCGCGCGACGATGGCGCTGACCGAACCGGGCGGCGGTTCGGATCTGCAGGCGATGACCACCCAGGCCAAACGCGACGGCGACGAGCTGGTCATCACCGGAGCCAAGACCTGGATCAGCAACGCGCGCCGGTCCGGGCTGATCGCGCTGCTGT
>NZ_PSZE01000056.1 GCF_002933465.1 Nocardia nova
GGCCCGCTCCCGCGGCCTCACCGACCCTACCGACGAACAGGAGGACACCACCACTCCAGCACTGACCGCCTGACCCAACAGGATCACGCGGCAATCACCCCCATACACCACACATTTGGACTTGACCGCGAGGACAGGGTCGTGCCGGTTGCCTAGGTGACCGGTGAGAGCGGGCGGTGCCCGGGACCCGCGAGTGTACTTTTCGTGCAAGCCTCGCCGATCTTTGCGGGTTTTCCCGCAATCGCGCGCAGGTTTGCACGAAAAGTCCGGCCGATCATTCGAGACACGGATTGCGTTCGGGCTGAGCGCAAGTCTGTTCCCGAGCCGAGGCGTCCGGTTACATCGAGACATGGCAACACAGGCACCGTCGCCCACCGACGCGGACACCTTCACCACCGAGTGGCAGGAATGGCATCGGCGGCAGGAGGCGCACCTGTCCGATCGGCACGGGTTCCTCGCCATCACGAGCCTGCGCTGGCTCACCGAAACCCCGCAGCGCTTCGACGATGCGCCCGGTGCCTGGTCGACCGGGGCCGACGGCGTGGTGGTCGTGCTCGACGAGGGGGAAGAGCTGGTCGTCGACGACGCGCCGGTGCGTGGCCGCTACGGCTTCGGCATCATTCCCGAGCGCGGTGGCGTGAACGCGGTGTGGGGTGACGCAGCGATCGAGGTCGCCAAACGGGGCGGTCACGATATCGTGCGCCCACGGCATCCGAACAACCCGCTACGCACCGCTTTTCGCGGCACCCCGGCATTCGTACCGGAGCCGAAGTGGGTGGTGAGCGGACGTTATGTGGCCTTCGAGGAACCGCGTCCGACGATGGTCGGTGCTGCCGTGGAAGGGCTCGAGCACGTCTACGACGCGCCGGGACGAATTGAATTCGAGATCGACGGTAAGTCGTTGCGCCTGACCGCTTTTCCCGGCAAGAAGCCCGGCGACCTGTCGGTGTTGTTCACCGACGCGACCTCCGGAGTGACCACCTACGCGGCGAATCGGGTGGTGCAGGTTCCGGCGCCGGATGCCGACGGAACGGTCGTGCTCGACTTCAACCGTGCGGTGAATCTGCCGTGCGCGTACACCGATCTGGCGACCTGCCCGCTGCCGCCGGCGGAAAACCGGCTGCCGATCGCGGTCGAGGCGGGGGAGAAAATCCCCTACGAGCGTCAGGGATGAGCGCGCCGCGGATCAGTTCGCTGGCGTTTCTGACCCCGGGCAATTACCTCGACGACGACCCGTACACCGGCCTCGAGGACGCGCTGCAGCTGTTCGAATACGGCGAGCGGCTCGGGTTCGACGGCGCGTGGGTCCGGCAGCGGCATCTCGAGCACGGTGTCGGTTCGGCGGCAGTCTTCCTGGCCGCGGCCGCCCAGCGCACGAATCGGGTCGAATTGGGCGCGGCGGTCATTCCGATCGGTTACGAGAGTCCGTTCCGGCTGGCCGAGGACTTGTCGCTGGCCGACGTGTTGTCCAAGGGCCGCTTGCAGCCGGGGTTCAGCGCGGGGACGCCGCCGCATGCCGAGCTGATCGGCGATCTGGTCTTCGATGGTGACTGGCGCCGCTTCGATCTGTCCTACGGCCGGGTGGCCCGGCTGATCGAGAATCTGCGCGGCCACTATCTCGGCGATGCCGACACCGTCATCCACTCGCCCGGCAACACCCAGCGCCCACGGCTGCAGCCGCACAGCCCCGGCCTGGCCGACCGAGTCTGGTACGGCGGTGGCAGCACCCGGTCGGTGCGCTGGGCGGCGGAGAGCGGACTCAATCTGCTGAGCGGAAACATCGTATTCGGTGATCGCAGTGACGATTTCACGACCGCGCAGCTGGGACTGATCAGCGACTACCGCGAGCGGATCGATTCCACGCGACCGGCGCGCGTCGCGATCGGCCGGGTGATCGTCCCGTTCGACAGCGCCGATCGCGCGACCCGGGAGCGGTACCGGGCCTACGCCGCGAGCCGGCACGACCGCACGCTCGGCCCGCAGGGCGAGCGGCGGGTGCTGTTCGCCCCTGATGTCGTCGGGACCGCCGAGCAGATCCTCGAACAGCTGGGTGCCGATCCGGTTCTCGCGCAGACCAGCGAATTACGGCTGGAACTGCCCTACGAGTTCCACCGTGCGGACTACGAACAGATCCTGCACGACACGGTGGAGCTGATCGCTCCGCAGCTGGGATGGAAACCCGCGCTCGCCGGGTGAACTGCGCCCGGCCGCTGGGTCCGGGGACGTGCCGGCGGCCGGACCGGGGCCTCGGGCGCCGATTGTCATGGGTGCGAATCGCTGGCGCGCTGGACAGCGCGGCGGGGTGCACCGCAACGATCGGGTGGCGAGTTTGAACCTGCGGTTCCGGGTATCCACACCACGGCTCGATACTGGTGTCGGCGGGTACGTGCGGGCCTGTCATGGCATCCGCTGACCTGCGAGAGGTCCGACACCGGCGTTCCAACGATTCGGTATCACCGTGCGTACGACAAGCCAGGAGGACGAGATCGATGATGACCGGCCGGAACTACCGAAGCTCAGCACTTTTCGTCAGTGCCCTGGCAGCGATGGGGGTGGCCGCTGTATCGATGGCCGCCCCGGCGCTCGCCGCCAATACCATCGACATTTCGGGTGTGGGACCCGCGAACGTGGGGGTCGACTACACCTGTGATGCCAACTCCGGTGCGTCCGCCGTCAAGGTCATGGTGGGTGATCCCAACGCCGACGCACCGTCCGCAACGGGTACGCAACCGCAGGTCACGTGCAATGGGCAAGCGCAGAGCACCGTTGTCGTGCTGACCGGGCCCGACGGGGCACCCGCGCAATTGCAGCAGGGCCAGACGGTGCAGGTCCGGGTGGCATTGGTGGATCCGCAGGACACCGTGGTCTCCGGAAAGGCCAATGTCTTCAAGCTGGGGTAGTGCCGGCTCGTGTGCGCCATCGCTGGTATGTAGCCGCGGCGCGAGCGATCCAGCCGGCCACGATCCCGACGTAGACACCGGTGAGCCCCCAGTGCAGCACCGCGGCCGATATCCACACGGCGGGCAGGGTGACGCAGACGACCGAGAACGCGGACGCGGACATCACCGCTTTCGTGTTCCCTGCCGCGCGTAGCTGGGCGGCGTAGACCATGCCGATCGACATGATCGGCGCCGATATCGGCAACGACCACACCACCCCGCGAGCGCTCGCACTCACCGCGGCGTCGCCGGTGACGAGCCGGAACAACACCGGCGACAGCGCGGTGAGAAGCAGCGCGACCGCACCCGAGGCACCGACCATCAGTACCGCGCCGGCTCGCACGACGGCGTGGCGCCCACGATCGTCACCGGCGCCGATCGACTGTCCCGCCAAAACCGCTGTCGCCACTCCGATTCCGAACACGAGCAGCCACACCATCGAGATCGCCAGGCTCATCGCCCGGTGCGCCGCCAGGCTCACCGTCCCCGCTTCGGCCACCACCGCCGCGATCACGGCATCGCCGCCGTAGCTGATTACTCCGAATACGACATCCGGCACGGCGAGCGCCGTCACCGCGTGCCACACCGTGCGATCTGCCCGGGCCCAGACGGCCGCGAGCCCGGTGGCCCGGCGAACGCGCGGGATCAGGGCGACTGCGCCCGCCGCGACGGCGATGGTGGAACCGATCGCGGAACCCGCCGGTCCCCAGCCCGCGGCGAAGATCAGGGTCGCCGACACCGTCACATTCAGCACGGCCACCGCCATCGCGGCCCGGGCGCTGCTTCTCGTATCACCGATTCCGGCGAGCACACCACGCACATGGGCGGTGACGGCCGTGAACGGCAACCCGCACAACAGAATCCACAACATAACCGTCGCTTCGCGGCGATCCAGGCCCGCGGGCGCGGTCACCGCCACGATCACCGGCGCGGCTGTGGCCGCGGCCATCGCGACCGCCACGCCGATCGCGGCGGCGCCGGAAAACCCGGTCGAGGTCACGATCCGGATCGCATCGGTGTCACCGCCGCCGTGCCGGCGGGCGACGAGTATCTGTGTCGCCGATCCCCAGGGCACCACCAGCGCGGTACAGAAAATCCATATCGGCAGCACCGATGCGGCGACGCCGAGCGCTTCGATCGAATGGTGGCCCAGGAGCGCGGTATCGGTCACGCCCAGCACCAGGGTCGTCGCGGAAGTCAGAACGACGGGCCCTGCCAGTTCGGCCACCTGACCGAGTCGCGCAACGCGCGCGTGCCGCTCCATGGAGAGACTCTAATAGCTCTACCGCACAGAGCTTTCCGGTGGTGTGGCCGAATTCAACCTGCGCAGAGTTACCCGAGTTAAGCACCGTGTCAGCGCGGCGTCAGTCCGGTGACAGCGGTGTGGAAGACAGTCTTCCCATGAGCAGACGAAATGCACCGGCAGCTCACCTTCCGAGCGGCCGGACGCGTCGGCTGGTTCACCGCGCAGTCGGAAGGCGGCCTCGCACAGGCCAGCGCCGTCCTCGCCGTCACCGGTATGCGTTTCCTGGCACTGCGTGGCTTCGTGTTCTGAGAGGCGGTATCATCGACGACGATGATGACTCATTTCGAAACAGGATTGGGGGTCTCGTTCACGCCAGGTGAGTGCTGATGCACCCTGTGATCGCGAACGGGAACGATTCCCGAATTCCCTTGTTGCTGCGGATACGCGAGTTCGCCGTACCGCCCTCCATGATCGAGACCGCGACGACCCGGCGCCGTGCCGGGGACTGGGCCGGAGCGTGTGCCGCGGCGGGGGTCGATGTCGATGTCGATCCACGCGCACTGGCACGTACCCACGGCAGCGAACTCGCCGCCCGCGTGCTGGGCGACCTGCGGCATCTGGCGCCGGATCTACTGCGCTGGCATATGCCGAGGGTCGCTTCCGATGGCTTGTTACGGCCCGGCCTCACGACAACTCTGGCTCGATACGACACCGGAGAGCACAGAAAACGATGTCGTAGAGCCAGTTTCGTGCATCTCGTCGTCCGCACCCCGCCGGCCTGGGCGGACTCCGGACAACGCATGAGCCTGGCGTTGTGGGACGAATCCTGTCCGGACCGCGGTATCGGCTCGCATCCGCATCCCCGACCCAACCGCCGTTTCCGATTCGACCTGCACCGTCACTTCTGGGACGCGCGCCGAACCGACGAACTCGGAACACGGTGCGGGACAGGGCGAACAGCCGGCGTCAGCTGGACGGAGAGCGGGGTCGCGGAGCATGTCCCGCCTGGAAGTGCTGTCGATCGGTGGGCAGCCGAGGCGGAGTTACTGCTGCGCGCCGACGGATGTCGGCGCGGACCAGTGCTGGTGCGATTCGGCGCGCGACATCGGGTGATCCTCGAGTACGAAGGGGATCCTCCCGCGCTGCGGGTCGCGCAGGGATATTCGCGGGGCACGGTGCCCGCGTTTCCGGTCCTGCCGTACGCGGCGACCTGGGTGCTTCCCGATCTGGCATTGCTGCGCGCCGGTGCGATCACAGCCGATCGCCTGCATCCGCTGATCGCTTCGGCGCTTGGGCCGGAGTTCTCCTCGGCCTCAACGTCATTCGAGGCAGAACGGCACGGTCATCCATATCTGGTGCAGTGCCGGGGAGAGCAGCACCGCATCGCACTGGTGGATGGCGAGCTGACCGCGCTCGATCACAGCCCCGCCGAGATACGGCGCGAGGAACTGCTCGTCGCACTGTCCGGCACACCGCTGCCCTGTCTGCGAGCGATCGATCTGGCGTACCGCCGACCGGATTGCCTTGCCGGCGTTCGGGAACGGTTGCGTCACGGAGATATCGCCGGTGCGTTGGCCGTCGTCGAGAACCTGCTCGGACCCGAGGCGCGGTTGCGTGCGGGAGCGTTGCGAGACGAACTGGCGGCGGCCGCCCAGCGGGAAAACACCTACCGGCAATTCCGCACCGAGCTGTCCGATTCCTCTGATTCCTTCCCGCCTGCGAAACGGCGCACGGACTCACACCGCACCCATCCCCGCCACGCGATGTCGCGCTGACCGCGCATTTGCCCGATTCTTCCGAAACCCGAGGGTGATTCATGATGACCACACCTGTTCCGACCATGGCGCGAGCCGGCTCCGCCCGGCTCGACGCCGCCGGTGAACTGCTGACCCTGCTGAACGAGGCGACCACCGAGCCGCGCTCCGACATCCAACTGGAGGCCCTGACTGTGGCCGTGGCCGCCGATCTTCCGGTGCTCCTGTGGGGCGAACCGGGAATCGGGAAGACCGCGGCCCTGACCCAACTCGCCGAAACCTTGGACCTTCCGCTGACCACCGTGATCGCGAGTGTGCACGAGCCGTCCGATTTTTCGGGCCTGCCCGTCGTGGGAGAGGATCCCGCGGCACACGGTGTGCCGCTGGCGCCGCCGGATTGGGCGGTTCGGCTCGTGCGCGCCGGTCGGGGGTTGCTCTTCCTGGACGAATTGTCGACCGCTCCGCCCGCGGTGCAAGCGGCGCTGTTGCGGCTCGTCCTGGAACGCCGGATCGGTGCGTTGCGGCTGCCGGCCGGTGTCCGTATTGTCGCTGCCGCCAACCCGCGCTCCTCGGCCGCGGATGGCTGGGAATTGAGCCCGCCGCTGGCCAACCGATTCGTCCACCTCACCTGGACGCACGACCCCGATGTCGTGGTGCGCGGCTTGGGCGGAGTCTGGCCGCGCGCGAATCTGCCCACGCTCGATCCCGAAAAGTTCACGGAGGCAGTGGCTTTCGCGCGACGTGCGGTGTGCGGGCTGCTCGCGGCCCGGCCCGCGTTGGTGCATCGCATGCCCAGTGGTGAAGCACGACGGGGCGGCGCCTGGCCGTCGCCGCGCAGCTGGGATATGACACTGCGACTGATCGCCTTCGCGACCGCGGCCGGTGTCGGCCGGGATGTGGTCTCCATGCTGGTCCGGGGGACCGTCGGTGACGGCCCCGGATTCGAGCTGCTGACCAGCATCGACCGGATGGAACTTCCCGACCCGGAGCAGCTGCTCGCCTGTCCGGAAGCCGCTGACCTGCCGGAACGCGGCGATCTGCGCCAAGCGGTACTGGACGCCGTGGTGGCGGCGGTCCGCCGGCAGCCGGAGAAGTCGCGCTGGGACGCGGCCTGGGCGCTGTTGGCGAAGGCCGTCGAGACCGGAGCGCCGGATCTGGTGGTCGTTCCCGCAACCACCCTTGCCACACTGCGCCGCGAGCAGTGGGAGGTCCCGGCATCGATCGAGCACCTCGCCGGAATGGTGTCGGTGTCCCGACAGGCGGACCGCGCCGCGGAACGCGTTGCCGCGCAGGCGAGACGATGACCGCGGGGGCCACGGTCGTGGAGTTCGAGAAGCTCGGCGCCGCCCGTCTGCTGGCCGCGCGGGCCCGGCCCTATCTGGCCACCGCTCTGTACGCGTTGCGCATCGTCGAGTCACGCGCGGTGCCGACGATGGGTGTGGACCGGTACTGGCGGTGCTACGTATCGCCGGTGTTCGTCGGCCGCACGGCCGTGGAGGAGCTGGCTTCGATTCTGGTACACGAGGTTTCGCATCTGCTGCGCGACCATCACGGGCGCAGTGACCGATTCGCTCGTGAGCACGATCTGACCGGTCCGGCGCAACGGCTCCGAATGAATATCGCCGCGGACGCCGAGATCAACGACGATGCGTTCGGTGACGGATTGGTCGAGCCCGAAGGTGCTGTCGTACCGGCAAGTCTGGGACTGCGCAGCGGTGAACTCATGGAGGACTATCTGCGTCAATTCCGCTTGGGGCCACGTACCCAGGATATGGCCTGGCTGGATTGTGGCAGCGGTGCTGACGGACTGGACCGCGAATGGGAGTACGGGCCGGACGGTGCGAACGGTCTCAGCGATCAGGAACGCGAGGCGGTCCGGTTCCGCGTGGCCCAGGGCATCGACGGTCATCCGGGTAACGCGCCCCGCGGGTGGCGGCGCTGGGCGGAGGAGGCGTTGCATCCACCGCAGCCGTGGCGCGACATGCTGCGCGGCGCCATCCGCTCCGCGGTCTCCGCGTCCGGTGCCGGCGACGACTACACCTATGGCCGGCCGGCTCGGCGATCAACCGCAGTGCCCGGCGTGGTTTTGCCGAGTCTGCGGCACACCCCGCCGCGGGTCAGCGTGGTGATCGACACCTCGGGGTCGGTCAGCGACGCGGAACTGGGCAGCGCCCTGCTGGAAACGCTGGCGATCTTCCGTGCCGTGGGCGGTCGCCGCGATCTCGTCCGGGTCCTGTCCTGCGACGCCGCGGCTCGGATCGCGCAGCCCTTGTGCCGAGCGGACGGCATCGAACTGGTGGGTGGCGGCGGCACGGATCTGCGCGAGGGTTTCGCCGAAGCGTTACGCGCGCAAGCCCGTCCGGACGTGATCGTGGTCCTGACCGACGGTCACACACCGTGGCCGTCGGCCCGGCCCGCGTGCCGGACGGTCGTGGGTTTGCTGGAACGGCAGCGGTCGTGGAGTGAAGCCGATCCGGATTACGTTCCGGCGCCGCCGCCCGACTGGGCACGAGTCGTTCGAATCGGGTGACAGCGGCATTCGCCGGTGTCGCCGTGTTCAACCGCGGTGGCAGCGACATCCCGACGTCAGCCGGTTTCCGTCGCTTCTCGCAGTGTGCGGAATTCGGCTACCAGGGCGTCGAGGGTGTAGTGGGCGTTGAGGCCGCTCGGGTTGGGCAGCACCCAGATTTCGGTGGTGCCGAGGGTTTCGGGTTGGCGGCCGACGGTGGTTCGCGGTCGGCCGAATGCGGTGCGGTAGGCGCCCAGGCCGAGGACCGCCAGGACACGTGGGCGGTAGTGCTGGACTCGCTCGGCGAGCGCGCGACCGCCCTCGCGCAGTTCCTCCGCTGTGAGCTCGTCGGCCTTCGCCGTCGTTCGTGCGGCGACATTGGTGATGCCCAGCCCGAGCGCGAGCAGTTCTTTCTGCTCATCGGGGCGGAACAGGCGTGGTGTGAAGCCGGACCGGAACAGCGCGGGCCAGAAGCGGTTTCCGGGGCGGGCGAAATGGTGGCCGGTCGCGCCGGACCACAGTCCCGGATTGATACCGCAGAACAGCACCCGCAGGCCGGGTGCCACCAGATCGGGAATGGTCCGGTCCTTCGCGGCGGCGAGGTCCGCCGGCGTGGGGCGGTACCCGGCGGAATGTGCCATCCGCCCAGTCTGCCGGAACGGGCGCGGCGCCCGCACACGGTGGTCGCCGGCTGTGCGGATGCCCGCATGTGCCGAGGGCAGCCGCCATTCGGTGCCGCACGGCGTGCGCGTCAATGAGGAGGACCGACTGCGAGAGAAAACGATCTGACCAGGCCGGAGCCGGGTGGCTGACCGTCGCCCAGGGCGGTGCGACCCGCGAGCCGCTGCGATGCTCGCGGATCGCTGGTGCGCAGGCGGAACCCATTGTGACGGTGACATAGTGGTGACCGATCACCAGCGCGGGCGAGGTGTATTCGTTACCCTGGCTTGATGCGATCCCGGTTTCTGTGCAATGTCTCGGCCGTGTTCGTCGCTGTTGCTTCGGTGTTGCTGAGCGGCACTCCGGCCCTAGCCGGCCCACCGATGCGGGCGGCGGCGCTGTCGTCGCTCGACTCCAATTTCCTCTGGGGCGTGGCGAGTTCCGGTTTCCAGTCCGAAGGACATGCGCCGGACAGCAACTGGACTCGCTATATCGCTCGCAACCCCGGCTACGAACCACTGCAGGATTCGGTCGACTTCGTCGATCGCTACGACTCCGACATCCGCCTGGCCGCCGATATGGGCATGCGGGTGTTCCGGGTCGGGATCGAGTGGGCGCGGCTGCAGCCCGCGCCCGGGAAATGGGACGACAACGCTTTTCGCTTCTACGATTCGGTCGTCGACAGCATCGTGCGCGCTGGGATGCGGCCGATGATCACCCTCGACCACTGGGTGTATCCGGGCTGGGAGGCGGACCAGGGCGGCTGGCGCAATCCGGGCATGGCGGGGGACTGGCTGGCCAACATGCGCGCCGTCGTCGATCGCTACTCCTCGCGGAACCCGTTGTGGGTCACCGTGAACGAGCCTGTCGCATACATCCAGAACGAGGTACGTGAGGCCGGCGCCGATGCCGGCGCCATGCTGACCGGGCTCGTCGACGTGCACAACGCCAGCTATGACTACATCCATCAGAAGCAGCCCGGAGCTCAGGTCACCGCCAACGTCGGATATGTCGCGGGTGCGGAGGATCAGGTCAACGGCGAATTGATCGACCGGATCGGCGCCCGGCTCGACTACGTGGGCGTCGACTACTACTTCGGGTTCGACCCGGCGCAGTCGCTGTACAGCGCGATCGGACGGGCCACCGGTTCTGCGATGCCGACCCTGCCCGGCCCGCGCATCTGGGAGATGCCGCTGCGCACCGAGGGCATCTACTATGCGCTGCAACACTATTCGCGCCGTTTCCCGGGCAAGCCGCTGTATATCGTCGAGAACGGCATGCCCACCGAGAACGGCCTGCCCCGCGGCGACGGCTACACCCGCAGCGACCACCTCCGCGACACGGTCTACTGGCTGCAACGTGCCAAGGCCGACGGTATGAACGTGATGGGTTACAACTACTGGAGCCTCACCGACAACTACGAATGGGGCAGTTACACACCGCGTTTCGGCCTGTACACCGTCGACGTCCGCACCGACCCGTCGCTCACCCGCCGCCCCACCGACGCCGTCGGCACCTACCAGCAGATCGTCGCCGCGGGGCAGGCCGTTCTCGGTGGGCATGCCGTTCTCGACGATATACAGCGGCTTGCCCGGGAAACGGCGCGAATAGTGTTGCAGCGCATAGTAGATGC
>NZ_PSZE01000057.1 GCF_002933465.1 Nocardia nova
CCGATGTCGCGCTGTGGGAGATCAACGAGGCGTTCGCGGCCGTCCCGATCGCGGCCTGCAAAAAGCTCGGTATTGATGATGAACTCGTCAATATCGCGGGCAGCGGATGCAGTCTCGGCCATCCGGTTGCCGCGACCGGCGCGCGCATGATTGTCACGCTGATGTACGAGCTGCGGCGTCGCGGCGGTGGATATGGCGTGGCAGCAATGTGTGCGGGCGGCGGCCAGGCTGGCGCGGTGCTGATCGAGGTGCCGAAGGTGCGGTGACGGACGTACTCATTGACGTTGCTGTCAGATAAAGTTGGCACAGCTGTCGCCGGGTGGATGCGCCCGGGTTCGGCGCTCCGCGTGGAGCGGTCGGCCGACGGCACGGAAGGGAGCGGTCTCGGTGCGTCATCTCGCGCAGAGTTTGCCGGGCGCCGGAGTGCGCCTGGCCGCCGATCGGTGGGTCGGCGATCACGGCGGCGGCCGCGGCGTGGCGGTGTTGCTGCACGGTGGTGGCCAGACGCGGCACTCGTGGCGGCGCACCGGAATCCGGCTGGCCGAGGCCGGGTGGGTGTCGTATGCGATCGATCTGCGCGGGCACGGGGACAGCGACTGGCATTCCGGCGGTGACTACAGCGTGGGCGCCCTGGTCGAGGACCTGCGCGAGGTGCTCGCCCATATCCGGCAGACGAATCCCGGACTGCCCATCGCTCTCGTCGGCGCCTCGATGGGCGGGAAGACCTCCCTGATCGCTGTCGGAGAGGACGCGTCGGTCGCGCAGGCACTGGTCCTGGTCGACATCGCTGTCCGTGTCGAGGTCAGCGGCGGTCGCCGCGTTCGCGAGTTCATGCAGAGCGCGCCGGATGGCTTCGCCTCGCTCGAGGAAGCATCCGCGCGGATCGCGGCCTACAACCCCCATCGCCCGCGGCCGTCGAGCGTCGACGGGCTGCGCAAGAATCTGCGGTTGCGCGAGGGCCGCTGGTACTGGCACTGGGACCCCGCGATGATGCGATCGGCCGACGGTGACGACGATCGGCCGGTGAGCCCGCAGGTCTACCAGCGGGCCAAGGCGGCCGCGCAACGCATCACCTGCCCGGTACTGCTGGTGCGGGGGCAACTGTCCGATGTCGTGTCGGACGAAGGTGTCGCCGAATTGCGGGAACTGATCCCGCATGCCGAGGTGATCGATGTCCGCGAGGTCGGCCACATGGTCGCCGGCGATGACAACGACGTGTTCACCGCGAACCTCCTCGGCTTTCTGGATTCATCACTGTCCGCGCGCGTAGCCCGCCGGACATTCTGAAAGGAAACACAGACATGACAATCGACGTCGATGCGGCGAACAAGGTCCTCGGTGGCCTGCGTCCCTTCCCGGTCGCGGTCACCACGATCGATGGCGGATTCGCCAACGGCCTGATGAGCCTGTCCGCGGGCTCGATGAGCATCGTGCCGGAACTGCCCCGGGCCACGGTCAGCCTGACCAAGTACAACAAAACCCACGACATGGTGCTCGACTCGGGCATATTCGTGATGCACCTGCTGAGCGCCGCCCCGGAGCAGGTCGACGCGTCGCTCGACATTCTGATGACGCTGGGCGGCAGCTCGGGCCGCGACGGAGACAAGATCTCGAAACTGCGCACCAAGACCGGGGTCACCGGGGCACCGGTTCTGCTCGACGCGCACAGCTATGTCGAGGCCCGGGTGATGGCCACGCTGGATGTCGAGGAGAGCACCATCTTCGTCGGCGACGTGGTTGCCGCGGAAATCCTCAACTCCGGCGAGCGGCTGCGCATCGGCGAAGCGTGGGGCAAGTTGCCGGCCGAGTGGATCGAGCAGTACGAGACCAACCACGTGCCGCAGCTCGAGAGCGCTCGCGCCTACCGCGCCGCGGCCCGGAGCTGATTATCCGATGTCCGCACCGACATCCGACCAGATCGACGACGCCGCGCTGACCGGCGCCTGGGAGCTGCCCGAGGAGTTCCGGCTGTTGCGCGAGACCGTGCGCCGCTTCATGGATTCCGAGGTGCGCCCCCTCGAGCAACAGCTTCCACACGATGCCGCCGGGCTGCCACGCGAGCAGCTGATCGCCCTGCAGGACAAGGCCCGCCGACTGGGGTTGTGGGCTTTGCAGACGCCGGAGCAATTCGGCGGCGCCGGACTGAGCGTCCTCGGACAGGTCGTGGTCGCGGAGGAAGCCGCCAAATGCCGCATGGGCGCGTTCTTTCCGGCGCTGGGCGCCTTCGGCGGCAACCCGCCCAATGTGATGTTCAAGGCGACGCCCGAACAGTTCGCGAAATACGCCCAGCCCATCATCGACGGCACCGCCACCAAGGCGTACACCGCGATCAGCGAGGCATCCGGTGGCTCGGACCCGGCGCGCGCGATCACCCTCAAAGCCGTGCGCGATGGCGACCACTACGTACTCAACGGCACCAAAATGTGGACCAGCCATGCAGAGAACGCGGACTGGGGGGTCGTGTACGCGCGAACCGGCGAAGGGCGGCAGGGCATTTCGTGCTTCATCATCGAAAAGGACACGCCTGGCCTGTCGTTCCGTCGAATCGGCGTGATGGCGTCCTTCGCACCCTACGAATTGCATTTCGACAACGCCCGGATCCCGGCCGAGAACCTGATCGGCGCCGAGGGCAAAGGATTCTCACTCGCCAGTGACTTCTTGATACACGGCCGGATCATCTACCCGGCGGGACCGATCGGCATCGCACAGACCGCACTCGAGATGGCCTGCAGCTGGGCCAAGGACCGCGACGTCTTCGGCGGCAAGCTGGCCGACAAACAGGGCATCCAATGGATGCTGGTCGACAGCGAAGTCGAACTGCGGGCGGCGCGGCTGCTGATGTATCAGGCCGCCTGGAACGCCGATCTCGGCAAGGACGTGAAGGTCGACGCCTCGATCGCGAAACTGTACGGCGCCGAGGCGGCCTTCCGGGTCGTCGACCGCTGCATCCAGATTCACGGCGCGCTCGGTCTGGCCGACGAATTGCCGCTGGAGCGGTGGTTCCGAGATCTGCGGGTCAAACGCCTGGGGGAGGGGGCGACCGAGGTGCAGCGGGTCGTCGTCGCCAGAAAACTGCTCGAGTGAAAGCGGATACCGTGAGCCTGAAATTCAATCTGATGTTCCCGATGCGGGCGGTCAAGCACTATCCGCGCTGGATCGGCGAATCCGACTTCGGCGCCGTGGCGAAGTTCGTGGAGGATGCCGGATTCGACGGCCTGTCCGTCAGCGAGCACCCGTATCCGGACAAGAAATGGCTGGCCAACGGCGGCCATCACGCCTTCGACCCGTTCGTCGCGCTCGCCGTCGCCGGCCAGGCCACAAGCCGGTTGCGCCTGATCACCTATGTGATGGTCGCGGGTTATCGCAGTCCGTATCTGGGCGCGAAATCGGTGGCGTCGCTGGATCTGCTGTCGGGCGGGCGGCTGACACTCGGCCTGGCCGCCGGCTATCTGAAATCCGAATTCGAAGCGCTCGGCGCCGATTTCGCGCACCGCGGCGCACTGCTCGACGAGGCCATCGCGGCGATGCGGGCAACGTGGGCGGGAGTCGACCACGAGGGCCCGCAATTCGGTGCGGCAGGCCATATTTCGCTGCCGCCTCCACAGCAGCAGGGCGGTCCGCCGATCTGGATCGGCGGTAACAGCGCCGCGGCCCGACGCCGCGCGGTCGAACTCGGCGACGGCTGGCTGCCCATGGGGCAGTCCGCGGAGATGGCCGCGATCACCCGGACGCCGCCGTTGGAGGATATCGGCACGCTACGCACCATGATCGGCGAGCAGAACGCCCGGCGCGCGGACCTGGGCAAGTCCGCGCTCGATGTCTCCTTCGTACCGTTCGAGGCGAACCTGCTGCGCAGCGGCGATAGCACCGCATTCTGCGACGCGGTCGCGCCGCTGCTGCCCGAGTACGCGGACGCCGGGGTCACCTGGATCACCGTCGAACCCGCCAGTCGCAGCATCGACGACTTCCGGGCCGACATCTCGATGATCGCAGACCGGCTGATCAAGCCGAATCGGTAAGCGCCGCTGGTGGTTTCGAACTCCCCGAGACCACCGCGCGCACGACATCCGACTATGCCGAACTGGCCGAGACCGCATTACGCCGATCGATCGTCCCTTGCGCGTGGAGGCATCCATCGATCGGATCGAGGGTCGCAAGACGTTCATCAGTGGCAGACTGCTCGACGGCGAGCACCTGTGTGCGGGGGCGGAGGCCCTGTTCGTGCGGTTACTGCCCGGACAACCGTAGCTGCCGGCATTCGGTCGTTTCAGTTGATGTCGCAGGCCACGAGGTGGTGGGTGTGGCTGCGGCGGGCAGCGTACTCGGCCGGGGCAGATTGAACCGGCCGATGCGGTGTCGATGCCCGCTCACAATTCGACCCATCCCGCACCCGCCGAACTCCGGCGGGCGGCAGTGACGATGCGCTGCACTCGCAGCCCGTCCGCTAGGTCGGGGACGTCGGGGGTCGGCTCGCCGTCGAAGGCCGGAAGCCAATCCTCGAGCAGCAGCGCCAGTTGCCGCGCCGCCCCGTTGCGCGCCCCGCCGTCGAAGGCCAGGGCGCCCGAGCGCGGGATGCGCGACGAGCCCGGTGTGGTGCTGAATGCGGGTTCGTCGGCGGTGCCGGCGAGCAGGGTGCGTTCGAACAGCGTGCCCTCGATGGCTATCGCACCGGCGCTGCCGGTGATGTCGAGGTGATAGGAGGCGCCCGCGTGTAGGCCCATCGCGGTGAGCGTGTGCGTGGCCACGACCCCTGACTCGAAGCGGATCAGCAGCGCGGCGGTATCGTCGGCGTCGATCTCGAGCAGGGTGCCATCGGGGCGCTGGCGGGTCGGCACGGTGGTGCGCACATCGGCGCATACCGCGGTCGGCTCCCCGAACAGCCAGCACAGGTAGTCCAGGTCGTGGGCGCCGAGACCCAGCAGATAGCCGCCGCCATCGGCGCTGCGATACATCCACTCCGATTGCAGCGGATGAGCCGGATGCCAGTAGTCGACGCGGGCGCTGACCCGCGCCGAATACGGGGTGCCGAGATAGCCGCCGGAGATCAGTTCGCGCGCCGCGTACTTCTCCGGTGACCAGCGGTCCTCGAAACACACCGCGTGTGCGACACCCTTGTCCTCGGCACGAGCGAGCATATCGCGCGCATCGTCGTCGGTGAGTGCCAGCGGCTTCTCGCACAGCACATGCTTTCCCGCCTCGATCGCGGCCAGAACCTGATCGTGGTGGGCCACCGTCGGCGTCGCGATGGAGATGACGTCGAGGTCGTCGCGCCGGACGAACGCGGGCCAATCGGTGCTCAGATCCGTGATCCCGGTCCGGCCACCGGCCTTGCCGACGCTGGCCTCGGTGCGCGCGCACAGCGCCACCACCTCGAATTCGGGGACCGCCCGGAATGCGGGCACCTGCACGTGCACACCCCATCCGACACCGACGATTCCGACTCGCAGCCGATCAGACACCGCTTCTCCTTGCTTATGCGGACATTCGCCCGGGATTTCCGATGGTGTTGTGCGCATGCCTATTTCGGCATTCCGAGCACACGCTCGGCGAGGATGTTGCGCATGATCTCGGTGGTGCCGCCGGCGATCGTGGACGAGCGCGATATCAGGTAGTCGTGCTGTGCGGCGGCGCCGGTCGCGGAGGTGATCGCGGCGGGACCGAGCACCCGCAGATGGGTGTCACCGATCGTCTGCATGGTCGTACTCCAGACCAGCTTGATCACCGAATGCTCGGCGCCCGGCGTACCGCCGGAGGCGATCCGGCCCAGTGCGCGCTTGCCCAGGAGTCCGACCGCGCGCGCCTCGCCGAGCCGGTCGGTGAGTTCGGCGCGGGCATGCGGCGCCAGCTCGTGGTCGGCCAAGGAGGTGACCAGATCCAGCACGGTCTGTTCGAGACGTCCGGCCATCATGATCACCCCGGCGCGTTCGAAGCTGAGTGTCGTCATGGTGACCTTCCATCCCTCGTGCAGCGGGCCCAGCAATGCGGTGCGCGGCACGCGGACATCGTCGAAGAACACCTCGGCGAATCCGCCTTCACCGGTGATCTGGGTGATCGGGCGTCGGGTGATTCCGGCGGAATCCATTGGGACCAGCAGGGCCGAGATCCCCTTGTGCGGGGGCGCTTGCGGATCGGTGCGCACCAGCAGCAGGCAGTGCGTGGCCTCCATCCCCTCCGAGGTCCAGATCTTCTGGCCGTTGATGACGAATTCGTCGCCCTCGAGCACCGCCCGGGTGCGCAGACTGGCCAGATCACTGCCCGAACCGGGCTCGGAGAAGCCCTGACACCACACTTCGGTGCCGGCCTGGATGGCGGCCAGATGTTCGCGCTGTTCCGGGGTGCCGTAGTGCATCAGGGTCGGAGCCACGTTGTTCACGCCCAGCACCCCGGCCAGCAGCGGCGCGCGCGAGCCGGCCAGTACCTGGTCGCAGGCGACCTGATCGACGATCGACAGCCCGCGCCCGCCGAATTCCTCGGGCCAGTGCGGTGCGATCCAGCCCGCTGCGTGCAGACGCTGTTGCCACGACAGCCGGGCCGGGAACGAGTCGTCGGCGCCCCATTGCTCGCGATGCAGCGGCAGCAGGGTTTCGACGGCGGCGGCGAGTTCGGCGGCGGGACTGCCGGGCGTGACCTCGGCGGCTACGGTCGCCGCGGCCGCGTGCCGCGTCGGGTCCAGGCGCTCGCGCGCGGCGCTCGTGCCGCCGAACAGCGGGGCCGCGGCACCGGCCCGGCGATAGTAGAGGTGGGCCTCGTGCTCCCAGGTGAAGCCGACTCCGGCCAGCACCTGGATGTAGTCCGCGGTGACATGCTGGGCGGCCGCAACGGATTGGAGCAACGCCAGGGCGACGGCCTGATCCAGCGCGTCGGCCCCCGCGCCGGAATCCAGCAGCCCGGCGACCTCGCGGGCGGTGGCACGTGTCAGTTCGACGCGAGCCAGCATGTCGGCACACTTGTGCTTGACGGCCTGGAATGCGCCGATCGGTTTGCCGAATTGTTCGCGGGTGGCCGCGTAATCGACTGCCGCCCGAAGGCAGTGGCTCGCGACGCCGGTCAGGTCGGCCGCCAGGGCCAGCCCCGCGGTGACCAGGCTGCGCCGGATCGCCGCCACCGCGTCGTCACCGGTGGCGAGGACCGAGCCCGCCGCCCGCTGCAGGTTCATCGCGCCGAGCGGGCGCAGCAGATCCAAGCTCTGCATTCGCTCGATGCGTACCGCCTGCGCATCGGAGGTGGGTACCGCGATCAGCAGTGGGCCGGATTCGCTGTCGGCGAGCGCGAGGACGACCTCGGCCTCCGGCGTCAGGATCAACTCCGCGGTGCCGGAGACCAGCACCCGGTCGGGGTGGTCACCGGCAACGGCTTCGAATCGCCCTGCGACCGCGGGCATTCCGGTGTGTTCGGTCCACGCGACGGTCGGGACGACGCGGCCCGAGGTGATCTGCGCCAGTAGGTCGCCGCCGGCGACATTCGGTGCGCTCAGCGCGCCGAGGGCGCCCGCGACGGCGATGACCGGAGCCGGCGCCAGCACCGAGCCCAGCGCCTCGGCGGCTACTGCGAAATCGGCCCAGCTGCCACCGGATCCGCCCAGGGATTCGGTGATCGGCAGTCCCGCGACGCCCATCTCCGCGAGCTCGGACCACAGCGAGACTTCGCTGACCCGATCCGGGTCCTGGATGAGCTTGTGTGCGGAGCCGGGACCCCAGTGGCGGCCGAGCAGCTGTGCGATCGTTTCCACAAGCGACTGCTGCTCTTCGGTGTCGGCAACGACTACGGACGAATTGATCACAGGTTGTCCCCTCCGGCACACGCGCAGAACAAAATCATATAAATGATTATGCCATGTCGGATCTGTTAGGCCAGCAGTGCGGTGAAATGCCAGTCCAGCACCTGCCGGTCCGCGCCGGCGGTATCGTGGGAGAACACGCGCGAGCGCAGGTCCACTACCCCACCGCTATCGCCCAGCGCCGTCGCGCTCTCGATGGTGAGCTCGCTGGACAGGGTGTCGCCCTCGTGCACGGGTCCGGTGTGATCGCACGACTGCCAGCCCAGCACCGTCACGAGGTTGGGCAGCGCACGGGTGGCCTGCGCCAGGGCGATACTGATGGCGTGCCCGCCGTAGACCAGCCTGCCGTGTTCGCCGACCCGGTAATCATGGTGTGTCGCAGCGATATTCAGGCTCAGGCGGGCAAATTCGGGAGCGTTGGAGACGACGTCGCCGCTCGAGTGCCGGATCTGCCCGGCCAGCGCCGGATCGAAGTGGGTGCCCGGCACCGCCGCACGGAAGGCGCGCAGGTCCCACTGGCCGGGTGCGGTCCGTGCCGGTTGCGCGTCGGTGCCGATGTGCGAGAGGTCGTCGTCGGGCGCGAGCCGGGCAGGATCGGGGTTCTCGCTCAGCGGCAGCATCGCGCAGCGGTAAAAATTGAGCACGGTGCGTTCGAGGTGGTCGGTGCAGGTGATCCGCAGGGCGGCCAGGCCGGTGGGAGGGCGCCCGGGTTTGAGGGAGTTCCGCCGGAGTCCGACGACCTCGGTTCGGGTGTGCAGCGTGTCGCCGAGGGCGGGGAACCGATGGAAATTCAGTCCACGGTAGAACAGGTTGGCTTTCACTCGGCGGGTCACGATCGTGGACTGGCCGATGGCGACATCCCAGACCAGGGCGGGATGGGCCACCGCCGCCCCGGTGACCGCGGTCGACAGGTGCCGGTCCAGTGCCAGCCGCAGGCGATCGCCGGCGATGGCCTGGTGTGCGGCGGCGAGGCCGTCGGTCAGGGTGATCGAGGGTGCGTCGTCGAAGACCTGGCCCACCGACAGGTCGTCGAAGTAGGGCCCGTCGCCGGGTGTGGTCATGACTGTGGTCCTCCGATTCGTGTCAGCACCCGCCGCGCGGCGATCGCGACGGCCTCGTCCAGCATGCGGTCGCCGAGTCGGGCCACCCCGGCGCCGAGCCGGGTAGCCTCGTCGAGCGCGGCGAGGACGGCGCGGGCGTGTTCGACCGCATCCTGGTCGGGAGTGAATTGTGCTGTGGTCGTGGCAATCTGGGCGGGATGCAACACCCACTTGCCGTCGAATCCGGCTTCGTACGCCCACCGGACGCGGCTGCGGAAATCGTCGTCGTCGGCGACGGCGAGATGTGGTCCGTCGATCGCCGCGACGTCGTTGGCCCGCGCCGCCAGCAGGATACGATCCTGGATGGCCGCCCATCGCCGCGGCGGCAGGTCCGCGCCGCGGCCGAGTGCGGCGCCGAGATCGGCGTATCCGATCACGACGGCGGCCAGGGGAGCGGTGGTCCGGCAGATGTCGTCGGCGGCGAGCACGCCGCGCGGTGTTTCGATCAGCGCCTGCAGGCTCGCCGGATGGCCGTCGAGCAACTCGTGCGCGCGATCGAGCGTCGCAGGGTCTTCGACCTTGGGTATCACGATGCTGTCGACGGTGCCGGTCGCGGCGAGCGCGCGCAGATCGGCGTCCGCCCACGCGGTCGCGAACCCGTTCACCCGCACCGCAACCGAGCGCGCCGGATCTCGGTCGATCCCGCGCAGCAGATCCACGACCAGCTCGCGCGCTGATTCCTTGGCGTCGACGGCGACCGCATCCTCGAGGTCGATCACCACCTCGTCGGCGCCGGCGTGCAGCGCCTTGACGATTCTGTGTTCGGCTGAGCCCGGGACGACGAGGACGGCGCGGCGCCGGACCGGTTGCTGCTCTGACGGCATAAATATCCTCCTGAGCTGGAATAGCAAATGTGCGGACATTTGCTCGGCGGATGACCTGTGAGCGCTTGGCGGTCGATCCGCACGTTAGCAATGCATCTGGTGCTTGTCGACCTCGTAGTACGGCGTATGCTCAGCCAGCGAACGAACATTTCGGCAAATGGACGTACAAATTGTCCGCGGCCTGGAGGAGACGACGTGAACCACGGATGGCTGACCGGTGAGGAGGTCTTGCTCGTCGAGACCGTCCGGACCTTCATCGAGCGGGAGGTCAAGCCGAAGGTGCAGGAGTTCGAGCACGCCAACCGGTATCCGGAGGAGTGGATCGAGCAGATGAAGCGGATCGGCATCTACGGCTTGGCGGTGCCCGAAGAGTACGGCGGCACTCCGGTGTCGATGCCCTGCTACGTTCAGGTCACCGAGGAATTGGCGCGGGGGTGGATGAGCCTGGCCGGGGCGATGGGCGGGCATACCGTCGTCGCGAAACTGCTGACGATCTTCGGCACCGACGCGCAGCGGAAGGCCTACCTGCCGCGGATGGCCACCGGCGAGCTGCGCGCGACGATGGCCCTGACCGAGCCGGGCGGCGGTTCGGATCTGCAGGCGATGACCACCCAGGCCAAACGCGACGGCGACGAGCTGGTCATCACCGGAGCCAAGACCTGGATCAGCAACGCGCGCAGGTCCGGGCTGATCGCGCTGCTGT
>NZ_PSZE01000058.1 GCF_002933465.1 Nocardia nova
GGGTGAGGGCGTTCGCGGCGGCGTCGGTGAGCTCGCGGCAGCTGCTGAAGCGGTCGGCGGGATTCTTCGCCAGGGCGCGCGCGAAGACGTGGTCGATCGCCGGTGGTAGCCCGGAATTGACGGCGGTGGCACGAGGCGGCGGCTCGTAGAGGTGCCCCATCATGACCATCGCGGGTTGGGTTGCGGGATACGGGTTCTGGCCGGTGATGAGCTTGTAGAACGCGCAACCCAGGCTGTAGATGTCGGCTCGGCTGTCGACCGCCATGCCTTGGAGTTGTTCCGGCGGCGCATAGGCGATCGTCGCGACGAAGCTGCCGGTCTGGGTGAGTTCGGTGGCATCGTCGGCGGATTTGGCGACACCGAAATCGGTGAGCAGGACGCGTTCCTCGTCATCGTCCTCGGGGGTCGACAGCAGGAAGTTCGCGGGTTTGACGTCGCGGTGCAGGAGTCCGCGGCGGTGCGCGTAGTCCAGGCCCTTACCGACCTCGGTGACGATGCGCAGGGCGCGTAGCGGAGTCATCGAATGCGGGTCGCGGGCCAGTTCGGCCGAAGCGTCGGTGCCGTCGACGTACTGCATGGCGATCCACAACTGGCCGTGCTCTTCACCGCGGTTGTAGACCGAGACGATATTCGGATGATCCAGGCCGGCAGCGAGATTGGCCTCGCGTTCGAATCTGCCCCGGAATTCGTGGTTGGACGACAGTTCACCGCTGAGCACCTTGATGGCGTCCATGCGGGGGAGGCTGGGATGTTTGGCGAGATACACCGTGCCCATCCCACCGGCGCCCAGCTGGCGAACGATCCGATACCCACCGACGATGGTGCCGGGACTCATCACCATCAGTAACAAACTCCTGGTAGTTCGGCGGGCCGCGTATCGTCGCGGAGCTTACTGGACTTCGAGGTGGGCGGTCGAGTCACGGCTGCCACTGGCTGTTGGCGAACAGGGCGTACTGCGCGGCCGCGCGTTGATGCACGTCGACCAGCTGATTCGAGGTCACATAGCCGACGTAGTTGCGGTAGGCGACGATGCAGGTATAGCGCTTCAGCCCGCTGTCGACGTTCTTCGTACCGTTCTCTACGCATGCCGAATCCGTGAGCTGGGGAACCGGATCGACGGCCGGGCCACCACCCTGGAAGATGACGCGATCGGTGACAGCCTTTTTCGCCGATGCGGCGTCGGCGGCGCGCAACACCAGAGCGTCGGAGGTTTTGGCGAATTCGTCGGCCTTCAGGGCGGCGACGCTCTGTGCGGCGGCCTTGCGATCGGACATGTAGTGCAGAATTCCGTGCGGACCGAATACGCCGTTGTCGTCGCCATATTGGGGACGCCCGGACTGACCGGTGTTGAGCGCCCGGCTGAGCAGGTAATCCGGATCCCAGGGAAGTTTGACCGTGTCCTCGTCGGAAATCGGCGGCAGCCGGTCCAGCTGGGGGAATTCGACGTCCAGTGCCTTCTCGGTGAGCGAGGTGAGGCTGTTCAGGTTCGGTGTCGGAGTGAGGGCCAGTACCGACACCACATAGGAGCCGTGCGCGAGGAAGGAGCGGATCGACGGTGTTCCGGGGAGCCAATGTGCGTGTGCGTCAGGGTATTTCGCGAGCGGCACCGACTGGTTCTGGTCTTTGTAGGCGTTGAAATCGGTGTTGTAGAAATCGGTGGCGGCGCGGGTGGCGCTTGCGGCGTCGTCGAACTGCATGACCGACAGTGCGAGCACGGTGGAATAGGGCTTCTCGGGTTTCGGCCAGCCGGCGAAACCCCAGCCCGCGTCCTTGTCACTGGCCGCGGTCGAGAATCCGTACACCATGCGGTCGCGCTTGGCGACGGCCTCCATATCGCTCTCGTTGCCGAGCGCATCGGGCAGGACGCCGGCGGAGAAACTGCCCGCTTTCTCGCGTTTCGTCAGCGACGGGTCGACCTGATCCGCGGTCACCACGTGCTCGGCGAGGCGCATGCCGGCGGCCGAGGGTGCGTTGACGAAGCCCGGCCGGTAGTCCACGTGGATATCGAGCGGCCGCACGTCGTAGTTGCCGACATCGAGCTTCCGGACGTCTATCTCCGACGGGCCGGCCCAGCCGCCGACGGTCGCGCCGCACCCGGTCGCCGTCAGGAGTCCAACGAGACAGGCCGCGGCGGCCGCCGCCCGGACGAATCGTGTGGTCATTTCGGATCCGCCTTCACCAGAATGGTGTACTGGGCCGAAATGCGTTGCTGCGCATCCAGTAACTGCTCACCCCAGGCCAGCGAGGCATATCTGCCGTAGTACACCGAGCAGTAGAAGCGGACGGCCAACATCTCCTGGCCGTTGTATTCCCGGCATTTCGCGACCGGAAGATTCCGCGGGGGCGCCGCCTGCTTGAAGTGTTTTTGCGCTCCGCTCAACTCGTCGCGAATATCCGCGGCGGCCGCGGCGTCGCGGGCTCGGTACAGTTCGTTGCCGTAGTCGGCGAAGCGGTCGACGCCGTCGCGGTCGTACCACGCCCGGGACTCGCCCGGATCACTACTGAAGTGCAGCCCGGCATGTCCGAGGTAGACCCCGGGCGGGTTGAGCCATTCGCCGGTAGCCTCCTTCGGCCGGATCATCGTCCGGCCGAGCATCCCGTCGATGTCGATCGGGTGGTCCATCAGTTTGTCCGGCGGTGTCGGCTGAAATTTCGCGAGCGCGGGCAGGATGGTGTCGAGACTTTTCTGCACGCGCGAGACGAGCGCCGGGAGATCGACCTTGTTGAACCAGTTCTTGGCCTGGTCGTAGACCGAGGTGTAGACCACCAGCCGACCCGCCGGATACCAGTTGTCGATCGCCTGTTTGGTCGGCACCCAATGCGCGTGCGCCAGCGAATAGTTGGGGATGGCGACCGCTTGGGTCTGCGGGTCCCGGCCGAAATCGCGCCGCTCCAGGGCCGCGGCGACCTCGGTCGCGCGCTGCTCGGTCGGGAAGATCATGGCCGCGTTGACCAGTTCGCTTCCCAGGTTGTCCGGGTCGTCGCGGCCGTAGGAGGCGAAGCCGCCGATCAGGTCCGGGGCGTCTTCGGCGAAGTTGCTCAGGTCGGTGAAGTCCTTCATCACCGACGTCTTCGGATCGAGGAAGACCAGGGTGTCGAGTTTGCCGGTATGGGTGAAGGCCGGGTCGATATCCATCGGCAGCGGCATCGCGCTGCCGAGTCGTTCCGCCTCGAAGAATGCGGCCTGACCGGGATTGGCGGGTTTGCCCATATCGCGCGGCGTGGCGTCGTACGGCCCCACGTCCAGACCGCTGAGATCGACGGTCGGCTCGGCGGCCGGAGCGGGAGTCGGGTCGGAGCCGCATCCCGTCGCGGCCAGCGCCAGCGCGGCTACGGCAGCGGCCAGCACACGCACGGAATTTCGCATAGTCCCCTCCCGCAGGCTCCACGCCGGTGAGCACACGTGCCTGCTCGGCCGACGCTGGGAAGAAGATAGCACCCGTCTCCGACGGGGTGCCCTTCACCGGCGGCGGTACCGATGTGCGGGCGTCGCCGTGGGCCGGGTCTCAGGCCCCCGTCCGCAGATCGCCGACGAACTTCTCGCATGCCGCGGCCATGGGCTGCCAACCCCCGGCAGGGTATTGGCAGCCGACGCTCACCTGCAGGCCGGAATCCACCAGAACCTGCCAGCGCACCGTGGTGCCGTCGCCGGGAGTTTCCTCGTAGGACAGCCCGGGGCGTCCGCCGAAGATGACGTTGCGCCGCAGCGGCCCGACCGTGCCGGCCGGTCGCTTGGCAATCTGGGTTTCGAGCGTGGCGGCGACGTCCTCGATGCCGGAACTCGCTGCGAGGTCCTTCTGGACCAGCGAAATGCGTTCGCGCGCACCGTCGTCCGGTGAGAAGTCGACCCGGGCGCCGGTGCGATTGCTGATATGCCAACCCGCCGGAACCACCGCGCCGACCCGCCCGAAGGTCTCCGTGGGGAGTGCCCGCGCCGCGGTCGGTGAGGCGACGGCGGACGGGTGCGTACCGGTGGATTCGGCCGTATGCGACTCGCCGCCGGATCGGGTCAGCACGACGGCGGCCGCCACCGCGGCGACGACCACCGTGAACACAGCCACGCCGATGAACAGTGGAGTGCGGCGCTTCGGCGCCGTCGCGGCCGCATGCTCATGCAGGGAGCCGACCCACGGTGCCCGCGGGGCGAACTGCGCGGGTTCGGTCGCGGGGGGCATCGCGGGCCCGCCCCGGACCAAGTCCACACCGGACATCGCGCGCAGGTCGACACCGAAGCCGTAGCGCCGGGAAAGTTCCGCGCGCATCGCGTCGAGCAGTGCGGGTTCGGCGGCACCGACGACCACGAGATAGCTGGGTTTGCGGCCACCGAGCAGTCGATCCACGACATCGACGACGGCCTCCACGCCGCGTCCCTCGGCCAGATCCGCGGATCCGATCGTCGGCTCGTATTCGCAGGCCTCGATCCAGGTCTCGGTGCCCGAACGGCCTGCGAGGGTGACGGTGGTGGTGAGCGGATTCAGTTCCACCACCGCGATGCGCTGCTGCTGCGAGGTGCTCGCGGACAGTCCGGCCACCCGCAATGCCAGCGGTTCGACGCTGATCTCGCCGGCCAGACGGCGGGCGCCCGCCTCGAGCGCGGCGCGGCGGCGCGTGCCCCACTCCGACGGGCTCACCACCGTGAGCCGTTCGCACGCGCTGGGCAGCCGCAGATTCGTCAGCACCGCGCCGAAGATCGCGGCGAAGGCGTCGGCGACGGTCGGCAGCATCGGGACGAAGGCGATGCGGTCGGCCGCGGCCAGCCGTACCACCGAGACGGCAGGGGAGGGTGGCTGAAGTGGTTCTCCCACAACGAGACTCGCACCGTCGCTGGCGGGGACCACCGAGGGAGCGCCGTCCCAATGAGTGGATTCGCCGCGTGCCCACAATCGGCTGTCGGTCAGTATCAGATCGACCGTGGACATCAGCTCCCCTTCCAGGCTGGGTCTCGCGGCATAGTACTCCAGCGCAGTGGCGCGCCCGCGCCGCCCAGGTGCGGTCAGAAGCTGTTGGCCAGCAACGCATACGCCGCGTCAACCCGCTGATCAATATCTTCGCGGCTGTTGGCGTTGACGACCTCCACGTATCGCCGGTAGGGCACGTAGCAGCGGAATTTGCTGTCCTTCTGGGGATCTCCCGAACTGTTGAGCGTCAGGCATTTGGCCCCGGGCACCGTCTTGGGCGCGTCGGCCGGCTCATACTGCTCACCCGAACTGGAGATCAGCCCTTTGATCATGCGCGCCCCGGCATCGGCGTCGCGGACGCGCAACACCGAGCTGTTGTCGGCGACGGCGATGGCATCCATGCCGGTGTCGTCGACGAGGCGCTGGCGTGTGGTCTCGTCGGAGGAGATGTGGACGAATGCCGGTGCGGCATAGACCGCGAAGCGATCGGCATCGGGGGTGCGGTTCGAGCGATCGCGCACGACGGCGCGGGCGAGCAGGCCGTCCGGATCCACCGGCAATGCGTCGAGGCCGCCGGCCGCCGTCGCTTGGAAGTGGTCGAGTGCCGGCACCTCGGCGTCGAGGGTCTTCTGGACCCAGGCGAGCAGATCGGCCTCCTCGGAGCGGGGTCGCTCGATGAACAGCGAGATCACGAACTGCTTGTAGGCCATGAAGGTGCCGATGGTGGGGATCCCCGGACGGTAGTGGATATAGGCGTCCGGGTATTTCGGCAGTGCGAGTTTGCGATTGAGGTCGGGTGCCACGCCGAAGTCGACATCCTCGAGTTCGCGCGCGGCCTGCCGGGCAGCGGACTCGTCCGGGAAGCGCAGCACCAGATCGGTGACCGAGGTCGCCGCTGCCGCGCTGTCCAGCGAGCCGGGCTTGTCGGAACCCGCCGCGACGTAGGCGACGATCATCTTGTTGCGGTCGAGCACCGGTTTGGAGACCGCGGCCAGCAGGCGGCGGGTGGCCTCGGTGCTGTCGGCGACGACTCGCCCGCCGGCGCCGATCGTCAGCGATGGGTCGATGCGAACGGCCGGGACCACGGCCTGCGACATCCGCATCCCCTCCGCCAGCGCGCCCTTGCTGCCCGCGGTGGCGTCGTAGCTGTGGCGGTCGACCGGGTACGGCCCGACGTCGAGCGTGCGGACATCGAGCTCGGCCGCGGTCGGGGTTCCCTGTACGCCGCAACCGGTCAGCACGGCCAGCAGTGCGGCACAGGTGAAAACCAGAGATCTGCGAATAGCTCGGTCCATGGACCGCCCCCCCTTCTCCCGGTGCTCTCTCCCGGTTCTCCGACATCGAAATTACCGGACCGGACCCGACAGCGGGGACTCGACGACAATGATTGCCTTAACCTTGTCCGTGTGTTGACCGCTGCGCTGATCTCGCTCGGAGGCCGATTCCGTTGATGGATCGGCAGGTCGAGGTTGTCGCCGGTAACCATGTCGTCGTGCGCGTCGCGGGGGCCGTCGTGGTTGTCGCGCATCGTGGTCGCGGCCGGGTTCACCCCGACGCACCGGCGATGCGCGCCGCCGAGGCGCTGGCGCAGTTGGTGTCCGAGGCGTCCGAGCATGCGCCGCAAGGACCCGGCCGGATCATCGCGCGCGAGGCCACCCGCTGGCTGATACGGGAGGCCGAACAGGTCGACGGCAGCCCGGTTGACCTGGGTATTCTTTCCAGTTCGGATACCGGTGGGGTGGCGATCTTCCTGCACGGGTCGGTTACCGCCGTACTGGCGGGCGCCCGGGGTGTCGAGTACTACCGCGGTGTGGATGCCGCCTTCACTGTCGACCGGTTCACCGAACCGCCTGCCCTCGCCGCGGCGCTGTTCATCGACGACGAGCGCGGCCGGATTCCGGAACTGCCCGAACGCGGCATCGGCTCCCTGGTGGAGGGCGTGGCAGCCGCCGCGGGTGCGGTGGTCTGGTTCGAGGGCGAGCGGACCCGCGCGCGTGATCGTGCCGCCCGTCCCGCCGCCGGTGCGCACCACCGCGCCGAGCCCTCGCCCACGTCGCAGTTGGAGGCGCAGCGGCCCGAACCGCAGCTGCCCCCACTCCCGACCGGACCGGACCGGACGCCGGAAGCCGATGCGCGGCAAGGGATATCACGTCCCGAACCGGCGGAGGATCCCCGGCTGGCCGAAACCCGGCTGCGCGGTACGAATCCCGCTCCCGGCCCCGATCCCGAACTGGAACGCCGAATGGAGGCGACCGCCCGCGCGACCTCGCTGACCGTGCGGGTGATGGGATTCACCTGCGCTCGTGCTCATCCCAGCGATCCACGCTCGGCGTTCTGCACGGTCTGCGGAATGCCGGTCGACCAGACCCAGCACCCGGTCGAGGTCGTCCGGCCGCCGCTGGGCATGCTCGTACTCGACGACGGCATGACCTATCTGCTCGCGGCCGACGCCGTGATCGGACGGGACCCGGAGAACTCGGAGGCCGCCCAGCGCGGTCTGGTGCCGGTCAAAATCGAGGACTCCTCCGGCGGAATGTCGCGGGCCCACGCCGAAATCCGGTTGATGAACTGGGATATCACCGTCGTGGATCGCGGCTCCACCAACGGCACCCGGGCCCGGCCGGCCGGCTATCGCGATTGGATTCGGCTGCAACCGAATCAGCCGATGGTGCTCGCGCACGGCTCGGAGATCATGCTCGGAAACCGTGTACTGCGATTGGAGCCGGCCGCGCCCCCGCCGTTCGGCTGAGCGCCCGTAGCGACGCGGCGGGAGACGGCAGCCTGCGTAACCACCGCGGTCGCCATCGGAGGTCGCCATAGGGGGTCGCCATAGGAGGTCGCCATCGGAGGCGGCGTGTCAGGAGTAACGCGCCTCGCAGATCTCCTGCGTGCCCAGCACGCCGGCCCGGAACGCGTCCACCCGGGAAAAGCCGCTCGGCACGGTCTTGCCTTCCACATCGCTGGCCGCCAGCCCATCGCTGAGCAGTCCCGAAACCGCCTTGTCGAGATCGCCGGGAGACAGCGCGATATCGCCCTGACCGGCATCACGATGCGGATCGGCGAGCTTCGCGGTGATCACGCCCGACAGACAGGCGGCCCGCAGACCGGTCTTCGCTCCGGTCAACTGCTGGTGCGCGTTGCGCTGGACCGCGAGCGCGTAGCGCGAGACGAACACGACGTAGGCGTTGTAGTCGCCGCCGACGCGAGTCGGAAAGCCGTCCTGCTCATCGGTATTCGCCGCGCCGCGCTGCGCGAGGGCCGGGATGTCGGTGCCGATCGTATTCGTCGCGGGGCAGTAGGTGACGGGCACGGTGTCGGCGCCGTTGCTGCAGTGCATGAGGGCGCCGTGATAGTCGTAGGTCGGTTCGGACGGGATCGGCATGATCGCCGCCATCGCCTTGCTCAACTCCTTGAGACTGTCCTTGGTGATCGCCAGTTCGCCGCGATTGACGTCGTCGCCGAAGGACTGCGGCAGATTCTTGCGGCGGCGATCGATGTCCTTCATGTCGATCGCCTTGCAGCCCTTCGGACCGTCGGTGAAACCGATCTGGACCGCGGTCACCCGCTCGAAGGCCGAGCCGTGCACCGATTCCGGATCCTCGGGATTGGCGTCGCGGATGGCGACCGTCGCGGCCAGCACGTTGTTGAGGCCGTCGGAGGTGTTGATCGTGAAATGCGCGGCCTTGTCCTCGGCGACGTGACGCATGAACGCCCCGGCGAAACAGTCGGCCTGCTGCTCCTTCACGATGACCGGATCCTTGGCGGTGACGATGCGCGACATCGTCTGAACGGCGTGGCCGTACTCGTGCGCGAGCACCATCACCACGGCCATCTTCCCGAAGCTGTCCTGCATCATCGGCAGCAGTACGCCGCGGTCCCAGCCGACGGAATTGTCCAGCCGGCAGTAGGCCGCGTTGACCAGGTGGTAGGTCGTGTCCTTACAGAACTGCGTCTCCTGCGAGCGCGGCGCCTTCGCGCTCCAGGAATAGAACTTGGTGACCGGGGTGAAGTCGCCCTCGAACTCGTTGTGATACTCGCCGCGCCAATAACTTTGAATGTCGTCGATGGCATTGAGCGCCAACGTGTCGACCGCGCCCTTGTCACCGCCCGTCGCGGTCAGCGCGGAATCGGGAACACCGGAACGAGGACCGCTGGGGCCGCTGGTGGTGGGCAGCCCGGCAACCTGGAACGGGTCGTCGTAGATGGATACCGCGTGCCCACCGGTTGTCATGGTGCACCCGGCCAGTAGACCGACCGTTAGCACCAGTACGGCGAGGGTCGCCGTCACCGGGCGTTTCGCCATCTCCCCATCCCTCCCCGGGCCGGTAGTCGCTGCGTCACCTGCGCCGCCCCCGGCGATCGGGGGCACGTTCGAGCCCCACCGATGTCACGGCCATCGCATATTATCCGGCTCATGTCATTACCGGGGGCGCAGAAGATCACCGTGCGCCATGAGGGAACCGATCGGATCTTCGAAAACACTCAGCAGGTGACCCTGGGCCGCGCGCCCGAGGTGACGGTGTTCGTCGACAGTCCGCTGGTCTCTCGTGTGCACGCGACACTTGGCTGGCAGGGGGGCGCCTGGGTGCTCTCCGACAACGGCAGTACCAACGGGGTTTTCGTGGACGCCCAGCGGATCACGCGTCCCGTTCCGGTGGATCGGCCGATGCTGGTCCGGCTCGGCGACGCGATTACGGGGCCGCTGGTTCATCTGCTGCCGGAGGCGCAATTCCGGCCGCCCGCGCCGCCCACCCGGGCGCAGTCGGCGGGGCCGCCGGCGAATTCGTCCGGCCGGGACGCCGCCTCCCGGCCGGACAGTCCGCCCCAAGGTCGACCGCCAGGGGGTGGGCCGCGGGGGGAAGGACCGCGCGGCCCACCCCCTGGCGGTCGACCTTGGGGCGGAC
>NZ_PSZE01000059.1 GCF_002933465.1 Nocardia nova
TCGATGACGGAACGCTCGCGAACTACATCGGCGAGTACTCGATCACCGGGCTCACCTCCAACCCGACGATTTTCGACAAGGCCATAGAGGCCGGCGCCGACTACGACGACGACATCGCCGCCCGCAAGGCGGCCGGCGCGACCGACGAGGAGGTGTTCTTCGAACTCGCGCTCGATGACCTGCGCCGCGCCGCAGACCTGTTCGCGCCGGTCCACCAGCGCACCGACGGTGTGGACGGGTGGGTCTCCCTCGAGGTCTCCCCGCTGCTGGCTCACGACACGAAAGCCACCATCGCCCAAGCCGCCGCGCTGCACACCAGGGCCGACCGGCCGAACGTGTTCATCAAGATCCCCGGCACCGCCGAGGGACTGCCCGCCATCGAGGAATGCACCTTCGCGGGGCTACCCATCAACGTGACGCTGCTGTTCTCCGCTGAGCAATACCAGGCCGCGGCCGATGCCTACCTGCGGGGCAGCGAACGGCGCGTTCGGTCCGGCTTGAACCCCGCCGTGCCCTCGGTGGGCTCGGTCTTCGTCAGCCGCTGGGATACCGCCGTGGCCGACAAGGTCCCCGGCGAGCTTCGCGACCGACTCGGCCTAGCTGTCGCCACGCGGGCCTACCGGTCCTACCGAGACCTGCTCGATTCGCCGCGCTGGGGCCGGCTGGCCAACGAGGGCGCCCGCCCGCAGCGACTGCTGTGGGCCAGCACCTCGACCAAGAACCCCGACGCGCCCGACACGCTGTACGTCAACGCGCTGGCCGCCCCGTTCACGATCAACACCATGCCCGAGGCGACGCTGCGCGCGTTCGCCGACCACGGACGCGTCGACGCCTCGATGCCCACCGACAGCGCCGATGCCACCCAGACCCTGGGCGCCTACTCCGGCGCCGGCATCGACCCCCAGGGGCTGGCCGCCCAGCTGCAAAGGGAGGGCGCCGAATCCTTCGACACATCCTGGCGCAACCTGCTCGCCAGCATCGCCGCCAAGCACGACAAGCTCACCGCAACCGGCACACGAGCACCGACACGTAAGTGAGCAGCCGTCCGGCCACGACGCGTTCGCGCGCATCCTGCAGACCGCCTACCACGAGGTCCACATCCACGGCCCGCAGACGGTCCCCGATGCCGAGCAGCGGCTGCAAACCAAGCTGGAGAGCCACGGCATCACGCTGACCACCGACACTGATGATGGGAAGTGGTTCTGATCGTCGTGTCTCTCCCACCGACTGTCGCCCTGCTGGGTTGACCATCACTTGGTCTGACCGGCGGTCAGGACCGCTCGCGCTGGTCGGGCGGACATGACTTAATAAGAGCCTGGCGAAGCCTCATCAATGTCCTGTCTGCTCGCCCGACCAGCGTCGACCTACCGATGTTGATACGGGAAGGCAGTAACAAGCATGACAGTGACCGGGCCGGTCGCCAACCTCGTGGGCGGTGCCGACACCCACGCCGACACCATCCACGTCGCCGTGATCGACGCGATAGGACGCGAGCTGGGTGATCACGAATTCCCCACCACTGCGGCCGGATACCGGGCAGCGTTGGAGTTCTTCGCCTCGTTCGGGACCGTGGGCGTGGTGGGCATCGAGGGCACCAGCTCCTACGGGGCCGGGTTCACCCGCGCGGTCACCGCCGCCGGGATCGAGGTCCGCGAAGTTCTACGACCCGAACGGTCGGTGCGGCGCATGCAGGGCAAATCCGACCCGATCGACGCTTACCAAGCCGCCCGCGCGGTCCTTGCGGGGAAAGCGACCGCCGCACCGAAAACCGAACAGATCCAAGCACTTCGAGCGTTGAACACCACCCGCCGCTCGGCGGTGAAGGCCGCCACCGCCGCGATGAACCAGATCCACCACACGCTCGTCACCGCCCCGGCCGCGATCCGGGAGAAGTATCGCGGCCTCAGCGGCAAGGCATTGATCACCGCACTGGCGGCGAGCCGACCGAGCGGGACCGACCAGGTCGCGAGGGTCGTGCTGACCGCGCTGAAGACCCTGGCCCGTCGGCACCGGTTCCTCACCACCCAAGCCGACGAACTCCAGGAACAGATCCGAGACCTGGCCACAGCCGCCAACCCGCACCTGATGTCACTACATGGCGTGGGCCCCAACTCCGCCGCGCAATTGCTGGTCACCGCCGGAGCCAACCCCGACCGGCTCCGCAGCGAAGCTTCCTTCGCCGCCCTCTGCGGCACCGCACCGGTCCCCGCGTCCTCGGGCAAAACCCGCCGCTACCGACTCTCCCGCGGCGGCGACAGACACGCCAACCGCGCCCTGCACACCATCGCCCTGGTCCGCATGTCCTCCCACCCCCGCACCCGCGCATTCGTCGTCGACCTCTATTGCTAGATCAAACCGTATCTGATCACCTATGGGCCGAAACCCGAACGCGAACGATTGCAGTCTCCGGTGGATCGGGTACGTTTCGATGACACCACCAAGTGCATCCTGTGTGCCTGCTGCACCAGCGGCTGCCCCATCTACTGGAGCGAGAAGACCTATTACGGGTCGCCGACAGGCGAGTGCGGTGTGCGAGGGGAACGGCGTGACCGGTACCGGGTGCCGAGGTTTTCAGCCTCCCGCGCAGAGCCCAGGTCGCATAACCGCGTTGTGTTCGCGCGCTGTAGGCGTAGCGTCCGCGTTTGCGAGGTCCACACCCTAAGACATCCGCGCTCGATGAGCCCACAGCGAATTCCTGCTGAAGATGCACCTGCCTCCGGCCACCGACCTGCAGGACAGATTCGGAACAGGAGGTTCCGCAGCAACCCTTCCCTTGCCGGTGGCTGAACCCGATCCGTACCGTCACCGGTTCGGCGACAAGACAGATGCGGCCCCGGCTGATGCCCGAACGCCCCTGCCGAGCTACCCAGAGACCGGGTTCGGCAGGGGCGTTCTGTCGGATCGTTCAACACTCCTGCGGCAATCGCGCTACAGCGGGAACCCGAGGTCGGGGTCACCATCCCACGTGATCAACCCATCGCTGTTCCACGAATGAAGCACGGCCGCAATCATTTTCAGAACCAGAGTCAACGCCTGGACAGAATCGGATCCGCCCGCGGCGTGGTCGAGCGGTTCGTCGTCCATTCCCTCGATACGGAAGGGCGCATACCAGGTGAACGAGCCTTCCTGGTACGGCAATCCGATCGAGACGACGACCAACGACCCCGACTTGCGCAGCTCGCGGCGCGCGACGACTTGATGACCCGACTGTGGCATCGGTGCTCCTATTCGGTGTTCGTCACGGCTGGAGGGGTGCGCGCGACCACGACGCCGATCGACTATGTCGCATTGGTGCTGCTGCTGATCGTGGTGATCACCGGCGTGGCGCCGACGATCTTCGTCAACCTCATCGGCGAGGGATACGACTACCGCACCACCGTCGCGTTGTGGTTTCGCGGACTGTTCGGCGGCAACCCCGAGGTGAGCTCGATGGTCGGCGCACCGCTGATCTACCGGATACACGCCACCGCAGCCTGGGCCATCTGGATCGTCTGGCCCTTCAGCCGGCTCGTGCACGCGTGGAGTCTGCCCGTCTGGTACCTGTGGCGGCCCTACATCGTCTACCGCGACCGCGTCGCGACCGTGCCACACGAGCCCGGCACTTCGGGACGACGTTGGCGCAGTATCGGCAGCCGATACTGAGCCGAGACTGTTGGTTTCATCCGGCCCCGTGGGGCATACAGTGAAGCAGTAGGCCCGACGCTGCCGGCGCAGCGATGGCGATGGCCGGCAGCCCCTGATCAGGAGGCGCGTCACATGCCGGAATCGCCGTACCCGAACCGCAGCACCGAACACCCCGACGCAGCAGCGGTGGGGCGGCGGCCATGAGCGACAACAGTTTCGGAGCTCGCGCCGCGTGGAAGATCGAGGACCGAGAGTTCACCATCTACCGGCTCGACAGCGTTCCGACCGCGCACCGGCTGCCCTACGGCCTCAAGGTGCTGCTGGAGAATTTGATTCGCTGCGAGGACGGCCACCGCGTCACCGCCGACCAGGTCCGCGCCCTGGCCGCGTGGAATCCGGACGAGGTCGGTGCCACCGAAATCGCGTTCTCCCCGGCTCGAGTGTTGATGCAGGACTTCACCGGGGTGCCGTGTGTGGTGGACCTCGTCGCGATGCGCGATGCGATGACCGCGCTGGGTGGCGATCCGGGCCGGATCAACCCGCTGATCCCGACCGAGCTGGTGATCGACCATTCGGTGATCGCCGACGTCTTCGCCCGGCCCGACGCCTTCGCGATCAACGCGGAACTGGAATTCACCCGCAACGTCGAGCGCTACCAGCTGCTGCGCTGGGCGCAGCAGGCCTTCGAGAACTTCGCCGTCGTGCCGCCGGACACCGGCATCTGCCACCAGGTCAACCTCGAATTACTGGCGCGGGTGGTGTTCACCCGCGACGATCCGGACGGCGGACCACCGCTGGCATACCCCGACACCCTCGTCGGCACCGACTCGCATACCCCCATGGTCAACGGACTCGGCGTCCTCGGCTGGGGTGTCGGCGGCATCGAAGCCGAGGCCGCGATGCTCGGTCAGCCGATGAGCATGCTGATCCCGCAGGTTCTCGGGATCAAGCTGACCGGCGCGCTGCCGGAGGGCACCACGGCTACCGACCTGGTACTCACCGTCGCCGAGTTGTTGCGTCACACCGGTGTGGTCGGCAAGTTCGTCGAGTTCTACGGTCCCGGCGTGGCGAATGTGCCTCTGGCGAACCGCGCCACCATCGGCAACATGAGCCCCGAATACGGTTCCACCTGCGCAATTTTCCCGATCGACGCGGTCACGCTGGATTACCTGCGGCTCACCGGTCGCCCGGAGCAGCAGATACGACTCGTCGAGGCATACGCCAAGGAGCAAGGGCTCTGGCACGACCCGGACCACGAACCCGACTACAGCCAGCGCATCGAGCTGGACCTGTCGACGGTGGAGCCGTCCATCGCCGGGCCCAAGCGCCCCCAGGACCGCATCCCGCTGGCGCAGGCCCCGCACGCCGTCGCGTCCCTGCTGGACGCCGAACCGTCCGTGGCCGCAGCGGCCGGACTGGACGAGGCCTCGAGTGAGTCGTTCCCGGCCAGCGATTCGATCGCCATCGACCACGACCGAGCCGTCGACGGGCCGAACGCCCCGTGTGATTGCGGGCAGACGCACCAGTGGCCCTCTGCGCAGCAGGCAGTGACCCTCGCCGACGGGACCTCGACGACCCTCGATCACGGGCACGTGGTGATCGCCGCGATCACCTCGTGCACCAACACCTCCAACCCGTCGGTGATGATCGGGGCCGCACTGCTGGCGAAGAAGGCGGTGGAGAAGGGCCTGAGCGCGAAACCGTGGGTCAAAACCACTCTCGCGCCCGGGTCGCGGGTGGTCACCGACTACTACGCGCGAGCCGGACTCACGCCCTACTTGGATAAGCTCGGATTCTCGCTGGTCGGCTACGGATGCACCACCTGCATCGGCAACTCCGGGCCGCTGATCCCGGAAGTCAGCGCCGCCGTCGCCGTCGGCGATCTCACGGTGTGCTCGGTGTTGTCGGGCAACCGCAACTTCGAGGGCCGCATCCACCCGGAAACACAGATGAACTTCCTCGCCTCCCCACCGCTGGTCATCGCGTACGCGCTGGCCGGCACGATGCGTGTCAACCTGCTACGCGACCCGCTGGCGACCGCTCCCGACGGAACCCCTGTATACCTGCGCGACATCTGGCCCAGCACAGCGGAAATCGACGACGTCGTCGCCGCAAATCTGCGCTCGCAGATGTTCACCCGCGGCTACGCCGACGTCTACACCGGTGACGAACGCTGGCGGAATCTCGACGTCGCGGCCGGGCAGGTCTTCAACTGGGACGACGAGTCAACCTACGTCCGCCGCCCGCCCTACTTCGAGCACATGACCCGAGACCCCCAACCGGTCGACGACATCACCGGTGCCCGGGTATTGGCATTGCTCGGTGACTCGGTGACCACCGATCACATCTCCCCAGCCGGAGCGATCAAACGCGACGGCCCCGCCGGAACCTATCTACAGCAGCACGGCGTCGCACCGGCCGACTTCAACTCCTACGGCTCACGCCGCGGCAACCATGAAGTGATGATCCGGGGCACCTTCGCCAACATCCGGTTGCGCAACAGACTCGCCCCCGGCACCGAGGGTGGCGTCACCCGCCACCTGCCCGACGGCGAGCAGATGAGCATCTTCGATGCCGCGACCGCATACGCCGCCGAACGGGTGCCGCTGCTGATCCTCGCCGGAACCGAGTACGGCTCGGGCTCGTCACGAGACTGGGCCGCCAAAGGCACACTCCTTTTGGGCGTGCGGGCAGTGCTGGCCGAGTCGTTCGAGCGGATCCATCGGTCCAACCTGATCGGTATGGGCGTGCTGCCGCTGCAATTCGCCGACGGCCAATCGGTGCAGACACTCGGATTGACCGGCGAGGAAACGTATTCGATCACCGGACTGGCGCAGGCGAAAGCCACGGGCGCCTTTCCACGGCAAGCTGACATTCGTGCCGTCGACGACACCGGGCACACAACAGAATTCGCCACCACCGTGCGGATCGACACTCCCGCCGAAGCCGCCTACTACCGGCACGGCGGGATCCTGCACTACGTGCTCCGCCAGTTGCTCACCGACCGAGCCCGCAACAGCGAAGTGTGACCACATGACGCCATCCGCAGGCGCGCCCACCACCACCGCAATCCCGGGTCGGGCACACGGCGGGAGCAACTCGTGGTGACGTTGGATCGTCTGGCCGACGTGCTGAGTGGCTACGGGGTGCGAATGCGGTTGGGTGCGGTAGCCCGATCCATCCCCCTGCGCAGCGTGGTGATCCATGGGCCTGTCACCGACCCAACGGAAGTGGGCGATGTGCTGCTGGGCATCGGCGCTCGCTCGCCCACCACTCAGTGGTGCCTGAACTGCCAGCGGGAACTGCCTGCCCGCGACGATTACCGCCCGACACACAGACAGTTGTTTCGTCGCCGCTTTCCCGCGGCCCGAAACGACCACTCGTGCACCGCCGAAAAACTGGCATCGACGCGACCACCGGCCCGGGTGCAATGAATAAGGTAGGGGGTGGGGCGATATAGCCGTTCGCGCGCCGGGTCCTCGACCTGATCGACCAGATCCCGGCGGGCCGGGTGATGTCCTATGGCGCGATCGGCGAGTTGGTCGGCGGCGGGCCCCGGCAAGTCGGACGGGTTATGACCGCCTGGTCCGACGAGACCCAGTGGCATCGGGTCGTGCACGCCGACGGCACGCCCGCGTCCTGCCACGCCGGTCGCGCCGTCGACCTACTACGCGCCGAAGGCACTCCGATGCGCGGGAGCCGCGTGGACATGGCGCGCGCACAGTGGAACGGCCCGCACGATCACCCCGGGGTCGACGGATAGCGGACTCGTGTTCCATGGACCTCCGCGAATCTTGTCAATGCCGCCGGTGTGAGCTGCGCCGTGCCCATGATGTGCTGTACGTCGACGCCGCGCACCAGGAGTGCGTCGGCAACGAGACGGCGATGACAGCGCCAGAAGACAGCCTCAGCGCACATGAGAACAACGATATTTTTCGCGGCCAGCGCGACGAGTTCCTCGATCGCCTCCTCGAACGAGGGCGTCTGCATATAGTCGGCGTATCCGCGGAAAGACGTGTTGCGCCATCCGGTGTTGATCGAACATTCCGCCGGCTTCCGTAGTCCGCCCAGCCTTGGCAGCGGCTGGTACTCGATACCGGCCGCGGCCAGCGATCCCGCGAGCCGGTCAATGTGGAACTGCGGATTGTGCCGAGACTTGGGCACGGTTCGGATGTCTGCCACCACTCCGATGCCGAAATGCTGCAGTATCCCGACGAACTCCGTGATGGCGTGTGTGGAATGGCCGATAGTGTAAACGGTCGACATGGCCCTCCACAGGTTGGTCATATTGCCGTGCGGCAACAGGATTCATCGGATGGTGGTATCGCGAGCCGGCGAAGGTGTGCCAACCCACGCGCGGAATCGGCGACGGTGCCGATGTAGTCCGGGCCGCGAATGGTGACCGGCGCACCACCGCAGATCGCGCATAGCCCTCGAGCTGTCCGGCGCGTCATGATCTTCACGCGGATGTGACCGGGCTGTGCCAGGGTAGGTAGGACACGCCAGACCAGCCAGTGTGCCACCCGGCCAGACAACCGTGATATTCGGACGCCGCTTTTGGATGCTCCGTAACCACGAGATAGTTGGCAGAAGGCCGGTCTGCGTGCGGGTCCGCCCGTCTCCGGCACAGGATCACCGACACCGCCGACACGATCGGTGAGGACGAAGCCGCAAAAGGCTGAGCCGGACCGGTGGGCAGTCCCGAATCGCGTTCTAAGCGAAGAAGTCCAGACCGTGCGGGACGGCCGGTCGCCCGCGCCGACATCGAAGCCCTCGTAGCCGACATCTAAATTCGTGTACGTGTGCCCCGGCTCGGTCCCGACCGGCAGGCGGTCCGGATGCCACGCCGGCACCGAGGATCGTGGCGACCCGACCGATGGCGCGAGGCCGGTGGGAATAGAGCAGGGATCCGATAACGCCTATCGGCCCCGAAGAAGGGTGCTGACTTCGATCGGGCCGCGCGCCGCGAGGTAATCGGCCCACCCGCTCTGGGCGAACTGTGCCCATCGCGCGGCTGTGCCTGGATGGATTCCGAGCAGATCGCTGACTACCACCGACGGTAGCTCGGCAATGATGGTCATCATCGCGGTGTTGCGTGCGGCGAGGCTGGGCAGTCCATTGTCGGCAAGCAGCTGACGTAGAGAACGAGTGTGCGGGGACGGGTTGGCGGAGTGCCGGGGAACAGATAACGCGACTCCGCGACGGTGGGTAGCAGAGCGCGTGTGACACGCTGCGCAATGAGCTGTTCGACGAGCCGAGCGAGGCTGGGCGGCAACAGAACTGGGTGGTTGCTGATAGTGAGGTACGCGTCATGCTCGTCGGCGCGTTGGAAACGGTCCTTGGTGAGTTCGACGATATGGTCCAGCGACATGCCGTACAGCCGAATCAATGCACCGGCGACCCGGACGTCGAGCGCCAGACTGTCATCGGTGAGGCAGCGCCGCAGCTGGTTCTGGTAGTCCTCCAGTTCCTGGAACTCCTTGGCCGGCCCGTAAGTCGACTGCCGTGCGATGAGGTCGAGGTCACCGACTGTGCCCCGGTCACGAAACCATCGTAGGAACGCCGATAGCGGTTCCAGTTTGGGTTGAGTCCAGCAGGATGGTGTATGACCGGACGCCAGCAAATGTCTGAGCGTGTCGTAGCCGGGTAGAGGGTGGTCACCGCGTGATCCTTCAAAAGACCGCCAAGTCACTTGAAGGAAAGAAAGT
>NZ_PSZE01000005.1 GCF_002933465.1 Nocardia nova
ACGCCGACCGAGTACGCTGTCCGCTGCGGCCACACCCACCACCCCGTGGCCTGCACCATCAACTGAAACTGGATCGAAAACAACCCGGACTCAAAACCCGGGTGGTCCCGTTATCGGGGACCGGCCACGGCGACAGCCGCCACCTGCGCCAGCTTCTGCGCCACGAACAAACTCCATTCAGCTACCCAATTCGACTTTGGGGCGCTGTCCGAAAACCTTCGGGCACCTCATACCGGCACATCTCCGCATACGTGTGGGTTGCCGTGACGACCGAAGAAATCCCCACCTCTGCTGAAGAAATCCCTACCTCTCCGTTGGCAACATCCAGTGGTGGCTAACTCCGCACATGAGTAGCGTGTGGGCACGGCACCAGTGCCGCATCTGTTGGACCTGACAGCGCCGCCGGGGTCGCTTAGCAACTCTCGGGGACGCTCGCGGCGCGCGAGTACCACCATCAGCCCCTCGCCGCTCGAGCCTCCTTGTCTCGAAGGAGAATGTATGCACACTCCCGATGTTCTCGTCCTGGGAGCGGGAACCGCAGGGTCACTCGTCACCCGTCGCCTACTCGACGCAGGCCTGAAGGTCACCCTTGTCGAAGCCGGTGGAGACGACACCAATCCGGCCATCCACGATCTGTCCCGCGTCGGAGAGCTGTGGCTGGCTCCAGAGGACTGGCGCTACTTCTCTGCCCCCCAGCAGAGAGCACTCGGCCGCCGGTTACATATACCCCGCGGCAAGGTCGTGGGCGGCTCAAACCAGCTCAACGGGACCATCTGGGTCCACGGCGCCGCCTGGGACTACGACCAGTGGGCGGCTGCGGGGAACACCGGTTGGGATTGGGAGTCGGTCGCACCGATCTTCAAGGGGCTCGAGGCGGCGACCGACCCCGCAGGCCACATGGACGCCGTCGAGCCAGAACTCAGTCCCATCCAGCGGGCCATCCTGGATTCGGCGCTGCACTACGGCCTTCCGCTCAACACCGATTACAACTCCGGGGTACCCGATGGCGCGTCGCAAATGAAGCTCAATCTCCGCGATGGGCGACGGCTGTCAACCTGGGCCGCATACATGCGACCGGTAATCAACCACCCCGCTCTCCAACTCGAGCTGAACGCCCTGATCGACTCCCTGATCGTGACCGACGAAACGGTGCTCGGCGCCCGGATCATCGACGCCGACGGGGAGCGGCGCGAGTTGCGAGCCGACCTCGTGGTGCTATGCGCTGGCGCGCTCGGCTCACCAGCAATCCTGCTGCGCAGTGGGATCGGACCGGCAGCAGACCTCCAAGCCCTCGACATCCCCGTGGTCGCCGACGTCCCCGGGGTGGGACGCAACCTGCAGGACCACTTCCTGGTGCCGGTGATCTTCGGCACCGAGAAGCCGATCGCACCCCCGGAACCGTTCCAGCCGGTCACCCAAACACACTGGTTCTGGAAGAGCGACCCGGCGCTGCCCGTACCCGACACCCAACCGATCAACTTCAGCGTGCCGTTCTACTACGATGCGGAAATGACCGGTCCGGCTTCGGGTTTCACGCTTCATGCTGGCCTGATCCGGCCGCGCAGCACCGGCACACTCACCCTTGCCTCCACCGACCCCGCTGCCGAGCCCATCATCGATTTCAATCTGTTCGACGATGAACGCGACCTGATCGCCCTGGTGAAGTCGGTGCGCCAGTGCCGGGAGATCGGACGCCAGGGTCCGCTGGCCAAGGAATGGGGTGCGACCGAGGCACTGCCCGGGCCGACCGTCAGCGACACCGATGAACAGCTGACGGCATGGATCCGCCGCGCGGTCAATACCTATCACCATCAGGCCGGCACCTGCCGCATGGGCATCGACGACCACGCCGTGGTGGGCCCCGATCTGCGGGCAGGGGCAGTCGCCAACCTAATGATCGCCGACGCGTCGATCATGCCGTCGGTCACCACCGGCAACACAAACGCGCCCACCGCGATGATCGCCGAACGTGCCGCCGCGGTCATCACCAACGCCTAGTTCGCGCCTGAAATCCGTTGTGTAATTGTAGGATTCGGCGGTGGTGAGGACTGGGAGGCCGAGGTCGGGGCCGGATTTGGTGGTGACCGAGGCTCAGCGTCGGGAGTTGGTGCGGGGTGCGCGGGCGGCGACGTCGACGCAGGCGTATGCGTTGCGGTGCCGGATCGTGCTGGCCTGTGCCGAGCTCGGCGCGTTCAACACCTTCGCCACGCCGCCCGGCGCTGGTCTGAAACCGGAGCCGGTCCCTTACCCGTGACAGTTCAGTCGTGCCGCCTGATCCTCGATTCCGGCGATCGTGTAGAGAACCCACATGATTCCGGCGATGCCGGTGAGCAGCCCTGCGATCAGCGCCGTGATGGCTGTGGTGATGGCCGTCGCGCCATGTGGCGCAAACAACTCCGGGTTTGCCTGCGGATCTCTCACATTACCGCCCCCTCATCGTTTCGGGTGAGACTACCTCGCGGTGCCGAGAGCTGGAGACGTCGTCTCACACGCCTTGCGCCATCCCCCATAGGAATGGCATTGCGATGAAACCGCGCCGGCCAATGAGAGCACCACGGTCGAACCCGCGCGAAGTCGGACACCGCCGATCTCCAGCGTTGTACGTGGGGTGCGGGCGGTGGTCTGCACCGGCGGATCGATCCGCAGGATTTCCTCGACCGCATTGGGCCACAGCTCCGGTTCGGCGCGCAATCGACTCAACTGATCGGGTGGGTGACGCAGCAGCCAGGTGATGCCCTTGCCGATCAAGTTCACCGACCGGTTTGCGCATCCGCGCGTGTTCGGGCTGGTCGATCACCAGCATCGACGGAGGATCCACTGGGTTCGGCGGGACGGGCCGGCGGTGCAGCACGCGCCGTATGAGGCGCGGCGCGAGCACCGTCGGTACGCCTGCACCGAAACGCTTGTCACGCAGTATTTCTCGAGCCATGTCGTGATCGAAAGTGATCGACCGATACAGGTACTGCGGTTTCATCGAGCACTCCATCCCGGTCGAAGTCCGGTCGCGGGCCGAGTCGTCACCACTGCTCCATCACCCTTTCGATCACCGGGCCGACCTCCGACAGTGCGTGGGGATGACTCAACTCGAGATGACGCGCATCGACCACCTTGTTGTAGACCTCACCGGTGACATAGACACGCCACTGCTTCGCGAGTTCCTCGTGGTCCGAGTGGTCCTTCCCTGCGGTGAAGAAGATCAGATCTCCGTCGAAAACGTCGGGCCGGTAATCATCGGCGATGTGACTCGCGGTCTCGAAGCTCGCCATCACCCGATCGACCTGTTCCGCGGTGAACAGCCCGGTGCCGGTTACCTGATCGCGGATGACGGTCCATGCTTGATCGTAGGTGTCGGCTTGCGCTTCGTCTCCGAGGCCGAACAACTCTCGCCAGCCGCCGAGCAGGTCTGCCATCAGCTGCCCCGGCGCCGGTTCTTCCACCACTGCGGGCGAAGCAATCGGCTCCTCCGGGGTGGCGAGTGCGCTATCCAGTACGGCCAGCATCCCGACCGGTTCACCGTCGCACCGAAGTCGCGCCGCCATGGCATGCGCGATTTGCCCACCCAGTGACCAACCGAGCAGATGGTATGGCCCGTTGGGCTGAACACGGCGAATCTCGGCCACATAGCGGTCGGCCAGTTCTTCCACCGACTCGGCCGGTGGTTCGCTCGCCACTACGTGGGGGTCCTGCAATCCGTAGACCGGTCGATCACTGTCGAGATATTCGAGCAGGCCACCGTAGAACCAGGCCAGGCCGCCGGCGGGGTGCACAGCGAACAGCGCGGGTTTCGTTCCGTGCGCACGCAGTGGAAGCAACACGTCCAGGCCGGAGCCACCGCCCGTCGCCTCGTCGGCCCTGCGCGCCAGCACCTTCGGCGTCGCGTCGTCGAACATCCACGGCAACGCGATCGTCACACCACGCGCTCGCAGCTCGGTGACCACCATCGTGGCCAGCAGCGAATTGCCGCCCAGATCGAAGAACCCATCCGATACGCCGACCCGCTGTACTCCCAGCACTTTCGAATAGACGTCACTGATCAGCTTCTCCGTTCGAGTGCGCGGCGCCACGAATTCGTCGGCCGACACGTCGAAATCGGGGGCGGGCAACGCCTTTCGATCGAGCTTGCCGTTGACCGTCAACGGCAGATCCGGCAGAACCATGACCGCCGAGGGCACCATGTAGCCGGTCAGGACCTGCGCAGCGACCTCTCGGACTTCGCCCGGTTCGATCGACTGCCCGTCGACGCCCACGACGTAACCGATCAGCTGATCCACGCCGCGCTCGTGGCGGTGCACTGCCACAGCGGCCCGCGTCACGCACGGATGCCTCAGCAGCGCCGCTTCCACCTCACCCGGTTCGATCCGATAACCGCGCAGCTGGACCTGCGCGTCGGCACGCCCGGCATACGTCAGCTCTAGACCACTCGTGGAGTTGCGCCACCGGCCGACATCTCCGGATCGATACAACCGGGCGCCACTCGGATCGAACGGGTTCGCCACGAATCGGCCCGCGGTCAGCGCCGGAGCCCCCAGGTAGCCGCGCGCGAGTTGCTCACCGGCTACATAGATCTCCCCGGCGACACCGATCGGCACCGGCTGCAACCGGGAGTCGAGTACGTACACCTTCAAGCCCGGCAGCGGCGATCCGATCCCGACCTCACCCGCCCCATCGATTGCGGTCGACGTCACATGCACAGTCGTCTCGGTGATTCCGTACATGTTGACCAATCGCGGCGATTCCGGGGCATGAGCCACGAACCAGCCGGCCAACCGTGACGTATCCAATTCCTCACCGCCGAATACGACGTATCGCAAGGCGAGATCACCGGCTCCGCAATCGGATTCGCGGTAGGAGCGCTCTGCATCGGCGAACCCGTAGAACGCCGAAGGAGTCTGGCTCAGGACCGTCACGCGCTCTCGTGCCACGAGGTCGACCATCGCCTGCGGGGACCGGGACGTGTCGTAGTCGACAACGACCACCCTGCCACCGGACAGCAGCGCACCCCACATTTCCCACACCGCGAAATCGAAGGCATACGAATGGAACAGCGTCCACACATCCTCGGGACCGAAGTCGAATCGCTCGGCCGCATGGGTGAACAAAGTGACCGCGTCACGATGGCTGACCGCCACTCCCTTGGGGCGGCCCGTGGATCCCGAGGTGTAGATCACGTAGGCGAGATTGTCCGGCCGCGGCTTCGGCACGACCGCATCGCGACAGGTCGCGATCGCTCCCACACAATCCTCGGCAATTATCAGCGGTACTGGGTATTCCGGAATCGCCGCAGCCATATCCGCCGAGGTCAACACCGCCGCCGGAGCGGCGTCGTCCAGTATGAACCGCAATCGTTCGAGCGGGTAAGCCACATCCAACGGCAGATAGCCGGCACCCGCCCGCACTACCGCGAGCAGGCCGACGACCAGTTCGACAGAGCGCGGCAGCGCCACCGCCACCAGCGATTCCGGTCCCACTCCCTGCTCGGCCAACCGTGCGGCCACGTCACCGGCGCGCCGATCGAGCTCCGCATAGGTCAGCTGTGTGACGCCGTCGGTCACGGCGACCGCGTCCGGCTGCGCCGTTACCCGCTCGACGAACAGCTCCGCCAGCGTCGTGTCCGCGACCGGGACGCCCGGCTGCCCTGCCGCGCTGAGCAATTCGCGCCGCTGCATCGGACCGACGATGTCGATATCGCCGACCGGCACCGCCGGATTCGTGGTCGCCTCCTCCAGCGTCCGCACGAACGCCTGCGCGAACCGAGTCATCGTCTCCTCGACGAAAAGATCGGTGGCGAAGGTCAATCGACCCACCATGCCGGCGGGAAGCCCCGCCTCGTCCAACTGCTCGACCAGCTTCACGGCCAGGTCCGCCTGTGCCTGATCGAAGCCGCCCTCCACCGGCTCGATGGTGAGCCCCGGCAGTTCCAGCGCGGCCCTGCTCAGGTTCTGCACATCGAGCGTGACCTGGTAGAGCGGCAGATGTGCGGTCGACCGGGGCGGATTCAGCATCTCCACGACGTGCTCGAAGGGCACCTCCGCGTGTGCGAAGGCAGCAAGGTCCGTATCACGCGTCGCGGCCAGCAATTCGGCGAAGGGTTGATTCGGCGACACCCGCGATCGCAACACGAGGGTATTCACGAACATCCCGATCAGATCGTCGAGCTCACGCTCCCCGCGGCCGGCGACCGGGGTGCCTATCGCGATATCGTCGACGCCCGCCAGCCTGGACAGCAGGACGGTCAACGCGGCGTGCAGAACCATGAAGGCCGTCGCATTCGACGCGCGTGCGACGGCGTCGATGCGGGTGTGCAATGCGACGGGCAGCTCGAAATCTATTGCGCGGCCGCGCATCGACGCCACCGGCGGCCGGGGCAGATCGGTCGGCAACTCGAGCAGGTCGGGCAGCCCGTCGAGGGTGTGCTTCCAGAACCGCAACTGCCGGGAGGCGACCGAGTCCGGGTCGCTCTCATCGCCGAGGAATTCACGCTGCCACAGCGCGTAGTCCGCGTACTGGACCGGAAGGGCCGGCCATGTCGGCTCCGTCCCTTGCCGAGTCGCCTCGTACGCCACAGCGACATCCCGCGCCAGCGGCATCATCGATTGCCCATCGGCACAGATGTGGTGCACACAGACGACCAGGACGTGGTCACGGTCGTCGACAGCGAACAGTTCGATCCGCACCGGTGGCGCCTGTCGCACATCGAAACCGCTCGATACAGCTGCGACCATGCGCTCCATCAGATGCCGTTCCTCGATCCGGACGGGCGTGAGGGCCGGTACGACCTGGTCGCCATCGACGGCGACCTGGTGGGGCATGTCGTCGGCCACCGGGAACTTGGTCCGCAGCGCCTCGTGCCGGTCGACGACCAATCCGCACGCGCGCCGCAGTGCGTCGAGATCGAGTTCTCCCCGCAACCGGACCACCAGCGGGATGTTGTACGCGCCGACCGAGGTGTCGAACTGGTTGAGGAACCACATCCGTTGCTGCGCCGGTGACAGCGGCACGAGCGCCTGCCGAGGTCGCGGAATCAGCGGCTTCCGAACGTGCCGGTCGTAAGTCGCCGTGCGAGCGGCGAGCTCGGCAACCGTCGCCGCTTCGAACAGATCCCGGACACCGATGCGCACCCCGAGGGCCGCGCTCAACCGCGCGGTCACTCGCGTCGCCGACAGCGAATCTCCACCGAGGTCGAAGAAGTTGTCCACTGCCCCTACTCGGTCGACGTTCAACACCTCCCCGAACACCTCCGCTACGCGACGCTCGGCGTCGGTGCGTGGGGCGACCCACTCCTTGAGGCCCGTGAATGCCGGCGTGGGAAGCGCCCGGCGGTCGAGTTTGCCGGTGGTGGTGAGGGGCAATTCGGCGAGCGTCACGAACACGTCGGGCACCATGTGCGCGGGCAGCCGCAACCGCGCGGCGGCCCGCACATCGTCCGGGTCCACCCCCTCGGCGGCGACGAGATAACCGACGAGCCGGTCCATGCCGCGTTCGTCCTTTCGCAGCGCGACACCCGCCCGCTCGATCCCGGGACAGCCGGCCAGGACGGACTCGATCTCGCCGAGTTCGATCCGTTGCCCGCGAATCTTGACCTGGAAATCGCGGCGGCCGAGATATTCGAGCGTGTGCTGCGGTGTCCAGCGGGCCAGGTCGCCGGTGCGGTACATCCGTGAACCTGCCGCAGCGAAGGGATCAGCCACGAACGCGGCAGCGGTCGCCGCGGACCGGTTCACGTAGCCACGAGCCAGCTGTACGCCGGCGAGGTACAACTCCCCCACCACCCCGACCGGCACCGGCCGCAACCACGCGTCCAGCACGACTGCCTCCACACCGCGCATCGGAGCGCCGATCGTCACCGCGTCACCGGGATACAACTCGCCCATTGCGGCCAGGATCGTGGTTTCGGTAGGTCCGTATCCGTTCAGCAACCGACGTCCGGGCGCCCACACCGCCACGGTCTCGGCCGTGACCGCCTCGCCACCGGCGGCCAGCACCCGCAACGAGTCCAGTCCGGTGGGCGACATCGTCGCCAGCACACTCGGAGTCAGGAAGGCATGCGAAACTCGCTGCGCCGCCATGAGTTCCCGCAGCGCCTCGCCGGCGAACAGCTCCGGCGGCGGCACCACCAGCGTCGCGGCATTGCTGTGTGCCAGCAGCACCTCGAGCACCATCACGTCGAAGCCGGGAGCGGCGCCGAGCAGCACCCGCGCCCCGCTGTCGACACCGAAGCGATCACGTTGTACCGCTGCGAAATTCGCCAGTCCCTCATGGGTGACCGCCACCCCCTTCGGTATTCCCGTCGAGCCCGAGGTGTAGATCACGTATGCCGCATCCCGGATATGGGGGGAGCGTGTGCGTTCTGCCGTGGTCACGGCGGCCGCCGGGCGCGAGGCGATGGTTTCGGCGGTGTCCGGGTCGTCGAGAACCAGCACGCGCACCGCATCGGGAAGCAATCGCCGGGAGGCCGAGTCCGTGATCGCCACTCGCACAGCGGAGTCTGCGATCATGTGCCCGACTCGCTCGGCCGGATTCCGAGTATCGACCGGCACGAAAGCCGCACCCGCTTTGGTCACCGCCCACAACGCGACGACGAACTCCACCGACCGCGGCATGACCAGCGCGACCTGATCTCCAGGGCCTACACCCCAGCCGATCAAGTGTCGCGCGATCCGGTTCGACCAGGTGTCCAGCTCCCGATAGGACACGGTGCGGTCACCCGAAACTATCGCTGTGGCAATGGATTCGGCGGCCGAGCCCGCTGCGAGCAGCTCCGCCATCAGGCGCGGCGCTTCGGCGTTGCCGCCCGAAGCGGGTACCAGCTCGCGACGCTCGCGCGCGGACAACAGGTCGATCGCGCCGAGCGGCGTACGCGGATGGGTCGTGACCGCGCGCAGCACTGCCTCGACACGTGCGGCAAGACCAGCCGCCGTGACGTCGTCGATACGGGACCGCTGGTACCGGACCCGAACATGCAATTCGTCGGTGTGATGCGCTTGCACCGTGATCGGGTAGTGCGTGGCGTCGCTGCCTTCCGCCGAGACCACCCGCATCCCGTCGATGTCGGCGCCACCCATGCCGCTGCTGTCGACCGGATAGGACTCGAAGACGACCAGTGTGTCGAACAGTTGAGTGCCGCCCGCGGCCGCCATGATCTGCGACAGTTCGACGTAGTGGTGTTCGAGCAGACCGGTGTTCTCGGCCTGCAACCGATTCAGCGCGTCCTCGACGGTCAGGTTCCGGCCCACGTCGGCGACGACCGGAATCGTGTTGATGAACAGGCCGATCATCGACTCGACGTTCGGCAGGTCGGCGGGCCGGCCGGAGACCGTGCTGCCGAATACGACGCGTTCGACACCGAGCAGATTGCCCAGTACCAGCGCCCAGGCGAACTGCACGATCGTCGCCATCGTCACCGCTCGGGCTCGGGCGAATTCCACCAACTCGGCCGTGACAGTGTGATCGAGCACGATCGCCAGATCGAGCGGGATGTCGGTGGTCGCCGCCGAGTGTGGATCGGCGACCAGTGTGGGCTCACCGATGCCGGACAGCGCATCTCGCCACGCCGCGATACTGGTGGACCACTCGCGCCGGTCCAGCCAGTCGAGGTAGTCGCGGTACGACGCGACGTCGGGCAACAGTTCCGCCCGGGTGTCCACCGCGTACAGGCCGATCAGCTCACGCCACAACAGCGGCAAGGACCAACCGTCCACCAGGAGGTGATGCGCCGTCAACACCAGCCGGAAGTCCTGCGGCCCGACGACGATGAACAAGAATCGCAGCAGCGGTGGGTCGGCCGGATCGAATGTGGCCGTCCGTTCGGCGGCGAGCAGGTCACCCAATTGCTCTGCGCCGGTGGTCAACTCGATTCTGCGCCAGCCGGCAGTGGTGTGGGCTGGCACGATCTGCGCGGGCACGCCCTCGGCGGTGCGGGTGAAAGCGGCTCGCAGGTTGGGGTACCGCTCGAGCAGGGCGTTCGCAGAACGCTCGAGCCGGTTCTCGTCGACGACGCCGGCCAGGGCGACCACCGATTGAGCTGTGTAGACGTCGAGCTGGCCGGTTGCGAGTTCGGCGTGGAACAGCAACCCCGCCTGCAGCGGCGCCAGCGACCATATGTCGGTCAGCGCACCGTACCGGTCGGCGAATGCGTCCAGGTCGGGCTGGGTGAGGTCGACGAGCGGGACGTCGGCTCGGGAGAGACCCCAGTCGGGGTTCGCGCAGGCCGCCTCGGCGATCGCGGTCACGGCGTCGACCCATTCGTCGACGAGTTCGGCGACGTCGTCGTGCTCGAGCAACCGCGAGGCGTAGCCGATGTGCGCCGACAGCTCGGGTCCGGCCGCAGTGTCCGCGATATTCACGTCGATCGTCAGCACGGCTGCGGCGGGCATATCCGGATCGAATGCGGCCCGCCGGTCGAACTGTTCATCGGTCGGCACCCATGCCAGGTCCGACAAGGACGTGAGATCGACGCCGGCGCGGCCGAGATTGTTGTAGCTGATCTGCGGCTCCGGCGAGACTGCGAGCCGGTCGGCGGTGTCGGCGTTCGTATAGCGCAGCAGACCGTATCCGATGCCCTTGTCCGGGATCGCGCGCAACTGATCCTTCACGGACTTGACCGCCGCGCGCGGATCCGCGAGTGCGATTCCGCTCAGGTCGAGGGCAGCCGGGTACGCGTTGGTGAACCACCCCACGGTGCGGGAGAGGTCGGCGCCCGCAGCGATCTGCTCTTCACGTCCGTGGCCCTCCAACAGGACTTTCACGCCCTGGTGGGTGACACCGCGCCGCTTGCGCCAGCGTGTCACCGCCACGGCCAGAGCGGCGAGCAGAGCATCGTCGATGCTGCCGCGAACGGCACGGGGGACCGCATCGAGCAACACCGAGGTGCGCTCTGCCGGAATGGACACTGCCACATGCCGCACGGTCGACTGAGTATCGACTGCGGGATCCAATGCCGCACGGCCGAGCAGCGGATCGGCGGCCGCACTCATCCGATGCCACAGTTCGAATTCACCGGCGCGATCCTCGGCGGCAGCGCCCAGCGCGTGCGCCCACCGGCGCATGGACGTGCCCTGCGCCGGCAGCTCCACCGCTTGCCCGTGTGTGACCTGTTGCCAGGCGGCCACGAAGTCGGGAATCAGGATGCGCCACGACACCCCGTCGACCGCCAGGTGGTGAATCACGATGAGGGCCCGGGCCTCGGCATCGACACCCGGTTCGGGAACCAGGCACACGACCTGCAGCATCCGGCCCGTGGCCGGATCCAGGCCGTCGGACGCGGCAGCCAGCGCCGCTTCCACCACGGCCGTGAAACCGTCGCTGCCCGGCGCCTCGCCGGCACGGAATGTGCGGGTTAGAACCGACCCCGCCGCGTCAGCGGCGGACTCCGGCAGCACCTCCAGCCGTCGTTCACGCAACCGCGAGCGCAGCATGTCGTGCCGTTGAAGAACCGCCTGCACGGTCGCGGTCACGTCGTCGACTCGCACGTCACCGGGCAACCGCACCACCATCGATTGCGCGAACCGATCGGCTGCCGCGAGTCGGTCGACGAACCACGACACGATCGGCGTGAAGGGGACCTCTCCCACTCCGCCCTCGGGCAGCTCCGCGAGCGATGTCCGTTCGGAAGCCGCCGCAACCTGCGCCAGTCCGCGAACGGTCTTGCGCTCGAAGATGTCCCGGGCGGTCACGACGACACCTGCGGACTTGAGCCGCGACGCCAGCTGGATCGACATGATGGAGTCACCGCCGAGCGCGAAGAACGATGTTCCCGCGCCGACCGACGCGATGCCGAGAACATCGGCGAAGGCAGCCGCGATAGTGCGTTCCAGGTCGGTCGCCAACGTCGGCACATCGTCTTCCCCGAGCTCGAAGACGGGCTCCGGCAGCGCTTTCCGGTCCACCTTGCCGGTCGAGGCGAGCGGCATGCGGTCGAGCACCGTGACGACCGCCGGCACCATGTGGGCAGGCAAGGCGGCAGCGACATGGTCGAGCACCGCAGTCGGTTCGAGGTCCGCCGCAGGGGCGGTCACGATGTAGGCGGCGAGAATCGGTTGCCCACCGGGACCGGTTCGGTGCACGGTCACGGCGGAGACCACCCCGGGGTGCGCAAGCAGTGCGGCGTCGATTTCGCCGAGTTCGATGCGCTGGCCCCGAATCTTGACCTGGAAGTCGATGCGGCCGACGTATTCCAGCGCACCGCGCGCGGTCCAGCGGACCATGTCGCCGGTGCGGTACATCCGCGAACCCGGTTCCCCATAAGGATTCGCCACGAACGCAGCCGCCGTCGCCACGGACCGATTCAGGTAACCGCGCGCCAATTGAGCGCCCGAAAGGTAGAGCTCCCCTTCCACTCCGACCGGCACCGGCCGCAACCGCGCGTCCAAGACCACGGCCTGCGCACCCCGGATGGGCCCGCCGATCGTGATCACGTCCCCGAGCTGCACCGGATCGCTCATCGTGATGACGATCGTTGTTTCCGTCGGCCCGTAGATGTTGTGCAAACGCCGGCCCGGTGCCCAGGCGGCGACCACATCCGTCGCCACCATCTCCCCGCCGACCGCCAGCATCCGCACGCACTCGAGGCCGGCGGGCGACATCGTCGCCAGCACGCTCGGTGTCAGGAACGCATGCGATACCTGGTGCGTCCTGATCAGCTCGGCCAGCTCCGAACCGCCGAACACCTCCGATGGCGATACGACCAACGCCGCACCGGCGGCGTGCGCCATCAACGCCTCGAGCAGGACCGCGTCGAAGGCAGGCGCGGCCACTTGCAGCACCCGCGAGGTGCTGTCCACCCGGTACCGATCACGCTGCTCGGTCGCGAAGCCCGCCAGTCCTTCGTGTGTGACGACAACGCCCTTCGGCTTTCCCGTCGACCCGGAGGTGTAGACCACGTAGGCCGCGTCGCGAATCTGCAAGGCGCGCGGGCGATCCGCGTCCGTGACGGCGTGCTGCGGACGCGAGGCGATATCGGCGGCCGAACGCGGATCATCGAGGATCAGCCAGCGGACACCGTCCGGCAACGACATGCGTGCTGCCTCGATCGTGATCCCGATCTCGACACCGGAATCGTTGACCATATGCCCGATGCGCTCGGTGGGGTACCGCAGATCCACCGGTACGAATGCGGCGCCGGTCTTCGCGATCGCCCACATGGCGATGTGGTAGTCGACCGACCGGGGCACGACAAGGGCGACGAATGCACCCGGTCCGACGTCCTGGGCCAGCAGATGAGCGGCGAGCTGGTTCGACCGCCGGTCGAGCTCCCCGTAGGTGAGGGTCTGCCCGTCTCCGATCAGCGCGATCGCGAAGGGGTTCGCGACCGCGGCCGACGCGAGCAGTACGGGAAGCAGGCACGGCGTGGTCGTGCCGGCGCCACGTGCGGGAAGCAGGCGTTGCGCCTCCTCGGCACTCAGCAATCCGATGTCGCCCACCTGCCGGGTCGGATCGGCCGTGACCGCTTCGAGTACGCGAACGAACCGCTCTGCGAACGATGCTACGGTCGACTCGACGAAAAGATCTGTGGCGTAGACGATCTCGACACCGATACCGGCGGGCCGCTCATCCTCGACGCGTTCGGTCGCCAGCACGGTGAGGTCGGTTTTGGCCTGTGCCACGCCGGGATCGAGGAGTTCGACAGCGACACCGGACAACTCGAACCGGGCCGGGCGCATGTTCTGCAGCCCGAACATCACCTGGAACAACGGTGTATACGCGGTCGACCGGGGGCGCTCCAGGGCGTCGACCAGTCGTTCATAGGGCACGTCGGCGTGCGCGAGCGCCTCCACATCGGTCTGGCGCACCTCCGACAGAAATTCGCGGAACGACCGGTCCTCACGTACTCGCGTGCGCAACACGACGGTGTTGACGAACATGCCGACCAGATCGTCCAGCGCCTGGTCGCCGCGCCCGGCAACCGGGGTGCCGACACAAATGTCGTCGCTGTGCGCGGTGCGAGCCAGCAGGATCGCCAGTGCCGCATGGAGCACCACGAACACGGTGACGCCTTCGCGGTGCGCCAGTCGCACCACAGCGTCGTGCAGCCGCGGCGGCACCGCGACGTCGATGCTGCCGCCGGCCGTCGACACAGTGGCCGGCCGGGGCCGATCGGTCGGTAGGTCGAGCATTTCCGGGGCGTCATCGAGAACATCGCTCCAGTAGGCGATCTGCCGCGCCGACAACGACGCCGGATCGTCCTCGGCGCCCAGCATGTCGCGCTGCCACAGCGCGTAGTCGGCGTACTGCACTTTCAACGGTTCCCATTGCGGCACAAGCCCGTTCACACGTGCTTCGTAGGCGGCGAAGATGTCGCCGGCCAGTGGCGCCATCGAGGAGCCGTCAGCGGCGATGTGATGAGCCACGAGCACGATCACGTGCTCTTCGGCGCCGATGCGGTACAGCCGTGCACGCACGGGCGCCGAGTGCGCGATGTCGAAACCCGCCCCCGAGGCCCGGCGGATCCGGTCGGTCAGCTCGAACTCGCCGGCGACCGTTTCGGGAACAAGCGCCAGTTCCGCCGCCATGGCGGACACGTCGTGCACCACCTGGCACGGCTCGCCGTCGACGGCGGGATACGTCGTCCGCAGCGGCTCGTGCCGGGCCACCACGTCGAGCAGCGCCGCCTGCAGCGCAGCGACGTCCAGGGCACCGGTCAATCGCGCCGCGAAAAAGATGTTGTACGCCGCCGACACGGTGTCGAACTGATTGAGGAACCACATCCGTCGCTGGGCCGCCGCCAGCGGCACGATCGTCGGCCGTGTCCGTGGTGCGAGGGGAATCGCCGTGGAATCGGTGCGCCGGGCGAGGTGCTCGGCGAGTCGTGCGATCGTCGGCTCGTCGAAGATGTCACGGATGCCGGCCTCGACACCGAGGGCCGCCTGGGCCCGCGCCGCTATCTGCGCGGCCGAGAGCGAGTTGACACCGATCTCGAACAAGTTCGCCGTCACGCTCACGCGATCGGCTCCCGTGACCTGCGCGACGATATTCGCGAGTACCGTTTCGCGGCCGGTTCGAGGTGGCACGATTTCCTCGCCATCGTCGAATGTCGGCTGCGGCAACGCGGCTCGATCGAGCTTGCCGTTCGCGGTGAGCGGCATCGAGTCGAGCACTTCCACCGCGGCCGGAACCAGGTACGGCGGCAGCGAGCGAGTGAGCTGGTCGCGAATCGCTCGACCGTTGGTTGTCGCGCCCGGCGCCGGCGTCACGTATCCGACGATCCGATCCGAGGTGGCGACAACGACCGCACGAGCCACCTCCGGCAGTGCGGACAGCGCGGCTTCGATGTCACCGGGTTCGACCCGCTGTCCGCGGACCTTCACCTGGAAGTCGCTGCGGCCCAGGAATTCCAGCTCGCCGGCCTTCGTCCACCGGACCAGATCGCCGGTGCGGTACAGCCGCTCCCCCGGGTCACCGAACGGGTTCGCGACGAAGGCCGCGCACGTGAGAGCGGAACGAGCGTGATAACCCCGCGCCAGCTGTACACCCGAGACGTACAGATCGCCGACGACCCCGATAGGCACCTGCCGCAGCCGCGCATCGAGCACATGAACCCGCATACCGGCGACGGGTGTACCGATCGGAACCGTCGCGCGGGGCGTCACGCCGGGCAGGCACCGCCGGGAGGTGACGACCTCTGCCTCTGCGGGGCCGTACCAGTTCACCAGATCCGCGTTTACGAAAACCTGCGCCGCAGCGTCGACTGTGCGCTGTGCCAGCGCCTCTCCCGCGACGAATACCCGCCGCACGGACGACATCTGCCGGGAACCCGTGGATTCGAGCAGCACGTCGAGCATCGACGGGACGAAGTGCACCGTGCCGACCTGATGGCGCGCGATGACATCGGCGATGTACGCCGGATCGCGATGTCCGTCCGGCGCGGCGATCACGAGCCGCGCGCCGGTCTGCAAGGGCCAGAACAATTCCCAGACCGCGATATCGAACGTGATCGGAGTCTTGTGCAGCACCACGTCGGCCGTGCTGTGCGGCCACTGCTGCTGTGCCCACGCCAGCTGACTCACAGTCGCTGCGTGAGTGAGGGCGACTCCCTTCGGGACACCGGTGGAGCCGGAGGTGAACAAGACGTAGGCACAGTGTCCCGCCTCGAGCGGCGCGCGCCGCTGGGCGTCGGTGATCGGGCTGTCGGGCATACCCCTCAGGTCCAGTCGATCGATCCGCACACAGTCGAATTCATCCGGCAGTTCGGCGCCGTCGGACGTGGTGGTGAGCAGCACCAGCGGCTGTGCCGCGTCCAGCACACGCGCGATACGCGCACTCGGATGATCCGGATCGATCGGAAGGAACGCGGCGCCCGACTTCACCACGGCGTACACAGCCGTCACGAGCTCGGCGGAGCGGCGCACGGCCACTGCCACAACGGTTTCGGGCTCCGCGCCGCGGGCGATGAGCCATCCGGCCAGACGATTGACGCGGGCGTCGAAATCCCGGTAGGTCAACACGTCACCGTCCGGAAGGACGATCGCCGGAGCGTCGGGCGTGCGCGCTACCTGTTCGTCGAAGGCATCGACAAGGGTCCGGCCCGTCACGACGGCGCCGCCGGTGTCGTTCCACCGTTCCAGTAGCTTCCGGTCGGCGGCACCGAGCAGATCGATCCGATCGACGGTCGTGCCGGCATCGGATGCCGCGACATCGAGTACGTGCACGAACTGCTCGGCGAAGCGTCGCACGGAGTCTTCGTCGAACAGATCTGTGGCGTATGTCATGCGCAATCGCATGCCGCCCGGCTCGTTGTGTGTGCCGTGGTCCTCGGTCATCATGAGCAGCAAGTCGTAGATCGCGGCGCTGTCGCCGGGGTCGACGCTCTCGGCAGTGAGACCGGGAAGTTCGACCCGTGCCCGCGCCATGTTCTGGTAAGCGAGCATCACCTGGAACAACGGGGTGTGCGCCGTCGATCGTGGCGGATTCAGCGCATCGACGAGCTGCTCGAACGGAACATCGGCATGGTCGTATGCCTCGATGTCGGTGCGCCGCACGTCGTGGAGCAGGCTCATGAATGTCTGATCGTGCGTGATGCGGGTGCGCATGACCAACGTATTGACGAACATCCCGACCAGATCGTCCAGCGACCGGTCGCCGCGCCCGGCGTGGGGCACACCGATGGTGACGTCGTCGCTGCCGGACAGTTTCGACAGCACGATGGCCAGCGCGGTGTGCACCACCATGAAGGTCGTGGCCCCGGCTCGGCGCGCCAGCGACTCCACCCGCCCGTGCAGCTCAGCGGAGATCGCGACGTGGGTCACCGCTCCGCGTTGTGTCTGCTCGATCGGCCGCGGCCGATCGGTCGGCAGCTCCAGCAGATCGGGGATGCCCGCCAGTCGAGTTCGCCAGTAGGCGATGTCGCGGGCGAGGTACGAGTCCGGATCGTCCACCGAGCCGAGCACCTCGCGCTGCCACAGCGCGTAATCGGCGAATTGGAGGGGCAACGGCGCCCATTCCGGCGCGATGCCGCTGGACCGCGCCCGGTAGGCGGTGACGATATCGGTGGCCAGGGGCGCCACCGAATAGCCGTCGCAACTGATGTGATGGACAGCCATCGCGATCGTCCAGGTGGTGTCCGACAGCTGAAACAGCGCGACGCGCAACGGTACCCGCTGCGAAACATCGAATCCGATGCCCGAGAATTCGGCCAGCCGCTGCGCCAGCTCGCGCTCGCCGATCGGCTGAGGCGTGAGATCGCACGTGGCGAGCACGTCGGCCGCATCCAGCACAACTTGAGCCGCCGTACCGTCGACTGCCGGGTATACCGTGCGCAAGCTCTCGTGCCGCTCGATGACGTCGCCGACGGCCGCTGCCAGCGCATCGATATCGAGGACGCCTTCGAGCCGAATTGCCAGCGGCACAACGTATCCCGCCGATTCGGGATCGAATTGGTTGAGCAACCACATCCGATTCTGCGCCTGCGACAGCGGAAGGCGATCCGGCCGGGAGCGCCGGGTCGGCGCGGGAAGGCCCGGTACCGCGCGCAAATGCCCGATACGCTCGGCGAGGTCGGCCACAGTCGATGCCGCGAAGATCATGTGCACCGGTATGGATACGTCGAGAATATGGCCGATGCGGCTCAATGCGCGCGTCGCGAGCAGCGAATTGCCGCCCAGGTCGAAGAAGCTGTCGTCGGCGCCGACCGCCGGCAGCTCGAGAAGCTCGCCGAAGACCCCGGCGATGGCTTGTTGGACAAGGCCTTTCGGCTCCCGGGACTCGCACGGGTGGGTGCCCGCTTCCGGTACGGGCAATGCCCTGAAATCGACCTTGCCGTTCGCCGTGAGCGGGATCGAGTCGACCCGTACCACCGGTGTCGGCACCATGTAGGCGGGCAATCGCTGCAGCAGGAAACTTCGCACCTGCCTGACGTCGAGCGCGGGTTCGGCCACCACGTAGGCGACCAACCGCTGCTCGCCGCCGTCGGTGCGTACCTGCGCGACGGCGCCGTGTACCTGCTCGTGGGCGAGTAACGCCGCTTCGACGTCACCGAGTTCGATCCGCAGCCCGCGAATCTTGACCTGAGAGTCCGCGCGACCGACGTACCGGATATCTCCGCCCTCGTCCCAGCGGACCAGGTCGCCGGTGCGATACAGGCGGCCGCCGGCGGCACCGGCGAACGGATCGGCAACGAACGTCGCCGCCGTCAGACCCGGCCGTCGGTGATAGCCGCGCGCCAATTGGATTCCGCCCAGGTACAACTCGCCGGTCACCCCGGGGGGAACCGGACGCAGCCGCGAATCCAGCACGTGGACGACCACGTTGGCTTCGGGAGCTCCGATCGGCACCGCGACGGCATCGAAATCTTCGATCCGGTGGGCGGTCACGCTCACCGCGGCCTCGGTCGGCCCGTACAGGTTGTCGATGCGCGCGTCGCTGAGATTGCGGAACCGGCGGACGGTGTCGGCCGGGAGCGCCTCGCCGATGCACAGCACACGACGCAGGTCGGGGAACACGCCGGGAGTGGCCACGTCGGCGAAGGCCGAGAGCAACGACGGGACGAAGTCCACGGTCGTCACCCGGTACTCCGCCATCAGCCGGGCCACGGCAGCGGGGTCGGCGTGCGCGTCAGGACCCGCGACAACCAGCGACGCGCCGCACGTCAACGCCGAGAAGAGCTCCCAGATCGACAGATCGAACGTGAACGGCGTCCGCAGCAGCATGACGTCGTCGCCGCCCAGCCGGTAGTGATCGCGCATCCACCGGAGTTGGTTCACGACCGCGGCGTGCGGAATGGCGACCCCCTTCGGCACGCCCGTCGACCCGGATGTGTAGATGACATAGGCCAGATGGTCCGCACGCAACGGCCGGGTCCGGTCGGCGTCGGTCACCGGCGCTCCGTCGATGTGGGCGGTCTCGAACTCTTCGAGCGTCCACCCCGCAACGTCGTCGGGCAAAGTCACCGTGTCGGCGCGACGGGTGAGGACCGCGCTCGGCCGTGCGGCGGTGAGCACGGCCCGCAGACGGTCGATCGGATGATCCGGATCCAGGGGCAAATAGGCCGCGCCGGCCGCGTGGATCGCATACAGGGTGGTCAGCAGTTCGACGGAGCGCCGCATCGCCACTGCCACAACGGTTTCCGGGCCGATCCCGCGTGCGATCAGCGCGCGGGCGAGCGAATTCACTCGCGCAGCGAACTCACCGTAGGTGAGTCGATCCCCGGTCTCGGCGGCCAGAACCGCCGTGTGCTCCGGCGTCGCCGCCGCCTGCGCCGCGAACATCTGCGCGATCGTCGAACTCGTATGGCGGACGGTCTCCCCGGTCGAACGTGCGGTGAGTACGCGTGCCTCGTGTGCCGACAGCAGATCGATGTCGCCGACGGCCCGGGCAGGATCGGCGACGACCGCGCGCAGGAGCGACAGGTAGCGCTCGAACATCGTGGTGATCGTCGTCTCGTCGAACAGGTCTGCGGCGTACCCGAATTCGACTGTCATTTCGCCCGGCTCACCAGCGGGTCCGAGAGTGTCGACGAGGTTCAGATGCAGGTCGTATTTGGCCACGCTCGGGTCGGGCATATGAGCCGAAACCGTCAGGCCGTCGAACGTCACCGTGGGGATGTCGATGTTCTGGAACGAGAATCCGACCTGGGTCAACGGCGCGTGGGCCGTTGTGCGCTGCGGGTTCAGCACCTCCACGAGGCGTTCGAACGGGATATCGGCATTCTCGAAGGCGGCCAGATCGGTGGCCCGGACCTGTTCCAGAATCCGGGTGAAGGACGCATCGGGCTCGATGCGCGTCCGCAACACCAGTGTGTTGACGAACATACCGATCAGACCGTCGAGTCCCGGCTCTCCACGGCCTGCGATGGGCGTACCCACTGCGATGTCATCGGTTCCCGACAGTCGCGCCAGCAGCGCCGCGAACGCGGCGTGCGTCACCATGAACACCGTGGTGTCGTGGCGGCGGGCCAGCCCGGCCAGGTCACGATGCAGGTCGGCCGGCACTGTCGTCGACACCGTCGCGCCGCGGAACGATTGCTGTACCGGTCGCGGACGGTCGGTGGGCAGGTCGAGCACCTCGGGCAGATCGGCGAGAGTTGCCTGCCAGTACGCGATCTGGGCCACGGTGGCACTGTGTGGGTTGTCTTCGGTACCCAGCAGCTGACGTTGCCACAAGGCGTAATCCGCGTACTGCACGGGCAACGGCGCCCATTGCGGAGCCTGCTGCCGAGTGCGGGCTCGGTAGGCGGTCGTCAAGTCGGCGGCGAGAGGGGCGAGCGATGAACCGTCGATACTGATGTGATGAACCACGAGAACCAAGGTGTGCTCGTCGGTTGCAGTGCGCAGCAGCGTGATTCGGCAGGGCACGGTGGAGGTGACGTCGAACCCGGCCGCAACTTCGGCTGCGATCCGGGCCTCTACTTCCTCCGCCGCGACGGGCACCGGAGCCAGCGTCGGCAGAACGGCATCCACCGGGACGATCACCTGGTGCGGGCCGCTTTCGCTGTCCGGGTAGACGGTACGAAGGGACTCGTGCCGGTCGAGCACATCCGCGATCGCGGCGTGTATGGCGCTCACGTCCAGGGTTCCCGACATGCGCACGACCAGCGGAACGTTGTATACCGCAGAGCCGGTGTCGAATCGGTTGAGGAACCACATGCGGGTCTGGGCGGGTGACAGCGGGATTCGGTCCGGACGCTGCTGTGGCTCGAGCGGTGCTCGTCGGCCCGCCTCGGCGGTGCGCAGGCGCTCCGCCAACGCCATGACGGTGTCCGCCTCGAACAGGGCGCGCAGTGGTACGTCGACGCCGAACGCACTGCTCAAGCGGGCCGCGGCACGGGTAGCCGACAGCGAATTGCCGCCGAGATCGAAGAAGCTGTCCAAGGCACCGACTTGCTCGATGCCCAGAACTTCCGCGAAGACATCCGCGACGCTCTGCTCGGCCGCGTTGCGTGGTGCGACGAACTCGGTGGTCGTCGCGGCGAAGACCGGTTCCGGCAGCGCCGCTCGATCGATTTTGCCCACCGACGACAGCGGCAGCGTGTCGAGCACTATCACCGTCTCGGGCACCATGTGCGAGGGCAAGCGCTGCGCGACATGGTTCAACAGTTCCGCTGTGTCGATATCGGCTCCGGCGGGGACCACGTAGCCGGCCAGTCGAGTGCCGCCGTCGGTCGCAACTCCTACGGCGACCGCTGCCGCGACGCGGGGATGTCCGGACAGAACGGATTCGATTTCACCGAGTTCGATCCGCTGGCCGCGGATCTTGACCTGGAAATCGGTGCGTCCGACATATTCCAGCGTGTGCTCCGGTGTCCAGCGGGCGAGATCGCCGACGCGGTACATGCGTGTGCCCGGCGCGCCGAACGGATTCGCGACGAACGACGCGGCCGTCCGGGCGGGCCGATTGAGATATCCGCGAGCCAGCTGGATGCCGGCGACGTACAACTCTCCGGTCACCCCGACCGGCACCGGCCGCAATGACGCGTCCAGCACCACAGCCTCTACTCCACGGATCGGACCACCGATCGTCACGAGGTCGCCGACACACAACGGATCACTGATCGCGACCATGATCGTGGTCTCGGTCGGTCCGTACCCGTTGAACAGCTGTCGTCCCGGCGCCCATACCGCCACGGTTTCCGGGGACACGGCCTCTCCGCCGGCCACCAGCACCTGCAGCGAATCCAGTCCGGCGGGCGACATCGTCGCCAGCACGCTCGGTGTCAGGAACGCGTGGGAAACCTGGTGTGTCCGAATCAGTTCCGCCAGCTCACGGCCGGCGAACACATCCGGGGGCGAGATCACCAGCAGGGCGCCGTTGGTGTGCGCCATCAACAGCTCCAGCATCACCGCGTCGAAACCGGGCGCGGCCACCTGCAGCACGCGCGACCTCGAATCGGCCCGGTAGCGCTCACGCTGTTCGGCCGCGAAATTCGCCAGGCCCGCGTGGGTGACCGCCACGCCCTTCGGTGTGCCTGTCGATCCCGAGGTGTAGATCACGTATGCCGTATCCGCGGCTCGGCAGGGGCGCATCCGGTCTGCGTCCGTGACGGTGGCGGCCGATCGTGTCGCGATCGACGCCTGCGTGTCCGGATCGTCGAGAACCAGCGCTCGAACCGCGGTCGGGAGCAGGTTGCGCGAATTGTCGACGGTGATCGCGATCCGCACGCCGGAGTCCGCGATCATGTGTGCGACACGTTCTGCCGGGTTGCGAGGATCGACCGGAACGAACGCGGCACCCGCTTTGGTCGTCGCCCACAGTCCGACCACGAATTCGACCGACCGAGCCATCATCAACGCGACGTGATCGCCCGGGCCCACGCCCTCCTGGATCAACACTCGCGCAAGACGATTCGACCACTCGTCCAATCGGCCGTAGGACACCGAGTGCGCACCGGACACAATCGCAGGCGCATCGGGATCTCCGCCCAGCAAGTTCGCCAGCACCGACGGTTCGGCGCCGGCGCCTCCCGACGCGGGCACCAGCTGCATCCGCTCGAGCCTCGACAACAACTCCACATCACCGACCTGCGCCCCCGGGTTCGATACGAAGGCATCGAGAATACGGTTCAGCCGCGCGGCGAGCTCCTCGATCGTGCCCCGGTCGAACAGGTCTGTCGCGTAATTGATTCGCAGACCAACGTCGCCGCCGGCAGCCGAGTTCTCGGCCACCGTGACGATGAGGTCCACCTTTGCCGGCTCGGGCCCCGGATCCAGGATCTCGACGGTGAGTTCAGGAAGCTCCAGTCTCGGCCGGTCCATGTTCTCGAAGGCCAGATAGACCTGACACAATGGGGCATACGCCGACGAATGTGCCGGACCGAGTTTCTCCACGATGCGTTCGAACGGCAGATCGCGGTAGGCGAAGGCGTCGACGTCGACATCTTTGACCCGCGCCAGGAATGCGGTGAGTGATTCGTCGTCGCGCACCTCGGTGCGCAGCGGCACCGTATTGACGAACATTCCGATGAGCGGCTCGAGCGCGCGTTCACCTCGGCCCGCGACCGGCGTCCCGATGGTGATGTCCGAGGAGCCCGACAGTCGGGCAAGCAATACGGCCAGTGCGGCATGAACGACCATGAAGGTCGTGACATTCGCGGTGTGCGCCAACCGCTCGATCTCGGCGAAGATCTGAGCCGGGATCACCGTGTGCGCGACGTCGCCGCGCAGGGATCGGCGGCTGGGACGCGGGCGATCGGCGGGGAGTTCCAGCACCGGCGGCATGCCCGCCAGTCGCTGTGTCCAGTAACCCAACTGCCGTGCCGCCAGCGAGTTCGGATCGTTCTCGTCGCCGAGCAGTTCCCGATGCCAGACGCTGTAGTCGGCGTACTGCACCGTCAACGGCTGCCAGTCCGGAGTCTTCTCCTCCGACCTCGCGCTGTATGCGGCTGCTACATCGGCGGCGAGCGGTCGCAGAGATGAACCGTCGCAGCAAATATGGTGCAGCACAAGGACAAGGACGTGGCACCGCCGGTCGCCGGTCGCAAACAGCGCGCACCTGATCGGCGGACCGAGGCGCACATCGGTCCCGGCCGAGGCCAGCTCACGAATCCGGTTCGCGATCTCGTCGGGGTCGGTCGGCCTCGGCGTCAGATCGAGCTCGGCGACGACGTCCTCGGCCGGCAGAACGGCCTGTGTCCCCGTACCGTCCACGGCCGGGTAAAAAGTGCGCAGTGACTCGTGCCGGTCGATCACGTCGGTCAGGGCGGCACGCAGTGCCGCGGTGTCGAGACGTCCGGTCAGTTGCATCACCAACGGAATGTTGTATGCGGCAGAAGCCGGATCGGCTTGGTTGACCAGCCACATTCTGTTCTGCGCGGGCGCCAGCGGAACCGGCCCGGACCGCCGCGCCGGGCTCAGCACCGGCCGGCGCGCGTGGTGGCCGGCCTCGATATGCGCGGCGAGTTCGGCGACCGTCGGTTTACCGAACAGGTCGCGGACCGACACATCGCGTCGGGTCACCTCAGCGATGCGCACGGCCGCGCTGGTCGCGGTGAGCGAATTGCCGCCGAGTTCGAAGAAACTGTCCGACACGCCAACCCGCTCCAGGCCGAGAACCTCGGCGAAGACGTCTGCGATCGACTCTTCGACAGCGGTGCGCGGCGCGACGTACGCTGCGGCCGAATCGAATACCGGATCCGGCAGCGCACGGTGGTCCACCTTGCCGTTGACCGTGAGCGGCAAAGCCGCCAATACGACGATGCCCGCGGGGACCATGTATTCCGGCAGCCGCGCACCGACATGTGCGCGAAGGGACTCGGCCTCGCAGATGGCGTCGTCGGCCGGCACGACATAGGCGACCAGCCGAGCCGCCTCCGTGCCCGGACGGTGTACGACGACGACGGCCGCCGACACCGCGCTGTGACTCAACAGTGAGTTACGGATTTCGTCCAGCTCGATCCGGAACCCGCGCAGTTGCACCTGCTGGTCGGCTCGGCCACGATATTCCAACTCGCCGTTGTGGTTTCGTCGTGCTACGTCACCGCTGCGGTACAGGCGCTCGCCCGGCTTCCCGAACGGATTCGCGACGAAGCGTCCGGCGGTCAACGCAGGGCGGTTCAGGTAACCGCGCGCGAGTTGAGCGCCTGCGACGTAGATCTCGCCCCACGCGCCGAGCGGGACCGGGCGAAGACGCTCGTCCAGGACGAATGTTCGCAGACCCGGCAACGCCGGCCCGATCGCGCTCGGCGCGCCCGGCGCGGCGATGTCGCGTGTGAGGCCGAGGTAGGTGACGAAGACCGTGGTTTCGGTGATCCCGTAACTGTTGGCCAGCACAGGCGAATTCGGGTTGTGCTCGTACCAGTCGGCCAACCCCGCCGGATCCAGCGCCTCGCCCGAGAGGATGACCAATCGAAGCGATAGCGCACCGTCCGGCGACCCTGCGGTGGCGTAGCGCTGCCGGGCGGCTGCGAACTGGAGGAACGCCGAAGGCGTCTGGTTGAAAACGGTCACCTTCTCACGGACCGCGAGCCGCACGACATCGTCGGGCGAACGCGTGGTGAGGCTGTCGACGATGACGACTCGGCCTCCGGTGACCAGAGCGCCGAATATTTCCCACACCGAGTAGTCGAACGCGAACGAGTGGAAGAACGTCCAGACGTCCTCGGCGCCCACTCCGATCTCGGCACACGTATTCACCAGGTAGGTGGCGACGGCGCGATGGGATATCGAGACTCCCTTCGGACGGCCGGTCGATCCGGACGTGTAGATGACGTAGGCGACGTGGTCGGAACGCAGTGCGCCGGTGCGCTCGGCATCGGTGATCGGAGCCGAGCGGTCGCCGGGTTCTAGACAGGTATCGTCGTCGAAGAGAACCACGCGCCCGGGGTCACCCGGAATATGCTCGCGCATACCCTGATTCGTCACGATGACGATCGGGTCGGCGTCGTTCAACACATATTCGAGCCGGTCGGTCGGGTGAGCTACGTCCAACGGCAGGTATCCGGCGCCCGACTTCAGTACGGCCAGGACGACGACGATGAGATCGACATTCCGCGGCATGGCGATGGCCACGAGAGTCTCCGGCCTTACGCCGAGGGCGATGAGCCTGCGCGCGAACCGTGTGGACGACTCGTCCAGTTCGCGATAGGTGAGGGCTGTCGCGCCGGAACTGACAGCCACCGCGGAGGGGCTGGCGGCAGCCTGCCGGGCCAGGAGGTCCACCAGAGTCTCGCCGGGCGATTCTCCGTGGCGGCCGGCGAGTTCCCCTACGATTCGCAGCTTTTCGCCGGGGTCGACGAGTGGGACGTCGACAATGGCGGTACCCGCCGGCGACTCGATCATCCGGTGCAGGAATGCGATGAATCGGTGCGCATGCAGTTCGAGCTCATCCTGGTCGTACAGGTTGGCGTTGCCGTGCAATTCGATCAGCAGCGGCGCCTCGGCGCCGGGCCGATACAGGTTCAGCTGCAGGTCGTCGAGCACCCCGGACGTCAAGGCACGGTAGCGGCCCTCCGCTGACCCGAGGCGAATCTCGGAGTCGAAGAAGAGCACATTGACGATCGGCCCGAACGAACTCGCCGCCGCGTCCAGCGCATTCGAGTCCCGGCGCAGGTCCTCGAATCGGTAGAGCTGATGCCGCATCGCCGAGACGAGTTCGGACACCGAGGCGCCGACCAGCTCCTCGACGGTAGTTGTCGCGTTCACACTGAACCGGATCGGCACCATGTTCGCCAACATGGCGGCGGCATTGCGCAGTTTCATCGTCACGCGCCCGCTCACCGGCATCGACAGCACCACATCGTCGGTCCGTGTCATCCGGGCGAGAAACGCCGCGAATGCGGCGATCACCACTTGGGCGGCGGAGGCTTTCAGGTCGTCGGCGAAACGGTCGAGCCGGTCGGACAACTGCGAGGGGAGCTGCCGGCCGACTACACGGTCGTCCTTGCTCCAGCGTGCGGTGCGGCCCGACAGGCTTGCCGGCGTCGGAAGATCCGCGACCTTGTCGAGCCAATACGACTTGTCCGTCTCGAACCGAGAGCTGGCGCGGTAGGTCTGTTCCGTCTCGATGATGTCCCGCAACTTGGCTGCCACCAACTTCTTGGGCGGCCTGTTCTCGAGTATCGCGTTGTAATGTTCGGCTATTCGGGTGATGAGATTGAACGCACCGTAACCGTCGATCACCAGATGATGAGCACGCGCGTACCACAGGTGCCGGTCCTCGGAGATCCGGATGAGCCGTGTCACCGCGAGCTGATCACGGCTCAGGTCGGCGACCTTGGTGTTGTAGTCGCGGCGCATCCACTCCATCGCCGCTTCGAATGGATCGTCCTCGGCACTGAAATCCAGCACGGGCTCGTCGTAGACGATGCTGCGGTCGACGAATTGGTATGGGCGACCGTCGGATTCGACCACCCGCACCACCGGAGACTCGATCTCGAGCGCGGCGCGGTTGACCGCCAGGGCGAACACGTCGGCATCTATCGGGCCTTCGAGATCGACGTACTGCGCGATGTTGACGGCCGGTCCGCCCGGCATGCTGTCCGCGAACCACATACCGTGCTGCGCCCTCGAGAGCGGAATCAGATCCAGTTCGTCGGCGGTTCCGGTTGACTTCAGATTCATCGTGTCATCCCTCGCTCAGACTCGCGGGCATTGCGGCACAACGGAGCCACGCCGTACCACCTATCCGAAATGTGTATTCATGCCTATTTCGAGATCGAACCCGAACTACGGCCGCATTCGAATTCGCCGATCAACTGCGGTGCACGGCTCAGCTCGATGCACCCGCCGCCGAAACGGGAGAATTCTCTGCAGACAGCAGTAGTACGCATGCTGGATCGAGACGCTCGGCCGCGGAATCCGACTCACACGGCCCTTCCGCCCCTTCGGGATCCCCACCCACCAGCGGCATCGGTAGCTATTCGAAGCCACAGGGATCTTGGATCGGAACATTTTTCGCTGTCTCGGTGAGTGCCGTTCGCGCGGTATGGCCGACATGAGCGGTTCGCCCGATCAGCGATCGAGCGTTCATCCGTACACCTCGGTGCTGCCGAAAATGAGATTGCCGAGCCGAAAAGAAGTGGACAGATATGTATGTGCGGCATATTCGAGCTCACCGCACATACCACATCGCTGAACCGTGGTCTGCTCCCGGTAGAGCCACTGTGGCGCGTCGACTTGCACGTCCCCGAAGCGCAACTCCGGCCCACCAGCGTGAGAGTCATCGAAAGGGCGACCCCTGTCCCCGCACATTCTCAACGACGCCGTGCACGAGGTTATTTGCTACGGCGGGTGGATGATTTGGGTTTGCCGGTTTTGCGGGGCGCGTCGTCGGCAGCCATCGCATCGCGCAGGCTCTTCGGACGCATATCTGTCCAGTTCTTATCGATGTACTCGATGCAGGCGTCCCGGCTGTCTTCACCGAAGACGACGCTCCATCCATCGGGGACCTCGGCAAAGACCGGCCAGAGGGAGTATTGCTCTTCGTGGTTGATCAGAACCGAGAATCGGCCGTTGTCGTCATCGAAGGGGTTGGTGCTCATTTCACCTCGCTGATTGCTCGCATTGTGCGGATAGGTAAGGCTCGTGCGTGTATCGGTGTCCGCAACCGGTGTGCGATCACACCGTGCGTGGAGCGGCGAGCGCTCCGGCGGATGGCCGATGAGTTGCGACACCGTCGGATCCCCTCCCCGGTGTGTCGATCTCCGGGAAGGAGAAGAGAGTGCGAATTGCATGGTCTTCGAGGCGGTATCACACGTGGATGGGGTCGAAGCATCCACGCCCGTCCTGAGGCGAGAAGTCGGCAATCGTCGATCCGGCGGTACCAAAGTATGCGGATGAACACTCAAACCGCTAATCGGGCGAACCACTCATGTCGGCCGTACGGCGCAAACGGCGGTCACCGAGACAGCGAAAAATGTTCCGATCCAAGATCCCTGTGGCTTCGAATAGCTACCGATGCCGCTGGTGGGTGGGGATCCCGAAGGGGCGGAAGGGCCGTGTGAGTCGGATTCCGCGGCAGAGCGTCTCGATCCGGCCGAGCTGGAACCGTAGGCGGGCCAAGAAGTTCGGATGCCGGATCCAGCCGGAGCCATGACGGCTGACCGGCTCGACACGGCATACGCTGCTACTTCCTCGAAACCGAGGTTCCGGTGAGCAGCACTGTTCCCTGCCTCCCCGTAACCACTTGTTGCACACTCGGGGCTGCCGGGTGGTCCGCGGCTGCACGCACAGAATTCGATCCGGGAGATGCGTCTATTGACTTCGAACGTGCACGCAGGACCGATACGCTCGGCGTTGTTGCGGGGGATGTCGACTGTATTCGTTGTAGCCGTCGTCACTGCCATCGGCTCAGCACAGGCGCAACCCGAAGACGGGCCATCGCCGGACTTGCAGCATTGCCCACCCCTGTATGTCCTCGGGGTGCAAGGGACCGGCGAATCGTCGCCCGACGCACCGGCTTCCGTCGATGACGGCATGCTTTCGGCTGTGCTGGTCCCGCTGCTGTCGAGGGTGGGGCCGCGGCAGGCCGGACATGCGTATGTCCCGTACCAGGCCTCGTTCGGCGGGATGGTCCCCGGCGGCCTGACGCCGTATTCGTCCTCAGCGGCCGAGGGGCTCGACCGTCTGCGGTCGATGGCGCGCGAGGTCGTCGGCCGATGCCCTCGTACCGAGCTGGGGTTCATCGGGTATTCACAAGGGGCGCACGTCGTTTCGATGTTCGCGCGGGAGGTCGGAGCCGGCGGAGGTGCGGTGCCGGCGGGCCGGGTTGCGGCGGTGGCACTACTCGCGGACCCGACTCGCGGCCGTGCTGCACCCGTATTCCCGGGAGCCCCTGGTAAGGACCGGCCGGATCCCGCGCCCGACACCGCCGGCACAGAGGTCGCCGAGTTGCCGCAGTTTCCACTTGCGACGCCGCCTGGCGGCGGAATCGGCCCGGTGCGAGACATCATCGACGATTTCGGTGCGCTCACCGGGCGGGTGGCGTCGCTGTGTCGGCCCGGCGATCTGGCTTGCGACGCACCCGCCGATTCGCCGCTGATCCACATGGTCGCGACCATCGCGGGCCAGATCGAATTCGACCCCGACGACCTGGGGCTGACCTTGTCCTCCATCGCGGCCACCCTCCAGGCGACGATCGCCAAAACGCTGACAGCGGTGGTGAGCGACGACCTGCACGGTGATTCGCTGGGAACACTGTCGCTGACCCCGCAGAAGACACTCAGTATCCGGCTCGCGGAAGCTGCCGACCCGCGCGTGCCCGTCGGCCCGGAGGCGCACGAGGCGCTGCTGAAGCTTGCCGCTGCCGCATTCAACACCCTCCTCGCGATCACCGGGACCGTGTTGTCCACCTCGGAGTTTTCCGAAATCGCCGGCACAGCGGCGACCAACCCACTCGCGGGGATCGCAATTCTCGCCCAGGAAATTGCCTCCGTGTCGCACCACCCGCCGCCACCGACGCAAGCGTCTCGGCTACTGACTCAGATATTCGACGCCCTCGGCGAGCTAGGAGCGGACAACGCCGAATTGCTGGATCCGCACACCTGGCTCCGTTATGTCGATACCGTCCGCCAGCACGGCGCCTATGCCACCGCCGGCGTCGGCGTCCGCTCCAGCACCGAAATGCTCGCCGAGTGGTTCACGGCCGTAGCCCGCGACCTGGCCGGTCACCGGCTCCCCCCGCCCAGCGAAGGATCGAGCGAAACACCCGGTCCCCCGGTCTCGGCACCGACCACCTCGCCTCCGGCGCTGCCCGCGAGTCCACCGGTCACGGTTCCGCCCGCGACGCCCTCGTCACCAGCCGTACTCCCTGCCCCGATTACGACTACGCCGAATACCCGGCCCGGCACCGCCCCGATTCTCAGCCAGATCGACGGGACGGACAGGCGACTCAATTTGCTGCTGGTCCTGATCGGCCTCGTCATTGTTTCCGGAGCTGCGACCGCAATACGTACTCGCTTGCGCCGGGCACACGCCGCTACAGTGTCCCCTGGAGAGGATTCCGCAATAGAAGAAGTCGTTCACACGCGACCGGAAAATATCACCACTCCCGAGCCGAGAGACGACGCCGAGATTACGGTATATCAGCGCGAATCGGCACCGGAAGCGACGCGCGGCAGCACCGCATCTTCATCTCTCCCCACCGGGTAGAACATATGCTGCCCTGTTCCGCGAAATTCTCGCGGAACGGGCAGACTGCGGCAGTCGGCCGAATTCAGCTCTGCCCGGACCGGATTTCGCACGAGCAAGTCCAAACCTTCTCGAATAACACACAACAGTTCACGTTCCGCATATCGAGTTATCCATCGAAGCCGCACACGAACCTACGTCGACCGGGAGCTTTGTATTGAACGTCACCATGGATGAGAGCCAGGACGCAGTTGCCGAAATTGTCGTAAGCCTGCTGGAGCGCGAGAGCGCACGCGATATCGACCTGTGGCCCGCCCTCCTCGGCAGCGGCCTGCTCTCGGCGCCCCTGCCGCAACGCTACGGCGGAGACGGCCTGGGCCTCTGGGAGGTATCGGCGATACTGAAGGAGCTGGCAACCGACGCCGTAGAGGTTCCGGTGCTGTCGACCCTCGGATTCGGGGTACTTCCCTTGCTACGAGGCGCGACGGATGGCGTGACGGAACGAGTTTTCCCAGCTGTCGCCGAGGGAGCGATACTCACAGCTGCGCTCAACGAACCGGGGGCACCGTTCTCCTCGAAACCCTCGACCACTGCGATCACCGACGGCACCACGGTGAGAATAAGCGGCCACAAGGTCGGCGTGCAGTATGCGAGCCGGGCAAGCTGGATCCTGGTGCCGACCGATTCCGGACTCGCCCTCGTGGATGCGAAATCGCCCGGTATCAGCCGTGTCCCGAACGCATCTCCGACCGGAGTGCCCGAGTTCACGCTGCGATTGGACAACGTGTCCATACCAGCGGAGCAGTTGCTGCCCGACGGTGTCCCGCCACTGAAGCGGTTGGCGCTGGCTTCGATCGGCTCAGTAGCGGATGGCCTGCTGCACGGAGTGCTGAGACGGACCGCCGAACAAGTGCACGCCCGGGCTCGGCTCGGATTGTCCCCCATACAGTTCCGGGCAGCATCCCGGAATATCCACGATATCTACGTCGCCTCTCGTGCGGTGCACTCGATCACGCTGTCGGCGAATCGAGCGCTTGTGCAGGAAGACGACAGCGCCGAACATCGAAAGCGCGTCGACACTGCCCTCGAGACGCTGGCTTACCGGGTCACCACGGCGCTGCCGGAGGCCATGCAGAAGTGCTACCAGCTCAACGGCATCGGCTCCGAACACACGGGACCGCTGTACCGCTATTACTCGCAAGCGAAGGCCATCGCCCGCATCATCGGCGGATCCCCGTTCCGACTGGAGTACCCCCGCGCCGAATGCGCTCTGCCTCGGCCACACGACGACGGGGCCGCCCCGAGTCCTGCCGACTTCGTATCCGCGGCGACTTCGGTCGCCACAATCTGAGGAGCGCGGCTGGAAATCCGCATCACGTCACTGAATCCGCTGTCAAACTAAGGAATTGCGGCAAGCACTCCCCCACTTCGCCATCGACTTCGTAGTCCAGAGAGGTCTTCATGCCGGACCCGTCCGAAACCCCCGCTGCGGGTCATGGGCGCACACCTGTCGGGTTGGACACGTGCGCGGGCAAGCATCGCTCGCGTATATGACGCGATGCTCGGCGGCGAGGACAACCACGAAGTCGACCGTATCGTTCGCGATACGGTCGCTGAAATCGCGCCGCGCCAAAGCGATGTTGCCTGGATGAACCGTCGATGGCTGCATCGGGTGGTCCGATACCTCGCCGGCTGCGTCGGCATCGACCAGTTTCTCGATCTCGGTGCCGGACTGCCGACCGTCTGCAATACCCACGAAATCGCACAACAGCACAATCCCAACGCACGGGTGGTGTACGTCGACAACGATCCGCTGTGCGCTCTCCACGGCCGAGCCCTGGTCCGACAGCATCTTGGACGGGTCGATAGGCTGGACAGAGGTCATCGCGTGGTCTTCTTCCTTCTGAACGACTTGGTAGGTCTTCTGAAGGATCACGCGGTGACCACCCTTTTCCCGGCTACGACACGCTCAGACTTGGTCTGACGCCCGAGTCGTACACCATCCTGCTGGACTCAACCCCACCGTGATCCCACTTCAGCACCAGAGCAAGCATCGGTGACGAGCTCGGCGGCCGGGATTTTCGAGGCGATGACGCCCGAGTCGGCGAATGGGACTGTGTCGCCGGAACAGGCGGGAGGATGTGGCCGACGCCGAAGCTACCGCGCCCGGTAGCGGTGACACCGCGCCACCCACGTTATCGATGGCCTGGGCCGGATTACCCGAAATAATATACGGACGCGGGCGGCATGCCAAGGTGCCACCCGCGTCCGACATTATGGGGTATCTCGTGGATGAGATACCTGCAGCGACCGAATTACCTGACGGAGACTGTTGACGCCGATAAAGGAAATTCGGGCATAAGCAGAACCGAATGCGGTGTTGGTAAATCGCCGGATTCTATCACCGCACCCAATTCCTGAGGATCGACTATTCGCGTTACTCAGGGATGTGTGATGCACCCCTGATTCGACCCGCCACCGCGCGCCCTCCACAGCAGAGGAGAACAACAGCGGAATTTACGAGACGAGAAGAATACCGGCCGCACATCGGGGAGGTACGTCGGCCGGCTCGCACTCACAGCCCGACAATGCCGAGCAGCGAGTGCAGCAGGTTCACAACAAAAGTCAGAATCACAAGCAATCACCTCCCTTCGAGAACATCGTTACCTTTGCCGAATTGAATCGGCTATCTGGGCCCGATCGGAAACATTACACAACGCCATTGCGGATCAAAACTCATGCGAAAGCGCCAGAAGAAGGATGCGCGAAGGAAAAAACTGCCCGATCACTGCACCTCTCTCGCGCTTATCACGTGCCGATCCGTACTCTCGTTCACGCATTGGCCGACACAATTCGGGTTCGTTTCGAAAAATTCAATGAATCCAATGCCGAAAGGTTTTTCTCACCCGTCGGGTCACGAATGCGGCTGCAGCCACCACGCCTTCTTTGCAGGTGTCCGGTCGGTTCCGCAACCTCTCTCGAGGTGACCGGCGGTTCACAAGGCGCGAATCGATGCCCAGGCCCAGCGAACACGCCGATAAAGCGCGCAACTACGCCGATTCGGATGACTATCGGGCCAGCACCCGGCGCCGTTACTGTCAGCGCGCCGCGCACATCCGACGATCTACTCGGCGGACGACAGCCACTCCGCCGGAACGGCGCAGGCCATCCGACTCGACAACGAAACTTGTTATGCTGCAGCTATCTTCAGCGATGTCGTTCTCGTTCTCCCTCCGGTAGGAGCCGGGACTCACGCGACGGGCACGCCTTTCAGGTTTCACGCCCGAAACCTCGACGCGGGATCGTCATGACCTCAAATGCTGCTGCGGCGCAGCATGATTCGGGATCATCACCCCAGCGTGCGTCCACCTGCAGAAACGATCTCCGGGCAAGGAGACAGCGGATAGGAGCCGTCGAACGCACGCGTCGCAACTCGGCGCCACGCACGGCGAAACCGAGGACAACGCGCGACTTCCAGCGAGAACGAGCCGGGTCACCGGCTCCGGAGAAGATCGAGGTGCCTTACCGGTCCACTCCGAGATGGCCTGTTGCCGGGGCGATCCCGACAGACTCCAGAGCCTCCTCCACCCGCGCAACCCCGATCAGCGCTCATTCGTATACGAGCATCACGGGTAGGTCGCGCAAGCCTCTTCATCAACTCCGCCACCGACACCACGTAGCGGCGGTCCGGCGCCGGCACGACCGCGTGCACGCTGTCACTGGTCAGACATACCAGCGCGCGGATGAACACCTCCTCCCCGACGGCACGCAACAGGCGCGCAAGTGCTGCGCTCCTTATGTCCGACGAGATTCGAGGGCGTCGAGGATCAGATCCAGGCCGTAATCGAACTCTGTCGTGTGGTCGTAGTCCGGCCGCAGGGCATGATCGACGATCATCTCCCGCAGATACGGCAACTGATCCGGTGGCAGGTGCTCGAGAATCCCGCTCGCCACATCGTCGACATCGTCGACCGTCTGGATCGGCAGGTTCACCTCCTGGAGGACGTAGCCGCCGATGTAGCTGTCGATGAGCGACACCGCGTGCGCTGCCATCGGCAGCGTGAACCCGGCCGCGCGGAGGACACCGAGAACAGCGTCATGGTGGCGAAGCGTGGACGGTCCCGGATTGCGGCGCGAATCGATCAGGCCCAGAGCCCATCTGTGCTTCGACAGGACCGTACGCGCGGACCGCGCGCGCGTACGGATGGCATCGCGCCATTCCGAGCTCTCCCCGGGGAGGTCGATGGCCGCGAACACCGCATCCACGACGCCGTCGAGGATCGCGTCCTTGTTCGGCACGTGGTGGTAGAGCGACATCGCTTCCACGCCCAGTTCTTGCGCCACCCGCCGCATCGTGACCGCCTCCACGCCGCCGCGATCTGCGACGCATGTCAACAAGCGGGTGTTCAACCCGCGCGCGATCGCGAGCGGCAAGTGGCCGGTGCTGACTCACGTCGGCCGCACATCCGGCAAGAGCTACCGCACACCGCTCGATGCGTATCCCGTCGACGGCGGCTACCTGTTCGTGCCGGTGTACGGAGCCGGCGCCGACTGGGTGCGCAATGTTCTGGCGTCCGGTCGCGCACGGCTGGAAATCAACGGAGAGGCAATGGAACTCGAAAACCCGCGCCTGATCGGTGAATCCGAGGCGTTCCAGCATCTCCCCGACGCGGCGCGCCCGCCGCGGCTGATGCGGATCACCGAGTTCCTCCGCATGGACCCGGCGGCAAGCTGACTTCCCGAGATCCGCGAGGTGGAACCGCCGCGACCCGCTGCGGGCGAGGTGACCATCGACGTTGCCTACGCGGGCGTGAACTTCATGGACGTGATGGCTCGCCGAGGCGATGCGGGTTACGCCCCGGCGTGGCCCCACCGCCCCGGATTGTGCGCGAATTGGGTGCCGAGGTCACCGGACTGGCCGTCGGCGATCGGGTGGCGGCCGTCGCGCTCGGTGGCGGAGGTTTCGCCGAGATCGCCACGGCGCGAGCGGAACTCACCGTGTCCGGTACCGGACGCCGTCCCGTTGAGCTCGGCCGCCGCCACCCCCGCTCGGCCTGGCGACCGCCTTACTGCTGCTCATCGAGGCCGGTCGCTTCACCGCCGGGGACACGGTTCTGGTGCACTCCGCCGCCGGCGGTATCGGCGCCGTTCGGTCGCCTGCTGGGCGGCAACCTCACCCTGACCGGTTTCAGCGACCGCGGCCTCGTCGCCGGTGCGTCGTCGAAGGTCGCCGCCGCTACCCGCCGAGTGCTGGACTACCTCGCCGAGGGCACACTCTCACTCCCCGGTCACCGAACTGGCATCGCTGGACGCGATCCGCCTGGCCAAGGGCGGGCGAGCCACGATGATGCGCGGTGTCTGATCGAGCACGCCAGTGGCGATTGCGGAACGATCAGCCGTCCTCGTCAGTACCTGTCCGCGCCGGTGAATTGAAAACGGACTATGACGGACCTGCGAATATCTTGTCCGGCAACGGGTTTCATGCGTCACTGGAATCAGCGGGCCACCAGCGCAGCCGGGTATCCGGCGGTGCGGCAGCAGGAATTTCACCACAGCGGCAACGGGGGTAGTGCTAATGCCTACTATCACATCTGTTTCTCCGACGTCCGGGCCTGAGACCGGAGGTACAACTGTCACGATTACCGGCACTGGGTTCAGCGGTCCCATGACGGTGCGTTTCGGTGGGACCGCAACGACGTTCACCATCGACTCTCCGACGCAGATCACGGCAGTCGCCCCAACGGGCTCGGTCGGCCCGGTGCAGGTCACCGTCTCCACCTCGGAGGGAGTCAGCAACGGGGTCTCCTACACCTACCTCGCGGTTCCTGCCCTAAACGGCGTAACCCCCGCGCAGGGGACCACGGTGGGCGGGACGACGGTCACGCTCACCGGGACGGGCTTGACGGGGGCGACTGCGGTGAATTTCGGCGCTACACCGGCAGCCTCGTTCACCGTCGACTCCGAGACGCAGATCACAGCGGTCACTCCCGCGGGGACGGGAATCGAATCGATCACCGTTTCCGGCCCGGGGGGCACCAGTAACCCAGTCACCTACACCTACGTCGTCGTTCCTATTCTCACCTCGCTCAGCCCGGCCTCCGGACCGGCCGCGGGCGGCAACAGTGTCGTGATCAGCGGCGCGCGGTTCGAGGGGCCGTTGACCGTGCGGTTCGGAAGTACCGCAACAACGTTCACCGTGGATTCGCCCTCACAGATCACGGCGGTGGCACCCGCGGGCGCGGCAGGTACCGTTCAAGTCACCGTCACGGGCTCGGGCGGCATCAGCAATGGAATCTCCTACACCTACACCTACGCCTGACCACCAGCCATCTCAGTCGTCGGATGGGATGGACAGGCACTGTCCATCCCATCCGTGGCCGAATTGTTGGCCACAGGCGGGGATGTGGTGCCGATTCCGACTGGCGGCGCGTTTCTCCCTCAGCCGGTCCGGCTGCGGCACAACACAATAGGGTCGGGGTCAGGATGCGGAATCGATCATCAGATGCTTTATGCGCGCCGTGTCGTCGGAGTTGTCGCCCACGGCGATCACCGCGACGAACTCACGATCACCGGCACGTCGTTGCAGCAGGCTCCATCGGTTGGCGAGGTACCAGCTTGCCCCGGCGGTGCCGCGCGAGCCTGATCCCGCACAAAAGATCCAGTAACGGTCCGGGTGCAGATTCGGATTCGGCCGCGCTCGTGCGATGAGGCCGATGTTGTGATCCCCGCTCAGGTCGTAGGTGGTGCCGTTGGGCAATTCCAGCCGGTCGGGACAGGGACCGTCGTAGGCTTCGTTGCAGTGGAGGGTGAACAGCGGATGCTCGGTACTTTCCAGGTACAGGCGTGTGCAGCCGTTGCAGGTGAGTCCGAAGCTTATGTAAGGGCGGTCGTTGCGTGCAACGGCGTCACGGTCACTGCGAATGTCGATCGACATGCTGGTGCGACGCTGAAGCGCAGAAGCTACGTAGAGCAGTGCGCGCACGTCGTTTTCCGGTAGGGCGGCAAACGCATTCCGACTATGGCCGGGGCCGGAAGCACCTATCTTGCCCGAGATGGCGGATGGGTGAAGCCGCCGAGCAGCTGGGTGCGTTTTGTCGGGCGGCAGCTGTAGCTCGAACGTCGGGTACACGAGCGTGACTCCGTGGACGCTCATCTCAGCCCCGAGAAACGCCGCGAGTTCGTTATCCGTCGCAGCAAGCGCCGACTCGCGCGCTGTGCCGGCGGTCGGTGCGTCATCGAACGAGCGGAACAACTCCTCGATCGTCCAGCCCGGAAACATCTCGGCCAGCACACGGCAGTGATAGTCGCGAGGACGTCCGACCAGGCCGCCCGAAAGCCATTGATAGAACTGCGTCCTCGCGGGACCGTAACCTGGCGGCACTGGAGGCGCGAGCTGCGCGGCGCACCTGTCGTATTCGGCCAGAAAGTCCGAATAGCTCGTGAGATGCCGGTCTGTCAGCAGCATCTTCAGAACGGTAGTCATGGAAACCCCTTCAACCCCTGCGACCACCGCCTCCCTCTCGGCGGCGATTTGAACCCGCAACCGCAGCGCGGCAGTCCGTCACGGTGCCCGAGAGCCCGTCGCCGGGCTCCTCCTCCATGTGGTTACCGCGCTACCGCAGCGCCAGAACCGATTGGATCGCGCTGGCTGGCTCCCCCTATTCTGTTGCGAGGCAACGTGGCTCCGGCCGACATACGTGATCGGCAGCACCGACCACCCGGCCCGTGTCGGCGACGCTGGGCACCCGCTGATCCACAACAGCGTCCGGCAGCAACGTCGAGGTGAGGAATACTCCGGCAGGCGCTGGAGCCGTGGAGCACTCGTCCGTGGACCGTCAACTAGCTTGTTAGACAGCAACTTTCGATCCAGCGTCGCCATATGGCACTCGACGCCTTCATGTTTCCAGCATGCCCGACTTCTTCGTCTTTTCAACTGTCCTTCCGGCGTCCTTCCGCTGCCCCCGCCCACCACATACGATGACCCCCTGTCGGCAGGTACTCACATATGCCGTCGCCCTGTCATCCGGGCATCATCTCGCCCTGGCGCCTGCGGTTTTATCGTGTGCAATCAGATGGCGGGTGGCGCCACGCGTGTGTAGGTCGCGGCGGTGCTGGTGCCGGCGGGCGTTGCAAGGGTCACGCTGATCGGTCCTGCAGCTCCCGCTGGGGCGATAGCAACGATTTGGTGGTCGGAGATGACGGTGAATGCCGCTGTCGTGGTGCCGAACAGCACGGTGGTGGTCTGGGCGAGGTTGGTGCCGGTGATCGTGACGGTGTTGCCGCCGGTGGCGGGTCCCTGGTTCGGGCTCAGTCCGGTGAGGGTGGGCGCCGGCAGATTGGTGTAGGAGATCCCGTTGCTGATGCCGCCCGGTGTGGTCACGGTGACCTGCACAGTCCCGGTCCCGGCAGGTGCGATCGCGGTGATCTGGGTCGCCGATACCACGGTGAACGAGGACGCCGGAGCAGCGCCGAAGATGACCGCGGTCGCACTGGCCAGGTTCGTGCCGGTGAGCACGACGGTAGCGCCGCCCGCGAGCGGACCCGAGGTCGGGGCGATGCCGGTGAGGGTAGGCACGTTCAGATAAAAGTAGGAGCTGGCCACAGTGCTGCTGCCACCAGGGGTCACGACCGTGACATCGACCGCCCCGGCGCCTCCCGGAGGCGCCACGGCCGTGATCTGGGTCGCCGAAACCACAGTGAATGACAACGCCGCGCTGGTGCCGAAGCGTACGGCGGTCGCACCGGAGAGGTTGGTTCCGGTGAGGGTCACCGTGTTGCCTCCCGAGGTGGGCCCTTGGTTCGGGCTGACCCCGGTCAAGGACGGCATTGCTGCGTAGGTGTAGGAGATTCCGTTGCTGGTGCCCGCAGGGGTGGTGACGGTGACCTGCACGGTGCCGGTTCCGGCGGGGGCGCTGGCGGTGATTTGGGTAGCCGAGACCACGGTGAACGAGGCTGCGGTGGTGCCGAAGCGTACTGCGGTCGCGCCGGCGAGGTTAGCCCCGGTGAGGGTGATAGTGGTGCCTCCGGCTGCCGGGCCCGAGCTCGGGCTCAGCGATGTCAAGGAAGGGACCTGCACGTAGGTGTAGGAGATTCCGTTGCTTGTGCCTACGGGGGTGGTGACGGTGACTTGCACGGTGCCGGTTCCGGCGGGGGCGGTGGCGGTGATCTGAGTGGCCGAGACCACGGTGAACGAGGCTGCGGTGGTGCCGAAGCGTACTGCGGTCGCGCCGCTGAGATTGGTCCCGGTGAGGGTGACGGAGGTGCCTCCTGAGGTGGAGCCCTGGTTCGGGCTCACACTGGTCAGCGATGGAACTCCGGCATAGGTGTAGACGACCCCGTTACTGACTCCGCCGGATGTGGTGACGGTGACCTGCACGGCTCCTGTCCCTGGAGGGGCGATAGCGGTGATCTGCGTGGTGGAGTCGATGGTGAATGTTGTTGCTGTGCCGCCGAACTGGACTGTGGTGGGCCCGCTGAAACCGGTGCCCGTGATGACGACGTTGTTACCGCCCGCGGCGGGGCCTGAGGCCGGAGTCAGAGAGGTGATGGTAGGGGCGGCCATGAACATGCTCCTTCGGCAGCGGGCCACAGTCGTGATCCGACTATGGCTCTGATGTTCGGTGTAGTGGAGAGCCGGAAACGGGGTTACGGCTCCGGGAAGGCAAGGGTGGCCTTGCATCCCCGGAGCCGGTGCGTGGCGCCGTCGAGCACCCTAGTCAGGGGCACCCGGCCGACCGGTCAGATCCCGGGCGCGGCGGTGTAGGTGAACGCGCCGGTATCGGTGACACTGCCGCCGTTGGTGGTCACCACGACATCGACGGCGCCGGCGGTTCCCGGCGGGGTGACTGCGGAGACCTCGGTATCGGAGATGACCGAGAACGGCGCCGGGGTACCACCGAAGGTGACCGACTGCGTCGTGGTGAGACCGGTTCCGGTGATGGTCACCGCGGTGCCACCGGAAGTCGGGCCCGCTGTCGGGGCCACCGAAGCGACGGTGGGGGTGTCGACGTAGGTGTAGGAGAACCCGTTGTTGGTTCCCCCGGCGGTGGTGACGCTGACACCGACCGCTCCCGCCGCCGTGCCGGCCGGCACCACCACGGTCAACTGACTGTCACTGACAACAGTCGGCGTGGCGGTGTTCGCGCCGAAACTCACCGTGGTAGCTGTCGACAGGCCGGTCCCGGTGATCGTGACCGCGTTACCCCCGGCGGTCGGACCGGACACGGCGGACAGGCTGGCCTTGAACGGCGCACCAACGTAGAAGAAAGACAACGGGTTGCTCGTGCCCCCGGGGGTGGTCACGGTGACACCGACCGTGCCCGAGCCCGACGGAGAGGTTACCGTCACCGAGGTCGGTGTATTGGCCGTGATCGTGGCCAATTTGGAGCCGAAATGCACTGCCGTGGCGCCACCGAGATTCGTCCCGGTGATGGTGACGGTGGTCCCGCCTCCAGTCGATCCCTGGTTCGGAGAAATAGGCATGACGAAGCCTCCTAAACGATGCTCCTGCTGTGGTGACCCGGATTCGTGCGGCGCCGCTTCATCAATTAACACGCCCGTAACCCCTGCAGGGCAACGCCTTTGGTACTCCGGTTTCGTCCGGTTTGCGGAAAGGCGTCTGCAGATACCCTCAAATACCCACAGCGCCAGCAGATGTCGTGATCGTCACGTCGCAACCGACACCGAAACGCACTGCTTCACTCTCAGTGCGACAGTCCAACCGGCGGGCAGACCGGAACATTTGATACGCGTGCTCGAAGTGAGCGTACGGTTCGCTGGCCGGGCACCTGGCAACGTAGAACTATCCAATGCCTGGCCTCTCCCTGCTCAGACACTGTCGGATCCCGATGCCGGACTATGTAATCGGCCGCGAGCATGGGCGCGAAACCCTCTCAGGCAGGGGTTCCCGCTGCACGGTGGAGCGGTTGATGCGGGCCAACGGGTGGCGTGGTGTGGCGCAACGCGATTCGCACCACCGAAGCCGATCCGGCCGCGAGTCGGCCGGCGGCTCCGCTGGACCGCAACTTCCGGGTCCCGGCCCCGAATCTGCTGGTCGTCGCTGATTTCACCTCCGTGCGTCTGGCTGGTGGCGGGTTCTTCTATACCGCGTTCGTCGTCGACGCCTACGCCGGGCGGATCGCGGGCTGGGAATGCTCGACCAGCACACGGACCGCGTTCCTGGAGTCGGCGATCCGGCAGGCCGCCGCGCTGCGGCGGCGTCAGGGTCGGCCGTGGACCGGGTCCACGATTCATCACTCGGACGCCGGGTCGCAGAATACTTCAGTGAAATTAGTTGAGACACTGACGCTTTCGGGTCTTCGTCCGTCGGAAGGCTCGGTTGGGGACGCCTACGACAATGCCCTCGCCGAGACCACGATCGGGCTCTATAAGACCGAGGCCGTGCGCGATGATTCGCCGTTCCGGCGCGGTCGTCTGCATCGTTGGCTGATGTCGAGTTACTCACCCACGAGTGGGTCAGCTGGTTCAGCGACTCCCGGCTGATGCACCGGCTCGGGCGCCGACCACCGGTCGAATACGAATCCGACTACTATTCCACCTGCTCCGAACAACCTGCCGGAGACAGATAACCCGGTGCGCAAGCAACCCGGGGAGATTCAGTGTCCGCGCCATGACCGTGAGCGACAGCCGTTGTGTATACATTTAGAACTGAGGGTCGGGGATAGATTCACCCAGTCCGGGCTTCCCACCAGCCGGAGCTGACGAGCGATCAACCAGCCGAGTTCGCCGAACTGCTTGGATCGGTTCACTTATTTCGAGGCGATGGTGCGTGAAATGCCCATCTCCGACGCAAGGTGTGCGATCGGACGGGTGCGGCAGCGCTCGACGAGCCGTTTTCGCCCTTCCGGAGTCACGGGTGCGTTGCGGGGCGTCATGTTGCGGAGAGGATTTCGATTGCGGAGTCGGCCCAGCAGCGCCGTCATATCATCGGCCGGTCAGGCGCCCAGTGCCGTGATGATGTCGCCGATCGTGCCCGTCTCGGCGATGCGGGGAAAGGTGTGAGCGAGGGCATGGTCGTGGGCGGTTTTGTCGAGGTCGGTGATGCCGTCGGTTGCGATGGTGACGTGGAGCCCGTGGTCGTAAGCGGCGCGGGCGGTGGATTCGACGGCTTGGCTGGTTGAGACGCCGGTCAGCACGATCTGGGTGATGCCGCGTGCTTCCAGGTCGCCGATCAGGCCGGTGCGGCCGAGAGCTCCCCAGCTGCTCTTCGTGACGATGTGGTCGCTCGCGTCGACGCGCAGTTCGGGCAGGAGCTGTGTGTACTCCTCGGGGAGAGTGATGCCCGCGGGGTCGCCGGCATCGGTGCGCCCGGGGGCGGTGCCGGTGACCCGGACGAGGATGACGGGACGCGAGTGGGCGCGGAACGCGTCGGCGAGGTCGGCTACACGGGCAGCGACGGCCGGCACCGGCTCGATGGTCGAGGCCGCGCCCGCGGCGGTCTGAAGGTCGAGGACGACGAGGGCTGCGGTGTCGTCGATGGTGGTGATGGGCATGGCTCTCTCCTTGCTTTGCGGTTGTGCGGGGTCAGGGACTTCGATAATGGAGGTTCAGGTTGTGGCCGCGGCGGTGCGGCCGAGCGTGCGGTCGAAGATCGAGATGCCGAGGAGTACGAGGCTGCAGCCGACCATGATCCACGCGATGGTCACGACCCCGGTGTCGGTCACGGAGGTGCGGTAGACGATCCCGGTGACGGCCGAGGAGGCGATAGACCCGAGGTAGCCGAAGGAGCGCATCAGCCCGGATGCCGTGCCGAGCTGTTCGGCGGTCGCCTGGCTGTAGAGGGCGAGCTGGTTACTGCTGGCTGCGCCTTGGGCGAAGCCGAGCAGGCCCGTAACGACCAGCGTGACCGCCAGCCACGCGGACGTCGGCAGGAAGAGGGCGCTGATCGCGGCGGCGATGCAGGCGACGGCCGCAGCGATGATCGGCCCGCGCACGAGATTGCGGCGCGAGAACGGCACGATAACGACGCCCGAGACCACGGTCATCGGAATGAGGAGGAGCCCTGCTCCGAGTGCCGTCATCCCCTGCGACGCCTCGAGCCACTGCGTGACGCCGTAGAGGACCACGTAGCCGCACAGCATGACGAGCCCGAAGCGGATGAAGGTGCGGGTGAGGGCGGCGTTGCGGCCGAGGAGGCGCACGTCGAGGAACGGGGACTTCGCGCGCGGCTCCCACCAGATCTCGAGCACCCAGGCCACGACCGTGGCGGCCAGCAGCGCCCAGTTCGGCGCGGGCAGGCTGGAGAGGAAGAGCAGCAGGCTCGTCATCGCCAGCGCGAATCCGACGATCCCCGCCAGGTCCAGATCGGAGGCGATCCGGCGGGCGGTGCGCCGTTCGGTGGCGTGGTCGCGGGGCACCCACATCAGGGTGGCGATGAGTGCGATGAGCGCGACCGGCACGTTGATGAGGAACACGGACCGCCAGCCGAGAAACTGCACGAGCACGCCCCCGATCGGGAGCCCGAGCGAGGCGGTGGCGACGCCGGCGATCATGAGACCGCCCAGCACGGCGCCCGGCGGCTTGGCGAGCCCCGCCGCGCGAGCGCGTCGGCGGATCAGGACCATCGCGGTCGGGTAGGCGCACGAGGTGCCGAGGCCGATCAGCACCCGGCTGACGACCAACGCCAGCAGCCCCGGCGCGAGACCGCCGACCATCCCACCGGCCAGGACCAAGAGGATGCCGGCGAGGAACACGCGCCGCGGCCCGAACACCTCGGCCGCCTTTCCCGCGGTGGGCTGCGCGATCGCGCTGGCGAGATAGAGGGCGGACACCAACGCGGCCGTCTGGCCGATCGAGACATGCACACCGGCCGCGATCGGCACCAACGCCGTGGCGATCAGAGAGCTGTTGATCGGGTTCAGAGCCGAACCGATGTACAGGGGTGTAGTAAACCGCCAGTTGAACGGCTTGCTCGGCGCCGCAGCCGAAACCGTCATGGAATCAGACATAGAGATACTCCAGGACGCCCGGCGGACGCGCGCGTAGCGGGCTGCCGAGGCGCCCGCTGGTGAAGGAACGAAGTGGGTTAGAGGTACTGCGCGACGCGCTCGATCAGCGGCGCTGCGTCCTGGATGAGCCGGATCTCCTCCGGGCTGAGGTGCTGGCGCAGAGCAGCCGCGATGTTTTTGGTCGCGGCGTCGCGGATGTCGTGCAGCTGGCTCACGCCGGCCGGAGTCAGCGAGAGCAGAAACCGGCGACCGTCGTCGGGGTCCGGGCGACGCTCGATGAATCCCCGTGCCTCCAGCGCGGCGACCGTTGACCCCATCGTCTGCGGAGTCACCTGATCCCACCGGGCAAGACCTGCGATGTTGTCCGGACCGTTGCGATCCAGGCGGGAAAGAACCGATGACTCCGGCGCGCTGAGATCAGCGGTGCGGCTATTACGCATGCGCCGTTTCACCTGGCCCACGGCCCGAAGCAACTCAGCCGCCGTTGCCTCCGCGTCGATCTCATCCGCCATATTTAGAAGGTTAACCTTGCAAGATAAATCTTGCAAGTCCAGACTTCCTAAATTCACCCGATGGTCGAGCGCAGGCGCTAAGACGATGCCGCAACTAGATCGCCGTCGAGTTCGGCGTCACCCGGCCAACGATGTACCGGTACCTCGGCCGGACGACGTCATAGCGTCAGCCGGGCGGGGCGAATCAGCTGTTCGCGTTACCGGCTTGCCATGTGTTCCACGGGACCTCCCAATCGCCGTAGGTGTCCCACACCGGCAGCGGCTGCCCGCCCGAGTTGGTGATCTCCACGACGTCACCGACGCCGAAGTGATCGAAGAACCATTGGGCGTTGTCGGGTGAGAGGTTCACGCAGCCGTGCGACACGTTGCTGGCCCCCTGCTGTCCCACCGACCAGGGCGCCGAGTGGACGAATTCGCCGTCGTTGGAGATGCGTTCGTCCAGGTCCACCTTCTCGCGGTAGTACCCGGGCTGGCCGGCGCAGACCCCGTAACTGCAGGAGTCCATGATGATCGACGGCGATTTCTCCGAAATGACGTGCGGACCTTCGTGAGACGGGAACCCGGGCGAGCCGAGACTCATCGGCATCTGGTTCACCTGCGCGCCGTTGTGCAGGATCGTCAGCTGTTCGGTGTTGCCGTCGGCCTGCGCGATCCACGAATCGTGCACCGTGTAGTCCGCGCTGTTGTTCTCGGCGCCGAACACCCCGTCGCCGAGGTCGAGACCGAAGACGTCGGCTTCGATATGGATCTTGGTGCCCGGCTGCCAGTACTGCGCGGCGCGGTAGTGCACATCCTTGTCGTCGACCCAGTACCAGGCGCCCGGCTGCGGCGGCGTGACGGTGACCTTCAGATGCTTCTGCACCTCCGCCTTGTTCGCCACCGGCGCGGTGAACTGGAACACCATCGGCTGCCCAACCCCGATCCCGGTCTGGGCGACCAGATCGGGCGCGGGCACCACATTCGCGTACGCCTTGTGGTCGGCGTCGATCGTGGCGACGGTGACCGTCTTGTTCGTCGCGACCTGGGCGAGGTTCACCGCCTGGGCGTCGACACGGTAGGTGCTCCCGTAGTTCAGCGGATCCTTCGAGGTCCAGCTGCGATGGTCGGCACCGAAATCGCCGGCGACCGTTTTGCCGTCCCTGTCGGAGACGGTGACCTCGGTGAGCATGCCGTCGGCGGAGTTCACCACGATGGGCGTCGCCGGATTGAGCGGTCCGTGATCGGCGGCGGGCACATCGATCGCCGCGGGCGCGGTGATATCGGGCCCCTGGGACACCGGCGCCGACGACGTGCCGCCACCCGAGCCGCCACATCCGCCGACGAGAACGACGATCGCCGTCAACACCGCCGACACCACCAGTAGAGATCGACGCCCGCGCACGTCCTCACCGCCTCTGTCTCGCACCCTCGCATGCACAGCGCCCACCCGGGACACAGCACCCTCCAGTCCACACCATGAATCCGGTGTCGCACCGCAGCAGCAGAGTACGTGTCGTCGGCACTCGGCGCGCGCCCGGCAGTGCCGGACCAGGCGTTTTGCCGCATTCATGGCATTCGGCGACGGATGATGCCGGCTCACCCGTAACGGGTGATCGCACGCGGACAGCGCGGGCTCATAGTGGAGCGATCTTCGCGATCCGTCGAGGAAGGTGACCGATGTCCAGGCGAGAGCGCTCCCTGTGGTGGATCGCTGCGGCCGTCATCGGCGACTACATCCGCCGCGCGCCCGGCACCTACATCTGGCTGGCCATCCTTCTCGTGTCCACACTCGTGGTCGGTCACCTGTCTGCCGATCAAGCCGAGATCTTGCTGGGCAACCGCTCGACCAATCTGCATCATCTGCGCGAGGATCCGGTGCACGTGCTGATCTCCAGCGCCTTCTGGCTCGCGGGCGGCGGCTGGTTCGGCTACGCGGTCAGCTACACCATCTTCCACGCCCAGGCCGAACGCTGGCTGGGAACGCTGCGCTGGCTGGCGGTGGTGGTGATCGCGCACGTCGGCGCGACCGACCTCAGCGAGGGCGTGCTGTATTGGGCTATCCGTCACGGTTACGCTCCCGAATCCGCTGTGAACACTCTCGATTACGGCGTGAGTTACGCCTTGGCGGGGGTGATCGCCGTGCTGGTGTATCGGATCGCGAAGCCGTGGCGGTATGTGTATCTGCTCGGAGTGGTCGTCTTCTACGCGATTCCGGTCTTCGCGAGCCGAACCTTCACCGACATAGGGCATTTCAGTGCGATGATGCTCGGCCTGGCCTGTTACCCGCTGAGCCTCGGGCGGCCGGGCGTGTGGGATCCGGCGGTGGCGGTGCGTGGGCTCGCCGGGTCCGTGCGACACCGGTAATCACACCGCCGGGCGGGATTCGCGACAAGGATTGGATTCAGCGCGATCCAGAGTGCTGACCCCGCATCGGATTTCCCCTAGCGTGACGTTTCGCCCATCCAGAGCGATCGAGAGACCCGGCTCCACGACGTCGCAGCAACCCGCCGACTGGGTGTGGGTGCTACCGCCGGGACCGATGGAGGAACCATGGTACGCAGCGTCTTTCACGTCCGCCAGGACGATCCCATGGCCGCGCCACTGCTGGCGGAGCTGGCCATCGAATACAGCGGCCGCTACGGCGGAAGCGCCGGTGAGATCCATGCCGATCTGGTGAACTACCCGGCCGACGACTTCGCGGCCCCACACGGTGACCTCCTGGTGGTAGTCGAGGACGGCGAACCCGTCGCCGGTGGGGCGTTTCGCCGCTACGACGAGCACACCGCCGAATTGAAGCGCATCTGGACCGCGCGCGAGCACCGCCGCCGCGGTTTGGCGACCTTCGTTCTCGCCGAACTCGAGGCCGAAGCGCTGCGCCGCGGTTATCGGCGGATCTTTCTGACCACCGGTCCGCGGCAACCCGAAGCGGTCGCCCTGTACCTGTCGGCGGGCTACACCCCGCTCGATCGCACACCGTCCGTCCAGCCCGGTCTGCTCGCGCATCCGTTCGAGAAGTACCCGGCGCATTCCGCCGCGAACAGCAAGCGGCGCAATCGTTTCGGGCGCGAACGTGACGGTGGGTACACCCCGGCGCGGTCCGGCTTCCGTTATCGGCCGGTGCGTGACGAGGTCGGCGCCGTTCACGCATGAATTCCTGTCGAGGCTGATCACGCACCTGCCATGCCGAACCACTTCCAGCCGCCCGCTCGGCACCTGCCGCGTCGATCCACCCGGAGTCACCGAATGAAACGAATCCTCTCGCCGGCGCTCGCGCTCACCGCGACGCTGGCGATCGCCGCGTGCGCGAACACCACCGAGGGTGGCGGCGACGCCGGTCCGCCGCAGCCGGGCGGAACCCTGCGCTACGGCCTGTCGCAGGCACCGACGTGCTCGGATCCGGCCCAGGCCGGCACCAACCAAACTCTCTACGTGGCACGCCAGATCGTGGATTCGCTCACCGACCAGGATCCCGCGAGCGGAGAAATCAAGCCGTGGCTGGCCACCTCCTGGCAGGTGAGTCCGGACGCGAAGACGTTCACCTTCCATCTGCGGCCCGACGTCACGTTCAGCGACGGCACGCCACTGACCGCCACGTCGGTGCAGAAGAACTTCGACGCCGTCGTGCACACCCTCACCGCGGCGAAAGCGCCGCTGGGCGCGAGCTATCTGTCCGGCTACGTGGGCACCACGGCGATCGATCCACTCACCGCCGAGGTGCGATTCGACGCGCCGAACGCCCAATTCCTGCAGGCCTCCTCGACACCGCAGCTGGGCATCCTCGCCGACGCGACCACCGCGAAACCGGCCGAACAGCGCTGCCTCGGCGACAATATCGGCAGCGGTCCGTTCGTCTACGCGGGCTATCGCCAGGACGCCTCCGCCACCCTGGTCAAGCGCCCCGGATATCGGTGGGGTTCGGCGGTGTTCGCCCATTCCGGCGAGGCGTATCTGGATCGCATCGAATTCACGGTCGTCCCCGAGGCGGGAGTGCGCACCGGCAGCCTGTCGTCGAATCAGCTCGACGCCGTCAGTGACGCACTGCCACAGGATGTTCCGCAACTCGAGGCCGCCGGCGCCAAGGTGCAGTTCGACTCGAACCCGGGCGTTCCCTTCGGGCTGCAGCCGAATGTGAGCCGCGCGCCGCTGTCGGATTCCGCCGTGCGCCAGGCCCTGCTGCACGCCATCGACCGCAAGCAGTTGGTGGATACGGTGCTGGGACCGCAGTTCCTGCCCGCCACCGGCCCACTGGCCTCGAAAACACCTGGCTACGTCGATCTTTCGAAGTCGATAACCTATGACCCCGACCAGGCGCGCCGCCTACTGGACCAGGCCGGGTGGGTGCCCGGCGGCGACGGAATCCGCGTCAAGGACGGGCGGCGACTGTCGTTCGGCGTGTTGTTCGGTGCGCAGTTCGCCGCGAATCAGGCGACCTTGGAACTGGTGCAGCAGCAACTGCGCAAGGTCGGGGTGGACATCCGGCTGGAGTTGACGCCCGTCGCCGACTACACCGCACGGCAGAACTCCGGTGACTTCGACGTCACCTACTTCAACACCACCCGCGCCGACGGCGACATCCTGCGCACCACCTTCGGTCGCGGACAGCGAAACCTCAATCAGCGCGGACCGATTCCGGCGCTGGACCAAGCGCTCGCCGACCAGCTCTCGACCACCGACCCGGCGGCGCGGGCGGGGATCATCGGGCAGGCACAGCGCTCGGTGATCGAGAACGGACTGTGGTTGCCGACCATCGAATTGTCGCAGGCGATCGGCGTGTCCGGCGCCGTGCACGATCTGAAGTTCGAGGCCTCGGCTCGTCTGCAGTTCTACGACACGTGGTTGAGCAAGCGATGAACCCGATGACCCGGTATGTGATCGTGCGGGTGCTGCAGGCGATCGGCGTCCTCTGGGCGGCGTTCACCATCTCCTTCGCCGTCCTGTTCCTGCTGCCGTCGGATCCGGTGCAGATGGCGGTCGACGCGGATCCGGGCGTGCCTCCCGACCCGGCCGCCCTCGCGGAACTGAGGGCCAGATACGGGCTGGATCGCTCGGTGCCGGAACAATATTGGACCGCGCTCACCCACGCTGTCCGAGGCGATCTCGGGCGTTCGCTGAACACCGGGCAAACCGTTACCGGCGCGCTGGCACAGTCGATTCCCTCGACGCTGGCGCTGGCCGGTCTCGCGCTGCTGCTGGCGATCGTCTTCGGCGCCGCGCTGGCCGTGGCCGCGTCCTACACCCGGCGGCCGTGGTTGCGGAATCTGCTCACCGCGCTGCCGCCGATCGGTGCGGCGATGCCCACGTTCTGGGTGGGATTGCTGCTGCTGCAACTGTTCTCGTTCCGGCTCCGCCTCGTGCCCGCATTCGGCGGGACGGGGTTCAGCGGGACGATCCTGCCCGCGATCACGCTGGCCGTGCCGGTCGGCGCGGTCATCGCGCAGGTGTTCTACAGCGGTCTGGCCACCACCTGGCGGCAGCCCTTCGTCGAGGTGGCCTTCGCCAAGGGCGCCTCGCGGCTGTGGGTGCAGTGGCGGCATGTGCTGCGCGCCGCCGCCGGACCGGCGCTCACCGTCGCCGGACTGTGGGTCGGCACGGTGCTGGCAGGTTCCGTGGTGGTCGAAACCGTGTTCTCACGCGGCGGACTGGGCCGGCTCACCCAGAACGCGGTGTTGCATCAAGACATTCCGGTGGTGCAGGGCATCGTGTCGATCGCCGCCCTGGCATTCGTGATGGTGAACCTGGCGGTGGATCTGATCTATCCGGTGCTGGATCCCCGCGTCGCCATCGCCCGCGAGAAGGTGCGCGCACATGTCTGACACACTGCTCATCACCGACCCCGCGCCCGTCCGGATGACGGAACCGCGGCGCGCGCTGGTGCCGAAACGTCTGCGTGCCACCGCCGGACTGGCGGTGTCGATCCTCGTGCTGATCGTGGTTCTCGGCTGGGCGGTCGCGCCCTCGCTTCTCGCCGGGGACGATCCACGCGCGGGTGTGCCGGAGGAGAAATTCCGCGGCCCGAGCCTGCAGCACTGGTTCGGTACCGACAACCTCGGCCGCGACTTGTACACGAGGGTGGCGCACGGGGCGGCGCTGACCCTGTCGGCGACGGTCTGTGCCGTGCTGCTGGGACTGGTGATCGGTTCGGCGATCGGTCTCGTCTCCGGCACTCTCGGCGGCACCGTCGATGCCGTCGTCATGCGCGGAGTCGATGTGTTGCTGGCGATTCCCGAACTGTTGTCGGCACTGGTACTCATCACGGTGCTCGGGCTGGGCACCCGGAATGTGGCGATCGCGGTGGGAGTGGCGCTGATCGCCCGGTTCGCGCGGGTGATGCGCGCGGAAGTGCTGCGGGTGCGCCGCGCGCCCTATGTGGAGGCGGCGTTCGCGTCCGGAGTGCGCTGGCACACCGTGCTGCTGCGTCACATCCTGCGGACCGCGTACGCGCCGGTCGCCGCCCTGGCCGCGGTCGAATTCGGTGTTGCGGTACTGGCGATTTCGTCGCTCAGCTTCCTCGGCTACGGCGCCGCGCCACCCACCCCGGAATGGGGTTCGCTGATCTCGGAGGGCCGCAACTACCTCGTGCTCGCCTGGTGGATGACCACCCTGCCCGGCCTGGTGATCGTCGCGGTGGTGCTCGCCGCCCAGCGCATCGGCCGCGCGATCGGAAACACAGAGGACCGATGAGACACACTTGCGCAGCTTTTCGTCGGTCCGACCGGGTGCGGGTGTCCCGCAAAACACAGGAGGACCGATGAGACACACTTGCGCAGCTTTTCGTCGGTCCGACCGGGTGCGGGTGTCCCGCAAGACACAGGAGGACCGATGATGGGCGACGATACGTTGTTGCGGGTCGATGACCTGCACGTCCGCTATGGCGGCGCGTCGGTGGGCGCGGTGTCCGGTGCGACGCTGGAGATCGCTCGCGGGGAGACCGTCGCCCTGGTCGGCGAATCCGGCTCCGGCAAGACCACCACCGCTCGCATCCTCGCGAGGCTGTCCACACCCGATGCGGGCAGCGTCCACTTCGACGGGCGCGATGTCGCGGGTTTGCGCGGGGCCGGGCTGCGGGAATTTCGCCGGCGCGTCCAGGTGGTGTATCAGAACCCCTACACGTCGCTGAATCCCACCCTGAGCGTGGCGAAGATCGTGGGAGAACCGTTGCAGGCCTTCGGGATCGGCGATCGCCGTGAACGCCGCGCCCGGGTCGCCGAACTGCTCGAGCAGGTCGCGCTGCCCGGCGAGGTCGCCGACCGGCGCCCGGAGCGGCTGTCGGGCGGGCAGCGACAGCGCGTCGCGATCGCGCGGGCGCTGGCACTGCGGCCGGATGTGCTGGTGCTTGACGAACCGGTGTCGGCGCTCGATGTCGGGGTACAGGCCCAGATTCTGGCGTTGCTGGAGCGATTGCAATCCGAACTGGAGCTGAGCTATCTGTTCATCTCCCACGATCTGGCCGTCGTGCGCCGCATCAGCGACCGCGTCGCGGTGATGCGGCAGGGCCGGATCGTCGAAACAGCAGCCACCGCAACGCTGTTCGACGATCCGAGGCACGAATACACGCGCGAGTTGCTGGCCGCGGTGCCGGGCGGGTTCGTCCGGCCGGCGATCGAGCGGTCCGCGTGATAGGGCAACTATTCGTCGCCGCCGGCCGGCTCGTCGGACTCGCTCGCATGGATCTGCCGGTCCCGCCACACCCAGAACACCGCCGACGCGACCAGCGCCCACCCGGCGAGCACCAGATACAGGAAGATGTGCTGGTGGCCGGAGAAATACACCGCGGTGTGCTGAGCGTTCACCGACGCGCCCGGCGGTAGCCGGCGCCCGATCGCCCCGAGTGCCGACGACAGCAGTGGCCCCGACACCGCGCGTCCGGAAGACGGGTTGCCCAGCAGCACCATCACCCCCCCAGGTCGGGATCATCGCCCAGCGCCCGAACAGCGCGCTGAATATCGAGAAGATCATGCCCGAGGTGAACATCGTGAACGCCAGGATTCTCCACGACTGCACGAACGGCAGCGTCAGCGCGCCCAGCCACCAGTCCACCAGGGCGGCGTCCGCGAACCCGCGCAGCAGGGCCCACTGCATCGGAGCCGTTTCTACTCAGCGACGATGCCCGCCGCCGCAAGAATAGAATTCAGCGCGATCGAGAGTGCTGACGCCGCAGGCGATTTCTCATAGTTTGAGGTTCTGCCATCCGGCGATCGCGGGACATCTCCGCTTCCCTCCTACCGCGATCCGGCGGTGTTGTCTCGTGTCGATCGAAAGGACGCCTTCGCATGTCGTCGTTGCCGCCCCTGCTCGGGGTGGAATTGTCCGGTACGGGTACCCACCCCGCATCGTGGCGGCGGGCCGACTCCCGCGCCGAAGAGCTGTTCACGCCCGGCTACTGGCTCGACGCGATCACCGCCGCCGACCGGGCCGGACTCGACTTCGTCTTTCTCCCGGACTCCTTCGGCGTGAACGCCGGCGGTTACGGGCCGTTCGACGCGATCGCGCTCGCCGCCCGCGCCGCCGCCGCGACCCGGACCATCGGCCTGATTCCACAGGCGACGGTCACCCACACCGAACCGTTCCACGTGTCCAAGGCGGTCGCCGCCCTCGACTACGCCACCTACGGCCGGGCGGGGTGGGAGGTCGCCGTCTCCGCCGAGGCCGAGCAGACGACACTGTTCGGCCGCAAGCAGCCGCAGGACGACACCTCGCTGTGGCGGGAGGCCCACGAGGCGATCGAGGTGGTCACCCGGCTGTGGGACAGCTGGGAGGACGACGCCGAGATCCGCGATCTCGCGACCGGCCGGTTCATCGACCGCGACCGATTGCACTACATCGATTTCGAGGGCGAGAACTTCTCCGTCAAGGGCCCCTCGATCACCCCCCGTCCGCCGCAGGGACAGCCGCCGATCGCGGTGCGCGCCGAGTCGGCGGCGAGCACCCGCCTCGCGGTCCACCGTGCCGATCTGATCCGGATCAGCGCCGCCGACCTCGACGAGGCCGCCGCCCTGCGCACCCGGCTGCGCTCCGCGGTCGCCGCGGCCGACCGGACGCCCGACGACGTGCGGATTCTGCTCGACGTCGAGGTGCATCTGGCCGCGACGGAGCACCGGGCATACGCCGAGCTCGACCAACTCGACGCCTGGGGACCCGCGACGCCGGCCTCTACCGTGCGCCACCTCGGCACCGCCGATGGTCTGCGCGCGCTGCTCGACCGGACCCGGCGTGCGTGCGCCGCCGACGGTCTGGTGTTGCGGCCACTGGCAGTGCCCGCGTTCAGCGCCGCACTCGTCCGGCCGGCGCGCAGCCTGCGCGGCCGGATCGGCCTGACACGCCCCGCCAACCGCTACGCACTCGCCCGAGGATGACGATGCCGAAACAACAGGTACGCAAGCAGGTTCACCTGGCCGCTCACTTCCCGGGGGTGAACAACACAACGGTGTGGAGCGTGCCGGAATCGGGCAGCCAGATCGAGTTCGACTCCTTCGTCCACCTGGCGCGCACCGCCGAGCGCGGCCTGTTCGACTTCTTCTTCCTCGCCGAGGGGCTGCGGCTGCGCGAACACCGCGGCCGGATCTTCGACCTCGACGTGGTCGGTCGTCCCGACACCTTCACCGTGCTCAACGCGCTCGCCGGGGTCACGACCCGGCTCGGCCTGGCCGGCACGATCAACACCACGTTCAACGAACCCTTCGAACTCGCACGGCAATTCGGCAGCCTGGATCACCTCTCGGGCGGGCGGGCCGCCTGGAACGCGGTCACCTCCTCCGACGCGTTCACCGGTGAGAATTTCCGCCGTGGTGGCTATCTGGACCACTCGCAGCGCTACGTGCGCGCGGCGGAAGTGGTCGACGCGACCCGCGCGATCTGGGACAGTCGCGCCGGCGGGGCGCCGGTCGTCGACCGCGAACGCGGGGTGTTCGGCGGCCCGGCGCCCCGATTCACTTATCGCGGGACACAATTCGATATCGAGGGTGTCTACGGGTTACCGGCGAGCCCGCAGGGATATCCGGTGCAGATCCAGGCCGGGGACTCCGAGGAGGGCCGGGAATTCGCCGCCGCGAAGGCCGATGCCATCTTCAGCCGCCACGGCGAGCTCGAGGACGGCCGCCAGTTCTACACCGACATCAAGACCCGGCTCGCGAAGTACGGCCGCCGCCGCGACGATCTGAAGATCCTGCCCGCCGCGACCTTCGTACTCGGTGACAGCGACGCCGACGCGCAGGAGCGGGCCCGGGAGATCCGGCTGCAGCAGGTTGGACCGCAGACGGCGATCGCCTTCCTCGAACAGGTCTGGGGCCGTGACCTTTCCGGCTACGACCCCGACGGCCCGCTGCCCGAGATCGATCCGGTCGACAACGCGAACATCACCCGTGGACGCGTCCGGCACGCCAAGGATCCGCGCGCGATCGCCGCAGACTGGCGCGCCAAGGCCGACGCCGAGAAGTTGAGCATCCGGGAACTGATCATCGAGGTGACCGCGCGTCAGCAGTTCGTCGGCACGCCCGCACAGGTCGCCGCCGAGATCGATCGCTACGTACAGTCCGACGCCGCCGACGGATTCGTCCTGGTCCCGCATCTCACGCCCGCCGGACTCGACGAATTCGTCGACAAGGTCGTTCCCGAACTACAGGAGCTGGGCAGTTTCCGAACCGAATACACCGGTGTGACCCTGCGCGACCATCTGGGACTGCGCCATCCGCATCGTGGCAGCGAAGGAGTGCGAGCGTCATGACCGTCCCGTTGTCGATCCTGGATCTTTCCCCCGTCAGTGCCGGATCCACACCGCGGCAGGCGCTGCGCAATACCATCGACCTGGCCCGCCACGCCGAGTCGTGGGGTTATCGCCGATTCTGGGTGGCCGAACACCATTTCGTCTCGGTGGCCTCCTCCGCACCGACCACGCTGATCGCGTTGATCGCTGCCGCCACCGATACCATCCGGGTGGGCTCGGCCGCCGTGCAGGCCGGGCACCACACCTCAGCGGCCGTGGTCGAGGCGTTCGGCACCATCGACGCGCTGTATCCGGGACGGCTGGATCTCGGGTTGGGGCGCTCGGCGCATCGGATCAGCGAGGTGCGCTCGGCGGGGGTGAAACCGGCGCCCGTACCCGACCGCCCGACCCGGGTGCGCGACGGCGTCGTGATCCCACCGCCGTTCAGTCCCGGACGACTGCTCGATACGTCCAGGCTGGCGGCGAGTTTCGAGGCACTCCAACTGCCGGGCACCCAGCCGCTGGACTACGGCCGCCAGGTCCGCGAGGTCCGCGACCTGCTCTCCGGGAACTACCGCAGCTCGGAAGGTGTTGCCCTGCATGCCGTTCCGGGCGAGGGCGCCGAGGTTCAGCTGTGGCTGTTCGGTAGTTCCGGCGGTGAGAGCGCCCAGCTCGCGGGCCGGCTCGGACTGCCGTTCGCGGCCAACTACCACGTCTCCCCCGGCACGATCGTGGAGACGGTGGAGGCGTATCGCGCCGCCTTCCGGCCCTCGGCGGTTCTCGACCGGCCGTATCTGGTGGTATCGGCGGACGTGGTGGTCGCCGACGACGACGCGACCGCCACCCATCTGGCCTCGACCTACGGACATTGGGTCTACAGCATTCGCAGCGGCGCCGGCGCCGCCGAATACCTCGACCCCGAGACCGCTCCCCCGCTGACCGAACAGCAGCAGCGCCTGGTGCACGATCGCGTCATCACTCAGTTCGTCGGCGCACCCAATGTGGTGGCCGAACGACTCTCGGCGCTGCAACAGTTGACCGGCGCCGACGAACTCGTCGTCACCAGCGTCACCTACCGGCACGAGGACCGGCTGCGCTCCCACGAACTGCTCGCCTCCGAATGGGGTTTACCGCAGCTGCGCGCCGCGTAGGGCGGCGGCGCCGGTGAACCGGCACCTCGGACCGATGAGTTTCGGCGGCGGAAGGGGTCTCCTCCACGGACGCAACCGCAGAGGAGTCGCCATGCCGCTTCATGGTCAACGCTCTTCCGAGCATATGGTCGCCGTCGGTGACATCGAGCTGTGTGTGTCCACCTTCGGAGACCGGCGACAGCCCGCGGCGGTGCTGCCGTCCACGTCGGGACTCTTCTGGGAGGACGAGTTCTGCGGCCGGCTGGCCGCCGCCGACCGGTACGTGGTGCGCTACGACATCCGTGACACCGGCCGGTCGACCGCCTACCCGACCGGTTCTCCCGGCTACACCCTGCGTGATTTGGCGTCCGACCTGGTCGGGCTGATGGACCTGTTCGGACTCCCGCGAGCCCACCTGGTGGGGTTCTCGGTGGCCGGATGGATCTGTCAGCTCGCCGCGCTCGACCACCGCGACCGGGTGTCGGCCCTGACTTTGATCAATACCAGGCCGACGTCCCCTGGACCCGCGGACCCCGATCTGCCCGACCACTCCGACCGGATCATGGGCTTCTTCGCCGCGACACCGCCCCCGGACTGGTCCGACCAGGCGGCGGTGATCGACTACCGCGTCGAACAAGCCCGGATACTCTCGGGCGCAAACGGATTCGACGAGCAGCACGCACGGCAGCAGGCGCGGCGCACGGTCGATCGCACCACCGACATGGGCTCCAGCGCGCTCAACCTGGCCTTCGTCGACGCCGGCGGTCGCTCAGCACGAGGCCGATGCGGTGCTCGCCGATCGGCAGCCCTATCTCGGCGCGGCTGGACTTCTGGGAGCGTGGCAGCGCCGGCGCGACATGGTGGTCGATCCGTAGCATGCAGAGCCAGGGCGAGATCGCGACTCGACGCGGCCCGTGTCGCCGCAATGCCGGCCGGAATCCAGGGTGGTGACGGCATCCCGCCGGCGACCGGTGACATCGGTTACCTGGAGTCCGCCCCCGACACCGGAATCGACCCGCTGCGAACCGCCGTCGAAACCCACTGAACTGCAAGGACTTCGGACTGGCTGCCGGAGGTTCCGGAACATTCGCCGGCCCGGTTCGCGCTGCGCGGGCCGGGTAGCCTGCCGTAAACTTGGCGGCGCCCGCGAAGGTGGCGGAACGAGGGGGCCATGAATCGTTCGCGATATCCGGCGCGACTACCCGATCGGCATGTTGTGCCGATTGCCACGATCGTGCTGAGGTCGGGGCCTGCCCTTGCTCCTCGGCTGCACGCCGAGCGCGAGTCGCACGCGCCTATCCGGCCGTCGTATCTCCGCCGACTCCCCCGTGAGGTACGGCGACGCGCCGATCCCGGCCGTGCGGAACGGGTGGTCTTCCGTGCCCCCTGTCGGCGATCGCCCAATGAATGCTCCCGGGCAGGCGGCGTATCCGCCGCCTCTCCGCGGCGAGTGGTTCGCTGTTTCGCCGAATCCGCCGGGAAGCATGTGGGCATGAGCGACATCGATCCGAATCCGTTGTGGCACTTCGTGTTGTCGTCACCCTGGGTCGACCCGATATCTCAAACCGAATGCCCGGATTGCCGTACTCGCGTTAAACTGCTTGGGAGATAGGCGGTTTCGATGCATGTAACTGAGTTCTTCATGCCGTTCGATTCGGCGGGTGCCAATCCCGCCGAATCGGAGGCCGAGCAGGCCATGTGGGCCTGGCTCGAACGTTGTGATCTGGTTCCCTCGGAGCCGACCCGCCGGCGCATGCGCCGGACCCGGCCGGCTCGCATGTACGCGCTGTGGTGCCCGTATGCCGAGGCGGACGCGCTGGGATTGCTGAGCCGATTCACCGCATGGGCATTCATCGTCGACGATCAGTTCGACATCGAAATTCCCGACCCGGCACGGACATTGGCGACCATCACCGCACTGGAGGAGGTATTCGAACCCGGCGCGCGCCCGACCGGGGTGCTCGCGGTGGCCTTCGCCGAGCTGTGGCGCGAACTGTGCGCGGGACGCTCGAGTCAGTGGCGTCACGCGGTGCGCACCGAACTCTCGGCATGGCTGTGGACCTACTACACGGAGAGCATCGGGCGGCTCACCGATCGCTATCCCGATCTGGACGACTACCGCGCCCACCGGCGGGACTCGGTCGCCCTGTACGTGTTTCTCGATATCAGCGAGATCGCCGAGGGGGTCGACCTGTGCGCGGCAGCGCGGGCTCTGCCGGCGTTGCGCGCGATACGGGAGGCATCCGTCGAACATATGGGCCTGTTCAACGACATTCTGTCCATCGACTCCGACGAGGCGTCGGATTATCTGTACAACTCGGTGCTGCTGGCCGAACGTCAGCTCCGTCTCGACCGGGAACGCGCGGTCGACGTGGTCGACCGTATGCTCACCGCATGCGTGCGCCGCATGCTCGCGGGCATCGACGCACTGCCGGCCGAACTCGACGCGGCGGGACTGTCCGGCCGCGACCGCACCGATATCCTCACCACCGCAACCTGCTACACCCGATACGTCCGAGCCAACTTCGACTACCACTATCAGGCCGCGCGTTACACCAGCGCGCCGCGCGAGGCACTCGAGCACGGCGCTCCCCTGGCCTGACGACGAACCCGCGGAGGCAGGCGTTGTGCAAACGCAACCCGGGCCATCGCCCGGCCCGCGGGTTCCGATGCGACGATGAATACTTCACGCACCGCCGACCGCGACGCGGAGCGGGCGCGGCGGCTGTGCCCGAGCGAGCGGGGCCGGTAATGCGAGCATCCAAACCCACCACTTACTCTCCGGGGCAACGTCTTCCCGCGGCGGACCGCAAGGACTGCGCGGTCGCCCGTGAACCCGGGCGCCGTCCCCGCGCCACCACCGATGCCGCTCCGGGCACGCGCGTCGCGGCCACCCTGCTCGCCGATGCCCGCACGGCGATCGCGCCGGTCCTGCGGGCCGCCGTCGCCACCCTCGGTCACCCCCTCGACCGGATGGCCGGTTACCACTTCGGGTGGTGCGACGCCGAGGGCAACCTGCGCGCCGGATCCCACGGCAAGGGCCTGCGCCCGGCGCTGACCCTGGCCGCCGCGGCCGCCTGCGGCGCACCGACCGCCGATGCCGTACACGCCGGCGCCGCGGTCGAACTGCTGCACAACTTCTCCCTCGTCCACGACGACGTGATGGACGCCGATCCGCTGCGCCACGGCCGGCCCACGGTCTGGCAAGTGTGGGGCACCACCAATGCCACATTGCTCGGTGACGCGTTGCAGGCCTTGGCGTTCGCGGTGCTCTCCGACGCCGGATTGCCGGAGGCGGCTGGTGCCGCCGCGGTGATCCGGCTGGCCCGCACCGCCGCGACCCTGTGCCACGGCCAATATCAGGACTGCGATTTCGAAACCCGCCCGGATGTGAGCGTCGAGGACTACCTGTCCATGGCGGCCGGCAAAACCGCTGTGCTGCTCGGCTGTTCCTGCGCCCTGGGTGCGTTGTGCGCGGGTGCGGATTCGCGGACGGTGGCCGCGTTCACCACCTTCGGCCGTAATCTCGGCCTGGCGTTCCAACTGGTCGACGACGCCATCGACATCTGGGGCGATCCAGCGGTGACCGGTAAACCCGCGCTCAGCGATCTGGCTGCCCGGAAACGGTCGTTTCCGGTGGTGTGCGCGTTGGCCTCCGACACCGACGCGGGACGCGAATTGGCCCGGCTGTACAGCGAGCCACGGCCGATGACGACGGCCGACGTAGTGCGCGCGGCCGAACTGGTCGCCGCCGCCGGTGGCCGCGAACTCACCCGCGAATATGCCGACCGGGCACTGCGTTCCGCGCTCGCCGGGCTACCGGCGGGCGTCGCCCGGGGCGATCTCGAAACCCTCGCCCACGTCGTGGTCCGGCGGAACAGGTGAAGCGGCCTGTGATCGTTCGCAGACGATCACAGGCGGCGCGTGATGGGGCCGCGGCGACGAAACTGCACACCGCGGCCTTGGCCGCATCCAGTTCTGTGCCCTTGGCCGCATCCAGTTCTGTGCCGCCATCGGCCTCGTCGGCTATAACTGCTGCATGGGAAAGTTCGGCGAGGATGGTCGCAGCACGGACACAGCGCCGTCGATGGCCCGGACTTCCCTGCTGCGGGAATTGCCCACCACCGAGCGCGGGCTGCGTACCCGCTCGGCGCTGATCGCCGCCGCGCGCCGCGTCTTCGAGACCAGTGGCTATCTCGACACCCGGCTGGTCGACATCACGACCGAGGCGCACTGCTCCTCCGGCACCTTCTACACCTATTTCTCCAGCAAGGAAGAGATTTTCGCGGCGGTTCTGGAGGTCGCCCAGGAGGACATGATGCACCCGGGGATGCCGCATGTGTCCGAGGCCGACGATCCGGCCGCAGTCGTGGCCGCGAGCAACCGCGCCTACTTCGAGGCCTATCAGCGCAATGCCAAACTGATGGGCCTGCTGGAACAGGTGGCCAATATCGACCCCGAATTCCGGGTGCTGCGCCAGCGCCGCGCCGCGGCGTTCATCGACCGCAACGCTCGCAGTATCGAATCGCTGCAACGTCGCGGGCTGGCCGATCCCGAGCTGGATCCGCTCCTCGCCTCGCGTGCTCTCTCCGGGATGGTCAGCCGCTTGGCCTTCGGGCATTTCGTGGCCGGTGACGACACCGGTCGCCCGGCCGACCTGGACGAGCTCACCTATACCGCGACCCGGTTGTGGGTCAACGCGCTGCGGATTCCGGCCAGGTCCTGACTCGCCGTTTCGTCCTCCGGCGCGGCGCGGACCTGCTACAACAGCAGAGTGCGGCCCGCGCGCACACGCAAAATTGAACTTGACGTCAACCTCAACTACGATGAGGTGACATCACGGACGGGGGTACGGCAGTGCAGGTTGCGCAGATCGACACACCCCTGCTGTATGCCGGGCTCGACTCCGGCGACCGGCTCGGCGCGGCCTCCACCCGGGCGGTGACCACCGCCAGCGAGGTGCTCGAACCCGCACAGGTCGCCGACGCGGTACTCGCCGCGATCGACGCCGAGCAGTTCTTGATCCTGCCGCATCCGAGTGTGCTCGAGATGTATCGGCGCAAAGGGGCCGACTACGACCGCTGGCTCGCCGGCATGCGCCGCTACCAGCGCAGTCTGCTCGACGAGATCTGAAGCATCACAACAGAGTTCACAACGATCAGGAGATCACATGTCGATGTTCGACATCTCCGAGCGGGCCGAGAAATACCGCGGCCGGCTGCTGGAGTTCATGGATTCGCACGTCTACCCCGCCGAGGCCGTCTACGACGAGCAGATGCGCGCCGCCGGCGATCCACACTTCCAGCCGCCGATCCTGGAAGAGCTCAAGGCCGAGGCGCAGCGGCGCGGCCTGTGGAATCTGTTCCACCCCTACCCGGAATGGGGTCCGGGTCTGACCAACCTCGAGTACGCACCGCTGGCCGAGATCATGGGCCGCAGCCACCTGGCGCCGGAGGCGTGCAACTGCAGTGCCCCGGATACGGGAAACATCGAGGTCTTCACGCTCTTCGGCACCGACGAGCACAAGGAGAAGTACCTGAAGCCGTTGCTGGCGGGCACGATCCGCTCGGCGTTCGCGATGACCGAACCCGCGGTCGCCAGTTCCGACGCCACTAATGTGGAACTGTCGATGGTGCGCGACGGCGACGAGTACGTTCTCAACGGCCGCAAGTGGTTCGCCTCCAACGCCTTGCACCCGAACTGCACCGTGCTGATCGTGATGGGCAAGACCGATCCCGACGCTGCGCCGCACCGCCAGCAGTCGATGATGGTGGTCCCCATCGACGCACCGGGCGTGACCGTCATGCGCGGCGTGCCGGTCTTCGGCTACCACGACCGCGAGGGTCATGCCGAGATCGATTTCGAGAATGTGCGGGTACCGCTGAAGGACGTGCTGAAGGGTGAGGGGGAGGGCTTCGCGATCAGCCAGGCTCGGCTCGGTCCCGGCCGTATCCACCACTGCATGCGGGCCATCGGAATGGCCGAGCGCGCCCTGGAGTTGACGTGCCGGCGCGCGAGTACGCGCATCGCCTTCGGCAAGCCGATCGCCGCCAACGCCAATATCCAGGACTGGATCGCCGAGGCGCGCATCGATATCGAGATGATCCGGCTGCTGACCCTGAAGGCGGCCTATCTGATGGACACGGTCGGCAACAAGGAGGCGCGCACCGAGATCGCCGCGATCAAGGTCGCCGCTCCGAATATCGCCTTGAAGATCGTCGACCGGGCCATCCAGGTCCACGGTGGCGCCGGTGTCACCGACGACTTCCCGCTCGCCATGGCCTGGGCGCATCTGCGCACGCTGCGGCTGGCCGACGGACCCGACGAGGTGCACAAGCGCACGCTGGCCCGGCAGGAACTGCGCAAGTATCGAGATGTGAAGGCGAACAACTGATATGCCGAACGCGGATCTGACCGGCCGCACCGCGATCGTCACCGGCGCCTCGCGCGGCATCGGCCTCGCGACCGCGCAGGCCCTCGCCGCGGCCGGGGCCGATGTGGTGCTGACCTCGCGGGATCAGGAATCGGCCGAGGCCGCGGCCGCGCAGGTGCGGGGCAACGCGCTCGGTATCGCCGCGCACGCCGTCGACGAGGATGCCGCGCGCGCCTGCATCGACCGCACCCTCGAGCGGTTCGGCAGTGTCGACATCCTGGTCAATATCGGGTCGGCCATCGCGTTCCTGGTATCCGACGCCGCACGCTGGATCACCGGTGAGGTGATGGTCGTCGACGGTGGGCAGCGACTCGGCCACCCGGCGGCATTCCGGGCGGCACCGTGACCGCCACGCCGAAGCAGGCCGGGCGTGATCACCTCACGGGAGATCGCGGCGGCCGCGGGCCTTGTAGCCGCGGGCCGCTCAGATCGCCACGGGGGTCGCGAGCACCTCGGTGACGAGCCGCCGCGGTGTCTGCGGCAGCAGCGCGGCGCCGGCGGGCAACCAGCCCAGTCGCACCATCGTCTGCGGGTAGGCGCACTCCAACAGCACCCCGTGGCGAATGTGGGCGCGCAGGTCGGGCATGGCCAGCGGTTCGGACTGCAGACTGGACGACAGGCCCAGCGTGGTCGCCGACAACAGCAGCGCGCTGACCGCCTCCCCCGCGCGCAGCCGAGCGAGCCGATCATCGCCGGCCGTGCACACCACCAGCCATTCGGCGGCCTCCGGTTCGGTGGCCGGATCGGCCAGTTCCGGTGACTCGAACCGCCGCCTGGCGATCTCGTCGTCGGGACGCGGGGCCGGAGTATTCGCGGCCGGAACACCGTCAGAGGTCCCGTGCCGACCGCTCCACACCGCCAATTCGTGCAAATATGCGGGGTCGGCGGCGTGGCGCACAGATGCGACCCGGGCAGCTTCGGCCAATTCCGGGCGTAACTCCTGCGGCACCTGCCGGGCAGCGGCGCCGTAGGAACGAGCCGCGGCGGACACCTCCCGTACGAACGCCTGCGGTACCGGTCGCGCGCTGTAGCGGCGACGATCCGACTGCCGATGGCCGATCGCCGCGGCGAGTTCGATATCACGCGCCGACGGCCGGTGCGTCGGGCGCACGGTGATGGCCGCGAGGTGATCGGGATCGGCGTCGTGGGGAAGGTAGGTGACCTGCGCGGACCAGCCGAGCATGGCCAGTGCCATCCGCATGTGATGCAGTGCCGCACCGCAGCTCAATAGCAGTGCACGCTGGGCCGGATCGGTGACGACCAACTGCCGGGACCGATCGGCATACAGGTGGATGGCGTCCTCGCGCAGCGACCACCGCCACGGCTGGGTGTTGTGCACCGAGGGTGCGCGCACGGCCATATCGACGGCGTCGGCGAATTCCGCGGTGACCGGATCGGCGAATGTCATGATGCCGGTCCTTCCTTTTCGAGCGTCGCACGGACATGTGGACGCGGTGACCGGATCTCGGTCCCGCGTTGTTCCTTGTATCGATCAACCACCGGCCCGGGCGCAGAGTTTCGTAATAGTTGACAAAATATGGGCGGGTCTGTTCACCAATCGACTCATGAGTCCGGGCGGCCGGAACGCAGTTCCCGATAGCGCAACGCCCACCACACCTGCTGCATCACGTGCGGATCCTTCAGCGATGCACCCGTCAGCTCCTCGAATCGGGACAGCCGATAGCGGACCGTATTGTGATGCAGATACAGCCGATGACCGGTTTCACTGGCATTGCAACCGGCCGTCAGGTAGGCGTCTACGGTCTCGAGGATGGCCTCGGCGTCGACGTCTACGAGCGGGTCGAGGTAGCGGCGGACCATCGCGGCCCCGACATCGCTGTCGCTGACGACGGCCGGCAGGAGGCCCAGGTCGGTTAAGGTGTGGCGCCCCGGACGCTCGAACAGGCGCGCGGTCTCGGCGACCCGGCCGGCGATATGCAGCGAATGCGGGATCCGCTTGAGCGGACAGGCGGGGCCCACCCCGAGGAACACTCCGGCCGAGGGTGCGGAATCGTCGTGCGGATCGCAGATACCGACCACATCGCGTTCCAGGATCGCGACCACACCACCTGGTGGCCGGAATCCTGGCCGTTGCCGCAGCTCCCACTCCGTCTGTTCCGGCTGCCCGGTGATCGCGCGGAAGGCCGAATACGTGCCGTCCAGGCGGAGTCCGATGTGTTCGGCACGGCGGCGCAACTCACCGGCGGGCAGTGCGCCCTCGGCGAGCGCGCGAACCATATCGTCGCGCCGGATATCGAGGCGGCGCGTGATCTGCGCTTCGGCTTCGCGGTGGGCGGAGGTGCATGCGACGGTGGCCGCGTCCGAGGCGCGCAGTAGGGCACCGAGGAACGACAGCAGCGCGGCGCCGCGCCGGGTCGCCCAGTGTTCGGAGGTGCTGATGCGTTCGATCACCTCCCCCATCACGATCTGCCATCCGCGCAGCATCGCGTCGAGCGGCACACCGAGTTCGGCCCGCAATGCGCCGTAGGCTCGGAAATCCGCGAGCTCCCGCTCGTCGAGTGGCCGATCGGCCGCCGTGGCGGTGATCAGACGATCGATCGCGGCGGCGATCGAGGGCGTCAGGCTGGCGGTGGCAACCCCCCGGTACGCCGGAATCTCCCGCTGCAGCCGGGTGCAGATGTGGTCGGCGAGCTCGACGGAATCGCCGATCGCGGAGGAGCGCAATCGCGGAGGCGTCGAACCGTCGTCGTCGCTCACATCGATCGACGATACGGCGCGCGGGTGCGCCAGCGTAGGTGTTCGCGGTCGGGTCACCGAGTCGGAAGGAATCCGTTGTCGCAGTACTCGGGCCTTCCCGACATCGTATCGGTGGTGCCGAGTCGATCCGGTGGGTGCGGGGCGCGGCGCGGATTCCGGAGCGGCCGGGTACGCCACGGGAGCCGGGAGCAGCGCCGGGATGTGCGGTTCGCCGCCGGTCACGGCGTCCGCCCGGCGATACCTCCGGTGGACGTCCGTTCCGTCCCGGTCGCGCCGGCTCCCAGTTCCCGCGAACGGTAGGCAAACCCTCTGTGCGCGAAGCGATTTCGGCTACCGTCAAGCGGAAAACGAACACCGGGGCGCTATCTGGGTAAGAATGAGAACGGCCGAGATCCGGCCAGAGGGGACATGTCGGCCCGGCCGGGCCGACGGAATGTGGGGAAAGATCATGAGAGCCAAGAAATTCGCCGCTACCGCGCTATTGGCCGTCGGTGCCACCACCGCGGCTGCCGGTGTCGCGCAGGCCGCGCCGGCCACGGCCTCCGCGATCGCTGTGCGCGGGGTCGAACAGGGCGTCGGCTTCGTCACCGCGCCGACCGCCGACCACACCGGTCTGGCGACCACCGTGGACGCCGGATCCTTCACTGTCACCGGCGATGCGGTCACCCTGACCGATGCCGCCGGCCGTGCCGTGGCGTCGATGCCGCTCGGCCTGCGCACGGCGTCCGGAACGGTCGGCCTCACACCGCGCATCGACAATGCCGGCCGCACCCTCACGCTGACGCCGCAGTCGGCCACCGATCGGACCGCACGGGCCATCGACGAAGCCTCCGACACGCTCGCTCGCAAGCAGTACAACGCGGGCGTCGGCGCCCTGGTCGGCGCCGGAATCGGTGCGGTCCTGGGCTTCTTCCTGGGTGGTGTCGGCGCGCTGGTCACGATTCCGATCGGCGCCGGGATCGGAGCCCTGATCGGCTACTCGACTCCGTAGCCGGCACCCCGCGCGGCCGTGCGGTCTCTCGCCCGGCGAACCCGCACGGCCCCGCGACGGGCCGCAGGATATGGATATGCGGCCGCACTGGGACATGTCACGATCATGTCGTCGCCGGGCCTGTAACCCCACAGGCATTCACGAATTCTGTTGGGAGCCGCCATGATCGGCGCGCTCACTCGAGGCGTCCGGCAGTACTGTCATCGCATGATGAGGTCGTCGGCTCACTCGCGGCGCCGGGCGGTGGCCCTCTGCTCTTGCAATTGCGGGCAGGAGATGAACCATCTCGCTCGCGTCCCGCCCGAGCTGTACCACGAATTCGCCTGACGGATCCGGCAGTCACAATGGTGGAGTGCCGAATTCGCAGATCTCCCCCGCTGTCGCCGCGCTGATCCGCTGGCAGGACAGCGGTGGCGTCTGGCGCGTGCTGGGCCGGCGCGGCACGCACGTGACCATCGGATTGTTCGAATGCACCGGCGGAGACGAGGTGGATCGCATCGTCTCCGCGGACCCGGCCCTGCGGGAGTTCGTCGGCCAGCGCGGCAGCAGCGAGGACTGAACCCGCCGGTTCGGGCGCCATTCCCCGGCCGCAAGGACTACGGTGTGCGCGGCAGTGCATCGATTCCCCTACAGCTGCGGCGAAAGGCGACGCGATGGCCGGTACCGGTGAGGCGAATCGACCCCTGGCCGAGCGATATCCGGGCACCGAGCCGGTCGGGTGGCGCGGCGTCACAGTTCATCCGATGTACTCGCAGCGCCTGGGAGCGGAACCGACGGTGGTGCGGTTGTCGCTGCGCGCCGCGGCACCGCCGTCGGGATTGCTGGGCCTGGGCATCGGGTTGTCGGTGATCGACGGCTATGTCATGCTGCGCGGCAGTAGGTTGCCGGGCGTCGATGTGTGGAGCGATGCCCTCGCCGAGGGGATCGATCTACGCCTGTCGGGAACCGGCCCGGCGGCCGCCTACACCCTCACTCCAGTGTGGATGACCGCCGCGGGCGCGGTCGAATCCTGGACGGGCAACTACGGACTCGTCATCGAACGCGGCACAGGCGCGACCATGGTGCTGCGCTGCAGTACCGGCGTCGGAGAACCCGATTTCGGCGAATTGGTGGTGGCGGTGACCGCCACCGTCGACGCCGCCGGCGATCAGGACCGGTTCCGGTCCGCGCTCTACCACCTCGGCGTGGAGGCGCACACTCGCGGCGACCTCGACCAGGCCCGGCGGCTGTGGCGGCAGGCGGCCGATCTCGGACATGCCGGCGCGGCCTACGATCTCGGCGTAGTCGGTTACCGCACACACGAATTCGACGAGGTGCAACGCTGGTGGCGTATGGCGGCCGAGCAGGGCGACTCCCGCGCGATGGCCGGTCTCGCGGAAGTGCTGGAGCGCCGGGGTGATTCGGAGGCGGCCCGGCGGTGGCGTGCACAGGCTCAGGACGGCTGAACCCCCAGTAGCTGCCCCGCCCCCAGCACCAGTGCCGCGAGAGTCAGCAGGCCGAACACGACGACCCACAGTCGCGCCGGAATGCGGGTGAGCCATGCCAGCTGATCGGCATCGGATCCGTCGCCGCGCACCGACACCTGCCACAGTTCGATCACCGCGCGCACGCCACCGAACAGCAGAAACCACGTGACCACATAACCGAAGACGCCCTGCCACACCGCGGTTCCGTACCAGGACACGGCGAAGGCGGCCCCGCCCACGCAGATCACGGCGAGGAAGCCGAACAGGTTGCGGATCAGCACGATCAGCACCACCAGCGCCGCGATGAGGATCCACAGCATGATCGTCTGGCGTCCGGCGCCGAGCAGGATCGCGAATCCCAGTCCCACCGCCGAGGGCGCCGGATAGCCGGCCAAGGTGGTCAGCACCATCCCGAAACCTCGTGGCTTGCCACGAGATACGGTCACCCCCGAGGTGTCCGAATGCAGCCGGATACCGCTGAGGGTGCGGCCCGTGCCGACCGCCACCACCGCGTGGCCGATCTCGTGGGCGATCGTCACACAGGTCCGCAACACTCGCCACACCGGCCGGTAGAGCACCACCGCCGCTGCCGCCGCTGCCGTCGCCAGCACAACCCATACCGGCGGCTGCGGGGATATCGTCGTCAATTTGTCGGTTACCGACGACACCGCATCGGCCGTTCGAGACAGCTGCACCGCCGTAGGGTAGCGGTCCGTCCGATTCGGCCCGATACGACGGGCTATTCGGCTGGGGGAACGCTTAGGCTTGCGGTCGAATTGCCGGGATCGGCCCGGCACGCGGCCTCGACGAGGAGACCAGATGACACCCAGGGCCCATCACAGCATCGCCGCGCTGTTCGGCACCATCGCAGCGGCCGCGGTGACTGCGGGCCTGCTGAGTGGATGCTCGGACGTGCAGCGCGCGATCAACAAGGGTGGCGACACCCCGTGCAGCGACTACGTCAAACAGGACGCCGACACCAAGCGGGTCACGATCACCAAATTCGTGAAACAGCAGACGAACAACGATCACGAGCCCGCCGGCACCCAGGTCGACGCCACCATGGCGGCGGTCGACTTCCTGTGCGCCAACCAGCGCAACGCCGACACTCCGATCAAGAACGCGAATCTGACCGGAATCTTCTTCAACCAGTGAGTGTGTGCCGGGCCGGTCACCGCGGCGCCGGTGACCGACCCGTTCTGCTCAGCGTCCGGGCAGGTAGCGGAAGCTGCGCGCGAGTGTCATCAGCAACGGCTGCCACTTCGACTGCGGAATCCCCAGTGGCGCATCCAGATTCATTCCGCGGGTGACGACCACCGTCTGCGGTTCGGTGAACTTCAGCAGTCCGTCGGGGCCGTGGCGGCGCCCGACACCGGAGATGCCCATACCGCCCATCGGTGCGCCGGTGCTCCCCCACGCCGGTGCGTAACCCTCGTCGACACACACGGTTCCGGTGCGCAACCGGGCCGCGATGGCCTGGCCCTCGGATGCGCTGCTCGCCCATACGCTGGCGTTGAGCCCGTATTCGGTGTCGTTGGCGCGGGTGATCGCCTCCTCGACATCGGCGACCGGATAGATCGAGACCAGCGGACCGAAGGTCTCGTTGCGGCCGCATTCCATCTCGTCGGTGACCTTGCTCAATACGGTCGGCTCGAAGAACAGCGGCCCCAGATCGGGACGCGCGTTGCCGCCGGCGAGAATTTCGGCGCCCTTGGACGTGGCGTCGGCGACATGCTTGGTGACCGTCTCGAGCTGCGCCGGTGAGATCAGGCTGCCGATATCGGTCGAGAAATCGTAGGCCGCACCGAGTTTCGCGGCGCCGACCGCCTTGACGAACTTCTCGCTGAACTCCGCCGCGATCGACTCCTCGACATAGATTCGCTCGATCGAGATGCACAGCTGACCGGCGTTGGAGAAGCAGGCACGCACGGCCGCCTTGGCGACCTTGTCCAGATTCGCACCACGGGTCACGATCATCGGGTTCTTGCCGCCGAGCTCGGCGGAGAATCCGATCAGCCGCTTGCCGCACTGCTGGGCCAGTTCGCGCCCGGTGGCCGAGGAGCCGGTGAACATCAGGTAGTCGCACCGATCGACGATCGCGGTGCCGACCACGCCGCCCGGGCCCGGAATCACCTGCAGCACATCGCGGGGCAGACCTGCGCGCAGCAGCAACTCCACGCTCGCCAGCGACGAGTACGGTGTCTGGCTGTCGGGTTTGACGACGACCGCGTTGCCGGCCAGCAGCGCCGGGATCGCATCGCCGATCGCCAGCACCATTGGATAATTCCACGGCGCGATGACGCCGACCACACCCTTGGGCTGGGTGCGTACCTGCGCGCGGTTCAGCACCGGGAACGCGCCCGGCGCCGAATGCGGCGCCAGCAATTTCGGCGCGACGCGGGAGAAGTAGCGGGCCGCGAACATCATGCCCAGAATTTCTTCCTGTGCCGCCCACCGGGCCTTGCCGGTCTCGGCCTGGATGACGTCCATCAGATATTCGCGTTCGCCGATGATCAGTTCGCGGAAGCGGTCCAGCACCGCCGCCCGCTCCTTGGGCGTGCGTTTCGCCCAGTCCACCTGCGCGGCGCGGGCGCGGGTGAACGCGGCGCTCACATCATCGGCGGTACCCACCGGCACCTCACCCAGCGGCCGCCCGGTGAACGTCTCGGCGATGGTCTTGTTCGCGTGTTCACGGGAACCGTCGACGGACGCGAACGCCCGCAGACGCTCGAACACCGCAGCTTCCGGCACGGGCATCGTCGCCTCCTACTTGTGAGTAATGTAACCCTCCGATACACATAATCTACCGCGCGTTGCGCCGGCATATCTCCGCCCTGGGACGGATATTGTCTTGGCGTTTCGGCGGGGTGCGCCACCGCGCAGCGCATGCGTCACACCGGCGCGCTCCGGGGGGCGTTTCCCCGCCGCGGCTGCAGGCCGATGCGATCATGGATCCGTTCGGTGCGGCGGATCGGCGACGACCGGAGGCGGATCATGGCGGCTCGGCGAGCTGATGCGCGGCCCAGGCGGGACCCGGCCCCGCCGCTGGGCGCCTGGGGTTTCGTCGTCCGATTCGGAATTGTCAGCTTGCTGGCGGATTTTGTGTACGAAGGGGCGCGGTCGATCACCGGGCCGCTCCTCGGGTCGCTGGGCGCGTCCGGATTCGTCGTGGGCGTGGTGACCGGAGCAGGCGAGGCGGCCGCGCTGGTGCTGCGTCTGGTCTCCGGCCCGCTCACCGACCGCACGCGGCGGTTCTGGGCGTGGACCATCTCCGGCTATGTGCTCACCGTGGTCAGCGTCCCGCTCCTGGGTGTCGCGGGGGTGTTGTGGGTGGCGGCCGCATTGGTGATCGCCGAGCGGGTCGGCAAGGCGGTGCGAAGTCCGGCCAAGGACACGTTGCTCTCGCATGCCACCACGGTCACCGGGCGCGGCCGTGGCTTCGCGGTGCACGAGGCGCTCGATCAGGTCGGCGCGGTCGCCGGGCCGCTGACCGTCGCGGCGGTTCTGGCCGCGACCGGTGACGATTTCACTCCCGCCCTCACCATACTGGCGATCCCGGGCGCGGCGACGCTGCTGTTGTTGGTACGCATCCGGATCCGTGTTCCCGATCCGGCGCGATACGAACCCGGCGCGGCGCCCCGCCCCGGAATCTCGAGAGTTCCGCTGCCTCGCCGGTTCTGGCTGTACTGCCTGTTCACCGCCGTCTCGATGCTCGGCGCCACCACCTACGGCGTGCTGTCGCTGCACATGGTGGCGGCCGGAGTATTCACCGCGGCCACGGTGCCGGTGGTCTATGCCGGGGCTACGGGTGCCGATGCCGTTGCCGCGCTGGCCTCCGGCTGGCTGTACGACCGCGTGGGCGCGAAAACGCTACTCGTCCTGCCGGTTTCGACGGCACTGGTGCCGGTCCTCGGCTTCGCGGGTGGCAGGGGCGCCGTGCTGGCGGGTGCACTGCTGTGGGGTGCGACGGTCGGTGTGCAGGAGTCCACACTGCGCGCCGTGGTGGCCGATCTGGTTCCGGCCGATCGCCGCGCCACCGCCTACGGCATCTACGCCGCCGTCCTCGGCACCGCCACCGCCGCCGGCGGCGCGATCACCGGATTTCTGTCCGACGCCTCGTATTCGGCATTGGTCGCCACCGTCGTCGTGGTCGAGTGCGCGGCCGTGGTCGTCCTGTCCGCCCTCGCCGCGCGCCGACGCCCAGCGGCCGGCCGGTAACCGAACTCCCCGCTCGCAGCGGGCTTCGAGCGCAGATATACCTAACGCTGTTCAAACGTGTGGATTGCCACAATCTCTCGATGGCAGTCATCTTCACCACACTCGACAATCAACTCCTGAACTGCCAACTCATATCCGACAGCGAAAGTCAACATAGGTCTCGCTCAGTGGTATCAGACCTGAAGATCGAAACATCGCCCGTTATGTTGTGCCGATGTTGAGAGCGAGGCTCGGTATCCGGACCCGCATCCTGGCCATCGCAGTGATTCCAAGTTTGACGTTGCTCGGAATCGGTGTGGGCACAGCGGGTTATCTGGTATGGGAGGGGCAACACGCCAAGGACTGGGCATCGATCCTGGGCAATGCCAATGTGCACACTCGCGAGATGATCGCCGCGGTCGAACAGGAACGGATGCTGTCACTGTGGCATCTGGCCGGTGAGCACGGCGACCCCGCCGCTCTCGGCGCGGCTCGCACGCGAGTGGACAATGCCCTGCAGGCCCTGGCCGCCACCGAGAACAAACTGATGACCAGCGGTTCGAATCCGATGGGTGACGACACCGGCGGATTCGAAACCCTCGAGAAGCAACTTCCGGCCATTCGCGGCGGGATCGATGCGGGCGCGCTGCCGATTCCCGAAACCTACGCCATCTACAACCGGATTCTGGATGCCGTCATCGTCGGCACCAATCTCACCATCCCGACCGCACCCGACGCCGCGGTCGCCCAGCAGCTGGCCGGCGGTCTGCGCACGCTGCACGCGATGGAGGGCATGTCGCGCAGCGCCGCCCTGACCGCGGCCGAACTCAACGGCCAGATCCTGGCCGGGCAGATGCGCGACGACTACCGCAACCTGGTCGGCTACTACCGGACCGAACTTCCCCAGCTCGCCACGGATCTCACCGGCCCCCCGGCGGACAAGATCAAGACGGTCATCGCCTCCCCGGCCTGGCAGCAACTGGCCGCGATGGAGGACTACCTCATCCATCCGCCGGCGCCGAACAAGAGCGGCGAATCGCCGCCGCCGATGAGTTTCGCCGATTGGCGCACCTCGGCCGAACAACTCGGCGACCAGCTGCTCGCCGCCTGGCAGTATCAGAACGACCATGCCAACCAGACCGCCGTCGACGACGGCGACCGCACCGCGACCAACTCGCTGTGGGCCGGCGCCGGGATACTGGCGATCGCGATCATCGCCTTCCTGCTGTCGCTGTGGCTGGCCAACCGGTTGATCGGGCGGCTCGAGCGGCTGCGCACCGAAACCCTCGCGCTGGCCGAGGTACGCCTGCCCGAAACGATGCGCCGCCTGAGCGAAGGCGAGAACGTCGATCCCGAGACCGAGGCGGCCCGGCTGGACTTCGGTTACGACGAGATCGGTTCGGTGGCCAAAGCGTTCAACCGCGCCCACACCGCGGCCGTCTCCGCCGCGGTCACCGAGGCGCGCACCCGCGAGGGCGTGCGCGCGGTATTCCTCAACATCGCGCACCGCAGCCAGATCGTGGTGCACCGCCAGCTCGAGATTCTCGACGAAGCCGAACAGCGCCAGGAGGATCCGGCGCTGCTCGAGACCTTCTTCCGGCTCGACCACCTGGCCACTCGCGAACGCCGCAACGCCGAGAATCTCATCATCCTCGGCGGCGGCGAACCCGGCCGGCAGTGGCGGCGCCCAGTGCCGCTGGTCGAACTGGTACGCAGCGCGATCGGTGAAACCCTCGACTACGCACGGGTTCGCGCGCATCGGATGCCGCAGGTGTTCATCGTCGGCAACGTGGTCGCCGACCTCATCCACCTGCTCGCCGAGCTGGTCGACAACGCCACCTCCTTCTCCCCGCCGCAATCACGGGTCGAGGTGAGCGGCACCGTGGTCGGCAAGGGGGTGGCGATCGAGATCAGCGATCAGGGCATGGGCATGCCCGCCGACGAGCTCGAACGCGCCAACGAGATGCTGCGCAACCCACCGGACTTCGGTGTGGCCACACTGTCGGCCAATTCGCGCCTGGGCCTGTTCGTGGTCGCCCAGCTGGGCGCTCGCCACGGCATCACGGTGCGGCTGTCGGAATCCGATTACGGTGGCATCCGCGCCATTGTGCTGGTACCGACCGCCGTTGTCGCCGCCGATGCGCCGCTGGCGGACCATCTGCCCGAACGGTTCGCCGGCCGCCGCCCCGAGCTCGCGATGACCGGTGAGATGCCGGCCATCCCCGCGGCCGAAACGACCTCGGCCGCAACGTCGCTGGCGACCCTGTCGCCGCCGCAACCGCAGGCCTGGCCCGATTACCCGCGCACCGACAGCGCGCCGCGTACCGACGACCGGAGCTGGGCCGACACCTCGGCCCGGCGCGAGGCTCCGCCGCGCCACGAGCTGCCCGCGACGCCCACCGACCAACCGGCGCGTCACAGTCCGCAGCGCCCGTCCTACACTGGCAGCGATGCTCGCCCACCGTTGCCCCGCCGTCGCCGACAGGCCAGTCTGGCACCGGAATTGGCGCACGACCCCCAACTCGACGCTGCGTCCCCGCAGCGGCCGCGCTCGGCGGAACAGGCACGAGACCTGATGTCCGCCATCGAGAACGGAACCAGGCAGGGGCGGCGATCGCAGCCCGGCCCCACCCCGGACGAACAGGAAGGTGAAGGTGACTTCTTCCAACGCAGGTGATCTGAACTGGCTGCTCGACGATCTGGTCGATCGCCTGGCCGGGGTGCGCTACGCGGTGGTGCATTCCACCGACGGGCTGCTGCTGGGCCGCTCCACGTCGATGAGCCGCGAGGACGCCGAACACTTCGGCGCCATGTCGGCCACCCTCTACGGGCTGGCGCGCAGTGCCGGAAACCGGTTCGAGGGGGGCGGCGTACGCCAGGCCGTCATCGAACTCGACCGTGCGGTATTGTTCGTCACCGCGGCCGGTGACAACGCATGTATCGCATTGCAGGCCAACGAGAACGCGAATCTGGGTATGGTGGCCTACGAAATGAATCTGACCGTGCAGCGAGTCGGCGGTTACCTGTCCACCGATCCGCGAAACGGTCTGGCCGAGCACGTGGAGCATAGATTGTCATGACGCGCTTCGGTCAACCGTGGTTCGACGATGCGGCCGGCCCTCTGGTCCGACCGTACGCCGTAACGCGGGGCCGCACCATGGGGGCGGGACACGATCTGGACATGCTCACCCTGGTGGTGACCGTGTCACCGGGTCCGCCGCTGCGGCGCGTCGAACCCGAATACGCGGAAATCGTTCGGCTGTGCCGGACCCCGCAATCGGTGGCCGAAGTCTCGGCGAGACTCGAGTTACCGTTGGCGGTGACCAAGATCCTCGTCGGTGATCTCATCGGCGAGGGTCTGCTGAATTTCCGGGCCCCCGCCCGGACCGACACCGATACCGGCGGGACCGGCGAACTGAACATTTTGCGAGCAGTACTCGATGGAATCCGAAAGCTGTAGAACACCGTGCCTGATATTTCGTCCTCGGCCGACCTGGCTGCCTCGGTCAAAATCCTCGTAGCCGGCGGTTTCGGCGTCGGGAAGACCACCATGGTGTCCTCGATCAGCGAGATCACACCGCTGCGCACCGAGGAACTGATCACCGAATTGTCCACCGGCATCGACGATCTGTCGGGCGTGGAGGGCAAGACCACCACCACCGTGGCGCTGGACTTCGGTCGCATCACCATCGACCAGAACCTGGTGCTGTACCTGTTCGGTACGCCCGGCCAGGACAGATTCTGGTTCCTGTGGGACGAATTGGCGCGCGGCGCGCTCGGAGCGGTGGTCATCGCCGACACCCGCCGGCTGGAGAACTCCTTCGCCGCCATCGATTTCTTCGAACGGCGCGGGCTCTCGTTCGCGGTCGCGGTGAACTGCTTCGACAACGCCCCGGTCTACACCACCGAGGAAGTGCGCGACGCGCTCGATCTCGACGCCCACATTCCCGTGGTGCTCTGCGATGCGCGCGACCGCAGCTCCTGCAAGACGGTGCTGATGACGCTGGTCGAACATCTCATCGCGCGGGCCACCAGCTCGGTGGCCTGAGCGTCGGATCGGCGCGCGGCCGCTCAGCGGGCGGCCGCCACCGGATCCAGCTCGGCGAAGCTGCCGATCCACCGATGCGGCGGCCGCGGCGAATTGGGCTCGCCGGCACGGGTGACGCCGACCGCCTGCCACCCCGCTGCCACCGCGGCATCCAATTCGTCGGGATGGTCGGACAGGAACAGGATCGCCCCTGCCGCCACGCCGATCTCCGCCGCGATGCGGCGATAGGACCGCTCCTCGCGCTTCGGCCCGGCATTGGCCAGATCGAACCAGCCGCTGATCAGCGACGCCAGCTCGCCCCCGCGCGCATACGCGAACCAATCTTGTTGATTGCGCACCGAACCCGACGAATACACCCACAGGGTGAGTCCGGCGCCGTGCCAGGCACGCAGCGCCACGGGTGCGTCGGGGAAGAACTCGCCGAACAGGGCGCCCTCGCGGAATCCCCGAGCGCAGATCACCCCCTGCGCGGTCTTCAGCGGCGCCGCCTTGACGTCGGAATCGAGCCAGCCGCGCAATATGCCGGCGATCTCGTCGAGGTCGGCGTCCGGCCGCCCGGCCAGGTCACGAGTCTGCTCGATCACCGTCTTCGCGGTGCCGTCGGGGTCATCCGCCAGCCACCGCGGCAGTCGGCGGCGGGTGTAGCCGTACAGATCTTCGCGGACCGAGGTGGTGGGGCTGGTGGTGCCCTCGATATCCACGACGACCGCCCGGATCGAAGGGCCCCGGCCGTCGGATCGATGCTCGTCGCTCATGCGGCGACGAGCTCGTCCAGCGTCGGAAAGCCCTGTGCGATGGGATCGCCGGTGAAATCGCCGATCCAGCCGTCGGCCTCTTCGAAGAACCGGATCGCCACGAAGTCCGGGCGGGTTCCCATATCGAACCAGTGTCGCGTCCCCGCGGGCACCGACACCAGATCACCGCCCTCGCAGACCACCGCGACGACCTCCGGTTCCAGGTGCAGGTAGAAGCAGCCGCGACCGGAGACGAAGAAGCGCACCTCGTCCTCGGCGTGGCGATGCTCGGACAGGAACTTCTGCCGCGCCGCGCGCGCCTGTTCGGGCCACTGCGGATCGCTGTCGTCGGGATGCAGCCGGGCCAGGTCGATATGGCGGTAGCGGCCGTCGACGTTGAGATCGCCGATCCGATCCCGGTAGTTCCCGAGGATCTCCTCGGACGCGATGTCGGCGGTCACGGCCTGAGCGGGCCAGCGGTCGAAAACGATTCCGCGCGCAGCCAGTTCGGCCGCGATGCGGTCCGGGTCGGTGGTGTGCAGACGCACGTCGGCCGGATCGGTGTCGGCCGCGATATGCAACAGGGTCATTGCGGTTGCTCCTCGAGAATGCGGTCGGTGGAGATGTCGCGGCGTCCGGTGAGCGACACCAGTTCACACAGGGCCTCCAGGCACTCCGCGCGGTCGCGGGCCTGCGCGAGATCGGCGCCCCAGGCGGTGATGCCGTGCCCGGCGATGAACAGCACCGGCGGGGCCGCCGGATGCGCGCGCAGATATCGGTCGATCTCCGCGCCTATTCTCGACACGTCGGCGTGATTGGGGAAGACCGGAATGTCGATGGTGTCGCCGGAGCGCAGACCCTTGATCAGTTCGAAACCGGTGAATCGCATCGGGTTCGGGGCGCCGATGGAGGCCGCGGTGGCCCGCGGTGAATGCACGTGTACCACCGCCGCGGCCTCGGTCGTGCGGTAGATCGCGGTGTGGATCGCGGTCTCCGCGGAGGGACGGCGGTCCCCGGCCAGCGGTTCGGAGTTCTCGATCCGCACCCGGACCATATCCGCGGCGGTCAACTCACCTTTGGACAGGCCGCTGCCGGTGACGACCGCGGTGGGACCGGAGGCCGCCGAGGCGGTCTCGGATCCCACCCCGGAAGCGCCGTCACGCACGGAGATGTTGCCGGCGGTGCCCGGCATCCACCCGCGGGCGTACAGGTCGCGTGCCAGGGTCGCGATCGCGGCGGCGTTCGGCGAATCGGCGGGGTCCTGGGCAGCGGAATCGGCGGCGCGCGGATCGGCGGCGACGATCGCCTGCGCCGCAAGCGGATTCGTCTCGTCGACCAAGCCGTTCTCGGTGACCACGGCGGTCACCAGTTCGGGCGGTGTGACATCGAAGGCCGGGTTGAAGACCGCGGTGCCCTCGGGGGCGGCCACATAGTCGCCGACGTGGGTGATCTCCGCAGACCCGCGCTGTTCGACGACGATGTCGGCGCCGGTCGCGGTCGCCGCGTCGCGTGTGGATTCGGGCGCCACCACGATGAACGGGATGCCGTGATGGCGAGCGGCCAGTGCCAGTCCGTACGTGCCGATCTTGTTGGCCACCGAGCCGTCGGCGGTGATGCGGTCCGCGCCGACGATCACACAGTCCACCTGCCCGGTCGCGATCGCCCAGGCGGCGGCCGAGTCGACCGTGAGCCGATGCGGAATGCCGGCCTCGGCCAGTTCCCATGTGGTCAGGCGCGCGCCCTGCAGCAGCGGGCGGGTTTCGTCGACCAGGACGCTGTCGATCACGCCGCGCGCGTGCAGCACGCGCAGCGCCCCGATCGCCGTGCCGAACGCGGTGGTGGCCAGACGGCCGGTGTTGCAGTGGGTGAGCATCCGCAGTGGACGATCCGGGCACAGCCGTTGCACCAGGTCGGCGGCGTGTTCGGCGGCGGCCCGGTTGACCCGGCCGTCTTCGGCGAGCAGTGCCTGTGCCTCGGCGAGCACCCCCGCGGCGCCGCCGTCGGCGAATTTCGCCAGGGCTCGTCGCACGCCCCAGGACAGATTCACCGCGGTGGGCCGGGCGCCCTCGATCCGGACGGCCTCGGCTCGGACCTGTGCGGGATCGCCGGGATGGGCGAGCGCGGCGAGCGCGACTCCGAAGGCCCCGGTCACGCCGATCGCGGGGGCGCCGCGCACCGCCAGGGTGGCGATCGCGTCGATCACCTGGTCGACTGTCGTCAGCCGCAGCGTGCGCACCTCGTGCGGCAGCGCGCGCTGATCGATCGTCACCACGGCGCCGTCGACCCACGTGATCGAACTTTCACCCATTCCGCGCACAACCCTCACCACTCGACCCAGCTACCCCTCAAACGGTAGCGAATCAGAGGTCACCGGCCCGCACCAGGTTTACCCTCGCCCGGATCCGATCCTGCGGCTGCCGCTACCGGTCGTGAGCCGTCCCGAAAACGGCAGTGTGCGCACACGTGCACCGCGTGCGCGGCCGCAGGTGGGCTCCGACTCCGCTGTGGCGCTCGCGTACCCTCGCGATCCGGCATGTGCGCGCGGCAAGTGGCCGTGTGTATCCGCGGCTGCACAGCGGCCGATGGCGCCGCGGGCCGGCCGGTCCGGAACCATCCTTTCGCCGACTATCGCTCGAAGACGCTGCCGGTCAGGGTTTTCCGTCGCCGTTTGGGCGAAATGTCGTGCCGTTACCGCAGTTCCGGAGTGGTTGTCCACAGTCGGCGTGTCATCCACAACGGCCGGTGGACAAGCGTGAACAGCGGTTGTTCCACATCGCCGGAGCCACCTGGGCCGAAGGCGTCAGGCGCGCCCGAATGCGAGTGTGACGTTGTGTCCTCCGAACCCGAAGGAATTGCTCAACGCCTGTGAGATTCGCTGTGGACGGGCCATCCCGTGCACGATGTCGAGTTCCACGCCAGGGTCGGGATTGTCGAAATTCAGTGTGGGAGGCACGGTCTGGTCGCGCAGTGTGCACAGGGTGAGGATGGCCTCGAGCGCTCCGACCGCACCGATCGAATGTCCGAGCGCGGACTTCGGCGCGTACACCGACGCATGCTTCGCTACGGCCGCAATGGCGTTGGCTTCCGACGCGTCGCCGATCGGGGTCGAGGTGGCATGCGCGTCGATGTGGTCGATGTCGGCGGCGGTCAGGTCCGCGGTGGCGATGGCCCTGCGCATCGCTCGGGCCGCGCCCGCGCCGTCGGGGTCGGTGCCGGTGATGTGGTAGCCGTCGGAAGTGATTCCCGCGCCGAGAATCCGGCCGTGCACGGTGGCCCCGCGGGCCCGCGCGAACTCCTCCGATTCCAGAACCAGCAGCGCACCCGCCTCTCCGAAGACGACCCCGTCGCGATCGCGGTCGAAAGGCCGTGAGGCCAGGCCGGGTTCGTCGTTGCGGGTACTCATCGCCCGCATCATGGCGAAGCTGGCGATCGGGATCGCCTCGATATATCCCTCCACGCCACCGGCGATCACGACATCGGCCTCGCCTGTGCGAATCAGCCGCCACGCCTGCGCAATTGCCTCCGCGCCCGAGGAACACGCCGAGGTCGGCGCGTAAACCCCTGCCTTCGCGTCGAATTCGAGCCCCACCCGGGCGGCCGGCCCGTTCGGCATCACCATCGGAACCGTCAGCGGCGGCACCTTGCGATACCCGCCCTCCCGCATCGCGTCGACCGCAGTGAGAAAGGCATCCCCGCCACCGAGTCCGGTGCCGACGGCCACCGCGAGGCGTTCGGCGTCGACCTCCGGTGTCCCCGCCTCCGACCAGACCTGGCGGCCGAGTACCAGCGCCAGCTGCTGCACATAGGAGTGCCGACGCTGTTCGATGCGGGTCAGGTGAGCGCCCGGATGTTCGGTCAGCCGCCCGCCGATCCGCACGGGCAGGTCGTAACGCGTCACGAACTCGTCGGTGAGCGGCCCGATCCCGCTCTTGCCCGCCAGCAGCGCCGACCAGGTGCTGTCGAGGTCGGGGCCGAGGCAGGTGGTGGCGGCCATGGCGGTGACGACGACATTCCGCGACGTTTGTGTAGCAGTCGTTACACTCATGCGGATATGAATACCCGTAGCGACCGCTACAGTCAACATGTGCCTCGACCACTCGACCAGGCCCGGCGCGCGGAACTGCTCGCCGGGGTGATCGCCTATATCGGCGAATACGGGTTGACCGAACTCTCGCTGCGTCCGCTGGCGGAATACCTGGGAACCAGCTCGCGCATGTTGATTCACTATTTCGGGACAAAGGAACAGATGCTGATCGCGGCGCTCGAGACCCAGCGCCCCGATATCGCGGGCATGTTCGCCGACGTTCCCGACCTGCCGGCCCTGCGCCGCCGTCTCATCGAATCGTTCAGCGTCAACATCACGACGGAATGGGTGTCCAGCACGCGCGTGCTGTTGCAGGTGATGGGGGTGGCCGCGGTGCCCGACAGCCCGTTCCGTTCCTACGGCGAAGACGCCGTACACGTTCTGGTCACCACGCTCACCGATGTGCTGAGGAGCTTCGAGCCCACCGTCGCCGACCCGGAATCCACCGCCACTCTGCTCATTTCGGGCGTGCGCGGGTTGCTGCAGGACCGGTTCGTCACCGGCGACACCGCCCGCGTGTCGCGCGCGGCGCGGCTGCTGATCACCCAATCGCTCACACTGCCCGAACCCGGCGCCGGTCGATCAGCGGACCCACGGTATCGCTGATAGAACAAGTTTCAGTATTGTTGCCGCCATGGCTTTCGTGATCGATGACACCGTGGAGATCGACGCACCCGCCGAGGTGGTGTGGAAGGTGCTGACCGACCTGGGCAGCTACGGTGAATGGAATCCGTTCGTCATCGAATGCCGCAGCACGCTCGAACCCGGCGATCCGATCGAGATGCACGTGCGGCTGGGTTCGCCGAAGCCGCGCAAGCAGGTCGAATGCATCCGGACCCGCACGCCCGGAATCGAATTCAGCTACAGCATGAAGCCGGTGCCGCTGGGCATCCTGCACAGCCTGCGCTCGCACACCGTGACGCCACTCGACAACGGCCGCACCCGGTACCGGTCGCATTTCGAGCTGGGCGGCCTGCTGGGGCCGGTCGTGACGCTGGCGCTCGGCAAGGCACTGCATTCCGGCTTCGGTGGCATGACCGCGGCGGTCAAGGAGCGCGCAGAATCGCTGCGCTGAGCATCCCTGCGCTGAGCCTCGCAGGCGGTCGAATCCTCGCGTCGGGCGTTCAGGCCTCGAACGGGATCGTGTTGCCCGCGGCGTCGCGGTTCCCGCGACCGGCGTCGATCGCGCTGACGAGTTCGGCGACGTCGGTCCAGGTGCGGGCGGGTTCGCCATCGAGATTGCCGATGTGATACCAGGTTTCGGTATCCCGATAGCGAACCAGTCCCCTGCCCTGCTCGTCGACGGTGACATCGAGTTCGCCGGACACCGTCCCTTCCTCGTCGGTCATGACGGCGGCCTTACCGGTGATTTCGATGATGTCGCCTATGTGAACTCTCCTCGGTGGAGGCAGTCGTCGACCGCGGTGCGCAATGCGGTCTGTTCCGCCGTGTCGATGGTCAAACCGTATTTTACCTTGATGCGAATGTAGCGCTGAACGTACTCGCAGCGGAACACGCCGGGTGGCAGATAATTCGCCGCATCCTGGTCACCCTTGGACCGGTTGGCCGACGGGTCGGAGGCGACCAGATTGATCGCATCGTTGGCGATATTGCGGCGCGTATCGGTGTCGACAGATTGCGCGCCGGAACGCCAGGCCTCGGCCAGCGGGACGATATGTTCGGCGTCGACTCCGGCGGGGTCGGTGATCCATTTGTAGGGCTTGAGTTTTCCGGTCTTGGCGTCGAGTACGCCGTAACGGTCGCGCCAGCCACCGTCCTTGCCGAGCGTCAGTTTGCAGGTCGCCGCGTCGAGGGTCACCGAGCCCGTGGCGTCGCGCAGCATCATCACATCGCGGGTGGTGCATTTGGCGTACTGGGCGTATTTGTCGCCGAATCCGTGTTCGGGAGTGTTCTGATCCCAATGCGGGAATTGTTCGCGGCTGTACCCGGTCATCGGCGCTTCCGGTGCGACGACGAGTTTCCCGAGCAGGGCGTTGACTTCTTTACCGGAAAAGGTAGCGGCGGCAGCGGAATCGGGTTTCGGATCGCTCTTCTTACCAGCCTCGTCGATGAAGCTGTACCCCACGGCCAGCACGATGGCGAGGAGGACGGGCGCCACGATCGCGGCCAACCGGCGCATACCGGGAGAGGATATCTTCACCACCGCGCCCCGATCGTGTGGTCGGGCGCGCACCGCGAGCCGCGGAATGCCCGAGGCCGGAATGCGGTGCCTTCGAGCGCAATCCGAGCAAACCTTCGGACGGTGGGGTACTGATCAACTTGCCGGCCGCATTCGGGCCGTTCACCGTATGTACTTCTCATCGCGCATACAGAGTGTCAACCGGCACCGGCAAACCGCAAGTGCACCAGTTGCTTCCGTAGCCGCTTCGATATGGAGCCGAGGTATATGGGGAGCCGAGGTGGAAAGAGCGGTCCGGCAGGGCACAGCGGCCCCGCCGGACGGGCATCGTCAGCTGTTGAGCTTGTTCAGCCGCTCGCAGGCCTCGAGGTACTCCTCCATCAGGCGCTGCATGACGTCGGAGGTCCGCTCGACCTTGTTCATCATGCCGACGACCTGGCCGACGGGGTTGAAGTTGACGTCCTTGGCCGCCTCGGGATAGCGGTGGCCGCGCTTGACGCCGTCGAGGGCGACCATCATCTGCAGCGGCATGCCCAGCGGATCCGGGGTGTCCGGCCGCTCCCACGCCTCGGTCCAGTCGTTGCGCAGCATGCGGGCGGGCTTACCCGTCCACGCCCGCGACCGCACGGTGTCGTGGCTGGTGGCATCGATGTAGGTCTGCATCTGCGCGGGCGGCACATTGGCCTCCTCGACGGTCAGCCAGATCGAGCCGGTCCACGCACCCGCGGCGCCCATCGCCATCGCGGCGGCGACCTGGCGGCCGTTGCCGATCCCCCCGGCGGCGAGTACCGGCAGATCGCCGACGGCGTCGATCACCTGCGGCCACAGCACCAGCGAGGAGATCTCACCGCAGTGGCCGCCACCCTCGGTGCCCTGGCAGACCACGAAGTCCAAGCCGGCGCGCTTGTGGTTGAGCGCATGCTTGACCGAGCCACACAGTGCGCCGATCAAACGGCCCGAATCCTGGACCTTCTCGACGATGTCGTCGGGCGGGGTGCCGAGCGCGTTGGCGACCAGCTTCGCCTTGGGGTGCTTCAGGATGACGTCGACCTGCGGACCGGCCGTGGTGGCCGTCCAGCCCAGCAGCTGCTCGTGATGTTCGCCCTCGGGCAGCTTCGGGACGCCGTGGTCGGCGAGGATCTTCTCGGCGAAATCGCGGTGGCCCTGCGGAACCAGTTTGGCCAGTTCGGCTTCCAGCTGCGCGGGGCTCAGTCCGTCGATGCCCTTGCCCTCGTACTTGGACGGGATGACGAGGTCGACGCCGTACACGCCGTGCACATGTTCATCGAGCCAGGCCAGTTCGACCTCCAGCTCCTCGGCGGTGAAACCGACCGCACCCAGGACGCCGAGCCCGCCGGCGTTGCTCACCGCGGCGGCCACGTCGCGGCAATGGGTGAAAGCGAAGATGGGGACATCGATGCCCAGTCGTTCGCAGATCTCGGTATGCATGGCGGGGTGACTCCTCTGGTCTTCCGGCGCTGGAACTTCGCCACAACACTAGAACACGTTTCATATTAAGACTAGTGACTCATCGATCAGGAATCGAGAGTTGAGCCGAAAATGCCGGTCGATGGCGGTTACACGCCGTTGTCGAGGAGGAGGTCATCGGCCCGTTTTCGCCATTCAGTGTGGGCAACATGTTCTAGTTAGGCGTCGATCAACCGCTCCACCGAGCCTGCGGCGTCCGGATGGGTGCGACCTTTGCCGACCGGCCGGTTCCGCGTGCGTCGCCCGGAGACGTGGAATGCTCCTGGGATGGATGTGATCGGGCCGGGGGTGTGCCGGTGACCTACGAATCGGAATTGGATCCGGCCGCGGTGGAGATCGGCGGGTTCTTCCCGCACGCTCCGGCCCTGCTGTGGCGGGCGCTGACCGAACCGGATCTGGTCGAACGCTGGCTGATGCGGTCGATCGGGCTCGAACCGGTGGCGGGCACGCATTTCATCTTCGCGGTTCCGACCGAGCCGAGCGCGGAGATCGCGTGTGAAGTGCTGGCGGCCCGCGCGGGTGAACAATTGACCTACACCTGGATCGACCTGCGGGCGAAGTTTCCCGCCCGGTGGGTGGTCGACTGGGTGCTCGAGGCGCAGGGGCGCGGGACGCGAGTGTTGTTGACTCAGACCGGTTTCGACATCGGCGATCGGCGGCAGAAGATGGCCCGCAACGCGATGGAGCGGGGATGGCGGGGCACCTTGAACCGGCTGCACGAGGTGCTCGACGAGGTCGAACCCTGATCCGCGCGGGTTGTCTGCTCTGTCGGGTGAACAGTCAGCGCCGCGGCGGCGCTGGCTCCATGTGCACCACCTTGGTGGTGGTCATCTCGTCGAGAAGTTCGGGACCATAACCGAATCCGGTGCCGGACGTGCCGCGCGGTTGCGCCGCGCCGCCGGGCGCGCCACCGAAGACCGACGTGCCGGTGCCCTCAGGAATCCGCCCGCCCACCAGCGCTTTCGCGCCGCCCGAGATCGCCTCCCGCACCTGGGTGTGCACCTGCGTGCGCAGCCGCTCGTCGACCAGCGGTTGCCGATCGAGATTCCACCGCCGCGCCTGTTCGCACAGTACGGCCCGCTCGCGCAGGCTCGGTAGCTGTGCCGCCACCTCGAGCATGCGGTCGAACTTCTCCTCGTCGCGTTCTCGCCGCCACTGTTCGTGACACAGGTACTGCCGCCGCCCGCCCGCATCCACCCGACCGCTTGAATGAGTCCCTGCGCATTGCGCATCACGCGATACCCGCGCGGGGAGCGATCATGCGAGCTCGGTGGAGCCGCGGCCCGCGGGTGGCCTGTGTTCGAGCGTGCGGACCAGGGCCGCGGCGAGCAGCGCGACCGTCCGATCGTCGTCGTCTATCAAGGGCCGCAACGTATTCAGCGCGAGGCAGCCGGGCAGCTCCGCCAGTGCCTGGGTGAGCCGGAGCCGCACCGGTGAACCCGGCGGATGTGCGGCCAGCTCGCCGGCCAGTGCGCCCAGGATGCGATCCGCCCACTGCGCGTCGCGAGCCAGCGATCCCAGGAGTTCGGCCGCTTCGACGTCGTTCGGGCCCTCGATTACGGTGGCGACGAGTTCCGGAACCGCGCGGGTCTCCCCACGCGCGCCGAGGGCGAGTGCGGAGATCCTGCGGACGGTCGCGTCCGCGTCGGTGAGCGCCTCCAGTAGCACCGCGCCGGCCTCCTTCCCGGATATCTCGGCGAGCGCCGCCACCGCCCGCCGTCGGACCTCGACATCGGCGGAGTCCAGGCCGGCGGCCACGTGCAGCACTCCCTCCGCTCCGGCCCGCGCGAGCGCCCATCGCAGCGCCCCCGCGACATAGGGATCGGATTCGGTGAGCACCGCCTCGGCGAGCAGCTCGACCGGCATCTCCTCGGCCGGAGCGAGGACGGCCTGCTGCCGACGGGCGGCATCGGACGACCCCAGTCCGCGCAAGAGCTCGACGATGCGCAGCGCGTCCTGCCAGCCGGAGGGTTCGGCCGCCTCGACCGCACGCAGTCGTTCGAGCAGCTCCCGGTCCCGGCTCAAGCGCTCTTCGGTCGCTCGCACGAGGTCGCCGACCAGTGCGGACGGCGTGAAGCCGGGGTCGTCGAGGGCCCGCCCGATCTGGGTCAGCGACAGGCCCAGTGACCGCAGACCTTCGACATGGAAGATCCGCCGGATGTCCTCGACCGAATATTCCCGGTAGCCGCCGATGGTGCGGCCGGTCGGCCGCACCAGCCCCAGCGAGTCGTAGTGCCGGAGCATCCGGGCGCTCACTCCCGAATAACGGGCCACTTCGCCGATCAGCACGCGGCCGACTCCTCCCGGTCCGGTCCGAGCGCACGAACCCTTCTGGCCTCGTCGATCGCGAGGTCGAAACCGGCGTCCGGATCATGTAGCAGGCCTTCGGTGGCGCGCGCGTGTGCCCGCACCACCGGATCCGGGTTCGTCATCGCCGACCGCAGAACCGGTTCGACGACCTCGCCCAAAGCGACCAGGGCGCGGCTCAAACTCAGCCGCACCTCCCGGTCCCCGCGGCCGAACTGGGTCGCCAGTGTCTGCGCCAGCACGTCCCGGTCGGCGTCGGGCACGAGGATGACGGCGGCCCGCCACGCACTGCGTGCGACGTCGTCGTCGCTGTCCTGCAGCAACGACCGCGTGATCGCGGGCCAGGCGCCGCGGTCCCCGATCTTGGACAGGGTGTGCAGCGCTTGGCTGCGCGCCTGGGGACGGTCCGAATCCAGTTGCGCACGCAGTTTCGGAACTGTGACCGCAGCCGGTAGCCGGGTGAGCGCCCAGGTGAGCATGTCGCGCACGAAGAAGTCCGGCTCGATCGCGCACCGCTCGACCAGCGCATCGACCATATCGGCCGCGGGACGGGTGCCGAGCGCCAGCGCCGCCTCGAGCCGTGTCGACGAGTTGTCCGCCGCCAGTGCGTCGAGTACTCGCGTGTTCTGTGTGTTCCTGTGTGTCGAAGTCATCGGAACCACCTCCGGAAGTCCAGTGAAGACCTTGTCACGATGGCAAGGTCAAGTACACGCACCGGACCGAGAGAAAAGGCAACAGACCATGAGCGGACGCACGCCCAGCCAGTGGGAAGAGATCACTGCCGCCGATCCCGCGCATTCGACGTGGTATGTGGAGCGTTTCCGGGCGATGGCGGCCGAGGGCGCGGACATCGTGGGCGAAGCGCGCCTGATCGATGCGATGGTCGGCCGCGGTAGCCGGATTCTGGACGCCGGATGCGGTCCGGGGCGGCTGGGCGGCTACCTGTATCGCGCCGGTCATGTCGTGGTCGGCGTCGACGTCGATCCGGTGTTGATCGCTGCGGCGGAACAGGACCATCCCGGTCCGATCTGGCTGGTCGGTGACCTCGCCGAACTGGATCTGCCGAGTCGCGGGATCGAAGGCGACTTCGACGCGATCGTGTGCGCGGGCAACGTGATGACATTCCTGGCGCCCTCCACCCGAGGCGCGGTGCTATCCGGTTTCGCGCGCCATCTGGCACCCGCCGGGCGGGTGGTGGTCGGGTTCGGCGCCGACCGCGGTTACGAGTTCCCGCAATTCCTGGCCGACGCCGAACACGCCGGACTCAGGGTGGATCTGCGGCTTTCGACATGGGATCTGCGCCCGTTCACCGACGAATCCGACTTTCTGGTGGCGGTGTTCTCGCGCGCGGAGTGAGGCCGAACCTGCCCGGTCCGCGACCTACGACGCTGTAGAGTTCGACCGACACACTCGCGGAGGAGTTCGCCATGACCTACACAGTGGACTTCACGACGGTATCGACCGACGGACTCGAATCGTCCCCGGTCGCGGACACTTTGGCCGGCCTGCGCGCCAACGAGGCCCGATACTTCAAGAACAAGTACGACCACGTCTTCACGGTGGAGCCGGCCAAGGAGGCCCAGTCGACCATCGACTGGGTCAGCCGGATCCTCGAGGACGAACGCGGCATCGTCATCGCCTCCCGCCCACTCGAGGCCACGGCCTTCGAAGCGGACGGCATCCGCTTCGCCTATGTCTTCTACGAGAACGGCCTGTCGATCAACGTCATGTATTCGATCGACGATTCCGGTAAGCGGGCAGTGGGTTTCAAGCTCTCCGACGGGATGGACATCCCCACGGAACTCTCGTCTTTCAAGTTCGCGAGGCAGAAGTCGAAGCTGGCGGGCACAATTCGCGGCTCCTACTTCGTCATCAAGAACCAGTACTGATTCGCGGGCCGCCGCGGCCGGGACCGGTACCGGGCGGGCACGCTCACAAGGCACCGACTCCGCCGCTGTGAGAACCTCGCTCTGTGAATCTCGTGGGGCGGTCGGTTCGCCGACGCAGCGAACCCGGGCGACCTCGCGGGTGAGGTGGTCGCGCTCCGGCACGCTGGTGGCGGTGCCCGCCGCCGCGGCGTACCTACCCGTCGGATTCAGCAGTTCGGCGTACCACTCCACGATCTGTACCCAGTCCGTCTCAGCGGCGGTCGGGGCATCGGCGCGCAAGGCGGCGATCGCTGCCTGCGTATTCGCCCAGGCGACCGGTCCGGTTCCAGCTGCTCGTGACCGAAGCAGGCCACGCCCGAGACCGTCGCGATCGGCGCAGGTGGCCCGACGAGAGTGGTCTAGTATCGAACGTATGTTCGCATCGGATGGGGAACCGGCGGAAGGGGGCCGTAAGGGGGCGGTGATTCTGCATGCCGATCTGGATTCGTTCTATGCGTCGGTCGAGCAGCGGGACGCACCGGAGTTGCGGGGAAAACCGGTGATCGTCGGGGGCGGGGTGGTGTTGGCGGCGAGTTACGAGGCGAAGGCGTACGGGGTGCGGACGCCGATGAACGCGCGGCAAGCATTGCGGCTGTGTCCGCATGCGGTCGTGGTGCCGCCGCGGATGTCGGCCTACGCGCAGGCGAGCCGGGCCGTGTTCGAGATCTTCCATGCCACCACTCCGGAGGTCGAGGGCATCTCCATCGACGAGGCCTTTCTCGATGTCGGTGGGCTGCATCGCACTTCGGGTGCCCCGATCGATATCGCGGCCGGATTGCGGGCGCGGGTGCGGGCCGAGGTCGGACTGCCCATCTCGGTCGGCGTGGCGCGGAGCAAATTCCTCGCCAAGGTGGCCAGTGCGGTCTGCAAACCCGACGGCCTGCTGCTGGTGCGGCCCGAGGCCGAACTCGAGTTCCTGCATCCGCTGCCGGTCGAACGGCTCTGGGGCGTGGGCGAGGTGACCGCGCGGACATTGCACGAACACGGCATCACCCGGATCGGGCAACTGGCCGATACCGACCCGATGGAGTTGTGCGGTCTGCTCGGTCGCGCCGCCGGACGCCATCTGCACGCCCTCGCCTGGGCGCGGGATCCGCGCCGGGTCGACACCGGTCGCCGGCGCCGATCGATCGGTGCGCAGCGCGCGCTGGGAAACCGGCCGCGCACCGATGCCGAGATCGAGGCCTATCTGCACGGCCTGGCGGATCGGCTCGGGCACCGCTTGCGGACGGCGCGACGGATCTGCCGAACCGTCGTGCTGCGCTTACGCTTCGCCGATTTCGGCCGCGCGACCCGTTCGCACACCCTGCCGACCGCCACCGACGACGGGGCGACGATCCTGCGGGCCGCCCGCACCCTGCTCGCGGCCGCGCGCCCACTGATCGAGGAACGCGGTATCACGCTCATCGGGCTCGCCCTGACGAACCTGCAGAATACGGATCCACGGCAGCTGATGCTGCCGTTGGATGCCGGCCCGGACACCACACTCGACGCGGCACTGGATGCGGTGCGCGACCGCTTCGGCGCCGGAACCGTTACCCGGGCGGCACTGCTCGGGCGCGGTGAAGGCTTGTCGGTGCCGCTGCTCCCCGACTGAATTGCCGGGCCACGGAAGTCGGAGCCACGGAAGTCGGAGCCACGGAAGACCGAGCCCCAGGAATCATTGCGCCGGTAGCAGTCCGCGCGCCACCAGATCATCGAACAGCACCTGGTCGACAGGCGGCACCGCGGCCCGGTCGGCGTAGGTGAACCAGGCGATTTCGGCGATTTCGCTGCTCGGCTCGATGGTGCCGGCGTAGTCCGCGGTGTAACAGCTCATTCGCACCGAAACCTCGGTGGCGCCGGGCAATTCGGCTTCGTAGGTGCCGACGTGGGCAACCGACTCCGGAATCAGCACCACGGTGAGCTCCTCGGAGATCTCCCGGATCAGTGTCTGCCGATCGGTCTCCTCGCCCTCGCGCTTGCCCCCGGGAATGTAGAACTCGTCCTTGCCGTCCGGGCGGGCGCACAGGATCCGGCCGTCCTCGATCAGCACCCAGGCCACGGTATCGATGAGGCGCCGTGACGATTCGATCCGCATCCGCGCAGCCTACCCGGGTGCATCCCGACCGTCCGAGCCTCGGGCGACGCATCCGCCGCGGCGTGATAGACAAAGCTGAACGCAGTGATCGGAAGGTGTGGTGCGATGCCGGACAGTACGCAGCCGACGGGTCCGGTGGAGCTGATCGCGCAACGCTTACGCCGCGGCGGCACTGGTGGTGAACATCGCGACGGGGCGCGGCTGGCCCTGGTCATCGAGGGTGGCTCGGCACGCGGGGTCTATTCGCACGGCATGGTGACCGGCCTGGAAGAACTCGGGGTGCTGCGGTGTTTCGACGCGGTCTACGGCGCCTCGGCCGGCGCGCTGAACGGGGCGTGGCTGTTGTGCGGGCGAGCGGCGCGGGCGCGGCGCGCCTGGCATTCAGATGTGGTGCGGCGGGTGATCTCCCCGGCTCGGGCGCTGCGCGGCGGTCTGGTCGTGGACACCAGATATCTGGTGCACACCGTGTACGAGCGTGTCGTCCCGATGGACTTCGCGGCGATCCTCGGCAATCCGGTCACCTTCCACCCGATCGGCACCGATATCGCCGACGGCAGCGCCGTGGATCTGCGCCCCCACATCAGCGATATCCCCACCCTGCAGCGCGCGCTACGCGCCAGCACCTGTATGCCGGTTCTGGCCGGACGCCCGGTGGCGGTGGGCGGCAGTCGCTACGTCGATGCCGGACTGTCCGAATCGGTGCCCATCACCACCGCCCGCGCCCAGGGCGCCACCCACATCGTTGTGTTGCGTACCCGGCGGTCCGATGAAAAGCCCAGCGTCCCCTCGGATTTCGAACGGCGCGTGGTCGCGCGAGTGCTCGGTGTTTCGGGCCCGAAAGTGGCCGAGAGCTGGCTCGCCCGCGCCACGCAGTTCGCCGCCGAGGAGCACCGCATGACGGCCGACCCGTCGATTCTGCAGATCCGCCCACCCCTGGGCGCGCCCACGATCGGCCGGGTCGCCCGCGATTCCGCGGTTCTGTTGCGCGCCCTGGACCTGGGCCGCGCGGCCACCCGGGCGGCGCTCGGCAGCGCTGTCGGATCCACGGGAGACGTCGCAATCTGAGTCGTTCCCACCGCAGCCGCGGGTGACCGACCGGAAAGTGGCGAGCAGCTCTCGGCGGGTTCAGTCCAGGTTCAGCTGGTCGCGGCCGGTGGCACGGGCGGGGTGGACGGCCTCGGCTCGGAGCAGCTCCGAATCGACATCTTCGTCGTCGAACATGCTCACCCGGAGGGTGTTGTCGACGGTTTCCCACGTTCCGGCGATCCGGCCCCCGACGAGGACCAGGGGCGAGATCCAGCCGGCGGTCCGGCTGACCTTCGTGCGATGGGCCGGAGGTAGGAGGACCGGATCCGTGGTGCCGGGGCTGAGCGCGTATTGGTCGAAGGGGCCGAGCAGGCGAACGCTGTCGGTGGGAGTCGTGGCGGCTAGATCGGCGGCGTCCTCGGTGCGGATCCCGGTGCGGCGGCCCTCGACGTCGACTTCGGTGAGTTCGGGTCCCAGATCGGAGAACCATTGGCGGACAGTGCTTTTGCGCAACACGCCGCGGATGAGCCAGGCGTTGAACGCCTCCGGTGTGCCCGGACCGTAGGCGACCGCGTCGGTCAGCGCCTTCACATCGCCGGGATCGGCGCCGAAATTGCGTTGCCACGCAGGCTTCTCCCATGCGCACCGAGGCGATCAGGGCCGACGCGGCGGCCGCCGTGTCGGGTGTCATCGCGTGCAGCGTGCCGCGCATCGCCCACGCCTTCAGCAGCTCACCGGCGTCGAGCGCGCGTACGAGCTCTCCCGGCGCTCCCCCGCACCGCACGGCCACCGCGGTCTCGGCCACGGACGTCACCTGCGCCTACACCCCGGCCAGTCGCCGCGCCACCGCGACCGCATCCCCGGCGTCACGCGCCTCGACGAATCCCCTCCGCAATCGCCACGCGAACACCTGGCCCCATGTGGCCTTCACCGCACCTCCCACGTCCGCACACCCGCCGATCCGCGCGCTCACCCTACGGCTCTCCACCGACAACCCACAGAGTCGTGACGCCTCGCACACCACAAGGGCAATTCATGCGTGTTTGTGCATGTATTGCTAGTCTGTTGCCGTGACTCCGAAATCCGAAGACTCCCCCGAGCCGTTCTGGACGCTGGAGACCCGGCTGGCCTCGGCACTGCTGATCCTGGCCGGATTCGTGGGCGCCGCCGCCTACACCCACTCCGAGGGCTACTTCGTCACCTTCATGACCGGCAATACCGAACGCGCCGTCATCGGCGGATTTCTCGGCGACTACACCCTCGCGGCCGGCGCCTTCGCCCTGATCGTGTTCTTCCTCGCCGGCGTCCTGGTGGCCTCGATCTGCCGCCGACACTGGTGGCGCAACCATCCGCACGGCGCGACCATGCTCGCCACCGCCGCCCTCACCCTGGCCGCCGTCCTCGACACGATTCTCTACCGGCACGACTCCGATCTCGGCCTGGTGCCGATTCTGCTCGTTTCCTTCGGGATGGGTTCGCTGAACACCTCGTTCGTCAAGAACGGCGAGGTGTCGATCCCGGTCTCCTACGTCACCGGAACCCTGGTGAAATTCGCTCAAGGCGTGGAGCGGCATATGGCCGGCGGCACCCATCGTGAATGGCTGGGCTACGCGGTGCAATGGCTGTCGTTCGCCGCTGGCGCCTTGATCGGCGGTCTGGTCTCGCTGGTCGTCGAGGGCGCCGACATGCTCTACACCGCCGTCATCGCCTCCGCCCTCGTGGCCGCCTACACCTGGCACGCCGACCTCGGCTGGGTGCAGCGCCATCCCTCTTCGGAGTAACGGGCGCGGCCGTGGTATCCGCGCGACCGGCGGCACCGAATCATAGGTGTCAGGTCGTTCATAGGTGTCAGGTCGTCTCGCCGGCCGCGTTCGCGCTGTCGCCGACCCGCCCAGACCTGGGTTGCGGTGGATGTACGTCTCAAAAGGTTCGTATCGGAGGGTTTGGAGCCCGGCCATTCCGCCGCCGTCCTCCGCTACGAGAACGCGTGGGCGGTCGCGTTGCGGCGCGACCGCACGGAGATCAGGAGAAGCAGCATGAAAATCGTCACAGCGGCAGCGGTGCTGGCGACCGGTGCGGCCGCACTGATTCCGATCGCCGCGTGCTCCTCGGACAACAACAGCAGTCCGGCCGCGGTCACCACGACCACGTCGCACGGCGAGCACACCGATATGCGAAGCAGTCTCGCCACGACGGCCTCGTCGGTGGTCGGCTCGGCCCTCAACTCCGCGCAGCAGGCGGTGCAGAACGCGATCAACAGCGTCCTGTCCGCGGCGCCGATCAGCTTCGACAAGGGCAGCTCCGATCTGAGCCCGACCGATGTCGCCACGATCAAAGCGGTGGCGCTTCCGCTCAAGGGCAACGACACCGCGGTCAAGATCGAAACCTACGCCGTGGATTCGAATTCCGGGGCGGCCGACTCGCTGGCCGAGGCGCGGGGCAACAACGTCGCCACGGCCCTGCAGAACGAGGGGATCGACAAGGCTCGCATCACCGTGCACGCGGAAGGCAATCCGATCGAGTCGAACGTGCAGATAGATCAGGCGACGATCTCCGTCACCATGAAGTAGCGGTCACCGTTCGGCGTCCGGATCGCCGCCCTCCACCTCCGTGCGCGTCGATCCGGGCACCAGCACCTTGGTGATCGTCGCCGCCCCGACCACGACGAGCGACCTCACGAAAGCTTGCGCACCAGGCCACCGCCGGACTGGCCGTAATCGCGGAACAGGCTTTCCAGTTCGGTGAGCAGATTGGCTCCGGGCCGAAATGCGAGAAATGCAGGTTCAGATCGGCTTCGGCCGCCGCCATCGCCACCTGCATTTGGCCGCGATCGTAGCGATGGAACGAATCCCCCTCCACGATCGCGGCATTCAAGGCGTAGTCACCCGCGTCGTGTCATCATGGCAAGCGACGACGACCACGGCTCCAGGCAGTGAAACGGCAATCGCCGTTACATCCCGAGCTCAGCTCGAGCGCGGACGTCCCACTCCGGGGTTCGAGTGGTCGAAGCGCTGCGTTGCGCGCGGGGTTCGTTTGCCGGTGTGTTCATCGCCGTCCTGAGTCCGTTAACCCATTGTCAAGTCCAAGATACCGTGTGCCCGAAGCATTTTCGACTCTCCAAGGCTGGGACGCCGGGCCCAGGATGTCCGCCGTCGATCCGGCCACCAGCACGGGCGCGCGGGCACGGTTCGCAACCGCCCCACCGAACGAGGCCAGGCCGGCCGGGGAAACGCTCGGCGCCGCCGATGAGTAGGCCGAACGCGTCGGGATCGCGTGGGAGCGCATACTTACTGAATCGGACATCGCCGACGGTCCCAGCACACGCGGAGGAGCGACAACGCCCATGATCCAGCAGGAGCGCGCACGCAGCGCGGAGGAACTTGCCGAGGCGGCGGATCTGTATTTCGCGCTCGGCAGGATCACCCGGCTGCTGCGGCGCTCCGGTGACCTGGGCTCACTGAGTCCTGGCTCGGCGGCGGCACTGGGCACCCTGGTGCGCAGCAGCCCGATGCGGCTGGGCGATCTGGCCGCCGCCGAACACGTCACCGCCCCCACGATGTCGCGTATCGTGTCGGGCCTGGAGAAGTGCGGATATCTCGAACGCACCGCCGACCCGGCCGACGGCAGAGCTCAGTTGCTGACCGTCACCGAACAGGCCAAATCGCTGGTCAACGGGCTCACCTCGGCCCGGATCCAGCGCTTTGCCGCGGCCCTTGACGATATCGATCCGCAACAGCGCCGCACGCTCGGCGACGCACTGGCCGCGCTGGTCGCACGGCTCGACGACGACGGCTCCCCGTAACGGCTTGACGTGGAGCGCACTCCAAGTCGTAGCGTCGGCCCCATGAGTTCGCAGGGACTCACCATCCAATCCGATGGCACCTCAGGAGGACCGCTCGCATGATCGCGACCAGGAAACTCGGCGAATCGACCGTCGGCGCGCAGGGACTCGGCTGCATGGGCATGAGCCAGGCCTACGGTGTGCGCGACAACGACGAGGAGTCGATCGCCACCATCCATCGCGCCCTCGACCTCGGGGTGACCCTGCTCGACACCGCGAACGTCTACGGCGGCGGCGCCAACGAAGAGCTGGTGGGCAAGGCCATCGCCGGTCGGCGCGACCAGGTGGTACTCGCGACCAAATTCGGCATCGTGTGGGGCGAGGGCGGCAGCATGGGCGCCCGGGGCGACGCCGCCTATGTCGCGCAGTCCTGCGACGAATCGCTGAAACGCCTCGGCGTCGACCATATCGACCTGTACTACCAGCACCGCGTCGACCCGAATGTGCCGGTCGAGGAGACCTGGGGCGCGCTGTCGGAACTGGTCACCGCGGGTAAGGTCCGCTACCTCGGCATCTCCGAGGCCTCCGCCCAGGCCATCCGTCGCGCGCAGGCCGTCCATCCGGTGACCGCACTGCAGAGCGAATGGTCGCTGTGGACGCGCGGTATCGAAGAGGAGGTCCTGCCCACCTGCCGTGAACTCGGCATCGGGATCGTGCCGTTCTCCCCGCTCGGCCGCGGCTTCCTCACCGGCTCGATCACCTCCACCGCCGATTTGCCCGACGACGATATGCGCCGCGCGCTGCCCCGCTTCGCCGACGACAACATCGACCGGAACCTGGCCGTCGTCGCCGAGCTGCGCGCAATGGCGGCGGAAAAGGGCGTGACCGCAGGGCAATTGGCGCTGGCGTGGGTCCAGGCCCGTGGTGACGACGTGGTCCCGATTCCGGGCACCAAGCGCCGCAGCTATCTCGAGCAGAATGTGGCGGCCACCGAGATCGAGCTCAGCGCCGAGGATCTGGCGCGGATCGAGGCCGTCGCCCCGGCCGATGCCTTCGCCGGGGCCCGCTATCCCGAGCACCTGGCTCGCGCCGCCGGCAAATAGTGAGCCGCCGGCGAACGGTGATCAATGCGGGACGTCGACCGTCAGCGTGACCGGGGTGTCCGCGGCGACCGGCGTCCCCGCCTCCGGCTGCTGGGCGGTGACCGTCCAGGGAGTCGTCGCGGCGCTCGGATCGTGCATCACATCGCGTCCGTCCGCAGTGGTGACACCGGTGACGTCGAAGCACAGCGCCGCACCGACCACGGTCTGTCCCAGTGGCTTTCCGCGGAAGTCGGGTAGCGGGCGCGGCCAGGGCTGCGCGCCGCAGTCATGGCCGGCCGCCGCGACCGAACTCGATTGCGCCGCAGCGGATGTCGTGGTCGTGCCGCTCGCCTGGTCGTCGGAGGAGCCGCCGCACGCTCCGACGGTGCAGGCGACAGCGAGCAGGGATGCGGCGAATGCGATGCGGCGCATGGATGTCCTTCGGATCGAGCGGCGTGTTCGGCGCCGCCGACCAGCGAACGGGCGCGCGTGCAAGGCACCCTAATACGCGATCGGTCACCGATCGAATCGGCCGGATCACCGCCGGAATATGCCATGTGGTCGGCGGCCGTTCGGAACGCTCCACAACGCAGACGCCGGGCGGTGAGCTCCGAGGGACAGCGCACGTCTCGAACCCCACCCGATACACCCGATGCCGGCATCGGCGATCTCGTGGTTCCGAACGAACCGCCCGAGGGGATTCTGCTCCGAAAATGCCACGCGCCTATCATCTTTCGGGGTTACGAACCAGTCAATTTCCAATCACTGTGTGGCAACGGCGGATTCGGCGGGCACCGGCGCGCTGCTGTGGCGAGGGCCGGACCGGCGGGTACACGGCGGTTTCCATCGCGGACCTCACCGCGGCTTCCGGGGTCAGCAACGGCACGATCTATCACCATTTCGGCGCCAAGGACGGCGTGCTGGCCGAACTGCCGCACGGTGTGCTGCTCCCTGGACTGACCAACGAGGCCCCCGCCGGTGGCCGCGGCCGGAGTGCCGGAAACCGGGCCGCACGTCAGTCACCCGGCGGAAGGCTGATCGGCTGCCACCACCTGCGGGATGCTCAACCGTGCAGGTACTGCTCGAGGTGTTCGCGCTCGTCCTGCAACTCCGAGATCGCGCTCTTGACCACATCTCCGATACTGACGATCCCGACCATTCGTCCGTGATCGACGACCGGCAGATGCCGGATCCGATGTTCGGTCATCGTCGCGCGCAAACTCTCCACCCGATCCTCGGGCGAGCAGGTGTGCACGATCGCGGTCATGATGTCGGACACCGGCCGGGTCAACAGCTGCGCACCCTGTCTGTGCAGGCAGCGGACCACATCCCGCTCCGAGACGATCCCGTCCAGTGCGCCGCCGCCACCGCACACCACCACCGCGCCGACATTGTGTTCGGCCAGCACCGCCAGCAATCTGTCGACCGTCGCCTCCGGCGCGATCGTCACCACACCGGCCCCCTTGTTGCGCAAAACCTCCGAAATTCGCATCGTCCACCGCCCTGTCGAGCCTGTCATTGTTACGCCCTGCCGGGACAGTTCTGCCGCCGAACTGCCGCCGCTTATAAGGATCGCGCGTTTTCTGCGCGGTGACCAGCAACGATTCCGATCGGCACGATCAACCTCGCGATGAATCCGGGCGGCGAGCGCCACGCCCGGCGCGGGGCCGTTGCCGCTCGAGCTGCCACCGCGGCCGACCTGATGGACGTAGCATCCCAAGTGTGGCCGATGCGAACCGTCCCGCGCTGCGGGTTCTCGTCTACAGCAGCGATGCCGACACCCGTCGCCAGGTGATGCTGGCGCTGGGTAAGCACCCGCATCCCGACCTGCCGCCGTTCGACTACCGCGAGACCGCCACCGCACCGGTGGTGATCGAGCAGTTCGACGCCGGCGGGATCGACCTGGCCATTCTCGACGGTGAGGCCGCCCCCACCGGCGGAATGGGGCTGGCCAAACAGCTCAAGGACGAAATCGCCGACTGCCCGCCCATCGTGGTGCTGACCGGCAGGGCCGACGATGCCTGGCTCGCCGCCTGGTCCCGGGCCGAGGCGGCGGTCGCGCATCCGCTGGACCCGTTCCAGCTCACCTCGGCGGTCACCACGGCTCTCAACGCTCGCCCCGCCGCCTGATCAGCGTTTTCCCGGTCGGCCGATAACTTCGTGGGCCGACCCTTCTGGTGCCTGTCGAGGGTCGCGGCGCGCCCGGCCACGGGGAGGCCATTGCGCCGTTTCGGTCATAAGTGACAGTTCCGAATTCGATCAAACACCGGGGCGGAACCGTCAGCATTCAGAAAGAGCGGTTGTAGGCTGTGCTGTAGCTCACACGAGCGTGGCTGTTGATATGAATGGCGCCCCGCCTGCCTGTCGTCCCGCGCTCGCGCTCGAGCTGCGCTTCGGGGTGAGACTGGCCCGGCAGACGACGATGTCAGCCCCGCCTCGGCAGTTGCCGGCGAGGGAGAGGGGTTGTGCCGTTGTGAATACCCAGGTGCCGACTCTTGTGCTCGGTGCGATCGCTGCGGCGTTCGCGCTGGGATCGGTGTTGCTGGCGGCCGTGATCGGCCCGAAACGCTACAACCGAGCCAAACTCGAAGCCTACGAATGCGGTATCGAACCCACCCCGCACGCCATCGCCGGCGGGCCGGGAAATGCTGCGGGACAACGCTTTCCGGTGAAGTACTACCTCACCGCGATGCTGTTCATCATCTTCGACATCGAGATCGTATTCCTCTATCCGTGGGCGGTGCACTTCGATGCCCTCGGCGTCTTCGGGTTGGCGGCCATGGCGCTGTTCATTGTCAACGTCTCGGTTGCCTACGCCTACGAGTGGAGGCGCGGCGGCTTGAGCTGGGACTGAACGCGGGCGGGCCGATCGGCCCGTCGGCACCGCATACCCAACCCGTCGTCCCGGCGTCCGCCGGGACCGAGGATTCGCACACGGAAGTGAGAGTTGATCCGAGATGGGGCTCGAGGAGAAATTGCCCAGCGGCTTCCTGCTGAGCACGGTCGAACAGTTCGCCGGATACCTGCGTAAGGGCTCGCTGTGGCCCGCGACGTTCGGGCTGGCCTGCTGCGCGATCGAGATGATGGCCACGGGAGCCGGGCGCTTCGACAGCGCCCGCTTCGGGATGGAGGTCTTCCGCGCCTCCCCCCGGCAGGCGGACCTGATGATCGTCGCCGGCCGGGTCAGCCAGAAGATGGCGCCGGTGCTGCGGCAGGTCTACGACCAGATGACCGAACCCAAATGGGTGCTGGCGATGGGGGTGTGCGCCTCCTCCGGCGGCATGTTCAACAACTACGCCATCGTGCAGGGTGTCGATCATGTTGTGCCCGTGGACATCTACCTGCCCGGCTGTCCGCCGCGCCCGGAGATGTTGCTGCACGCCATCTTGAAACTGCACGAGAAGATCCAGCAGATGCCGCTGGGTGTCGACCGCGCCGAGGCGGTGCGCGCGGCCGAGGCCGCCGCGCTCGCCTCCACCCCCACGATCCGGATGGAGGGGTTGCTGCGATGAGCCTGGACGCACCGCGCAGCGCCGGCGATCCGCCCGACAGCCCCGCGGATATCGAATCCTCCTCCGGCTCGGGCGGTTCCGGCCCGGCCGGCGAACCGGCGATCGAACCCGAGTCGCGCGGCCCCTCCCCCGACCGGCCCGACGACGAGGTCATCGGCGTGCGCCGCGGCATGTTCGGCGTCAGGGGCACCGGTGACACCTCCGGGTACGGGCGGCTGGTCCGGACCGTCGCGCTGCCCGGGAGTACCCCCGCGCCCTACGGTTCCTATTTCGACGAGGTGGTCGCCGCCCTGGCGCAGTCGGTGGGAGACGACGCATTCCGCGCCGCGATCGAGAAGATCGTGGTCTTCGCCGGGGAACTGACCCTGCACGTGCGGCGGGAACGGGTGGTCGAGGTGGCGCACGCGCTGCGCGACGACCCGGCGTTGCGCTTCGAACTGTGCCTCGGCGTGAACGGCGTGCACTATCCGGACGACACGGGTCGCGAACTGCACGCCGCCTACCACCTGCTGTCGATCACGCACAATCGCCGGGTGCGGGTCGAGGTGTCGGTGCCGGATTCGGATCCGCATATGCCCTCGCTGTTCGCGGTGTATCCGACCACCGACTGGCACGAGCGCGAAACCTACGACTTCTTCGGCATCGTCTTCGACGGTCACCCGTCGCTGACGCGGATCATGATGCCCGACGACTGGCGTGGACATCCGCAACGCAAGGACTACCCGCTCGGCGGGATCCCGGTCGAATACAAGGGCGCGCGTATTCCGCCGCCGGACCAGCGGAGGACCTACAGCTGATGAACCCCACCGAAATCACCGGCGCCGCAACGGATCCGGTCGCCGATAGCCCGGCGGTCACGGTCGTCGGACAGGACTGGGACGATGTGCGCGAGGCCCTCGACGGCGCCGCTGAGGAGCGCATCGTCGTCAATATGGGACCGCAGCATCCGTCCACGCACGGCGTGCTACGGCTGATCCTCGAGATCGAGGGCGAAACGGTCACCGAGGCGCGCTGCGGAATCGGCTACCTGCACACCGGCATCGAGAAGAATCTCGAATTCCGCAACTGGGTGCAGGGCGTCACGTTCGTGACCCGGATGGACTACCTGTCCCCGCTGTTCAACGAGACGGCCTACTGCCTGGCGGTGGAAAAGCTGCTCGGCATCACCGACGATATTCCCGCTCGAGTGAACATCGTTCGCGTCATGCTCATGGAACTCAACCGCATCTCCTCGCATCTGGTGGCGCTGGCCACCGGAGGTATGGAACTCGGCGCGCTGACACCGATGCTGTTCGGATTCCGCGAGCGCGAGCTGATCCTCGACATCTTCGAAACGGTCACCGGACTGCGAATGAACCACGCCTACGTCCGTCCGGGCGGACTGGCGCAGGATCTGCCGCCCGACGCGGTGGGCAAGATCCGAGATCTACTGGCGCTCATGCCGAAACGGCTGCGCGATATGGAGTTGCTGCTCAACGAGAACCCGATCTTCAAGGCCCGCACCCGCGGCATCGGCTATCTCGACCTGGCCTCGTGTATGGCATTGGGAGTGACGGGCCCGGTCCTGCGCTCGACCGGGCTGCCGCACGATCTGCGCAAGTCGCAGCCGTACTGCGGCTACGAGGGCTACGAGTTCGACGTCATGACCGACACCGGATGCGACTGCTACGGCCGCTACCTGATCCGCATCAAGGAGATGAAGGAGTCGCTGAAGATCGTCGAGCAGTGCCTCGACAAACTCCGTCCGGGCCCGGTCATGGTGTCGGACAAGAAGATCGCGTGGCCGGCCGACCTGACACTCGGCCCCGACGGACTCGGCAATTCCGCCGAATATATCGGCACCATCATGGGCACCTCGATGGAGGCGCTGATCCACCACTTCAAGCTGGTCACCGAAGGGATGCGGGTGCCGCCCGGCCAGGTGTACGCATCGGTGGAGTCCCCGCGCGGCGAACTCGGCGTCCACATGGTCTCCGACGGCGGAACCCGGCCCTACCGTGTGCATTTCCGCGATCCCTCGTTCACGAATCTGCAGGCCGTGGCGGCGATGTGCGAAGGCGGCATGGTCGCCGACGTGATCGCCTCCGTGGCCAGCATCGACCCGGTGATGGGTGGTGTCGACCGATGACAGCCGAACCGATTCCCGCGACCACGACCGGTCGCGACCCGATCCTGCTGCGGTTGTCGCAGCGGCCCGTCCCCTACCCGCCGCAGGTGCAGAAGAATCTGCGGGCGGAGGCACGCGAGATCATCGACCGCTATCCGCACTCGCGTTCGGCGCTGCTGCCACTGCTGCATCTGGTGCAGAGCGTCGAAGGATACGTCAGCGGCACCGGGATCGGGTTCTGCGCCGAACAACTCGGGCTCACCGACGCCGAAGTCACCGCGGTCGCCACCTTCTACTCGATGTATCGCCGCACACCGACCGGCGACTATCACGTCGGAGTCTGCACCAATACGCTGTGCGCGGTCATGGGCGGCGACGAGATCCTGGCCGCGCTCACCCGCCACCTAGAGATCACCCCCGGGGAAACGACCGCCGACGGGTCCATCACGCTGGAACACCTGGAGTGCAACGCCGCCTGCGATTACGCACCGGTCGTCATGGTGAACTGGGAATTCTTCGACAACCAGACCCCAGAATCGGCCCGCGCGCTCGCCGATGCGCTGCGAGCCGGCCGCGAGGTCACCGGCACCCGCAGCAGCGCACCGTTGTGCACCTTCCGCGAAACAGCCCGCATCCTTGCCGGATTCCCGGATCGGCGGCCCGACGCCAACGACGGCACCCCCGGAGAAGCCACGCTCGCTGGTCTGCGTGCGGTGACCGAGCAGTCGACACCTGCTGCGCCGCATCATGATTCGGATAGTGAACAGGGGCAACGATGATGACGCTCGCGCCCGTACTCACCCGCTACTGGGATCAGCCGCAGTCGTGGACCCTCGACACCTACCGGGCCCACGACGGCTATCGTGCCCTGTCCCGGGCACTGGGCATGCATCCCGACGAGGTCATCGCCACGGTGAAAGACGCCGGGCTGCGCGGCCGCGGCGGCGCCGGATTTCCCACCGGCATGAAGTGGGGTTTCATCCCGCAGGATCCCGAGGGATCGCCGGCGGCCGGTAAGCCGCACTACCTGGTGGTCAACGCCGACGAATCCGAACCCGGCACCTGCAAGGACATTCCGTTGATGATGGCGACCCCGCACGTGCTGGTCGAGGGCGCCATCATCGCCGCCTATGCCATCCGCGCCGCCCATGCGTTCATCTATCTGCGCGGCGAAGTCGTGCCGGTGCTGCGCCGGCTGCAGACCGCCGTCGAAGAGGCCTATGCCGCAGGCTATCTGGGCCGCGACATCCTCGGTTCGGGTTTCGACCTCGACCTGATCGTGCACGCCGGGGCCGGCGCCTACATCTGCGGTGAGGAAACCGCCCTGCTGGATTCGCTCGAGGGCCGCCGCGGCCAGCCTCGCCTGCGGCCGCCCTTCCCCGCTGTCGCCGGGCTGTACGCCTGCCCGACCGTGGTCAACAATGTGGAGTCGATCGCGAGTGTGCCCGCCATCCTGCACAACGGCGTCGAATGGTTCCGTTCGATGGGGTCGGAGAAATCGCCCGGCTTCACTCTGTACTCACTGTCCGGGCACGTCACCCGGCCGGGGCAGTACGAGGCGCCGCTGGGTGTGACGCTGCGCGAACTTCTCGGCCACGCCGGCGGTGTGCGCGCCGGGCACACCCTGAAGTTCTGGACTCCCGGCGGCTCCTCCACGCCCTTGTTCACCGCCGAACACCTCGATGTGCCACTGGACTACGAACATGTGGGCGCGGCCGGATCCATGCTGGGCACCAAGGCATTACAGATCTTCGACGACACCACCTGCGTGGTCCGCGCGGTTCTGCGCTGGACGGAGTTCTACGCTCACGAATCCTGCGGAAAATGCACCCCCTGCCGGGAGGGCACCTACTGGTTGGTGCAGTTGCTGCAACGACTGGAGTCCGGCGGCGGTACCGACGCCGATCTGGACACCCTGCTCGATATCGCCGACAACATCAACGGCAAATCGTTCTGCGCGCTCGGCGACGGTGCGGCGAGCCCGATCGTGTCCTCTCTCGGACACTTCCGCGACGAATACACCGAACACATCCGGCTGGGCCGGTGTCCGTTCGATCCCGCTCGCTCGACCGCCTGGGCCGCCGCCACGGCGGCGAATGCCACCACCGCAGCGACGCCTGCCGAAGGAGTGCGATGACCGTGACAGTCAGCCACAACAGTAGTGGCGTCATCCCCCAGGACATGGTGACGGTCACCATCGACGGCACGACGATCGCCGTGCCCACCGGAACGTTGCTTATCCGGGCGGCCGAACTCGTCGGAATCCAGATCCCCCGGTTCTGCGACCATCCGCTGCTCGATCCGGTCGGGGCGTGCCGGCAATGCCTGGTCGAAGTGGAGGGACAGCGCAAGCCCGTCGCCTCGTGCACCATGGCCGTCACCGATGGGATGATCGCCCATACCCAAATCAGTTCGCCGGCCGCGCAGAAGGCGCAGGCCGGTGTCATGGAACTGCTGCTGATCAACCATCCACTGGACTGCCCGGTCTGCGACAAGGGCGGGGAATGCCCGCTGCAGAACCAGGCGATGTCCAGCGGCCGGCCCGAATCGCGCTTCGAAGGCGTGAAACGGACCTATCCCAAACCGATTCCGCTCTCGCCCGCGGTGCTGCTGGATCGGGAGCGGTGCGTGCTGTGCGCCCGCTGCACCCGGTTCTCGCAGCAGATCGCCGGTGATGCGTTCATAGAACTGATGGACCGCGGCGCACTGCAGCAGGTCGGGATCGCCGCCGGCGAGCCGATGGATTCCTACTTCTCCGGCAACACCGTGCAGATCTGCCCGGTCGGCGCCCTCACCGGCACCACCTACCGCTTCCGCGCCCGTCCCTTCGACCTGGTATCGAGCCCGGCGGTGTGCGAGCACTGCGCCGCCGGGTGCGCCCAGCGCACCGACCACCGCCGCGGAAAAGTGCTGCGCCGCTTGGCCGGTGACGATCCGCAGGTCAACGAGGAATGGAATTGCGACAAGGGCCGCTGGGCCTTCACCTACGCGACCGAACCCGATCGGATCACCACCCCCCTGGTCCGCGACGACAGTGGCGGCCTCGTTCCGGCCTCCTGGTCGGAGGCGCTCGCGCGAGCGGGTGCGGGACTGGCCGCCGCCCGCGGGAACGCCGGAGTGCTGGTGGGTGGCCGGGCCACCGTCGAGGACGCCTACGCGTATGCCAAATTCGCGCGCATCGCACTGGGCACCAACGACATCGATTTCCGCACTCGTGCTCATTCCGCCGAGGAGGCCGAATTCCTGGCCGCGGCGATCGCCGGACGGGGGGTGCGGGTGGACTACGGGGCGCTGGATTCGGCGCCGGTCGCCCTGCTCGCCGGTCTCGAACCCGAAGAGGAATGCCCGATCCTGCATCTGCGGCTGCGCAAGGCCGCCCGCACATCCGCGACCGCGATCTATTCGCTGGCCGCCTACGCGAGCCGGGGTCTGCGCCGGATGTCGGGCCGGTTGATCCCGACCGTGCCCGGTGACGAGGCGCGCCTGCTGCAGGCGCTGGCGGTCGCGGGCGCGGGATACGAATGCCCGCCCGATCCGCCGGGCCTCGACGAACTCGCCCGCGCGCTCCGCCGCCGCGGCGCGGTGATCCTGGCCGGCGAACGACTGGCGACGCTTCCCGGCGCGCTGTCGGCGGTGGCGGCACTGGCCGAGACCACCGGCGCCACGGTCGCATGGGTGCCGCGCCGCGCCGGGGAACGCGGCGCGCTCGAAGCGGGTGCGCTGCCCGGTCTGCTGCCGGGCGGCCGCCCGATCGCGAACGCGCGTGCGCGCCAACAGGTTCAGCGACTCTGGCAGGTCGACGAACTGCCGGCCACACCCGGACGCGATACCTCCGCAATCCTCGACGCCGGCCGTCACCCCGGCGCGCTGCTGGTCGGCGGTGTGGAAATCGCCGATCTGCCCGATCCCCGTGCCGCCCGGGCCGCCCTCGAGGCCGCCGCGTTCGTGGTCAGCCTGGAATTGCGGCACAGCGAGGCCACCGAGCGGGCCGATGTGGTGTTCCCCGTCGCCTCGGCCATGGAGAAGTCGGGAACATACCTCACCTGGGAGGGCCGGCCACGGCCGTTCGGCGCCGCCCTCGGCGATGCGACGGTACGGCGGCAGGCGGCTCCGCTGGCCGATCATCGCGTGCTGCATTCGCTGGCCGACGAGATGGGTGTGCGACTGGGCTTGCCCACGGTCGAGGCCGCTCGCGCGGAATTGGACGCCCTGGGTGTCTGGGACGGGCCGCGGCCGCAGGCGCCGGCGCATCCGTCGGCCGCATTACCGGATACCGAAACCGGCACCGCCCTCCTCGCCGGCTGGCGCATGCTGCTCGACAACGGCCGCATGCAGGACGGCGAACCGAATCTCGCCGGCACCGCCCGCCGCGCGGTGCTGCGCCTGTCGCCGGCCACCGCCGCCGAAATCGGCGCGGCCACCGGCGATTCGGTGCGGATCAGCACCGGGCACGGTCGCATCGTGGCGCCGCTGGAGATCACCGAGATGCCCGATCGCGTCGCCTGGCTGCCGTGGAATTCGGCGGAGTCGACGGTCAACGACCGGCTCACCACCGCCCTCGGTCACCGCGTGCGCATCCAACGGGAGGACCCCCATGAGTGAGATGTCGCCGGCCGTGCTGGTCTCGGCCCCGGCCGATCTGTCCGCCTTCGGTCACGACCCGTGGTGGCTGGTCGTGGTCAAATCCGTCGGTATCTTCATCTTCCTGCTGCTCATCCCGCTGCTCGCGGTGGTGATCGAGCGGAAGGTGGTGGCCTGGATGCAGATGCGGGTCGGACCCAACCGGGTCGGGCCGCGTGGTTCGCTGCAATCCATCGCCGACGGGGTGAAGATGCTCCTCAAGGAGGACATCGTCCCGGCGATGGTCGACAAGCCCATCTACATTCTGGCGCCCATCGTTGCGCTGATTCCGGCGGTGATGGCGTTCGCGGTGATCCCGCTCGGACCGGAGGTATCGATCTTCGGCACGCGCACACCCCTGCAGTTGACCGATATGCCGGTGGGAGTGCTCTACATCCTCGCGATGACCTCGATCGGGGTCTACGGGATCGTGCTGGCGGGGTGGTCGTCGGGATCGACGTATCCGCTGCTCGGCGGTCTGCGGTCGACCGCGCAGGTGATTTCCTACGAGATCGCGATGGCGGCCTGTTTCGGGGCGGTGTTCCTGCTGGCCGGGACCATGTCCACCTCCGGCATCGTGGAGCGGCAGTGGGGTACTTGGAACGTGTGGCTGTTGCTGCCGTCGTTCGTCATCTACGCGGTGGCGATGGTCGGCGAAACCAACCGCGCCCCCTTCGATCTCCCCGAAGCCGAGGGCGAACTCGTCGGCGGTTTCCACACCGAATACTCGTCACTGAAATTCGCGATGTTCATGATGGCCGAATACATCAATATGGGCACCGTCTCGGCGCTGGCCACCACACTGTTCTTCGGCGGCTGGCACGCCCCCTTCCCGCTGAACCTGTGGGACGGCGCGAATTCGGGGTGGTGGCCGCTGCTGTGGTTCACGCTGAAGCTCTGGACGTTCCTGTTCGTCTTCATCTGGTTGCGCGGGACACTGCCGCGGCTGCGCTACGACCAGTTCATGAATCTCGGCTGGAAGTTGCTCATCCCGGTGTCGCTGCTGTGGGTGATGATCGTGGCGACGCTGAAGGTGGTGCAGGACAACGGCCACGACGTGCAGACCACCGGCCTCGTGACCGCCGGGGTGATCATCTCGGTGGGACTGCTGGCGATGATGTTGCGCGCCGGGCGTGCCGGTGACAATCCCACACCGGAAACCGCTGGGCCGCAACAGTTCTCGGATTTCCCGGTTCCGCCGATGCCCGAGACCGCGCCCACGGCCACCAAAGCCGGTCTCCTGGACCCCATCGGCGGATTCTGGGTCACCTTCGTCACGATGTTCAAGAAGAAGAACACCGAGTTCTACCCCGAGGAGAAGGTGCCGACCGCGCCGCGCTACCACGGCCGCCACCAGCTCAACCGGCATCCCGACGGCCTGGAGAAGTGCATCGGCTGCGAACTGTGCGCGTGGGCCTGCCCCGCGGACGCGATCTACGTCGAGGGCGCCGACAACACCGACAGCGAGCGCTACTCCCCCGGCGAGCGCTACGGCCGCGTCTACCAGATCAACTATCTGCGTTGCATCGGCTGCGGACTGTGCATCGAAGCATGCCCCACCCGGGCGTTGACGATGACCAACGAATACGAGCTGGCCGACGACAATCGCGCCGACCTGATCTACGAGAAAGACCGGCTGCTCGCCCCGCTGGGCGACGGGATGATCCCCCCGCCGCACGCCGCCTACCCGGGCGCCACCGAGGAGGACTACTACCTCGGCGCTGTTCCCGCAGCTCCCGGCACCGACCGCGATACCGGCCTCGGCTCCACCGGTAACGCCGTGGCACGGCCATCCGGTTCCCGCGGTTCGGATCTCGTGGGTCCGGACCCCGCGGACCCGGCCGTCGACGCGGCGGGACGGCAACCAGCCGCCACCGGCGCACAAGGAGGTGCGCAGTGAATCCGCGAGTGGATATCCTCGCCGCCGAGGCGGTTACGCGAACATCCACCGGCGAGGCCGTGCTGTTCTGGGTCCTGGCCGTGGTCGCGGTGGCCGGTGGCCTCGGCATGGTGTGTGCCCGCAGGGCCGTGCACTCCGCGCTGTGCCTCGCGGCCACCATGATCACCCTGTCGGTGTTCTACATCGCCCAGGACGCGCTGTTTCTGGGGGTGGTGCAGATCGTGGTGTACACGGGCGCGGTCATGATGCTGTTTCTGTTCGTCCTGATGCTCGTCGGTGTCGACTCTGCCGAATCGCTGCGGGAGACGTTGCGCGGGCACCGCATCGCCGTCGTCGTGGTGAGTCTCGGATTCGGGCTGCTGCTGATCGGGGCGATCGCCCGGGGCGTGCGCGACGATTCGGTGGCGGCCACCGGTCCCGGATTCGGCGCCGACCCGATCGCGGCACTGGCCGAACTGATCTTCGTGCGTTACGTGTGGGCCTTCGAACTCACCGGCGCGCTGCTGATCACCGCCACCATCGGCGCGATGGTCCTCGCGCACCGGGAACGGTTCGGGCCGCGCACCGGGCAGCGCGAACAATCGCAGCGCCGCCTGCGTGAAGGCCACCGCATCACGCCCCTGCCCACCCCCGGTGTCTATGCCCGCCACAACGCCGTCGACGTGCCGGCCCGGCTGCCCGACGGCTCGTTCGCCGAACTGTCGGTGAGCACCATCCTGCGCCATCGCCGGCGCCGCGCCCACACCGAGGACGCGGTGATCGGTATGCGAGAAGGCAACGGCAGTGGCTCGAACGGCAGTGAAGAGAACGGCAGTGGCGAGAGCGACGGCGCCCGAGCGACCGGCGACAACGAGAGGAAGGCTCCGCGGTGAATCCGGACAACTACCTGTATCTGTCCGCCCTGCTGTTCACCATCGGCGCGGCCGGGGTGCTGGTGCGGCGCAACGCGATCGTGGTGTTCATGTGCATCGAATTGATGCTCAACGCGGTCAATCTCGCTTTCGTCACCTTCGCCCGGCAGCACCACAACCTCGACGGGCAGGTGTTCGCGTTCTTCACGATGGTCGTCGCCGCGGCGGAAGTCGTCGTGGGCCTGGCGATCATCATGACCATCTTCCGCACCCGCCGCTCGACCTCGGTCGACGACGCCAACCTGTTGAAGTACTGACGTGGGTACCGGGAATCTGCTCTGGCTGCTGCCGGCCCTGCCCGCCGCCGGCGCGCTGATCCTGCTGCTGGCAGGACACCTGAGCGACCGCTGGGGGCATTGGCTGGGCTGCGCGACCGCGGTCGCCTCGTTCGGCGTGGCGGTGTGGGCGTTCGCCGAGATGCTCGGCCGCGCCGGCGCCGATCGCGCGGTGTCGCACAACTTCTTCAGCTGGATACCGGTGGCCGGACTGCAGGCGGAATTCTCGCTGCAGCTCGATCAGCTGACGATGTGTTTCGTCCTGCTGATCACCGGCGTCGGCTCGCTGATCCACATCTACTCGGTCGGCTATATGAGCCATGATCCGGCGCGGCGGCGGTTCTTCGCCTACCTCAATCTCTTCCTGGCCGCGATGCTGATCCTCGTCATGGCCGACAACTATCTGGTGCTCTATCTCGGCTGGGAGGGCGTGGGCCTGGCCTCGTACCTGCTGATCGGGTTCTGGCACGAGAAGCCGTCCGCGGCCGCGGCGGCGAAGAAGGCCTTCGTGGTCAACCGTGTCGGCGACATGGGGCTGGCGATCGCGCTGTTCCTGATGTTCGCCACCTTCGGCTCGGTCGATTTCGGGCACGTGTTCGCCGGTGTCCCGCAGGCGAGCGACGGCACCCTGACCGCCCTGGGCCTGCTGTTGCTGCTCGGCGCGTGCGGTAAATCCGCGCAAGTGCCGCTGCAGTCCTGGCTGGGCGACGCGATGGAAGGCCCGACTCCGGTGTCGGCGCTCATCCACGCCGCCACGATGGTGACCGCGGGTGTATATCTGATCGCCCGTTCGAACGCGATCTTCGACGCGGCGCCGGCGGCGCGCGCGGGCGTGCTGGTGGTGGGCGCGGTGACGCTACTGTTCGGCGCCGTGATCGGCTGCGCGAAGGACGACATCAAGAAGGCGCTGGCGGCGTCGACGATGAGCCAGATCGGCTATATGGTGCTGGCCGCCGGACTGGGCCCGGCCGGATATGCCGTGGCGATCATGCATCTGCTCACCCACGGCTTCTTCAAGGCCGGTTTGTTCCTCGGCGCCGGATCGGTCATGCACGCGATGAACGACGAGACGGATATGCGCCGTTACGGCGGGCTGCGAAGGTATCTGCCGATCACGTTCGTCACCTTCGGTCTCGGCTATCTGGCGATCATCGGAGTGCCGCCGTTCGCCGGGTTCTTCTCCAAGGATCGGATCATCGAGGCCGCGTTCGGCTACGGCGGCGCGAACGGCATCACCCTCGGCGCCGCGGCGCTGCTCGGCGCCGGGATCACCGCCTTCTATATGACGCGGGTGATGTTGCTGACGTTCTTCGGTGAAAAGCGTTGGACTGCAAGCAAATCCGGTATGGAGCCGCATCCGCACGAAGCCCCCGCGGTGATGACCGGCCCGATGATCGTGCTGGCAATCGGCTCGGTGTTCTCCGGCGGGGTGTTCGTCTTCGGGTCGTCACTGCAGAACTGGCTGGCACCGGTGGTCGGCACCGAACATGCCGAAAGCGCCGTGCCGGCGTGGGCGGTCACCGTGGCAGCGCTGGTCGTGGTCGCGATCGGTGTCGCGGTCGCCTACCGCCAGTACGCGTGGCGGCCGGTGCCGCTCACCGCCCCGCAGGACGTCACGCCACTGACCGCCGCGGCTCGCCGCGATCTGTACGGCGACGCGTTCAACGAGGCCGCGTTGATGCGTCCGGGCACCCATCTGACCCGCTCGCTCGTCTTTCTCGACAACCGCGGTATCGACGGCATCGTCAACACCACGGCCGCGGTGATCGGCGGCCTGTCGGCGCGAATCCGGCGTGTGCAAACGGGTTTCGTGCGCTCGTACGCCCTGTCCATGTTCACCGGCGCGGCCCTGGTGGTCGCGGCCCTGCTGGCGGTGAGGTTGCTGTGACGGAGTATCCCTGGCTGACCACACTCTGGGTACTGCCCCTGGCCGGCGCCGTCGTCGTACTGGCCGTTCCGGCCGGCCGGCGCACGGTGGCCCGGGCGACCGGACTCGTGTTGTCGCTGGCCACCCTGGCCGTCGCGATCGTCGTCGCGGTGCGCTTCGATCCCGGCGGCCCGCAATATCAACTCGTCGAATCACACCGCTGGATACCGGCTTTCGGCGCCGGCTACACCCTCGGCGTCGACGGCATCGCGCTGGTGCTGCTGCTGTTGACTGCCGCACTGGTGCCGCTGCTGATCCTCGCCGGATGGAAGGACGACCGCGAGGCGGGTAGCGGGCGGCGGGTCGCGCACATCTATGTCGCGCTCACCCTGATCGTCGAGTCGATGGTGCTGATCTCGTTCGTCTCGCTCGACATCCTGCTGTTCTACGTGTTCTTCGAGGTCATGCTGATCCCGATGTATTTCCTCATCGGCGGCTTCGGGCCCCGCACCAGCGGCGGTGAATCGGTGGCCGCGGAACTGGCACTGCGGCAGCAGCGTTCGCGCGCGGCGGTGAAATTCCTGCTGTACAACCTGTTCGGCGGCCTGATCATGCTGGCCGCCGTGATCGGGCTCTACGTACTCACCGCACGGTCACATCTCGGCGGTGAGGGTGGCACCTTCGATTTCCGGGCGGTCGCGGCGGCGGCGAATTCCGGGCAGCTCGGCGCCGGTCCGGCCGTGCTCAACGCGCTGTTCCTCGGCTTCATGTTCGCCTTCGCGGTCAAGGCTCCGCTGTGGCCGCTGCACACCTGGCTGCCCGGCGCGGCTGTGTCGGCCACACCGGCGAGCGCGGTACTGATGATGGCGGTGGTCGACAAGGTCGGCACCTTCGGCATGCTGCGCTACTGCCTGCTGCTGTTCCCGGCCGCCTCGACCACCTACGCGCCGATGATCAGCGTGCTGGCGGTGATCGGCATCCTCTACGGCGCACTGCTGGCCATCGGGCAAACCGATGTGATGCGCCTGATCGCCTACACCTCGATCTCGCATTTCGGCTTCATCATCCTCGGCATCTTCGCGATGACCAATCAGGGCGGCGCGGGCGCGACGTTGTACATGGTCAACCACGGCATTTCGACCGCGGCGCTGTTCCTCATCGCGGGATTCCTGGTGTCGCGCCGCGGCACTCGGGTGATCGCGGAATTCGGCGGCGTACAGAAGGTGGCGCCGGTCTTGGCGGGCACCTTCCTGGTCGCGGGCCTGGCGACGCTCTCACTGCCCGGGCTCGCGCCGTTCGTCAGCGAATTCCTCGTCCTGGCCGGCACGTTCACCAGATATCCGGTGGCGGCGGTGTTCGCCACCGGCGCACTGGTGCTGGCGGCGCTGTACGTGCTGTGGATGTACCAGCGCATGATGACCGGACCGGTCCGCAAGGGCAACGAGCGACTGCCGGATCTGCTGCCGCGCGAACTGGTGGTCGTGGTGCCGTTGCTGGCGGCGTTGCTCGTCCTCGGCGCGTATCCGAAACCGGTTCTCGACCGGATCAATCCGGCGGTGGCCGGCACGCTCACCACCATCGGCAAACACGATCCGGCGCCCACGGTCGCGCCGGATGCCGCGACCGTCCCGGCCGCGACCACTCCGAGCGGAGGTAACCACCGGTGAATCAGCTTCTGGCCGCGACGGTTCCGGCTCCTTCGATCGAATATCACGCTTTGTCACCGATGCTGGTCGTCTTCGGTGTGGCCGTCGCGGGGGTGCTCGCCGAGGCGTTCCTGCCGCGGTCGTGGCGTTATCCGGCCCATCTGGTGCTCGCGCTGGGCGGTTTGGTCGCGGCGTTGGTGGCGGTGATCGCGCTCGCGGGCACTCATGCCACGGTGGCCGTCGGCGCGGTCGCCGTCGACAACGTGACGCTGATGCTGCAGGGCACCATCCTGGTGGTCGCGATTCTCGCGGTCGCGCTGATGACCGAACGCGGTATCGAACCGCGGCTGGCACGAGAAAGCCGGGAAGGACCGGGGACCTGGAGCCGGGCGGCCGCGGCGGCCTCCGGTGCGGTCGTCGTCGACGCCTTCACCCCGCAGGCCGCGGCGGTCCCGGGCGGTTCGGACGAGATCGCGGCGGCGCGAGCGGGTATCACCACCACCGAGGTCTTTCCGCTGACCCTGTTCGCGGTCGGCGGCATGCTGCTGTTTCCCGCCTCCAACGATCTGCTGTCGATGTTCGTCGCACTCGAAGTGCTGTCGCTGCCGCTGTATCTGCTGTGCGGGCTGGCGCGGCGGCGTCGGCTGCTGTCGCAGGAGGCGGCGCTGAAGTACTTCCTGCTGGGCGCGTTCGCCTCGGCGTTCTTCCTGTACGGGATGGCGCTGATGTACGGCTACGCCGGTACGATTCGCCTCGCCGGGATCGCCGACGCCGTGGCACGCGATTCCGGCTCGAAAACCCTTGCGGTGCTGGGGGTGGCGATGCTGGTGGTGGGGTTGCTGTTCAAGATCGGAGCGGTGCCGTTCCAGTCGTGGGTGCCCGATGTGTATCAGGGGGCGCCGACCGCGGTCACCGCGTTCATGGCCGCGGCGACCAAGATCGCGGCAGTGGGTGCTCTGCTGCGCATCCTGCAGGTCGCGGTGCCGGGGCTGAGTGCGGACTGGCGTCCGATCCTGGGCGCCGTGGCGGTGGCCACGATGGTGCTGGGCGCGATTCTCGCCGTCACTCAGACCGATGTGAAGCGCATGCTCGCCTACTCCTCCATCGCGCACGCCGGCTTCATCCTCACCGCACTGGTGGCGGCCGATTCCGACGGGGTGTCGTCGGTGCTGTTCTATCTGGCCGTCTACGGCGTGAGCACGGTAGGCGCGTTCGCGGTGGTCACGCTGGTGCGCGACCGCGTGGGAGACGAGGCCACCGCACTGTCGGCGTGGGCCGGGCTCGGGCGCCGTTCGCCATGGCTGGCAACGGTTTTCGCGCTGTTTCTGCTGTCGTTCGCGGGCATTCCGCTGACCAGTGGGTTCGTCGGAAAATTCGCGGTGTTCTCGGCGGCCGCCTCCGGGCATGCGGCGTACCTGGTGATCGTCGGTGTGATCTCCAGTGCGATCGCCGTGTTCTTCTACATTCGTGTCATCGTGCAGATGTTCTTCACCGATCCGCCGGAGGCGCCGCCGGCTGTGGTCACCGCGCCGGTGACCTCGATGGTCGTCATCGTCACCGGCGCCGCCACACTGGCCCTGGGTATCGTGCCGCAGCCGCTGCTCGACCTGGCGAACCGTGCGGTCGGATTCGTCAGCGGATAGTGCCGGAGACCGCTTCGGGGACGACAGTTCTCGCCGACGCCACACCGAAACGTCCACGGTGGCTCTAGGATCGAGTCCGACGACGACAACCGCGCACAGAAACAGGTGCCATGACCGACAGCGCCACACAGGTGGATCAATCGAAGCCGAGCATCGCCCGTGTGTACGACTATCTGCTGGGCGGGCGCGACAATTACGCCGTCGACCGCAAGGTCGGTGACTACTTCATCAACGATCTACCCGGTTCGGTCGCCATCGCTTATGCCAACCGGCAGGCCATGATTCGCGCGGTCGCCGATATCGCGGACTCCGGTGTGCGCCAGTTCATCGATATGGGCAGCGGGTTGCCGACCGTCGACAACGTGCATCAGGTCGCCCAGCGTCACCTCGACACCGCACGTGTGGTGTACGTGGACAACGATCCGATCGTGCTGGCCCATGGTCGCGCATTGCTGTCCGCCGACGACAACACCACGGTCATCCACGCGGATCTGCGCGATCCGGAGGCCATCTTCTCCCATCCGGACCTGCGGCGGCTGATCGATTTCGACGAGCCGGTGGCGGTGATCTTCAGCGCGATCCTGCACCACCTCAACAACGACGAGAATCCGGCCGAGTTGGTGAAGTGGTGGACCGACCGGATCCCGATGGGCTCGCAGATCTACATCTCGCATTTCCGCTCCGGCTTCAACGAGGAGACGCAGGCCGCGGAGGAGAAGCTCCAGGCGACCTTCGGGCGTGGCCGCTGGCGTTCGGACGAGGAGATCCTCGACCTGTTCGGTGATCTCGAGGTGCTCGAGCCGGGACTGGAGATCTGCGCCCGCTGGCGGCCCGTCGAAGCCGACGCCTCGGTCTCGCGCATCGGCCCCGCCGAGCGCGAACCCACCCTGTGGGAACAACTGATCGCGTGCGCTTTGGCCCGTAAGTCGTAGCGGTCACAGGTCACCGGGCACTAAGCTGCCGGGCACCATGTGCGCGCACCTCGGATCGTCCGAATCGCCCACGACGGAGCCGATTTCGCGGCGGCCTCGTCGCGACGTCGTCGGCGCGGCCGTGCTGTCGGAACTCGCCGGCTCCTTGATCACGTTGCGCAGGCACACTCGGTCGGCCCGCCCGCTCCGGTCACGCTCGTCATGGCTGCCGCCGGGTCGCTCGCCGCCGTGGGACTGTGGTGGCGCGTGCGAAGCACGCCCGTGGGTGGCGGGATCGGTCCGACCGCCGCCCCGAACCCGACGCCACGCGTGGGAGCCCGCGATGACGGTCCACCTGCATCTGATCCGATAACGCCTTGACCAGTAAGGAGCCTTAACATGTCCGCCGAGCCATTCGAGGTAAGCATCACCGAAGCCGAGATCGCGGACCTGCGTGAACGATTGCGACGGACACGCTGGCCCGAGGCCGAGCCGGTGGACGACTGGTCACAGGGCTTGCCGCTGGCGTATGCGCAGGAGCTGTGCCGCAGCTGGGCCGAGGACTACGACTTCGGGTTCGCCAAGCGGCTGAACGTGTTCCCGCAGTACCGCGACACGATCGACGGGTTGGGCATCCACTTCCTGCACGTCCGCTCGCCGGAGCCGGACGCGTTCCCGCTGGTGCTCACGCACGGGTGGCCGGGTTCGGTGCTCGAGTTCCTGGAGGTCCTCGGCCCGCTGACCGACCCGCGCGCGCACGGCGGGGACCCGGCGGACGCGTTCCACGTGGTCGCGCCGTCATTGCCCGGGTACGGCTGGAGTGACAAGCCGTCGACGACCGGGTGGGACATCACTCGCATCGCGCGCGCCTGGGACACGTTGATGGTCTCGCTGGGTTACCAGCGGTACGGCGCACAGGGCGGTGACTGGGGTTCGGCGGTATCGGGCGCGCTGGGCGAGGTGGCACCCGAGCGGGTCGCCGGGGTGCACCTGAACATGGGGGCCGTGGCACTGGGCACGTTCGACGACCCGACGCCCGCCGAGTTGGCGAATCTCGAGGCCGCGAAGGAGTTCCAGCGGACCGGCCGGGGGTACTCGGCGATCCAGGCGACCCGGCCGCAGACGCTCGGCTACGGCCTCACCGACTCCCCGGCGGGGCAGGCCGCCTGGATCGCCGAGAAGTTCTGGGCGTGGACGGACAACAACGGCCATCCCGAGGACGCCGTGTCGCGGCAGCAGATCCTCGACGAGATCTCGGTCTATTGGTTCACCGCCTCGGCCACGTCGTCGGCGCGCCTGTACTGGGAGAGCTTCGCCAACTTCCGGGGCAAGGTGACCGCGCCATCCGGGCTGTCGGTCTACCCGCGCGACATAACCCGCCCGTCGAGGCGGGAGGCCGAGCTGCGGTTCACCGACCTGCGCTGGTTCGAGGAGCTGCCGCATGGTGGCCACTTCGCCGCGCTGGAGCAGCCGGAGTCGCTGGTCGAGCAGGTGCGCGGGTTCTTCCGCCTGTTCCGCTGACTGTCCGTGCCACCCCTGGGAAGCCCGCGCCCGGTGGATCGTCCTGTCCGTCCGCCAGGTTACCGGCAAATCACGTTGTGGGGCGGTGCGATCGAGGAGATTCCACCGTGCAGAGCTGCCGATCGGAACAAGGTGTCCCGTATCCGCAACGGCCGGTACCCGGTCGGCCCGAGCTGCGCCGGCTCGGCGTCGATGTCGACCTCGATGGCGCCGAAGAAGTTCGCGAGGGTCAGGCACCACATTTGTTCGGATGGTCTTCGAGATGCCGGGACCGGATCATGCCTTCATACGCGTAGAGCAGGTCACGCTCGAGCGCGTGTACCGACTCACCCCCTGTTCAGCTGGTGACCGGATGCACCTCCAGGGCGCAGGTGTCGATGGTGGTGTGCACGGTGCGGGTGTCGGTCGAATCGGGCGCTGTCACAGCCAGACTCGTGTATAGCGGGCAGTCCTCGCCGGCCGGGCCCATCGAGGAGCCTTCCACGACCGCGCGGGCGGGGCGACCGGGCAGCACCGTGACGACGGGCGGAGTGTCGTCGTCCCGGGGCAGGCCACCCATATACCCGCGCGGGGTGCGCCGGGCGTGCAGGACCGGGCCGCCCTCGCCGGTGTCGACGCCGGGATAGCCGCCGATCGCGCAGGGCGGGGTGTCGGCGGCGAGGGCGAAGCTCAGTTCGACGGCGCGATGCATCATCCCCGGCGAGAGGGTGTGGGCGGTGATGTCCAGCTGGCGTGGCCGGCACGCCACGACGGCCGGCGCGGTGGTGGCGGCCCCTGGTGTGGGGGTGTGCTGCGCCGAAGGCGACTGCGCGGCAGACGTTTCGGTGGCAGGTCGTGCGGAGGGTGGGTTCCCGGACTCGCGCTGCGCACAACCGGCGAGCGTGGTGGCTGCGGTCGCGCCGAGTAGCACCACCGCAGCCGTCCGATATCCGTATCGGCCGAACCTCACCTCGACTGCTTCCGACCGCACGCGTGCGCGCTCAGTGCACCGCTACCTCCAGCACTACCCCCGCGGCCGCCACGCCCTCCGGATCGGTCCAGCTCACCCGGACCCACCCGGGGGCGAGGACTGCCGCCGGCGAGGGAATCCGGTTGACGCGCACCGCCTTCGACGTTTCCGAATCGGCCACGGACACCTCGACGGTGCGGGCGGGGGTGTCACTGCGGTTCTGGTCCTGGGCCACCGCGCGCCCGGCGAGCAGCGCCGCCATCTGCGCAAGGGCCACCGGGTCGTGCGCGGCGTCGTAGATCCACCGGGTCCCGAGCACACCGTGTTCGGAGGTGCCGATCAATGCCTCCTCCGCGCCGGGCAGCGGGGCGCCGCGATAGGTCATCGGCACGTGGTAGACGGGCCGCCAGGAATCGGCGGTGTCGGCGACGAGCATGTGCTCGATGCCCACCTCTCCGTCGGGGTCGTCGAGCCGGAACCCGCCCGCCTTGTGCAGGTGCGGCGTTGTACCGGTGAACCATTCGCGCGTCGGCACCCACGCGGTAAGCAGTTCGAGTTTGCCGGGCTCGAGGGTGGTGTGGTGAACGACAGCCATATCCCGACCCTAATCCGCGGCCCGGACGGGGGTTTGCGCGCGCGGACCGAGCAGGCCGCGCACCCCCACCTGGTCGCCGCCGCGTTCGGGACGGCGGACGCGGACGGCCATGCGGATCTCCATCACGCCGAGCGGGATCAGGCAGACGCCGACCAGAACAGACAAGGCTGCGACGGTGTCGATCGGCCACACCAGCACGATGAGCCCGGCCAGCAGTGTCGCCACGCCATAGCCCTCGCGCCGGCCCGGCTTCGGCAGATCTTCCGACCAGGCCGCGACGATCGCCTGCACGATGCCGCGGATCATCCATCCCATCCCGACCCACATGGCCAGCAACGCCACCCAGTCACCGCTGCGCATGCACCACAGTGCCAGCAGCACCGACAGGGCCCCGCTCACGAATTCCAGTGCCTTGAGTCCACCGCGGATGCGCGCACGGAAGGCCACCGTGAACTGCCAGGCGGCGGTCAACAGCAGCGTCGTTCCGAGCAATAGTTCCGCTACCTGAACGGACTTATCGGGCCACACGAGCAGAATCACCCCGACGGTGATCGACGCACAGCCGATCGCGCACGCGAGGTGCCAGGCATCACCAGCGAAGACATCCCTGCGTCCGGCCGCTCGGAAGGTGGGCATGGCCCCGATGATATGGCCCCGGACGGTGCACCCTGCGCAATTTCACGCCTTCGGCCCGGCCCGATCCAGCTATCGGACAGCCGTGCACTGCTCGTGGAACGTGTGTGGTCCGGTAACGGCTACCGGGCTACCGTGGGTGCATGTCGGATCTCGCGCCGCTGCGGCCCGTCGGGAGGTAGCCCCATGACCACTGTGTTCCCGCCGGGTCCCCGGCTGCCGCGGGTGGCGCAGACGCTGTTGCACGCGAAATGGCGGGGCTGGTTCGCCGGGGTGGCCTCGCGCCGCTACGGCGACGTCTACACGATGCGCATGATCGCACCGTATGCCGAGAATCTGGTGGTGTTCTCGCGCCCGGAACACATCCGCGAGATCTTCGCCGGCGCCCCGGTGGATTTGCATGCCGGCGAAGGCAATCGGGTGCTGGAGCCGGTGATGGGACAGCATTCGCTGTTGCTCACCGACGAGGACGAGCACGCGCGAGCCCGTCGGCTGCTGATGCCGGCGTTCACCGGCTCGGCGCTGCGCGGTTACCGCGACCTGGTCGAGGCGATCGCCAAACATCACATCGACCAGTGGCAGCCGGATACCACGCTGGTGACGCTGCCACGGATGAACGAACTGACACTCGATGTGATCATGCGGGTGGTGTTCGGTATCAGCGAGCAGCGCGGACGTGCCGAGCTCGCGCCCCGGCTGCGGTACCTGGTCGATGTCGGCCCGCTGATCTTCCTGGGCTGGAAATGGCATCGACTGCAGCGTTTCGGCCCGTGGAAGCGTTTCGCCGACAACAAGAATGCGATCGACGCGCTGCTCTACGAGGAGATCGCGCGCCGGCGCGACGAGCCGGATCCCGGTGAGCGCGCCGACGTGCTGGCCCGGCTGCTCGCGGTGGGCGCGGAGGCCGGCGACGAGCCGCTCTCGGATGCCGAACTCCGCGATCAGTTGGTGACGCTGCTGCTTGCCGGGCACGAAACCACCGCGTCGGCGCTGTCGTGGGCGATGTTCGAATTGGCCGCCCATCCCGAGGTGCAGCAGCGGGCGCGCCGCGCGGCGGCCGAGGGCGACGACAAGTATCTGGAAGCGGTGCTGAAGGAAGCGATGCGCCGCCATCCGGTCATCGGCGGCACACTGCGACGGCTCACGCGTGAGACGACGATCGGCGGGTACACCCTGCCCCGCGGCACCGTCGTGCAGACCTCGATCGTGCTGGCGCATGCGAATCCCGACAATCATCCCGAACCCGAAAGTTTCCGTCCTGAACGCTTTCTCGACGGCAGTGTGGCCGCCAACACCTGGCTGCCGTTCGGTGGCGGTGTGCGTCGCTGTATCGGCGCCGGATTCTCACTCATGGAGGGCACGGCGGTGCTGTCGGACGTCTTGGGCCGTTTCGCCCTGGCGCCGGTGCATACCCACGAACGCGGCCGCATCCGCAACATCACCAATGTGCCCGCCCACGGTGCGCCGGTGCTGCTGCGAGCATATCCGGGTGCGCTCTGATCACACAGCACGCCTCGCCGCCACGCACCCGGACGTGGGGCGTGTCGGCGCGGAGTCCACAATCGGCAGTGGACCGCACTCGCCGACAGAGAGGTGATCGCTCGTGAAGGTATTCCAGATCGGCGCGGCGGGCGGCGTGGGCCGCCGCCTCGCGCAACGGCTCGCCGACCGCGGTGATCAGGTCACCGGTATGCATCGCAATCCCGAACAGGCCGAGACCGTCGGGGCGACCGGGGCGACGCCGGTGGCCGGCGACCTGATCCACGACACGGTGGAGGAATTGGCGGCCAAGATCGCCGGGCACGACGCCGTGATGTTCTCCGCGGGCGCGCACGGCACCGGCCCCGACAAGACCACCGCCATCGACGGCGCCGGACTGGAGAAGGCCGCCGCGGCCGCAGCACGGGCCGGCGTCACGCGCTTCGTGCTGGTGTCGGCATTCCCCGACGCCGGGCGCGACCGCGAAACCTCGGCGGGATTCGAGCACTACATGCGGGTGAAGAAGTCCGCGGACGTCCATCTGACCCACACCGCGCTGGACTGGCTCATCGTGCGCCCGGGAACCCTGCGCGACGATCCGGGCTCCGGCACCGTCACCGCCGGGCCGGCCATCGAATACGGTTCGGTCTCCCGCGACGACGTCGCGGCCTTCATCGACGCGGCCCTGCACGAACCGGCACTCAACCGAGTCATAGTCGAGCTCACCGGCGGCAACACTCCGGTCGCCGACGCGGTGGCCGAGCTGGTGGCCGCGACCACTCCGCGCAAAACCATGTGACAGCCGAGGTCGCCCGGCCTAGCGTACCCGGGCATGTCGAGGATGGCGCCCGAGGTTGCCGCTGGTGGCCGGCTGCGCTCCGGTACGGGCTGCGCGGTGGTGTCGGCGGTGTCGTTCGCACTGTCGGGCCCCCTGGCGCGCGGCCTGATGAACGCCGGCTGGGGCTCCGCGTCGGTGGTGATCGTGCGCGTCCTGGTCGGCGCCGCGGTACTCGCGCCGATCGCGGCCGTCGAACTGTGGAACAACTGGAAGTCGGCGCGCGGCAACGCGGCTCTGATCCTCGGCTACGGGCTGGTGGCGATCGCCGGAGTGCAGCTGGCGTATTTCACCGCCGTATCGCGTCTGGCCGTGGGAATGGCGTTGCTGATCCAGTACACCTCGCCGATCGCGGTGGTCGGCTGGTTGTGGCTGCGTCGCCATCAGCGCCCAGCGGGGCCGACGGTGGCCGGAGCATTCATCGGCCTCACCGGTTTGTTCTTCGTGATCGACCTGCGGCCGGGCGCGGCCACCGACTGGATCGGCATCTGCTGGGCACTGCTGGCCATGGGCTGCGGGGTGGTGTACTTCCTGCTCTCGGCGCACGGCCACGCCACCTTGCCGGGAACCGTCCTGGCCACCGGTGGGCTGCTCGTCGGCGGACTCGGACTGCTCGGCGCCGGCGCGACGGGCGTTCTTGCGCTGCGCGCCACCACGAATCCCGTTGTGTATCAAGGTGTCACGATGCCGTGGTGGCTGCCGATCGCGATTCTCGGCACCGTGACGGCCGCCCTCGCCTACGTCGCCGGCATCGCCGCCACTCGCCTGCTCGGCTCCCGGGCGGCGGCGTTCACGGGTCTGCTCGAAGTGGTGGCGGCCCTGCTCTTCGCGTGGGCACTGCTCGGTGAGGCCCCGCACCCCGTCCAGTTGCTCGGCGGCGTGCTGGTCCTCACCGGCGTGCTCGTCGTGCGCCGCGGCGAGGCGGCCGCTGTCTGCGCCGATCAGTCGGCGAGCCGCTGCTCGGCGTAGACGGCCATGGCGTCGCGCTGGTATTCGGTTCGGGCCAGCGCTGCCGGGCCTCGTCGTCGTACTGCGTGTGGTCGAAGCCCGCGAACAGGTTTTCCGGGCGGTTGATCTGCACTGACATCTCCTTGTTCCCTTCGAGTTCGGCGATGGTGCGCGCCACGGTCTCGGCCATCCGTCCCAGCCGGTCGCGTTCGGCGAGCAGCCGGGCGTACTGGCGTTTGAGAGCGGCCAGCGTGTCCGGTTCGGAGTCGACCGCCTCGGCGATCTCGGCGAGACCGAGCCCCAGCTCGCGCAGCACGAGGATGTGCTGCAGCCGCAACAGACGCTGCTCGTCGTAGTAGCGATAGCCGTTGCTACCCACATGGGCCGGGGTGAGCAAACCGATGTCGTCGTAGTGGCGCAAGGTGCGGGCGGTGATTCCCGACATCTTGGCCACCTGCCCTGAGGCCGGTCGTTCCGGCCTCGTCTTCGACGGTAGAAGTTGCCGTAACGTGAAGGTCAAGCCGAAGATTTCGCGTCCGGGCGCAGCCCGAGCAAGGTTTCGGCGATCTGCCGCATCTCGGCGAGATACCGGGCGCGCTCGGGCGGCGGATCGGCCCGGCGGGCGAGCATGCCGCGGGTGAGCGCGTAGCCGACGGTTTCGGCGACCACGCGAACCGGCGCCGCGGGGGTGACGGTCCCGGCACGGTGTTCCCGGTCCAGGTAGCGAGCGAAGCGGCGGATCGGGCGTTCGGCGATTTCGGAGGCCAGCTCGCCGATCTCGCGGTCCACGGCGCCGCGCTCCTCGATCAACCGCAGCAGCGGGCCGGCGTGCAGCACCGTCTCGGCGAACGAGTCCATGGTGGCGCGCAACATCTCTCGCGGATCGGAGTCGGTCAGCTCGGGTTCCTGGGCGGCGAGGAATTCGTCGCGAACCCGCGTGGCGAGCGCGTGGAAGATCTCGTCCTTCGAAGCGAAGTACACATACAGCGTCGCGCGGGAGACACCGGCCCGGGCGGTGATCGCGGCCACCGTGGTCGCCGCGTAGCCGCGTTCGATGAAAACGTCGGCCGCGGCATCGAGCAAGGCGCGATGCCGATCGGTATCCGAGCGCTCGCGGGCCGCGCGCACACTCCACGCCGACGTCATACCGTCCAGCATATTGACGTTGACGTCAATGTCAATCAGACTGGCGGCATGCAGGTCGTGGTGGCGAACCGGGGTGAAGTGGCGGTCCGTGTGTTGCGTACGGCGCGAGAGCGCGGGTATGGCACGCGGGCGTTGTCGACGGCGGACGAGCCGGACGCGATGCCGGTGCGGCTGGCCGACGAGGCGGTCCGGCTGCCGGGCTCGGGCGCCGCGGCCTACCTCGACATCGACGCCGTCGTCGCGGCCGCCGGCAGTGCGGGGCCTGGCGCGCTGGTACATCCGGGATACGGGTTCCTCAGCGAGAGTGCCGATTTCGCGGCCGCGTGCGCGGCGGCGGGCTTGGTGTTCGTCGGGCCGGCTCCGGAGGTGCTGCGGACTTTCGGTGACAAGGTGGCGGCGCGGCGCGCCGCGGAAAAGGCCGGTGTGGCGGTGCTGCCCGCGACCGGCGGCGGCGCCGGGCCCGAGCAGATCGAGGCTCTGCTCGTCGCTCATCCCGAGGGTGTGATGATCAAGGCGACGGCCGGTGGCGGCGGACGCGGGATGCGAGTGGTGCGCCGTCACGCGGAACTCGCGCAGGCCTATGCCCACTGCCGCGCCGAGGCCCGCGCGGGTTTCGGTGACGACACCGTCTACGCCGAGGCGTTGGTCGAACACGCCCGCCACATCGAGGTGCAGATCGTCGCCGACGGTTCGCGCGCGGTCGCGGTCGGCGATCGCGATTGCAGTGTGCAGCGGCGCCGCCAGAAACTGATCGAGATCGCGCCCGCGCCCTCGCTCGCGCCGGATATGCGCGAGCGCCTGCGTGCCGAGGCGGTACGACTGGCCGAAACGGTCGGTTGTCGTGGCGTGATCACGGTCGAATTCCTGGTGCGCGAGGACACCGCGTGGTTCCTCGAGGTCAATCCGCGGTTGCAGGTCGAGCACACCGTCACCGAGGAGGTGACGGGCCTGGATCTGGTGGCCGTGCAGTTCGACCTCGCGCAGGGTCACACACTGGACGCTCTCGAGTTGCCACACACCGCCCGCGGATATGCGGTGCAGGTGCGTGTCAATGCCGAAATCCTCAGCGCGACAGGCGATGTGCTGCCCAGTACAGGCGTGCTCACGCGGTTCACCCCGCCGACTGGATCCGGTGTGCGCGTCGACACCGCCGCCTACAGCGGGATGCGTCAAGGCGCCGGCTTCGATTCACTGCTGGCCAAGATCATCGCGCGCGGACCGACGTGTCCGGCGGCGCTGCGGCGGGCGGCCGACGCGCTGGCCGAAACCACGATCGACGGCGTCGACACCACGGTCGCCCTGCAACGCGCCGTCCTCGACGCCTTGCCCGTCGACACCACGGCCGACACGCTGTGGTTCGAACGCCACAGCGCCGAATTGGCGCGCCAGGCCGAGGAATCGGCTCCCCCGCCGGCGCCGCCCGTGGCCGCTGCCCCGGCGCAGGCCGAGCAGTTCGACGCTGACGAGCAGGTGTTGCGCTCACCTCTGGGTGGCACGGTGATCAGCGTGGTCGAACCGGGCACGGTGGTGGCCGCGGGTGCCGAGGTCGCCGTCGTGGAGGCGATGAAGATGCATCACGTGGTCCGCGCCGGACAGTCGTTGCGGGTCGTTCGGGTGCTGGCCGAACCCGCGACGGTGGTGGATCCGCATGCGGCACTGCTGGTGTGGGACGACGCGGACCACGACGGCGAGCACACCGACCTCAGCGCGGTGGACCTCGACGCCGAGCGCGAGGATCTCGCGCAGGTGCGGGCCCGCCATCGTGCCGGACTCGACGACGCGCGCCCGGAGGCGGTGTCCAAGCGGCACCGGCTGGGGCGTCGCACCGCCCGCGAGAACATCGCCGACCTCGTCGACGACGACAGTTTCGTCGAGTACGGGGCGTTGGCGGTGGCGGCGCAGCGCTCCCGGCGCAGTATCGAGGACCTCATCGCGAATACGCCGGCCGACGGGCTCGTCGCGGGTGTGGCGACCATCAACGCCGGACGATTCGGTCACGACCGCGCCCGGGCGGTGGTGATGTCCTACGACTATACGGTGCTGGCCGGTACCCAAGGCACGCGCAGTCACACCAAGACCGACCGCATGCTGGAACTGGCACGCGAACAACGACTTCCGGTGGTGTTCTTCACCGAGGGTGGCGGCGGACGGCCCGGCGACACCGATCACTCGGGTATCTCGAGCCTGGACGTGACGACTTTTCGTGCGATGGCCGCCCTCTCGGGCGCGGTCCCGCTGATCGGCATCGTATCCGGGCGCTGCTTCGCCGGAAACGCGGCGCTGCTCGGCATGTGCGATGTCGTCATCGCCACACCCGACGCCAACATCGGCATGGGCGGGCCCGCGATGATCGAGGGCGGTGGACTCGGTGTCTACGCACCGGAAGAGATCGGCCCCGTGCGGGTACAGCGCCGCAACGGTGTGGTGCACATCGTCGCGCGCGACGAGGCCGAAGCGGTGGCGATCGCGCGTGACTATCTCGGATACTTTCAAGGGGCCCTCGACACGTGGGAGGAGCCGGACCCGCGACTGGCCCGCCATGTGGTGCCCGAGGACCGGCTGCGGGCCTACGACATCCGCGCGGCCGTCGCCGCGGTCGCCGACACCGGTTCGGTCTTGGAATTGCGCCGCGACTGGGGCGTGGGCGTGGTCACCGCGCTGATCCGCGTGCAGGGCAGGCCCTTCGGGCTCATCGCCAACGACTGCCATCACCTCGGCGGCGCCATCGACGCCCCCGCGGCCGACAAGCTCAGCGCCTTCCTGCGACTGTGCGACGCACACGGACTGCCTATCGTATCGCTGTGTGACACACCGGGTTTCATGGTCGGGCCGGAGGCCGAAACCCATGCCACCGTCACGAAGTTCAGCCGCCTGTTCATCGACGCGGCCGCCATGTCGGTGCCGTGGGGCACCGTCATTCTGCGCAAGGGCTACGGATTGGGTGCGCAGGCGATGGCGGCAGGCTCGTTTCGCGCCCCACGGTTCGTCATCGCCTGGCCCACCGGGGAAATCGGCGGAATGGGACTGGAGGGAGCCGTACGGCTGGGTTTCGCGAAGGAACTCGCGGCGATCGAGGATCCGATGCAGCGGGCTACCGCATTCGACAATCTGGTCAACGCTGCCTACGAGAGCGGAAAAGCGCTCAGCGCCGCGACGGTGCTCGAACTCGACGACGTCATCGATCCGGCGCAGACGCGCCGCTGGATCGGCACCCTGCGCTGAGCGCGGGCGCCGACCCCCGTGCGGCTCAGGCGGATTTGCGGGCCAGCCCGGCGACGATCAGTTGCTCCCACACGCTGAGTTCGCGGCCACCGCCGGAATCCTCGGCGGCCGAGTGCGGCCACCAGCGTGCGCACGGCTGCAGGCCCGGATCGATCAGTTCCAGGTCGCCGAACAGCGCCTCGATTTCGTCGTCGTTGCGCCAGCGACCGCGCCCGAAGGCGTCGAGCACCTTCCGCTCGGTGGTGTTGGTCTCGCGGTTGTGCCCGGAGCGGAAGTGGGAGATGTACACCTGGCTGCCGACCGGAACACGGGCGGCCCAGTCAGCGACCACACCGGCCGGATTCTCGTTGTCCTCCACGAAGGCCAGTACGACGCCGAACAGCAGGCCCACCGGTTCGTCGAAGTTGATCAGCCGCTCGACATCCGCATTGCCGACGATGTCGGAGACCTGGCACAAGTCGCGACCCAGCACCGCGATCCGATCGTCGATCGACAGCAGCGCGCGGCCGTGGGCTACGACGAACGGATCGTTGTCGACGTAGACGATCGGTGCGTCGGGATGTTGCCGGCGCACCACGTCGTGCACGTTCTCGGTGGTGGGCAGTCCGCATCCCAGATCGATATATTGGCGAATCCCGTTGGCGCACATGTTGCGTACGGCGCGTAGCGTGGCCGCGCGAGCGGTGATCGCGACCTGTTCGGAACCGGGCAGGAAGTCGATGAAGTAGTCGGCGAGGTTTTGGTCGACTCCGTAGTTGTCCCGTCCGCCGAGGATGTAGTCGTATACCCGTGCCACGCTCGGCCTTGCTTGCCGCGCTCGCATGGCGTCGTCGTTCACTTGTCACCTCTCGATTCCCACGACGCCCGTCGCAGCCGTGGCTGATTAGTTGTCGAGCATAACGGTCGGCTCCGGCAGAAGCCGACGATCGACTCGGTCTCGGCGTGGTTTTCGAGACCTGTAGCCCGTTGATAGCGTGAATGATCACCACGTCAGCGGGGATCGGCCATTTCTGGTGCGCCGGTGCCTGATTCGCTTGCCTCGACGGCGCGCGTGCCCGTCCGACGTGACAGTTCGGCGTCGAGTTGCGCCTCGGCCCGTTCGGCCCGGGCAAGGGTCTGGCGGCGCGCGTCCTCGACCGCCGCGAGCCGGGCCGCGGTCTGCTGCGCGACGTGTTCTGCGGCCGCGGCGGCTTCGGCGCGCACGGCGGCGATATCGTCGGCGGCGCGCTGTTGTGCCGCGTTCGCCTCGGCACGCATCCGGTCGATCTCGCCGCGGGCACGGGCCAGTTCCGCCTTGGTCTCCTCCAGACTCCGGTTCCGCTCGGCGACGGCCGATTCGGCGCGTTCGATGGCGCGTTCGGCGTCGGCGGCGCGCTGGACAGCCAGGTCGCGTTCGGCGCCGGCGGCGGTGATGCGCTGGGCACTGTCGCGGCGCACCTGTTCGAGCTCCGCGGTGAACGTGGTGCGCGCCACATCGATCTGTTCGGTGGCCTGCCGCCGCGCCTCGTCGACGTCGTGCGCACACTGCGCGCGAACCGCGCGGATCTCGGCGTCGGCCTCGGTGCGTGCGGCGAACACGTCGTCGGCCGCCTGTTTGCTGATGCGCTGCACTTCGCGCAGTGCGTCGTCGCGCGCGGTGAGCGCCTCCGCGATGCGCGCTTCGGCCGTCTCGGCGGCAGCGGCGGCGTCTTCAGCCGCCGATTCGGCTGCGGCGCGGGCTTCTTCGGCCTCGCGCCGGGCCTTCTCCGCCGCGACCGTCGCGATCTCGGCCTCCGCGATGCGCCGCGCGGCATCGGCCTGCACGGCCTGGACCTGCGCCTCGGCCACCGAGGGGTCGGCCAGGGTCGACAATTCGGCCACGGCGACCGACAGCGTATTGCTCAGTTGGTCGGCCAGAGTCCGGAACTGAGTGAGCATCTCGTCGGCCCGCAACCGGGCGGCGGTCACCGGACCTGGTTGCGTCACAGTGACGTTCGTCTCCGTCGCCTCACCCTCCTGTTGACGACGCTGCCGCTCCCGCCACGCCCGCCATCGCGTGTGGTCGGGATGGTCGCAGTATTCCGACGGCCGTCCGGGAGTCCCGCCGCGAGTGATGGTGCGCGTACAGCCCGGGTAGTTACAGATGCTCGACACCAGGGAATCGTAGCGTTTGTTTCGTCATTTACCACGTAACAAAACGAAACGAAAGCGATAGGGCGTCAGCAGATTCCGTTCGGCGCTGACCTCCGATAAGTGAACCTTATCGGAGGTCAGCCGTGCGCTTCCCGCCGAAATCCCCTCCGGCTATTACGTTTACGTTTGGTCACATCCAACTAAACGTAACTACAACGCAACTCTCCAAAAACTGTGCTCGATGGTACGACCGTCCCAATCGATCCGGAGGGCGCACTCGACGCCTGAAATACGCGGGCCAGCCACTCGAACTCCTCGCCGACTGGGGCAGCTACGCCTGCGTGGAGGTCGGCGGCGGCGGGATGTCCCTCGCCGCCCCCGCCGACGATCCGCATAGGCAGCCAGGTACCGAGGCCGCGGCAGGTGACGGTGTCGAGCACCGTGAACCCGCGCTGGGCGAGAAGTGTTGTGAGAGAATGGGTATAACGGCGCAGGGGCGTTTCCGGCTTACCGCCGGTGGCGTAGACGAACGCCTTGGTGCCGGACTGCGCCGGCAACCCCTGGATCAGCTCGCGCAAGCGGGGATGGACGTTCATGGTGAAGATGCCGGACCCGAATCCCACGAGGTCGCAGGGAGGCGAGTTCGGCGGTATCGAGTTCCTCGGGCCCGACGACCCGGGCGCCGGGCACCTCCCCCATGGCGTCGGCGATCCGCCGGGTATTGCCGTGCGATACCGACACACATACGATGACGACCCTCGTGCGGGCTCCCTTGCTCGTCCGGTTCGACTCGGATTCCCGGATCGTATCGACCGCGCCCTCCCTTACTATGACGCCATGGCGGAGATCACGGTGGAGCGGCGCGATGCGGTCGCGGTGGTGACGGTATCGGACCCGCAGCGCCGAAATGCGTTGACATTCGGGCTGTCCGAGCAGCTGGCGGCGGCGATCGCGCAGGCGGAGGCCGATACCGGGGTGCACGCGGTGGTGATCACCGGGGCTCCGCCGGCATTCTGCGCGGGCGCCGATCTCAGCGCACTCGGCGAGGCGGCGGAGGACGGCTTGCGGGCCATCTACGCCGGATTCCTTGCCGTGGCCGAATGTTCGCTGCCCACGGTGGCGGCGGTCGGCGGGGCCGCGGTCGGCGCGGGGCTGAATCTGGCGCTCGCCGCCGATGTGCGCCTGGCCGGACCACGCGCTCGTTTCGACGCGCGATTCCTGCAGTTGGGTATCCATCCGGGCGGCGGCATGACCTGGATGTTGCAGCGCGCCGTCGGGTCGCAGCAGGCCGCGGCGATGACGCTGCTGGGCGAGATCCTCGATGCCGACGCGGCGCACAGTGCGGGCCTGGTGCATCGGGTCGTGCTCGGCGACCACGACGACTTGCTCTCCGCCGCGGTCGAATTGGCGGCCGGTGCGGCCGAGGCGCCGCGCGATCTGCTGATCACCACCAAACGCACCATGCGCCACACGCGCACCCTGGACTCGCATGCGGAAGCCATCGACGCGGAGATCGCGCCCCAGGTGGCATCGCTGGATTCCGAGGAATTCGCGGCGCGGCTCGCAGCGATGAAGGCGCGCATCAGTGCCCAGGTCAGCGGACAATAATCTGATTCTTCTCGAAGTAGAATCAAACGCTTATGTGTGGCCCGGCCGGGGCGCACCGGACCGGAGGAGATGCCGTGAGTGTCGAAAGCAGACTGTCGCTACGCAGCCACGTGCTGCTCGAACTCGGCTTCGCCACCCGGCGCGCCGGTGACGAGGTGCACGGTTCCGCGACCATCGTGCCGGAACTGCACGCGCCGGGAACCGCGCATCTGCGCACATCCATTCTCGCCACGTGGGCCGATACCGTCGCCGGGCTGCTGGCGTCGCTGGTGATGCATCCGCGGGTTCCGGTGACCCTGGAACTCGATGTCAACCTCTACCGGCCCGCGCCCGCGGCCGGGCGGCTCGAGGCGGTCGGCCGCACCGTGAAGGTGGGCCGGTCGGTCTTCGTGGCTGAGGTCGATTTCGCCGTCGATGGCGAACCGCTGGCCTTGGCCGGCGCCTCCTTCATGGTCGCTCCCGATCCGGACCTGCAGTTTCCCCACGCGCTCAGCATCGACATGCCGGCCGGCCGCGACCGGCTCACCGCTCCTCTGGCCGAACGCCTGCGCTGCGAAATCGTGCGCCCCGGCGTGGCCGTTCTCCCACGCACCGAGGAGGTGCTCAACGTCGCCGGCAGCGTCAACGGCGGCCTCCTCGCCGTCGCGGCCGAGGAAGCCGTGCTGTCCCTGGCTCCTGGTGACAGCCTCAGCTTCCTCGGCCTGCGTTATCTGCAACTGGCCAAAGCGGGCCCGGTGACGGCCACCGCGACGGTGCGGGGCGGCGTCGGACGGGTCGATCTGCGCGACACCGGCGCCGACGACCGCCTCGCCACCATCGCCACCGCCCGCACCTTCGGTGTCGCGGCGCGACCGTAGATCGGGCGGCTGATCAGGCCGCGCCGAACCATGTCGGGAGATGGGCGAGCAGATCGTCCCGGTCGTCGCCGACCCACGCCACATGCCCGTCCGGCCGCAAAAGCACTGCGGGAACATCCAATTCGTCGCTGACATCGACGACGTGATCCACACGATCGGCCCATCCCGCCACCGACAGCCGGCCGGTCTGATCCAGCAGCAGTCCGCGGCCCGCGTGCATCAACTCGTAGAGGCGCCCGTCTTTCAACCGCACGTCCCGCAGGCGCCGGCCGAGCAGTTCGTGCCCGTCACCGAAGTCGTAGCGGATCGCGGTGGCGGTGATCTTCTCGGTCAGCCGCCGGTTGACCTCCTCGATATCGATGAGCTCGGTGAGCAGCCGCCGCACCGCCCGGGGACCCGGCTCGAGCGATAACAGCTCCATCTGCGCGCGCGTGTTGTCCAGCACGTCGGCGGCGACCGGGTGCCGCTCGGACTCGTAGCTGTCCAGCAGACCGGCGGGCGCCCAGCCGGCGAGCTCGGCGGCCAGCTTCCACCCCAGATTGAACGCGTCCTGGATGCCGAGGTTGAGGCCCTGACCGCCGACCGGCGGATGGATGTGCGCGGCATCCCCGGCCAGCAGCACCCGCCCGGACCGATACCGCTCGGCCAGCCGGGTCGCGTCGCCGAAACGCGACAGCCAGCGTGGTGAATGCACGCCGAAGTCGGTGCCGGCGGTGGCCACCAGCTGCCGCTTCACCTCCTCCATCGTCGGTGGCACCGTACGGTCCTCCGACAATCCCTCGGCCGGCACCACGAAGCGGAACGTTCCGTTGCCCGACGGCCCGACCCCGAAGCGCCGCTGCGTTTTGCGGACCTCGGTCACCACCGCGGTCACGGTCTCCAGCGGCGCGTCCAGCTCGACCTCTCCGAGCAGCGTCTCCACCCGCGTCGGTTCACCGGGGAATTCGATCCCCGCGAGTTTGCGCACGGTGCTGCGCCCGCCGTCGCAGCCCACGAGATACCGCGCGCGCAGCCGGCTGCCGTCGGCCAGGTCGACGGTCACGCCCTCCGCGTCCTGGGTGGCGCCGACCACTTCGCAGCCACGCCGGATGTCGACACCGACCTCGGCCGCATGTTCGGCGAGCAGCCGATCGGTGACGGTCTGCGGAATGCCGAGCACATAGGCGTGCGCCGAGTCCAGCTCAGGCTGCGGTGCCGTGATACCGGCGAAGAACCCGCCGACCGGATACTTCGTGCCCAGTTCGAGAAAACGCTCCAGCAGCCCGCGCTGATCCATCACCTCGATACTGCGCGCGTGCAGGCCCAGCGCGCGGACAACCTTCGTCGGCTCGGTCTCCTTCTCCAGCACGACCGGGTTCAGGCCGTGCAACCGCAACTCGCACGCCAGCATCAGACCGGTAGGTCCGGCGCCCGCAACGATCACGTCAATCATGAAACCCCATTCGACACGGTGGTGGCCGAGCCCGCGGAACATCCGATTTCCGCAGGTCGTGGCGTTGGCTCGACGATTGTGCAGCACACCCCCGGCCTTGCCGCAAGACCCCCGGTGCGATATATATTGATAGTGGAAGGGAGTTCGGAGAACTCCGCGCAATGGAACTCCGCGCGATTCGCGCACTCCGATTGTGGGCTATTTCTGGTCGCGCGCTTCCGCTTCGTCCGCGCTCACACCGCGTGGGTCATGAAGACACTCGTCCCGTTGTCGAGGTAGTCGCCGAACGCCCCGCACCGCACGAACCCGCACCGTTCGTACAGCGTGCGCGCAGGCCGAAACGCCTCGCCCACACCGGTTTCCAGACTCACGCGCACCCAGCCGCGGGCGCGTGCCAGCTCGAGTAGATGCGCGACGATCGCGGTGCCGACGCCGTGTCCGCGCCCCGCGTCGACGATGTGCATGGATTTCAGTTCCCCGTGCCCGGCACCGAGATCACGCACCGCGCCCATACCCAGCAGCAGACCGTCGCGCCGAGCGGTGACCAGCGTGAGCGATGGATCGGCCCACCCGTCCCGGTCGAGCGCGAAGACGGCCTCGGCGGGGGTAGGGGCCCGCGCGAAGGCGAGATGGCGGGCGGCCAGGGCCCGCACGTCGGCTCGGGCGGGATCGTCGGCGGCGACTGTCACGGACGGCACGGTCGATATTCTTCCCGGCGCGGGCGGGCGCGGCGAACGTCGTTGCCCGGTAGCCTGTCTCGCGATGAGCGTCTCACCGGATCCTGTGGTCGTCGATATCGCCGTGCCGGAGGCGGTTCGCACCGAATTGCGGCGGGGTGTGCGTAGTGTGCTCGTCGACACGGTCGCCCTGCGGATGGTGCGGGAGCGCTTCGACACCGAGCAAGCCGGAGCGCTGGGCCGCTATCTGGAAGCTTCACAGTCGCCGAACACGGTGCGCGCCTACCGATCCGACTGGATCGGGTGGTCGGCGTGGTGTGCGGCCGAGGCGCGGTGCGCACTTCCCGCGGACGCCCTGGATGTCGCGGTATATCTGGCCGCGGCCGCCGATGCGCGAAAACCGTCCGGCGAGTGGGCATTCGGGCCGGCCACCCTGGAACGCAAGAGCGCCGCCATCGCCGCGGTTCATGCCGCCAACGGGCTGCCCTCCCCGACCCGATCGGATGTGGTGCGGCTGACGCTGCGTGGTATTCGCCGCACCCGTCGCAGCGTGCCCAACCGTAAGCGTCCCGTGCTGCTGCACACGCTGGGACAGCTGCTGGACGGACTACCGGCCCCGGGCTGGCCCACCGAGCCGGCTCGCCGCCGAGACCGGCTGATGCTGCTCGTCGGCTTCGCCGGGGCACTGCGCCGTAGTGAACTCGCCGGGCTGCGCGTCGGCGATGTGGCGGTCACCCTCGATCACCGCACCGGCGAGCCCGTGCTGCTGGTGCGGCTGCCGGCGACCAAAACCGATCCGACCGGCGCCGGCGCCCAGTCGGTGGCGCTGCCGCGTGGGGCGCGGCCCTCGACGTGTCCGGTGTGCGCCTTCGCGGAGTGGATCGACCTGCGCGACATCCACTCCCAGGGCGGCGCCGGCGATCTGCGGTCCTGGACCGAGCGCACCGCCGCCGCCACCGACATCCACCGCTGCCACGGCTTCACCGGCGCCACCCGGGTCGATCCGCTGGCCCCGCTGTTCCCGCCGGTCTCGCGGCACGGCGGCATCGGCGCGCAGCCGATCTCGGGGCGGGCGGTGGCGGAACTGGTGAAACGCTATGCCGCGCGGGCGGGACTCGATCCGGCCCTGTTCTCCGGCCATTCGCTGCGCGCCGGCTTCGCCACCCAGGCCGCGCTCGGCGGCGCGAGCGACCGCGAAATCATGCGACAAGGCCGCTGGTCCAACCCGCGCACGGTGCATGGATATATCCGCACCGCAAATCCTTTGGAGGACAACGCGGTAACCAAACTCGGGCTGTGAGGCGCCGAAGCGCGACCGAGGACGCGGGCGCGGCGGCCGAGGCGCGCATCGGGAACCGAGAGGATGACCGGGATGGAATTCCCGAGTGAGCGCTCACCACTGATGGCTCCGGTGCCACATTCCCGGGGTGTCGCGGAAAGATGAATACCGCACGGCAGCAATACCGCTCGGTCAGCGAGTATTCGGAATGAATTGTATTTTCCGGACATGCGCCGAGTCGAAACCGAAAGTCACCCGGTTCGACCTTTCCGTTTGCGCGACATCGTGTTTTATGTCTCCGGCGGCGGGCCAATACCGTCGAATTCATGGAGTGGAATTTTCGATCGGCCGACGAGTTGGCGGCCGCTTTGCGGGCCGGTGATGTGACCTCGGTGGAACTGACCGAGGAAGCGATTGCCCGAATCGAGCGTGACGACACGGTGATCAACGCGATCTGTGTGCGGACCTTCGACCGCGCGCGGGCCGACGCGCAGCATGCCGACCGGGCACGGGCCCGCGGCGAGGACCGGCCGCTGCTCGGCATACCGGTGACGGTCAAAGAGTCCTTCAACATCGCTGGGCTGCCCACGACCTGGGGCATCCCGCAGTATGCGAACTTCGTGCCGACCGAGGACGCGGTGCAGGTATCGCGGCTGAAGGCCGCGGGCGCGGTGATCCTCGGTACGACCAATGTGCCGGCGATGCTGCGAGATATCCAGAGCTTCAACGAGATCTACGGCACCACCAGCAACCCGTGGGATCACGACCGCACATCGGGTGGTTCGTCCGGCGGTTCGGCGGCGGCCCTGGCGTGCGGATTCGGCGCGCTGTCCATAGGCTCCGACCTCGCCGGTTCGCTACGCACCCCCGCACACTTCTGCGGCATCTACGCGCACAAGCCGACACTCGGTCTGCTTGCCTCCCGCGGCATGGTCGCGCCGCCCGCGCCGGCATTGCCGGTCGATCTCGATCTTGCCGTCGTCGGTCCGATGGCGCGCACTGCCCGCGACCTCATGCTCCTGCTCGACGTGATGTCCGGGCCGGACCCGCTGACCCATGGGCTCGCCTACGATGTCGCACTGCCGCCCGCGCGCCACGAACGGCTGGCCGACTTCCGTGTCCTGATCATCGAGGAACATCCGTTCATTCCGACCGGATCGGCGGTGCGGGCCGGCGTGAACAGGGTCGCCGAAGCGCTCGTCGACGAGGGCGCCCGCGTCGAACGGCACAGCCCGCTGCTGCCCGACCCGACCGAAGCGGCGACGCTCTACATGCAGCTGATGCTGTCGAATGCCGCCGCGGGTCTTCCGCTCGAGGTGTATCGGCAGTTGCAGACCCGAGCCACCGCCCTGAGCGCGGACGATCGGAGTCTCGATGCGGCGCGGCTGCGCGGCATGGTGCTCAGCCACCGCGACTGGGTCGGGGCGAACAATCGTCGCGAGCTCCACCGCCACGGTTGGCGGCAGCTTTTCGCCGAGTTCGATGCCGTGGTCTGCCCTATCACGCCGACTCCCGCCTACCCGCACAACCAGAACGGAGGTCTCGAGGACCGGCACATCGACATCGACGGCGTCGAGTATCCGTACTTCGACCAGCTTGTCTGGGCCGGTATGGCCACCATGCCCGGCCTGCCCGCCACCGCCATACCGGCGGGCCGGTCGTCCGACGGGCTGCCGGTAGGAGTGCAGCTCATCGGTCCGATGTTCGAAGATCGCACCCCGCTGCGGCTGGCCGAACTGCTCGAGCAGAAGATCGGCGGCTTCCAGGCGGCGTAGGCGCGGTCGCAAGGACTGACGTCGGATTATCGTAGGAGTTGCCAGGTCAACGTAGATCGGAAGTCGCTGTCCGGCAGCCGGCTACGAGCTGACGCCCTCCGGGTCGGACTCGATCCGCGGTGGGGTGAGTACTGTCAGGTCCGGTACCGCACCGCGAAAAGGCTCGATCTGCACCAGCGCCAGCTGTCCCGTACTGCCCTGGCTCAGCGTGGAGGACGGGCGGTCGGTTGTGAGCACGTTCGGGTTGCCGTGCCGGCAGAACGACGGATCGGCGGGGTCCGGGTCGTACCAGGCGCCGGTGGACAGTTGCGCGATGCCCGGCGCGACCGCGTCGTCGACGACGAGTCCGGCCAGGCAGGAGCCGCGGTCGTTGTACAGGCGCACGATGTCGCCGTCGGCCAGTCCCCGTGCGTCGGCCTCCGACGGGTGCACGCGTACGGGTTCGCGGTCGCGGATCTTCACCGACCGGCTGTGGGCGCCGACGTCGAGCTGGCTGTGTAGTTTCGTGCGCGGCTGATTGGCGACCAGTTGGAGTGGAAAGCGTCGCGCCGCAGCGCTGCCCAGCCATTCGTCGGGTTCCAGCCACACCGGGTGGCCGGGGCAGTCGGGGTAGCCGTATCCGGCGATGGCCTCGGAGAAGATCTCGATGCGCCCGGACGGCGTCGGCAGCGGATGCGCCTCGGGGTCGGCGCGGAAATCCGCGAACACCACCTGCGGCGGGTCGGCGACGGGCAGTTCGATGCCGGAACCGGCCCAGAACCGGTCGAAGTCCGGAAAGCCCCGCCCTCGCTCGCCGAGGTCGGACAACCATTGCCCGTACAGGTGCCGTAACCATTCGCTCGTGGTGCGTCCCTCGGTGAATTCTTTACCGGTGCCCAGTCTTTCGGACAATTCGGCGAGAATGTCGTAGTCGTCGCGGGCCTGGCCGTGCGGGCGGGTGAGGGCCGGCATCGGGAACAGGATGCCGTCGTTGTCGCCGGTGCCGTAGTCGTCGCGTTCGATGGTCATGGTGGCCGGCAGCACGATATCGGCGTGGCGGGCGGTGGCGGTCCAGAACGAGTCGTGGACGACGACGGTTTCGGGCCGGTCGAACGCGCGCCGCAGGCGCGCGAGATCCTGATGGTGGTGGAAAGGATTGCCGCCGGCCCAATAGACCAGGCGGATATCGGGGTAGCGCAGCTCGCGGCCGTCGTATCGAAACGGGGTGCCGGGTGCCAGCAGCATATCCGCGATGCGGGCGACGGGGATGAAGCGGTCGATCGGGTTGGCGCCCTGCGGGAGTCGCGGCAGCGGCAGGGTGCGGGTGGGTTCGCCGACGCTCGCCGAGGATCCGTAGCCGTGTCCGAATCCACTTCCGGGCAATCCGATCTGGCCCAGCATGGCGGCCAGCACCACGCCCAGCCACATCGGCTGCTCACCGTACTGCGCCCGCTGCAGCGACCAGCTGACCGTCACGAGCGTGCGCGCCGCGGCCATTTCGTGTGCCAGCGCCCGGATGCGTGCGGCTGGTACCGCGGTGATCGCGGCCGCCCACGCGGGGTCCTTCACCACACCGTCGGCCATGCCGCGCAGATAGTGCGCGAACCGCTCGTAACCGACAGTGTGGGAGTTCAGGAATGCGGTGTCGGCCAACCCGTCCGCGTCGAGAACCTGCGCCAGCGCGAGCATGAGGGCGGCGTCGGTGCCCGGTCGTGGGGCGATCCACTCCGCGTCCGCGACCTCGGCGGTGTCGTCGCGCAGCGGGGCGACACTGACGAACCGGCACCCACGCCGCCGGGCCTGATCGATCCAGTCTCGGGTGTGGTGCCGGGAGACGCCGCCGGGATTCACCGCGGCGTTCTTCGGTGAGATGCCGCCGAAAGCGACCACCAATTCGGTGTGTTCGGCGATCACCGATTTGGCGGTGAAGCGCCCCAGCAGCGCGAACAGATCCCCTACCACGTATGGCATCAGCACCGTGGAGGTGCCCAGGCTGTAGCTGTTGACGTGACGGACGTAGCCACCCAGGCAGTTCAGGAACCGGTGCAGCTGGCTCTGGGCATGGTGGAATCGTCCCGCGCTGGCCCAGCCGTAGGAGCCGCCGTAGACGGCTTCGGGGCCGAATTCGGTGTAGACCCGGCGCAATTCGCCGCTGAGCAGATCGAGTGCCCGGTCCCAGCTCACCGCGACATAGGAATCGCCGCCGCGTCCGGGTGCGCCCGGCCCGTGGTCGAGCCATGACCTGCGGACGTACGGCCGGTCGATGCGAGTCGGATGATGTTGCGCGGAAGCCACATTGCCGATCAGCGGGGTGGGCTCGGGGTCGCCGGGCCAGGGCCGTATCTCGGTCAGCCGTTCGCCGTCGCTGACAGCGTCGAACGCTCCCCAATGCGTCATATGCGTGGCCATGGCCGCCACCCTAGCCGCGCGCACCGACAGTGTTCGACCGAATTCCGCAATATCTGGACACTTGCCCAATTGCGGGTGAGAATGACTGCGCCACGTCCGGCCGTACGCCCGCGGTGACCGGGTTACCGTTGCCGGATCGTGCCCACCGGATACCGAGGAGTTCGATGCGCAACGTCAGTCGTCGCCAGGCTTTCGGTCTGCTCGCCGCCGGGACCGCCGCCGCCGTCGCCGGTCCCGCCGCCTTCGCCCGGGCCCGCCCCGCCGCACCGGCAACCGTGCCGAAGCTGGGCGGTGACTTCCTGTGGGGTGTGGCCAGCGCCGGATTCCAGTGCGAAGGCCATGCCCCCGACAGCAACTGGCTCCGGTACGTGGCCGCGCATCCCGACTACGACCGCTATCACGATGCGGTCGATTTCTTCACCGGCTATCGCTCCGATATCGGACTGGCCGCCGGCCTCGGGGTCGGGGTCTACCGCATCAGCGTCGAATGGGCACGAGTGCAGCCGCGGCCCGGCGAATGGGACGAGACCGGATTCGCGTTCTACGACAGCGTTCTCGACACGATGGCCGCGCACGGCATCCGCCCGATGCTGACCCTGGATCACTGGGTGTATCCCGGCTGGGCCGCCGACCGCGGCGGCTGGGCGCATCCGGCGATGCTCGGCGACTGGCTGGCCAACGCGCGAACAGTGGTGCAGCGCTACGCCTCTCGCAATCCGCTGTGGGTCACGTTCAACGAGCCTGCGTTCTACATCGTCAACGAAACCCGCAACGGCGGGATATCTCCGGCGGACGTCCCGGCGATGCAGCAGCGACTGATCCAGGCGCACAACACCATCTACGACGACATCCACCGGGTGCAGCCGGACGCCATGGTGACCAGCAACCTCGCCTACATCGTCGGCACGGCGGAGCCGGTCGTCAACGGCCCGCTGATCGATGCCATCGCCGCGAAACTCGACTATGTGGGCATCGATTACTATTACGGTCACACCCCCCAGGACCTGGCCCGGTTGTCGCCGGGCGACCTCGAGCAGCTGTGGAAGATGCCGCTGCAACCCGAGGGGATCTACTATGCGCTGGAATACTATTCGCGACGATTCCCCGGTAAGCCACTGTACGTGGTGGAGAACGGCATGCCGAGCGACAACGGCGCACCGCGCCCCGACAGCTACACCCGTGGCGACGATCTGCGCGACACCGTGTACTGGCTCCAGCGCGCCCAGGCCGACGGCATCGATGTGATGGGCTACAACTACTGGTCGATCACCGACAACTACGAATGGGGTAGCTACGCACCGCGCTTCGGTTTGTATACCGTCGACGTGCTGGCCGACCCGACGCTGACCCGCCGCCCCACCGACGCCGTGGACGCCTATCGCGCGATCACTCGGGCCGGGGGTGTTCCCGCGGACTACTGGCCCACGCGTGGGCCGGTGACCTGTTCGCTGGTCGACATTCCGGGCAGCTGTGCCCATCCGGTCACCGTGCCGCACTGATCGCACCCACACGGTGCGCGGGCGCGCGGCGCTGCGAAGATGATCAGGCGGAACGGGATTCGACGACCGGGCGAGCGGCTGCCGTACGGGTGCCGAAGCGCAGGATGCCATCTTCGAGGTCGGCTTTGCGCAGCAGCGCGCGGTCGCGGTAGTAGTTGTTGATCACCTTCCACGGGCCGCGGCGGCCCTGGCGCGGCATGACCGCGTCGCCGCGGGCGATGTAGCCGGAGGTCAGCGCGCCGCCCATCATCGATTCGGGCGCCCGGTCGGCTTCCTCGGCTTCGGCGACGAATGTCGAATATCCCTTGGCCTTCATGTGATTGAGCAGGCGGCAGAAGTATTCGGCGGCCAGATCGGCCTTCAACGTCCAGGAGGCGTTGGTGTAGCCGATGATCATCATGGCGTTGGGCAGCCCACTCATCAGCGCGCCCTTGTAGGCGACCAGGTCGCGGGTGGCGATCGGGGTGCCGTCCACGTCGATCGCCGCGCCACCGAGCATCTGAATGTTGAGGCCGGTCGCACTGATCACGATGTCGGCCGGCAGTTCCTCGCCGGATTCCAGGCGGATGCCGGTCTCGGTGAAGGTCGCGATGCGATCGGTGACGATCGAGGCGCGTCCGCTGCGCAACACCGTGAACAGATCTCCGTTGGGCACGATGCACAGCCGCTGATCCCAGGGGTTGTAACTGGGACTGAAGTGGCGCATGTCCACGTTCGGCCCGACGGCGAGCCGCACGGCTTGCAGGAGCAGTTTCCGCGACAGAGCGGGGTTGCTGCGGGCGAGGGCGAAGCTGGCGCGCTGCAGGGCGATGTTGCGGGCGCGGCCGGTCTTGTAGGCCAGCGTGGCGGGCAGTTTGGCCTTTTTCATGCCGACCGCGACGGGGTCCTCGGCGGGCAGCGGCGCGATGTAGGTGGGCGAACGCTGCAGCATGGTCACGTGCGCGGCGTCCTCGCTCATGGCCGGGACCAGCGTGATCGCGGTGGCGCCGGAGCCGATGACGACGACCCGCTTGCCGCGGTAGTCCAGATCCTCGGGCCAGTGTTGCGGATGCACGATCTGCCCGCCGAAGTTCTCCTCACCGGGGAACTGCGGGCGGAAACCATGGTCGTAGTCGTAGTAACCGGTGCAACCGACCAGGAAGTCGCTGGTGTAGGTCTCGGTCTCGCCGGTCTGTTCGTCGAGCGCCTCGGTGGTCCACAGCTGCTCGGTGCTGGACCAGCTCGACTTCACGACCTCGCGGCCGAAGCGGATGTGGCGGGTGACGCCGTATTCCTCGGCGGTGTCGGCGATGTACTGGCGGATGTGCGGTCCGTCGGCGAGCACCTTGGTGCCGATCCAGGGACGGAAGCCGTAGCCGAAGGTGAGCATGTCGGAGTCCGAGCGGATGCCCGGGTAGCGGAACAGGTCCCAGGTGCCGCCGATCGCGCTGCGCCGTTCGAGGATCGCGTAGCTGCGTCCGGTGTTCTCCCGGCTGAGATGGCAGGCCATCCCGATCCCGGACAGGCCCGCACCGATGATCAACACGTCGACATGCCGCGTCATTGAGGTATCCGTTTCGTCCGAATGTCAGCCCGGACCTCGCCGTCCGGATAGCCGAAGGTTACGTGTTATTTCTGGTTACGTCTAGATGCGGCGGGTCCGGTGGCGCGGTCAGTGCATGGCCGCGCCCAGAATCTCCCCCGCTCCCGCGGTGGTCAGCCCGATCGCGACCACACCGACGGCCACCCGCGACACGGTGGCCCGTGCGACCCCGCGCCGACTGGCCAGATGGATCCAGCAACCGACCGCGATCGCCGTTGCCAGCAAATGCAACCAGATGAGATTTCGCAGCACTACCGTCGTCACCCCCGCGCCCGGTGGCGCCTGCGGCCCCACGTTGTCCAACTGGGCCGTGACCATGGTGTGAACAGCGTTGATAGTCATCTCGGGCACGCCCTTCCCCTCGCCCGTCCGGTTGGGTGCACCGCTGCGGACGCACCCATCCGTGACCCTCAACGGTACCCCTACGGCAAATTGCTGGCATCTTCATTCTGGGTCCCTCGCGAGCGGTCGGAGGCTACGCTGACCGAGGCGCACCACCGCCCCCGCGGCGGGGTCGGCCGGCCGACGACGGCGAGGTCATCGGCGGTCGCCGGTGGCGCCGAGTTTCGTGTCCGGGGAAACGAGGGACCGACAGTGAGGAATCGACGACTGTGCGCACGCTCGATACCAGTTTCAGCACCCGTAACGGCGGCTTCCGCGAGGTAGTCGTCACCGCGGTGGAGATCACCACCTCCATCGGCGCCGATACCGAAAGTACGTGGCAGGCGCTGCTTTCCGGTGCCAGCGGGATCAAGGTCCTCACCGACGAGGACATCACCCGCCACGATCTGCCCAATGCGATCGGCGGCAAACTGATCCACGACCCCACCGCCGATCTGGACCGGGTGCGCAAGCGCCGCATGTGCTATGTCCAGCAGATGTCGTACGCGATGGGTCAGCGGCTGTGGGAGACCGCGGGGGCACCCGAGGTCGACAAGGACCGCCTCGGCGTCTGCATCGGCACCGGTCTGGGCGGTGCCGACGTCATCGTCGAGGCCAACGACACCATGCGCGAACACGGCTACCGCAAGGTTTCCCCGTTCGCGGTGCCGATGAGCATGCCCAACGGCGTCTCGGGCGTCGTCGGGCTCGACATCGGGGCGCGCGCGAGCCTGGTGACGCCGGTGTCGGCGTGCGCCTCGGGCAACGAGGCGCTGGTGCACGCGTGGCGCTCGATCGTGCTGGGCGATGCCGATATGGTCGTCGCGGGCGGGGTGGAGGGCTACATCAACCCGATGGCGATTGCCGGATTCACCATGGCCCGCGCGCTCAGCTCCCGCGTCGACGAACCCGAACGGGCGTCGCGGCCCTTCGATCGCGACCGGGACGGTTTCGTCTTCGGTGAGGCCGCCGCGCTGCTGCTGGTCGAGTCGGAAGAGCATGCGCGGGCGCGCGGGGCGACGCCGCTGGCCCGGCTGCTCGGCGCCGGATTGACCGCGGACGGGTATCACATGGTCGCCCCCGATCCGGAGGGGCTCGGCTGCGCCCGGGCGATGCGCCGGGCCATCGAGACCGCGGGTGTGAGCGCCGCCGATGTCGATCATGTCAACGCCCACGCCACCGGTACCTCGATCGGCGATCTGGCCGAGGCCAAGGGCATCGCCGCCGCCATCGGTACCCATCCGGCGGTGTACGCGCCGAAGTCGGCGCTCGGGCATTCGGTGGGTGCGGTGGGCGCGCTCGAGGCCGCGATCTCGGTGCTGACGCTGCGTGATCAGGTCATCCCGCCCACGCTCAACCTCGACAATCAGGACCCCGAGATCGACCTCGACATCGTGCACGACAAACCACGGCACACCGATGTCGAGTTCGCGATGAACAACTCCTTCGGATTCGGCGGCCACAACGCGGCGGTGCTGTTCGGCCGCTACTGACCGCAACGGGATTCGGCGCCCGATTCGCTCGATCGCACCGAACTCACAGCAATCTCCAAGGGTTCGGACAGGGTGGTCACCGGATCGGCTGAGAGGCTCCCGCGGTGACAGTGACGACTGCCGATACCGCCGTGCCCGTATCGCCCGAATCGGCTCGTCCGCCGGATCCGGATCTGCCACGGCCGCAGCGCCGGGACCGGCTGGCGCTGGCAGTTCTGCTGGCCGCGACCGCGGCCGCGTATCTGTGGAACATCACCGTCAACGGGATGGGCAACGGGTTCTACGCAGCGGCGGCGTGGTCGGGTTCGCGCGACTGGGAGGCGCTGCTGTTCGGTTCGCTCGACCCGGCCAACTTCATCACCGTCGACAAACCGCCGGTCTCGCAATGGGTGATGGGGTTGTCCGGGCAGCTGTTCGGTTTCTCCAGTGCCTCCATGCTGATTCCGCAGGCGTTGATGGCGGTAGCGGCGGTCGCGCTGATGTACGGCGCGATCGCCCGCGCCACCGGCAGCCGCGGCGCGGGTCTGCTGGCCGGTCTGCTGCTGGCGCTGACACCGGTGGTGGCGTTGATGTTCCGGTTCAACAATCCGGATGCGGTGATGGTGCTGCTGATGACCGCCGCCGCGTTCTGCACCGTGCGCGCGTTGCGCCACGCGAGCCCGCGCTGGCTCGTATTCGCCGGTGTCGCATTGGGTTTCGCGTTCCTGGCGAAGATGCTCGAAGGTCTGATGGTGCTGCCCGCATTAAGTGCGGCGTATCTGGTGGCGGCTCCGGCGGGTTTCGGTAAACGGATCGCGCATCTGCTGGCCGCGGCGGTGGCGCTGATGGTCTCCTCGGGGTGGTATGTGCTGCTGACGATTCTGTGGCCCGCCGATTCCCGCCCCTATCTGGCCGGTTCCAAGGACAACACGTTCATGGATCTGGTGCTGGGTTACAACGGTTTCGCCCGCTACCTCGGACACAACCACGCCGGGCGCAAACCCTTCGAGCTGCCGCCGGGATACGAGTTGCCGCATATGGCCGGCGGCGGCTTCAACGGTTTCGGGTCCGGCCCGCAGCGGTTGTTCACCGGCGAAATCGGATTCGAGATCTCGTGGCTGCTGCCGGCGGCCGTCCTGGGTTTCGTCGTCGTGCTGATCACGCGCCGGAAGTATCCGCGCACCGACCTCGTGCGCGGGGCGGCACTGGTTTTCGGGCTGTGGCTGCTGATCGACGGGGTGGCGTTCTCGGCGATGAAGGGCGGCATGCACGCCTACTACACCCTGGCCATCGCGCCCGCGGTCGTCGGCAGTTTCGTCCTCGGCCTGGCCGAGGTGTGGCGTTGCCGGGATCGGGTGTGGGGCCGGGCCGGGGCAGCGGGCCTCGTTGCGGCCGGCGGCGTTTGGGGCTTCGTCCTGCTCGGTCGCAATCCGGATTGGCAGCCGTGGCTGCGGTGGTCGGTCCTCGCGGTGACCGTCGTGGCCGCCGCCGCCCTCGTTCTGACGGCGCTGCCGGCGCTGTCGCGACGGGTGCCCGCCCGCGCGGTCGCGGTGGCCGTGGGCGCCGGTGTGCTGGCCGCGACGGCCGGTTCGAGCGCGTACGCGGTGGTGACGCTGCCGCAGTCGCATACCGGCGGCAGCCCGGTCGTCGGGCCGGCGCATCCGGACCTGCCGCAGGCGCTGAATCCGTTCCGCCGCCAGATCGGCATGTTGATGGGCGGCACCGACCCCGATCCGAAGCTGGTGGAGATGTTGCGGGCGACGCAGACGACGTGGTCGGCGGCTATCGACCGCTCGGGACCGGCGGCCGGGCTCGAACTGGCCAGCCGGACACCGGTGATCGCCATCGGCGGATTCACTTCCGAGGATCCGGTCCCCACCGTCGCGGGATTCCAGGACCTGGTCCGCGACCACCGGATCTCCTATTATCTGGCGCCCGAGATGAAGCTGCCGGACTCGTGGCGAACCCACGACCAGCACCGATCCCCCGGCGGCGCCCATCCCCCGGCGACCGCGCCGAACCCGCCGGCCGCCGACGCGGAGCCGCAGATGTGGCATCCGGTCGGCAACACCGACATCTATGCCTGGGTGTCGGCACATTACACGCCGCAACACCTGGGCGGCCTCGAGGTCTTCGACCTCACCGCACCGCCACACTGATCCCGACGTCGAGCGGCCGATCGCCCGCTCGACACGCCCTTGCGCACACCGGAATTCAGCAATCTCACAGCTACGATTGCTGGATGCGAGAGCCGAACCGCCGCCAGGTGCTGGCCACCGGACTGGCAGCAGCCGCCGCGCTGCTGCTGCCGGTCCGCGCGGGCGCCGACCCCGTCCGCCGGGCAGCGTCGGCTCTCGCTCCCCTGGGCCCCGAATTCGTGTGGGGGGTGGCCACATCCGGGTTCCAGACCGAAGGCCACGCCCCCGACAGCAACTGGACCCGCTACATCGCGACCGGGGCGGCCGAACCGTATCGGGATTCGGTGCGCTTCCTCGACACCTACACCGACGATATCGAGCGCGCCGCGCAGCTGGGCGCCACCAGCTTCCGCATGAGTATCGAATGGGCCCGGGTGCAGCCCCATCCCGACGAATGGGACGAGCAGGCGTTCGCCGGCTACGACCGGATCGTCGACGCCGTCTATGCCGCGGGCATGACCCCGATGCTGACCTTGGATCACTGGGTGTATCCGGGCTGGGCCGCCGACCGCGGCGGCTGGCGCAATCAGGGCATGGTCGACGATTGGCTGGCCAATGCGCGGAAAGTGGTGCAGCGCTATGGTTCTCGCGATCCGATCTGGGTGACGATCAACGAACCGGCCGCCTATCTCGGCACCGAGATCCGCATCGGCGCCCTCTCGCACGAGCAGTGGCCGGCGGCGATGGACCGGCTCGCGCAGGCCCACAACCAGATCTACGACGACATCCACGCGGCCTATCCGAAGGCGATGGTCACCAGCAACATCGGCTATGTGCCCGGCGCCGATACCGAGGTGAATCAGCCGTATATCGACAAGGTGCGCGACAAACTCGACTTCGTCGGCGTCGACTACTACTTCGGCCCCGCCCCGGCCGCGGACGGCTTGTCGGCGACCTCGGCCGGTGCGCCCGCGATGTGGGAGTTGCCGCTGCAGACCGAGGGCGTCTACTATGCGCTGCGCCGCTATGCCCGCCAGTTCCCCGGCAAACCGCTGTATGTGGTGGAGAACGGGATGCCGACCGAGAACGGTAAACCTCGCCCGGACGGCTACACTCGCGCCGACCAGTTGCGCGACACCGTGTACTGGATTCAGCGTGCCAAGGCCGACGGTATCGATGTGCGCGGCTACAACTATTGGAGTCTCACCGACAACTACGAATGGGGCAGCTACACACCCCGTTTCGGGCTCTATACCGTCGATGTCACCTCGGATCCGGAACTGGTGCGCCGGCCCACCGACGCGGTGGAGGTGTTCGCCTCGCTCGTCCGCACGGGCGGGGTGCCCGCCGATTACCGGCCCACCCGCGCCCCCCCTTGCCTGTTCTCAGGTCGATCCGCCGGCCAGTTGCGACGAGCCGGTGATGCTGCCGGGCGCGGATCCAGCAGGCACACCGGCGCCGTGAACGCGTCCCGCCGGGTTCGGCAGTCGTACGGCGACTGCCGAATCCGGCGGTTGCCGCTCAGGCGGGAAGTTGCAGCCCGGCCGCGAGGACCGGCCACGACTGGATCAGCGCGTCGTGCCAGTAGCCCCAGGAATGGGTTCCGGTCGGCGTGAAGTCGTAGGTCGCCGGAATGCCGAGATCGTTGAGTTTGGCCTGCAGGTTGTGGCTGCAGTAGTTGACCGCGGCTTCGATCACGCCGCCGATGACCAGCTGATTGGCCAGCCCGCCCGGTCCGGGCAGGGTGTAGGGCCCGTTGAGGGTGTCCCACTGCCCGGGCAGCCCGGACCCGCTGGAGATGAACAGGTTGAGTCCGCGCAGCTGGTCGGCGTGCACGTAGGGATCGTTGGCGGCCCACATCGGATCGTTCTGCGGCCCGTACATGTTCACGGTGTTGCCGCCGCCCCACACGTTGACCGCGAGATTGACCGCGGTGTAGCCGACGGGGTCGCTGATCTGGGCGCAACCGCTGTAGGCGGCCACGGATTCGTACAGGCCGGGTTTGGCGATCGGCAACTGCAGCACCGAGGTTCCGGAGGTGGACAGCCCGGCGATGGCGTTGCGGCCGTTGGTGCCCAGGGCGCCGTCGATGATGGGCGGCAGTTCCTCGGTGAAGAACGTCCGCCACTTGTTGACGCCCAGCTTCGGATCCGGTGCGCGCCAATCGGTGTAGTAGCTCCAGGCGCCGCCGACGGGCTGGACGACGTTGACGTCCTTGTCGGCGAGGAACTTCAGCGCGTCGGGGGCCTTGTTGTCCCAGGTGGCGCTGTCCTCACCACCGCCGGCGCCGTTGAGCAGATACAGCACCGGACGCGGTGTGGAGGCGTCGGCGGGCCGCTGCACGTTGATCGTGATCGGTTTGTCCATGGCCGCGGAGTACACCTTGAACGTGACGTTGCGGCCGTCGACGACCGAGAAGTCGACGATCTTGGATCCGTCGGCGGATACCGGATGTGCCAGCGGGGCACCGGAATCGACGACCGGATCGCCCGTGGCGGCGGCCGGTCCTGCCGCCATGGCCGCCGAGACCGCGGTCAGCACTGCCGCGGCCGCGACCGTCGCGAGCCGGGTGCTCCCACGAACCCGGTCTCGCACCGCAAAGGCGCCTGCCCGATTACTGCTCGCCACGTGCACCTCCGAATCACGTTCGGTCTTGCGTGGTCCCCTGCCTGGGCAGACTAATTCAGCGGCAACCGTTTGGCGATCGGTCCGGCGGGCGCGTCGAGCAGGTCGTCACATTCGTCGCATCACGGACACGACCTTGCCGAGCACGACCGCACGGTCGCCGTCGATGACGTCGTAGGCGGGGTTGCGGGGTTCGAGGTAGACATGGCCGTTGCGGCGGCGATAGACCTTCACGGTGGCCTCGTCGTCGATCATCGCGGCCACGATGTCACCGGAGTGCGCTTCGTGCTGGCGGCGCACGACCACGATGTCGCCGTCGCAGATCGCGGCGTCGATCATCGAATCACCGCGCACCCGCAGCCCGAACACGGTTCCGCGCCCGACCAGTTGCCGCGAGAGGGTGAGCTGATCGTCGGCGTGTTCCTCGGCGAGGATCGGGGTGCCGGCGGCGATATCGCCGACCACGGGCACGATCACCGAATCCTGTTCACGGCCACGGCCACGGCTTTCGGCGGGCGCGAGGAACAGGCGCACGTCGATGGACCGGGAGACGCTGGCACTGCGGCGCAGGAATCCCTTGTCCTCGAGATCCTTCAGGTGTTTCGACACCGACGAGCCCGATTTCAGTCCGACGGCGGCCGCGATCTCGCGAGACGACGGCGCATACCCGTTGCGCTGCACCGCGTCCCGGATTACGCCGAGAATGCGCCGCTGCCGCTCGGGCAGCCGGGAGGTGTCGAGATGGTCGTATGCGTCGTCGTATCCGGTCACCGGGGAATCGTAGACGGCGCGGCGGGACCTTCAGTTCACGCAGGGTATGTCGGATCCGATGCTGGTGGTGACCGGTTTACCGGAGTCGGGGCGGTCGTCGGTGGTGGTGGTGGTCGATGCCGAGCCGCCGCCGCTGGTGGTCGTGGTGAGTCCGGTGGTGGGGTCGGTGGTCGTCACTGTCGACGCCGAGGACGAGGTGAGGCTGTCGGGCATGCTGAAGTCGCTGCCGATCACGATCTTCACCGTCCCCGGATCGAGGGATTTCGATGCCGCCGTGGGTAATCCGCCCAGCATGTCGGCGGCCTGGGTGGCGTCGGTGTCGGCGCCGGAGCCGAAGTACACGACCGAACTGGATCCGTCGCTGTAGCTGGCGTTGCCGACGTTGCCCTTGCGGAAACCCTTGTCCACCAGCGCCGTGGACACCTTGGCCGCCATTCCGCTCGCACCGCCGGCGTTGACGACGTCGATGGTGCTGGTGGGGGTGGTGGTCGGCGCGCTGGATTGCGGTTCGGCCACGCCGAAGGCGGTGCGCACGGTCTTCTTGATCGCGGCCGGGTCGACGATGTTGACGTCCTGGCCGTCGATGGTGTCGTAGGCCTTCACCGGCAGGGTCTGGAATTCGATCGGAATGGATCCGGCGCGGCCGAGGGTCTGGGCGAAGTCGAGCAGGTTCCAGCCCTGCGACAGCACGATGTCGTTCTGCGCCGCGGTGATCAGGTCCTGCAGTTTGCCGATATTGGTGAGCGTCCCCGTATCCTTGAGCTGTTTGGCGACCGAGGTCAGGAACGCCTGCTGGCGGTGGGTGCGGTCGAGGTCGCCGTTGTCGAGGCCGTGACGCTGACGCACGAACGACAGCGCGTTGGCGGCGTCGAGATGCTGGCGGCCCGCGGGAAACACCGCGCCGGAGTAGTACTCGTCGTCGACGGCGTGGTTGAGACACACGTCGACGCCGCCGAGGATATTGGCCAGATCGTAGAAGCCGACCAGCGAGATCTCGGCGAACCGGTTGATCGGCACCCCGGTGAGCTGTTTGACCGTCTGCACGATCGATTCGCGCCCGGCCTCGCGGCCCTGGCGTTCGAGTTCGACCTTGTCCTTGACGCCCTGATTCTCCAGCTTCTGTTCCACCGAGGCCTTTTTCAGCCCGTACGCCTCCTTGATCTTGGCGTGGTCGTAGCCGGGGATGCCCGAGACCGAGACGTAGTCGTCGCGCGGGATGGAGAAGGCGGTGACCTTCTTAAGATCCTTCGGAATGTGCACCAGGATCAGCGAATTCGCGTTGTAGCCGCCTTCGCTGCCGTCACCGGCGTGCAACTGGTCGAGGATGTTTTTGGGCAGGTCGTTGCCGTTCTGGTCCTTACGAGTGTCCAGGCCGATCAACAGGATGTTCAGATCGCCGTCGAGCGCGGCCGCATCGGCCTCGCTGATCGCATTGGACCGCGTGAAACCCTGATCGACGCTGCGTTCGGTGTAGTAGGCCAGGCCGGTGCCGCTGACCACGACCACGGCCGTCACCGCCGCCAGCAGACGACCACCGACCCGCACGGCCTTTCGCCCGCGATTCGGGCGCGGCGGCGGTGCGGTGCGGGCGCGGCGGGCCCGCCGATTCGGCGGCGGCGCGGCGCCTTCGGCAGCGGCCACGGTCTCTGCCGCGGCGTCGGTAGCGGGCGGTGCGACGCGGGTGGCTCGGCGCCGCGGTTCGGTGTCGCCGCGCTCCGGCGCGGGGGCCTGCGCGGGTGCGGGACGACGCCGGGGGCTCGGTTCGTCGGCGGCGGATGGTTCCCGCCGTCCCGGACGGTGCGACGGCGGCGGGGCTGCTCGGCGGGTGCGTTCGCTGTCGAGCTGGTCCGCGGGTGTTGCCACGCTGCGGCTCCAGGGCGGGGTGGCCGCCCGGACCGTGCGGGCGCTATGTCGACCGGACCGATCGTGCGGCGACTCGTCGTCAGGTCGCGCGTGCCGCGATCGGCCGCTGCCGCCGCGGGGATCCACCACCGGGATCGGTTCGGTTTCGTCGTTCATTTCGCCGTTCAGTCTTTCATTCCCGGATATGGGAAAGCTGAGAATGAGCTTTATCGGGTTGTGACATCCTGCACGATGGCGGTAACGAATGCATACCCGCCGCGCAGGCTAGTCCGCTGGGGCAGCGCGGAATCCGAGGATCGCGCACAGATTGTCCAGGTGGATGTCGAAAACCTGGGCGCGGTCGGTGAAGGTCTGCGCGCCGTACATGTCGAACACGTCGAAGCTCACCGCGCCGAACAGGCCGGTCCACACCGTCAGCGTGCGTACCATCGCCCAGTCCGGCAGCTCCAGCCCGAATTCGGCCCGGATGCGTTCGATATCGGCGGCCAGATCGGCCGGGGTCGCCGGGACAGGATCGGGCGTAGCGAGCTCTCCTGTGCGGCAAGCGGTTTCGACGATGGCCAGCAGTGATCCGATCACCCGGGTGCCGGGGGCGGTCGTCTCCTGGGCGGGTGCGTCGTAGCCGGGAACGGGGGTGCCGAACAGCAGGCCGTAGCGGGCCGGTTCGGCCAGCGCCCAGTCGCGCACGGCGTGGGCCAGCACCCGCAGCCGGGCAGCACCGTCGGCGGGTGCGCCGGCCAGGGCGGCGTCCACGGCGTCGGCCAGTTCGGTGTAGCCGTCGACGACGAGCATGGTCAGCAATTCGTCGCGGCTGCGCACGTAGCGGTATACCGCCGAGGAGACGACGCCGAGGTCGCGGGCGACAGCGCGCAGCGACAGCGCCGCGGCGCCGTGCACGGCCAGATGCTCGCGGCCGATGCGCACGATCTCGTCCATCGTGCGGGCGCGGGCGCGGGATCGAGGAGTGCTCATGCCCCCAGCCTGCCATACAGAGAGCGGTGCTTACCAGAGTGATCGGCGATCTGTCGATGAGTGTCGCACTTGTCACGAATCGTGAGGCAGATTACTGTTACCCGCCGGTAATAAGCGTGTCCGGCCGCCCGGCCGACGACCAGAAGCGAGGAGATCGACACCTGATCGATTCGAGATCGCCACTCGCCGCGCCGTCGCCGCCGACCCGGGCCGCCCTCCAGCCGGCCCTGCCGCGCCGACCCTCCGGTCATGCGCCGATTTTTCCCTCGGCCCGCGCGATGACCAGGCGTGACATCGTTTAGAGATACCGAGGGACACACCTAAAATACTCGGTAGTAGCGTTGATATTCGTCACCGGCGACACACACTCACGGAGGCCCGATGAGACACCATGCGCAGCCCGTTCACGGGGCCGACCGGTTGCGGGTGGCCCGCACCCCGCAGGAGCGGCCATGACCGCGCGCGACACCGATTTCGACATCCTGATCGTCGGCTCCGGATTCGGCGGCAGCGTCACCGCGCTGCGCCTGGTCGAGAAGGGGTACCGGGTCGGCATCCTCGAGGCCGGTCGCCGCTTCGCCGACGACGAACTGCCCGAAACCAGCTGGAACCTCCGCAAATTCCTGTGGGCGCCCGCCCTGGGCTGCTACGGCATCCAGCGCATCCACCTGCTGCGCGATGTGCTGATCCTCGGCGGCGCCGGTGTGGGTGGCGGCTCGCTCAATTACGCCAACACCCTCTATGTCCCGCCGGAGCCGTTCTTCCAGGACAACCAGTGGCGCGACATCACCGACTGGCGCGCCGAACTGACCCCTTACTACGAGCAGGCCACCAAAATGCTGGGCGTGGTGCGTAATCCGCACATCACCCCCGCCGACGAGGTGTTCAAACAGGTCGCCGACGACATGGGTGTCGGTGACACCTTCGTGCAGACCCCGGTCGGCGTGTTCTTCGGCGAGCCCGGAAAAACCGTGGACGACCCGTATTTCGGCGGTGTCGGCCCGCAGCGCACCGGCTGCCTCGAGTGCGGCGAATGCATGACCGGCTGCCGTCACGGCGCCAAGAACACGCTGGTGAAGAACTACCTGTATCTGGCCGAGCAGGCGGGTGCGCAGGTGCTGCCGCTGACCACGGTCACCGCGGTGCGCCCGCTGCCCGACGGCAGCTGGCAGGTCGACACCCGCCGCACCGGCGCGAAGATCCGCAGATCACCGGCCTCCTACACCGCCGGACACGTCGTCCTCGCCGCCGGCACTCGCGGCACCCAGAAGCTGCTGTTCGACATGCGCGACAAGGGAATTCTGACGCAGCTGTCGCCGCGGCTGGGCGAGCTGACCCGCACCAACTCCGAATCCATTCTGGGCGCGGCCACCCCGACGGTGGATCCCGACCGCGACTTCACCCGCGGTGTGGCCATCACCTCCTCCATCCACCCCACCCCCGACACCCACATCGAACCGGTCCGCTACGGCAAGGGATCCAATTCGATGGGCCTGCTGCAGACGCTGATGGTCGACGGCGGCGGCCAGATCCCGCGCTGGATGCGTTTCTTGCTGGAAGTGCTGCGCCATCCACTGACCCTGCTGCGGATGCTCAGCGTGCGCAACTGGAGCGAACGCACGGTCATCTCGCTGGTGATGCAGCATCTGGACAACTCCATCACCACCTACACCAAGCGCGGGGTGTTCGGCCGCAAGCTGACCTCCAAACAGGGCCACGGCGAACCGAATCCGACCTGGATCCCCGCCGGCAACGATGTGACCCGCCGCGTGGCGGAGAAGATCGGCGGAACCGCGGGCGGCACGTGGGGCGAGGTGTTCAACATTCCGCTGACCGCCCACTTCCTGGGCGGTGCGGTAATCGGCGCCGACGCCGACCACGGTGTCATCGACCCCTACCATCGCGTCTACGGCTATCCGACGCTCAGTGTGGTCGACGGCGCGGCGGTGTCGGCGAATCTCGGTGTGAACCCGTCGCTGACGATCACCGCGCAGGCCGAACGTGCGGCCGCACTGTGGCCGAACAAGGGCGAACAGGACACCCGCCCGCCGCAGGGCAGCCCTTACCAGCGCATTTCCCCGGTCGCGCCGCGGCAGCCGGTGGTTCCGGCCTCGGCGCCGGCGGCGCTGGTGTTGCCGATCGTCGAAATCAAGCGCGACAGCGCCTGATTGACCCGCACCTGCGATCCGGCCGCCGTGGCGACGTCTCGCCGCGGCGGCCGGTTCAGTTCGCGGAGATGTGAGCGAAGCCCATCGGCGAGGTCGGCGGCGGCGCCGACGTCAGCGGCGCCCGGAATTCCTGCAGCGCGGTGAGCACATCCACGTGCCGCCCGGCATAGCAGCGCACCTGCGGTAGCGCGTGGGCGACCTCGCTGCGTTCCATGGCCTCGGCGTCGATGTAGCCGATCGCGTCGAGTTCGATCCGCAATTGTGCCGCGATCCGCGTGATCGCCGCCGATTTGCGCCCCCACCCGACCTCGACGGCGGCGAACAGCCCGTGCAGGCCGTGACGATCCAATTTGTCGGTCGTCCAGGACCATTCGCCGCGGCTGGCCACGGCGTGCATCACGCCCCGGCCGGTCAGCGTATGCAGCGCCCGCACCGCGTCCGGGCGCAGTGCACCACTGGTCGAATCACAGACCACACCGTCCCACATGGTGTTGTCCAGTTCCCAGACAAGACATTTCACTGCCGGTGCTGTCATCTCGCCCCTACGGTCCACTCTCCTCAACACCCACATCGGCCACACCCGCGGGGCACAGCCGATGGGTACCGCCACCATCCAGGTACCGATTGTGCCGGACAAGCCCCCGCTTTCCTGGGCCGGTCCCGCGAGAGGTCATAGTAGGGACGCGGGGCCGCGCACACCAGCCCTGGCAAACCACGGGCTCGCGGCGCCGCTCACAGCGTCGGTATGACCTGCGGGACGGCCTCCACCGGATGCCCAGCCTGGATCGGGGCGCCGATCGAGGCCACCCGCCACACATCGCCGTCGCGATACACCTTCGCCACCACCATGCCGGTGTGCGGCCCGCCGCCGCGCAGATTGCCCCGCGCCAGCTCGGCGGTCGAGGAACCGTCGATCATGCGCCAGTAGCCGTTTCGGATGCGCTCGAAGGTATGCCCCGCATACGAGGTGACCACGAAGACCACCGACGTCACCTGCGCCGGCAGCCGGGCCAGGTCCACGGTGATGACCTCGTCGTCGCCTTTACCGTCGCCGGTCAGGTTGTCCCCGGAGTGACGCACCGCACCGTCACGGGAGGAAAGCTGCTGGTAGAAAGCCACATCCACGAGCGTCTGCCCGACGAACAGCAGCGCCGAGGCGTCCAGGTCGATCTCGAGGGCGCGCAGCCCGCGCGGGCCGTGCACCTTCATCGGATCCCACCCGACACCCATCTTCACCATCGACAGCTCACCCTTGCGGATCTGGCTGAGCGCCACCTCCTGGCCGGGGGCCAGCACCGCCGGTCCGCGATAGGGCAACTCGTCCGCCCCGCCACCCACGGCGACACCGTGCGCGGTCACCAGCGCCGCGAACCCGGCCGGGAATCCGTGCCCGAGCGGGCGCACCTGCCAGGTGCTGCCGACACGGTCCAGATCGGCGACGATCACCGCCGGCTCCTCACCCAGGCCGTCGACGGTGTACTCGTACACCGCATTTCCGCTCGGATCGGCCACGATCAGCTGCGGCGGCGCGTAGTCGCCGAAGCGATCCTGCTGCTCCTCGAGCGAGGCCACGATCCGCACATGCTCGATTTCCGTTGGGAGCGAACGCAATCCGATCGACAACTCCGGCCGACCGGAAGCCAGGCGCACGCCGTGCGCGGCGGGCTGGTTGTAGAAGATCAGATCGGTTTCGTCACGGACCCTGCCGGCCGAATTCAGCAGCAGCGCCGAGACATCGACGGGTTCGCTGTGCCGGACGGATACGACGACCTCGTCGTGGGTCAGACGATCCACCTGTCCCTTGGTCAACTGAGCGGCCACCCTCCCACTCTACGTCGAGTTCCGGCGGTATTCGGGGCAACACGGGCGCACCGGCCCCGCCGATTCCGGTGCGCCCGGGCGTGGCGGGTAGCGTGAGCGGCGACGGTGGATTGCGACGTCGAAAGGGACGCGGATGAGGTCGGGGGCGCGACGGGCACCCGGTCACGGGTCGCGACGGGCCACGGTGGCCGCGGTGGTGTCGGCAGTGCTCGCGGTCGCCGGATGCGGCAGCGACGACTCGGCGAGCACCGAATCCCCCGCGCCCGCAACCACGACCACTGCCATGCGCACCGTTGCGGCACCGACACGCACGCCGCCCGCAGAACCCACCACCGATCCGTTCGCCGGCAGCCCGCTGATCGATCACACCGAATGGACCGACGACCCCGACGGCCGCCGCCTGCACGTCTACCCCACCGCCGCCGGTCGCGCCGACCAATTCCCCGCCGCCCTGGACCGTGCCTGGTCGGAAGTGCTCGCCGACTCCCCCGACGCCGATTCGCCGGGCATGTACGACCAGTTCCAATGCCATTGGGTGTGGGCGCGGATGGTCGCACCGAACAAGCCGAGCTGGAATCTGGAACCGTGGCGGCCGGCCGTCGGCTATCAGGCCACCGTCCAGGCGATGTGCAATCCCGGCGGTCCCGATCCGGCGGGTAACTGACCGCGAAACCGGCCTGCTCCGACCACGATTCGCGCTCCTGGGCGATTGTCCGGTGAAATGCGTTGTCCGCGATCGGCTTCGAAGACGACCGCGACCATAGGTATCGTGGATGTGGTCGCCAGCGTACGAGCCGAAGGGAGCGTCACGTTGCGGTCGCCGACCCCTCGGCCCGCGCGCGCCCACCCGGCGAGCGCCCCGGCCGCCGCGCACACTCCCGCGCGCACCACCGCCCGCATCCCTTCACCTCCTGCGTGTGAGCCGTCCCGCGCGGCCGGAGCGGCCACCGGCCCGCACGCCGTCCGCGACCTCTTCCCGGCGCTCGCCGACGACGGACCGGTCTATCTGGACAGCGCCGCGACCACACAGAAACCGCTGCCGGTGATCGAGGCGATCGAGGGCTATCACCGCCACCACACCGCCAATTCCGGTCGCGGCACCTACCCGTGGGCGACGACGCTGACCCGTGCGATCGAAGGGGTCCGCGCCGATACCGCCCGCTTCCTGCACGCCGACCCGGACGAGGTGGTGTTCACCGCCGGCGCCACGGCAGGCCTCAACGCGATCGCCCTCGCCTGGGGGCTGACCACCCTCGCCGACGGTGACGAAATCCTCTACAGCCCACGCGATCACGCCTCCAACGTGTATCCGTGGCTGCAACTGCGGGCCACACTCGCCCACTTCGGCCGCCGTCTGCGGCTGGTCCCCTACCGGACCACCGCACTGGGCGAGGCCGATATCGACGACATCGCCGCCAAACTCGGGCCGCGCACCCGGCTGCTGACCCTCAGCCACCTGCACCACGTCTACGGCGCGCGCAACACCCTCGAAGAGCTGCGCGACCGCATCGACGCCCGGGTGGCGGTGTGTTTCGACTGCAGCCAGAGCGCTGGGCACATCCCGATCGACGTGCGTGAGCTGGGCGCGGATTTCGCGGTGCTGTCGGCGCACAAGATGTTCGCCGCGCCCGGCACGGGGGTGCTGTTCTGCCACCGCCGCGTCCACGACCAGCTGAGCCCGTTCCTGCCGGGCGGCAACTCCGGTGTCAGCGTGCGGGATTCGGCGCTGTTGCCGGCTCGGATGCCGCATCGGCTCGAAGGCGGAACCCACAACATCCCGGGTATCCTGGCCCTCGGCGCCGCCCTCCGGGTACTCGACTCCATCGGCATCGACACCATCGAACGGCACAACCGGATGCTGACCCGCCGCCTTGTCGACGGCATGCGCGCACTACCTGGGCTGCGCCTGCTGCCCGGCCCTGGGCACGCCCCCTGCGATACCGGGTACGGCATCGTGTCGTTCACCCTCGACGGGATCACCGCCACCGACCTCGGATTCGTGCTCGCGGAACTGGGTTTCCTGGTGCGCACCGGGGCGCACTGCGTCCCCGCCGACACCGCTGGCGAGAACGCCGAAGTAGTTGCGGCCGAAGCTGATTCGGTGCGTGTGAGTACCCATGTCTACACCACGGCCGAGGAGATCGACCGCTTCCTCGGTTGCCTCACCACCATCGCCACGGAGGTCCGATGACCACACGCCGCGAAACCGCCGCAGCCGTCTCCGCCGCCGAACCCGGCCCGGAGTCCGGGGCCGACCCCGGCAGTGCACCGCACAGCAGCGCATCGGATTACGATCGCCGCGGCGCGTCCCGGATCCTCGCCGAACTGGCCCGTCCCGGCCTGTTCACCGCCGCCGCACCCACCGCGGCGCACACCATCGCGGTGACCCGCACACCGCTGCGACCCGAACCGGGCAGCCACCTGACGCTGTCACAGCGGCTATATCTGGAATCGTTCATGCGCCCGTGCCGCGCCGATCAGGTCACCAGCGCCACCCACCGGGTGGTGTGGACCGACAGCGACGGAATACCCAACACCGGCCATGTCCGCACCGGCGGGCTCGGGCCGATCGTTCCGGTCGCGGTCCGCGAAACCGTGCTCGCCCTGTGGCACAGCCTCGAGGCCGATACCGCACTGGCCGAACGGATTGCGGCGCTCACCCCGCACGATCGCGCGGTGTTGGGCGCGACCACCACCGATCAGGATCCGATCGACATCTTCCGCGTCGGGATCGAAGCAACCGGCCGGGCGTTGGCACAGCACGCGCTGCTGGCCGGCACGACTCCGTATCGGACCGCCACCGAATTCGCCTGCGGATTGCGCGATTCCGGCATTTTCGCCGCGGTCGCCACCCGTTGGTACTGGGAGCAGCAGGCCTCCACCTATCGGCGCGGCATGATCGCGGCCGCCTTCGACACCCAGCCCGACGGCACCGTCCGCTACACCGCCGACACGATCGCCACCCTGCGCGTGATGAAGGACGCCACCATCCACGACGCGCACACCGTGATGCGACGCGCCACGACCGAGGAGGGCCTGTCGGTGGAGGCGGCCATCGGCCGATATCACGACGAACTCGACCTCATCTCGCGCCAATACGCACTGCTGCCGGCGGGCGTGCGTCCAGCGTGCCTGGCCGCGATGCCGCATCGCATCGATGGCGAACACTACAGTCTGCTGCCCGAGGTGGTCGATCGGTTCGTGGACCTGTTCACTCACACCGTGGCCGGCCTCGACATCGACGAAACACCCGACGCGACAGCCGATCTCGCGGGTGCGCCCGACCATCTGTTCTATGTGCCGGATATGAACTGCAAACATTGTGTGCGCACCATCGGCGGCGTGCTGGAATCGATGCAGATCACGGTGCACGAGATCGATCTGATCAGCAAGCGGGTGCGCGCCGAATTCCGCAGTGCCCGCAACCGGCACCGGGCCTTCGAAGCGCTGCGCGACAGCGGCTACAACCCGACCCTCGCGGCCCCGGACCCGGCGGGATGAGCACACCTCCCGCGTTACCGGCGCTGCTGCACCCCCTGGTCCGCGCTTACCTCGACTGCCCGCACGCCCTCACCGCGGCCGTCGCCCGGTTCGGCACACCGGCGCATCTGCTGTTCCCACAGGTCTATCTCGACAACCTGCGACGATTGCGGGCCGTGCCGGTGCGGCATCGGCTACGGCATCGGATCTGCTACGCGCACAAGGTGAACCATTCGAGAGCGTTACTGACTACCGCGCACCGGGCCGGTATCGGCGTCGATGTGGCCTCGGCGCAGGAACTCGCCGCGGCCCGCGAGGCCGGGTTCGCGCCCGGCGATATCGAGGTGACCGGACCGAAAGGCAGGCGCCTGCTGACCGCACTCGCCGGTTCCGGTGTGACGGTGAACGTGGATAATCCGTGGGAATTGCGCGAGCTGGCCGATCTGGCCGCCCCGTCCGCGCCGATCCCGGTGCTGTTGCGGCTGAGCGGATTCCCCGGCCCCGGCGGTCGGGTGGCGGTGAGCCGATTCGGCATCGGCCCCGACGAGGTGGCCGAACAACTGGCGCTGCTGGCCGCGCGGCGAGATCGAATCATCCTGCGCGGCTTCGCCTTCCATCTCGATTCCGGGGATATCGGTGAACGGGTACGGGCGGTGGAGGCGTGCCTGGGCTGGATCGAACGCGCCTACGCCCACGGCCACGCGCCCTCGGTGCTCGATATCGGCGGCGGGTTCCGGCAGGTGTTCACCGCCGACGCCGACCGCTTCGACCGCTACGTGCTGGCGCTGCGCGAATCGCTCGTCGGGCGCGGGGAGCCGATGAGCTGGGCCGGCAACACCTTCGGATACACGATCGACGACACCAGCACGCACGGTATCCCGATCTTCCACAAATACGCCAACACGATGTCGGGGCCGCGGATGCTCGACGACCTGCTCAATGCGCCACTGGCCGCTCACGGCGGGCAACCGCTGGCCCGGGTACTCGCCGACAACCTGCTGGAACTGTGGTGCGAACCGGGGAAGGCTTTGGCCGATCATGCCGGGATCACGGTAGCGGGAGTGGAATTCGTCAAGCGCACGGCCGACGGCAGCACGATGGTGACCGTCGATATCGGGCGTGACACGATCACGCCCGCCGACCAGGAGGTGATGGTGGATCCGCTGCTGCTGCCCGGACCCGAATCCGGCGACCGCCCCGCCGAGGATCCCGGCGGGCCGGTCGGGGTGTACATCGGCGGGCACCTGTGCCTGGAACGCGACCTGATCAGCAATCACAAGGTGTGGTTGCCGCGCCTGCCACAGCCCGGTGATCTGCTGGTCTTCCCGAACACCGGCGCCTATCACATGGATTTGTCAGCGGCGCGCGCATCGATGCATCCCCTGCCGCCGAAATTGGCCGTCGATTACCGCGACGACGGCTTCCACGTGGTGCCCGACGCCGACTACCGCCCCGGGAGGCAGTGATGCGCTACGACGACATCACCGATCTGATCGGCGATACGCCGCTGCTGCGCTTGGACCCGGCCGTGCACCGGCTGCCCGGAGTGGAACTGTATGCCAAACTCGAGTTCTACAACCCGTTCGGTTCGGTGAAGGACCGCGTCGCCTGGGGCATGATCCGCGACGAGCTCGACGAGATCACCGCGCGCGGGCAGACACTCATCGAGGCCTCCAGCGGCAACACCGCCAAGGCGCTGCGGCTGCTGGGCGCCCGCCACGGTGTGGGCCTGCACGCGGTGACCAACCGGATCAAGGTCGACGAGGTGCGCGATCTGCTGCAACTGTTCGGCACGCGGATCGAGGAGCTGCCGGGACTGTCGGAATGCCCGGATCCGACCACACCCAACGACGTGTACTCGGTGATCGAGACGACGATGGCCAAGAATCCCGGCGCCTACCATCATCCCTCGCAATACACCAACGAGAAGAACATCGACGCGCACTACCACGGCACCGGGCGCGAGATCCACGAGGACCTGGCCGCGGCCGGCGTGGGCGCCGACTACCTCATCGGCGGGCTCGGCACCACCGGCTCCACCCGCGGCACCGCCACCTATCTGCGCAAACATCACCCGGACCTACATACGATCGCGGTGGTGTCGCAACGCGGGGACTTCATTCCCGGCATCCGGTCGGAAACCGAGATGTGGGATGTGGGGCTGTTCCAGCCGGAGTTCTACGACCGGATCGTGACGATCAATGCGGCCCGGGCGATCGAGGCCACCCTCGAATTGGCCACCGGCTACGGCATTCTCGCCGGCCCCACCAGCGGCGCCGGATACGCCGCCGCGCTGGAGGTGTTGCGCGAGCTGCCGCCGCGGCCGACCCCGATCGTGGCGGTGCTGATCGTGTGCGACCGCATCGAACCGTATCTGTCCTACATCAAGAAACGGCGCCCCGACCTGTTCGGCCGCACGGGTTCCGCTGTGACGGCTCCCACCGACGCCGAACTGGACACCGTCCGCGAACTCTCGGCCGACCAGTTGCGTGAGCTCGACGCCACGAGCCGCCCGACGATCGTCGACACCCGCGGCGCGATGGCTTATCGGATCGGGCACATCCCGGGCGCGATCAATATTCGCGACGACCAGCTCGACGACATGTTCGCCCACGGGGTGCCGTTCTCCCGTTCGCGCCCGGTGGTATTCGTCTGCCCGGTGGGTGATCTGTCCCGCCGCTTCGCCGCCACGGCCGCCCGCGCGGGCTACGATGCGGCAAGCCTCGCGGGCGGCATCGTAGCCTGGCGCGATGCCGGGTTCGAGCTGGAAAGTGCTGCGCCACCGGCGATCTGAGCGCCGGTGGCCGGGCACTGCCCACCTGCCCACCTGCCGCCTTCCCACCGCCACCATGGGTTGCCACCCGGCGCCAAGGCGGCGCGAGTGCTGATTCGACACCGAAGCCCTTGTCGCCGAACTGTATTCGCATCGGCCGCGCGCCGCGCTCGATGTCACCGATCCCGAACCGCTGCCGCCGGATCATCCGCTGTGGGGTGCGCCGGGGCTGTTTCTCACCCCGCACGCCGCGGGCACCGGGCAGCCACAGCACGACCCGTGCCTACGCCGTGGTCGCCACCCAGATCGAGCGGTTCCTCACGGGCCGGCTTCCGGACAACCTCGTTCGCTGAGCGCACGAGGTGATCGTGCGCCGCGAGTCGGTGCCGCGCAACGGTTGTCATCGTGAGCGCGGCCGGCGGATGTGTTCGGTCATGGCCTCGGCGATCGGTGCCGGTGGGGGCGCGGCCGGTGCGGCCTGGGTGCGCCCGTCGTGGGAGATGCGGATCAGCAGTGCCATGATCACGTAGTTGGCCAGCAGCGACGATCCGCCATAGGACATGAACGGCGTGGTCAGACCGGTCAGCGGAATCAGCTTCGTCACACCGCCCACGACGACGAACAACTGCCAGCCCACCGAGAACGCGAGCCCGCCACCCAGCAGTTTCCCGAACGCGTCCCGCGTCGCCAGGGCTGCGGCGAAGCCGCGCACGGTGATCACCCCGAACAGCAGAATCACCGCCGTCAGCCCGAACAACCCCAACTCCTCGCCGATGGTGGAGATGATGAAGTCGGTTTTGGCGAACGGCACCTCCTGCGGCCGTCCCGCCCCGAGCCCGGTCCCCCACAGCCCGCCGGTTCCCAGCCCGAACAATCCCTGCGCGATCTGGTAGCCGTTGGTGTAATAGGTGGCCATCGGATCCTCCCAGACCCGCACGCGCACCCGCACGTGCGCGAACAGGTGGTAGGCGACCACCGCGCCGACCGCGAACATCGCCACGCCGATCAGCAGCCACGACGCGCGCCCCGTCGCGATATACACCATCGCCAGCACCGTGCCGAACACCAGCAGCGAGAACCCCAGATTCTTCTCGTACACCAGTACCAGCACCGACACGAATGTCACCACCAGCAGCGGCCCCAGATCGCGCAGCCGCGGCACCGTGAAACCCAGCACCCGCCGCCCGGCCGCGCCGAACAGGTCGCGGTTGGTCACCAGGAATGCCGCCACGAAGATCAGCAACAGCACCTTGGCGAATTCGCCGGGCTGAATCGAGAACCCGGAGAACAGGATCCAGCTCTTACCGCCGTTGACCTCGCTGAACCGAGCGGGCAGCACCGCCGGGATCAGCAACGCCACCACACCCGCCAGCCCGCACGTGTAGGCGTAGCGCGCCGGCTGCGTGTGGTTGCGCACCACCACCAGCACGAGCGCGAACAACCCGATACCGGCCGCGGTCCAGATCAATTGGTGGGCGGCGTCCGAGGACGGCGCGGCTGCGCCCTTGGCGGCGGCGGTCGCGGCCTCGGCCCGGTCGAGCCGGTCGATCAACACCAGCCCGAGACCGTTGAGCAGCACCACGCACGGCAGGATCACCGGGTCGGCGTTCCCGGCGAACTGCCGCACCGCCAGGTGCGCCAGCAACGTCAGCGCGGCGAACACCAGCAACGACCACTGCAGCGATCGGCCGTCGTCACCCCCCGCGGCCGCGGACATGATCCACGCCGCGATCCCCACCACGACCACCGCGGCGGCACACAACATCAATTCCGTACGCCGCGGCCGACCGCGCACGATCGGTCCCGACGACGTCCCGGTCCGCAGCGCATCCATCGTGTCCAGTATGCGGATCACCGCCGTCGCGCGCCGCCCGGCCGCACCGGTCCGGATCGTCCCCGGTGCCCGGATGCGCGCGCTACCAGGCGTAACTGGCACGATGGGCGGGTGCATATCGCGTTCGGGGTTGTGGCCGTGCTCGCCGTGGCGGTCGCGCTGGCGGCGCTGGCCCGCCGGATCGGCATGGCCGAACCGATGCTGCTCACCGTCGCCGGGGTCGTCGCCTCCTACCTGCCGTTCGTCCCGCAGATCGATATCGATCCGGAGTGGGTGCTGCTGGGTCTGCTGCCCCCGCTGCTGTACACGGCCTCGATCAGCACCTCGCTGCTGGAATTCAAACCGAAGAAGGTCTCGATCACCCTGCTCTCGGTCGGCCTGGTGCTGGCCACCACCTTCGCGGTCGCGGCGGTGGTGTGGCAGCTGCTGCCGGTACCGTTCGCCGCCGCGGTGGCCCTCGGCGCGATCGTCGCCCCGCCGGACGCGGTGGCCGCCATCGCGGTGGCCCGCCGGGTCGGGATGCCGCGGCGCATCGTCACTCTGCTCGAGGGCGAATCGCTGTTCAACGACGCCACCGCGCTGGTCGCATTGCGCACCGCGATAGCGGCGATGGCGGGCAGTTTCAGTGTGTGGCAGGCCGGCGGCGACTTCGTCTACGCGGCCGCCGGCGGCGCGGTGATCGGCATCGCCGCGGCCGCGGTGCTGGTGTTGGTGCGCCGCCGCATCACCGATCCGGTGCTCGACACGGGCGTGTCGTTGCTGGCGCCGTTCGCGGCGTATCTGCCTGCCGAGGCCGCCCACACCTCCGGGGTCATCGCGGTGGTGGTGTGCGGTCTGATCCTCGGCCAGGGCGCGCCGGTGTGGCAGTCGGCGGCCTCCCGCGTCGCCGAGCGCACCAACTGGCGCACCATCCAATTCCTGTTGGAGAGCGCGGTATTCCTGCTGATCGGCTTGCAGGTCCGCCATATCGTCGACGACGCCTGGAACAGCGGACTCGACCACGCCACCATCGTGTTCACCGCCCTCGCCGTGCTGGTCACCGTCATCGTGGTGCGCCCGATCTGGGTTTTCCCCGCCACCTACTTCTCCTGGTTCGTCGAAAGCCGCCCCCGCGGCAAACCCAAACCCACGTGGACCGGTCCCGCGGTGGTGGCGTGGGCCGGGATGCGCGGCGTGGTCACTCTGGCCGCGGCCACCCTGCTGCCCGACGACACCCCGCAGCTGGCGACACTGAAACTGCTCGCCCTCGTCGTGGTCGGCGGAACACTACTGCTGCAAGGTATTTCGCTGCCCGCGCTGGTGCGGCTGCTGCAACTGCGCGGTCCCAGCCGCGCCGAGGACGCCCTGCAGGAGGCCGCGCTGTTGCAGCAGGCCACCGCCGCCGGACTCGAGGCGCTCGACGAGGCGGTCGCGCCCGAAACCCCACCCGAGGTGGTGGCGAGCTTGCGTGACCGGGTCGCGCGGCGCACCCACGCGGCATGGGAACAGCTCGGGCGCGCGGAGTCGGTGCGTGTTACCCCCAGCGGCGAATACCGGCGGCTGCGACTGGTGATGCTGCACGCCGAACGCGAGGCGGTGCTGCGCGCCCGCGACGCCGGCGGTATCGACCACGAAGTCCTCGAACAGGTGATGACCGCGATCGATCTGGAAGAGTCCACGATCGACCGGATCAGCGAGGCCGATGACGACGAGGCCGCCGGACTGCTCGCGGCCCCGGTCTCCGGTGGCTGCGAACATCTGGTCGCCGCCCCGCACACCCACACCCCCGACCACCCCGACTGCTGTTCCGAATGCGTCGCCGAGGGGTTGACGTGGGTGCACCTTCGCATGTGCCTGACCTGCGGGCATATCGCCTGCTGCGATTCCTCGGTCGGCAACCACGCCACCAAGCACTTCCACGCCACGACCCATCCGGTGATGCGCAGCGTGGAGCCCGGCGAGAAATGGCGCTGGTGTTATATCGACGAAATCCTGGGCTGAACCCACCCGTTGTGCGGTGTCGACAGAGCCCGACGGTGCGCCCTGCATGATTACGCCGCGGCCTGCGGCCTGCGAACCGTTAGGCTCGGCACGGTGCGAACAGGGCAGGACTCCGCCGGCAACGACTCCCGCATCTGGGGTGGTACCACGCTCACCGAGCGCCGCGAGGCCCGTCGGACCGCGTTGCTGGAGGCCGCGTTGGACCGGCAGGTCGCCGACGACTTCCGCGAACCGATGACCTCGTTCGCCGCGGCCGCCGACCGCGACCGCGAACTGGCGACGGTGCTGGTCGACAAGGTGCTCGCCGATCCCCGCACATCGCGACTGCTTCTGGTCGAACCGTATTCGAGCACCCGCTTGGGCCAGACCACCATCGCGGTCATGCCGACGTTCACGCGGCTGATCCAGGATCATCTGTTCACCGATATCGACGATCCGATGCGGCGGCGGATGGCGGCGGTCACCATGGCCTCGGGCAATGCCGGACTGTTCGCGGCCTGGCTCAACGGCTCCCTGCGTGCCGACCGCGATCAGGTGGTGGACCATCTGGTCGCGGTGATAGGGGCGTACCGGTCGATGTATCGCGACTGACTCCCGGGGCGGTGCCGATGAATTGCGGCCGCGGCTGCCGTCTGCCTCGGTGAGAGCCGAGTCCGGCGCGAGAGCCGAAGGAGCGAACAGATGGCGACAGTGGTGTGCGGCGCGAGCATGTCCCTCGATGGATATATCGCCGGGCCGGAGGAGTCCGGATCCGAGCATCTGTTCGCGTGGTACGAGGCCGGTGACCGGAGCTACCCCAGTACCCATCCGGAGCTGCGGTTCTCGATGACCGACGTCGACTACCACCATGTCGGTGCCTATCTCGACGCGGTCGGTGTGTTCGTGGTCGGGCGCCGGCTGTTCGACCTCACCGACGGCTGGGGCGGCGTGCATCCGTTCGACCGGCCGATAGTCGTTGTCACCCACCATATTCCGCACGAGTGGATCGACTCGCATCCCGGGGCGCCGTTCACCTTCGTCACCGACGGCATCGAGGCCGCCGTCGAGCGCGCCGCCACGCTCGCCGACGGGCGGGCGGTAGGCGTCAACGGCGGAACGATGGCGTGCCAGGTGCTCGAGGCCGGACTGCTCGACGAGATCTGGATCGATCTGGTGCCGGTGCTGCTCGGCGGCGGCACACCGATGTTCGATCATCTCGGCGTCGCACCGCAGCTGTTGGAGGATCCGGTCGTCGTGGCGGGCAGCCGGGTCACCCACCTGCGTTATCGGGTGCGCCGCTGAGTTCCGGGGTGCGCCTCCTCGGCATTCGGCGCCGAGCCGGGGCGGCCCAGACCGGCAGTGGGCGCTTCGCCCAGGCGCGCGGCCATCCCGTCCAAGACGCAGACCAGCCCGAAGTCGAAGGCAAGCGCTCGCGCCACTTCCGGATCCTGCGGTAGCGCGTCGCGGTAGTCGGCGCGCAATTGCGGATAGTCGGCGGCCAGCTGGTCCATCGAGGCGAGCACCGAGTGGTGGTCGACCTCGCCGCCGACGGCCTTGCGGTAGGTCAACTCCGGAATCACCTGTCCCAGAATGAAACTCATCACCAGGGCGGTGGCCAAATAGACGTCGGCGCCGTCGAATCCGGCCCGCATGCAGGTGCGGCGCAGCCGGTCGGTGAGCGCGAAGGCGTTGGGTCCGACGCTGGGCAGCTGTCCCAGCAGGCTCGCCGCCCACGGATGGGAGCGAATCGTGGCGCGCAGGCTGTAGGCGAAGGTGGTGAACACCTCCCGCCAGCTCGTGCGGTCGGGATCGGGGGTCTCGACCAGGCCCCAGACCTCGTCGAGCGCCAATTCCAGCAGTTCGTCCTTGTTGGCCACATACCAGTAGAGACTCGTCGCGCCGGCATTGAGGCGGGCGCCGAGTTTGCGCATGCTCAGCGCCTCGAGGCCGTCGGCGTCGAGCAGTTCCACAGTGGCCGCGACGATCTGATCGCGGGTCAGCCCCGACCTCCTGGGCGGGCGGGCCTGCCGCGTCCACACCGAGCTGAACGGTTTGGTCACGGCACCACTGTAATTCCCTCGCACACTGTTCGAGTTTTTCGTACGCTGCTCGAGTGAAATCGAACACTGTACGAGAATCTGCGGAGGCGCTCCCGCGCGATCCCCGCCGCTGGTGGATCCTGGGTGTGCTCTGCCTGTCCCTGCTGGTGCTGATGATCGATGGCACCGTCCTCAACCTGGCGATTCCGTCACTGATCCGGGAACTCGGCGCGAGCCCCTCCGACATCCAGTGGATCCTCGACGCCTACGTCCTCGTCTTCGCCGGACTCCTGCTCACCGCCGGCAGCCTGTCCGACCGGTTCGGCCGCCGCCGCATGCTCATCACCGGACTCGCGGTATTCGGCGCGGCGTCGCTGCTGGCCGTCCTGGCCGGCGAACCATGGCAGGTGATCGCCGCCCGCGCCGCCATGGGCGTCGGCGGATCGCTGCTCATGCCCTCGACACTGTCGATCCTGATGACGACCTTCGACGAGGACGAACGCCGCAAGGCGATGGCCGGCTGGTCCACGGTGTCGATGGTCGGCATCGTGCTCGGCCCCACGCTGGGCGGCTTTCTGCTGCAACACTTCTGGTGGGGTTCGGTCTTCCTGCTCAACATCCCCGTCGCGATCGTCGCCATCATCGCCGCGGTGATACTGATGCCCGAAACCTACGGGCAGCAACGCCCGGTCGATCTGGTCGGCGTGCTGCTGTCGATCACGGCACTCACCGCGACCGTCTACGTGATCATCGAACGCGAATGGAACATCCCCGTCATCGCGCTCGCGGTGGTGGCCGCGGCCGGATTCACCTACTGGGAGTACCGCTCGCCGCATCCGATGCTGCCGCTGACGGTGTTCCGCAATCGCGACTTCACCGGCACCTGCCTGACACTGCTGCTGATGGTGTTCGGCATGGGTGCGGTGATGCTGATGCTCACCCAGTACCTGCAGTTCGTGCTCGGATACGGCGCTATGAAAGCCGGGCTGGCACTGCTGCCGTACGCGGTGGCGGCGACTGTGTGCAACGGACTGGGCGCCACCCTCGGCGAGAAGCTGAGCAACAAGACCCTGATCGTCGCGGGCTTGGCGGTGATGGCCGGGGCGTTCGTCATCCTCGCCAACGCCGACAGCTACGCATGGGTGCTGGCCTCGATGCTGGTGATGGGTATCGGCGGCGGTCTGGCCGGTCCCGCGGCCTATGCCGCGATCATGAGCGCGATCCCGCTCGAACACGCCGGTGTCGGCTCGGCGATGAACGACACCATCCAGCAGGTCGGAATGGCGGTCAGCATCGCGGTGCTCGGCAGTGTGCTGGCGGGGGTGTTCACCTCGCACATGCCCGCCGATGCCCCGGCCGCGGCGCGCGAGAACATCGGCAACGCCTTCGCGCTCGGCTTCGACGAACCGGCGAAGTCGGCGTTCACCACGGCCATGTCCTACGGGGCGTGGATCAGCGCCGGTTTCAGCCTCGCGGCCGCCCTGCTGGGCCTGATACTGCTGCGCCACCGCGCCACGCAACCAGCCGCGCAACCCGAACCGGCGCAGGCGAGCTGAAGGCAGTCACGCCACGGCACGCGGATCGGTCCCCGCGGCACGCGCGTGGACCGATACCGGTGGCCGCAAGGCATTGTCGGGCAACCACCGGGAAAACCGTTCCACCACCGCCAGCGCGCCCAGCCCCACATACCCGGCCAGCACGCTTTCGGCCAGCGTCATATCGTCCTCGGGCAGACCGTAGACCGAGACGAGCAGACCACGCCGCGACCCCGGCGCCAGCACCCCGCGGCCCGAGCCCGGCAGAGCCGTCTCCTCGACCAGCGCCGGGCATCCCGAATGCAGCACGAGCGCGGCCTGCACCCCCAGCCACAAATCACGAATACGCGGATGGTGCCCCGCCGCCGCGGCGCCGATCAGCGAGCCCGGCAGCAGCTCGGCGCCGTCCAGAAACCCCGGCTCGACGGCTCGCCAGCGCTGCACAGGGGGGAAATGATCGCAGTCCGGGCGGCCCGACCAGCGGCGATACGCCCGTTCCAGCAGCACCTCGGTCGCGTCCCGGCAACCGGAGTCGTCCACGACCACGGCCCGCATCCGCAGCTGCCGGCACCGCAGCCGATCGGGCCGCGCCCGTTCGATGTCGGCGATACTCATAGTCCACCGCCACTGTCGAATCCGGAACGCACGGATTTCGCCCGCACCGCGGCCACGCCGCGCGCCCGCCCCGGCGCCGGAGTATGGGCCCGCCGCCACGCCGAGACGAACAGGGCGAAACCACCCGCCACGGCGACGATCACGGCGAGCATCGCCAGCACCAGCGGCGTCGTCGCCGCCGCGTCGGTGCGGCCCGCCCCGCTCGCCCGGATCAGCATCGCCGCGAGCAATGGACCGAGCAGGGCGAGCCCGGCGCCGGTGAGCAGCAGCCCACCGGTGGTCAACGCTTCCGGGGTCAGTGAGACGCGAACGGACGTGGCGTTTTTCGTACTCACCGACCCGGTTCGCGATCCCAGCAAACTCTTGCGCAACGGCATGACCGCCCCTTTCGTTCACCCGCTCGTCAGTGCATTTGAACTGGGAATTCAAACGTACAACTCGAAACGCCACGGGTTCATCCAACGTGATCCAACTGTCACCGGAACGTTGACAGCAATTCAGCAGCGACCAGCGCCGAGGCGTCTCGGCGGGGTGCGCCGAACTCGGCGGCGATCCGGTCGACGCTGTAGCGGCGCTTTCCGACCTCGTCGAGTTCGTCGTACATCTGCCGGGCCAGCTTCACCTGCCGTGGGCCGAGCTTGGGGTTCTGCCCGCCAATGCGTCCGCGAGTGCGAGCGGCGGCCAGGCCGTCGCGGGTCCGTTCGGACATCAACATCAGGGCGTATTGCGAACCCCGACAGGTTGACATTGCCGCGTACACGGCAACCTTTACAGATCTATCCTGCGGAAACCCGCTACGGCCGAATATGTCTCGTGAACCTACGTTTCCGATCGGTTCGGTCTGGGCGATGCGCCGCCGGTAGTCCGGATCAGACAAGTATTTCGCGGCATAGATCGAACGGCGCAGGGCGCCATACTCTTTCAACGCTGCGGCCAGGGCATTCTGCCGCGAGGATGCGGGCAGCTTGCCCGCCAGCAGCGCGGCCGTGGCGTGCCCGAACTTCCGCAAAGCGGCCAACCGCAGCAGATCGTCCCAGTGTTCTGCGATGAGGTCCAGATTCAGCTTGCGGGTCAGCAGAGGAACCGCAAGCGGGAACCGGGCCTCGGCCTCTGCTCGAGGGGCCCGGCCGGTACAGGGTGATCCGCCCCAGGTCCCCGATCCGGGGCGAGAGCTGCCACCCGAGCAGATCGCATGCCGCCCGGACGGACCTGAAGGTCACGCCCGGACGGCATGCGGCGCGTTCGTGCATCCGATGCACGGACGCGATGGGCGAACGAGGGCTCGGCGCGCCGTCCCCGGTCAGTGCCCCATCAGCACCGGCGCATCAGTACCTTCCTGGGGCAGTTTCGGTTTGGAGCGCGGCAGGAACACAGCCGGGATCAACGTCACCACTACCAGCACCAGCGCGACGATGTAGGTGTGCGCGTACGCCGTCGCGGCCTGGTCGAAACCGGCGTCGAGCTGCTCGGGCGGCACCTTCTGCGCGGCGGTCGGATCGAACCGCGATCCGATCGCCGCCTGCGCCAGCGGTTTGTTCTCCAGCATGTTGGTCAGCAGCACCGACATGGTCGCCGTGCCGATCGAACCGGCCGCCTGGTTGACGATGTTCATCAGCGTCGAACCCCGGGCCACCTGCGCGTGGGTCAGCGTCTGGATCGCGGCGGTCATGGTCGGCATCATCGTGCAGCCCATGCCCAGCCCCATCACGAACAGCGCCACACACATCAGCGGAAGGGAGGTATCGGCCGAGAGCTGGGTGAAGAACAGCATGCTCACCGCGATGACGGCCAGACCGCTCATCACCACCTTGCCGGGGCCGATCTTGTCGACCAGCTTGCCGCCGATGGGCATCGTGACCATCGCTCCCAAGCCCTGTGGTGCGATGAGCAATCCGGTCGCCAGCGTCGACTTACCCTGCACCTGCTGCAGGTAGCTGGGCAGCAGCAGACTGGAGCCGAAGAACGCCACCGCGAAGAACACCGCGGTCAGTACGGCGACGGTCAGCTGGCGATTGCGGAACAGATGCAAATCGATCAGCGGATGTTCGGTGCGCAGCGCGTGGAAGACGAAACCGACCATCAGCACCAGGCCGATCGCGGCCGGCACCAGCACCCGCGCCGAGGCGACCGTGTGCTGTTCGGGGATCGAGGAAACACCGAACAGGAACAGCGCCAACCCCGGTGACGCGAGCAGCATCCCGAGGAAGTCGAACGATTCCGACGGTTCGGGCCGGTCCGGCGGCAGCACCACGACCGCCAGGATCAACGCGACCACACCGACGGGCAGGTTGATCAGGAAGATCCAGTGCCAGCTGAAACTGCCGATCAGCCAGCCACCGAGGATGGGCCCGAGAATCGGCCCGAGCAGCATCGGCACACCGAGGACCGCCATCACGCGACCGATCCGTTGCGGTCCGGCCGCGTGGGTCATGATCGTCATACCCAGCGGCATCAGCATGCCGCCGCCGAGGCCTTGCACCACGCGGAAGGCGATGAGCGACTCGATGTTCCACGCCGTGGAGCACAGCACCGAACCGAGGATGAAGAACGTCAGCGCCAGGATGTACAGACGTTTGGTGCCGAATCGGTCGGCAGCCCATCCCGTCAGCGGGATCACGCTGGCCAGGGCCAGGGTGTAGCCGGTCATCGTCCAGGCCGCGATGGCGTAGCTGGTGTCGAATTCGTGCTGGAACGTCGGCAGTGCGACGGTCACGACGGTCACGTCCAGGATCGACATGATCGCGCCGAGCACGACCACCCCGGCGACCTTGAACACCGCGGCATCGAGTTTGTCGGAAGCGGGATCCGACGTCGCCGCGGGAATATCCGGAGGAGAGGTCACCGCTTCAGCCTGCCAAATGACCGATCGCTTGACCAGCCCCTGTTCCCAGGGGAGGCCATATCGAAACCTCCGACTTTTCGCGCCCGATTCGTCCGTTTCCATCGTTATCTTGCCGCCCCCCGGCACGGTCCGAACGCGCGCACTACATTGGTCCCCATCCGTTCATTCGTTGTCCGGCAAGGAGTTCCCCGCGATAGAAGACCCGGTACTCGGTTCGACCGGTAGGCTCACATCGCCGATCCGGGGCGCAGGCATGCTCGGGGAGGTCCTGGTCGCGATCAGAGGGGGCACCGAGCTGTACATCGCCCGATCCACCGAACCGTTGGATGCCGGCACCACCGTACTCGTGGTCGCGGTGCATCCCGGCCGGATCGTCGATGTCGTCGAGTGGATCCCACTGGATATCGGGCCGGGTGGGGACACAACGAAATAACAAGGGAGACACCAGTGCTGGGCTATCACGTGCCCGATCCCGACGAGGCCATGCTGATCAGCGGCGGCCGCGCCAAGGACAACGCCCCCTTCCGCGTCATCACCGGCCACGGCGCCTGGGTGATGCCGTTCTTCCGCAAGGTCAGCTACCTGTCGCTCGCGATGTTCGAATCCGAGATCCAGGAACGCTGCGTCACCCGTCAGGCCATCCAGCTCGACGTGCGCGCGGTCATCGCCTTCAAGGTCGCCAACGACACCCAGTCCGTAGTCAACGCCGCACAACGATTCCTGTCCGAACAGGAACGCGAGATGTCGGTGCTGACCGGACGCATCTTCTCCGGCCACCTGCGCTCGATCGTCGGTTCCATGACCGTCGAGGAGATCATCCGCGAACGCCAGAAACTCGCCGACGAGGTCCTGGTCGCCTCCAAGGTGGAGATGAGCAATATCGGACTGTGGGTCGACTCGTTCCAGATCCAGTCCATCGACGACGGCGGACTCGGCTACATCGCCGCCCTCGCCGCACCGCACAACGCCGCCGTTCAGCGCGACGCCCAGATCGCTCAGGCCGCCGCCGCCCAGCTCGCCGCCGAAGCCGAACAGGAATCGCTGCGCAAACAGGCGGAATATCAACGCCAGACCGCGATTCTGCAGGCCGAATACCAGCGCGATATCGACAAGGCCAAAGCCGAGGCCAGCCAAGCCGGCCCCCTCGCTGAAGCCATCGCCCTGCAGGAAGTGCTCACCGCCCAGGCCGAACGCGCCCGCAAGGAGGCGCAGCTGCGCGAACAGCAACTGCAGGCCGAGGTCGTCAAACCCGCCGAAGCCGAAGCCGAACGCGTGCGCGTACTCGCCCAGGCCGAGGCCGACCGCACCCGCATCCAGGCCGAGGCCGCGGCCTCCAACAACCGGATCGCGTTGGACCAGTTGCTGATCGAGCAGCTGCCCGAAATCGTCAAACAGGCGGCGCTCGGCTTGTCCAACGCCAACCTGACGGTCCTCAACGGACCCGACGGCGTCGGCGAATTGGTCAACGGAATGGTCGGGCAGGGACTGACCGTATTCAACTCACTGCAAAAGGCTCTTTCCACCGACAACCACTCCGGGGCACCGATAGAGTGACCGCACACGGACGGCAATGAGGAGCAGGTGTAGGTGTCGATCGGGAAATTGGTGTCCTTCGACAGTTCTCGGGGGTTCGGATTCATCCGTCCCGAAGACGGCGGACCGGACGTATTCGTTCATGTGAACGACATCGGATTGGACGAGGACGAACTGCGTCAGGGGCGAGTATTCGAATTCGAGGTCACCGAGGGTGATCGAGGACCCAAGGCGGTCAACCTGACCGCGGTCGGCGGCGCGCCGGCGCCACCGCGGCACCGCGGCCGCGGCACCGGCCAGCTCACCGCCGCCGAACACAAACGGCTGATCACCGAACTGCTGCTCGACGCCAGCCCCGCCCTCACCGCCGGCGAGATCATCACGATCCGCGACCGGCTCGCCGAATTCGCCGACCAGCAGGGCTGGCTGGAGAACTGAGCAGACCGGGCGAATGTCCCGCGACCACCCACGGCGGCTCTCGGCCTACGATCATGACGACGGTGCCGGGCGATGAATTTCTCCCGCCCGCACCGTCGGCATGGGTGAGACCGACCCGAGGAGGATCGCGTGGACCTGCCCGTCATGCCGCCGGTGAAACCGATGCTGGCCAAATCCGCCGGCGCACTGCCCCGCGAGGACACCGTCCTCTACGAACCCAAATGGGACGGCTTCCGGTGCATCGTCTTTCGCGACGGCACCGATATCGAACTCGGCTCCCGCAACGACCGGCCACTCACCCGCTATTTCCCGGAAGTGGTGCGACTGCTGGACGCGGCCCTGCCACCGCGGTGCGTCCTCGACGGTGAAATCGTCGTCGTCACCGAACACGGCCTCGATTTCGACGTCCTGCAGAACCGGCTGCACCCCGCAGCCTCACGAGTGAACAAACTCAGCGTCGAAACACCCGCGAGCTTCGTCGCCTTCGACCTGCTCGCCCTCGGCGACGACGATCTGACCACCAGGCCCTTCCGCGAACGCCGGCAACTGCTGGAATCCATCCTCGACACCCCGCACGAGGGCATCCACCTCACACCCGTCACCTCCGACCCCGACACCGCCCAGGACTGGTTCACCCGATTCGAGGGCGCCGGCTTCGACGGGGTGATGGTCAAATCCCGCGACCTGCCCTACATGCAGGACAAACGCGTCATGGTCAAGGTCAAACACGAACGCACCGCCGACTGTGTTGTAGCCGGGTTCCGCTGGCACAAAGACGGCCAAGGCGTCGGCTCACTGCTGCTGGGCCTCTACGACGAGGACGGCCACCTGCACCACGTCGGCGTCGCCAGCAGCTTCACCGCCGCCCGCCGCAAACAACTCGTCGACGAACTGGCGCCCCTGCGCGAGGGCGCACTCGACAACCACCCCTGGCGCAACTGGGCCGACGCCTCCGCGCAAGCCAAAGCCGAAGGCAAGATGCCCGGCGGCATCAGCCGCTGGACCGGCGGCAAGGATCTTTCCTGGGAACCACTGCGACCCGAACTGGTCGCGGAGGTCCGTTACGAACACCTCATGGCCGGACGATTACGCCACGGCGGGCGCCTGGTCCGATTCCGCGACGACCGCACCCCGCAATCGTGCACCTACGCCCAACTCGAAGAGGTCGCGCCCGCTGAACTCGCCGACGTCTTCACCGCCGCGAAAGCGCAGGCCCAGCCGTGAGCGAAGCCATCGACATCGACATCGACGGCGTGACCGTCCGCATCAGCAACCCGGACAAGATCTATTTCAGCAAACGCGGCGAGACCAAACTCGACCTCGTGCGCTACTACCAGGCCGTCGCCGAACCACTGCTGCGCACCATCGGCAACCGGCCCGTGCTGCTCGAACGCTACCCCGACGGCGCCGGCGGCAAATCCTGGTTCCAGAAACGCGTCCCGAAATCGGTCCCCGACTGGCTGCAGACCGTGCAGGTCTCCACACCCAACGGCACCGCCAGCGACGCCCTGGTCGCCGCCGACCTCGCCCACATCCTCTGGGCGGTCAACCTGGGCTGCCTCGGCTTCCACGTCTGGCCCAATCACGTTCCCGCCGGCGGCGTCCCGGCCCGCACCGAAGGCGAGATCGGCGACCTCGACATCAGCGACGAACTGCGCATCGACCTCGACCCCTCCCCCGGCATCGGCTTCGACGACCTGCGCCACGTCGCCGTGCTCACCCGCGAACTGCTCGCCGAACTCGGCATCGAGGCCCGCGTCAAAACCTCCGGATCCCGCGGCCTGCACATCTACGCCGTACTCGAACCCGTCTGGGACGGCTACCAGATCCGCGCCGCCGCGGTCGCCATGGCCCGCGAACTCGAACGCCGCCATCCCGACCTGATCACCGCCAACTGGTGGAAAGAAGAACGCGGACAACGCGTTTTCATCGACTACAACCAGAACGCACCACACAAGACCGTCTTCGGCGCCTGGTGCGTGCGACCCAAGGTCGGCGCCCAGGTCTCGACCCCCATCGCCTGGGACGCACTCGATGCGATCGTCCCCGACGAACTGACCATCGCCACGGTCCCCGAGCGGCTCGCCGCATCCGGCGACCCCTGGGCCGACCGCACCCCGCAGTCGATCCAGCCACTGCTCGAAATGTCGCGCCGCGACTTCGATTCCGGCCTGCTCGACGCCCCCTGGCCACCGAACTACCCGAAGATGCCCAACGAACCACCGCGCGTCCAACCCAGCCGCGCCCGCACCCCCGGCTGAAAACCACGCCGCGCCGGGTGCGTCGTCAGCGGGCCTGTTCGATCCGCGGAAACGTGGTCTGAACCAACGCCATCAACACATCCGCGAGCAGATGATGCACCTGCTCACGATTCAAGCTGCGGCGCGTAATCCATTCGCGCCCAGCGGTTTTCACCATACCGCTGTACGCACGGACCAGGGCTCGCAACTCGTCGTCACGCGCCGACCCGGACAGGCCCACCATCTCCAGCAACCGTTCGGCCGCGGCGTCGTCGGCCTCGTCCAGGATGCGCTGCACCTCCGGATCGTCCCCGATACCCTCGTGCCCGGTCACCTTCACCCAGGTACTGCCCAAACCGCTGATCGTGTCCAGAAGCCACGACACACTCGCGTCCACCCGCTCCTGCGGCGTACCGGTCGGCATCACCATGTAATCGGCGCGGGGCAACGTCACCATCCGCCGCACCACCGCCAGATACAGATCGCGCTTGTTGCCGAAATAGTGATTGATCAGCCCACGCGCCACCGCGGCGCGCTGCGCGAGTTCAGCGGTCGACACCGCCGCATACGGACGTTCACCGAACATCTCGATGGCGCAGGCCAGAATCTGGGCGCGCCGTTCGTCCGGCTCCAGCCGGCGCCGCCGAGCCGAGTCGGCATCGGCCGGCACCGGCTGGGTCGTGGTGTCAGAGCGAGCGGGCAATGAGATCCTTCATCACCTCGTTGGAACCGGCGAGGATGCGCAGCACGCGCGCATCGGTGTACAGCTGGGAAATCGGGTACTCCGTCATGTATCCATAGCCACCGAACAGTTGCAGACAGCGGTCCACCACAATACCCAACTGGTCGGTAAGCCAGTACTTCGACATCGCAGCGGTGGGAATATCCAGCTCACCCCGCAGCTGCTTGCAGATCGCATCATCGAGGAACGTCCGGCTCACCCGCGCGATCGTCGTGCACTCGGCCAGCTCGAACTTCGTGTTCTGCATCGCGAACAGCGGCTTGCCGAAAGCCTCCCGCCCCTTGGTGTATTCGACGGTCAACTCCACCGCCCGCTCCATCATCGACACCGCCATGATCGCGGTCACCAGCCGCTCCTGCGGCAGCAGCTGCATCATCTGATAGAAGCCCTGCCCCTCGACCTCACCCAGCAGATTCGACGCCGGCACCCGCAGGCCGTCGAAGAACAGTTCCGCGGTGTCCTGCGCCTTGCCGCCGATCTTGTTCAGGATCCGGCCGCGCCGGAAACCGGGCGTCTCGTCGCTCACCTCGGCGAAGATCAGCGACACACCCGCCGCACCCTTCGTCGGATCGGTCTTGGCCGCGATGATGATGCCGTCACAAAGCCAGCCGTTGGTGATGAAGATCTTCGACCCGGTGATCACGTACTCGTCACCCTCGCGCACCGCGCGGGTCTTGATGTTCTGCAGATCCGAACCCGTCCCCGGCTCGGTCATACCGATCGACAGCACCATCTCACCACTGGTCACCTTCGGCAGCACCCGCCGCTTGAGGTCCTCGGTCCCGAAATGATGGATGTAGGGCGCGATGATCGACGAATGCACCGGCATACCCAGTGAACCGTCCCCGGCATAGGACTGCGCCTCGATCAACGCCGCCTCGTGCGCGAAAGTGCCACCGCCACCGCCGTATTCGGACGGAATCGCGGCACACAACAGGCCCAGCTCACCCGCCCGGTTGTACAGCTCGCGGTCCGGATGCCCCTGCGCCACGAACTTCTCCTCGTTCGGCAGGACTTCCTTCTCGAAGAAGGTCTTCGCCAGATCCCGGACGGCCTCGACCTCATCGTCGCTCCACGCGGCGCGCGCCATCGTTACTTCCTTCGTCTCGTACCTGGAACCGGACCGCACCGGCCCCGCGCCCCAGCCTGGCGAATTATTGGCGGTATGTCAACAACACGGTTCAGTGCGCCCCCCGCGCGATATTCACCTCCGCCAGCGTGCTGAAAATCGGAACCTCCGGATCCGCCACGATCCCCTGCCGCCGCAGAAACCCGTCGATCAGCGACCACACCAACTCGGTGAGCTCCGCGACGAAATCCGCACTGCTCCGCCGCGGCGCCTCCGCACCCTCGAGCCACAGATCCGTCGTCGCCACCACCACACCCACGACCGCCCGCGCCACATAGTCCAGACCCGCCGTCTCGATCGGCACCGCCTCCGCGATCGACCGCGCGAGCTTCGCGAACCGCCGCGCCACATCGCGACCCAGATCGAACCGCAGCACCGCCCCCACCGCCTCTCCCCCCGACCGGCTCGCGTGGGCCGTCTGCACCACCGGCGCCTGCATCAGAAACCGAAAAACATTGGGATGCTGGAGAATTCCGGCCGCATACGCGGTGAACACCCGCCGCAGCGCGGGCCGCGGCGGCTGCAACAGCAACGTCATATCCTGCCCCGCCGCGGCGAACGCGTCGCACGACATCCGATCGGCGATCTCGGTGTACAAATCCGCCTTGTCCGCGAACTGCCGATACAACCGCGGCTTCGTCATCCCCGCGGCACGGGCGATGTCGTCCATACTCGGCTGCGGGCCGTCCCGGTCGATCACCCGGATCGCCGCATCGACGATCTCCTCCCGCGTGACCCGAGGTGCGGCAACTCGCCGGCCGACCCGAGACACCATGGGCACCTCCCCCAGCCGAGCGAACAGTCCGACCCACACTACACGTACCGCCGGTACGACGTCGACGACCCTCCATTCACCAGCCGAAGTGCTGGCCAGATGACGAGATTCCCCACCGAGGTCAGCCCACGGAAGGCCGATCGCGTACTGTCGTTACCGTTGACCGTACCGGCAGTACGAGCGGCTCCGTCCCGCGCTCACGAGGTAGACCGATGAACCCAGCCCGCACCCCCTCCCGCCACCACACCGTCACCGCCCCCGGCGGCGACCTCGCCGTCTACGAATACGGCCCCCCTCAGGCCGAGACCATCGTGCTCATCCCCGGCATCACCGACACCCATCGCATCTGGAACCGCGTCGCCACCGGACTCGCCGACAGCTTCCACGTGGTGACCTACGACGTCCGCGGCCACGGCCGTTCCAGCGCCCCCACCCGCACCCACCGCTACCGCCTGCCCCACCTCGCCGACGACCTCTTCGCCGTCCTCGACGCCGTCAGTCCCCGCACACCCGTCCACCTCGCCGGTCACGGCTGGGGCGCGATCCAACTCTGGTACGCCCTCGGCGACCCGCGCGCCAACACCCGCATCGCGTCCGCCACCGCGCTGTCGGCGCCCCACCTCGATCACCTCGCCCTCGCGCTGCGCGATCTCCGCTGCCCCCGCAGTCCCTGGTGGCGGCTCCCGCGCCTGAGCTGGCTGGTCCTCGGCCGCCGCCTCCTGCACTGGCCCCGCCTGCGCGCCCGGATCCTCCCACAGGCCACCACCTGGCCCGCCGACCTGCTCGCCGGCGCCCGCATCGTCGCCGCGAACCTCGCATACCACTTGCGCCACCCGCGCCCGCAGCACACCGCCGTGCCGGTCCAACTCATCCTCGACCGCGCCGACACCGCCGCCCTGCCCAGCCTGCGCGCCCACATCCGCCGCGACGTCGACCGCCTTTGGCTGCGCGAACTGCCCGCCGATCCCTGGCTACCACTGACCGAACCCCTGCTGGTCGTCGAAGCCATCGCCAACTTCATCGACGATCAGCACACCGACCACCGAACCATCCACTACACCCCACGCTGAGGAGCCCCGGCAGCCCCCAACAGCCGCGATGCGACAATAGGCATCGCACATCCCCGCAGACGAAGGATCATCCGGCAGCACGATGGCTGAGCACACTACGACGAACGCGCCCACCACTCCCCTGCCGGACACCATCGATCCCGAAGAACTCGCGATCTGCCTGCGCGTCCTCGACCAGGCCGCACTGCTCGACGACGACCACCCCGATTCCATCGCGGTGCAGCGGGCGGTCGGACACATGTTCAAGAAACTGAAGCGGCGCCGCCGCACTCAGGCCCGCGACGCCATTGCCGCCGCGGACCGGGCGGTGGTCGCCGCCACCGCCACCGGCTCTCCGAACCGCATCGACGACGAGACCGCCGGCATTCCGCTCTCCGTGTCCGTCGACGGCGACGCCGCCGGCACGCTGCTACGCGCGCGGCCCTGCTACATCTGCAAACAGCGCTACACCCGCGTCGACCGCTTCTACCACCAGCTCTGCCCCGACTGCGCCGCCCGCAACCACGCCAAACGCGACGCGCGTACCGACCTGTCCGGCCGCCGCGCGCTGCTCACCGGCGGCCGCGCCAAGATCGGCATGTACATCGCCCTGCGACTGCTGCGCGACGGCGCCCACACCACGGTCACCACCCGCTTCCCCAACGACGCGATCCGCCGTTTCACCGCCCAGCCCGACAGCGCCGAATGGCTGCACCGGCTGCGGATCGTCGGCATCGATCTGCGCGATCCGGCCCAGGTCGTCGCCCTGGCCGACGACGTCGCCGCGCAGGGGCCACTGGACATCATCATCAACAACGCCGCGCAGACCGTCCGGCGCTCGGCCGGCGCCTACGCCGCACTCGTCGAGGCCGAATCCGCCCCGCTCCCCGCCGGCGAACTGCCCGACACCATCACCTTCGGCCACACCACCCAGGCCCATCCGAACGCACTCACCGCGTCTCTGCATTCCGTGCCGGCACCGACCACCCTCTCCGCCGCCGAGGTCACCGATCTCGCATTGGTCGCGGGATCGGCCACCCCCGAACGCATTTCGCGCGGCGTGGCGATCGATGCCGGTGGCCTGGTACCCGACCTGGCCCACACCAACAGCTGGGTGCAGACCGTCGCCGAGGTCGACGCCACCGAACTGCTCGAAGTGCAGCTGTGCAACTCGACCGCACCGTTCCTGCTGATCTCCCGGCTGCGGCCCGCCCTCGCCGCATCACCGGCTCGCCGCAAATACGTCGTCAACGTCTCAGCCATGGAAGGTGTCTTCGGCCGCGGCTACAAGGGACCCGGCCACCCGCACACCAATATGGCCAAGGCCGCGCTCAACATGCTCACCCGCACCAGCGCGCGCGAGATGTTCGAAACCGACCGCATCCTGATGACCGCCGTCGACACCGGCTGGATCACCGACGAGCGTCCGCACTACACCAAGGTCCGCCTCGCCGAGGAGGGCTTCCACGCTCCCCTCGACCTCGTCGACGGCGCCGCCCGCGTCTACGACCCGATCGTGCGCGGCGAAGACGGCGTCGACCTCTTCGGCTGCTTCCTCAAGGACTACGAGCCGTCCAACTGGTGACGACCGGTCCTGCCGTGGCTGGTTTGCATATGGGGTCTTTGTGTGTTCGGGTGCGACTTGTAGGGTGACACATGTTTGGATGCGCATATCTGCGTATCCAATTGAATTCATGTCGAAGTGCCCGGGACACCCCCCTGACGCGACTCGAATGCCCTTGCGACGAGGCGCACCGCGCCGCCGCTCCTACAGCGGGCCGGCCCACGTCCCCTCCGCGAGGCCGCGGGCGCACATCTCCATGTCGTGGTCCTCGGCATGGGCCGCTCCCCCGCTTCCGGCCACGAAGGACGATCCGAAAATGAATCGTTCAATGCGCATATGTGCGTACCAATATCCTTTATGGCCCGAATCGGCAGACCGCGCCCGGAAGGCCATGGGAGACAAAGTCGTTCACCCGGGGCCATCGCGCGTCGGCGCCGGAACCCGCGCACGCCGGCGACGAGCGGCTTAATCTGGATTACGTGATGTACCGGCTGCTGGCAGATGCCACCGCGGGTGTGCATTTTTTGTTCATCGCCTACCTCGTCGTCGGCGGATTCGTCGCGTGGCGGTGGCGTTGGACGATCTGGACCCATATCGCTGCGGTGGCCTGGGGTTTCAGCACGGTACTGTTCGGCGTCGACTGCCCGCTGACCTATCTCGAGACGTGGGCCCGGGAACGCGGCGGCGAAGCCGGCCTGCCGCCGACCGGCTTCATCGCCCACTACCTCACCGGAGTGCTCTACCCGCGCAGCGCGCTGGATCTGGTGCGCGTTCTGGTCGTGGTGCTGGTGGCGGTGTCGTGGATCGGCTACATCCGGCTCGGTAGGCGGCGGCGGTACCGATCCCGTCACGCGATCGCCGAGTAACGCCTTCGCACGGGCTATTCCCGGCTCATCGCCCGCACCGCACGGACGACGTCGGCGCCGGTCAGCTGATCACCGTCGGGGGCGATGAGCCACTGCAGCGCAATACCTTGGAACAGAGCGAAATACAGTTTGGCGACCGCGCGAGCATCTCCGGCCGACAGGTCGGGATGAACCTCACGCAGCGGCTCGACGAGCCCGGCATAGACCTCTTCGGTCGCAGTGGCGAAGTACTCCTGGGATTCCGGTGACCGAGCCACCCGCACCCCGTTCTCGAAGCTGAGAATCAGCTCGTCCGGGTGGCTCCGAATGACGTCCACCATGCCGTTCCAGGTCGCTTCCAGCGATTGGGCCAGGGTGCGCCCCTCCCCCGCGTCACGGATGGCCTCTTCCATCCCGCGACCGATCTCGTCGCCGGTCACCTCCGCGATGGCCTCGGCGACCAACCGATCCTTCGTACCGAAGTGATAGCCGATCGCGGCGAGGCTGACCCCAGCCGCACCAGCGATATCGCGTGCGGTCACTCTGGCGAGACCTCGCTCCAGAATCGCCTTCCTCGCCCCCGCCAACAGATCCTCTCGATTACCCATAAGCCCAGGCTACAGCGTCTTAGACATCTGTACTAGACAGATGTGCCAACGGTATGGCACATTTGTCTAAGACGTTCGAACCAAACGATAGGAATCGCCCCCCATGAACACCGTCTCCCGCCCCCTGCACATCCTGGTCTCCGGCGGCGGAATCGCCGGCAATGCCGTTGCGCTGCAACTGCTTCGAGCGGGCGCCGCGGTCACCGTCGTCGAGCGCGCCACCGCTCCCCGGCCGGGCGGCCAGGCGGTCGATGTGCGCGGCCCCAGCCGCGAGGTGGCCGAGCGCATGGGCCTGATGCCCGGCATCGCGGAGTACCAGCTCGAAGAACGCGGCCTCTCCTACATCGACCACAAGGGCCGCACCTACGCGACCATGGCGATGGAACATTTCGACGGCAGGGGCCCGGTGGCCGATATCGAGATCACCCGCGGTGACCTCAACCACGTACTGCTCGACGCCGTCGCCGCGGCCGGCGGTGAGCTGGACTACCGCTACGGCGAGTGGATCGAATCCCTGACCCAGGACGGCACCGGCGTGACGGTGGAGTTCGCCTCGGGGGGCAGTGGGCACTTCGACCTCGTCGTCGGCGCCGATGGCGTGCATTCGGCGACCCGCCGGCTGGCCTTCGGCCCGGAGGAGCAGTTCAGCACCTTCCTCGGCGGCTACGCTTCGTTCTTCACCATGCCGACGCCGGCGGGGATCACGCCAGGCTGGTTCGCCATGCAGCTGGTTCCTTCCGCCGCGGTCGGCTTGCGGCCCGACCGCGATCCCGCGACCGCCAAGGCGATTCTCACCCTGCTCGGCGACCCCGATCCGGCGCTGCGCCGCGATACCGCCGCGCAGCAGCGGCTGATCTGCGAGAAGATCGGCTCCCAGCCGCACTGGCACGCGCCGGCCATCCTGGCGGCGATGACCCAGGCCGACGACTTCTATTTCGACGAACTCGCGCGCATCGATATGCCCACCCTGGCGGCCGGACGCGTGACGCTGGTCGGCGACGCCGGCTACTGCGGCTCACCGATGACCGGGATGGGCACGGCCATGGCGCTCGTCGGCGCATACATCCTCGCGGGTGAGCTGGCGGCCGATCCGGGCGATGTCCCGGCGGCGCTGCGCCGTTACGAGGAGAAGGTCACCCCGTTCCTCGACAGGGCCAAGGAACTCCCGGGCGGCGGAATCGATATGATGCTGTCCCCCAGCGCATTCGGCACATCCATGCGGCGAACCGCCAACCGGATCATGATGTCGAAGCCCATGCGGCCGGTGATGATGAAGCTGTTCTTCGGCAAGACCGACGACTACGAATTGCCCACGTACGCGACCTCCACCGCCACGACCGGCCGGTAGGCGCGGGTCACAGCTGGGCCGTCGTGCCGGGCGCCAATCCCTCCGCGAGCCGCAGCTTGGCGGCCAGATCCGACAGCAGCTCGATCGAGGAGGCGGACAGTCCGGCCGCGGTGGTGAGCAGCCGCCGCAGTGCCGGATCGTCCACCGCCGACGACACCAGGTCGTCACCGGGCACCGGATCATCCGGCCCACCGTCGTTGAACCGGGTCAATTCCACCGCCAGCACCCTGGCAACGGTTTCGACCAGAGCTCGAGACGGATTGTCGCGGTTGCCCGACCGCAGCTGGGACAGATAGGTCGCCGAGACCGGATGCCCCGCCTGGGTCACGCGAAAAGCCAAGGCACGATTGGTCATCCGGGTACCGTGCGCCTGCTCCCACTGCGCGACGACCTCGTTGAAACGGTCCGCGAATCTCACCGGCGAAACACCCCCAGGCCGCCGCGAGGAACGCGCACGGTCCACAACACGAGAATTGACATGTCGAAACTACCCTCGCCCGCGTCGTTTCGCCCGCCGACAGGCCGGACGGGGCGGCCCGGCGGCGGGCCGCTAGTCTCGCACCGTGCGGCAGACGATCATGGTGGATGTAGACACCGGAATCGACGATGCGCTGGCACTGCTGTATCTGCTAGCGGATCCGCAGCTGGAGATCGCCGGAATCGCCTCGACCGGAGGCAATGTTCCCACCTCGCAGGTCGCGGCGAACAATCTGGCTCTGCTGGATCTGTGCCGGGCACCGGCCATCGAGGTGGCATTGGGTGCGGCGCAGCCGCTGGCGATCCCACTGCGCACCACCGAGGACACCCACGGTCCGCACGGGATCGGCTATGCCGAACTGCCGCCCTCGCCGCGCCCGCTCTCGGATCGTTCGGCGGCGCAATTGTGGGTCGACACGGTCCGAGCACGCCCGGGTGCGGTCCTGGGCCTGTGCACCGGGCCGTTGACCAACCTGGCCCTGGCGCTGGACCTGGAACCCCGGCTGCCGCAACTGCTTCGGCGGCTGGTGATCATGGGCGGCGCGTTCCGGCATCCGGGTAACACCACCCCTACCAACGAGTGGAACGTGCATGTCGACCCGGAGGCTGCCAAAGTGGTCTTCGACGCGTTCTCCGCCGCCCCGCAGGATCATCGGCCGATCGTCTGCGCACTCGACATCACCGAATCGATCGAGATGTTCCCGGACCATCTGCGGCGGATCGCCGAGCGAGCGCACTGCGCCGGCGCCGTGATGCCGGCTCCCGGGGATCCGCCCGGCCTCCGGTCCGAGGCGGCCAATCCGATCGTGCGGTTCCTGATCGACGCGGTGCGGTTCTACTTCGAGTTCCACCAGCATTACGAGCAGGGGTACCTGGCACATATGCACGATCCGTTCGCCGCGGCGGTCGCGCTCGAACCGACCCTGGCGGTGCTGCGCCCGGCCACGGTGGACGTCGAGTTGGCCGGGACGATCACCCGCGGCACCACGGTCGCCGATTGGGCGGGCATGTGGGGTCGCGCGCCCAATGCCGATATCGCGGTCGGTACCGACCCCGCGGCTTTCTTCGATCGCATGATCGCGCGGATCGGTGATTTCGCGGCAGCGCTGTATCCGCCGGTGGCACAGGAGGTCCGGTGACGACCGACGAGGCCGGCCAGGCGGCAGTCGCGCAGTTCCGGAGCCGGATGAAGCTGCCCGGAATCATCGATGTGCACACCCACTTCATGCCCGATCGGGTACTGCGCAAGGTGTGGGCGTATTTCGATTCCGCGGGCCCGCTGATCGGACGGCCGTGGCCGATCGCCTATCGCGACGACGAGCAGCAGCGCCTGGATACGCTGCGCGCTTTCGGAGTGCGGGCGTTCACCTCCCTGGTGTATCCGCACAAACCGGATATGGCGGCGTGGCTGAACGAATGGGCGGCCGACTTCGCGGCGCGCACCCCGGACTGCTTGCACACCGCGACCTTCTACCCCGAGCGCGGCGCCGGAAGCTATGTGAGCGCGGCGGTCGAATCCGGAGCACGCATCTTCAAATCACATATCCAAGTGGGCGACTATCATCCGGGCGATCCGTGGTTGACCGAAGTCTGGGGGCTGTTGTCCGAGGCCGGGATTCCGGTGCTGATCCACTGCGGATCCGGGCCGGCGCCGGGTGAGTTCACCGGGCCGGAACCGATAGCGGCACTGCTGCAGCGGTTTCCACGGCTGACGCTGATCATCGCCCATATGGGCGTCCCCGAATACTCGCAGTTCCTCGACCTCGCCGAGCGCTACGACAACGTGCACCTCGACACCACGATGTCGTTCACCGACTTCATCGAGGAGCGAAACCCGTTCCCACGCGTCGAATATTCGCGCCTGTCCGAGCTGCGCGAGCGGATCCTGTTCGGCAGTGACTTCCCGAACATCCCGTACTCCTACGCCCACGCGCTGGAAGCGCTCGAACGACTCGACTTGGGCGCGGACTGGGTGCGCGCGGTCTGCTACGACAACGCGGCGCGGTTGTTCCGGATGCGATGAGCTGTCCGGGCGCGCATTCTCGACGCCCGGACAGCCCTGCTACTTCTCATCGAAGGCGCGTAGCAGTTCCTCGGCTGCCAGGGCCGGCGTCAGCGATCCGTCGCGGATCTGCTTTTCCACCTGCGCGCGAATCGCTTTCACGCCGGAACTGTCGGCCAGCCGGCGCAGCAGCTGATCGTGCACCATCGTCCAGGTCCAGTCGACCTGCTGGCGGCGGCGCTTCTCGGCGAATTCTCCCGCCTCGGTGAGAACGCGCCGGTGTTCGAGGACCGTATCCCAGAAGGTGTCCAGACCGGTGCCGTTCAGCCCGCTCATGGTGAGAACCGGTGGGCGCCAGAGGGAATCGCGCGGATGGATGAGTCGCATCGCGCCCTGCAGTTCGCGTGCGGCCGCCCGCGCCTCCACCTCGTGGCGGCCGTCGGCCTTGTTGACCGCGACCAGATCGGCCAGCTCCAGCACACCTTTCTTGATGCCCTGCAGCTGATCTCCGGTGCGGGCCAGGGTGAGGAAGCAGAACACGTCGACCATATTGGCGACGGTGACCTCGGACTGGCCGACGCCCACCGTCTCCACCAGGATCACGTCGTACCCGGCGGCCTCGAGCAGCACGATGGTTTCGCGGGTCGCCTTGGCGACACCACCCAGCGTGCCCGCGGTCGGCGACGGACGGATGAACGCGTTGCGTTCCACCGACAAGCGCGCCATGCGGGTCTTGTCGCCGAGTATCGATCCACCGGTACGAGTCGAGGACGGATCCACCGCCAGCACCGCGACCCGATGCCCCTGGCCGATCAGATACATCCCGAGCGCGTCGATGAACGTCGACTTTCCCACGCCCGGAACGCCGGTGATGCCGACGCGATTGGACTCGGCGGCGCCGGCTTCGGCAGTCAGCTCGAGCAGCAGCCGCTGCGCCGCTTCGCGGTGATCGGCGCGGGTGGATTCGACCAGCGTGATCGCGCGGGCGAGCGCGGCGCGCTGATTGCCGCGGATCGCCCGTGCCAGCTCTGCCACATCGATGGTCGGGCGTTGTCCGCCGCCCTGCGACGGCGGTCCGTCCACACGCAGCGCCGGGGGCAGACCGCGGGCGGTGGACAGGGCCTGGCTTCCGGGCAACTCCGCCTTGGTGGGCAACTCCGCCTTGGTGGGCAACTCAGCCTTGGTGGGCAACTCAGCCTTGGTCGGCAACTCCGCCTTGGTCGGCAACTCAGCCCCGGCGGGCGCATCGCCCGCCGGGGTCCGGTCGGCGTTGCTCATTCCGCCTCGGCTTGTCCGCCGATCTCGTGGCCGAGTTCGGCCGCCAGCTTCTGCAGCAGACCGATCGCGGCATCGGCGATCACGGTGCCCGGCGGGAAGATCGCCGCGGCGCCGGCGGCATACAGCTCGTCGAAGTCACCGGGCGGAATCACGCCGCCGACGATGACCATGATGTCGGGGCGTCCGACATCGGCCAGTGCCTGCCGCAGGGCGGGCACCAGCGTGAGGTGACCGGCCGCCAGGGAGGAGACACCGACGATGTGCACGTCGTTGTCGGCCGCCTGCTGGGCCACCTCTTCCGGGGTCTGGAACAGCGGGCCCACATCGACGTCCATGCCGAGGTCGGCGAAGGCGGTCGCGATCACCTTCTGGCCGCGGTCGTGGCCGTCCTGGCCCATCTTGGCGACGAGGATGCGGGGGCGGCGGCCCTCGGCCTCGGCGAATTCCTCGACCAGCTCGATGGCCCTGCTGATGTTGGTCACCTTGCCGGCCTCCTCTCGGTAGACGCCCGACAGTGTGCGGATCTCGGCTTGATGGCGACCGTACACCTTCTCCAGCGCGTCGGAGATCTCGCCGACCGTGGCCTTGGCGCGGGCCGCGTCGATGGCCAGGGCGAGCAGGTTGTTGGCCATTCCGCCCTCGGAAGACGCTGCGGCCCTGGTCAATTCGGCCAGCGCCCGCTCGACCTCGGCGCTGTCGCGTTCGGCGCGCAGGCGGCGCAGCTTCTCGTTCTGCTCCGCGCGCACGCGCGAGTTCTCGACCTTGAGGACCTCGATCTCCTGGTCCTCGGTGACCTGGTACTTGTTGACGCCGATCACCGGCTGCGCGCCGGTGTCGATGCGAGCCTGGGTGCGGGCCGCGGCCTCCTCGATGCGCAGCTTCGGGATGCCCTCCGAAATCGCCTGCGCCATACCGCCGTGCGCCTCGACCTCGGCGATGTGGGCCCGTGCCCGCTCGGCGAGCTGGTGGGTCAGCCACTCGACGTAGTAGGAGCCGCCCCACGGGTCGATCGGCCGCGTGGTGCCCGACTCCTGCTGCAGCAGCAGCTGGGTGTTGCGGGCGATGCGCGCGGAGAAGTCGGTGGGCAGCGCCAGCGCCTCGTCGAGGGCGTTGGTGTGCAGCGACTGGGTGTGGCCCTGGGTCGCGGCCATCGCCTCGACACAGGTGCGCGCGACGTTGTTGAACACGTCCTGCGCGGTCAGCGACCAGCCCGAGGTCTGCGAGTGGGTGCGCAGCGAGAGCGACTTCTGGCTCTTGGGCTCGAACTTCGACACCAGCTCGCTCCACAGCAGCCGGCCCGCGCGCAGCTTGGCGACCTCCATGAAGAAGTTCATGCCGATGGCCCAGAAGAACGACAGCCGCGGCGCGAACTGATCGATCTCCATCCCCGCGTCCAGGCCGGCGCGAATGTACTCGACACCGTCGGCCAGGGTGTAGGCCAGCTCCAGGTCGGCGGTGGCTCCGGCTTCCTGGATGTGGTAGCCGGAGATGGAGATCGAGTTGAACTTCGGCATCTTCGCTGAGGTGTAGGCGAAGATGTCGGAGATGATCCGCATCGAGGGCTTGGGCGGATAGATGTAGGTGTTGCGGACCATGAACTCCTTCAGAATGTCGTTCTGAATGGTTCCGGCCAGCTGTTCGGGCTTGACGCCCTGTTCCTCGGCGGCGACGACGTACAGGGCCAGGATCGGCAGCACCGCGCCGTTCATGGTCATCGACACCGACACCTGGTCCAGCGGAATCTGATCGAACAGTTCCCGCATATCCAGGATCGAGTCGATGGCGACGCCCGCCATACCGACGTCACCGGTGACGCGCGGGTGATCGGAGTCGTAGCCGCGATGGGTCGCCAGGTCGAAGGCGACCGACAGACCCTTCTGGCCCGCGGCCAGATTGCGCCGGTAGAAGGCGTTGGAATCGGCGGCGGTGGAGAAACCCGCGTACTGGCGGATGGTCCACGGCTGATTCACGTACATGGTCGGGTACGGGCCGCGCACGAACGGCGCCACACCGGGCACGCTGTCGAGCGGATAGCCTTCGGCCACCACGGCATCGCGGTCGGCCTTGGTGTACACCGGCGCGACGTCGATACCTTCGGGCGTGGCCCAGACCAGTTGTTCGGGCGCATAGCCGTTGGCGGCCGCCGATTCGGCGACGAACGCTTCGACGTCGCCGCCACCGGTCCGCCCGACCGCCGGTTCGCCCAGCGGTACCTCGGCGAAACTGCCGATCACGTGGTTCACATCTCGAGTAGTCATTACGCTCCCAGCTTCTCCAGCAGGCCGGACAGGATCGCCACCGCGTCCATGCGGGCCGTGAGGAATCCGTCCGGCCGCTGTGTGCCACTCACCTCGGCCACCGCCTTCTCCGGCCCGGCCAGCAGTACCGTCGTCACGCCGGCGTCGCGCAGCTGCTGCACGGCGGGCGCGGCCTCGGTGCCGTAGCGGGCGTCGCTGCCGCACAGCACCGCCATCGTCGCTCCCGATTCGGTTGCGGCCGAACCGATCGCGGCCGTCTCCAGCGCTCCCGGGTTCACCGTTTCGATGCCGCCCGAGGCCAGCACGTTCGCGGTGAAGGTCACGCGCACGTTGTGCTCGGCGACCGGGCCCAGCGGCACCAGCAGCGCGCGGGGCCGGCGGCCGTGGGCGGCCAGGTAGGCGTCCGAACGGTTGCGCAACGCCTCGAAGGCCGCGCCGTAGCGAGCCACCGAATTCGTCTCGCGCGCGGCCTCGGACAGCGGTTCCTCGGCGAGGTTCGGGAATTCGTTGACGCCGGTGACCGAGGTGCGGCGGTGGGCGATGTCGGATTCGCGGCGGGTCCGGGTATCGGCGATGCGCTCGGCCAGCAGACCTGACTCCAGCGCGGCACGGTACCCGCCGGCGCGCTCGATTTCCTGCATGAACGCCCACGCCGCACCGGCCACATCCGCGGTGAGACTCTCGACGTGCCACGAACCCGCGCCCGGGTCCTGCACATGCCCGAGATGCGACTCCTCGAGCAGCAGCAACTGCGTGTTGCGTGCCATGCGTTCCGAGAACGCTTGCGACACACCGAGTTCGCCGACCGGCAGGGCCGCGTCGAACGGCAGCACGGTGACCACGTCCGCGCCGCCCACACCGGCACCGAAAGCGGCCAGGGTGGTACGCAGCATGTTGACCCACGGGTCGCGCTGGCTCAGCATCGCCTCGGAGGTCACCGCGTGTTGCGGGGCGTTGCCGAAGTCGGGCGCTGCCAGCTCGTGTGCCACCCGGGCCCACAGGCGCCGCGCGGCACGGAATTTCGCGATCGTCTCGAACTGATCATCGGTCGCCGCCAGCTGGAAACTCACCTGGTCCAGCGCGTCGGCGGCATCGAGTCCGGCGTCGGTGAGTGCGCGCAGGTAGTCGAGGCCCGCCGCCACGGCCGCGCCGATCTCCTGGGCATCGGACGCACTCGCGTTGTGGAAGTCGGTGCCGCACACCGTGATCGCACGGACCGTCTCGGTCCGGCCCGCGGCGGTGCGGGCCAGCTCGACCGCGGCCTCGAGGTCGATGTCGGCCGCTCCGGCGAAGCGGCTGGTCAACGGCGCGGCGCCGAGGAAGATGTGGATATCGGAGCGGTCGGCCACGTCGTAACCGTCGAGCAGCGCGAGCACCTGTGCGGCGGCGGCCGGGGTGTCCGCGCCCGCCCGCAGGATCAGCGGGGCCAGCTCGAACAACAGGCCGCGCAGTGCGTCCGCCAGGCCCGCCACCGGGACGCCGTTCTCGCCCACTCCGAGCCAGACGGCACTGACGCCGTTCTCCAAGGAAGCGAGGATTTCCTCGTTGACGGCGGCCGCGTCGGCTCCGCCGAAGCGGGCGCCGACATGCCAGCCCCGGTGCACATCGCGGGTGGCCTCGTTGCCGCGCACGAACGGGAACCGTCCGGGCAGGGGCTGTTCGGGCAGTTCGTCGCGACGGGTGTACAGCGGCGCGACGGTCACTCCGTCGTAATTGGTGACCTCGAGCAGGCGCTCCGGCTCGTCACCGAGTTCGGATGCCTCGACCTTACGGGACTTGGCCAGCACTCCGGCCACACCCTTACGCCATGCGGCGTATCCGGGCACGGTGTCCGCGCCCGGATCTGAACCAATCGGCATCGCTGCTGTACCTCTTCCACTCGACTCCGATACTTCACTCGTACCGGATACCTACGCTGGGACCCAACTCTTCGCAGCGCCTTCGCAACCGCCTGTGTGCCCCATTCACAGTGCGACTGACGTGCGATATCGGCAGGTCGACGACCAGTTCGGTTAACGATCATTCATCAACCTTCATTCGATGCTAGCCTGGTGTTCGCATAGTCTTCGCACAGCCTGGCCATACCGACCGGTAACCTGTCGCGGTGCCGAGGACGACGAAGATGGCCTTGCGACTACTGCGCAATCGGCGGGTCGTGATGCCGGCGATCCTCGCGGTCGCGCTGGTCGCGGTCGCCGTAGTGGCGCCGCATCCGGCCCCGCAGCAGATCCGGGAGTGGGCCGATTCGATCGGCCCGATGTTCCCGCTGATCTTCTTCCTCGTCCACGCGCTCGTGACGGTGGCGCCTTTTCCGCGCACGGTCTTCACGCTCAGCGCCGGCCTGCTGTTCGGGCCGATTCTCGGCATCACCCTCGCGGTCGCCGCGACGACGGTCAGCGCGGTGCTGGCGCTGCTGCTCGTGCGGGCCCTGGATCGGGATCAGGTCGCCGCGCGGTTGACCCACCCCGCGGTACAGGCGGTAGATCGGCGACTGGCCCGGCGCGGGTGGCTCGCGGTCGGCTCGCTGCGGCTGATCGCACCGGTGCCGTTTTCGGTGATCAACTACTGCGCCGGATTGTCCTCGGTGCGGATGATGCCGTATCTGCTGGCAACCTTCGTGGGCATCATCCCCGGCACCATCGGCGTCGTCGTCCTCGGAGATGCGCTGACCGGCCGGACGAACCCGGGCCTGCTGGCGCTGTCGGGTGTCTGCATCACCCTCGGCGTGATCGGCCTGGTTGTCGACGCCCGCTGGGGCGCAGACCAATTCGCGGCATCGACCCCCGCCGCGGCCGGGGAACCGGCATCGCGCTGACACCGACGCCGCGCGCCCTCAGCGGACGCGCAGCTCCAAACTCGCCGGCACCGCCGCGAAGGCCTCCTGCAATCGCTCCGTCAGCGCGGCCCGGCCACCCCGGCCGTCGGCCCGGACCCATTCCCGCCCGGCCACACTCCACGCCGAGGTCACCAGTTCGGCCAGGACCTGTAATCGCAGATCGTCCGCGGGCAGTCCCAGGCGATCGGCGAGAATCGTGACCGCGTCCGCTTCCACGCCATGGCGGTGGTACTCCACGTAGGCGAGCAATGCCGGGGTGGTGCGGATGAGCCGGCGAGTGGCGACATACCGGCGATCCCACTCCGGCTCCAGATCGGCGACGGCTGCGGTCAGCGTCTCCTGTATCGCGTCCAGCACCACTCCGGTCAGCGGCCGATTCGCCAGCGCCGCGAGGTACCCGGACCACAGTTGCGCCTCCGCCTCGATCGCGGCCGCCTCCTTGGCCGGATAGGTGCGAAAGAAGGTGCTGCGAGATACCTCGGCCTCGTCGACGAGTTCGTCGAGTGTCGTCGCGTCGAATCCGCGCTCGGTGAACAAGCGCAGAGCAGCGTCGGCCAGTGCGCGACGAGTACGCAGCCGTTTGCGCTCTCGCAGCGGCAGGGTGCGGTCGGATGCGGGATCGGGCATGCCGACATGCTATCCGAACCGAACTCCAGGCACGTAAGACACTGAGACTTGAAAGATACTTGCGCTCGCATGAAACTGAGTGTCAAAATTGGGTCACAGTCCAGCAGTCAGGAGTTCGTCATGTCCCCCGTCACGCTCGATCCGTCGATCATCGGCCAGGCCGAAAAGCACCACAACGCGCTCCTGCACCGGGTCCTCGCCGGTACCGGCATCGACGAGGCGCAGTGGATCACTCTCAGCCAGGCCGCGGCCGCCGGCGGCACCGTCGATCAGGAGCGGCATATCGCCACTCTCGCCGCGAAGACGACCTGGGCGCCCACCGTTGTCGCGACCGCCGCGACGCGGCTCATCGACCGCGGTCTGATGCGCGCGGCGCCGGGCGGTGAGCTCGTGGTCACCGAGGCGGGCGGTCGCCTCGTCGCGGACCTCCGCTCTCGCACGAGCGCCGTCCTCGGCCGCGTCTACGCCGCGGTTCCGGCGGCCGACCTCGCGATCGCAGGGCGGGTCCTCGCCGCGATCACCGCGGGTTTGTCCCGCGAACTGGAACACTGACCGTCGTCACGCCCGCCGGAACTGCGCGCGCGGGGCGGAACGTATTCGCCACCGGAACGAGATGATCCCGTCCTCGCCGGACATGAGATGGCAGGCGCACCGACCTCGGCAATACGGCGAGGCGGGATGATCGGCTCGCGCTGCGCACAACCATTGCCGCACGTCCCTCGCCGGACCACAGTGCCTATATCACTTTCGGTCCCGGCAGGAGGATGTATGGCCGCCACCGACGAATCGCGTTCGGGCGCACGCGTTGTCGATCGGGTGATCGCGGCGCCGGTCGCCGGATCCGGCCGACAGTTACGCGGTGTGCTGACGCGCCGGCGCGCGGTCGATCTCATGCGCGTCCCGCACGGGATCTGTCGCGCCTGAACCTGGGCGCCATCGTCGTCGCCGAAAGCCCCTGCCAGGCAATTCGTTTCGCCGATCTACCGGTCGCCGCACCCCGATGTGCGGGTGGCCGCAGACGCATTCAGTGAAAGAACCGATCATGTTGTCGTTCAGACGACCCCGGGTGGTGCGCGCGTTCGCCGCCGCCCTCGCCCTGCCCGTGCTTGCCGCGCTCGCCGCCGGGTGCTCGAGTTCCGGCGCCGGAACCACCGCCGACGGTAAGACCATCCTTCGCTACCAAGGTCAGGCCGGGGCGGTCACGCCCTACGAACTGGCCGCCGACCTCGGCTACTTCTCCACCATCGAGCTGAAGTGGGAGGGCGACACCACCAGCGGCCCGGCCAATATCCAGGCCGCCACCACCAAGCAGATCGAATTCGGCAGCGCGTTCAACGGTGCGGTCGTCAAGCTCATCGCGGGCGGTGCACCGGTGACCTCGGTGCTCAGCTCCTACGGCGCCGACGGGCAGAGCTTCACCGGATACTACGTCCGTGACGATTCGGGGATCAAGGCCGCCAAGGACCTGATCGGAAAGAAGGTCGGCGTCAACACCCTCGGCGCCCATCACGAATTCATCACCCGGCAGTGGCTGCACGATCAAGGACTCACCGACGACGAGATCAAACAGGTGCAGCTCGTGGTGTTGCCGCCGGTCAATACCGAGGACGCGCTGCGCAAGGGACAGATCGACGCGGCGGCACTGGGCGGCCCCTTGCAGGACATCGCGCTGGCTCACGGCGGCATCCACGCGCTCTATACCGACAAGGGCCTGTTCGGCGAATTCGACTACGGCACATACGTCTTCCGCAACGACTACATCGCCGGCCATCAGGACGCGGTGGCCGACTTCGTCCAGGGCACGGCCCGCGCGACGCGCTGGCTGCAGATCACGCCGCGTGACCAGGCGGTGGCGCGACTGGCCGACATCATCCACAAGCGCGGCCGCAACGAGAACACCACGCTGCTCGACTCCTACAAATCGTCCGGCATTCCGGTGCCCGGCGCGGTGATTCAGGAGCGAGAGCTGCAGATCTGGATCGACTGGCTGGTCCGCAACGGAGAACTGCCGGCCGGGAAATTCACGGCCAAGGATCTGTACACCAACAAGTTCAACCCCTACGCCAATGGTAAGTACCCGGCCGGCAGCGGGCCGTCCGGCGAGGTGGTGGCCGCCAAATGAGCGACACGGCAATCAAACTCGCGCTCGACGGGGTGCGCAAGGAGTTTCCCGCGCGGGGCGCCGGAACACCCTTCACCGCACTGGAGAACATCACCGTGGACGTGCGTGACGGTGAATTCCTCGTACTGGTCGGCCCCAGCGGTTCGGGTAAGTCGACCCTGCTGGATCTACTGGGCGGGCTGACCCGGCCGACTCACGGGCAGATCCTGCTCGACGGGCGGCCGGTCACCGGCCCCGGACTCGATCGGGGCATCGTCTTCCAGCAGTACGCGCTGCTGCCGTGGCGCACCGCGCGCGGCAATATCGAATTCGGCCTGGAGGCCAAGCACATTCGCCGGCGTGAGCGACGCCGGATCGCGGACGAGTATCTGGAGCTGGTCGGCCTCACCGGCTTCGGCGACCGGTACCCGCACGAGTTGTCCGGCGGCATGAAACAACGCGTGGCCATCGCGCGCAGCCTCGCCTTCGATCCCGAGGTGCTGCTGATGGACGAGCCGTTCGCCGCGCTCGACGCCCAGACCCGCGAATCACTGCAGGACGAACTGCTGCGCATCTGGCGCACCACCGGCAAGACCATCCTGTTCATCACCCACGACATCAACGAAGCCGTGTATCTGGGCCAGCGGGTGGCCGTACTCACCTCCAGGCCGGGACGGGTCAAGGCGGTGGTCGATATCGATCTCGATCGCGAGACCGCCCCGGAGGCCGACATCCGCTCCAGCGAACACTTCAGCGAAGTCCGTCACCGGATCTGGTCGCTGCTGCACGACGAGGTGGCCCGCGCACAGGGTCTCGAGCAGGCCGACCTCGCGGCCACCGACAGGAGGTAACACCATGTCCACCACGCTGCCCGCCACCGCCGAACACGTGCTGGTGCCGAAGAAGTCTTCCACCCCGGCCCCGAGTGCGGCCGAGGCCCCCGCCCGCTCCACCCCCGGCACGGGACGGCAGCTGGCTGGCCTGGCCGGGCGCTGGAGCTGGCGGCTGTTCAAGCCCGTCCTGGTCATCGCCCTGTTCCTGGCCTTCTGGGAGCTCGCGCCCCGCTTCGGCCTGGTCGATCAGATCTTCCTGCCGCCCTTCTCCACCGTCGTACAGCGCGCAGACGAGCTGATCCGCAACGGCCAGCTCTGGGACAACACCTCCGCCAGCCTGGGCCGGTCCCTGGTCGGGTTCGCGATCGCGGTGGCGTGCGCCGTTCCGGCCGGCGTCGCCATCGCGTGGTACAAGCCGGTGGCCGACTTCGTGAACCCGCTGCTCGAACTGTTCCGCAATACCGCCGCGCTGGCCCTGCTGCCGGTGTTCATCCTGATCCTCGGGATCGGCGAGACCTCCAAGGTCGCGATCGTGGTTTACGCAGGCTTCTTCCCGATCTTGCTGAACACCATCAGCGGTGTCCGGTCGGTGGATCCGTTGCTGATCAAATCGGCTGTGTCCCTCGGCTTCTCGCCGCTGCGGCTGTTCCAGAAGGTGATCCTGCCCGCCGCCGTGCCAACCATTTTCACCGGCATCCGGATGGCAGCCTCGGCCTCCATCCTGGTTCTCATCGCTACCGAGATGTCCGGTGCGCGAGCGGGACTCGGCTATCTCATCACCGCCGCACAGCAGAATTTCCAGATTCCCGATATGTACGTCGGGATCGTCGCCATCGCGATCGTCGGCCTGGTCTACAACGCCGTACTCGTCGCGATCGAACGCCGCCTCACGCGCTGGCGCCCGCAATCCGATCGCTGAAGCACTACCCCGAAGGGACGACGACGCTCGATGTCGCCATCACCGAAAACCTTTCATCTCAACGCCTTTCTGATGGGCGTCGGTCACCACGAAGCCGCCTGGCGCCATCCGCGCACCGAGGAACGGCGCGTGCTGGACGTGAAGCATTTCCAGGAATTGGGCCGCATCGCCGAGCGCGGCAAACTGGATTCGGTCTTCTTCGCCGACGGTTTGGCCGTGGGCCCGCGCATTCAGCGCAATACACTCGCGGTGTTCGAACCGGTGACACTGCTGTCGGCCATCGCCGCCGCGACCGAACATATCGGTCTCATCGCGACGGCCTCGACAACCTATAACGAACCGTTCAATCTGGCTCGCAAATTCGCCTCGCTCGACCACATCAGCGGCGGCCGGGCCGGATGGAACATCGTCACTTCCGGCACGGCCGACGAGGCCTACAATTTCGGCTACGACGCCATTCCCGACCATGCCCGCCGATATGAGCGCGCCACCGAATTCGTCGATGTCGCGTTGCAGTTGTGGGACAGCTGGGAATCCTCGGCGATCGTGCTCGACCCCGAGGCTGGAGTGTTCGCCGACCCGGACAAGGTCCACGCCATCGACTACGCCGGCGACCGGTTCCGAGTGCGCGGGCCGTTGAACTCCCCACGCGGTCCGCAGGGGCGGCCACTGCTCGTACAGGCCGGATCTTCCGAGAGCGGAAAGGAATTCGCCGCCCGCTACGCCGAGGCGGTGTTCACCGCGCAGCGCAGTCTCGAGGACGGGCAACGCTTCTACCGCGATCTGAAATCACGACTGCCGAAGTACGGCCGTGGCGCCGACGAACTGAAGGTGCTCCCCGGTCTGGTGCCCTACATCGCCGATACGCCCGCCGAGGCGCTGGCGCTGGAGCGGGAGTTCACCGATCTCATCTCCCCCGACTACGCGTTGCGCCAACTGTCCACGCAGCTGGGCATCGATCTGTCCGGCCATCCCCTCGACGCACCGCTGCCGCCGTTGCCGGTGGAGAGCGAGATCGAAGGAAACAAGTCCCGGTTCACGCTGGTGAAGGAGTTGGCCACCCAGGAGCAGCTGACCGTGCGGCAGCTGATCGGCAAACTCGGCGGCGGGCGCGGGCATCGCAGCTTCGCCGGCACGCCCGAGCAGATCGCCGACGAACTACAGACCTGGTTCGAGGCCGGCGCGGCGGACGGATTCAACATCATGCCGCCGTACCTGCCGGGCGGACTCACCGATTTCGTCGACCGGGTGGTGCCGATCCTGCAGGAACGCGGCCTGTTCCGCACCGAGTACACCGCCGACACCCTACGCGGGCACTACGGCCTCGCGCCGGTGGAGAGCCGTTTCGCGACGGGAGCCGCAATCAGCGCCTGACCGGCGGATACAACGCGACAGGCCCCTTCCGGGTAGATCCGGGAGGGGCCTGTCTGCACGCTGTGTACGCGGACGAACCGCGGGCGGCGAACCTTACAGGTTGGCGCCGCAGACCGGCCAGGCGCCGGGGCCCTGGCTGGCGAGCACGTTCTCCGCGACGCGGATCTGCTCGGCGCGGCTGGCGTTGGCCGGGTTGCCACTGCCGCCGTTGGCCTCCCAGGTGCTCTGGGTGAACTGCAGGCCGCCGTAGAAACCGTTGCCGGTATCGGCGCCCCAGTTGCCGCTGGCCTCGCACTGCGCCACGGCATCCCAGTCGTGGCCGCCGTCGGCAGACGCGGTAGCGGTCAGGCCGAAGGGGACGGCGACGATGGCGCCGGCGACGGCGGCGAAGCCGAGTGCGCGAGTGCTGAACTTACGGTTACGAGACATGTGGTTTTTCCTGCCTGCGCCCAGCCGGCCCGATGGTGACGATTTCGGGTCCCTGCCCCCAGGTTTGTCGGGGTCGAACTCGAACCGCGGGACAGGGTTGCCGGTGTTCAGCGATTCGAGCGTCAGCCCGGAATTCCGAGCTGCAGATGACGGTAACGGAGAAATCTCGGTACATCACGTTGCGATAACAACCGAACTGTCTCAACCCAGCATGGAGGATATTCCCGTTTACGCAGCGCATAGTGGGATAAGCGCGCATTACATTACTGTAGTTATATAAACGTTATGTGATCGAGATCACTGAGATATAGTGATCCTCGTCGCATGACAATGCCCGAAACGGTGGTTTCGCGGGCTCGAGTCGCCGGCGGATGCCGATACGGGCCGGTCGGAGGGCTAACGCTCGGCCACTGTGACGGGCCACCGGTCCACCGTCTCCAGCGGCGCGACCTGTGCATTCTCCAGCGCATCCGCGACACGCCGACGGTAGCGGGATGCGAGGGCGGGCACCCGGCCCGCGCCGCCCGGACGGCACTGCGCGGCATAGGCCAGCCAGCCGGAGGCCTGACGCAGGACCTCTCCGGTGCTCAGCGGCCCCGCGAGCAGCAGACCACCGTATTCGGGTGTCACCGCGACGGCGCTGCCCAGATGCTGCAAACACCGGCAGATTCCCAGTTCGTGACCGAGATCGCGATAGCGGGTCAGCGCCAGCAGCCACCAGCGCATCGCACGCCGGGGCTCACCACGCATCCACCACAGCAGCCCCAGCGTCTCGAAGGTGTGTGCCCGCCCGGTCGGATTACGCCCGCCGCGGGTCAGAGTTTCGGCCAGCTCGAGACGGTCGCGCGCGGCGTCCAGGCGGCCTTCGTACAGATGTGCGATGGCGAGGTCGTTCAGGGCACAGACCTCCGCGGCGATATCGCGACGCGGCAGCAGCCACCAGGCGCGCTCGAATCCGGCCACGATCTCGGGCAGCGGGTACTCCCCGCCCGGCAAGCGATCGAACTCCCGCATCGCCTCCGCGTGCGCGCGGCGAGCGTGCAGGCCCGTGCTCCGGCGCGGGCGGCCGCGTCGCCGCCTCCGGAGCGGACGCGGCCATCGCCGGCGTGTCGTGGTGCCGGGCGGCAGCCCGCAGCGAATCGAGGCCAATTCGTGGATCTGCGGATGCGCCGCCTCACTCAGCGCCACCATCGCCCGCGCCGCGGGACCGTCGAAGGGCTCCCCGATCCGCGCGTACCAGAGGTCGAGTGCGTCGGCGATACGGGCCAGGGCGGGGATGTCGAGTTCGATGCCGTGGTCGCAATCGGCGCAGCGGCGCACCAGCTCAGCCAGCCGGTCCGCCGATCCCGTGAACCACCGATGCGCGCCGGCGCCGAGCCGATCCGAATCCAGGGCCACCGCCCAGCGCGTCGCCCGATCGGAGTAGTGCCGGATCAGCGCCGGCCACGCGGCGCGCCACTGCGGTGTGCGGCGGATCACGGCGAGGTCCGGCGAGCTCGTGGTCTTGTTCACTGCGAATCGGTCGTGTCCGTGGTGGACGAGCACGCCGTGGGCGGCGAGCCGGATCAGAACCTCGCCGGTGGAACGCCGGACCACCGCCTGCTCCCCCGGCAGGACTGTCGCACTGTCGAGCATCGCGGTCACCGTGTCGTAGAGCGCGGCGGCCTCGTAGTCGGCGAACGGCAGCGCCCGCAAGACGGCGGCGGCGGCCGAGTCGGCCGCGTCCAGCGGACGCGCCCCCGCCGGTGCGGACGCGGGCAGTGCCGCGACGGTCCGTTCGACCACGGGTGGCGGCTGGACCAGGTCCGCGGTGAGATCCAGTTCCCGGCGGATACGCGCACCCTCGCGCATATCCATCGTCTTGCGCCACAGCACATACAGCGCGGCGGCCGCCACCACCGCGACCGCCACCCAGCGCAACACTCCGGCCAGCGAGTTCAGCACCCGGCTCTGCCCGACCGAACCCTCCAGCAGTTTCGCCACCACCTCGAGCAGCAGCGACGACGACATCACCCAGGCCACACCCAGAAAGCCTTGCCAGATCGAGGATTTCGGGGTGGCGATGAGCTGCGACGCGATGTCGTGCTCGGGCCGGTGGGAGTGGCCGCCGCTCATCGCACGAAGCCGCCCGTCAATCCCGGAACCAGGAAGCGACGCCAGGTCACCAGCAACAGCAGCACCGGCGGGATCGTCGACAGCAGGGCCCCGGCCGCGAGATGGGCGGCGTTCTCCTGGAATTGCCGGGCGTCGCCCCACAGCAGCAGCGACCAGGGACTGACGTCGGCGCCGCTGACCATGAGTCCGATGAAGAAGTCGTTCCACACCTGAATCAGTTCGAGCACCGCGACCGCGCCGACGGCCGGCCAGGCGGTGGACACCACGCGGCCCAGTACGGCCCACGGTTTGGCCAGACCGTGCAGGGCGTCGGCGGCCGGGCCGTCCGAGGGCGCGAGCAGCGCCCCGCGCAGAATCAGGATCGCGATAGGCAGGCCGATCGCGGCATGCACCACGATCAGCGAGGAGAACGATGTCCCGGTCAATCCCATCCGCTCGATGACGCGCCGGATCGGCCCGACGTAGAGCTGCGCGGGCAGGACGGTGAACACCACCAGCACCACCACCGCGAGCCGCGAACGCAGCGCATCGGCGGGCCGCGCGGCGAGTTGATGGGCGACCGGGAAGGCCGCACCGATGACCAGGACGGTCGCCCACACCGCGACCCAGCCGGTATTGGCCATGGCATGCAACAACTCTCGGTGCTGCCAGACCGAACCGGTCCCGGCGAAGGCGGGCCCGTCGGCGCCGACCCAGCTGAACACCGCCAACGCCAGCAGCGGTCCCAGCGAGAGCAGCGAGACCGTCACGACCCGCAGGACGCCGCGCGCGGTGCGCTTGCTGCGGACCGGATCGACAGCTGGGCGGCGCATCCAGCCGACGCGGTGGCGGCGCACGTCGGTCTGCAGAATCCACGCCGCCGAACCGATCAGCACCGCCAGCGGCAGCGAATAGGCCGCGGCCACACCGGGATCGGCATCGGGATCCGAGACCAGCCGCCACCAGTGCACGGTGGCCGAGTCGAGCGAGTACTGCAACGATCCCGGTACCGCGATCAGGATGATGTCGAAGATCCGCGCCGCCGCGACGGCGACGACGAGTCCCAAAATCAGCAACACCGGCCGCATCAGTTCGAACAGCCGGGCCCGGGTTCGCGCCACGCCGCGCGCATCCTCGAGATAGCCGCGCCGTACGGGATCGGCTTCGATGGCGGCGATCGCGGCGCGGAACAGCGCGAACAGCGCACCGAGCCAGCACCAGACGAAGGCCACGATCAGCGTGGTCATCAACCAGGTGCGCTGGCCCGTCACCCCGGGAACCGGCATCCGGTAGTCGGGGTTCTCGGCCAGCAGGCGCAGGGCAAGTCCGGCGACGAACGCGGACACGCCGAACGGCAGGATCAGCGGCTGCCACGGCCACCAGCCACGGCGGCCACGCCAGGCCAGTTCCAGGGCGAGGACCAGGACCGCCAGCGCGCACAGCACCCATACCAGCGTCCGAACGTAGGCGCCGCGCCCACCGGGCCCGAGCTCGACGCCGATTCCGCGGATCGTGACCGCGAGCGCGACCACCAGGACGGGCCACCACAGCGAACGCCACCGCACCCGTGCGACGATGCTCGCGCCACCGGGCGTCCCGCGGCGGAAAACCGTCGGCCACAATCGGTTTCGCAGCAAGGTCCAGCGGCCACGCACGGCCGCCGCCGCCACCGCGCGCATCGCGTCGTCCCTGCGCCACAGCATCGTGCTCGCCGCGACCAGGACGACCAGCAGCGCACACCAGGCGACCATCTCCCACTGGGCGCGGGCCGCGGTCCAGACCGTGGTGGCAGCCGGTCCCACCAGCAGCAGCAGGATCAGCAGCAGTGCGGGCAGCTGGGCCGGCCACATGGACCACCGCCGGGGGTGGCGGCCCGGGATCACCGGACCGGCGATCCGCGTGAGCGCCGGCTCCAGGTCCAGCCCGTGAGCGTGGATGTGCCCGGCCGTCATCGCGCTCTCCGTTCGAACTCGTCGAGTGCGCGCACCGCGTGGTCGACCGCCGCGTCCAGTCGCTCGGCGTGGCCGTCGCCGACGGTGATGAGCAGGTCGGTCAATACCCGCCACAGGCCGTCGCGGCGGCCGGCGGCGCCGATGAGGTCGGCGAAATCGAAGGCGGTCCACGAATGCAGCTCGCCTGCAACCGCTTCCAGCATCAGCGGGTGATCCGGGACCGTGCGCGGGCTGGGCGCCAGGAACCCGCCGTAGTCGCCGATCCAGGCCGAGACGGCGGCCGGTGCGGTCAGGGCGCCGAGCACCGGTACCGCATCGTGAGCGCCGGCCGCGGTCGCGACGATCACGTCGCCACCGCCGATGGCCGGTCGCGGCCCCCCGGGCGCCACCGCCGGAAAGGGCATGACGCCCACCGCATCGGCGGGCCGGCCCGCGCGGCGCAGGCAACTGCGCACGATGGGTTCCGCGAAATCGGGCGCCACCACCATCGCCGCGGTGCGCCGTTCGAACACCTCACGCACCGATTCCGGAAATTGCCGGGTCAGCGTCGCGGCGATTCCGCCCGGGAAGGTGTCGCGAGGCGCCCAGAGCGAGCCCAGTCGGTACAGGGTCGCCCGCACCGCGTCGCGATCCCATTCCCGCGGACGGTCCGGCTCGCCGGCGGAGGCCAAATCCTGGTAATCCCACGCGGATTCGCCGTAGAGGATATTGCCGAACAGGTCGGCCAGCACCCAGCCGTCGGCACCGCCCAGTGCCAATGGACGGCGGGCGGTCGCCGCCGCGATGCGTTGCGGCCACTGGGAGACGGTCCACTCGCGCGGGTCGTCGCGCGGGCGGTCGCCGCCGAACGCGTAGCGGTCGTACCACACCAGCGATTTGTCGGCCGCCTTGAACGGAATGCCGTAGAGCGCACCGTCTTTCCACAGCAGCGAGCGCCACTGTTCCGGATAGCGCGGCCCCGCCGCGTCGTGCCACAGCGTGGGCGGCAGCGCCCGCAGCACCCCGCCCGCCAGCTCACCGATCCGGCCGACCTCGGGCAACATCACCAGATCGGGCGCGGAGCGGCCGCGCGCCTGCAGGGCCGTATCGATGTCGTCGCCGAGCGGCAGCACGGCGACCGTGGCACCCAGCCCCGTGTCCTCCAGTACCCGGCGGAACGCGGCCAGCTCGGAACCGCTCCAGGGCACCGCGATACGCACCGAGGCGGGGTGGCCGAACAGCACACCGGGTGCGCACGCGGTCAGCATCGGCGCCAACGCCGCGGCACGCAGCACCGCCCGCCGTGTCGCCATCGCCACCCCCGAGTCCGCCTGCCGTGCACCGAAATCCGAATGCCGGTCCGCATGATATGCGGACCGGCATTCGGATCATCGCCGAAATACGGTTACCCCGTTAACGTCCCGGATATTCCGGCGGCTGCCACGGCCGCCCGCCGGCATCGCCGGGGCGCGGCGCCGGTTGCTGCTGCTGCGCCGGCGGCGACGGCGGGATGGGCGCGCTCTGCGGCGGCAGATGCCGGGGCTGATTCGGCGCGACCAGCGGCGAATCGACCGGTGTGGCCGCCGCGGCCTCGGCGGCACGCACCGCGCGCTCCGCGGCCGGGTCGGTTTTGATGTCGAACCAGTCGGCCACTTCGTCGGCATCGTCGTCGGGTCCGTTCGCGGCGCCGTCGTCACTGGGCTCGTAGCGGAAGACGCCGTCCTCACCCTGGGTACCGAAGTTGCGGGCGAATCCTTCCAGTGCCTTGCCGAAGTCGCTGGGCACCATCCAGACCTTGTTGGCATCGCCCTTCGCCACCAGCGGCAGTGTCTGCATGTACTGGTAGGCGAGCAGTTCCGGGGTCGGTTTGCCGGATTTGATGGCGGCGAAGACCTTTTCGATCGCCTTCGCCTGGCCCTGCGCCTGCAGGTAGGCGGCCGCGCGTTCACCCTGGGCGCGCAGGATCCGGCTCTGCCGCTCACCTTCGGCGGACAGGATGGCCGACTGCTTGGAACCTTCGGCCGCGAGGATCTGCGACTGCTTGGCACCCTCGGCCGTCTTGATCTGCGCCTCGCGATTACCTTCCGCGGTGAGGATCATCGCGCGCTTCTCACGGTCGGCCTTCATCTGCTTCTCCATCGATTCCTGGATCGACGGCGGCGGATCGATGGCCTTCAATTCCACTCGCGCCACCCGCAGGCCCCAGCGGCCGGTCGCCTCGTCGAGGACGCCGCGCAGCTGCGAGTTGATCTGGTCGCGGGAGGTCAGCGTCTCCTCCAGGGTCATACCGCCGACCACGTTGCGCAGGGTGGTGATGGTCAGCTGCTCCACCGCGGCGATGTAGTTGCTGATCTCGTAGACCGCGGCCTGCGGGCTGGTGACCTGGAAATACACCACCGAGTCGATCTGCACGGTGAGGTTGTCCTGGGTGATCACCGGCTGCGGGGGGAACGAGACGACCCGTTCGCGCAGGTCGACCTTCGCGCGGATCCGGTCTGCGAACGGGACCAGGAAGGTCAGCTGGCCCGATACGGTGCGCGAATATCTGCCCAGCCGCTCGATCACCGCGGCCTCGGCCTGCGGTACCAGCGCGATCGACTTGAAGACCACCACCGCGACCAGCACCACGATGACGATCGCGACGATCAGTACAGCCATTATGGCCCCTTCCAGACGACGGCGTGCGCGCCGTCGATCTTCATGACGTAGACGGTCTCACCCTCGGCATATTCATCGGCCGGGTCGAACGGGCGTGCGCTCCACACTTCGCCACCGATCTTCACCTGACCGCTGTTCTCGTTCACCGCCTCCAGCACCTTCGCCGTCTTCCCCGGCAACGCATCCACATTCGTCGGCGTGGGCGGTGGAGTCGCGAAGCGGCGCAACAACATCGGGCGGACGACGAACAGCAGCCCGACGGCGGAGATGGCGAACACCACGGCGTCGATCACCACCGGCGTCTGCGCGATCCCGGCAACCCCCGCGGTGATCAACGCCGCCCCGCCCAACATGAGCAGCGTGAAGTCACCGGTGAGCATCTCGGCTGCGGCGAGCAGAATTCCCGCGACCAGCCATACGATTGCGGCCACGAGTCAACCGTACCGTGCCTGTCCGTTCTTCCGCGCCTTTCAGCGGGACGAGTCGAACGCAAACACGCCGGTCACCGGTCCAGATCCGGTGGGCGCGAGCCTTCGTCGCCCGGACCGCACCGCCGCTCGTGGCCTCGCCTCCCGCCGAACGGCAAGGGAAACAGGTAGTTTCGACCGAGTGAGTGCGCGCGACTACGGTGACATCTATTCCGGACACGCTCGAACCCGCAAGCGCGCGGTACCACAGGTCATCGCCGAACGTGATCTCGTCGCCGAGGACGCGGCCAGCGGATTCTGCGGCGCCGTGGTCGGTTTCGAGCGCACCTACGACGGCGACTTCGTCAAACTCGAGGATCGAGGTGGAAGGGTCCGGCTGTTCGCCTTACGTGAGGCGGCGTTCCTGATCGACGGCCGGCCGGTGACACTGGTTCGTCCGAAAGCGGCCGCGCCGGCCACACCGACCCGCTCCGCCTCGGGCTCGACGCGGGTGGAGGGGCTGCGCGCCCGCGTCGCGCGCGCCAGCCGGATCTGGGTCGAGGGCGTGCACGACGCGGCGCTGGTGGAGCGTGTGTGGGGCCACGATCTGCGCGTGGAGGGCGTGGTCGTGGAGCATCTGGAGGGACTCGACCACCTCGCCGAGCGACTGACCGACTTCCGCCCGGAGCCCGGCCGCCGGGTCGGGGTGCTGGTCGACCACCTGGTGACCGGGTCCAAGGAGACGAATCTGACCACCGGCCTCGGCCCCCATGTCCTGGTGACCGGTCATCCCTACATCGATATCTGGCAGGCTGTGCGGCCGCAGGCCCTCGGTATCAAGGCCTGGCCGCAGGTGCCGCGCGGTGAGGACTGGAAGACCGGCGTCTGCCGCCGTCTCGGCTGGGGTACCCCGTCGGAGGGCTGGCGGCGGGTCTACAACGCCGTCGACAGCTTCCGCGATCTGGAGGCGCCGCTGCTGGGCGCGGTGGAACAGCTCATCGACTTCGTCACCGAACCGGAGTGAGGACGCCGGTTCGCCGTACGCATGCCGATCCACGGGCAGCGTGGTTACGCTGGCCGATATGACGCCGCTGCAGCGCTACATCGCAGAGGAGATCGGTACCGACCACGCCGAGGGCCTGCTCAGCCGCCGGGAGGCGCTGCGGCGGCTGAGCCTGCTCGGGCTCGGCACCCCGGCCGCGGTGGCGTTGCTGGCCGCCTGCGCGCAGCGCTCCGGCACCTCGGCGGGGACGACGAAGCCCAGCGCGCCGGCAAGCTCGGCCCCACCGCCCGGAACCGCGACCGCGGTCCAGCCCACCGCGATCACCTTCCCCGGCCCCGACGGCCGTGTCCTGCGGGCCGCCTGGGCCGCCGCGGCGCAACCCCGCGGCGGTGTCCTGGTGATCCACGAGAACAAGGGCCTCACCGACCACATCCGTTCCGTCGCCGGGCGTTTCGCCGGCATCGGCTATTCCGCGCTCGCGGTGGATCTGCTCTCCGAAGAGGGCGGCACCGCCACCTTCACCGACCCGGCCGCCGCCACCGCGGCGCTGGGCAAGGCACCGCAGGATCGTCTCATCGCCGACCTGCACGCCGGTGTGACGGAACTGAGTCGCCGGGTGCCGGGAAAGAAGTTGGGCGCCACGGGTTTCTGTTTCGGCGGCGGTCTCACCTGGCTGCTGCTCACCCATGGCACGCGGGAGCTGGCCGCGGCCACGCCCTTCTACGGTCCGTACCCCGGTGACGACGACATCACCACCGCGACGGCGGTTCTCGCCGTCTACGGCGCACTCGACAAGCGTGTCGACGCCACGCGTCCCGCGGCCGAGGCGGCGTTGAACCGAGCCGGCGTGCCAAAGGAGGTTTTCGTCGCCGACGACGCCAATCACGCGTTCTTCAACGATACCGGCGCGAACTACCAGCCCACCGCGGCCGCCGCCGCCTGGCAACGCGTCACCGACTGGTACGCGCGGTATCTCGGTTGAGACGCGCCGGCGCGATCCGGCTCGCGGTGTCGCCGACCAGGCACAGGCCGCCCTGCACGCCCGGCCCAGCCGTCCGGGATAACTCAACCCCGGCGAGCGGCCACTCACGCTCACGACCACCGCCACCGAAGCCGGTCTCGCACAGGCACATTCGTACATCCTGCACGACCTCTGGACACCACGACGACCACCGTGACGGACGGCCGTGTCGTCGCGCCGGACATTCCCGCACACAGCGTGGTGCTGCTGCGGATCACACCCACCGATTGATATTTCCGGGCTGACTCTACGAAACACCGTAACCAGAGCCGGCGACGACCTGCGGGTCGTCGATCAGGCCAGTGCGAGCCGGCCGGCATTGCCTGTGCGCACTACGACTGTGGGGCTGCCGACAACGGATCACCGGCGCACACCACGGTCAGAGCTCTGGAACGGTATCTAGAACATGTTACAGTTTGGATGGTAGCGTCACCGGCATGGGACGTGTAGACGGCAAAATTGCACTCATCAGCAGGGGCTCGCGAGGTGTGGGTGCGGCCCATGGGCGGCTGCTCGTCGCCGAAGGCGCGCAGGTCGTGATCGGTGACATCCCCGACGATCTGGTGACGATTCCGTTGGGCCGTCCTGCGCAGCCCGAGGAGGTGGCGACCTTCGTGCTGTTCCTGGCGAGCGACGAATCCTCGTATGCGACGGGCTCGGAGTTCGTCGTGGACGGCGGCCTGGTGACCGCGGTACCGCACAAGACCTCCTGACCCCGGACGACATCACCTCCAGGAGCACAGAGATGCCCGAAACACACACCAGCACAATCGATCCCGCGACCCTGCTGCGGCTGCCGACCCACAACGGACACGCCCTGCTCGCCGGACTGCGGCGTCATCGGCGCGAGCCGGTGATGACACTCGGCGACACCGTCCTCACCGGCGCCGACGTCATCGACGCCATCAGCCGGTACATCGCCGCGTTCGCCGCCCACCAGGTCGGGCTCGGCACCCCGAGCGCACTGCTCGCCCTCAACCGTCCCGAGGTGCTGTTCATCCTGGGCGCCGGCCAGATCGCCGGACATCGGCGCACCGCACTGCATCCGATGGGCGGGCTCGACGACCACGTGCACGTGCTCACCGACGCCGGAATCACGAATCTCGTCATCGATCCGCAGCCGGCGTTCGTCCGGCGTGCGCGCGAACTGGCCGACCGAGTCCCCGAACTGAAGCGGATCCTCGTCCTCGGCCCGGTGCCGGAGGAACTGGCCGACATCGGCGTCGACTTGCTCTCCGCCGCAGCACAATACACTCCGGAACCGATCGAAGCGGTCGACATTCCACCGGATTTCGTCGTCTCGATCAGCTACACCGGCGGCACCACCGGCAAGCCCAAGGGCGTCATCGGTACCGCAGGCACCATGGCGACCATGACCCAGATCCAGCTCTCGGAATGGGAATGGCCGCGGCGCCCGCGATTCTTGATCTGCACGCCGCTGTCGCACGCGGGCGCCGCGTTCTTCCTGCCGGTGGTGCTGCAGGGCGGGCAATGCGTGGTCCTTCCGCGATTCGACGCCGGCGAGGTGCTGCGCGCCATCGAGGAACACCGCATCTCGGCGACCATGCTGGTGCCCTCGATGCTCTACGCTCTGCTCGATCATCCCGATATCGACTCGCGCGATCTGTCCTCGCTGGAAACGATCTACTACGGCGCCTCCTCCATCGACCCGAAACGCCTGACGCAGGCCATCGCGCGATTCGGCCCCATCTTCGCCCAGTACTACGGTCAGTCCGAGGCGCCGATGGTGATCAGCTATTTGGCCAAGGACGAGCACGACGAGGCTCGGCTCACCTCCTGCGGGCGCCCGTCGGCGGCGCTGCGCACCGGGCTGATCGGCACGGACGGACAGCGCGTGCCCGCCGGCGAGGTCGGCGAGATCTGTGTATCCGGGCCACTGTTGGCCGACGGTTACCTGAATCTTCCGGACGTCACCGCGGAGACCTTCCGCGACGGCTGGCTGCACACCGGGGATCTGGCTCGTGCGGATCCCGACGGCTTCTGGCACATCGTCGGACGCAGCAAGGACATGATCGTCACCGGCGGCTTCAACGTCTTTCCCCGCGAGGTGGAGGACGTCATCGCCGCCGACGCTCGCGTCCAGGGGGTTGCCGTCGTCGGCGTCGCCGATCCCCGCTGGGGCGAGGCCGTGACGGCGGCGGTCGTCTTCGACCCGGCCACCGCCGCCGATTCCGAGGCGGTGGCCGCGGCAATCGACGATATCCAGCAGGATGTCAAGCGCCGCAAGGGTTCCGTACAAGCTCCGAAACACGTCATCGTGGTCGATGCGCTGCCGTTGACGGGGCTGGGCAAGGTCGACAAGAAGGCCGTGCAGGCCCTCGTCACCGCCGAGCTCGAGCGGTAGGCAGTCACCGCGGCTTACGAGCGCGCCCCCCGCCCCGGCTCAGCCACGACATCGGCGAAACGTCGTGTCCCGGTGGCGATCTCGGTCGCCTCCGCCAGATCCAGCCGGAATTCGTGGTCGGCGGCCGGGGCGGGGCCCTCGTGATGACTGATGCCGGCGGCGCCGATGACGTAGTGCGGTGCCGTGTCGCCGATATGAACCGTGACCGTGCCGGCGGGTGTGAGCTCGTAGACGGCGGCCGCCGATCGCGACCCCACCTTGCGGTGGGTGAGTATGCCGTCGCGTTCCAGATCCTTCAGCCGGGCCGCCAGGATATCGGTGCTGATACCCGGAAGGTCGGCGAAAAGATCGCTGTATCGGCGTGGCCCCGAGCACAATTCGCGAATCACCAGCAGATCTCGGCAACGGCGTTTCCGAGCTGATCATGATGGCGCTCACCGCGCTCTTGGAGAACGGCGACGAAGTTCTCGTTCCCGCACCGGATTTCCCACTGTGGACGGCGGCGACGACACTCAACAGCGGCCGGCCGGTGCACTACATCTGCGACGAGGGCGCCGACTGGTACCCGGATCCGGCCGATATCTCCGCCAAGATCACCGACCGCACCCGCGCTCTCGTGCTCATCAACCCGAACAATCCCACCGGCGCCGTCTACCCGCCCGAGGTGCTGCGGGAGATCCTCGACATCGCCCGCAGCCACAACCTGGTGGTCTTCGCCGACGTGATCTACGACAAGATCTACTACGACGCCTCACCCACACCTCGATCGCCGCGCTGGCGCCCGACCTGCTGTGTCTGACCTTCTCGGGCCTGTCCAAGGCCTATCGCTGCGCGGGCCTGCGCGGCGGCTGGCTCGTGGTTTCCGGGCCCACCGGCCACGCGGAGAACTACCTCGAGGGCCTCACCATGCTCGCCGGGCTGCGGCTGTGCGCGAATGTCCCTGCGCAGCAAGCGATTCAAGCCGCGCTCGGCGGGCACCAGAGCATCCACGACCTGACGCTGCCGGGCGGGCGCCTGCGCGAACAGCGCGACCGCGCCTGGGAGGCGCTCACCGCCATACCGGGCATCACCTGCGTGAAACCCTAGGGCGCCCTGTACGCGTTCCCGCGCATCGATCCGCGTGTCTACGCCATTCACGACGATGAACAATTCGTGCTCGATCTTCTGCTGCAGGAAAAGCTCCACATCGTGCAGGGCACCGGCTTCAACTGGCCCACTCCCGACCATTTCCGGATCACCACCCTGCCGCACGCCGACGAACTGGAAGCGATTATCGAGCGCATCGGCCGCTTCCTGTCCACCTACCGGCAATAGCCTCGTCCCTCCCGTCCACCACGGCCCCGCCCCCGCCGCGGACGCACCACACACCGCGGCCCAGCCGGTCGGCGGCACCCAGCTCGCCGTACCCAAGCGGGGTTCGGGCAGGACGCTCGGGCGCGGCCGGACCGCCCACCAAGCCTGACCGGGGCCGCGGGCGTCCGTGCCGCCTCTTTCTCCACTTACCCACCTCCGGCACCCTCCGCCCGCTACCATTTACTGGCGCACAGGGTGTGATCAGCCATCTCCGGATGCCGTTCGGGAACCGGACGAGTGGCCGTCGCACGGCAGTCCCTATCGACTCTCGGCTGTTCGAACGAGTTCGAGAGTATCCAGCAGGCATCGAGGCCGCGCCCCGACGACCACGGATGGACACGTGCGGGGGCGGCCCCGGACCGGATCGACGGCGATCCGATGACTCTCCGTCCGGAGGTGGATGGTGGCCGAGAAATTCGAAGGACATATCGCGCTCGATATTCGTGATTCCGTCGCCGACTGGAAGCCGTTCACGGAACCGGCCGCACCGCGCGGCGCGCCCAATGTGCTGTATCTGGTGTGGGACGACATCGGAATCGCCACCTGGGACTGCTACGGCGGCCTGGTCGAGATGCCGAATATGAAGCGAATCGCCGACCACGGAATCCAATTCACCCAGTTCCACACCACAGCGCTGTGCTCACCGACGCGCGCTTCGCTGCTCACCGGAAGGAATCCGACATCCGTCGGAATGGCGACCATCGAGGAGTTCACCGACGGCTTCCCGAGTATGAGCGGCCGGATTCCGGACGACACCGCCCTGTGCTCGGAGGTCCTCACCGAGCGCGGGTGGAATACCTATGCCGTCGGCAAATGGCATATGACACCGCTCGAGGAAAACAACCTGGCGGCGTCGAAGCGTCATTGGCCGCTGGGGCGCGGATTCGAGCGGTTCTACGGATTCCTCGGTGGCGAAGCCGACCAGTGGTACCCCAATCTGGTCTACGACAATCACCCGGTCACCCCGCCGTACTCGCCGGAGGACGGATATCACCTGTCGAAAGATCTGGCCGACAAGTCGATCGAGTTCATTCGTGACGCCAAGGTCATCGCACCGGACAAACCGTGGTTCCTGTACCTGTGCCCCGGCTGCGGTCACGCGCCGCATCATGTCCCGCGAGAATGGGCGGACAAGTACCGCGGCACATTCGACATGGGGTACGAGAAGTACCGCGACATCGTGTTGGACAACCAGAAGCGCATGGGGTTGATTCCGGAGGACACCGAACTGTCTCCGATGAACCCCTACGCGGATGCTACCGGGAGCAACGGCGAGCCCTGGCCGCTGCAGGACACGGTGCGCGCCTGGGATTCGCTGTCGGAGGAGGAGAAACGGCTGTTCCGCCGCCAGGCGGAGGTATTCGCCGGCTTCCTGTCCTACACCGATGCCCAGATCGGTCGTCTCCTCGATTATCTCGAGGAGAGCGGGCAGCTGGACAATACGATCATCGTCGCCTTCTCCGACAACGGCGCCAGCGGTGAGGGCGGTCCGAACGGGTCGGCCAACGAGATGAAATTCTTCAACGGCTACATCGACACGATCGAGGACAGCCTGGCCAAACTCGACGAGCTGGGGTCGCCGACCACCTACAACCACTACAGCATCGGGTGGGCGATGGCCTTCAACACCCCGTACAAACTGTACAAACGGTACGCATCTCACGAGGGCGGCATCGCCGACGCCTGTCTGCTCTCCTGGCCGGCCGGAATCGCCGCCCGCGGCGAACTGCGCCACCACTACCTCAACGTCTGCGATATCACCCCGACGGTCTACGACCTGCTCGGCATCACGCCCCCGGACACGGTGAAGAACGTGGCGCAGCGCCCGCTGGAAGGGGTCAGCTTCCGGGCCCTGCTCGATGATCCGAACGCCGACTCCGGCAAGCACACCCAGTTCTATTCGATGCTCGGCACCCGCGGCATCTGGCACCGGGGATGGTTCGCCGACGCGGTGCACGCGGCGTGCCCGTCGGGCTGGGGGCATTTCGACAGCGACCGGTGGGAGCTGTTCCATATCGAAGAGGACCGCAGCCAGATGCACGACCTGGCCGGCACACATCCCGAGAAGCTGGAGGAATTGAAGGCGCTGTGGTTCGCCGAAGCCGAGAAGTACAACGGTCTGCCGCTCTACGATCTCGACATCGTGTCGGTGATGCTGCGCGACCGGCCGACGTATGCCAAGACCCGGGACACCGCCGTCTACTATCCGGGCATCGCCGAGGTGGGCCCGGGGGCAGCGCTGGAGATTCGCGGTCGATCCTTCGCGTTGCTCGCCGAGACGACCATCACCAGTCCCGGCGCCGAGGGCGTGCTGTTCGCCCACGGCGGGCGCCTCGGCGGGCACACGCTGTTCCTGAAGGACGGACATCTGCACTACGTCTACAACTTCCTCGGCGAGGAGGAACAGGTGATGGTCTCCGACCGTCCGGTACCGCTCGGTGACCACATCCTGGGCATGCGCTACGAACGGAAGGGCACGCGGCCGGACAATTTCACCCCGACCGGGGAGGCGGTCCTCTACATCGACGAGAACCCGGTGGGTTCGCTCGACGATATGCGGACCCAGCCGACCGTGTTCTCCGGCGTCGGCGAGGGCGTCCGGGTCGGTCGCGACGGCGGCCAGTCGGTATCCCCGCGCTACCACGCGCCCTTCCCGTTCACCGGCGGAATCATGCGCCAGGTCGTCGAGGATGTGAGTGGTAAACCGTACATCGACCTCGAAATGGCTGCCGCCGCCGCGTTTTCGCGGGATTGAGGCTGCCTGCCGCGGCAACTCCCACTCGCACGACAGCCGCACCAGTGCCCACAGGATTGCCGCGGCACCACTATCCTCGAACCATGTGTTCTCCCAGTGCCACGCTGACGGTGTGGGCGGGCTCGTGGCTGGCGGGCCGCAGCGCGCCCGACGATGTGCTGGACGCGTTGCGCGCCTGGTCTCCGCAGCACAGCGTCGCCGCCGGTGACCCGCTGACCGGCGGACGGACGGGACTGCCGTGGCCCTCGGCCGAGCCGTTGGAGGCCGGCACCGGAATCATGGTCCTGCTCAAGGTCATTCGCGAGGCGATGGCCGAGTCGGGGGCCCAGATGCGGCTGGTGCTGCCTGTGCCGGGCGATGCGCGCGGATTGCCGATGGGTACCGAATTCGCCACGGCGGCAATGGATGCCGAGGAAGGCGTGATCGCCGGGGTACCCGGTGGCGAGGGTGTGGCGCTGGTGCCGCAGTGGACCGACGAGGAATCGCTGCAGTGGACGGTCTTCCACACCCCGATTCCGGTCCCGGCACCGGATATGGCGCTCGGCGAGGCCGAATACGCGATGCGGGAGGCGGTGCGCGAGGCCGCGGAAGCCCTGATGCGGTTGCACACCACCGCGATCGGCGGTGACGACGATCCGCGCGAACTGATCGAGGCCGAATTGGCCGCCTGCTCGCGCCACATCTACCCCGACTCGGCGCCGCTGCGGGCCCGCCGCATCCTCGATTCGGCCGACCATGTGGCCGCGATCCTCACCGTGGCCCAGCAGACGGCCCCTTCCTCCCCCAGTTCGGCCAGCGCCGTGCAGGCCCAGGAGACGCTGCTGCGACCCCTGTGGAACGCCCTGCGCGCCGCCCGGCTGGCCGCGGTGAACGCGGCGGCCGGCCCGCGTTAGGTCACGGCCTCGCCGGTGTCCGGCCCGGGCAGATCCAGTTCGTAGTCGTTGTAGCGCCCGCAGACTCGCATGCCGATCCGGGCCAGGGCCGCGCGCAGCGCCTCGTCGTCGAATTCGAACACGCGCAGCACGGTGATATCGGGCATGACGGCGCGTAATTCGGCCACGACCGCGCCGAAGGCCGCGGCCAGCAGATCGGCGTCGGCCTCGCGGTGGGCGAAACCCTCCTCGGCGCTGATGTAGGCCTCGTCGCCGCCGGCGAAGGTCGTGATCGTGGTAATCGGTTCGGTCGCAGACCGGGCCGAGAGCACGGTCGTGAGCAGCACCCGGCCCGGCGGGTCGGCCGATTCGGCGAGGGTGTGCACCAGCCGCCGCAGGGGCGCGGTGGTGTCCGGTGCGGGCGACCGGGTGAGATCCAGCTCCCACAGCCGCGCGTATTCGTCGACCCGCCGCGCACCCAGTTCGGCCGCCGCCCGGCCCGACGGTCCGATATCGGTGCCCTGCCAGCGCAGCACCCGGTATCCGGCAGCGGTGGCCCGGCGCACCGCCTCGGCGGTCAAGCGGCAGACCATCTCGGTTTCCGCCGCCTGCGGTTCGGACTCGTCGGCGCGGCCCAGATGCAGCGAATGTACGAGGCGCTGCGCGGACACCGCCTGCACCCACGCCTCGCCCAGGCCGGCATCACGCAATTCCGCCCAGCCCAGCAACTCACCGCCACCGCGGGCGGCGATCACGCCCAGCAGATCGGCGGTGCCGTCGGCGACGGACATATCTTCGAGCAGGGGCAACCCGGTGCGGCCCGCCAGCTCGGCGGCCAGCCGCAAACCCGTTCCCGGATGCTGGTCCCACTCCAGCGCGATGTCCACCTCCGCACAATAGCGGTGAATTAGCTGATCGCAGGTCAGTTACCGCGCGAAACGTCGGCGACCGGCCGAGAGGCTCAGTGCCTGCGCAGCATTGTCTCGCCCTCGGCTGGTTTCCAGATCAGCACATCCATATGCCCGCAGCCCACCTCGACCGCCGAGGCGCCGGTGATATCCGCCCTCGAACAGGCGTGGTTCCCGCGGGCTGATCCGTGGGTAGCCATCGCGACGAGTCGTCGCCGGCAGGCGCAGATCGCCGGCCGCCGCGTGACGGCGTAGAAAGATCCCCGCGATGCGCGGGGCGGCACCGGCGAATTCGCCCCACCTCGGTCATAGTCGTACGGTGAAACTTTGGCGGGCACGTCGTACAGCATCGAGGTCGTCATGAAGATTTCCCCGCGCCGGGCGGCGGGCGCCGTCGCCGCCGCGCTCGCCTGCGCCCTGCTGCCGCCGACCGCGGCGCAGGCCGTGGTCGGCGGTGTCCCGGTCAGCGCCGCCGACTATCCGTGGCTCGCGGCCATCGGCACGCCCGCCTACGCGACGAGGCCGGGCGGCCAGTTCTGCGCCGGCGCCCTGATCGCCCCGGACCGGGTGCTCACGGCCGCACACTGCGGAGCAATCGCCCGCACGCTGCCGGGAACGACGGTGACCTTCGGCCGCACCGATGTCGCCGGGCACGGCGGGGTCACCGTCGGAATCGCCGATGTCCGGATCGACCCGGGTTTCCGGGTCTCGCTGTTCGGCACGGATCTGAGCTATCACCATGATGTCGCCGTCCTGGTGCTCAGCGCACCGGTCGCCCTGCCGGCCGTGGCCGTGGTGGCGCCACAGGGAGATACGGTGACGGTGGTCGGCTGGGGCGCCACCTCCGAGGACGACCAGTCCAACAGCGTGCTGCGGTCGGCGACGCTGCCGCTGGTGTCCGATACGGCCTGCGCGGTCGCCTACGGTGCCGAATTCGATCCGGGCGAGGCGCTGTGCGCGGGCTCTCCCGCCGCCGACACCGGTGAATTCGACAGCGGCGCACCGCTGTTGGTCGACGGCATGGTCGCCGGCGTCACCTCGTGGGGTAAAGGTTCGGCCGAACCCGGATTTCCCGGTGTGTACGCGCGGGTGCCCGCCCTCGACTTCTGATCACCGCGCGCGGACCGGCTGGGCCGGCGCGACCGGGCGAAACGAATCCGGATCGGCCGCCTCCCAGTCGGCACGCCAGCTCGCCGGCGGATGGACGAGCAGCTCCCCGGGCGCCAGCCATTCGTAGAGTTCGGCGTACGACCGGATCTCGTTGGGCGCCACCTTTTTCCGCAGCATATGGGTATCGAGTCCGGCGGGGTCGTGCACGCCCATCGAGGCCATCATCTGCATCGCCTGGCGTACCGTGGCCTCCTGATACCGCCGCACCCGCTCGGCCTTGTCGGCGACGTCGAGGGCGCGGGCACGCCGCGGATCCTGAGTGGCGACGCCGACCGGGCACTGATTGGTGTGGCAGCGCTGGGATTGGATGCATCCGACCGCCATCATCATCGCCCGGGCGGCATTGGTGAAGTCCGCGCCCTGCACCAATCTCTTGACGATATCCGTGCCGGTAGCCACCTTTCCGCTGGCGCCCAGCCGGATCCGGTCCCGCAGACCGGTTCCGACGAGCGCGTTGTGCACGGTCATCAGACCATCGGTCAGCGGCAGCCCGACGTGGTCCTCGTATTCCAGCGGCGCTGCCGCCGTACCGCCCTCGGCACCGTCGACGACGATGAAATCGGGTGCGGTCCCCTCGGCGATCATCGCCTTGCAGATCGCGAGGATATCCGTGCGCGAACCGACGCACAGCTTGAACCCGATCGGCTTACCGCCGGACAATTCACGCAGGCGGACGATGAAGCGAATCAATTCGCGCGGGGTGTGGAATTCCGCATGTGCGGGCGGGCTGACGCATTTCTCGTGTGCCGGCACCCCGCGATAGCGGGCGATTTCCTCGCTCACCTTCGCGGCCGGCAGGACCCCGCCGAGTCCGGGCTTCGCGCCCTGACTCAATTTCACCGAGATCGCCTTCACCTGTTCGTAGCCGGCCTTCTCGGCGAATTGGTCCGGATCGAAGCGGCCGTCGCGGGTGCGGGTGCCGAAGTACGCCGTTCCGATCTCCCACACCAGATCCGCGCCACCCTCCAGATGAAACGGTGTCAGCCCGCCCTCACCGGTGTCGTGGGCGAAGCCACCGCGAGCGGCGCCGATGTTCAACGCCCGCAGCGCATTCCCCGACAGGGCGCCGAAACTCATCGCCGAGACGTTCAGCAGCGACATGGCATAGGGCTGCCGGCAGTCCGGGCCGCCGATCAGCACACGCGGCGGCTGATCCGGCTCAGGGAGCGCCGCCACCGAGTGGACGAGGAATTCGTAGCCGACCGCTTCGATATCGCGCTCGGTGCCGTAGGACAGTTCGCCGTGAATTCCCTTGGCGCGCTCGTAGATCATCGTCCGCACGTCACGGTCGAAGGGGCGGCCGTCGAAATTCCGCTCGACGAAATACTGCTGTAGTTCGGGCCGGACACTTTCGAGCAGGTAGCGCATATGCCCCAGTAAGGGATAGTTGCGCAGGATCGAATGCCGGCGCTGCACCAGATCGTAGCCGCCGACGAGAACGAGCAATCCCGCTGCGACGGCGAGTATCCACCAGGCCCACGAGCCGATCGCCGCGATCACGCCCAGGACGACCACCGCCACCGTGAGCAGACCGAAGAGGAAGAATCGCGTCATGGCCCCACCGCCACCTTTCGCACGTTCATATCGAGGGCATACCCGCTCGGCGGCGGTTACTTTCGGCGACGCACGGGTTCACAGCATCCGGGTGCGCAGATCGCCCCGTTGCGGGTGCAACCGTACCCGGGCACCGCGCCCAGACGCCGTGGTTCGTTCCCCTCGAGATGTTCGCCGACCAGTTCGGCCACCATCCGGGCGAAGCGCGGATCCGGGCCGGGGGTGGCGGCGCGGGCGAAGGCCATACGGAGTTCGGCGGCCTTCTCGGCGGCCTCGTTGTCCAGGTCCCAGACGACCTCGAGGTGGTCGGAGACGAAGCCGACCGGGCACACCACGACGGCCTCGACACCGTTGCCGGACAGCGCTTCCAGATGGTCGACGATGTCGGGCTCGAGCCACGGCACCTGCGGCGGTCCGGACCGCGACTGCCACACTACGTCGAAGTCGTCGAAACCCGTTGCCGCGGCGCACAATCGGGCCGCTTCGGCGACCTGGCGGCGGTAGAGGTGACCACCGTCGGCAGGCGGTCCGGCCGCAGCATCGGCGGCGACCGGGATCGAATGGGCAGTGAACACCAGCCGGGCCCCATCGCGCACGTCGGCCGGCAGGTCCCGCACCGCGGCGCGCACGGCGTCGGCGAAGGAGTCGATCAGCAGCGGATGATCGAAGTACTGCCGCAGTTTGGTCAGTTCCGGCGCCCCGTCGACGGCCGCGCGGGCACGCGCGATGTCCTCGTCGTACTGACGGCAACCGGAATATCCGCCCCACGCCGAAGTCGGGAACACCAGGGCGTGGCCGATGCCGTCGGCGCGCATGGTCGCGACGGTCTGCTCGACCATCGGATGCCAGTTGCGATTACCGAAGTACACCGGCAGATCCACCGCGCGCGCGGCGAATTCGGCCTCGATCGCGGCGATCAGATCGCGGTTGAGCGCATTGATCGGCGAGACGCCACCGAAGTGCAGGTAGTGCTGGGCCACCTCGTCGAGGCGTTCCCGCGGTACGCCCCGGCCCCGGGTGACGTTCTCCAGGAACGGCATCACGTCCTCGGGGCGTTCGGGACCGCCGAAGGACAGCAGGAGCAGTGCGTCGACGGTCCCGGTCACGGCTGATTACCTCCAGGCTCTCAGTTGGCCGACCAGTTCTCCGGGAACCAGGTGTTGTGGCTGGCGCCGCCGTCGACGTAGATGATCGAACCGGTGGTGCCGGGCAGCCAGTCCGAGAGCAGGGTGACGATCGACTTGGCGACCACGGTCGGGTCGTCGACATCCCAGCCGATCGGCGAGGCGCCGTCCCAGTAGGTGTTGAGCATGTTCAGCTGCTTGGCATCGTCGGTGGCCGTGCCCGCGATCGCCTTGGCGGCGAGGGTCTTGATCGGGCCCGCGGCGACCAGGTTGGAGCGAACTCGCTTGGCCTGGCCCACCTCTCGCGCCACATAGCGGTTCACCGACTCGAGCGCGGCCTTGGCCACACCCATCCAGTTGTAGTACGGCATCGCGGTGCGCGGGTCGAAGTCCATGCCCACGATCGAGCCACCCTCGTTCATCGCGGGCAGCACCGCGCGCGCCAGCGAGGCGTAGCTCCACGCGGAGATCTCGAAGGCCTTGGCGGCATCGGCGCCCGGGCCGTCGAGGAACGGCAGCGCGTCGGGGCCCATCAGGGTGCGCGGGGCGAAGGCGATGGAGTGCAGCACGCCGTCGATGCCTTCGGGCGCGAGTTCGCGCACCTTGTCGGCGAGACCGGCGAGATCGTCCTCGTTGGTGACGTCGAGGCCGATCGCGGGCGCGATTTCCTGGGGCAGGCGCTTGGCGATGCGGTCGATCAGGCGCAGCCGCTCGGGGATACCGGTGATGATCACCTTCGCGCCCTGCTCCTGGGCCACCTTGGCGGCGTGGAAGGCGATCGACGAATCGGTGATGATCCCGGTGATCAGGACGGTTTTACCGTCCAGGATTCCGCTCATGAGTGGTGAATTCTCCTCGGGGAAACTCGGATGGGAAGTCGACAGGCTCAGGGCCGCTGGCTCAGTGGCCCATGCCCATGCCGCCGTCGACCGGCAGGATCGCACCGCTGATGTAGGAGGCGTCGTCGGAGGCCAGGAAGCTGATCGCCGCCGCGACTTCCTCGGGCTGGCCGATGCGGCCCGCGGGAATGACCTTCAGTGCCATCTCGCGCATGTCCTCGGTCATCTCTTCCCGAGTCATATCGGTGTCGATGAAACCGGGCGCCACCACATTCGCGGTGATGTTGCGTGAGCCGATCTCGCGGGTGATCGCGCGCGCCATGCCGACCAGACCGGCCTTGGCCGCCGCATAGTTCACCTGGCCGGGACCACCCATCTGGCCCACGACCGAGCCCAGGAAGATGATGCGGCCGAAGCGGGCCCGCAGCATCGCCCGGTTGGCGCGCTTGGCGCAGCGCCACGCGCCGGTCAGGTTGGCATCGATGACCCGGGTGAACTGCTCCTCACTCATCCGCATGAGCAGGGTGTTGTCCACGATGCCGGCGTTGGCCACCAGCACCTCGACCGCGCCCTGCTTGGCCTCGATCTCGCTGAAGGCCGCATCGATCGAATCCGTATCCGTCACATCGCATTTCACGCCCAGAAGACCTTCCGGCGCGCCCGATCCACGATGGGTGACGGCAACCTTGTGCCCGTCGGCGGCCAGCCGCTGGGCCACCGCGAGACCGATACCGCGGTTGCCACCGGTCACCAGGACCGATCGGGAAGTGAAGTTCGACATGAATGTCAACCTATCTGTTCGAGTTCGACTGTCGTGGCCGGGTTGCGCGGTACCCGTTATGGCAGGCGTTGACGATAGACCAGACCGCTCACCACACCCGCAGCGGTCAGCAGCAGACCCAGCAGCAGCCACGGCCGGCTGGCGTCACCCATCTGCATCTCGTAGCCGATCTGCTTGTCCAGGGTGTCGTAGACGGCACTGAGTTCTTCCAGCGTGGAGGCGGTGTAGAAGTCTCCGCCGGAGATCTTGGCGATCTCGCGCAAGGAGTCGTCGTCGACCGGTACCCGGACGCGCTGGGAGCCCTTACCGTCCTGATCCGGGATCTCGACCGAACCCCAGGTGGTGCCGAAGGAGATGGTCGAGACCGGGACGCCCTTCTGCTTGGCGACCCGCGCGGCGACGAAGCCGTGGCGGGGGTTGTCGACGTCCTTGTCGTCGGGCACGGTCTGCTTGCCGTCGGACATCAGCACGATCCGCGCCGGGGGCGGCGTCTGCGCCCCGCCCAGGACCGAGGCGAGCGTATCGATGGCCTGCAGAGCGCTGAAGATGCCCTCACCGGTGGCGGTCCGTTCGGCAAGCTTCATATTGTTGATCGCCGCCTTCATCGCTTCCCGGTTGGTGGTCGGTGAGACCTGAACCGATGCGGTACCCGCGAAGGTCACCAACCCCAGGTTGATACCCGGGGTGAGGCCGTCGACGAAATCGGTCGCGGCCTTCTTCGCGACCTGAATCCGTGACGGCGGCACATCGGTGGCCTCCATCGACAACGACACGTCGATCACCAGCATGACCGTGGCCCGGTTGCGCGGCACCTTCTTGGCCGCCTGTGGACCCGCCGCGGCGACCGTCAGCAGAGCCAGGCCCACCAGCATCAGCGCCACCGGCGCGTGCCGCCAGTTGCTGGGACGCTTGGGCGCTACGCGTTCGAGGGTCTCCATGTTGGAGAACCGCAGCATATGCCGTTTGCGACGCCGCTGGACCAGTACGTAGAGCAGCGCGATCGCGACGACGACGATGAGGAACGCCAGCCAGATAGCGGACGTGAAATGCGAAATACTCACTGTCGGGGCACCCGCCCGGTCGGGGCGCCGAAGGTGTGACGCCGAGTGGACACGAAACGGACCACGTCGGCGATCCAGTCACGATCGGTGCGCAGCGTCATCACCGGCGCCCCGCAACTGCGCAGGGCCGCCTCGACCTGTTCGCGATGCTGCTGGGCAGCACGTCCGAAATCGGCGCGCAGGGTGGGAGTGACGGTGAATTCGCGGGTGCGTCCGGTTTCGGGATCGTGGAGCACCACGTCACCGACGTCGGGCAGATCCAGATCCAGCGGATCGAGGATCTCCACACCGAGCAGATCGTGACGGCCGGAGATCGCGCGCAGCGAACGCTGCCAGTCGATCTCGCCGAGGAAGTCCGAAATGACAACGGCCAGACCGCGTTTGCGCTGCGGCCGGCGCAGCGACTCGATGGCGCCGCGCAGATCGCCGCGCACGCCGTCGCTCGCATGGGGTGTGGTGGCGATGCTGCGCAGCAGCGACTGGGCGTGCACCCGGCCGGTGCGGGCCGGAATCCGGTACAGCCGTTCGCCGTTGGCGACGACCGCGCCGATCCGGTTACCACCGCCGCTGGTCAGATGCGTCACCGCGGCAGCCGCCGCGACCACCAGATCGCGCTTCTGGCACAGCGCGGTGCCGAAGTCCAGACTGGCCGACAGGTCGACCACCAGCCAGGTCTCGAGCTCCCGGTCGGCGATCATCTGCCGCACGTGGGGATGGGTGGTGCGCGCGGTGACCGACCAATCCATCTGGCGCACATCGTCACCCGGCTGATACATCCGCGCGTCCCCGGGCTCGGACCCGGGGCCCGGGATCAGCCCGAGATGATCGCCGTGCAGTACGCCGTCGAGCCGGCGGCGAACTGTCAGCTCGAGAGTTTTCAGCGCCGCCGACAATCGCGGATCACGCAGATCTCCGGATCGGAACGACGGCGGTGCACTGTCGTGGTGAGCGGGGACGTGAGCTGAGTTCGTCACTGGCGCAACCGAATCCGATGCCCCGCTCACTGGCGCTGCGGCTGCCCGGCGCCCTGACCGTTCTGCGGCTGACCGGCCGGATGCGGGGCGATAGGCTGCGGCGCGGCAGCCTGCGGGCCCGGTGCCGGCATCGGCGCCGGACCGCCGGGCGCGTTGGCCTGGGTGGCGACCTGCGGCAGGCCGACGGTCTGCAGCACCCGGCGGATCACATCGTCGGGGCTGACCTCGTCGGCGAGCGCGTCGTAGGACAGCACGAGGCGGTGGCGCAGCACATCCGGAACGACCTCGACCACATCCTGCGGCACCACGTAATCGCGGCCCCGGATCAGCGCGACCGCACGGGCGGCGGCGATGATGCCGAGGCTGGCACGCGGCGAGGCACCGTAGGCGATCCAGCCCGCGACGTCCCCGAGTCCGAATTCGGCCGGTTTGCGGGTCGCGGCGATGACGCGCACGACGTAGTCGACCAGGGCGTGGTGGACGAAGGTGTTGGCGGCCAGCTTCTGCAGCCGGATCAGTTCGGCCGGCTCCAGGATCTGCTTGGGCTCCGGCGGGGTCACACCCATCCGGTAGATGATCTCGCGCTCCTCCTCGACCGTCGGATAGTCGACGACGACCTTGAACAGGAAGCGGTCGCGCTGCGCCTCGGGCAGCGGGTACACACCCTCGCTCTCGATCGGGTTCTGGGTCGCCATGACCAGGAACGGATCGGGCATGGGGTAGGTCTTGCCGCCGATCGACACGTGCCGTTCGGCCATGACCTCGAGCAGCGCCGACTGCACCTTCGCGGGCGCGCGGTTGATCTCGTCGGCGAGGACGAAGTTGGCGACGACCGGACCCAGTTCGGTGTCGAACTCCTCGCGGCCCTGCCGGTAGATGCGGGTACCGATGAGATCGGTGGGTACCAGGTCGGGGGTGAACTGCACGCGCGAGAAGCTGCCGCCGACCACCTTCGCGAAGGTCTCCACCGCCAGCGTCTTGGCGATACCGGGCACACCCTCGAGCAGCACATGCCCGCGAGCCAGAACGCCGACGAGCAGCCGCTCGACCAACCGGTCCTGACCGACGATGACCCGTTTGACTTCGTAGATCGCCTTCTCCAGGGTCGCGACGTCGCGCTCCAAAGTGCCCGAGGCAGCCTCCGCCTGCTTCACCGCACTCCCAGCGCTCACATCGTCCGTCGAAGTCACCAAACTCCCCGCTTTCGCTTCGGTCTCCATGCGTGCCGCCCCAACTATTCCAGGTATCGAGCAAGATTGCCGCAACTGGGCTCGCACAATGTCGCGGGCCAGGCCTCCCGGGCGGATCGGAAGGCGTTCGACGGTGTCCGGAATGCGCCGATTCCGAATTCCCGTGTCGCAGCCGGTCACCGCGGCGGATCAGCCCACGGCGGCCAGATATTCGGCGTAGAACAGGGCCAGCCCGACCGCGGCCGCGATCCCCGCGAGCAGCCAGAATCTGATGATCACCGTGGTTTCGGGCCAGCCGCCGAGTTCGAAATGGTGATGGAACGGCGCCATCTTGAACAACCGGTTGCGAGTGGTGCGGAAAACCGCGATCTGCAACGCCACGGACAGAATTTCGGCGAAGAACAACGCGCCCACGACGACCATCAGCAATTCGGTGCGGGTGGTGATCGAGATTCCGGCCAGCAGCCCGCCCAGGGCCAGCGACCCGGTATCGCCCATGAAGATCTTGGCCGGATTGGCATTCCACCACAGGAATCCGATGCAGGCCGCGCCACCGGCCGCGCAGACCACGGCCAGATCCAGCGGGTCACGCACGCTGTAGCAGCCCGGAAGCACGTGGGCGGTACAGGAATTGGTGTACTGCCAGAACGTCACGATGACGTAGGCGCCCAGCGCGAAACCCATAGATCCCGCGGCCAGCCCGTCCAGCCCGTCGGTGATGTTCACCGCGTTCGACCAGGCGACGACCACAAAGCACACCGCCAGCAGGAAGATCACCAGCGGAAAGGCCACCGTGGGCCAGTCCCGCACGTACGACACCTGCCGGCTGGCCGGGGTGAGCCCGGTACTGCCCGGAAAGCGCAGCGCGAGGATCCCGAACACCACGGCAGCGCCGATCTGTCCGATGTACTTGCCCGTCGCGGTCAGGCCCAGATTGCGGTGCTTGCGGATCTTGATGAAATCGTCGAGGAACCCGACGAACCCCAGCGCGGTGGCCAGGCCGAGCACCAGCAGCCCGGAGGCCGAGGGCCCGTCGGCGTCGTAGCGCAGGCCGATCAGGTGCGAGCCCAGATAACCGGCCCACAGCCCGGCCACGATGGCGATGCCCCCCATGGTGGGAGTGCCACGTTTGGCCTGATGACTCTGCGGGCCCTCGACGCGGATCTGCTGGCCGAGATTCCGCCGTGCGAACAACCTGATCAGCAACGGCGTCACGGTGATCGAGACCGCGAGTGCGATCGCCGCCGAGAACAGGATCTGCCTCATCAATACCTCAACTACTACCGAACTCTCGGCTCGTGCCGAACGGACCGGCACGATGTGTGCCGATTCGCATGGTAGCCAAGATCATTCGGAGGTGCGTCAGGTGATCAGGCGAACGGCGTACGGCATGATGCCGCCCTCGCGCACCGGCGAAATCTTCACGATGTCACCGGATTCGGGCGCCTCGATCATCTTGCCGTCGCCCAGGTACAGCGCGACGTGCTCACTGCCGTTGGCGCCCCAGAACAACATGTCCCCGCGCTCGCGCTGAGCGACCTTGACCCGGGTGCCCATCGTGTACTGGTAGCCGCTGTAGTGCGGCAGGGAGATGCCGACACCGGCGAACGCGTAGATCATCAGGCCCGAGCAGTCGAAGCCCACCTTGTTGTAGTCGCCGTAGGAATCGGCCACACCGCCGTCGTGTATGCCCTTGGTGGGGCCGTCCTCGTCGCCGCCGCCCCAGGCGTAGGTCACACCCAGTTGCGACATCGCACGGTCGACGACCGTCTCGATCAGTTCGGAGCGGCTGCCGCTGGGCCGGCTCGGGGTCGACATCGATCGGCGCGGCGGCGGTGCGTTGTCCAGCTGGGTGTGCGGCCGCTTGCCCGCGCCGAGTTCGGCGGCGCGGTCCCGGGCGGCCTGATCAGCGGCGGCGCGTGCGGCGGCAGCGGTCGCGGCGGCTTGGGCGGCGGCGACTTCGGCCCGGCGCTGACGATCCCAGGCCAGGTAGGCGTCGCGCTGGCCCTGCAGTCCGGTCACGGTGGCCCGGGCCTGGTCGAGTTGCTGCTGGGCCGAATCGCGCTGGGCCATCAGGGCATCGCGCTGCTGCGCCTGCTGGTCGAGAGCGGCCTTGGCGGCGGCGACCGCGGCCTGTGCCTGCTCGCGCTTCCGGTCGGCGGCGGCCGCGGCCGTGTCGGCGGCCTTCTTGGCCTGCCGGGCCGCGGAATCCTTGTTGGCCTGTTCGACCTGTGCGCGGCGCAGGCCGTCGATGGCGGCCTGCTGATTCTTCGACGCCATGCCGAGCAGATCGGCGCGGTCGAGCGCGGAGGCCGGATCGGAGCCGGCGAGATAGTTGACCATCGACGTCGAACCCGGGTGGGTGTAGGCGTCGACGGCGAATTCGTCGAATTTGCCCTGGGCCTGATCGAGCTGCGCCCCGGCGGACTGCAGATCACGCTGGGTGGCGGCGACCGCGGCCGCGGCCGCGTCGGCGGCGTCCCGGGCGTTCTGCAGATCCACCAGCGCCTTGTTCACGGCTTCGCGCTTGCCGGCGACCTCGGTGTCGAGTTGGGCGAGCTGCTGGTCGGCGGTGGCGACCTGATTGATCAGGCCGCTGACTTGGTTCACCCCCGCATCGACCTGCGCACCCGCCGCGGCGATATCGCCGTCACTCGGATTCGGAGGTGGCGGGGGCACCGCGGCCACCAGCGGAGCTGTCACCGCCAGCGCGATCCCACACAAGAGCAACCCCACAGCGACCTTCGCGGCACCCCCGGACCGCCTCGCCGGTATTCGCATCACACCTCCCTGATCCCGCTGCGGCTCCCGGCGAGCACCAGATTCGCCAGGACTGCGCTGGGCGACCGATTGAGGCGTCGCCGCACGAGCACCAACGGTCCATCTGCCCTCGAGGGACGCTGGAGGCCCATGTGACACTTCTTCCCCAAGAGTGCCACCTCGAAACCGTACGACACTTCTTTCACAGAGGAAACATCGGACGACAAATCACAGAGGAGTAATTTCCGGTTTGCTAAAAATTTGCCAACTGTGAATAGGGGTTTCGGGCACGAACCAAACCGGTCATTCAGTTTCGTCCCGCGAATCGCGACGTATCCCTCGAATCGGGCATCACGCCGAGGTGGTGGCTAGTTTCCGGCATCATCCGGCATCGGCTCGCACACGCCGGTGACGGCGGCCGGGGACGCCTACCGGGACGACACCGGCGGATTCGGCGCGGCATCGGCCGCCACTGCGGCCCGCTCGCGTGCCGCGCGCCGGGATTTCAGGTAGTACAGGCCACCGATGGTCAGCACGGTGCCCGCCAGCAGCACCCCGGTGATCGCAGTCCACGACACCTTTTCCGGCGCCTCCAGCCGGTCGACGAAGATCTGCGCTGCCGTCGCGGTGTGCCCGCCCTGATACTTGGCCTTGTCCTCGGCCCACTCCAGCCGCGCGCGATTGATGGAATCGCTGTAGGTGCCGATCCAGTCGTCGCTGAACACCACGACCGTGCCGTGCTCACTCTTGCCGAGGGTGGTCGCCAGGTCGCGCAGATCCGAATCGCGGCCCGGGTTTCCCTTCACGACCACGATGTTGAGCTCGATGCCGTGCGCGCGGGCCTGATCCGCGATCTCGGCGAGCTTGTCCTGGTCCTTGGCGGCCGGCGCGGCTACGTGGTTGTCGGCAAGGTCCAGCACGATGGCGTCGACGTCGGTATCCGGCGGTAGCTCCGCGGCCATAGGGGTGAAAACCGAGGCATACGAGACGGTCATCTTCCATCCGGTCTTGTCGAGCCGCCGACTCCAGCGACGGACGTCCAACACATTCACGTGATCAACACACACCTGGCCGACACACCGGAGGCGACGACTCCGACGGGGCCTTCGAGCACAGTACGCGACGGGGGCATCATGGATGGCGGCACGCCGCGCCGTACGTGCCCCGCACGCTTCATAGGACAAGCGTACTGTTAGAGTTCGGAAGTACGAGGCGCGCAGCCCGAAACGCGTCCTCGACGACAGCCGCCGGCGCAGCCCCGCCGGTGGCAAGCCACGGGGCCCGCACGCGCCCCGATCGGAACACCGACGAGTGGAGCTGAACGTATGACAAGTATCGATACATTCGGCGCCAAGGGCACCCTCGAGGTCGGAAGCAACTCCTACGAGATCTTCCGCCTCTCGGCCGTGCCCGGCACCGAGAAGCTGCCCTACGCCCTGAAGGTCCTGGCGGAGAACCTGCTCCGCACCGAGGACGGCGCCAACATCACCGCCGACCACATCCGCGCCATCGCCAACTGGGATCCGTCGGCGGAGCCGAGTATCGAGATCCAGTTCACCCCCGCCCGCGTGATCATGCAGGACTTCACCGGCGTGCCGTGTGTGGTCGACCTGGCCACAATGCGTGAGGCCGTCACCGCCCTCGGCGGCGACCCGAACAAGGTCAATCCCCTCTCTCCCGCCGACATGGTCATCGACCACTCGGTCATCCTCGACGTCTTCGGCCGCGCCGACGCCCTCGAGCGTAACGTCGACCTCGAATACCAGCGCAACGGCGAGCGCTACCAGTTCCTGCGCTGGGGCCAGGGCGCGTTCGACGACTTCAAGGTCGTCCCCCCGGGCACCGGCATCGTGCACCAGGTCAACATCGAATACCTGGCCCCGACCGTCATGACCCGCAACGGCCAGGCCTATCCGGACACCTGCGTCGGCACCGACTCGCATACCACGATGGTCAACGGCCTGGGCGTACTGGGCTGGGGCGTCGGCGGTATCGAGGCCGAGGCCGCGATGCTGGGCCAGCCGGTCTCGATGCTCATTCCGCGGGTCGTCGGCTTCAAGCTCTCCGGTGAGATCCAGCCGGGCGTCACTGCCACCGACGTCGTGCTCACCGTCACCGACATGCTGCGCAAGCACGGTGTGGTCGGCAAGTTCGTCGAGTTCTACGGCGCCGGTGTGGCCGAGGTGCCGCTGGCCAACCGCGCCACCCTGGGCAACATGAGCCCCGAATTCGGCTCCACCGCGGCGATCTTCCCGATCGACGAGGAGACCATCAACTACCTGCGTCTGACCGGCCGCTCCGACGAGCAGCTGGCCTTGGTCGAGGCCTACGCCAAGGAACAGGGCATGTGGCACGACGCCGCGCACGAGCCCGCCTACTCGGAGTATCTCGAGCTCGACCTGAGCACCGTGGTGCCCTCGATCGCCGGTCCGAAGCGCCCGCAGGACCGCATCCTGCTCAGCGAGTCGAAGGCGGCGTTCCGGTCCGACATCACCGACTACGTCACCGGTGACTACACCGCGCTCGACGAGGGTGTCGATGAGACCTTCCCCGCCTCGGATCCGGTCTCGGTGTCGGCCGGCGGCGCCGAGAGCTACACCCCGGCCCACTCGGCGGCCAACGGTGCCGAAGGACGTCCGTCCAAGCCGGTCAAGGTGGTCTCCGAGGACCGCGGCGAGTTCATTCTGGATCACGGCGCGGTCGTGGTCGCGGGTATCACCTCCTGCACCAACACCTCCAACCCGTCGGTCATGATCGGCGCGGCTCTGCTGGCCCGCAACGCGGTCGAGAAGGGCCTGTCCAGCAAGCCGTGGGTCAAGACCAACATGGCCCCGGGTTCGCAGGTCGTCTCCGACTACTACGAGAAGGCCGGTCTGTGGCCCTACCTGGAGAAGCTGGGCTTCTACCTGGGTGGCTACGGCTGCACCACCTGCATCGGCAACACCGGCCCGCTGCCGGAGGAGATCTCCAAGGCCATCAACGACAACGACCTGTCGGTGACCGCGGTGCTGTCAGGCAACCGCAACTTCGAGGGCCGCATCTCCCCCGACGTGAAGATGAACTACCTGGCCTCGCCGCCGCTGGTCATCGCCTACGCGCTCGCGGGCACGATGGACTTCGACTTCGAGAAGGACGCGCTGGGTCAGGACACCGACGGCAAGGACGTGTTCCTGCGCGACATCTGGCCCTCGGCCCAGGAGATCGACGACACCATCAAGTCGGCGATCAGCCAGGACATGTTCCGCAAGTCCTACGCCGACGTCTTCAAGGGCGACGAGCGCTGGCGGAATCTCGACACTCCGTCCGGTGACACCTTCGCCTGGGACGAGAACTCCACCTACGTCCGCAAGGCACCGTACTTCGACGGGATGGAACTCGAGCCGGCCCCGGTCGAGGACATCAAGGGCGCCCGCGTGCTGGCCCTGCTGGGTGATTCGGTCACCACCGACCACATCTCCCCGGCCGGTCCGATCAAGCCGGGCACCCCGGCCGCGCAGTACCTCGACTCGCACGGCGTCCAGCGCAAGGACTACAACTCCCTGGGCTCGCGGCGCGGCAACCACGAGGTCATGATCCGCGGCACTTTCGCCAACATCCGGCTGCGCAACCAGTTGCTCGACGACGTCTCGGGTGGTTACACCCGCGACTTCACCCAGGAGGGCGGCCCGCAGGCGTTCATCTACGACGCCTCGCAGAACTACCAGAAGGCGGGCATTCCGCTGGTCGTGCTGGGCGGTAAGGAGTACGGCTCGGGTTCCTCGCGCGACTGGGCGGCCAAGGGCACTCGTCTGCTGGGCGTCAAGGCCGTCATCACCGAGTCGTTCGAGCGCATCCACCGCTCCAACCTGATCGGCATGGGCGTGATCCCGCTGCAGTTCCCGGCGGGCGAGTCGGCCGCGTCGCTGGGCCTGGACGGCACCGAGGTGTTCGACATCGAGGGCATCACCAAGCTCAACGAGGGCACCACGCCGAAGACCCTGAAGGTCACCGCGACCAAGGAGACCGGCGAGAAGGTCACCTTCGACGCGGTCGTGCGCATCGACACCCCTGGTGAAGCCGACTACTACCGCAACGGCGGCATCCTGCAGTTCGTGCTGCGCAACATGATTCGCGGCTGATATCCGCACCGCGCGGTGCGTCGTGCCGCGCCCGGCGTCCGTTCGGCTCGCCGGGCCGGCACGAATAGCGTTGCGCCGCCGCCGGATCTACGCGTTCATGCTCGTACTGTGAGAACCCCCGCGCCGGATGGCCCCGGCGCGGGGGTCCGCGCATTCCCCGCTGGAGGAGCCCATGCCCAAGGTCAGTGACGATCACCTCGCCGCCCGGCGCAGCCAGATCCTGGACGGGGCGCGCCGGTGTTTCGCCGAATTCGGGTACGAGGGTGCGACCGTCCGCCGCCTGGAAGAGGCGATCGGGCTGTCCCGCGGCGCGATCTTCCATCATTTCCGGGACAAGGACGCCCTGTTTCTGGCATTGGCCCAGGAAGATGCCGAACGGATGGCCGAGGTCGCGGCCAACGAGGGCATCGTGCAGGTGATGCGCGAGATGCTCGACAATCCCGCGCAGTACAACTGGCTGGGCACCCGCCTCGAAATCGCCCGGCGACTGCGCACCGATCCCGAATTCGCCGCCGGCTGGACCCAGCGTTCGGCCGAGCTGACCGCGGCCACCCTGGCCCGCCTGGAACGCCGCAAGGCGGCCGGCGCGCTGCGCGACGACGTCCCCACCGACGTGCTGCTCGGCTATCTCGATCTGGTCCTCGACGGCCTCATCGCCCGCATCGCCTCCGGTCATGTCAACGAAAACCTCACGGCCGTACTCGATCTCGTGGAGGCGTCGGTCCGCCGGCGGGAGTGAACCGGCCGCGACATCCGCCCGTACCGGATTCGCCGTACCATGTGCTGATGATCATGGGGCGGGGACGACACGGATTGTCCGGCGGTGCCATGCGCACCTCATGGCGGCACGCGGCCGGCCTGCTGTCGATCGCTGTGCTGGTCGCGGCGTGCGGCGGTGCCGCCGCACCCCAGGATCCGTATCTCTGGCTCGAAGAGCTCGACAGCCCGCGTGTGCAGGCGTGGGTCGGCGAACAGAACCGCCGGACCCTCGATGTGCTCGAACACGATCCCCGCTACGCCGACAATCTCGCGCAGGCGACGGCGCTGGCGAAGACGCCCGACCGGATCCCGATGCCGCGCTTCCAGGACGGCACCGTCGAGAACTTCTGGCAGGACGGTGACCACAAACGCGGCATCTGGCGCGAGACGACGACCGCCGATTACGAAGCGCCGCAACCGGCCTGGACCACCGTGCTCGACCTCGACGAGCTGTCGCGAGCCGAGGGGAAGAACTGGGTCTGGAGAGGCGCCGACTGCGATCCGGTCACTCGTCGCCGGTGCCTGATCAGTTTGTCCGACGGTGGTGAGGACGCCGTCTCGGTACGCGAATTCGACCGGGGCACACGGCAGTTCGTGCCGGACGGATTCGTGGTGCCGCGGGGCAAAGTGGACCTCACGTTCAGTGACGAGAATACGGTGCTGATCGCGCGGGAATGGCAGCCGGGCGAGAAGACGGCCTCCGGGTACCCGTATGTCGTTCGGCAGTGGCGCCGCGGCCAACCTCTGGACGCCGCAACCGAACTCGCGCGAGGCGACCGGACCGATCAGTTGTCGACCACGCCGGTCGTGCTGGACAACGGCGCCGGTCGGCGGCTCGATCTCGTCGTACGCGGCCGCACCTTCTTCGAACACGACATCGAACTGCTCACCGCGACCGGCCCGGTGCCGACCGCGCTCCCGGCGAAGTCGGACCTCGCGGGCTTCGTCGGCAATCACATCCTGGTGTCACTCCAGCAGGACTGGGCGGTCGGCGCGACCACCTATCCATCCGGCACGCTGGTGTCGGTGGACGCCGACCGGCTGATCACCGACCCGGCCCATCCGCAGGTGACACCGGTCTATGTCCCAGGGCCGTCGGAGAGCCTGAGTGGTGTGCAGACCACACGCGACCACGCGGTGGTCACCTCGCTGAACGACGTGCGCGGTCGCGCCACCGTCTACACGCCGCGTCCGGACGGGAGCTGGTCGCCGGCTCCGGTGCCGTTGCCGGACAACGCGACCGTCGACACCGTCACCGCCGACCCGACGGGCGATCGCGCCTATCTCTCGGTGACCTCGTTCCTCATTCCGACGACACTGTGGAGTGTGGACACCGCCGACGGCACGGCCCGACAGGTGAAAAGCACACCGCCGCAGTTCGATTCGTCCCGCTACGTGGTCGAGCAGCGCAAGGCCACCTCGGCCGACGGCACGGCCGTGCCGTATTTCGTGGTCCACGCCGGCGATATGGCGTTCGACGGCTCGAACCCCACCCTGATGTACGCCTACGGCGGTTTCGGAATGTCGCAGACCCCGTCCTATCAGGGATTGCTCGGCCGGCTCTGGCTCGATCACGGCGGTGTCTTCGTCCTGGCGAACATCCGCGGCGGCGGCGAATTCGGGCCCGCCTGGCACGAGGCCGCACGTACCACCGGCCGGCAGCGGGCGTTCGACGATTTCGCGGCCGTCGGCAAGGATCTGGTGGCCCGCGGCGTGACCAGCGCACGGCGGCTCGGTATCCAGGGTGGCTCCAACGGCGGCCTGCTCATGGGTGTCGAATTCGTCCAACATCCCGAGATGTGGAACGCCGTCGACATCCAGGTACCGTTGCTGGACATGATGCGCTACGAGAAGATCGCCGCGGGCGCCTCCTGGGTCGACGAATACGGCAGCGTCGACGATCCCACCCAGCGGGCGTTTCTCGAATCCATCTCGCCGTACGGGCAATTGCGACGCGGCGCGCACTATCCGGAACCGTTGGTCTGGACTACGACCAAGGATGACCGGGTAGGCCCGCAGAACGCCCGCAAATTCGCGGCGCGGCTGGCCGAATTCGGCGATCCGTATCTGTTCTACGAGGCGGGCGAGGGCGGCCACGGTGCGGGCGCCGATCGCGAGGAGCAGGCCCACACCAGCGCACTCGAGTACACGTATCTGATGCGGCGACTCATGTAACCGCCGCCCGGACGGTGACCGACCCCACGCTCGATCCGGAAATACCGGGAACACGGCACCCGTTGGCCTCGGATATGACCTTCTCTGTGCCCGTCACCGTCCGCGGTTACGAACTCGACGTCAATGGCCATCTCAACCAGGCCGTGTACCACCAGTATGCCGAGCACGCCCGATGGGAGGCGCTGCGCGCGGCCGGTCTGGTCCCGGACAAGATGCGGCTGTCCGGACTCGGCCCGGTGGTCCTGGAATCCACCGTCAAGTATCGGCGAGAGCTGCATCTGGGCGACGAGATCACCGTGACCTCCGAATGCCGCTGGGGAGAAGGCAAGGTGTTCTGGATAGACCAGCAGATCCGCAAACTGGACGGGACCGTCTCCGCGGAATTCTCCGTCGTCCTCGGGCTGATGGATCTGGACACGCGCAAACTCGTGCCGAACCCGAGTAAACGCTTCCTCGAGCTTGCCGAATCCCCCGGCGTGCTCGGCCTGTGACCCGTTGACAGCTCAACCGAATAGCTTTCGGCGATAGTGTTTTCCGCGCCCCGGCCGGGGCACCGGGTTTGCACCGGAAATCTTTCGTTGCGAACCGGCCCGGCACCGTGGCGGGCTATGATCCAGTTCACGCTCGACTTCCGGGGCAAATTGCGAGCAGATCGGAGTCCGGCCCATGAACGATGCCCGCCGCCAGGTACCCGAACGCACCCGGCCGCGCCCGCACCCCCGCCACCCGGCGCTACCGCTGTCCGGCCGCCTGGTCGCCGAATCTCGCGACACCATCAGCGTCCGCGTCGCCGAGGGAATCTGGACTCTCGACCGCGACGACGTCCTCCAGCTGCGCGACGGATCCCCGGAGGCCGCCACCGGCGCCGCGGAACGCCCCGTGCTCGTCTGGATACGGCCCGGCGCCACAGCCGATTTCACGCAGCGGCGCCGCATTCAGCTCACCGAACGTCCGCTGACGTTACCGCCTCGTCCCAGTCCCGCCGTCGGTGACGATCTGCTGGCCCGGCTGACCGACCAGTGGGCCCGGCGGCTCGACGTCGCGCCCGCCCCGGGGGCCGCCGGTGCGACGGTGAGCTACAGCCAGACTCGCAGCGGCGCTGGCAGCGACGACGGCACCGCCTGCGACAGCCTGGACTGAGGGGCCGGTCGATGAGTGCCCGCTCGCCGGGTGCCGTGCTGATCGTCGCGGAGACCGGCGACCTGCACGCCGACGCGATGGCCTCGATGTTGCGGAATATGTACGGGCTCAATCCGATTCGTCTGGATTTGCGCGATTTTCCGCGCGAATGCGGCAGTTTCCGGCTCGACCGCGCCGGCGCCGCTCGCTCGATGTCGCATATCGCCGGCCTCGACGACGTGACCGCCGTCTGGTGGCGCCGCCCCCGGCCCTGCCGGGTCCCCGGTGGTTTCCTGGACGGCGACGACGATTTCCGGCAGGCCGAATGCGACGGGTTCCTGCAGGGCCTGCTCTGGTCGATACCGGCGGTCTGGGTCAACGATCCCGGCGCCGACCGCACCGCCACCCGCAAAATCGTGCAGCTCGACACCGCCCGGCGCAGCGGTTTCGCGATCCCGGAAACGCTGATCACCAACGATCCCGACGAGGCTCGCAGCTTCGTCCATTCCCGCGGCGGGTCGGTGATCTACAAACGGACCGGCACCGGCCGCGCGGAATTCTCCGAAACCCGCATCGTGAGCAGCGAGGATCTCGGCCGCTTCGACACCATCCGCTCGGCGCCGACCACCTTCCAGGACTATGTCGAAGCCGAATGCGATCTGCGGGTCGTGTGGATCGACGGCGTCGAATGGGCGGTGCGGATCGACTCGCAATCCGGTGTGGGATGGGTGGATTCGCGTCTGGACACCTCGGTGGCCTTCACGCCCGAGCGACTGCCCGCCTCGGTGAGCAAGTCGCTGACCACGCTGATGGGCGCGCTCGGACTGGTCTTCGGCGTACTCGACATCAGGCTCGGACTCGACGGCGAGTACTACTTCCTCGAGGTGAATCCGCAGGGGCAGTTCGCCTATCTGGAGATCAAGACGGGGCTGCCGATCTTCGCCAGTCTCGCCCAGTTCCTCGTCCACGGTGAGGCGATGGTCTCCGGCTGAGCCGGTGTCACTGCCGATCGAGGTCGGCCAGCAGCAGCCGCGCGATCCGGTCCAGTTCGGCGCGGTCGCGCACCGACAACCCGGACAGCAGGCGGGTCTCGTTGTCGGTGTGTGCCGTCACGACCTCGTCGACGCGGGCGCGACCGGCCTCGGTCAGGGCGACCCGGACCGCGCGGCGGTCGGCGGGATCGGCGATACGGCGCACCAGTCCGGCCGATTCCAGGCGGTCCAAGCGACCGGTCATGCCGGCGCGCGACAACATCAGCGTGTCGGCCAGGACCGAGGGGGTCAGTTCGAACGGTTCGCCCGAACGGCGCAGCGCCGCAAGCACATCGAATTCGCCCCGCTGCAGCCCGTGTGCGGTGAACACCGCGTCGATCTCGCGCTCGGCGAGGACGTACAGGCGGCCGAGGCGGCCGAGTACCGCCATCGCCGCCAGATCCAGGTCGGGGCGTTCGCGCTCCCACTGCGCCACGATCGCGTCCACCGCATCGGTCTGTCGTCCGGCCATGGACACATACTATTCGACGAGATATAGTTCGGTAGCGAACTATTCGATAGCGAATCACTTTGGAGATCCGATGACCACCGCACCCCGCATTCCCGCCGCCGTCGTCCAGCCCGCCGAGGCCGAGGTACGCGTGACCGATGCCGTGACCATGCGGCTGTTGCTGGATTCCGATCGCACCGGCGGCAGCGTCAGCACACTCGAGGTCACGATGGCCCCCGGCGCCGACGGGGCGACTCCGCACTACCACACGATGTCCGACGAGCTGTTCTACGTCGCCGAGGGCGATTTGCAGGTGCTCGCGGGGGAGCAGATCACGACGGTCGCCGCGGGCGGCGCGATCACGGTGCCGCGGTTCATGCCGCATGCCTTCGGCGCCGCCCCGGGTTCACCGGCGCGAATCCTGATCGCGCTGACCCCGGCCGTGCAGCGCTTCGGCTACTTCCGGCTGCTCGAGCGAGTGGCCTCGGGCGAGGCCACCCTCGCCGAACTCGCCGCCACCCAGGACGAATACGACAACCACTTCGTCGACGCGCCGCACTGGTGGGCCGAACGCAACGCCCACCGGGCGTGAGCTCCGGCGTGGAGCACCAGGAGAGGCCGCCGACCGCGGACGCCGATCGGCCGTTTCGGGCGAGTGTGCGGCTCAGGCCTTACTGACCGCTTTGCGCCGGTTGGCACCACCGCGGCTGCGGAGTTGCACATGCGACTCCACGAGCACGTTGTGTATGAATCCGTACGAACGGCCGGTCTCCCGCGCCAGCGAACGAATGCTGGCGCCCGCCTCGTATTGCTTCTTGAGCTGGGTTTGCAGCCGGTCGCGCGACTTGCCCGTGACGCGCGTACCCTTACCCAACATCGACTTCCCCTGTGCGGGCCTGTCACTCATGGCTTCCTCCGGTCGCCGTGCAGCCTCATTCCAGGCTAGACACTCGATCCGCAGTGATCAACGCCTCACTGTGATGAAACTCACCGATTGCGAGGATATTTCGGCGTGTCTCGGCGCGTCGCAGGAAGCATTCGCCACGCTCAGGCCAGCTGAATCAGCTCCAGGTAGTCCTGCGACCAGTGGTCCTCGGTGCCGTCGGGCAGCATGATCACCCGTTCCGGGTTGAGGGCTTCGGCCGCCCCTGGGTCGTGGGTGACCAGAACGACCGCGCCCGCGTAGCTGCGCAGCGCGTCGAGGACCTGCTCGCGCGAGACCGGATCGAGGTTGTTGGTGGGCTCGTCGAGCAGCAGCACGTTGGCCGCCGAGGACACCAGGCCGGCCAGCGCCAGCCGGGTCTTCTCACCGCCGGACAGAGTGCCGGCGGGCTGGTCGAGCTGTGGGCCGGTGAACATGAACGCGCCCAGCAGCCCGCGCAGGTCCTGCTCACCCGCATCGGGTGCGGCGTGGCGGATGTTCTCCCAGACGGTGGCGTTGTCGTCGAGGGTGTCGTGCTCCTGCGCGAAATAGCCGATGCGCAGGCCGCGGCCCGGATCGATCTGCCCGGCGGTCAGCGGCTCGACCCCGGCGAGCAGACGCAGCATGGTCGTTTTGCCCGCGCCGTTGAGGCCGAGGATCACGACCCGGCTGCCTTTGTCGATGGCCAGGTTCACGCCGGTGAAGATCTCCAGCGACCCGTAGAGCTTGGTGAGGTTGGTGGCCATCAGTGGCGTCTTGCCGCAGGGCGCGGGTTCGGGGAACTTGATGCGGGCCACCTTGTCGGCCACGCGCACGTCGTCGAGTTCGGAGAGCATGCGCTCGGCTCGCTTGACCATCTGGTGTGCGGCAGCGGCTTTCGTCGCCTTGGCACCGAGCTTGGCGGCCTGCTGCTTGAGCGCGGAGGCCTTCTTCTCCGCGTTGGCGCGCTCGCGGACACGGCGCTGTTCGTCGGTGGCGCGGGCGTCGAGATATTTCTTCCAGCCCATGTTGTAGATGTCGGCCTCACCACGCACGGCGTCGAGGAACCACACCTTGTTCACCACGTCGGCGAGCAGGTCGACGTCGTGGGAGATGACGATCAGGCCACCGTCATGGCTCTGCAGGAAGCCCCGCAGCCAGGTGATGGAGTCGGCGTCGAGGTGGTTGGTGGGCTCGTCGAGCAGCAGCGTCGTATCGGATTTGCCGCCGGAGCCGTCGGACGCGGAGAACAGGATGCGCGCCAGCTCGATGCGACGGCGCTGACCGCCCGACAGCGTGCGCAGGGCCTGGCCCAGCACCCGATCCGGCAGACCGAGGCTGTGGCAGATCCGGGCGGCCTCGCTCTCGGCGACATATCCGCCCAGCGCAGAGAATCGTTCCTCGAGCCGGCCGTATTTGCGCACCGCCTTCTCGCGTTCGGCGTCGTCGACGACCTCGGCCATCAGGGCCTGCTGCTTCTCCATATCGCGGATCAGCTTGTCGAGTCCACGCGCCGAGAGCACGCGGTCGCGGGCCAGCACGTCGAGATTTCCCTCGCGCGGATCCTGCGGCAGATAGCCGATTTCGCCCGAGCGAATCACTTTGCCGGCGTAGGGTTCTCCCTCCCCGGCCAGGATGCGCAGGGTGGTGGTCTTACCCGCGCCGTTGCGGCCGACGAGACCGATCCGATCACCGGCTTGCACCCGCAGCGCCGACCCCGGCGCGGTGAGCAGGGTGCGGATTCCGGCCCGGACCTCCAGGTCGGTCGCGGTGATCACAACAGTCTCCTAGCACGGTAAGGGGGCAAACGGTTCGATTGTGCATCCTTCGGACGCACCAGAACCACCCATTTTACCGGCCGTCGACGCTCACTCGGCCACCACCCGCAGCGTGCGCAAGGTCGGATCGGCCGGATCCGGCACATTCATCCCGTTCTCCACTCCGGACCGCAGGTAGTCCACCACCGCGACGTCGACCAGTTCCCCGGGCACGATCACCGGGATTCCCGGTGGATACGGCGTGACCTGTTCGGCGGCGATGCGGCCGATCGCCTGCTCGAACGGCACCGTCTCCTCCGGGCCGAAGAAGGCGTCACGGGGGTTCATCACCGATTCCAGCTGCAGGTCGCGCGGTGCGGGCATGTGGATGTCGGCAGGGCTCGGGCCGGCACCGCGGTACTGCACCCGCCACGCGGTCATGGCGTCGACCAGCGCGTCGACAGTGTCGGTGTCGTCGGCCATCGACAGCGTGGCCAGGATCCTGCGATGGTCGCTGTGCCCCATATCGATGCGGCGATACTCGCGCAGCCAGTCGGCCACCTCGAAACCCGTTGCGCCGGTGTCCGAGACGTCCATCAGCACCTGCATGCGATCGAGGTCGTGGGAGGCCTCCGCGCCGAGCAGTTCGTCCTCCATCACCGAGATGCCGGGAATGCGGTCGAGCGCGGAGCGGGCTCGTTCGGCCGTGTGCAGCGCGTCGGTGAGCAGCTTCTCGCCGTGCTCGACCATCTGCCGTCGCCAGCCGTCGATGGCCGCGTAGAGCAGCACGTTGGGGCTCGTCGTGGTGAGCAGTTCGGCGCACAGCTTCAACTTGTCGACGTCGACCAGATCGCCCTGGACGTGGAAGACCGAACCCTGTTCGAATCCGGCGCCCATCTTGTGCACGCTGACCACGCAGACATCCGCGCCGGCATCCATCGCCCAGGTAGGCAGATCGGGGTGGAACGGCAGATGGGCGCCCCACGCCTCGTCGATGATCAGCGGTTTGCCCCGGCGATGGCAGACCTCCGCGATGCCGCGGATGTCGGCGCAGGTGCCGTACGGGCTCGGACTCACGATCAGCGCGCCGGCGGCATCGGGATATTTCTGCCAGGCCCGCTCGACCTGTTCCGGGGACGGCGGATGCGACAGGTGCCGCCGCGCATCCCAGCGCGGTGGCACCCACCGGGGCAGCACGCCGGAGAACACCAGACCCGCGACGATGGATTTGTGGCTGTCACGGCCCAGGATGAGGCCGCCGTCGCCGCCGGCGACGGCGAGCATCGCCGCCTTCACCGACAGCGAGCTGCCGCAGGTGGAGAAGAACGCCACGTCGGCGCCCACCGCGTCGGCCATCAATTTCTCGGCCTCGCTCAGATAGCCGCCGCGTGAGAGCCGGTCGTCGAGACCGGGCGCGGCGAGGATGTCGGCCGCCAGCGCGCCGCCGAGCACCTCGCGCACGCGCGGATCGGCGCCCGCACCCTGCCGATGCCCGGGCGGAGTGAAGCCGTAGCGGCCGAGTTGGCGGTATTCGGCCAATGCGTCCAGCACGGGGGCCCGTGAGTGATCCATCCAGTTCGCCTCTCCTCGGTATCAGTGGTGATCGCGTACCGCTCAGCACAGGGCCGGCGGTACCTCCTTCTCGAATGCGGTGAAGAACCCCTCCAGATCCGGCCCGATCTGGCCGACGTACACGTCACCGCGGTGCAGGCGGCGGATCAGGTCGACGGCTTCGGCCAGCATCTGCAGCCGCGGTCGCGGCGGCCTGGGCGATGAGCGCGGGATGGATACGTATCGTCGGACAGGTCACGGCCGTGGTGATCGGGAGCGACGTGGCGAGAAAATATCCGATGGCTGCCATGTCCGGCGGTTACCCAGCAGCCGCGCCGGTATTCGGCCGCCGGGGCGCACCACCTCACCGTCGGCCGGCACCGCCGACCGAATATTTTCCGGCCGAGTCCGCGAGCCGCATGCCGTGCCCGGCGCCGCGGCCGGGCGCCAGCACACCGTCGCGGACCGCGGGCACGCCGTCGACCAGCAGTGGTTCCAGGCGGCTGTGGTCGATGAACCACTCCACGTGACGCAGATGGGCGAACGAGGACACGATCGGGGCGTGCAGCGAGGGCGCGCAGTGGGCGGAGACGTCCAGGCCGTGCGCGGCAGCGAGTGCGGCGCATTCCAGGAAGCCGCTGTAGCCGCCGCAGCGGGTCACATCGAGTTGCAGGCAATCCACCGAGCCGATCAACGCGGCCGCGTCGTAGGGGCGGTAGACGTATTCACCGGCGGCCACATCGCAGCGCAGCGCCGCCCGCAGCAGCGCCAGCCCGGGCGGATCGTCGCTGGTTACGGGCTCTTCGAACCAGATCACATCGTGCCGGTCGAGGTCGGCGCCCACCCGGCGGGCCAGAGCGGCGGAGTAGGCGCCGTTCGCGTCGACCATCAACCGGGCGCGGTCGCCGAGCAGCCCGTCCGCCAAGGACACCCGCTCGAGGTCCCGATCGGGCCGCTCGCCACGATCCTCCCCGATCTTGATCTTGACGCAGCGGCACCCCGCCGACAGCCAGCCCTCGATCTGCTCGCCCAGCTCGTCATCGGTGAGGGTGGTGAATCCGCCCGAGCCGTAGACCGGTGTCGCGAGCCGCACGGCGCCGAACAGCCGGCTCAACGGCACGCCGAGCAGCCGCGCTTTCAGGTCCCACAGGGCGATGTCGACGGCGCTGAGCGCATGCGCGACGACCGCGGCGGTGCCCAGATTGCGGCAGGCGCGCTGCATCCGGATCCGGCAGTCGCCGATATCGAACGGCGAGCGTCCGGCCAGAACCGGGGCGAGCACGTCGCGCACGATCGCCGCGGCGGCACCGCCGCTGTAGGTCCACCCCAGCCCGCTCTGCCCGCCCGCGTCGATCTCCACGGTCACCGCGGTCGTCGCCTCCCATTCGAGGGTGCCGTCGGCCTCCGGCTCCGGCGTCGGGAACCGGTAGACCCCGACCCGGACCGACTCGTCGATGATCGCCGCACTCATCCCTGACCCTTCGCCGCCAGCGCCGCCGCCAGCAGTTCGACCGCGTGGCGCGGATCGGCGTCCGGTTGCAACTGCCGGATCTGGGTCCGGCAGCTGAATCCGTCGGCGAGCACCACGGTGCCCGGATCGCGCCGGCGCACCGCGGGCATCAGCCTGTCCTCCGCGCAGGCCACCGAGACGTCGTAGTGGCCGCGTTCGAAGCCGAAATTGCCTGCCAGACCGCAGCATCCGGCATCGAGGACCTCCACGTCGGCGCCGGCCGAGGACAGCAGTTCGCGATCGGTGTCGTAGCGCATGATCGCGTGGTGGTGGCAGTGCGGCTGCACCATGGCCGCGGTGTCGACGGGCGGCGGGTTCCAGTCCGGCGCCCGCTCTGCCAGCAGTTCGGCGAGAGTGTAGGTCTGTTTCGACAGCCGGTCGGCGTCCTGGTCGCCGTAGAGCAGTTCGGGCAGATCGGCCCGGAACACGGCCGCGCAGCTGGGTTCGAGAACGACGATCGGTGTGCTGTCGCGCAACTGCGGCGCCAGCACCCGCAACGTGCGGCGCAGCACGCGTTTGGCGGTGGGCAGCTGGCCGGTGGAGATCCAGGTCAGACCGCAGCAGACGGTGCGCTCGGGCACGATCACGGAGAAGCCCGCGGCCTCGAGCACCGTCACCGCGGCTTCGGCGATTCCCGGCTCGAAATTGTTGGTGAAGGTATCGGGCCACAGCAGCACCGTGCCGCGCTCACCGGTGGTGGAGCTCGTGTGGTTGCGGAAGGTCCGGGTGAAGCGGCCGCGGGCGAAGCGAGGCATCTTCCGTTCCCGTGCGATGCCGCCCGCGGCCGAGACCAGCCGCCGCAGGCCCGGGGTGTGGGTCACGGCGTTGGCGAGCGGAGCCATCGAGGTGCCGAGCCGGGCCCACAGCGGAATCCAGCCCATCGAATAGTGGGCCATCGGCCGCACCCGGTGTTCGTAGTGGTGGGACAGGAACTCGGCCTTATAGGTGGCCATGTCGACATCGACCGGGCAGTCGCTGCGACATCCCTTGCACGCCAGGCACAGATCGAGCGCGTCACGCACCTCGGTGGATCGCCAGCCGTCGGTGATCGCCTCCCCCTGCAGCATTTCGAACAGCAGCCGGGCCCGCCCGCGGGTGGAATGCTCCTCCTCCCGCGTCGCGCGGTAGCTGGGACACATCACCCCGCTGCTCTCGCCGCGGCATTTGCCGACGCCCACGCAGCGTCCGGCCGCCTCACTGAAGCGGTGGTCGTCGTCGGGAAAGGCGAAGTGCGTCACCGGTTCCCACGGCCGGTAGTCGCTTCCCTGGCGCAGATCCGAATCCAGACGATGCGGCTGGACGATCTTGCCCGGATTCATCCGGTTGCGCGGATCGAACAGCGCCTTCACCTCACCGAAGGCGCGAACCACCTTGTCGCCGAACATGATCGGCAACAGCTCGGCGCGCGACTGGCCGTCGCCGTGCTCGCCCGACAGCGACCCACCGTAGCTGCTCACCAGGCGCGCGGCCCGTTCGACGAAGCGCCGGTAGTGCGCGATCCCGTCGGCGGTGCGCAGGTCGAACGGGATGCGGGTGTGCACGCAGCCGTGGCCGAAATGCCCGTAGAGCGAACTGGATTCGTAGCCGAATTCCTCGAGCAGCGCGTCGAAGTCGCGCAGATAGTCGCCGAGCCGCTCGGGCGGGACCGCGGCATCTTCCCATCCCTCGTGCGTTTCCGGGCCGTCGGGCGGATAGGCGGTGGCGCCGAGTCCGGCCTCGCGGGCGGCCCACACCTCGGCCTCGCGGTCGGGATCGTCCAAGATGGTGGAACTCGCGCCGGTGGCGTGTTCGAGGTCGGCGATCATCGTCTTCGCCCGCGCGTCGGCTTCCTTCTGGTCGTCGCCGTCGAATTGCACCATCAGCCAGGCCTTCCCGTCGGGCAACTGCGAGATGGCCTTCGCCGCCAGGTGCCGGCTGTGCTCCAGTTGGACCAGGCGATGGTCGAGGCCCTCGAGGGCGGCGGGGTCGTGCGGCAGAATGCGGGAGACCGCGTCGGCGGCGTGATAGACGTCGGGGAAGCCGAGCACGACCATCGCCTTGGCGGCCGGGACCCGGACCAGCTCGATCTCCGCGCGTAGCACGGTCACCAGTGTGCTTTCGCTGCCGACGAGGAACTTCGCGAGATCGAATCCTCGCTCCGGCAGCAGCGCGTCCAGGTTGTATCCGGACACCCTGCGGGGAATGTCCGGATACGCGGCGCGGATGTCGTCGGCGTAGCGGTCCCGGATCTCCCGCAGCCGGCGGACCAGTTCGTCGGTCTCCGGATTCGCGCCCGGAATCGGGTCCTCGGCACCCACCCAGGCCCGCAGGCCGTCGTAGGTGAGAATCTCTAGCCGGCGCACGGAGTCGACCATCTTGCCGTAGGCCTGTGCCGTGGCACCACACGAGTTGTTGCCGATCATTCCGCCGATCGTGCAGCTGACGTGGGTCGACGGCTTGGGCCCGACCATCAGCCCGGACGACGTCAGTTGCTGGTTGAGCGGATCGAGCGCGATGCCCGGTTCGACCACGGCCGTGCGCGTTTCGGCGGCGACGCCGAGCAGCCGGTGACAGTACTTGGTCCAGTCGATCACGACCGCGGTGTTGCAGCTCTGCCCGGCGAGGCTGGTCCCGCCGCCACGGGAGAGCAACGGGACGTCGTGGTCGCGGCAGATTCCCACCGCGATCGCGGCGGCTTCCGGTGTGTGCGGAACGACCACCCCCAGTGGCAGGGCGCGATAGTTGGAGGCGTCGGTGGAATAGGTGGCGCGAGTTCCCGAATCGAAACGGACCTCCCCCTCGACCGCCTCCTTCAGGGCGGTTTCGAGCGCCTGCAGCGGCCATCGGTCTCGATTCGAGCCGCGGTGCGGGCGGGCCGCGCGATCCGAAATCGTCATTCGTGCACCTCTGTCGTGGTCGGCCGGATGTGGTGCGGCCGCACCTCGGCGCGGGCGGCCGGACATCGCGCGGGTACCCGGTCGACATGAGGTCACACCCGCCGAATCGGACACGATGGCAGGCGAACCCGGCCCGAATAACGGCTCGCGGCGCGGGTACGCCGCAGATGCGACGTCCCCGCCGTGCGGCCTTCGGCGAGGGGCGCCGGACAACCGCGCGAGGAGAGGAGACCGAGTGAGCGGGCAGTCACCCGTAGTGGTCGTCACCGGAGCCAGTGCCGGAATCGGGCGCGCCGCCGCGCGGCGCTTCGCCGCCGACGGTGCCCGCGTGGCGCTGCTGGCCCGCGGGCGTGCCGGGCTGGACGCCGCGGCGAAGGACGTGGAACGAGCCGGCGGTGCGGCGCTGCCGATCCCGGCCGACGTCGCCGACTACGACGCCGTCGATGCGGCCGCCGACCGCGTCGAGCAGCAGTGGGGTCCGATCGACGTGTGGGTCAATTCAGCGTTCACCTCGGTCTTCGCCCCCTTCACCGAGATCGAGCCGAAGGAGTATCGCCGCGTCACCGAGGTCACCTATCTCGGGTCGGTGCACGGAGTGATGGTGGCACTGGCCCGGATGCGCCCGCGTAACCGCGGAACCATCGTGCAGGTCGGGTCGGCACTCGGCGAGCGGGCGATCCCGCTGCAATCGGCCTACTGCGGCGCCAAGCACGCGGTCAACGGATTCCTCGAGGCGGTGCGGGTGGAGCTGATGCACGAGCACAGTGACGTACACGTGACGATCGTGCAGGCGCCGGCGGTCAACACACCTCAATTCTCTTGGGTGCGTTCGCGTTTGCCGAAGAAACCGCAGCCGGTGCCGCCGATCTACCAGCCCGAGGTGGTGGCCGACACCATCGCTTTTGCCGCCGAGCATCCGGAACGCAAGCAATATTGGGTGGGCGCGAGCACGGTCGGCACCGTCGTCGCGCAGCGGCTCGCGCCGGCGGTACTGGACCGTTATCTGGCGCGCACCGGCTACGACTCGCAGCAGACCGATGCCGACGAGACCGAGCGCCCGGACAATCTGTGGCGCCCGCTCGACGACGAACACGGCCACGACTACGGCGCGCACGGTGATTTCGACGGCCGGGCCCATCGGCACAGCCCGCAGGCGTGGATGTCGCGCTGTGTCGAATCGGTGGCCGGTTCCGTCGCCCGGATGGCCCGGCACTGACCGTCATCGGGCCGGTCGGCCGCGGTTGAGTTCGACTGCCGCGGGTACCCGCCCGGCGACCAGGGCAGGCAGGGCAATTCCCGTGGGATCGACCCGGACAGGACAGGAGAGGAGAGGATATGGCGCAACAGGTTGGTGACTATGTCGTGGCCCGGCTCAACGAGTGGGGCGTGAAACAGGTTTTCGCCTATCCCGGTGACGGCATCAACGGCCTGGTCGCCGCCTTCGGCCGCACCGCGGACCGGCCCGCCTTCGTGCAGGCCCGGCACGAGGAGATGGCGGCGTTCCAGGCCACCGGCTACGCCAAGTTCAGCGGGCACGTCGGTGTCTGCATGGCCACGTCGGGCCCGGGCGCGGTCCATCTGCTCAACGGCCTCTACGACGCGAAACTCGACCACGTCCCGGTGGTGGCGATCATCGGGCAGACCGCGCGCAGCGCGATGGGCGGCAGCTATCAGCAGGAGATCGACCTGCAGAGCCTGTACAAGGACGTGGCCTCCGAATATCTGGTCGAGGTGAATGTCGCCGAACAGCTGCCCAACGCAATCGACCGCGCCTTCCGCACGGCGTGGACCCGGCGCGCACCCACCGCGGTGATCATCCCGGCGGATCTGCAGGAGGAGAGCTACGAACCGCCCCAGCACGAATTCAAGCAGGTGCCGTCGAGCCCGCCCGCCGAGATGCATTCGGTGCTCGTGCCCGCGCGCGCGGAGATCGAGCGCGCCGCGGAGGTGATCGGCGCCGGTTCCAAGGTGGCGATCCTGGTCGGTCAGGGCGCCCGTTCGGCCGCGCGCGAGGTAACCGAACTCGCGGAGATCACCGGTGCCGGGGTCGCCAAGGCGCTGCTCGGCAAGGATGTGCTGCCCGACGATCTCCCGTTCGTCACCGGTCCGATCGGTTTGCTCGGCACCCGCCCCAGCTACGAGCTGATGCGCGACTGCGACACCCTGGTGATCATCGGTTCCAACTTCCCCTACAGCCAGTTCCTGCCCCCGCTGGATCAGGCCCGGGCGGTGCAGATCGATATCGACGGCACCATGATCGGCATGCGGTATCCGACGGAGGTGAATCTGGTTGGAGATGCGAAAGCCACTCTGGCCGAGCTGATTCCGCTGCTGAAGCCGGTGAGTGACCGCTCCTGGCGCGAAACCGTGGAGTCGAATGTGGCCCGGTGGTGGGAAACCGTCGAACGGCAGTCGACGCTGGCCGCGAAACCTGTCAACCCGATGCGAGTGGTCTGGGAACTGTCGCAACAGATCCCGGACAACGCCATCGTCACCGCCGATTCCGGATCGTCCACCAACTGGTACGCGCGATGTCTGAAGTTCCGCGGCACCATGCGGGGGTCGCTGTCGGGAACACTGGCCACCATGGGCCCCGGTGTGCCGTACGCGATCGGCGCCAAGTTCGCCCATCCGGACCGGCCGGTGATCGCACTCGTCGGTGACGGCGCGATGCAGATGAACGGGCTGGCCGAACTGATCACCATCGCCCGCTACGCCGAACGCTGGGACGACAAGCGACTGGTGGTGTGTGTCTTCCACAACAACGACCTCAACCAGGTGACCTGGGAACTGCGGTCCATGGGCGGTTCGCCGAAATTCGAGGATTCCCAATCGCTTCCGGACATTTCATACGCCGACGCGGCGCGCTGCTTCGGACTCGCGGCGATCGAGGTCGACGACCCGGAGCAACTTGCCGGGGCCTGGGAACGCGCCCTGTCCGCCGACCGCCCGACGCTGCTGGACGTGCGCTGTGATCCCGAGGTGCCGCCGATCCCGCCGCACGCCACCTGGGATCAGATGAAGGCGACCGCCGAAGCGGTGCTGCGTGGCGATCCGAACGCCTGGCATCTGGTCGCTCAGGGCATGAAGACCAAGGCCCAGGAGTTCCTGCCGGGCGGCCGCTCGGACGACAACCGGTAGATCGGCCGCGCGCGGGACCTACTCGCGCGCGGCATCCCAATCGGTCAGCGAATGCCTGGCGTGCCGCAACGCGCACCGGAACCGCTCACGGTCGGCGCCCGGTGCCACGCTGTCGAACAGGCCGGCCGCCACCGCCGCCACGACCGCGATGATCAGCAGAGTTGTCATATCGGCCAGTCTGCGACGATCGGCCATGAAGCAACAGAGCCAATGCCACATCAGTGGCCCGGAAGCTGCGCAACCGGCACGCCGGTAGCTATCATCGGCCCCCTTGCCTCACAGCGCTGGGCCGAACCCCGGCCGACAGCTCGATTCTGCCGATGCTCGAGTGGCGCCCGAATGCGTTGCGCAACACGGGTCCCGAGCATGCGCGTTTTCGTGCCGCCAACGTCGCGGCCATCGGTCGAGTGGATCTGCACACGGTGCACACCGTCGTCGAGCAGATCGTGACGCCGCTGATCAACTCGTTCAGCGCCGACGGCCGGGCGACATCACCTCGCGGCTGATCGCGCACGATAGCGGTCTCGACGACACGGGAACCGCTCCCATCTGCCGTGGGGCGCCGGCCGCACGCCTGCCCTGCGCGGCAGATCGGCTATCTGGTCGCCAGGACGCCGTCGACCAGCTCCCGGACGCGCTCCCGGATATCGAGCTGGCCGTGCCGGTGAACGAACTCCGCTGGCGCCCAGGACCTTTCCATCGTGCCCTGACCGCGCTACCGGTCACCTTCCCGCACTCCCCGCCATTGCGCGGCACGCTCGGCTAGCGGTCCCACGACGCCGCAGCGCCGATCCGCTGCCGGGCGCACGGGCCGCGCGCGAGCTACCGTCGTGGCATGCACACCCTCGTGATGACCGGCGCGACGCGTGGATTCGGCCGGATCGCCGCCCGGGAGATTCTGCGCATCGCACCCGATACCCGCCTGCTGGTGGTGGCGCGCGGCGCGTCCGGACCACAGGTGTGTGCGGAATTGTCCGGTGCGGGATATGCGGCCTCGCATGTGGAGGCCGATCTCGCGTCGCTGGCCGGTATCCGTTCGGCGGCGCGGCGAATTCACGACATGCTCGATCGCGGCGAGGTGCCGCCGCTGGCCGGATTCGTCGGCAATGCCGGCGTCCAGTACACCGAGGCGACCATCGCGACCGAGGACGGACTCGAGGTCACCTTCGCGGTCAACGTCGTGGCCAACCACCTGCTGCTGCGCCTGCTCGGCGACCGCTTCGTCGTGCCGTCGCGGATCGTGATCACCGTCAGCGACACCCATTTCGGCGATCTGCGGCACAACTTGGGCATGGTGCCCGGCCCGGTCTGGCACTCCCCCGATGTGCTGGCCCACCCCGGCGCCTTCGCCGATCCGTCGAGTACGGCGGCGGGCCGCACCGCGTACTCGACGAGCAAACTTGCCATGATCTATCTGGTGCACGAATACGCGCGCCGCCTACCGGCCGGAGTCGAGATCCTTTCCTACAACCCCGGTTTCGTCCCCGGCACGGATTTGACCCGCAACGCAGGCCGGCTGGAGCGCTTCGCCGCCCGCCGCCTCGCGCCCGTGCTCACCTGGACCCCGCTGGCGAGCACGCCGAAGACCGCGGGCCGGCGCCTCGCCGAGGTGGTCACCGGATCCGTCCGGGCCGAGTCCGGCAGTTACATCGATCGTCACCAGGTCACCGAGTCCTCGCCCGAGTCCTACGATCCGGCTCGCGAACGCGAGTTGTGGGAGTGCGCCGAACGTCTCACCGCCGCGCATCCGGACTGAGCCGCTCCACCTTCCGCTAGCGTGATGCCACCGAACGCAGCTACGATTTCATCGCGCTGGGCGACGTCCTGGCCGCCGGCGGGATGGGCGCGTTCTTCGCACCGTTCGAACCTTCCGACCTGGCCGCCTGATACCGCGCGCTCAGCCCGCGCCGACCACCGCTGCGGCTCAGTCGGCGGATTCTCGGCTGAGCCCGCGCATCAGCAGGCCCCAGGCGCGCCGCGCGGTAGCCTGGCGCGCCGGAAGTTCGGTTTTGATCAGTACGGCCGCCAGCATGGCCAGTGCCGTCACGACGTCCTCGGCGGTGAGTTCCGGTCGCAGAGAACCGCGCGAATCGGGATCGGCCAATTGCGCGCCGATCAGGTCGACGAGCCGATGCGACACCTCGAACAGCCGGGGATCGTCGAAGCCGGTGGGATCGATGGTGGCGATGAAGCCGGCCGAGACAGTGATCTGGTCGACGATGAAATCCAGCAGATCCACCGCCGTGGTTCCCGGCCTGTGCGCCACCTCCTCGATCTCGGCGATGTTGTCGTCGAACACAGCCAGAATCATTGATTCACGGGTCGGGAAATGCCGGTACAGCACGCCCGGGCCCACTCCCGCCGCGCGGGCGATCGAGTTCAGCGGAGCGTCGAAGCCGTTCTCGGCGAACACCTCCCGCGCCGCGCGAACCAGAGCCCGTCGGTTCGCCGCAGCTGCCTTCGGCCCTCGATTGGCCCGGGGTGACGCGGTCATCTGTCCGACGTTACCGCACGCGTTCCACGAACCGGCATCGCGGACGGACGCCGTCGCCCGAGCCCGATGTCGTTCGGCGCGTGCGGATTTCGGGTTCACGAGCCTCGCGACCTCAACTCAAACAAGTTGCAGTTGACGAGACCGGCCGGGTCTTACAGACTGCCTCAGAAACCGGAGGAAGTTGTCCGGTTGGATTCGGTCGCACTCGTCCGACGCGCACCCCGCTTTCGTGTCCGGAGCGAACCTTGCGACCGATATTACGTACCTGTCGGTCTTTGATGGAGAGTGCACCCCCCGATATCGATGGCCTCGCGGCGGTGCCGGTCGTCGAATTCGATGGCCGAGGCCCGCAGCACCACGGAGAAGGCGGTGGACGTTCCCGGCGACCCGGGAAAGTTTCCACATTATTTTCTCCGGCCGGGGAAAAGCGGCTACGCTCGACCTCGCGGCGCGATCGCCCAGCGTTGTGCGACGCGTCGTGCCGACCGCCGCTTCCCGAGGAGCAGCGAGACCCCCTGGCACCGACCGATGAGGCCGTGGCCGCCCGTGCTAGCGGACGCCCGCCCCGGCTGAACCGTCGTCTCATCCATGCCGCGGCGCGCGACCTGGAGCCGGAGAATCTGAGCACGCGGGACCGGCGTGCCGACCGATCAGCAAGCGGCCGCGGTGCGGCGCACGCTGGGAAACGAGTCCGGATTCCCGCTGCTGCGCGCGGTCGCCACCGCTTCCGAGAGCGACGGCCGCGTCGGTGAGCAGTTCGAATTCGTTCTCGCGCTGATCATCGAGGGACTGGAACGGCGGCTCGACATTCGGCGCGACGCCGTTGCAGTGGCGCCCACCGGTGATCCCTGCCGGTGAGTTCACGCCGGCGCGAATCAGTGTTCCTTGGCGCGCCGGTCCACGGCCTCGGCGAGATAGTCGCCCAGCTCCTCCCGCAGCACACGGTCAAGCGACCGTGCCAGGGTGTTGTTCACCGCGGTGACGGCGAGACCGCGTAGATGATTGAGCATCTTGGCGGTTTCGGCGATTTCGTCGTCGGTGTCGGGCAGCCAGCCGGGGCCGTGGGCATCGACGATATGTTGCTTGGCGACCGACATCATATCGTGGGCGATCTCGTCGAGGCGGCCGCTGACGGCCGCCTGCAGATCGGCCAGCCGGCCCAGCCGGAACCCGTAGCCGTGCAGTTCGGCGAAATTCTCCAGCAACTGCGGATCGGTGAATTCGACCGTCTCCGCGCCGATCCGGGCCAGCCCGAGCTCGGCCAGACGTTCCAGGATCTCCGGATCGGCCGCCTCCTCGCCGAGGAAGGTGTCGATCAATTCGCGCGGTACCCGCAACGTCTCGTCCGGCTGCCCCCACGCGGCCGTGACCGCGTGCTGCAGCCCCAGAATCTCGGTGAGGTCCTTACCCGTTTCCCAGCCGGTGATGAAATCGGCGATATGGGCGGTGGTGAACCCACGCTGCAACAGCACGTCGATGATCTTCAATCGCTCCAGATGGGAATCGTCGTAGATCAGCGCGCGCCCGATCCGGCGCACCGGCGGCGGCAGCAGGCCGCGTTCCTGGTAGGCGCGCACATTGCGGCTGGTTGTGCCTGCGGCCCGGGCGAGTTCATCGATGCGGTACTCCGCCATCCCGTTCTCGCCCACCCTTTCCTCGTACCGGACGCCGACCCGCGTCGCACCCGCTCCCGGCCTGTGTGAGCAGCTCAGGCGCGACGCATCGTGTCGACATTAGCCCAATCGGGTCACCGCCCGATCGGCGACAGGCGCGCGGCCGCCACCACGCCCGGGGATCAGCACGTAGTCGTGCGGATCGAGGGTGGCGAGCTGACCGGTGAACTGGCTGCCGAAGCCCGGGAACATGGTCGCGTTGAAGCCGTCCTCGGTCAGATACCAGCTGCGGCAGCCGGAATTCCAGGTGGTCGCCCGCAGCCGGCGCTGCAGCCGGTGGTTGTAGCGGTCCTGGCGGTCGCGGCGCACCTCGAGCGAATGCAGATTCCGCTCGAGCAGCATGCCGATCGCCGCGGCGAGATAATCGATCTGCGCCTCCATATACACCAGCGCCGAATTGTGCCCGGGACCGGAATTGGGCCCGAAGGTGAAGAGCAGGTTCGGATAGCCCGCGACGGTCACACTCTTGTACGCGTATGCGCCCCTGCGCCATTCGTCGTCGAGTACCCGCCCGCCCCGGCCGGTGATCGGGATCGGCGCGCCCGCCTTCGACACCTCGAAACCGGTGGCGAACACGATGCAGTCGAACCGGTGCTCGATCCCCTCGGCGGTGCGGATCCCCGCCGGCGACATTCCTGCGATCGGCCAGGTGACCAGTGTGCAGTTGTCGCGCTGCAGCGCCGGGTAGTAGTCGCTGCTCATCAGCAGCCGCTTGCATCCGGCCCGGAAATCGGGGGTCAACTGCCGCCGCAACCACGGATCGCGGACCTGGCTGTGCAGATGGGCCAGCGCCACCGATTCCACGATCCTGGTCAGCGGGGTATTCCACACCACGCCCAGCGCCACCGATTCGTGCCCCCAGAACCAGGCCTGCCGGGCGAGCTGCTGGGTCAGTGGCAGGTGCCGGTACAGCTGCCGGGTCAGGCCGGTGGTGTGCCGGTTGATCCGCGGCAGAACCCAGCCCGGCGTGCGCTGGAACACCTTCACCGAGCCGGCCCGGTCGACCAGTTCCGGGACGATCTGCACCGCACTGGCACCGGTGCCGACCACGGCCACCTTCTTACCGGTGAAGTCGTAGTCGTGATCCCAGCGGGCGGAGTGGATCATATGACCCTGGTAGCTGTCGCGCCCCGGAATGTCCGGCAGGCTCGCATTGGCCAGCGGCCCGGACGCGACCACCACCGAACGGGCCCGCACCGGTGCGCGGCCGGCGTCGAAGCCGATCTCCCATTCACCCGCCGCCTCGTCGTAGGCCAATCCGGCTACGTTGTGCCCGAAGCGAAGGCATCCGCCGAGCGCGAACTTCTCGACCATCGCCTCGATGTAGCCGAGGATTTCCGCACTGCCGGAATAGGTCTGCGACCAATCCGGATTCGGCGCGAAACTGTAGGAGTACAGCCGCGACGGAATATCGCAGGCCGCCCCCGGATAGGTGTTGTCGCGCCAGGTGCCGCCGACCCGCCGGTCCCGTTCGAAGATCGCGATATTCGTGATTCCGCGCTGCCGCAACCGGATCGCCGCCCCGATCCCGGCGAATCCGGCTCCGACGATCGCGACGTCCAGCGCGGTGTTCCCGCTCATCACGCGACCGGCTCGTAGGTCAGTTCCTTCGACCAGGTCGGCTGCGCGGGCAGCACCCGGTCGGGGATGCGGGCGGTCACCTTCACCAGCGTGTCGGCCAGCAGGTGGTAGGGGTGATCGCGGTTGATGACCCAGTCGCTGTGCATCTTGACGATCCGGTACATCGGCACCCGGTTCACCACGGGTGTGCGCTCTCCGACCGCCTTGAACCGGCGCATCGCGGTATACAGTTTGTCCTCGTCGACGCCCATCGCGACGATGTTGTCGCGCATCTTGTTCAGCAGCGGCACATAGCTGAGCACACCGATCATCAGCGACGGCTTCACCCAGCCCCCGACCGGATCGATAGCGAGTTTGCGGGCGGTGGAGTGCCCGAGCAGTTCCATCACCGCGTAATCGGTGGCCAGATGCCGGGATTCGTCGGAGTTGATCTTGCGGAACACCTCCTGGGCGATCGGATCGGCGATCTCGTCGGTGACGAATTTGATCAGCGCGCCGTCGAGTGCCACCTCCAGCATCGGAATCACCGTGCCCAGAAACGACAGCGACATACCATCGGCGTATTTGTCGAGGAAGTCGATGACCAGCTTGACGTTGATGTTCGGTTCGGGGATCTCGTCGCCGTCGAGCATGCCCCAGCGGCGCATCAGGGCCAGTTCGGCATTGGCGTGGCGCTGTTCCTCGGCGTGGAAGTATCGGTAGATCTCGCGCAGCGTCTGCGTCGGGGCCTTCTTCGCCATCGCCGCGAAGCCGCGCGCGCCGACGTTCTCGATCCACGTCAGATCCACCATGAACGGCCTCAGTTTGGCGTGCAGTTCGGGGTCGATCAGTTCCGCGCCTGGCGCGTCCCAATCGATATCGGCCAGCGCCCACTGCCGGGACTTGATCTTGGCCAGCATATCGTCGAAGTCGAAGGACATGTCAGACTCCTGCCTTCTCGCTGTCGGCCGATGCCGGAGTCGAATCCGCTTGCGGCAGAAATCGGTTCAGCACGCCGAGGGCTCGGGTGTAGGTGGCCGGGAATTGTCGTTCGAGATGCCAGACGACCACCGCGTCCAACTGCGGCAGCACATGCAGGCGGCCGCGCTGGTGGGCGTCGAGGGTGATGCGCGCGACGTGGTCGGGCGAGAAGCCGGTCCAGCGCATCAGGGCGAGGTCGCGAAGGTGATGGGCGTCGTTGGCGAGCATTTCCGCGACGCTCACCTGAACGAACAACGGGGGCAACGCGATTCCGGCGGGGATACGCAGCCGCAGCCGTGGCGAATCCTCGGGTTCGTCGCCGGTGTACAACCGCACCGCGGCAAGGCCGGTGCGCGCGCAGGCCATGGCCTCGGCGGCGCGGCGTTCGCAGCCGCGGGCCAGTAGCCAGCGGTAGCCCTCGGCCACATCGTCGGCCGCGGCCGGAAAGGGGTGTTCGGGGGCGAGCCGATAGTCGACCACGAAGACCGGGAGTCCGGTGGCGCGTGACAGTCGCGACGCCAGTCCGCGATGGGTGCGCGCCGAGCAGATGACAGAGCCGCTGCCGTGCACGTAGTACAGGGCGCGATGGCCGTGGCCGACACCTGCCGCGCGCACCCACTCCCCGCGCAGCGAACCCGAACGCACCTGTGTCACACAGGTTCCCGGCAGCACCGGTCCGCAGATCGCCATGATCGACGCGACCAGCCCACGGGCGGCAGCGATGCCGAGCGGATTCGCCGGCAGCAGGCAGTTGATAGGCCGTACCCCGTACCGCCCCGCGGTCAGCGCCGGCCGCGAACGCAGCGACGGTGACGACGGGACCGGTGCGGTGGCCGACGGTGAGGTCTCCGTTGACCTTCTCGTCTCCATACACCGAGCATCAGCTACCTATGTGCCATTTGTCAATGGCAGATTACATAGGCGGTCTCGGGCAGGCTGGGCCACCTCCGTGACCAGGACTCCGAGCATGTCCCGCGCGAGTTCGGCATGTTCGCGTAGGTCCGGAGATGCCTCGTTCGCGGCGAGTTCGACGATGGTGTTCAGTTCACCGAAGGCCACCACCAGGCGGCGCAACGCGGCGCGCTGCTGGGCGGCCGAGAGGCCGTTGATACTCACATCCGAGGGATCGCCACGCCGGATATTTCGTTACGGCGCCGAACGATCGAGGAGTGCGCCGGCCGGACCGAGGCTCAGCATGCCGGTGCCCGCCCCGAGCAGTTCGCCGCGGGCCGGGGACAGGGCGCGATACACCTGACGCGCGGTACTCCGGTCCGCGCATCGGTCGGCGGCGATTCCCAGTAGCGCCCAACGCAATTCGGCCATGTGGTCCGGCGGCGGCGCCGGCGCCGCGTGCAGCAGCTCGTGGGCGCGCTCGGGTTCGAGCAGCGCGGCGACGTAGGGAGTGTTCAGCCCGAAGTCGGCCGCGGCGGATTCGGCCGGGTCCCGGCCTGCCCGCAGCGCGAGGCACAGGCCGGTCAGCGGCGCGAGACCCGCTGCGACACCGGGCATTCCGCAGCCCGGCAGGGTGGCGAGTGCGCGTTCGTAGGCGTCTGCCACCTCCGGCTCCGGCCGGTCGGTGAGGACCGTGCGCAGCGCGCGGTACCAGGTGGTGAACACCCCGACCAGGTCGCGCTCGTAGCGCACCGCGAGCCGGTCGGCCGCGGCGGCATGCTCGTCGGCGACGGCCACATCGCCCACCGCGGCCGCGGCCTGCATGGCGACGAGATGCCCCAGGATCAGGTAGGTCGACAGGTCGTGCCGGCGCGACACCGTGATCAGCTCCTGAGCGAGCCGCGCCCGCCTCGGCCACCGCCCCGGCGTGTGGAAGGACTGCAGGAATCGAGCGTCGAGAGCGAGCACGAGCACGGCCGGATCACCCAGGTCGCGGGCGATGCGTTCGGCCGCTCGCGCGGCGTCCGCGCCGGACGTGCCACGGCGGCCGCGGGTTTCGATCGCGAACAGGGCGAGCAGCCGGGCGCGCAGCGCGGGCGCGGCGTCGTCGTCCAAGCGTTCGAGGGTGGTGCGGGCGGCCTCGGCCACGCGCGCCGACCGGGCCGGATCGTCGAGCACCGACCAGACTCCCGGTACCTCCATGCGGGTCAGCGCGGTGGCCGTGAGTTCGGGATCGTCGTTCGCGAGCAGGTCGTCGATCGCGTGGGCCCGGCGGTCCTGGGCGGTCATCAGACCGGTCGCGTCGGTGAGTGCCAGGCCGCGCAGCAGATCGGCGGAGGAGGTGAGGCGGCTGCGTGGGCCGGTGGCGCCGTAGGCGGCGACGGTCTCACGCCACAATCGGTGCTCGCCGAATTCCGGTTCTCCGGTGAGGATTTCGCGTTCGAGGGCGATCAGTTCGGCGCTGGGATCCAATCCGGCCTCCGAACCGAGCCGGGTTCGGGCACGCCGCAGGACCGCCAGCGCGTCGGCCCGCCGCCCGGCCTGCCACAGTCCTCGCGCCTGCAGCAGCCAGGCCCGCTCCCGCCCGGGATGCTCGTGCAGATGCGTTTCGAGTTCGGCGACGGCCTGTTCCGGCCGTCCCTGCCGGATCCGCGCCTCCGCGAGCATTTCCACTGCCGCCGAACGCAGTTGTGCGAGCTTCGCGATTTCTCCGTCCGCCCACCGGTAGTCGCCGTAGGCGTCTCCGCGCCAGAGCCCGAGGGCCGTTTCCAGCGTCTCGATCCGCTGTGGCCCGGCCTGATTCGCCGCCGCGCGGATCAGATCGTCGAAATACCAGGCGTCGACGTGATCGCGAGGCAGCACCACGCGGTATCCGGTGCCCTCGGTGACGATCACGCGGGAAGGGGTGCGCGCCGCGCGGCCGGGCTCCAGGGCGCGACGCAGTGCCGCGACGAAGGTGCGCACGGCGGCGATCGCGCCCGGCGGCGGGTCCTCCCACAGGTCTGCCACCAAGGCCGGCACCGGCACCACCCGTCCGCCGGCGGCGATCAGGCGGGCCAGCATTTCGGCGTGCCGGGGGCCGTGCAGCGGCAGTGGCGTCCCGTCGGCGGCGACGGCCCGAACCGGCCCCAGGACTCCGGCTGACGGTGCCGCGCCGCGGCCGGTGAGCTGTGCACTCATCGGTTGCTCATTCCCGCCGCCGAGCATGGATACCGCACCGAACCAGCCTAGAGAACGGATCGTCACCGCATGTCCGCACCCATCATCCCCGGTTTCGACTACGACCGCGTTCCGGTTGCCGACGATGTCGCGTTGTCCGTGGCGCACGCCGGCTCCGGGACCCCGATCGTGCTGCTGCACGGCTTCCCGCAGACGCATCTGATGTGGCGTCACGTCGCACCGGCGCTGGCCCGCGACCATATGGTGCTGTGCCCGGACCTGCGCGGCTACGGCGACAGCGACAAACCGGTTGCCACCCATTCCGGCACCTACGCCAAACGCACGATGGCCTCCGATGTGATCGCGCTGGCCGACCACTTCGGATTCGACCGGTTCGCGCTGGCCGGACACGACCGCGGCGCCCTGGTGGCGATTCGCGCCGGACTGGACCGTCCCGATCGGATCTCCCATCTCGCGGTGCTGGATGTGCTGCCGACGTCGGATATGTGGGAGGTCCTGCACGGCCACACCGCCGCGGTCGCATTCCATCTCTACCTGATGGCCCAGCCGCCCGGGCTGCCCGAGCGCATGATCCGCGCGAGCGCCGACGACTTCTTCGGTCATTTCCTCGACGCCTGGTGCCTTCGCCCCGAGGCGATTCCCGATGACGTCCGCGCGGAGTACCTGCGGGCGTGTGCCGGCGCGGTCGATTCGATCGTCGCCGACTACCGCGCCTCGGCCACCATCGATCTCGACCACGATCGGGCCGACCGCGCCGCCGGACGCCGACTCACCATGCCTGTCACCGTGATTCAGCAGGATTGGGGCGCCGAACTCGGCTACGACGCGGCCGCGGTATGGCGTGAGTGGGCAGCCGATCTCGACCACCGCACTCTCGCACTGGGACATTTCATGGCCGAGGAAGCGCCGGACCAGGTAGCCGGGGTGCTCACCGACCTGCTGCGCCGCTGAGCGACACATCCGGCACGTCGCGGCCGCGCGCTCACTGTGCCGGGCACGTACAGTGCGCGGTATCGGACGATCGCAGGCGAGGGGGCCGTAGAGGTGAGCAGCGACAGCCGGGCGAACGAGATACGCAGTGGCGCCGACACCTACGCGCACAGTGGCGCCGACACCTACGCGCACAGTGGCGCCGACACCTACGCGCACAGTGGCGCCGACACCTACGTGCACAGCGGCACCGACACGCGCGGCGGCGCAGCGGGCCACGAACGCACCGGCACCGATTTCGACGCGCGCACCGGCGCAGTGACGGAAACGCACACCGGCGCGGTGACGATGGCCGACGAACGCATCGGCGTCAACGATGCGGTCGCCGCCGTCCTCACCCGCTGGATCGGATCGATGCCCGCGCTGTATCTGGTGCTGATCGGGTTCAGCGCCTGGATGGCGCTGGCGACCTGGGGGCCGCTGCGCCCGGTGGACCCGTATCCGTTCCCGTTCCTGCTGTTCGTCGACAATGTCGCGCAGCTGATCCTGTGCTTGGTGATCCTGGTGGGCCAGCGGGTGCTCAGCGCCGCCGCCGACCGCCGCTCGGTGCAGACCTACGAGAACACCGAGGCGATCTTCGCCCAGGTCGCGGATCTGCAGGCGCATCTGGACCACCACGACCGCGCGCTCAGCCGCGGCCTGAGCCTGCTCGAGTCGACGCCGCATCCGTGGATCGAACGGCATCGGGTGCAGCCGCCGCCGCAGGCCGCCGACCAGGCGGTCAGTACCAACGACCGGATCGCGGTGTGGCTGACCGAGCGGCTGGGCAGCGTGTGGGGCTTCTATCTCGCGCTCGGTTCGCAGATTCTGTGGGTTGCGCTGGCGCAGGCGGGAATTCAGCGCGTGGACCCCTACCCGTTCGCCTTCATGGCGTTTCTGTCCACGCTCGCGCAACTGGTGTTCATGATCGTGATCATGGTCGGTCAGGACGTCCTCGGGCGCACCGGTGACCGCCGTTCCGAGCAGACGTTCCTCGATGCACAGGCGGTGCTTCACGAATGCCGGCGGATGAAGGCCCGGCTCACCGCACAGGACCGCGTCATCGACAGCCTCACCGGTTACGTCACCGACCGGGTCAGCGAACAACTCGGCCGGGCGCTGCACGAAACCAGCGAACGGGTCGACCACCAGGCCCGCGCCCACACCGTCATGACCACCGGTGAAGCGCCGGCCGACGCCGCCGCCCTGCGCCACTGGAACGAGCTCAGCGAACAGGACCGCCGCACCTATCGGCTGCAGGCCCGCGGTATCGGCGAAGATCTGGCCGCGATCGGCTGCTTCATGGTGCCCGCCTTCGATCCGGCCTTCGCGGTCACCTTCGACGACGACGAGATCGGGCTGCTCGCACGGCTCGACTACGAACGCCGGATCGCGGATCGGCGCGCCCTGCTCGGCGGATCCGCCCACCCCGATCCCGACGACGCCGAACCGCTGCCGTGGCCGGACCTGCCCCGGTCCGCGCGGATCCGCTACCTGCAGGCGGCCCGGCGCATCCCGATCATGATCTCCGGCGCCGGTTTCCAGGTGCTGCGCAGCACCCCGCCCCGGGTCCGCGACGCCGCCCGCGCCACCTGACGTAAGGTCGCGATCCATGAGCGAGGATCTGTTGGGTAAGGGTGCGCTGGTCAGCGGTGCGAGTCGCGGCATCGGGTACGCGGTGGCGGCGGAACTGCTACGGCGCGGGGCGAACGTGCTGATCACCGCCCGCAAACCGGAACCTCTGGCCGAGGCGGCCGACCGGCTGCGCGGGCTCGGCCATCCGGGAAAAGTTGTTGCGCTGGCGGGCAATTCGGGTGACGAGGCGGCGCGCGCCGAGCAGGTCGACACCGCCGTCGCCGAATTCGGATCCCTGGACATCCTGATCAACAACACCGGCATCAACCCCGTCTACGGGTCGTTGATGGAGGCCGATCTCGGAGCGGTGCGCAAGATCTTCGATGTCAACGTGGTCGCCGCGCTGGGATATGTGCAGCAGGCCTACCGGGCGTGGATGGGCGAGCACGGCGGCGCGGTGGTGAACCTCGCGAGTGTGGCCGGCATCCGCTCGACGGGTGTGATCGCCGCCTACGGCGCGTCCAAGGCGGCCCTCATCCGGCTCACCGAGGAACTGGCCTGGCAGCTCGGTCCGTCGATCCGGGTGAACGCCGTCGCGCCGGGCGTGGTCAAGACGAAATTCGCCGACGCGCTGGTCACCGACAACGAGGAGGCCGTCGCCGCGACCTATCCGCTGCGGCGCCTGGGCACGCCCGAGGATGTCGCCGCGCTGGTCGGATTCCTGGTCTCCGATCAGGCCGCATGGATCACCGGCGAGGTGGTGCGGGTCGACGGCGGCCTGCTCGCGACCGGCGGTATCTGAACCGGCCGGCCGCACACCCGTCAGCGGAAGGCGAGGGCGCCGAGGATGTCGCCGTGCCGGTACTTCAGGTACTTCTTCACGGTGTCCTCGTCCACCGAGCTGGTGGCGGTGGCGAAGGTGACGACGAGGAACTGCTTCTCGGCGTCGTCTTTCCATTTACCGGTCGCGAAGTTCGCGATGTAGGTGCCGGGCCGCAGTTTCAGGTCGTCGTCGGTATACGCGCCGGGTGCGGCCGCGGCGGTGTCGCTGCTCGACATACCCATGATGAACTGGGTCAGCATCAGCGAACCGCCCTCGGCCTTGTACACCATTTCCGCCGCGTACTGGCAGCCGAGCGACGTGAGCTTGCCCCCGACCTCGATATCGGCGCAGCTGGGATGGTCGCGGCCCTCGGCCCAGTCGGCGTGCAGCTCCACATCGCCGGCCTTGAAGTTCCAGTCGTGCCCGTATTCCTGATAGCTCAGGTGGCCGGACGTTCCGGGACTCGCGCTCGTGGTGGGGGCCGCGGTGGTGGCTTGGGCGTCGGTGGTGGCGGGGACGAGCGCGGGCGTGCTGGTTCCGGCGGCCCGGTCGTCGCCGCCGGAGTCGCGAGTCGCGACCACCAGGATGCCGCCGGCGATCACCAGCAGCGCGATCACGCCGAAGACGATGCCGACGATGAGCCCGCTGTTGTTCTTCGGCGGCGGCGGAGTCGGATAGCCGACGGGAGCGGGCTGCCCCCAGTTCGGCGCGGGCATCCGCTGATCCCACGCCGGCGTCTCCCACCCGCTCGGTGCCGCGTCCCACCCTGCGCCGGGCTGGTTCGGGTCGCGCCCCCACCCCGCATCGTGGGGTTGTTGCGGGCCGTAACCGTACGGCCCGGATCCCGGGGGATACGTCATCTGCTGCCACCTTCCCGTCCCGGGGCAGCGCCCTCCGCGGTTGTGGTCCCCCCGGGCATCGAGGGTCGACCCTACCGGACCCGACACACCCGCCGTGATGCGACGGGCGGCACATCGCGTCCGGCCGATCTGCTGCAATGGCGGCATGAGTGCCGATCTCATCGTCTGCGGGCTCGGCCCGGCCGGACGGGCGCTGGCGCATCGCGCGGCCGTCCGCGGACTCGCCGTGACCGCGATCGATCCGCATCCGTGGCGCCGCTGGCCCGCGACCTACGCCACCTGGGCCGACGAATTGCCGGACTGGCTGCCGGCCCGGGTCGTGGCCGCGACAATCGAGCGGCCGCTCGCCCGAGGTACCCGCGAAGTCGACATCGCCCGCGCCTACCAGGTTTTCGACACCGCGGCGCTGCAGAACGCGCTGGACCTGTCCGGCGTGCGGGTGATCGCCGACCGGGTCCTGGATGTCGAGCGGCACGAACGAGTGCGGCTCGCCTCGGGCCGGACACTGACCGCGCACCGCGTAGTCGACGCCCGCGGACTGGCCCGCGACATGCGACGAGCCGAGCAGACCGCCTACGGCGTTGTGCTGCACCGTGATCGCGAACCAGCCGTCTTCATGGACTGGTCCCGGGACAACGGTGCCGATGCCGATGAACCGGCCTCGTTCCTGTATACGATCCCGCTGGGCGGCGGCCGGGTGCTGTTCGAGGAGACCTGCCTGGCCGGGCGGCCGGCGATCGGCCCGGACGAGCTGCGGCGTCGGCTGGAACACCGATTACGCTGCCGGGGAATCGAATTCGACGCCGACGCACCGGTCGAACGGGTGCGCTTCCCGGTCGAGGGCGGGCGGGCCCGCGACGGCGTCTTCGGGGCGGCGGGTGGACTGCTGCATCCGGCGACCGGATACAGCGTCGGTGCCACACTCGCCGCGGCCGACGCCGTGGCCGCTGGTCAGAGCCTCTGGCCGGTCTCGGCACGGGTGGTATACGCCCTGCGCAGGGCCGGCCTGCGGGCGCTGCTCGCGCTCCCGCCACACGAGCTCCCCGTCTTCTTCGACGCCTTCTTCGCCTTGCCCCTGGACCTGCAACGCGCCTACCTGTCCGGGCGCACCGACCTGCGCGGCACCGTCGCCGCCATGGCCGCGCTGTTTCGCGAACTTCCGTGGCCGCTGCGGCGGATCCTGGCCGCGGCCGCCGCGCCGGGTGCCGGTCGCCGTCGCGGGGGCGTGCCGGCCGTTCAGCGGTGATCGAAAACCAGTGCGGTGGTGTTGTCGGTGGCACCCGCCGTGATCGCCGCCTCGACCAGGGCGTCCGCGGCGGTCGACGCGGAGTCGGCGTCGGCGAGGATCTGCTTGATCTCGGTCATCGGCAACGTCTTGTGCACCCCGTCCGTGCTCAGCAGCCAGCGCCCGGCGCCCGTGCCGGTGATGCCGTGGCCCATGGCCTCCGGCCGCACGGTCCGCGCCGAGGTCGTCACCATATGGTGCATCCGGGGCGCGACGGTGATGCCGCGCGCGTTCATCATCTCGGCGACGGTGTGATCGCTGGTGATCTGATGCAGCACTCGCCCGTTCCAGTGGTAGGCCCGGCAGTCGCCGACCCAGGCGATATCACAGGGGCCGTCGATGCGGTCCGGTGTCGGGCACACGGCTACGACCACCACGCTGTCAGCCGAGGGCTCGGGAAACTCGCGCAGCAATTGTTGTTGGGCGGCAAGGATTCCGGCGGCCGCACTGCCGCCGACTGCCACCCGCGCCGCGACCTGTGCCACGGTGCGCGCCGCCCGCGCGGCCAGCAGGTGATCGCCGATGCCGTCGGCGACGGCGAAGGCGCTGCGCCCGACCGCGGAGTCGATGTAGCCCGACACCGCGTCGGCATTGAGCGACCGGCCGCCGCGCCGGCTGACCGAATGCGCTGTGATTCCCGTGAGCCGCATCAACTCACGCCGTGTGATTGCCGTCGTCACCGCTGTGTGCACGGCCGACCTCCTCGACTGCCCCTGCCGACTGCGGTTCCGCTCGTTCGCGCTGACGATCGCCTGGACCGCGACCGGCTCCGGAACTGCCCTGAACAGAACTCGCCTGCTCAGACTATGTCAGCTGGGACCGTGCTCAACCTGTGAAAAGGGGCACGAGTTCATTACAGGCCGCCGTCCAGCGCGCCCCCGGGGCGCCCGTCGGCCACGCTTTGCGCCGGAAATGCCCGGACCGCCCGTCCTCGACCGCTCAGGGCGAGCCGGTCCGTGACCGGTGCGACGCCGACACTTCGCCCGGCCGTGACCTGCGCCGTGCGGTTGGTCGCGGTCAGCTCGGCTCGGCCGGCCCCACCACCGCCGCGGTGAGCGCGAGGACGCCGCCGACCGCGATGTGCTGTTCGATCAGGTGCGGCGGGGGGCGTTAGGCCGGCGCCCACCGGTTCCCCGGCGGCGAGAGCACGAGTCTGCCGAAGACCTCACCGGCCGCCATCCGGCGATGGGCGAGCACCGCCTGGTCCAAGGGAAGCTCGTCGTGCACAACCGCTTTCAGGTCACCGCGGACGGCCGCGTCGAACAATTCGGCGGTCGCGGTGCGACGCTCGGCCCACGGTACGGTGTCGGCGCTGAAGGTGGCGAACGACATCGACTTCTTGAAGGCGGCGATCATTTCCATGCCGAAATCCGCAGGCGGAAGGCCGCCCATCGCCCCGACGGCCACCATCCGGCCGTTCGGTGCGAGCCGGGCGAAGAAGGCCGGTAGCTCGGCCCCGGCGACGATATCGATGACGACGTCGTAGCCGGCGGGAGCCTCCGCGTCACCCGCGCCGGACCGGTCCAGCACATGGGTCGCCCCGAGGCCGCGCAGGCGCTCGCCTCGCGCGGCCGACGAGGTGGTGACCGCCACCGCACCGGCGCCGCAACGCACCGCCAGCTGGACCGCCATGACGCCGATGCCGCCGCCCGCACCCCGCACCAGCACCGACTCGCCAGGCGCGAGATGGGCGCGGCGCAGGGCGAAGCGCGCCACCATCCCGGAGGTGCCCAGCGTCACCGCCTGCGCGGCGGACAGTCCCGCCGGCAGTGCGACCAGCGAATCCGCCTGCACGGCGGCATATTCCACGTAACCACCACCTTCGCCGGTGAATGCCCACACCCGCCGTCCGGCCCATGCGGGGTCGACACCGTCACCCACGGCAACCACGGTTCCGGCGACCTCGCTGCCGGGAACATGCCCCGGCGCGAATCCGTAACCGGCCAGCCCGCCACCACGGATCAGGACGTCGACTCCGCCGACGCCGATCGCCTCGGTGGCGATCACGACCTGTCCCGCGCCCGCGACCGGCTCGGGCGTCTCGGCCACGGTGAGCCCCTCGGGACCGCCGAACGCTTCGATGATCACTGCTTTCACTGCTCTGCTCCGTCTTCTGTTCGCTCGCGCATCGATAGGCGGACCGTAACGGACGCCAGCGTCCGTTTAGCTAAAGTGAGAGCGGTGACCAGGCGTTCGTCTCACTCCTTGCGTTCGGATGCGCGGGACAATCGCGCCCGCATCCTCGACGCGGCGCGTGCGGTATTCCTCACCCGAGGCCTCGACGTTCCGATCCGGGAAGTGGCGCGCCGCGCCGAGGTCGGCCCCGCCACCCTCTATCGCCATTTCCCGACCAAGCAACTGCTGGTCGCCGAGGCGTTCACCGATCAGATGCACGCGTGCCGGTCCATCGTGGACGAAGGGCTGCGCAACCCGGACCCGTGGCAGGGTTTCCGCGGTGCCGTGGAGAAACTGTGCGAAATGTATGCCCGCGACCGAGGTTTCACCGCGGCTTTCATGTCCACCTTCCCGCACGCGATGGACTTCGCAGCGCTACGCACCGCCACGCTGACCGCCACGGCCGAGCTACTGCGCCGCGCCAAGGCCACCGGCCGGCTGCGTCCGGAGGTCGTGCTGGACGACCTGCTCTTGATGATCATGGCCAACAACGGCATTCAGGCGCGGACACCGGAGGCCCGAGTCGCGGCGTCGGCGCGCTTCGCCGCATTCATGATCGACGGTTTCCGGGCCTCGCCCGAATCCTCGCCGTTACCACCGGTTCCGCTGCTGACGCCCGGAGCGGGACCAGCGGCCGAGACGGACCGCCCGCCCGGACATCGATGATGACACTATCGAGGGATGAAGAGTGTGCAGAATTTCCGGGACCACGCCACGGCGCATCTGCGCGAGTTCGGGTTCCGCACGACGCTCGATGCACCGGGAATTCGCCGGGCCACCGTCGTGCTGTGTGTGCTCGAGCACGACGGGCGCCCCTGCGTGGTCGTGATCAAGCGGGCCTATCGCGGCCGCAACGCCGGTCAGTGGGCGCTGCCCGGCGGACGGGTCGACGGTGACGAAAGTGCGATCGCGGCGGGGTTACGGGAACTGTACGAGGAGATCGGCCTGGTCGCCTCGCCCACCGATGTCCTCGGCCGGCTCGACGATTTCCCGGCAGCGTCCGGTTTCGCGATCACGCCCATCGTCGTCGCGCTCGACGATCCCGGGGCGCTCGACCCGAACGCCGACGAGGTGCACGCTGTTCATTTCGTTCCGCTCGACCGCCTCGCGGCCGACGATGTCCCGCACTGGGTCGACCGGCCGGACGGCACCCGGCTGCTGCAACTCAGGATCGGCGATGCGATGACCATTCACGCGCCGACCGGCGCGATGCTGCTGCAGTTCCGCGATGTCGTGCTCCTCGGCCGCGAAACCCGGGTGGCGGACCTGCTGCAACCCGACTGGACGCACAAGTAGGCGCTGAGCGGTCACCGACGCGCCGGTTCGGCCGCCGCACGCGAAACGACTTCCGCGCTAGCGCGTCTGCGGCGTGGGTGCGCGGTCCAGCCAGGCCGCGAACGCGTCGAAGGTGAACGGACGTCCGAGGAAGTCCGCCACCGAATCGGCGGCGTCGCGCGAACCACCCGGTGCCAGGACGCGATCGCGGTAGCGTTGCGCCACCACGGGGTCGAACAGGTCGCCGGCGTCGAACACGGAGAACAGATCCTTCGCGATCACCAGACTCCACAGATAGGTGTAGTACGCGGACGTGTATCCGGCCAGGTGCCCGAACGAGGCTTGGAAATGGGTCTGCGGCACCTCGGCTATCCGGCTGTGCCGCGTCACGGCCTCGATGACCACCAGGTCGTGGTCGGCGGGCCGGTCCTGGTGCAGCAGATAGGACACCTCGGTGTAGCCGACCTGCGTGAGGACCGAGATGCCCTTGCCGAAATCTTTCGCTGCCCGCATGCGATCCACCAGTTCGGCGGGGATGGGCGCACCGGTCTCGTCGACGGCGAAGCCGGCGAGAACGGTTGCGTCCCAAGCCCATTCCTCCAGCATCTGCGACGGGGCCTCGACGAAGTCCCATTCCGTGGCGACACCGGCGAAGCGTGCCCAGTCCTGGTGGCCGCCGACGACATGGTGGATCAGGTGCCCGAACTCGTGGAACAGCGTGACGACGTGCTGGTGTTCCATCAGTCCGCGCGAGAAGTTGCACACCAGCACGCCCTCGGGCAGGAGTTTTCCGCCGACACCACCGACGAGGTCGAATTGCGCGGCGTGCTTGTATTTGCCTTCGCGGGGATGCAGGTCCAGATAGATCCGTCCGCGTCGTTCACCGTCGGCGTAGACGTCGTAGACGGTGACGTCCTCGTGCCAGCGCGGTACGTCGACCGGTCGATACTCCAGTCCGAAGAGGCGGCCGGTGACTTCGAGCAGACCGGTTCGCACGCGCGGGAAATCGAAGTAGCGGCGCACCTCTCGGGCGTCGACGTCGTATTGTTCGCGGCGCACGAGTTCGGTGTAGTAGCCGACCTCGGAGCGGTCGATACTCGTGGCGGTGGGCTCGTCCTCACGGCGTCGGGCCAGCAATGTCTCGAGATCGCGCCGACCCGCGGCGTCGGCGGCGCTCGCGATGCGCTCGATGAATTCGGCGATGGCATGGCCGCTGCCGATCATTTTCACGTCGGCGTCGTAATCGGGCCAGCTGTCGAAGCCGAGCAGCCGGGCCTTCTCCGCACGAAGACCCAGGATCTCGTGCAGCACAGCGTCGTTGGCGGGCCAGCCACGGCTCTCGAATTCCACGGTGAGGGCGCGGCGGGCGTCGGCGTCCCGGGCATAGGTGCGGAACGGGAGATAGTCCGGGTAGTCGGTGGTGACCGTGACGAGCCCGTCCGCCGCGGGCGGATGCGCGGTGACGAAGTCCGCGGGCAGTCCGTCGAGTGCACCCGGTGAGACCCGGATCGAGCGGACGTCTTCGCGGATGGTCCGGCCGAATTCCTGTTCGAGTACGGTGAGCCGCTCGGAGATCGCCCGGAGCCGGTCCCGGGTTCGCTCGTCGCGGTCCACACCGCTGCGCCGGAAATCGCGCAGGACGTGCGCGCGCATGCGCGCCGACACCTCGTCCACGCTCGCGGACTCGGTGGCGGCGACGATGTCGTAGAGATCGCGGTCGAGATCTCTCGCGGTCCGGGCTCGATCGAACTCTTGCGCCAATTCCTCGGCCAGCCGGCGCACCTCGGGGTCGGGGTGAACTTCGGCGAACAGGTGCGCGGCCGAATCGGCCCCGCGCAGCGCGATGTCGGCGTCGTTCCACAGTTCGAGTACGCCCGCGGTGTCGCCGGGTGTAGTGGCTTTCAGCTGCGCCACCGTATCCGCCGCCCTCCGCAGCCGGCCGCGGACATAATCGCCGAGCCATTCCGGCCACTCGGCCGACGGCAGTGCAAGCGGTTCGCTACTCATGCCCCGACTCTAACCGCGGCCCCGATTCCTGAACCCCGGGGAACCGCCACGTGCCGGCCATGTTCGGGAATTACTCGAAACAGGAAGCGTACTCGCCGAGCGCGGACCTGCCCGGTGGGTCTGGCCTTCATGGCATCGACCACGGGCCCGGGAATGGGAGCCCAGTAGGAGGGCATCGCGGCTGCCGATGCGGGATTCAAGATGTAGATCAGGGCGAAGTTCACGATCCACAGCGGCGGCGCCATCGACATGCCGACCACGGTGCTCGTATTTCCCCCGGTATTGGTGACCAGCTGGTGCGCACCCGAAATCTGTTGCGCCACAGACTCGTAGGCGGCCCGCACCGTGTGGGCGGACCGGTCCAGCGCGACCAGACTCGAACAGCATGGCATTGTCGTGGACTACGACGAAATTCGGCCCTGTCCTCGCTCGGCGAGTGAACTGCCGCGGCGCTAGTTCGGAGCCCGATGGGACAGCACCTGCGTCGTGACCGCCGTCGCGGCTCGGCACGCTTGTCCAGGTTCCGTCTGATCGGGGAGAATGACCTGGGTGTAGAGCAGCTCGGCAAACGCGGTCGCATTCGAATGATGTTGGCCGGGCCAAGGATTCCAGCGTTTCGTCGTTGTCGTCACGACGCAACGGCCGGGCCCGCCGCTCTGGCTGATATCCCATACCCGTGCCGGGAACCCGTTGATGGCGGATCGTTCACCCAGGAAGATCTTCGGGTCGTCGAGCATGACCGACACCATCGCTCCGGGAGACATGTCCGACGCACCGTCGGTGCGCCACTGACAGTCCTGTTCGGCAGGTGCCGATTTGTCGGCGAGGCCGGTCAGGTTCACCGCGGACTCGACCTCCGGCAGGGATATCGAGCCGCACAGGTTGTATCCGTGCAGCGAGTCGCTCGGATAGGCTATGCGCGTATACATTCCGTTCTTCATCGTGGTGACGATGGACTCGATCGCACGATCGCGCGCTGGGCACGGATCGACATCGGCGGGCCGCTTGTCGTATCGCTCGGCTTCGGCGTGCAGCAGAATTCCTTGGCCGTTATCCAGACGGGCCGTCGCATCACACCGAGTGCCATTCCGAGATGTGCCAGTGGTGACGCGTATCGGCCCGCGGACGGTCGACACCGCATCCGATGAGGCGAGATCGGCCGTATGGGCGCCGAGGGTCGTCCAGACCGCTATTCGTCCCGAATCATTGCCCGCGAGCGGCAGGCTGAGGTTGCATTTGACGAAGTTGGACGGTTCGACGGTGATCGCGGTCTCGACGGTCTTCAGGTCGGCGAATGCGTCGGGTGCGATGAATCCGCAGGGATCCACGGTCGTGATGTCGCCGATCGGTGGCACCGAGGAATCGGACCCACAACCCGACACCGAACAAACAACGACCAGCAACGCGACGATGGTCCCGCCGATCCGCCGACATTGAATCAAGACCCCTCCGAAAACCCTGGTGACACCGGGCGATCAACCACCCCGGCACCCAGCCTAGTGCTTCCGATGCATATCCGATTCCGCAGGCTGATCGACAGCCGCAAGCCGGCGAGGCGGAACCTGTAGCGCCGACGTTCCCGCGCCGGCAGCTCGACGTACTCGTCTTCGTCCCAGCCGTCCGCCATGTGGCTACCTTCTCAGCCCTTCTCAGCCCTTCTCAGCACGGAAATCGCTGCGCCAGACAGTGTTCGATGACGACGGCGTCGATGCTTCGGCAGTCTGTGGCCACCACCCGAGTCGGGCCGGTTGCGGCGACAGCATCGTCGGCATCACCACGATCGAGGCACACCGGGCCGCACTGGGTTTCGCCGTGTATTCGGCGGCGAAGGCCGCGGTCGAACAGTTCGCCCGGCGTTGTCGGCCTATCCGACGGGAACGACCCCGCATCCCGACGGCGGTACCGCCGCCTCGGCGGGGTGGTTCAACTGGCCGGAGACCGGCTGGGCGAACTACGCGCCGAGGCGTTATCCGGCCGCCGGTACGGAGAATCAGCCGGTACGGAGAATCAGTAGGCGAGGAAGAGGATCTCGTCGCGCGAGTAGTCGTGGCCGGGGTGGTTCTCGGCCAGATGCTTCTGCGTCTTCTCGACGAGATCGTCTTCGTCGGTGCCGACGATCTGTTCACCGCAGGGGCAGCCCAGTCTGGTCTTCAACGTCGTTCTCCATCGGTCGGGCTGGACGTGTCGTTCCCCGTCACCTTATGCACATCGTGTGCCTTCCGTCACCCCGGGTCAGCCGTCCGCTTCTCCTCCGAGACCGCCCCGGCCGGCGCTCACGGCGCCCCTGAGCTCGGCGTATACCTCGGCTATAACGCGTGACAATTCGCGCGTGGAGGAATCGTCGACCCACCGATCGAAGGCGATCCCGAAGACGGTCACCGCGACTCGGGCGCAGAGGGTCGCGGGCCCCTCCGAGACACCCGCGGTCCGCAGCGCGTCGGCGAGTTCGCCACCCAGGACGGCCATTTTCCTGAGTTCCCGCTCCTGGAGCGCGGGGTTGGCCGCGATGACCGCCCGCCGCCGCAGCTGCCACGCCGGCAGGTCGGGAATCTGCGCGCCGGCCGCTCGGATCGCGGCGATCGCCGTCGCCATCGGGTCCGCATCCGCGGGCGCGGCGGCCACCGATTCCGCGATCGCGCTGCACAGCAGGTCCTGACCGCCGAAGAGCACCTCCCGCTTATCGGAGAAATGCCGGAAGAAGGTGCGTTCGGTGAGGCCCGCCCGCTCCGCGATCTCGGCCACCGTGGTCTCGTCGAACCCGCGCTCGGAGTACAGCTCGAGGGCCGCCTGGGCGAGACGTCCGCGCCCATTGGGTTCCCATCGACTCATGATCCGATCCTAGGTGAGGACAGTTGCTGACATTCGATCCGCCGGGCGGCACCGGAACCGGTGACCGGGCTCGTGATGGGCCCACATCTCCTCGCGGACCACCGCCTGCTCCAGGCAATCGCCGCGGGGCCCCGCGCCCGGCTGTTCGGCTGCCAAGCGAACGATGCTGCGGCACAGCACATTCGAATAACTCGACCGAACTGCGCAGGGTCGATGGCGTAGCGCTACGACACTGCCCGATTCGTGCGCCGGCCGACCGGAGCGCGGGGTCGACACGGCGCACGCGGCGCGACGCGAATTCAGTCGCGGTAGCGCTGCGCGACCGCCGCGAATTCGTCGAGAGCGCGCAGCGATTCCGATTCCGGCAGGGTCGGCAGTGCCAGGGTCACCCGCTGGACACCGGCCTCGGCATAAGCGTCCAGCAGCGCGGGATCGGGCGCGACCGGCGTGATCGCGATCGGGATGTCGCTGTCGCCGACTGCTGCCAGTTGGTTCGGCACCTGCGCCGGGTCGGACACGCCGTGGGGCACCCAGCCGATCCCGAGGCGCACCGCACGCCGGGCCGCGGCCTCGCCACCGCCGACGAAGATCGGCGGATGCGGACGCTGCACCGGCTTCGGCCAGGCGAAGATCGGATCGAAATCGACGAAGCGGCCGTGGTATTCGGCCAGATCCTGGGTCCAGATCGCCCGGATCGCGTCAAGCTGCTCGTCGAGCCGGGCTCCGCGGGTCCGCGGGTCGGTGCCGTGGTCGGCCATCTCCTCGCGGTTCCAGCCGACGCCGACGCCGAAGACCACCCGCCCACCGGAGAGATGGTCGAGGGTGGCCACCTCCTTGGCAGTGTGGATCGGATCGCGCTGGATCAGCAGGGTGACACCGGTGCCGAGCACCAGGCGTTCGGTCACGACCGCCACCGCGGCGAGCGCCACGAACGGATCGAAGGTGCGGTAGTACACACGCGGGAGCTCGCCGCCCCCCGGGTACGGCGTTTCCCGGCCCGCCGGAATGTGGGAATGTTCGGCGAGGAACAGCGATTCGAATCCGCGCTCCTCGAGCGCCGGTCCCAGAACCCGGGGACCGATGCCCTCATCGGTCAGGAAGGTGTTGACTCCGATCTTCATACGAGGCCGAACCTCACCCTCGCCTCCGGGTATTCCCCGGCTCGGCCGCGCGTTCGTGCTCGGTGACGCGCACCGGCCCGAATATGCCCTGCGCGCAGCGTGAATGCGAAACAATCGTGCACATCCGACGCGGCTCGGCTGGGCCGCGACCGCCGAGAGGAGCGTGACATGCAACCCGAGGCATCTCCCTACCCGGTCCGCGTGCGCGGCGATCTGGATCCCGCGCTGTCGCGCTGGCAGTGGATCGTCAAGTGGATTCTGGCGATCCCGCACTACATCGTGCTGTTCTTCCTGCATATCGCCTATGCGGTGGTGACGGTCATCGCGTTCTTCGCCATCCTGATCACCGGCCGGTATCCGCGCGGCCTGTTCGATTTCAATGTCGGTGTCCTGCGCTGGTCGTGGCGCGTGCGCTTCTACGCGCTCTCGGCACTCGGCACCGACCGGTACCCGCCGTTCAGTCTGCGGCCTGACGAGAACTATCCGGCCGACCTCGAGGTCGACTATCCCGAGCGGCTGCACCGGGGTCTGGTCCTCATCAAATGGTGGTTGCTGGCGATCCCGCAGTATCTGATCGTCTGGGCGTTCGTCGGCAGCTCGCGGTACTGGGGCGGCGACGACGAGGGGACCGCCGTCATCTGGATTCCGCTGCTGGGCATCCTGGTACTGATCGCAGCGATCGCGCTGCTGTTCACCGGCCGCTATCCGAACGGCCTGTTCGCCTTCGTACTCGGAATGAATCGGTGGACGCTGCGAGTCCGGGCCTACGTGTCGCTGATGCGCGACGAGTACCCGCCGTTCCGCCTGGACCAGGGACCGCGGGAGCCCGAAAATGCCCCGCGCCCACCGGAATCCGGTTATCCCGTCTGATCACCGACTCGCCGGAGCCAGGCGCGGGAGCAGTCCTGACCATTCTCGGCTACAACGACCTCGACCACATCGGGCCTGCCCGTTCGATCGAACACGTACGCGGCTGCGCGGAATTCGTCGCGGCCGCCGCGAACGATCCGTCGCGCGCGCGGTTCCGGCATGCCGACATGGCCGGCGACCGGCCGAACTCGAAGCGGCCGACAGGTCCACGTACTGCGACATCGTGCACACCCCGACGAACCACGCCGAACCGACCGCCCGAGCGGGCCCGGACGCACGCGCTACTGCTCGTCCATATCCCGACGGTGGAGCGTCAGCAGGAGATGATCGAGACGGGTCCGCGTCGGTGCGGGCACCGGGGGCATGCTGTCCAGGTCACCGACGAGGTGCGCGGCCAATTCCTGCAACTTGACGTTGGTTTCCTGGGATCGCCATGCCAGGACCCGGAACGCCTGCTCCGCCGAGATCCGGTAGACGAACATCAGTATTCCCTTGGCCTGTTCGATCGCCGCCCGGCGCTCGATAACGGCGGGCAACTCCTCCTCGCGCAGTAGCCGGCGCTCCCGGTCGACCGATTCGGTGAGGTCGACGTAGTAGCCCTGCGTGCCGATCACCTGACCCGACGCGTCGAGCATCGGCTCCGACACCACCAGCACGTCGCGGACCGTGCCGCCGGTGTCGACGATGCGGTGCCTGCTGGAGAACGGTGCGTGATCCTCCACCGAGGTGACGATGGTGGCCTCGACCCGGTCGCGGTCGTCGGGATGCTTGTGCGCGAGCAATAGCTCGGTGGTCGGCTCGAGCTGGCCGGGGGCGTAACCGTGCATGCGGGCCACCTCGTCCGACCATTCCCACCGTTGTTCGGCGAACCAGAATCGGAACCGGCCGACGCCTTGCGGATCACCGGCGCCCACCACCCGCTCGACGCCGTCATCCTGCCCGCTGGCGACCATGGTCGCAGCCTACTCCCCCGGGCAGCGCCTCTCACCTGCGCCGATGCCCTGCCGGCAGTGTTGGTTGAACGGTCGTGCCGAGGCGATGCCCGGTGGCGTCCGATCCGTAGCCCAACCGATACCGGATCCTTTCCGGTTCTCGACCGATGAAACCGGAGGGTCCGTAGGATCGGTTCGGTACGCGAACGGCGCGCATCCGCCCGCCCCCAGCGTTCGATTGTGCACCACGTAGATGCGTTGCGCGCCAACCTGTTTCGAAACTCCGGCGCAGGCCGAGGCGAACGGTAGCCGAATGCGAACATCCGTACGCAGGCACAGCACCGATGAGCTTGCGTGATCGAGGTGCTCGCTCCATGTCGTCGCATACGACGGAAACGGAGTGGCCCGAATGACACATCCCGCACGAACCCACCGGACCGGAGGCGCCCGGTCTCGTAGCGACAGCTACGACAACATCGAACCGTGGTTCGACAAACTCGCCGACCTCGACGCCACCGACCCGCACCGGCGGGCACTGCGCGAACACATCATCGAATTGTGTTTGCCCCTGGCCGAGCACATCGCACGCCGCTACCTCAACCGCGGCGAGGCCTACGACGATCTGCTGCAGACCGCCCGCATGGGCCTGGTACTCGCGGTGGACCGCTTCGACCCGGGACGTGGCGCGCCGTTCCTCGGCTTCGCCGTTCCCACGATCATGGGCGAGGTGCGCAAGCACTTCCGCGACCACACCTGGGCGGCCCGCGTACCCCGCCGCTACAAGGAACTGCGCCACCGAATCGTGAAGGCCGGCGATCCTCTCACTCAGCGCCTGGGCCGGGCGCCCAACGCCCGGGAGCTGGCCGCCGAGCTGGAGGTCGACATCATCGACATCACCCAGGCGCTCGTCGCCGCCAACGTCTACCAGTGCGATTCCCTCGACGCCGCGCGCACCGAACGCGACGACATGCCATCCACGGCGGCCGTCGCGCTGGGTGTCGACGAGCCCTGCTACGAACTGCTCGAACAGGCCGCCGCGGTCCGGCCGCTGATCGCCGATCTGCCGCAGCGCGACCGCGACATCCTCATCCTGCGATTCTTCGAATCGAAGACGCAATCGGAGATCGCCGAGCACTTCGGGGTGTCGCAGATGCATGTATCACGACTGCTGACCCGCATTCTGGACACGCTGCGCGACGGGGTGTGGCGCACACCCGAGGACGCGGTCGCGCAGCCGTAGCGCGGCGAATCGGGCGGTGCCTGCTATCCGCCGCGCTTGTCGGAGGCGACGAACAATTGCCCGCCGATCATCCGCGGGCAGCGGCACGACCGTGCGCACCGCCGCGAGGGTCGGCGCCGCCGCCGGCCGGGCGCCTGGCTCGCGCAACGCGTCCGCGCCGAGTAGCGAATCACTGGTGCGCCGCCGCGGCGTGCGGTCGCCGCACGCTGACGGCCGCGGTCACCAGCAACCCGGCTGCCGCCAGACCCAGCACGGTGACGATCGCCCCCATCACCACATTTGTCCAGAGCACGCCCGTGGGGCGCTCACCCACGACCCACGGGCTGATGATCTGCCAGATGCCGATCGGGATCAGGACCCAGCTCAGCCCGTAGCCGTGCGCCGGCATCGCGGTGATCACCAGGCCGATCACGGCCACGGCGATGCCGAGGATCAGGTTCTGCATGACCAACTTCGGCGCGACGGAGAAGTCGTTGATCACCCACGGCGTGATGGCCGTGAACAGTCCCGCCAGCAGGACCAATCCGTCGATCGTCACAACCGACGCACCACCCGGGCCGCCGTGGCGGGCCTCCTGCCCGGTGGGCCGGTCCACTGCGGTGCTCTGTGGATAGCTGACCATCTCGAGTCTCCTTCCCCACTGTCGTTCGATGCCGTCCGATCGGCCGGCACTGTCGGGCTACCCGGTGTCGCCGCGACGAACCCGGGTCGGCCGGGTCAGGATGTCCGGTCCGGGCGATCCGTTCGGATGGCCGCCGAGGCGGCGGCGCGGGAGCGGACGCCGAGCTTGGTGCGCGCGTTCGCGACGTGCCGGTGCACGGTGTGTGGACTGAGGGTCAGCCGCTCGCCGATCTGCGCGTCGGTGAGCCCCTCGGCGACCAGGCGCAGAATTTCGCGCTCACGCTCGGTCACCGCCTCGGGCCCCGGCGGTACCGGCTGAGACCGGACCGGATATCCCAGCCCGCGCAAAATCGCATCGGCGACCGCGGTCGCATCACCGCGCCACGGGAAATGGTCCTCGCCGTACAGTTCCACGAAGGTCGCGCGTGGCACCCGGCGGGCGACGTCGAGGCCGAGCGCGAAAGGCACCGCGCGATCGTCCCTGCGATGCAGCACGGTGGTCGGGACGGTGACAGCCGCCAGGTACTCGGTGGCGTCGAGTTCGTAGGTGGCGGCCAAGGATCGGGCGGCCTGTTCCGCCGTCGCGGACAGCCGCTGGAATCGGGCGAACCGTTCGCGTTCGGCGCTGTCGGCGCCGGGTACGAACACATCGGCCAGCAATCGGGAGCCGAGGCCCCAGTGCGCGGAGATCGCATCCAGCAGCGCTCGGCGCGCACCGTCCGGTGCGATGTCCACGCCCCGGGCGAACGATCCGTAGAGGACGAGTCGATGCACCCGGCGAGGCAGCCGGGCCGCGAGTCCCGCGGCGACCGCCGAGCCCGACGACGCGCCCAGCACGGCCACCCGCTCGAACCCCAGCGCATCGACGATGTCGGCGGTCACGGCGATTTCGCCGTCCGGGTCGACCGGCACCCCCGCCTCGGACAGTCCTCGGCCCGGCTGGTCGTACCGGATGACGGTGAACCGAGTCGCCAGCCGAGACACGAAGGCGCGGAACAGCGGATCCTTCCAGTTGAGGATCAGGTGGCTGCACCACCACCCGCCGATCAGCAACGCGGGACCGCTGCCGACCACCGAACAGGCGACCTCGCCGCCGACTGTCCGCACCCGGTGGATCACCTGATCCTCGGTGCGCACCATGCTGCCACCTCTCGCGCGGCGGCCGTCGAGGCCGGCGCATCATCCGGGATCGATTATGGCCCGAAACGGCCATGACGCGAAGGGCCGCCACCGGCCACACTCGTTCACCATGACCACCGCAACTTTCGGCGAACGATTCTTCGCCAGCTGGTATCCGGGCTTCATGGCCCGCGTCGATCGGGCCGGACAGGCCGATCTGCGCCGCACCCAGCTCACCCACGCATCCGGTCGCACCCTCGAAATCGGGGCCGGCGACGGCCTGTCCGTCCCGCACTATCCGGACGGCCTGGACGAACTCGTCCTGCTCGAACCGAATCCGGCGCTGCGCGCCCGCTTGACAGCCCGCGCCGACGCCCTCACCGCACCCGTCACCGTCGTGGACGGCGACGCGCACCGGCTGGACTTCCCGGCGGCCAGTTTCGACACCGTGACCGCCTCCCTGGTCTTCTGCTCAGTGCGTGATCCGGCCCGGGCGCTACGCGAGGTCCATCGTGTGCTGCGTCCCGGCGGCCGGTTCCTGTTCCACGAACACGTCCGGGGAACCGGCCTGCGCGCCGGCGTCCAGGACCTGCTCACCCCGCTGCAACGACGCCTCGCGGACGGCTGCCACGCCAATCGCGACTTCGAAAGCCTGCTCGCGGCAGCGGATTTCGATATCGAGGTCATCGAACACACCCGGATGCCGACAGTGGTACCGACCATCGTGCCCTTGGTCGTCGGCACCGCGCGCCGACGGTGAGTGCCCAGCACCGACGAGACAGACCTAGCCCTCCTCGGCCTCCGGCCGGGGCGCCGGGCGTTGCACGATCCGCACCAGCTGACGCATCGCGTGCCGAGCCTCCGGAACATCCGAGAGATGCCACGCGTGGAACATCCCCGGGTATTCGAAGTAGGCGAGTTCGACATCCTCACGCACGCACCGCGCCCGGAAGCGCCGGGCGTCGGCCAGCAGGATGTCGCGGGTGCCGATGAACAGGCTGAGGCGCCCGGGCGCCGTGGCGGGCGCGTTCAAAGGGCTGATCATCGGATCGCGACGGTCGAGGTCGCCCGCGTACAGGCGACCGGCCTCGGCCAGTCCCGCGACGCCGAGATAGGGATCGCACGGCTCGAGGGCTCGGGCCATGGGATCGGTCATGGTGACGTCGAGCCACGGTGAGATCATCACGACCTCCTTGGGCGTAACCGCCTCCGCCGCGCCGAGCTCGCGCGCCAGCACCAGCGCCAGCGCGGCACCGGCGGAATCACCCATGAACACCTTGTTCTCCCAGGCGGTGTGCGCGAATACCTCGTCGTGCACGGCGCGCACCATGGCCACCGTGTCGTCACCGTGGTGTGCGGGAGCCAGGGGGTAGAGCGGCACGGTGACCGTGCATCCGGTCCGGTCGACCAGTCGCGCCAGGAACTTCCAGTGGTCGTGCTGGATCTGGTGCACGTAGGCGCCACCGTGCAGGTAGAGCACGTGGCGCGAGGTGCCGCCCTCGAGTGGCCGGATGGTGTATACCGGCCGGCCCCGCATGGTGCGGCGCGTCACCCAGTAATGGGTGTGCAATTCGGCCGGCGGGCGGTCGCGGTCGGGCCGCTGGCTCTTACGGATGCTCTCCCGCAGCGCATGCGCGTCGGCAAAGGTCTTGTCCGCGTGGGTCATTCGCATTCCGGCGATCAGCATCCGGCTGCGCAGACTCGGCTTCGCGTGATTCACCGGGGCTACCGGCTCCAGGTCAAACGTGGTCACGGGGGATCACCCTCTTCCAGTTCCGTGAGAACAAGCCGCGCCCGGCGAGATTCTCCTGCCGCATGGACGTCACCGTCCGCATCAACCCTCCTTGATCCACATCGGCGACCGGTTCCGGACCCGGCGTCTCGCCGCCCGGTGCCACCGCCCCGTCGATTACGCACTTTCAGCGGCTACCCGCTCACGACCGCACTACACCGTCAGCGCACCCGTTCGTGCGATTCCTTACGAAACCACGTCTCATACAGCATCTTTCGACGCGAAGCGGGCACGCTGACGACCGCTGCGCGCCACAGTGAGCTGCACGACATCGTTCGCCGAACCGCGGCCCCGTGGGGCGAGATCTTCGGCGGAAACGCGTTGCTCCCCGTGCTGTTCCTGCTCGCGACGTCGCTGTCGGGCTCGTCGATTGCTTCCCCAGGCCCACAACACCGATATCTACCTCACCGCTCTCGGCGGCGTACTCACCCTCGTCCTCATGACCGGTCTGGTGTTCCGTCCCCGCCGCCATGGTTGCGGATGGGGCCCGGATTCGCTGACCGTGCTCGTCGTGTACGTCCTCGGCGTGGTCGGGCTCGCCCTCATCCCGAGCTGACCGCGATGCCGGTGGCGCGGTAGCGGGGTTTCCGGAGGGACCTAGGATCGAGGTGATCCACTTGCCGGAGGATGTGAACAGACAAGGGGTGTCGGTGATTTCAGCACGCGAGATGTGGGCGGTGTTCGAGCCGATCCACGCGGTGACCTATTTCGCTCCGGAATGCCGGGCCGAATTCGAGCAGGCAGGTCTGCGCGGCTTCTGGCGCGGTTATTTCGGCGGTCGATCGGCGCCCTTCGGGCCGGTCGGTCCCGGCGTGGTGACGGCGGCCTTCTTCGGCTTCTCCCCCGCCATGGTGGCCCGGGCGCTCCCGGGCGTGTGGGAGCTGGCGACGCCGCAGCGAGTACTCGCGGCCCGCTCCGCCGGTGCCCGCGCCGCGCTGATCCGGCTCGGCGGAACCCACGAGGAGTATGCCGAGGCGGCCGAACTGGCCCGGCGGGCCGCGACAGCGGTGGAACTCGAAGGCAAACCCCTCGCCGCCGCCAATGCCGACCTGCACTGGCCCGGCGACCCGCTGTCGGTCCTGTGGCATGCCTGCACGGTGCTGCGCGAGCACCGAGGCGACGGCCATGTCGCGGCGCTGACCACCGCCGGACTGACCGGATGTCAGAGTCTGGCCTGGCGCGCCGCCACCGATTCCGGACGCGACGTCCTGCAACCGGCTCGCGGCTGGGACGACGAGGACTGGGATCGCGCGATCGCGGGCCTGACCGAGCGGGGCTGGCTCGACGCCGACGGACGGCCCACCTCGGCCGGTCGTGCCGAATTCGACGAGATCGAAAGGCGCACCGACGATTTGGCCGCGCGGCCGTGGCGGGAGATCGGGTCCGCGGCGACCGAACGCCTCGCCGAACTGCTGCGACCGCTGGCCCGCGCCGCCCATACCGCTATGCCCGACCGCACCCCCATCGGCACGCTGCCCCGCCCCTGAGCGGCAGGGATTCGCGTTCGGGCGAAGAAATTGACCAACGTCCCACGCATCGGAGCCTTCGGCACGATTCGGCGAAGCTAGCGAACGCGGATAGTTGCCGTATGGGACCGATGAGCACCCCGGCGACCCGGTCGGTGAACTCGGTAACGCCCTGCTCGGACTCAGCGCCGAGGTCCAGTGGTCGCCGCAGCGCTAGGACGTGGGCCGCGCCGAGCCGGCATGCCGTGCTGCCCGCGGGTTTCGCAAGGACCCGGCAGGAGGCATTCGATGGTGTTTCGTGATCGCGTCGAGGCGGGCAGCAAGCTCGCGACGCGTCTGATGACCCTGCGTGATACCGATGTCGTCGTCCTGGGCCTGCCGCGTGGCGGAGTACCGGTCGCCTTCGAAGTGGCGCGGGCATTGCGCGCACCGCTGGACGTGCTGGTGATCCGCAAGCTGGGTGTCCCCTATCAGCCCGAACTCGCTTTCGGCGCGGTCGGTGAGGACGACACTCGCGTACTCAACACTCTGGTCGTGCGCCGCACCGGACTGTCCGAGGACGACATCGATGCGGTGGAGAAGCACGAACGCGCGGAACTGGCGCGTCGCGTCGACATGTACCGGCAGGGCCGCGACGGACCGCCGCTGCGTGGCCGGACCGTGGTGCTGGTCGACGACGGCATCGCGACGGGGGCCACCGCCCGCGCCGCCTGCCGCGTGGCCCGTGCCCGCGGCGCCGCCCGTATCGTCCTCGCGACGCCCGTCGCCGCACGCGAGGCATTGGCGTCGCTGCGGCCGGAAACCGACGACATCGTCTGCCTGAGAACGCCGCTGCTCTTCGACGCGGTCGGCCAGTGGTACCGGCACTTCGGTCAGACGAGCGACGCCGAAGTCGTCGATCTGCTCGCCCGGGCGGCGGTCGCCGCCCGCGAACGACCCGGCGTGGCCGAGTCCGGCGATCCGCCGCTGGTCGACGACGAGGTCGCCATCACCGTCGGGAAGGCCGAACTGAGCGGCCACCTGACGGTTCCGGAAGCCGCGACGGGCGTGGTCGTCTTCGCCCACGGCAGCGGCAGCAGCCGCCATAGTCCGCGCAACCGGTTCGTCGCCACCGTCCTGCAGCGGGCCGGACTCGGAACGCTGCTGTTCGATCTGCTCACCCCCGCCGAAGAGCTCGACCGCGCCAACGTCTTCGATATCGGCCTGCTGGCGAATCGGCTGGCGGGTGTCACGCGGTGGCTCACCGCGCTGCGCTACGCCGACGACCGTCCGATCGGATACTTCGGCGCCAGCACCGGGGCCGCCGCCGCGCTGCGGGCGGCCGCCGCGCCGGAACTGGGCATCGCCGCCGTCGTCTCCCGCGGCGGCCGACCCGACCTCGCCGACCTCTATCTGACCGCCGTGCGGGCGCCGACCCTGTTGATCGTGGGCGGAAACGACCCGACGGTAATCGAATTGAACCGGTACGCCCAGCGAGCGATGACGTGCGAGACACGCGTCGAGATCGTGCCCGGCGCCACCCATCTGTTCGCCGAGCCCGGCGCGCTGGAGGCGGTAGCCGAACTGGCCCGCGACTGGTTCGGCACCCATTTCCGCGAATCCGCGGCCGCCCGCGCGCGACCATGACCGGGTGAGCGATGTCCTCACCCCTGTGCGAGACCCCCGCCCTCCCCGATGGTGCGGACCAGAAAGACCCCGGTGACCACCGCGACGGCGACCGCCATGGCGAGCCCGCCCACTGCCCCGATCGCGGCGATCTGCGCCGCCGACTGCCCGGGCTGCCACCACGGAGTGGACACCGCGGTGAACGCGCACAGCCCGGCGATCCAGCCGATGGCGTTGCCCCAGGGCCACAACGCCGCCCGCTCGCTGTAGTGGCGCAACACCGTCCACTGCGCGACGCCCAGGGAGAACACCACGACCAAACCCGCGGCCACCACAGCCGGAATCTGCACCCACAGCGGCCACCGTGCGACCTGCTCGCCGAGGAGCATCGGCACCATCCCCAGCATCCACGCCACGACCGCGGCCGCCGCCGTGACCCCGATCCAGGGCGCCGTGCGCCAGTGCGGCAGTGCGGAGCGCAGCACGGAGGACTGGAACGCGCCCAGGACCGCCCCTTCCACCGCACCAGCGGACAGCATCGCGGCGGCCGTGACACCGGCACCGGCATGAGCGGTCGCCGCGGCGGCGGTTGCCGGGGCGAGAAAGCCGAGGAATTCCCCGACCGTCACGGCCGCCACCCACCGGCGCCACAGCGTCGTCTGTCGCGAGAGCGGGCGCAGTGCCGGTTGGTCGATGGTCATGATGGGTCGCCTCACTGGTCGAAGTCCGTGATTCGATCCTGGATCGCGGCCCCGCCCGCCCGGCAGATTCGAAAGTCCTTGACGGTCCCCGGTTTCCGGCATCCCTGTCACCGGCACCGCGCACATCGACGCACCACGGGCCGCATGGTCCACATTCCGGTGACTTTGGTCCATCACGAATTCGCGGATCATCGGCGACGCTGGTACCGATGGAGACGAACGACCCCTTCGCCGCGCTCGCCGAAACTCATTCGGCAGTAGTCGTGCTGTACGGAGACCGGGCCTACAAGGTCAAGAAGCCGGTGCGGACCGACTTTCTCGACTTCTCCACGCGGGCCGCGCGCGAAGCGGCGTGCATCCGCGAACTCGAACTCAATCGGCGGTTTGCTCCCGATGTCTATCTCGGCATCGGACACCTGTCCGATCCGACGACGGATGCGGACGAACCGGTGCTGCTGATGCGCCGGCTCCCCGACGCCACCCGGTTGTCGCGGCGCCTCGACGACCCGCCCGCCGCCCGCGACATCCTCTCGGTACTGGTACGCGACGTGGCGGCCTGGCACGACCGGGCGCCGGCCGGAGCGGCGATCGATCGCGCGGCGAGGGTGACGGCGGTCCGCGAGCGCTGGATGTCGTTGCTGTCCGGGATGACCCATCCCCCGATCGAATCGGCCGCGGTGCGAGAGCTGACCGAACTGGCCATGCGCTACCTCGACGGACGGAAGGCGCTGTTCGACAAGCGCATCGCCACCGGGCGTATCGTCGACGGTCACGGAGATTTGCGCGCCGACGACATCTTCGTCACCGACGACGGGGTACGGGTCATCGACTGCCTCGACTTCGACGACGAACTCCGCCACGTCGATCGGCTCGACGACATCTGCTTCCTGGCCATGGATCTGGAACGCCTCGGGTACCCGGATCTCAGCCGGGCGGTCGTCGACGAGTACCTCGCGACGACCGGCGACCCGGCGCCGGACTCGCTGTACCACCACTACATCGCCTACCGGGCGGCGGTGCGTGCGAAGGTCGACTGCGTGCGATGGCGCCAGGGCGAGCGGCACGCCGCGCCGAGTGCGGTCCGGCACGTCGAGGTCGCCCTGCGGCACCTCGCCGCCGGCGCGGTGCGCCTGGTGCTGGTCGGTGGCCTGCCGGGGACCGGCAAATCGACGATCGCCCGCCGCCTGGCCGCGGCGACCGGCGCGATTCTGTTGTCCAGCGACCACATTCGCGCCGTTGCGCGCACCGAGGGCGTGCTGGACGGTGCGATCGGCGAGTACGACCACGGCGCCTACAGCCCCGCCGCCCGCGATCACGTCTACGCCGTCATGTGCGCCGAGGCGCAGACTCTGCTCGCCGCCGGCCGGTCGGTCGTTCTCGACGCCAGCTGGATCGATGACGCGCAGCGACGCCGAGCGTCTCGGCTCGCGACCGACACCGCGGCCGATCTCATCGAACTCTGTTGTAGCGCACCGGCTTCCGTCGCCGCCGCACGCATCAGGGCACGCAGCGGATCCGAATCCGACGCCACACCCGCCGTCGCGGCGGCCATGGCCACCGATCGCGACCCGTGGCCGGGTGCGGTGGTACTGGACACCACCGCACCGGAGGACGATACCGCCGCAGCCGCGCTGCGCAGTTATCGGCACAGGATGGAACGGGAGCACTCGTGACCGCGGAGCCGACCGTCGACCTCACCGACGTCACCTACCGCCGTCTCAGCCCCGGCGACTGCGACGCGGTCCGGGATCTGCACGCGACGCTCGATCAGCGCGACGGCTACTACCGGTTCTTCGGCGCGCGGCCGCAACATCTCGAACATCTGGCCGCGGCCATCTCGCTGAACGACCCGAAGCACTGCGCCTTCGGTGCCTTCTCGGGCGGTCGGCTCATCGGTGTGGCGAATTACGTCGTGCTGCCCGACACCGACTGCGCCGAGGTGGCCATGGTGGTCGCCCACGAGGACCAGCAGTCCGGTATCGGCACCGCACTGCTCACGCGGCTGGCCGAGGACGCACGACGGCACGGCATCAGCCGGCTCGCGGGCGACATCCTGGCCACGAATTCGAAGATGATGCAGTTGCTGATGGACATCGACCTGCCGATGTCGGCCCATCGCGACGACGACGTCGTCCACGTCCTCCTGCAGATCGGCACGTCGTAGGCGGCCGCCGGCTCCGGTCAGCCCATTTCGCCTACCGGCGCCGCGGCCCGCGTCTGGTCCTCGTACAGCTGCTCGATCCGCGAGCGCAGCCCGGGAGCGGTGCCCGAGGTGGTCAGGGCAGCGGTCGCCGCGGCGATACCCAATCGGATCGCGTCGTCGAGGTCGTAGCCGCGCGTCAAGCCGACGGTGATGCCGCCGACCATCGCGTCCCCCGCGCCGATCCCGCTGCGCACCGGCACCGGTATCGGCGCGAACCACTGCGATCGCTCGGCCGTGACCGCCAGTACCCCCTCGGCGCCGAGCGACACGACGACGACCTCGGCGACCGAGGCGTGCACGAGTTCGCGGGCCGCAGCGGCCTGTGCGTCGCGATCGGGCAGGGCGCGCCCGACCAACTGCGTGAGCTCCCGCACGCTCGGCTTGATGAGGAAGACGCCGCGCCGGATCGCGCGCAGCGCGGCCCCGGAGGTGTCGAGAATCATCGGAACACCCTGTGCTGCGGCCACATCGGCGAGAATCTGATAGTAGTCGGACGCGACGCCGGGCGGAAGGCTGCCGCTGGCCACGACGTAATCCGCGCCGGGCGCGTAGTGCTCCACCGCCGCCAGGCAGCGGTGCTGTTCGGCCGGCGTCAGCCGCGGCCCCGGGAAGACGAATCGATACTGCTCCCCGGTGTCGTCGGCGAACACGGCCAGATTCTCCCGGCTCGCCTCGGCGGTGGCCACCGCGTGTGAGGGGATATTCGCCGAGCGCACCAATTGCTCGAGGAAGACTCCGGTGTGCCCACCGGCGGGATAGATCGCGGTGACGGGCTCACCGAGTGCCGCGACCGTGCGAGCCACATTGATGCCGCCGCCGCCCGGGTCGAAACGCGGTGCGCTGCACCGCATCTTGTCGGTCGGAAGGACCCGGTCGGCGCGGGCGGCACTATCGATCGCGGGATTCATCGTGAGCGTGACGATCGGCATACGATCCATCTCACGGGATCGGCGGACCACCGAGTAGGGCATTCCGGTCGGCTGCGGTGGTGACCGAAGTCCCGTGTCCGGTTCGAGCGCAGCTCCCACAGTCGAGTACAAGGAACGTCACCGAACCCGGCCGGGTGCCGGAAGGAGACATCAGAGTCCCCAGCGCCGCACGACGGCCGGGCGTGATCGACCGTGCTCGGCTCCGTCTCTCCGGATACCGACCGCGCGGCCGAGGTGCCCGCTCGGGTTGAGCCACGTCGTAGCGTGTGCGGCCGGTTCAGGCGGTGGCGCGAGCGCGGGCAAGCAGCGTCTCGATCTCGTCGGTGATCGCCGCCGGGATCAGTTCGATATCGGGGGTGGTGTCGTAATCGCCGGTGATCCCGAAGGTGAACTGACCGGCGTAGCTCAGCATCGCGACCGTGGTGCGTAGCCGCATGGCCACCGGTATCCCGGGCCAGACCTGCTCGACCTCGCCGCTCGCGATGCTCAGCCGGTGGCGAGGTCCGGGGACGTTGGTCGCGAGCGCGCTGATGCCGCGTTGCGGGAAGCGGGTGGCCAGCCGGAACGCCCACGCCGCCACACCCGCGGGCAGCCGGCCGGCCAGCGTCAGCAGCGATGCCTCCGCCTCCGCCTCCCCCCGCCCGCGATGGCGGGCAATGCGCTCGTGCACGGTCTGCAGACGGTGCACCGGATCGGCGACATCGACCGGCAAGGCGGCGATGACGACCGAGACCCGGTTGCCCATCGCATATTTCGCCTCGGCCGAGCGCATCGACACCGGTATCACGATCCGTACCGAATCCGGCTGGGGTTCTTCGCCGCGCGCGCACAGCAGGCGTCGATACGCTCCGGCGAGCGCGGACACCGCGACGTCGTTGACCGTCGCGTCGAACGCGGCGCCGACCTCGTGCAGCTGCGACAGCGAGGTCCGCGCCACCGCATACCGGCGCCGGCGGCCCAGCGGGCCGTTGAGCGAGGACGTCGAGGTGGGGACCACGGTATCGCGCAGCACCGGCACCAGCGCGCGTGCCGTGCGGACAGCGAAACGGGAAGCGGTGTACGGCAATCGGATCACGGTCCCCGCCGTGGCCCGCAAGCTCACAGCGGTGTCCGGCGGCCGCATCGGCAGCTCGGACGGCGACTCCGGCTCTTCGTCGCAGAGACTTTCGAACACCGTGATGCCGGCGATCCCGTCGACCATGCTGTGGTGCGCCTTGACGATCACCGCCCAGCGGTCCTCGGCGAGATTGTCGACCACGACGACCTGCCACAGCGGATGTTCGCGATCGAGGCGGCGGGCAAGCTCCTCCCCCACCAGCTCGCGTAACGCCTGCTCGTCGCGGGGGCCGGGCAGCGCCGTCCATCGGACGTGGCGGGACAATCGGAAATCCGGATCGTCCTCCCAGCTGGGCGCCGTGATGTCCAGCGGCGTGCGCCGCATCCGCTGGTGCAAGCGGTCGTTGCGGCCCAGCGCCCGGGTCACGGTCTCGTCGAACCGCTCTCGGCTGGGCACCGGCCCGGCGACGATCGCGATCGCGGCGATGGCGATGTTGACGTGGCGGTCGCTGTCTTCCAGCTCCATGAAACCCGTATCCAGCGGTCCGAATTCGTTCATGGTGGTGGCCCGTTCCGAAACATGCCGGCGATCTGCCGAGCTGGTGGGTCCAGTCTCGCGCGCTCCGTCGTGTCACCGGCAGATGCGAAGGTAGCCGCCGCGAGTGACGAAAGGCGGCCCGTGGCGGGTAGTGCTGCTCTGGCGAAGAACCGGTGGCGCGAGCGCGTCACGGTTGCGGATGCACCACCATGACCGGGCACCAGGCGTGCTGCACCAGCGAATGGGAAGTGGAGCCGAGCAGCGCGCCGAGCACCGCGCCCCGGCCGCGGCTCCCGACCACCAGCAGTTGCGCCGATTTCGACGACTCCAGCAGCACCGCACCGGGATCGGCCAGCGACACTCGGCGCGCCACAGCGACATCCGGATATTTCTCCTGCCAGCCCGCCAGCCGTTCGGCCAGCACGGCACGTTCCCGCACCTCGACCTCGCGAGCCGAATACAGGATGTGCGGATCGTCGGCGAACTGCCCGTAGTAGACGTCGTGGCATACGTGCACGGCGACGAGTTCGGCCCCACGCTCGGCGGCCTCCTCGAACGCCGCGCCGATGGCTGCCTCGCTCACCGGCCCGCCGTCGATGCCGACCACGACGGGGCCCTCGGTGTGGACGCGGTTCTCCTCACGCGGATCGGTCCGCACCACCAGCACCGGCCCGGTCGCATGGGCGGCCACCGCCGACACCGTGGACCCGAAGTGGCCGGCCAGCCGGTTCGTGCCGTGGGCCGCGAGCACCACCGCGTAGGCCGATGCACTGGCGTTCACCAGCGCCCTGGCGGGGTCACCGTCGACGACCGCGGTCGAGATCCGCAGCCCCGGCAGCACCGCCCGGACTCGCTGCGCCGACCGTTCGACCAACGACGCGCCGCGCTCACGAGCAGCGGCGAGCATGACGGCCGCGGGAGAATCGAGCGAACCGATACCGAGCTGCAGCCGGTTCAGGTCCAGCGCGTGCACGATGCGCAGTTCCCGCCCGCGTTGCGCGGCCATCCCCGCGGCCCAGTCCACCGCGAGATCGGCGTGCCCGGAACCGTCGACACCCACCACGACCGCGGCCGCGGCGGAATGGCGGATGTCAGAGCTGTGATCGGGGGCCATGGCGCCGTTCCTTCCGTGCGACGGCCCGCGAGGTGCGCGGCCGTTGTCCTCACGGTAGAGACGACGGCCGATGCCGCGATGCGGCCGAAAGTCCTCATCTCCCCCGCGCGGCCAACATCTCCCCGCGCGGCCCACATCTCGCACCGCGCCCGATGCGGGACCTTCGTCCCGGGATGGGAGCCGACGGTCCCTGGCGTGTGTTCCGGGCCCGAACCACGATCGATGCAGGAGGTTCTGCCATGTACGCTCGCGACATTCTCAGCCGTCCCGTGGTCACCGCCCACGCGGAAACCCCACTGCCCCAGGCGATTTCCCAGCTCACCGAGCGCGGCTTCGCCGCCCTTCCGGTCGTCGACGAGGACGGACACGTCGTGGGCATGCTGTCGGAATCGGACGCGCTCTCGGCGCCGAGTCCGGACGCGACCGTCGGGGCGTCGATGACCACCCCCGCGGAGGTGATCGGACCCGGAACCGACCTCGCGACCGTTGCCGCGCGCATGCTCACCCGGCGGTTGCGGTCGATGCCGGTGGTCGAGGCGGGAGTTCTGGTCGGCATCGTGGCACGCCGGGATCTGCTGCGCACCCTGATGCGCGACGACGCCGCGGTGGAGGCGAAGGTGCGTGCCCTGCTCGACGACTACGCCGGCAGCCGCCGCCAGTGGACGATCCGCGTCGACGGCGGGCGCGCGGTGATCACCGGGGGATTCGCCGATGCGGCCGAGGAGCGGACGGTGACGGCGTTGGCGCTCACCGTCGACGAGATCACCCATGCGGAAACGGTTCCGGGCCCCGGCCCCGTCGCGGATGCCGTCGGCGCTCCGACGGCACCGCTGTCGGAGTGGCTGCATCGCAAGGCCGACGAGACCATCGGGTGACCCACGGGTACCGCCCCGCGGTACCCGTATTGCACGGCGCGACAACCAGCTCCCCTCGACGCGATTCGCGGCTCGCCTCGTTCGGGAGCCGCGAATCGGTCGTTGTCCGATACTGCCGATCACCCCCGAATGATCATCCCCGACGAATCCCGCCACACCGTTGTGGCCGACTCCTGTCGATGCGGCGACCTCGTCGTCGCCGGTTCCTTCGACACTTTCATTGTGGTCTGCGTCACAGTCGCCGGGCACTATCGGAAGCCATCGCCGGAAGAGCCCAATCGGATCACCGTCCGGGACGTTCGGCCCGGTACGGGCCTCGCCTTTCGATGACGTCGGTCCCCGCGCGTTCGGGACCTTCGCCCCTGCCCCGGGGCGGCGCGGATCGTGCGCGGCGGACCTCGCCGGTCACCCGCGGCGGCGATCCTCGTGCAACCGGATGATGGTGTCGGCGAGCAGCGGCGCGATCGAGCACACCTCGATCTTCCCGGCTTCCGCATCGTGAAAGACGCTGTCGGTCACGACGATCCGGCGCAGTCCGAGTTCGTGCAGACGCGCCGCCGCCCCTTCGCTCAAGGGGCCGTGGGTCGCCGCCACGAGCATGTCGGAGGCCTGGTAGCGCACCAGGTGGGCGGCCGCCTCGATCGTCGCCCCGGTGCAGATCATGTCGTCGACGAGGGCGACCGGGCATCCGGTGACCTCGCCGAGCAGATCCAGTGCGCGCACGCTCGTATCGCTCATCCGGTGCTTACGCACCACCGCGACGGATGCGCGCAAGGCGGCGGCGAAATGTTCGGCGCGCTCACCGGCGCCCAGGTCCGGCGCGACGACCACACCCCGGCCGATCATGGCCGGCTCCAGTTCGCTCGCGAGCAGCGGCACCGCCGTCAGGATCTCGACCGGCACCGGGCAGATCGCCTCGAGTGCGGGCGTATGCGGGTCGACCACGACCAGCCGGTCGGCGCCCGCATGGGCGATGGCCTCGGCCGCCACCCTGGCGCCGATCGCCTCTCCCGCTGTGCCACGGTCCTGACGGGCATAACCGAGGTACGGGATCACCGCGGTGATCCGGCCCGCGCCGGCGCGGCGGCAGGCGTCGAGCAGCAGCAGCAACTCGACCATGTGCTCGCCGACCGGTGGCGACGTCGGCTGCACGATGTACACATCGTCTCCGGAGATGTCGGCGACGACCACACGCCGTTCACCACCGGACGTCGGCTGCGAATCGCAGCACTCGTGCGAGTCCCCGCCGATGCGCGCGATCACAGCGTCGGCCAGCGGTGGGTTGGCGCTGCCGCGGATGATTCGCAGCGCGCTCATCGTTCCCCGGTTCCCGTCTCGGGATTTCCGGTGAGGAAGTCGACGCAGGTGCGGATCGTGGCCAGTCGTGGATAGTCGGCCTCGGCGATCGGCTCCTCGCGCAGACTCGACAGCCGTTCGACGAAGGTGAGGAAATCCAGCGAATCCAGTTCCAGGGTGGTGCGCAGCGGCTCGTCCGGTTCGAGTGCGGTGAGTTCGGCATCGGTGGCGAATCCGCGCAGTGCGGCGCGCACCGCGCTGTCGGCCGATTGCCGGGAAACAGTGGTGGACATGGCTTCACAACTCCTCGGGTTGATGCAGCAGGTCGGCGACCGCGTGCAGGAATCGGGCGCCGGTCGCGCCGTCGCTGGCGCGATGATCGGCCGAGAGGGTGACGGTCACGTGCGGCCGCACACCGAGCAGACCGTCGACAGCGCACGGCCGGTCGGTGACGGCGCCCAATCCGACGATCGCGACCTGCGGCACGGCGATCACGCCGAACACCGACTCCACGCCGAGATCGCCGAGGTTGGTGACCGTGATGGTGGCCGCGGTCGCGTCCGAGGAACGCAGCCGCCCGGATCGGGCGCGCTCCACCACCGATCGCATCGCGGCCATCATCCCCGCCGCGTCCAAGGTGTCGGCGTCGGGAATCGTCGGCACGATGATGCCCCCGCCGCGCAGCGACACCACGACGCCGAGATGAACCGCGGACGCAGGACGGAACTCGTCGTCGATCCAATATCCGTTGAGCTGTGGCACCCGGCGGGCAGCCCCGGCAACGGCGCGAAACAGCAGAGCGGCCATGACGATTCGCTCGGTGAGTGGAGCGCCTGCATTTCGCTCCCGCAACCGATCGGCCGCGGCCGAGACGTCGACGACATCGGACAGGTAGTAGTGCGGCACGGTTCGTTTGGACCGTGCCATCGTCGCCGCGATCGCCGAGCGCATCGCGGCCGCGTCGCGGGGGCCCGGGGGCGGCGGGGCGGTTTCCGCGCGAACCGTCTCGTGCGCCGATGGCTGTGTCCCGGCGGGTGCGGAGACACCCTCGGCCGGGAGGTCACGGGCGCGCACGGCGCCGGCGGGACCGGTTCCCGACAGGCCGGACAGATCGAGTCCTCGCGCTTCGGCGAGCCGACGCGCCAGACCGGAGGCGCGCGCGACCGCCGGCTGCGCACCGGACCGCGCGACCGCATCCGCCGCCTCGGGTGCGGAATTATGCTGCGCGACAGCGGCTTCGATATCGCCGCGCAGGACGCGCCCACCTGGCCCGGAGCCGTGCACACTCGCCGGATCCAGTCCCGCCTCCTCGGCCAGCCGGTGGATCAGGGGCGTCATCCGAGCGGGTTGCGCGACCGGCGAGGACGATACGAGCGATTCCGGATGGTCGCGAGATTCCGGTCGTCCGGCCGAGTCCGAGGAGGCGACGGACGGCACCGGTTCGCCGCGCGCCCCCGAACCGGGCTCCGCCTTCCCGTCGCCACTGCTCGAGACGCCGGCGGTGATCGTCGCCAGCACGGCACCCACCGGAACGGTCTGTCCCTCGGGCACGCGGATCTCGTCCATGACACCGTCGTCGAAGCATTCGATCTCGATCGCGGCCTTGGTGGTGTCGACCTCCGCGACGATGTCGCCGCGTTTCACCGGGTCGCCGGGGTGAACGAACCAGTGCGTCACGGTGCCCTCGGTCATGTCGGCGCCCAGCGACGGCATCCGGAATTCCGTCATGTCATCCCACCGCCTTCCGGATCGCGGCCAGCACCCCGGACGGGTCCGGCAGTGCGGCCTCCTCCAGTTGACGTGCGTACGGGATCGGCACCTCGGCGCCGCATACCCGGCCGATCGGCGCATCCAGGTCGTAGTAGGCGTATTCGGCGGCGCGAGCGGCAATCTCGGCGGCGATGCTCACACTGCGCCACGCTTCGTCCACGATCACGAGGCGATGAGTGCGGCGTACCGAATCCAGCACCGTCGCCTCGTCCAGCGGACGCAGCGAGCGCAGATCGACCACGTCGACCGCGATACCTTCGGTTGCCGCGAGGTCTGCCGCGGCCAGGGCCACCGGCACCGTCGCACCGTAGGCGACCAGAGTGACGTCGGTGCCGCGGCGCCGGATCGCCGCCGCATCGATGTCGACGGCACCGGCGCCCTCGGGCAGCTCGGATCCGCTGTTGTACAACGAGATCGGCTCGAAGATCACCACCGGGTCCGGATCCTGCAACGCGGTCCACAACATGCCTCGTGCGTCGGCGACGGTGGCGGGGCACACCACTCGCAGACCGGGAATGTGGGCGTAGAACGCCTCCAGGCTGTGCGAGTGCTGAGCGGCGAGCTGGCGGCCCGGACCGGTCGCCATCCGGATGACCAGCGGCACGCCGAGCTGCCCGCCGGACATGTGCCGCAGCGTGGCGGCGTTGTTGAGTATCTGATCCAGCGCGAGCAGGCTGAAGTTGACGGTCATGATCTCGACGATGGGCCGCATCCCGGCCAGGGCCGCACCGATCCCCGCGCCGACGAACGCCGATTCGCTCAGCGGCGTATCCCGAATCCGTTCGGGCCCGAATTCGTCGAGTAACCCGCGGCTCACGCCGAAGCAGCCGCCGTAGGCGCCGACATCCTCGCCCATGAGGAAGACCCGTTTGTCGCGAAGCAGCGCCTCGCGCAACGCATCCCGCATCGCCTCCCGATAGGTGGTCATGGCCGCTCCGCGTAGACGTGCCGGGTCAGTTCGGACGCCGGCTCGACCGGTGCGGCCTCGGCGGCGGCGATGGCGGCGTCGAGTTCCTCGTCAACCTGTGCCTCGAACCGCCGCACGTCCTCGTCGGTCAATTCTCCGGCGTCGCGCAGCCGTTCGGTCAGCAGCCGGAGGGGATCGCGTTCGCGCCACCGCGCTATCTCGGCCTTGTCGCGATATCGATCGGCGTCGTAGAGCGAGTGCGCCCGGAACCGGTAGGTGCGCAGTTCCAGGAAGCAGGGGCCGCCTCCGGCGCGGATCGAGGTGACAGCGCGCCGGGTCGCGGCGGCGACGGCGGTCGCGTCCATGCCGTCGACGGGCCAGGCCGCCAGGCCGTACCCCGTCGCGCGCAGCGCGAGGTCGGTCGCCGCGTGTTCGCGCGCCAGCGCGGTACCCATCGCGTATCGGTTGTTCTCGCAAGCGAAGAGCACAGGTAGCCGCCACAGCGCGGCCAGGTTCATGCATTCGTGGAACTCGCCCTCGGCCATCGCGCCGTCGCCGAACAGGCACACCGTGATCCGATCGCGGCCGGACATGGCGTCGGCCAGTGCCAGGCCCACCGCGATGGGCAGTCCGCCGCCGACGATGGCGTTCCCGCCGTAGAAGCGCCGCCGCGCGTCGAACAGATGCATCGAGCCGCCCCGGCCGTGGCTGCAGCCGGTGGTGCGGCCGAACATCTCGGCCATGAGGTCGGTCATGGGGATGCCGCGGGCCAGCGCGTGGCCGTGCTCGCGGTAGGTCGAGACCACCGCGTCGTCGGCGCCGATCTCGCTCAGCAGTCCGGCGGCCACCGCCTCCTCGCCGACATACAGGTGCAGGAATCCGCGGATCTGCTCGGCGCTGTAGAGCTGCACACAGCGTTCCTCGAAGCGCCGGATCCGGATCATCTGCCGTAGCAGTGCCTTTCGATCCGTTCCGGCCGCGTCGCCGGAAGCCGCCACGGTCGGCGCGAGGGCGTGGCCGTCGGTGTCGATCGTGCTCATCGCACCGTCTCCAGGGTCGATACGTCACCTTCGGGCAATCCGAGTTCGTGTGCCTTCAACAGCCGCCGCATCACCTTCCCGGAGCGGGTGTGTGGCAGCGCGTCGATGAAGTCGATACGTTTGGGAGCCACGGCGCCCAGGGCGCGGCGGCCGAACGCGGTGAGTTCGTCGCGCAGTTCGTCACTCGGCTGGAAACCCTTGCGCACCACCACGAATGCCTTGACCAGCTCTCCGGCCACCGGATCGGGCGTCCCGATGACACCGGCCTCGGCTACCGCGGGATGTGACATGAGAACGCTTTCCACCTCGAACGGCCCGACCAGATGTCCGGCGGATTTGATGACGTCGTCGGCCCGCCCGACGAACCAGAAGTAATCGTCGCCGTCGCGCCGGGCCAGATCGCCGGTGAGATACCAGCCGCCGGCGAACGCGTCCGCGTAGCGAGCGGGGTTGTTCAGATATCCGCGGAACATCGACGGCCAGCCCGCCCGCAGCGCCAGCTCGCCCACTTCCCCGATATCGGCGGCGGTCACATCGCCGTCGGTGATCGCGGCCCGCCCACTCGCGCCGCGGCGCAGGATCGTGGCCTCCACGCCGGGCAGTGGCCGTCCCATCGAACCGGGACGAACCTGTGCCGCAGCGATATTGGCGATCATGATGGCGCCGGTTTCGGTCTGCCACCAGTTGTCGTGCACCGGGTGCCCGAGCACCCGCTGCCCCCACACCACCACTTCGGGGTTGAGCGGCTCACCGACGCTGGCCACGAAGCGCAGACACGACAGATCCGTGCTCGGCGGCAGCTCGTCGCCACGGCGCATCAGCATCCGCAGGGCGGTGGGCGCCGTGTACCACACCGACACCTGCTCCGCGGTGAGGATGTCGTACCAGCGTTGTGGATCGAATTCCGCCTCGTCGCTGATCACCGTCGCGCCGAGGCACAACGGCGCGATCACCCCATAGGACATGCCGGTCACCCAGCCCGGATCGGCGGTGCACCAGAACACGTCGCCGCCGCGCAGGTCCAGCGCGGCGCGCGCGGTGGCCCGGTGCGCCACGACGGCGCCGTGCACGTGCACCGCCCCCTTGGGACGTCCGGTGGTTCCGCTGGTGAAATGCAAGAGCGCTGGGTCTTCGAATTCCGTTCGCACAATGGGGAATTCGCTGTCGGCGGCCGCCATGGCCGCGGGCAGGGATACGACTCCGGGCAGATCGGTCTCGGCGTCGACGACGATGACGTGTCGGAGTGCGGGCAGTGTGTCACGGATCGGCGCGACCTTGCGGCGATAGTGGCCCGCGGTGGTCACCAGGGTGCTCGCCTCCGCCAGGTCCAGCCGTTCACGCACCGGTTCGGGGCCGAAGGCCGAGAACAGCGGTGAGACGACACATCCGGCCTTCCACGCGCCCAGGCACGCGAGATACAGCTCCGGAGTGCGTCCCAACAGCAGGCACACCCGCTCTCCCCGATACACCCCCAGCTCCCGCAGCACGTGGGCGAACTTGTTGCTCAGCCGGACCAGATCCGCGCAGTCGAGCTCGGTCACGCCACCGGTGAGAGGCAACCAGCGCAGCGACGGGGCGGGCCCGATCGGCGCCTCGAGGTGCCGGTCGACGGCCTCGACGGCGATGTTGACCCCGCCTCCGGGCAGCCCGGCGAGTTCGGAGCGGGCCGCGGACCAGGAGAAGTCGCGCCGTGCCCGGCCGTAGTCGGAGAGGGTCGCGGCCGCGATATCGGCCGCGGACTTCTCGATCGGCGCCCATCGCGTCGGCGTCGCAGTCGTCGCGTCGTACCGGCTCGCGTCGTTTCGGCTCATCGCGCCTCCGTCTCCGTGCCGTCTGTCTGCTCGACTTCCAGTCAACGGCGCGGCGCCGGGTCACGGGGAGGGCGGAAAGACCCCAGCGGCGATGACATCCGTCGCGGCGTTGCCACTGGGGCGACGGCTGTTCAGTCGGGAACGTTGCGCGCGAGTTCGTCCAGCCACGCCGTGGCGGGAGCGTCGCTCGGCGCGCGCCAGTCCCCGCGCGGCGACAGCGATCCGCCGGACCCGACCTTGGGCGCATTCGGCAGGGTCGATCGTTTGAACTGGCTGGTCTGCACGAAGCGGCGCAGGAATTCGGCCAGCCAGTGCTTGATCGTGGCGAGGTCGTATTCGTGACGCTGATCCTCGGGGATCAGGTCTGGCCAGCCGCCGCGGGTGCGGTCACCCCAGGCGTGTTCGGCGAGGTAGGCGATGCGGCTGGGCCGGAATCCGAACCGCAGCAGGTGATAGAGGTGGAAGTCCTGCAACTCGTACGGGCCCACGGTGGCCTCGGAACTCTGCAGCGCCGCGCCGGGAACCAGCTCCGGTGAGATCTCGGTCTGCAGGACCGAGTGCAGCACCGCACTCGCCTCCGGGCCGAGCTCACCGCGGTCGGCGGTCCAGGCGATCAGATATTTGATCAGCGTTTTGGGCACCGAGGCGTTCACGCTGTAATGCGCCATATGGTCGCCGACGCCGAAAGTGCACCAGCCCAAGGCCAATTCGCTCAGGTCTCCGGTCCCGACGACCAGGCCGTGATGCATGTTCGCGAGGCGGAACAGATGCGAGGTGCGCTCCCCGGCCTGCACGTTCTCGTAGGTGATGTCGTAGACCGGCGCGCCGTCGGCCGCCGGATGACCGAGATCGCGCAGCATCTGCGTCGCCGACGGCCGGATATCGATCTCACCGGCGGTCGCCCCGACGGCGCGCATCAGCCGGCGCGCGTTCTCCAGCGTCCGCGTGCTGGTGGCGAAGCCGGGCATGGTGTATGCGAGCACATTCGACCGTGGCAGGCCCAGCCGATCCATCGTCTGCGCTGCGACGATGAGCGCGAGAGTGGAATCGAGGCCGCCGGACACCCCGATCACGAGGTGCTGGGATCCGGTCGCGGCCAGCCGCGTGGCGAGCCCGGCGACCTGGATGTGATGGACCTCGGCACAGCGTCGGTTGCGGCTGCCGGGATCTGCCGGGACGTAGGGAAAGCGTGGGACCTCGCGGCGCAGCGGTGGTGCGCCGGCCGGGATCGGCGCCTCGAATTCGACCCGCCGGAATCGGGTGACCCGCTCGTGGTGGTCGTGGCCGTTGTCGGTGAAGCTGTTGAGCCGCAGCCGATCCGCGGCCAGCCGCTGCAGATCGATATCGGCGGTGACCAGTTGCGGTTCGGCGGCGAAGCGCTCACTTTCGGCCAGCAGGTTGCCGTTCTCGCAGATCAGGGCCTGACCGTCCCACGCCATATCCGTGGTGGACTCGCCCTGCCCGGCCGCAGTGTACAGATAGGCCGCGATATTGCGCGCCGAGGTCGACACACACAGTTGCCTGCGGTAGTCCGCCTTGCCGACGACGATATTGCTCGCCGACAGATTCGTCAGCACCGTGGCGCCCGCCAGCGCGGCGAAAATATTGGGCGGCAACGGAACCCACGCGTCCTGGCAGATCTCGACCGCCAGCACCAATCCGGGCAGATTCACCGCCTCGAACAGCAGGTCGGCGCCGAAGGGCACTCGCTGCCCGGCGACGGTGGTGTGGTCGTCGACGGCGTCGCGGGCTGCGGAGAACTGCCGCTTCTCGTAGAACTCCTGGAAATTCGGCAGGTAGCTCTTCGGCACGACCCCCAGGACGCGGCCGCGGTCGATGATCAACGCGCAGTTGAACAATCGCTCCCGCACCCGCAGTGGAGCCCCGATGATCAGCACGCTGTCGATGTCCGCGCTCTCGGCGACCACGCGATCCACGGCCGCTCGCACCGCGTCGTCGAGCGCCTCCTGGTGGAACAGGTCCTCGGCGGAATAGCCGGAGAGGCCGAGTTCCGGAAACAGCGTGAGCACCACGGAATCGCCGGCGGCCCGCCGCGCGAGCAGCAGTGTCTGCTCGGCGTTGTACTCGGGATCGGCGACCCGCATCGAGGGTACGGCGACGCCGGCACGCACGAATCCGTGCCGGTACAACGATCGGAACGGTAACTCGCGCGCCACGGCGGCCTCCTGCAATCCACGGCCGCCGGGCCGGCGTCCGGCGCCGGGGCCGGCTAGGGACCGAGCGTCCGCATTCGACGGGTGTATTCCTCGTCGTCTATCTCACCACGGGCGAAGCGCTCGGCGAGGATCTGTTGCGGGGACGGCCCCCGGCCGTTCCGGTCGAGGGCGGCGGCATCGGGCCGGCCGGCGTAGCGGAGCAGGGCCACGATCACCACGACCACCAGCACCCAGAAGATCACCATGCCCGCGAACATCAACCCGTAACCCCAACCGCCGAGGCCGGTGCCGTACCACATCATCATCGCCGTAATTCCTCACTCCATCGGTGGATCCGCGTACTCCTCGGAACAGACCGAGATCACATCGGCATCTGCATCGGGCAGACCCCCATCTGGTGCAGCCACATCATCACGGCGTGCATGGCCTGCATCATCGGCGATTGCATATCCATCTCCACCATCTCCTCCGGGCGCGGGTTCACGTCCGCGTCCGAGATCCAGCCTGATCGACGCGGCCGGCCGGTGGCAGGGGCGAAAGACCTCACCGACCGGTCGTCGGTCCCCCGCCTGAGCGTCCGGCGCCGACCCGGATGTGCTCGGCGGCCCCGAGGGACATTGGTCCCGGGAGGCCGGGAATCTCGCCCCTCCCCCAGGGGCCGGCATCGGCACAGACTGGCAGTAGGCGCGCTGATCGGCGGCTCGACGCATCGATGCGCCTCGGCGTGTGGCCCGGCCGGGCGCGCGACGACCCGAAATGTTCCGCGGACCGGTGTGATGACACCGGGAACGAGGTGGCCGGATGTTGCACGAGACAATCCCTTTGGGCCGGGTGGCGGGTATCCGCATCGGCGCGCACTGGTCGGTGCTGGTCACCGTGGCGCTGTTCGTCTGGCTGCTCGGCGTACAGCTGCGCAATAGCGGCAGCCCGGCCTTCACGTGGACGGTCGCGGCGCTCGCCGCGGTGACCCTGTTCGCCTCCCTGACCGCGCACGAACTGGCCCATTCGATCGTCGCCCGACGCCACGGGGTGCGGGTCGAGCGCATCGTGCTGTGGCTGCTGGGCGGGGCCTCCGAACTCGGCGACGAGCCGCCCGACGCGCGCAGCGATTTGCGGATCGCGATCGCCGGTCCGGCGACGAGTCTGGTGCTGGGCGGACTGTTCGCCGCCGTCGCGGTGGCCGTGGACAGCGGGCGACCCGACAGCGCCGTCACCGCAGCGCTCGCCTGGCTCGCGGCCACGAATATCGTTCTGGGACTGTTCAATCTGCTGCCCGGCGCGCCGCTCGACGGCGGCCGGGTGGTGCGGGCCGTCGTCTGGTGGCGGACCGGCGACCGGCTGCGGGCCACCACCGTGGCCGCGCGCGGCGGCCGGCTGCTCGGCACCGCGCTCGTCGTGCTGGGCGCCGTCGACATCATCGTGTTCCGCCAGTTCGGGGGGCTGTGGCTGATGCTGCTGGGGTGGTTCCTGCAGACCGCCGCCAACAGCGAACTCGCGGCAGCGGGACTGCGGCATCAGCTGGGAAACACTATGGTTCGCGAGGTCATGACCGCGAATCCGATGGCGGTGCCGGGCGACTGGACGATCACCCAACTGCTGGCCTCCGACGCCCCGCACACCGGTCACAGCATATTTCCGGTCGTCGACGCCGCCGGCCATCCGATCGGGGTCGTCGCGTGGTCGGATCTCACCGCGACCGCCGTACCGGCTCGTGATACGACGATTCTGCGCTCGGTCGCACGTCCGTTACGGACGGCGGCGATCGTCGGACAGGACGATCTGCTCGCCGATGTCGCCACCCGAGTCGTGTTGCGCCCCAAACTCGATGCGATCACGGTGGTCGACCCGGCCGGTCGGCTGACCGGCGTCGTCACCGCCACCGATCTGGCGACCGCCTGCGACCGCTCCGCGCTCGGCCTGCCCGCCGGCAGCGCCGCGCCCGCCTCACATCCGCCGGTCACCACTACTCACTCCTGGAGAACACAGCCATGACGGCAGCACCTGTCCTGCGTGATTCCTCGCAGCCGATCTTCCGCGACCGCCGCGAGGCCGGTCGTGTGCTGGCCGGGCTGCTCGAGCACTACCGCGACCACTCCGGTGTCGTCGTCCTCGGCCTCGCCCGCGGTGGGGTACCGGTGGCCTGGGAGGTCGCCGCCGCCCTGCACGCGCCGCTGGACACGCTCGTCGTCCGCAAACTCGGGGCACCGGGACATCCGGAATTCGCCCTCGGTGCCCTCGCCCCCGACGGCCGGATCGTGGTCAACGACGATGCGATCCGCGGCCTGCATGTGACCGCCGAGCAGATCCGATCCGTCGCGCGAGAGGAGGCGGCGGAGCTGGCGCGGCGAGAACGCGCCTATCGCGGTGACCGGCCGCCGGCGCCGATCGCGGGCCGCACGGTGATCCTCGTCGACGACGGTCTGGCGACCGGAGCCACCATGTTCGCGGCGGTGGAAGCGATTCGCGCGGGTGAGCCCGACCGCATCGTCGTCGCGGTGCCGGCCGCCCCCGAATCGACCTGCCGGGAGTTCGACGCGCTGGTGGACGAAATGGTCTGTGCCACCATGCCCTCGCCGTTCCTCGCGGTCGGCGAGTCGTTCTGGGATTTCACCCAGGTCGGTGACGACGAGGTGCGGCAGCTGCTGACGACGCCGACCGTCGGCGCGCCGGCCACCGGCACCGATTCCGCCACCGTCACCGATCCCGCCGCTGTGGTCGATGCGGCCGCGACCGAGGCTCCCGAAGGCGTGCCGCCGTACCACGTGCTGGACGAGCTCATCGGCGATGCCCGGTTCGTCCTGATCGGCGAGAGCTCGCACGGCACCCACGAGTTCTACGCCGCCCGCGCGGCGATCACACGCTGGCTCATCTCGGAGAAGGGCTTCACCGCGGTCGCCGCCGAGGCGGACTGGCCCGACGCCTACCTCGTCGACCGCTTCGTCCGCGGCATCGACGACTCCTCCCCCACCCTCGCGCTGCGCGGATTCGAACGCTTCCCCACCTGGATGTGGCGCAATACCGTGGTCCGCGACTTCGTGGGCTGGTTGCGGCTGCACAATGACTACCAGCGCCGGATCGGCGCGCCGCAGGCCGGGTTCTACGGGCTCGACCTGTACAGCATGCACCGTTCGATGCGGCACGTGATCGACTATCTGTGGCAGGTCGATCCCGCTGCGGCGCAACGCGCCGAGCACCGCTACGCCTGTTTCGATCGCACCAGCGACCACGACGGGCAGGCCTACGGATTCGGCGCCGCATTCGGTGCGGGCCACTCGTGTCAGGCCGAGGTGGTGCGCCAGCTGGTCGACCTGCAACGCAACGCCGTGGCGCACCGGCAGGCCGGCGACGGCGAGGCCTCGTTCGACGCGTTGCGCAACGCGTGGACGGTCCGCAATGCCGAGGCCTACTACCGAGCGATGTTCGGCGATCGGGTCTCGTCGTGGAATCTGCGTGACGAACATATGGCCGACACCCTCGACGCGCTGGCCGCCCACCTCGGGCGCGACGGCACTCCCGCGCGAGTAGCGGTCTGGGCGCACAATTCCCATATCGGTGACGCCCGCGCGACGGAAATGGGAGCCGAGGGCCAGCTGTCACTGGGACAGCTCGTCCGCGAACGGCACGGAAACGATTGCCGCAGCATCGGTTTCACCACGAGCCACGGCACGGTGACCGCGGCGAGTGAATGGGACGGCGAGGCCGAGTGCAAGGTCGTCCGCCCGGCACTGCGCAGCAGCGTCGAGGAGCTGCTGCACGACACCGGACGCGACAGCTTCCTGATCCGCACCGATACCGCCGGCGCCGCCACCGAACTGCTGCGCGATCCCCGGCTCGAACGCGCGATAGGCGTGATCTACCAGCCCACCACCGAGCGGCACAGCCACTACTTCCACTCGCGGCCGGCCGACCGCTACGACGCGATCATCCACATCGACCGGACCACCGCCCTGCGGCCACTGGAACCGTCACACCGATGGACCGCCGCGAGCACACCGGACACCTACCCCAGCGGTCTGTGATCCGGGGCGGTGGGCGTCCGGATCGAGGACCTTCGGCCATGTTCCCGGACGGCGTGACGCGCGAGTCTGGGCATCGAGACACTTCCAGCAGATCGGAGCCGTAATGGGCGACTATGTGGCAAGTCTGAACGATATTCGGCTCAGCGATGCCGGCCAGGTGGGCGGGAAGGGGGCCAATCTCGGTGAGATGGTCGCCGCGAACCTTCCGGTCCCGCCGGGATTCGTGATCCTGCGATCGACCTACGAGACCGCCGTCGCCGACGGGCCGCACGGGCCCGAGCTCGACTCGCTGCACGCCGAGGCGCTGCGCAGCGCCGGCGCCACCGACGACGCGGGCCGCGGCGAGCTCGACCGACTGTGTTCGCGCATGCGCGACCTGGTACGGGAGACCCGGATCGACGGGGCGATCGAGGACGCGATCGTCGGCGCGTACCACCGGCTCGGCGACCGGGTGTGCGTGGCGGTCCGGTCCTCGGCGGTCGGCGAGGACAGCGCCGATGCCTCCTTCGCCGGAATGAACCTCTCGCGCACCAATATTCGCGGCGACGGCGAGCTTCTCGAGGCGGTCCGGCAATGCTGGGCCTCCCTGTTCACCCCGCGCGTTCTCACCTACCGCGCCCGCCGCGGCATGGACCGGCGGCCGGAGATGGCGGTGGTCGTGCAACAGATGGTCACCGTCCGATGTGCGGGCGTGGCGTTCACCGCCGACCCGACCACCGGCAGGCGCGACCGGGTCGTCATCGACGCCGCGCGCGGACAGGGTGAGGTGGTGGTATCCGGCGCGGTCGAGCCCGACACCTACGTGTTCGCGGCGGACGGCCCGACGTTGACGGAATCCCGCAGGGGCGCCCAAAGTTTCGCGATCTACGCCGGCGAAGACGGTGACCGCCGCGTCGACATCCCCGACGACGAAGCGCATCGGCCGGTACTGTCCACCGACGAGGCCACCGCGGTCGCGCGCCTGGCGCTCGAGGTCCAGCAGCACTACGGCAGTCCGCAGGATATCGAGTGGGCCTTCGACGACCAGCGGCTGTGGCTGGTGCAGGCGCGTCCGATCACCACCCTGCCCGACGAAATGCCTTCGGCGACACCGGAACCAACGTCGGCCGCCGTGTTGCTGCAGGGCCTGCCCGCGGCTCCCGGACGAGCCCGCGGCGCCGTGCGCATCCTGCACTCACCCGCCGAGGGATCGGCATTGCGCGACGGCGAGATCCTGGTCGCACCGATGACGAATCCGGACTGGCTGCCGACGATTTCGCGGGCGGCGGCCTTGGTCACCGACAGCGGCGGCATGACCTGCCACGCCGCGATCGTGGCCCGCGAACTGGGCATTCCCTGCATCGTCGGCGCGCGGACCGCCACCACCTCCCTGCACGACGGACAACGCATCGTGGTGGACGCGAAGGCCGGCCGGATTCGCGCGGACAGCCCGGACGAGCAGACTGCCGGGGCCGCGGCCGTCTCCGCGCCCGCCGCGGCTATCACCGCGCCGGCGGTGGTTTCGGCGGCCGAAACCACCGGAACGAAGATCTATGTCAATCTCGCCCTGCCCGACATCGCCGAGCGCGTCGCCGATTCCGACGTCGACGGCGTCGGCCTGCTGCGCGCCGAAACCCTGTTGACGCGCGCGCTGGGCGGCCGCCATCCCCGCGCGGTGATCGCCGCCGGCGACGAGAGCGGATTCGTCGCCACCCTGGCCGAATCACTGCGGCGCATCGCCGTGGCCTTCGCCCCGCGGCCGGTCGTCTACCGCGCAACCGACCTGCGCAGCAACGAATTTCGCACCCTCACCGGCGGCGAGGGTTTCGAGCCGAACGAACGCAACCCGATGATCGGCTACCGCGGCTGCTACCGCTACGTTCACGAACCGGACGTGTTCCGGCTCGAACTGGCGGCACTGGCACGCGTGCGCGAATACACCCCGAATCTGCATCTGATGATCCCGTTCGTGCGCACCCGCTGGGAGCTGGCCGCGTGCCTGGAACTGGTGGATGCCTCGCCGCTGGGCCACGACCGGAGTATGCACCGGTGGATCATGGCCGAGGTGCCGTCGGTCGTGCACTGGCTGCCCGAATACGTGCGGCTCGGGATCGACGGGGTGTCGATCGGGAGCAACGATCTCACCCAGCTGATCCTCGGTGTGGACCGCGATTCCGAGGAATGCGCCGAACTGTTCGACGAATCGGATCCGGCCGTCCTGCACGCCATCCGGCGCATCGTCACCTCCGCACGCGAATTGGGTATCACGTCGTCGCTGTGCGGGCAGGCCCCGTCCACCCGGCCCGAGTTCGCCGAACATCTCGTCGCGGCGGGAATCACCTCGATTTCGGTCACCCCGGACGCGGTCCGCAACACCCGCCGCACGGTGGCCGCCGCCGAGCGCCGGCTGCTGCTCGAACGGTGCGTGCACGGTGGCGAGGACCGGCAGCCGTGAGGCCGGTGCCGCGGACCATGGTCGCGGCACCTCGGGACCAACGGCCCCTCCGCCGCGCGCGCCGCGAACCTACCGTCGACATATGAACACAGTGCCCACACGCGACGTCGTCGAGACAGCGGTCCGGATGGCCGGCCGTGCGCCGTCGCTGCACAACAGCCAGCCCTGGCGGTGGGCGTTCGACGGTGCGCAGCTGCGGCTGTTCAGCGTGCACGAACGCATGTTGCCGACCACCGACAGCACCGGCCGACAGCTCGTAATCAGCTGCGGCATCGTGCTCGACCACCTGCGCGCGGCGATGGCCGCTCAGGGGTGGCGCACGATCGTGGCGACCTTCCCGAACCCCAACGACCACACCCACCTCGCCGATGTGCGCTTCGAGCCCTCGCCGTACATCACCGACGGTGACCGCGAACGCGCCGACGCCATGGCGCGCCGCTACACCGACCGGCTCCCGTTCGACGAACCTGGGGGGTGGGAGCCGTTCGAGACCGTCCTGCGCACGGTGTTCGACCCCGAGGACGCCATCGTCGACGTCCTGCCCGACGACAGCCGCGCCGAACTGGCCCGAGCCTCGGAGCTGACCGCCTCGGTGCGCCGCTACGATGCCGACTATCACGCCGAATTGCATTGGTGGACAGGGCATGTGGTGGCAGATACCGGCGTCCCCCGCGATGCGCTGGTGAGCGAGGAGGAACGCGGACGCGTCGACGTCGGGCGGAGGTTGCCCACGATCACCGGCGAATCACGCCGTACCGAGGTGCACGCCGACCGGTCGAAGATCCTCGCGCTGTCGACCTACGGCGACAGTCCCGCCGAATGGCTGGCCTGCGGGCGGGTGCTATCCACCGTCCTGCTCGAATGCACCCTCGCCGGCTACGCCACCTGTCCGCTGACCCATCTCACGGAAGTTCCGCGCAGTCGCAGCGTCGTCACGCGGCTGATCGGCCGGAATGCCTTCCCACAGGTGCTGATTCGCGTCGGGCGGGCTCCGGAGAATCAACCGCACCCGGAACCGACGCCGCGACTGCCGCTGCGCGAGATCCTGCGCGTCACCGACGGCGCCGGCTGACCGATGCCTCGGCCGGCGAATCGCTCGCCGTCTCCGCACCCGCCCGCGGTGTTCGTCACGGCGCCGGCCCGCGCGGGACGTCCGGGCGCGGCGTTACCGCGCGCGAGACCGTCGCGCGGCGTAGATCGCCGCACCGAGCGCCAGCACGACCGCTCCCGAGACCACCGATGTGAGCGGGAGGGTGCAGGCCAGCACCGCGCAGCCGGCGGCGCCGACCACCGGAACCACACGCGGCGGTCTGCCTTCGGCCGGGGTCAGCGTCCAGGCCGAGGCGTTCGCGACGGCGTAGTAGCCGAGCACCGCGAAGGACGAGAACCCGATCGCGCCGCGGATATCGGCGGTCGCGGCGATCACCGCCACCACCGCGCCGACGACCAGTTCGGCTCGATGCGGGACGGCGAAACGCGGATGCACCGCGGCCAGCCGATGCGGCAGATGCCGATCCCGGGCCATGGCGAAGGTGGTGCGCGAGACCCCGAGGATCAATGCCAGCAGTGAGCCGAGCGCGGCGACGGCCGCCCCGGCGCGCACCACGGGCACCAGCTCGGGCCGGCCCGCCGCGCGCACCGTATCGGCCAGCGGCGCTGTGGCCGAGGCCAATTCGTGCGGGCCGAGCACCAGCAGCGCCGCGACGGCGACCACCGCGTAGACGACCAGGGTGATGCCCAGAGCCAGCGGGATCGCACGCGGGATGATGCGGGCGGGGTCACGGACCTCCGCACCGAGAGTGGCGATGCGGGCGTAGCCGGCGAAGGCGAAGAACAACAACCCGGCGGCCTGCAGAATCCCGCGCACCGATGTGTCGGATCCGATCGCCAACCGGCCGACGTCGGCGGCGGAGCCGGCCCAGGCCGCGACGACGACCGCGGCCAGGACGGCCAGCACGACCGCGACGACGATCCGGGTGAGCAGCGCCGACTTCTGCACGCCCCGATAGTTCACCGCGGTGAGCGCGACCACCGCCCCGACGGCCACCGCGTGCGCATGATCGGGCCAGGCGTAGGCACCGACCGTGAGTGCCATCGCCGCGCACGAGGCGGTCTTACCGACGACGAAGCCCCAGCCGGCGAGATACCCCCAGAACTCCCCCAGGCGTTCCCGGCCGTAGACGTAGGTTCCGCCGGAGGCGGGATAGCGCGCGGCCAGCCGGGCCGAAGAGGTGGCGTTGCAATAGGCGACGACGGCCGCGATCGCCAGGCCGATCAGCAATCCCGATCCGGCCGCCGCCGCGGCCGGGCCCAGCGCGGCGAAGATTCCCGCGCCGATCATCGACCCGAGCCCGATCACCACCGCGTCGCCGAGGCCGAGCCGACGGCGCAGGCCGGCCGTCGCCTCGGAGTCCATGAGCTCGAAGATAGCGGACTTCACTCGCGCACGCGTGCCGGCTGAGTAGCCGCCGTCAGGCCTCGGTGAGAGCGTCGATGGCGTCGCGCAATTTCGCGGCGGCCTCGGTCGCGATCGGCTGCAGTTCCGAATCGCCGGTGACCTGCACCATAACCTCGGGATCCATCGCTTCGACGATGACGGCGCCCGCATCGCCGGGGTCGCGCCGCACGATCACGTTGCAGGGCAGCAGCAATCCGATGCGGCGATCGACGCCGACCGCGCGATGCGCCAGCGGCGGGTTGCACGCCCCGAGGATGCGGTAGTCCTCCATTTCTTCGCCCAGTTTGGCCTTCAGGGTCGCGGCCATATCGATCTCGGTCAGCACTCCGAAGCCCTGCTCGGCCAGTGCGGCCCGGGTCCGTTCCACGGCATCGTCGAACCGGTCGGTGTGCAGCGTGGTGGAAATCGCCAGATTCATGATCGCCCGCTTTCCTTTCGATGGGGGGTGGTAACCGGGTCAGGTCCGCGAAACGGCGCAACCGGCCGTGGCCGGCAGGCCCAGCCGCCGTAGCAGCAGGGTCGCCGGGCACCAGCCCGCAACGCCGTACAGCAGCAGATTCACGCCGACGAACCCGGTGAGAACGAGCCACCAGCCCGACCAGGCCGCGGCCGCGACCACACCGATCAGCACGATGGTGCCGGCCAGCAGCGGTACGACGCGGGCGATGGACCAGCCCTGGTGGCGAGGTAGGTTCAGCATGCGTTCACTTCCCGGATAGATTGGGCGCCTTCGCTTTTCAGGCGAGGGCGAGAAACAGTTTCTCGAGTTCGGCTTCGCTCATCGGTTCGGCGCCGTCGGCACTCTCGCCGGTGAGGCATTCACGCAGGCCGGTCGCGACGATCTTGAATCCGGCCCGGTCCAGGGCCCGCGACACCGCCGCGAGCTGGGTGACGACGTCCTTGCAGTCGCGTCCCTGCTCGATCATGGCGATCACACCGCCCAGTTGCCCCTGGGCGCGGCGCAACCGGTTGAGTACCTGTGCGATCGTTTCCTCGTTGCCGACCATGGCTGTCCGTCCTCTCGTCGCCTACCCCTTCAGCATACCCCTGGGGGTATGCTGAAGGTTGTGGCGTCAGTCATGCGCGAAGCTGATCGACGGCAGTATCCGGCGCAACCACCGCGGCGATGCCCAGGCACGATGCCCGGTCAGCCGCAACAGGACCGGCAGCAGCACCAGGCGGACCGCGGCGGCGTCCAGGAGCACGGCCACACCGAGGATGATGCCCATCTCCTTCGGCGGCAGCGGATCGGCGAGCGAGAAGGTGAAGAACACCGCCACCATGACCGCGGCGGCGGCGAAGATCACCCGGCCGGAATGGGCCAGTCCGTCCACCAGGGCACGACTCGGATCGCCGGACCGCTCGTAGTGCTCCTTCGCCGTCGCCAGCAGGAAGACCGTGTAGTCCATCGCGATGGCGAAGATCATCGCGAAGAAGAACACCGGACCCCAGCCGTCGAGGAACCCCTGCGGGCTGAAACCGAGCAGGCCCGCCCCGTGCCCGTCCTGGAAGATCAGCTTTGCCACTCCGAACGCCGCGGCCGTCGACAGCAGACTCACCACCGTGCCCAGCGCCGCGATCAGCGGAGCCTGCAACGCCACCAGCAGCAGGGCGAAGCCGAGCACCAGGATGATTCCCACGATGATGGGGAAATAGTGGTTCAGGGCGTGTTGCAGATCCAGATTCTCCGCGGGTGCACCGCCGACCAGCGCTCCGGCCGGCAGCCGGTCTCGCAGGTTATCGAGGATCGTGGTCATCCGCGCGTCGGAGGGGTCGACGCTCGGCAGCGCCTGCATCATCGCCAGTCCGCTTCCGTCGCGGGCCACTTGCGGCGGAGTGACCATCGCGATGCCGTCCACCGCCGAGGCGGCGTTCGCCACCGCGCCGGATTCCGTTGCGGGCGCGATGATCTGCAACATTCCGGGAGCGCCTTCGCCCATCTGCGCCTGCACCAGTTCGTAACCGTGACGAACCGGCGCGTCCGCGGGCACGACCTGGATCGACGGCATCGCGACCTTCAATCCGGTCACCGGGATCGCGAGCGCGACCAGGACCAGCAATGCGGCGATCGCGAACGGCCACGGCCGGTCGTGCAGGATCCGGCCCCAGGCCGCGAACCGCGGTGAGCGGTGGTGCTGGCTGCCGATGCGAGGCAGCGACCCGGCGTTGATCCGGCTACCCAGCGCGCCCAGCGCGGCCGGCAACAGGGTCAGCGTCGCCAGCAGCACGAACGCCACCGCGAACATGATCCCGACCGCCATCGTCCGCACCGCCGGAGCCGGCACGATGAGCACGGCCGACAGGCTCACCAGCACCGTCAGCCCGGACAGCACCACGGCCTTACCCGCCGTGCTCATGGTCTCGGCGACCGCCGCGCGTGGATCGGAACTCGCCGCGAGCGCGCCGCGGAAGCGGGCGACGATGAACAGGGCGTAGTCGATGCCCAGCGCCAGGGCGAACATCATGGCGAAGTTCATGGCCCACACCGAAATCGGCGTCACGTGATTGAGCAGCACCAGCCCACCGGCCGAGGCGATCAAGCCGGCCAGGGTGAGCAGCAACGGCAGTCCGGCCGCCACCAGCGAGCCGAAGGCGACCACCATGATGGCGAGGGTCACCGGCCAGGAGAACATCTCGGCCTTCAGCATCGCATCGTGGTTGGCCTCGTTGAAGTCGCTCCACAGCGCCGACGCGCCGGTGGGATAGACCTCGATTCCGTTGCCGGACAACGCCGTCAGCGCGTCCTTGTGAGTATCGACCGCCTTCACCATGTCGTCGGTCGAGGCCGCGGCGCCGGCGATGAGGATTCCGGTGTGCCCGTCGGGGCTGATCGACATCCCCGGCTGGGGCGCCACCACCTCGCCGAATCGGGAATCACCGGCGAAGATCGCGGTCATCCGGCCCAGCACCGATTGCACTTGCGGGCTCTCGACGGTCCAGGTGTCGGAGTGCACCACGACCTGCACCGCGGCCGACGAATTGCCGCCGAAGTGCTGCTGTGCCAGCTCGCGAACCCGTACCGAATCCGACCCGTTCGCCTGCCAGCCGGCGCCCGCGAGGGAATTGAACACGCTCGGCGCCGCGGCCCCGAGCGCCACCAGCACCAGCAGCCAGACCCCGAACACGATCCGGGCGTGGCCGGCCATGGCGGCCCCCAGTCTGCCCAGCATTCCGCCGGAGCCCCGCGTGGTGGCCGCCGGCGGTGACACAACCTGCGATTCGGTCATCACGCCTCCCTTCGATACCCCAGGGGGTATATTTGGTCTAGCGGCCAACATACCCCAGGGGGTATATGAGACGCAAAGGTGCGCTCGCCCACAGGCGGGTACACCGGCAATGGATGCGAAAGGAGACGACATGACGGATATCGCGCTGTACGTGGACCCGGTCTGCCCGTTCAGCTGGGTCACCGCACGCTGGCTGCAGACGAGCGCCGACGCTCGCGTCACGCTGCGGCAGATGAGCCTGGCCGTACTCAACGAGGGGCAGGACGTCGATGCCGACCATCGGCCGATGATCGAGCGATCCCGGCGGCTCGGACGGGTCTTCGCCGCCGTCACCCGCCGATACGGCGATGACGGGTTCGACCGGCTGTATCAGGAGTTCGGAACCGTGGCACACACCCGCAAGGAACCGATCACCGACGAGACGATCGCGGCCATGCTCGCCCGCCTGGATCTGGACCCGGCGCTCGCCGAGGCCGCCGACGACGCCCGCCTGGACGAGTCCGTCGCCGAGACCCACCAGGCCGCCCAGCAGGTCCTCGGACAGCCCAGCGGGAGTCCGATCGCTGTCGTCGAGGGCCGCGGATTCTCCGGGCCCGTCCTGACGAAGATTCCCGACCCGCAGCAGGGAAAGCAGCTGTTCGAGGCATTGGTCACATTGGCCGCCACGCCGGCGTTCGCGGCTGTGCAGAGTCCGTACTCCGGGCCGCCGGACGCCACCGAACCCGCCGCCGGCGCCTGACGGCGCGGACGAAGAAGAGGCGGGCCGATGACCTTCGGCCCTGTCCCGAGCGCCGGCGATGCGGTGGTATCGACGCGAAGGAGCGTGACCATGAACTTCGCGAGCACCGCGCCGGGCGCTCGGCACGGCACCGTATTCCGCGCCGAATCCGTCGTCCAGGGCCCCGGGTACAACCTGCCCACCGTCGACATCCGGCTCGGTGACCGAGTTCCCAGTATGTTCGGCGAGTACGCGCGACGGCGCATCGGCGACGCCCTCCGCTGCGCACCGTCGCCGGTGGTGTCGATCCGGGTTCGCCTGGCCGACCATCGCGACTCGGCGCTCGCGAATCCCTTCGTGGCGCAGGCGGACATCGTCGCCGCGCGACAGCTGCGGGTGCAGGTGACGGCGGCAACGGCGCGCGAGGCGGTGGATAAGCTGCAGACACGGACTCGCACTCGGCTGCGCATGCCGATCGGCGGTGGGCCGGCCCAGCAACACCGGTGTGAACCGCGGGCCGCCACACTGCTCTACCTCCGTCCGGTCACGCAACGGAAGATCATGCGCACCAAGTGTTTTCATCTGCTAGACCGCACCGCGGCGGAGGCCGGGGCCGATATGGCGCTGATGGATTACGACTTCTGCTTGTTCACCGAGTCCGGCGCGGATACCGAAAGCGTGCTCGCGCTCACCACCGGCGGCCGGTATCGGTTGATTCGGCTCGATGAGCGCACGGCGACCGCCGATTCGGCGAATCTGCCGCTCGCCGTCGCCGATGCCCCGGCCCCGGTGCTCGAACGGGCGGAGGCCCTGGCCCGGCTGCAGCTGAGCGGTTCACCGTTCCTCTTCTACCGCGATCGCGAACTCGACCGCGGCTGTGTGTTCTACCACCGCTACGACGGTCACTACGGATTCATCACCTCGCGACGATGAGCCGGCGAAGGCCTCGCAGTGGTGGACTTTCGCCCCTACCAGCGCCGCCCGCGCGGTGGTGGCATGGACAGACCGGATGCTCAGCTCCCGAGAGGTACCACATCGTGATTCCGCCCGATCGCACCGACGACGGCGCATCCAGCTCCATGGTCGCCCTCGAGCGTGCCGAGGCGATGCGGCTGCTGGCCGGAATTGCTTACGGCCGAGTTGTTTTCACCCGCGACGCGCTGCCGGCCATTCGCCCGGTCAATCATTTCGTCGAAGCCGACGGGCGCGTGGTGGTACGCACTCGGCTCACGTCCCGGCTGACCTCGGCGATCCGAGCGGATCCCGGTGTGGTCGTCGCCTATGAAGCCGACGAGATCGACCCCGGCACCCGCACCGGCTGGTCGGTCGTGGTGACCGGTCTGGCGCGGCCGGTTGCCGACCCGAACCGCGTCGCGCGATACGAGCGATTGCTGCCACCATGGATAGCGGCGGCCATGGATACGGTCGTCGAAATCGAACCCACCATCGTGACCGGTATCCGCCTCGTCGGCGCACCGGATACTCCCGGACCGCCGGCGCCACCGACCCTCTCGCCGAAAGTCGACAACCATGACATACCACGATGATCCGTTCGCGCCGGCCTTGAACACCGCCCACACGTGGTTGCGCACCGTCGCCGACCGGCTGGCCACCGAGGACCGCGCTTTCGCGCTGCGTGCGCTGCGCGCCTGGCTGCACACCGTGCGCGACCGCCTCGACGTTGCCGTCGCCGCGCATTTCAGCGCTCAACTGCCCGAATTGCTCCGCGGAATCTTCTACGAGGGCTGGGTGCCCGCCCATGTTCCGATGCACCACGACGTCACGTCCTTCGTCGACGCGTTCGCTCATGAGGCGGGTGTATCCGCCGACGAGGCGGTGGCGCTGATCGGCGCGGTGACGATCGCACTGTCCGATGTGTTCTCCCCCGGACACCTCGACCACGTCCTCGCGGTGGTGCCCGAGCCACTGCGTGCGGTACTGCTCGGCAGCGAACTCAACGGGACGGCCGCGACGATTCCCGGCGATGCCTAGATGCCGGCAACCAGGAAAAGGACTTTCGTCCATGATGAGGCACTGATCAGGCGATTATGGTGAGTACATTCATCGCTTCTCTCGATTGGACGCACTCGCCATGATCAAGGTGTTCCTGGTCGACGACCACGAAATCGTCCGTCGCGGGCTGAGCGACCTGCTCGACGGAGACCCGGAGTTGTCGGTCGTCGGTGAGGCGGGATCGGTGTCCCAGGCCCTCGCCCGCATCCCCGCGCTGCGCCCCGATGTCGCGGTGCTCGATGTCCGTCTTCCCGACGGAAACGGCATCGAGCTGTGCCGGGAGCTGCTGTCCAAGGTCGACGGCCTGCGCTGCCTGATCCTCACCTCCTTCACCGACGAGCACGCCATGCTCGACGCGATTCTGGCCGGCGCCAGCGGTTATGTGGTCAAAGACATCAAGGGCATGGAATTGGCCCGCGCGGTGAAAGACGTCGGCGCCGGTAAATCGCTGCTGGACAACCGCGCCGCCGCCGCACTGATGGAGCAGCTGCGTCACGGCACCGAGCCCGACGGTCCGCTGGCGACGCTGACCGAGCAGGAACGCAAACTGCTCGATCTGCTCGGTGAGGGCCTGACCAATCGCGAGATCGCCGACCGCATGTTCCTCGCCGAGAAGACCGTCAAGAACTACGTCTCACGACTGCTGGCCAAACTGGGCATGCAGCGCCGCACCCAGGCGGCCGTCTACGCCACCAAGCTGCATTCCAGGACACCTGCGGAGTAGCCCGGCGCGCCGGTGACCATCGGCCCCATCGTGCCGGGATCAACGCCCGTATTCGGGTTGCCTCGTGGTTGTGAGACTGGACACCATGACCACGGCAAAGCACTCGGCAACCGTCGACAAGCCCGACGACCGGACGGTCGCGGCAGTGGTCGAGCTGGCGCAACGAGCACCCTCGGTCCACAACACGCAACCCTGGCGCTGGATATTCGATCGGCACCGGCTGCTCCTGTACTCCGATCCCGACCGCGTCCTGTCCGGCGCCGATCCGCACGGCCGCGAGCAGGTGATCAGTTGCGGCGTGGTGCTGCATCACGCTCGCACCGCCTTCGCCGCCCGCGACTGGCATACCGATATCGTGCGGATGCCCGATCCCCAACGGCCGGACCTCATGGCGGTCTTGGAATTCCGGCCGTGGGGCGATCCTCCGAACGGAATCGCGGTTCGTGCGGCGGCCATCACCCACCGGTACACCGACCGGCTGCCGATGGACGCGCCGAGTCACTGGGAGCAACTGGCACCGAGGCTGCGCGCACTCGTCACACCGCACGGGCTGGACTTCGACGAATTCGCCGACGACATCCGGGCCCTGGTCGCCGCGCTCTCGCGAACCGCCACCGCGGCTCGTCGGGACGACTGGATGTATCAGGACGAATTGCTCTGGTGGGCCGGGCATTTCGAGGCATCCGAGGGCATTCCGGACAGCGGTTTGATCTCCGGCGCCGAACTCGCGCGAGTCGATGTCGCCCGGGCTTTCCCCGCTGCCCCGCATTCGGAACGCCGGCCCGGCCGCCTCGATCACGCCCGGCTCGTCGCGATCAGCTCGCCGGAGGATTCGCGGGCGTACTGGCTCCGCACGGGCGAGGCGCTGTCCGCCGTACTGCTCGAATGCACCGCCGCCGGGATGGGGACCTGCCCGGTTACTCACCTCACGGAGGTGCCCGCAGGTCGTCGAGCCCTGGCCACGCTGCTCCCGCATCACGATTACCCGCAGGTCCTGGTCCGCATCGGCAGCTCGCCGACGGATGAGCAGGGCCCGCCTTCGACCCCGCGCCGCGACGTGGACGAGGTGCTGACCTTCACCGGCCGGTGAAGCTCCGCATCGGGCGGAGGACGTCGCGGAATCGCGTGGCCGGCACCCACGCGGTAGCTACGAGTGGCGCTGCGCATGACCGATCCCGGGTGCGGGAAGCGGCCCATCCGGACGGCGGCGTACCCGCTACTACCGGGCGATTCGCCGCCCGGCCCGCTGTTCCCTGTCGCACCCCGCAACCGGAGCGGTAGGCTCTGAACAAGCGTAAACACCGACGTTTCGCGCATTCGGACAGTGGAGAGCAGGACTGACGACATGCCCGACGACGAGCGAACCGGTTCCTATTCGGTACGCGACACCCTGTCGCAGCTGCGGCTGCGCGAGCTGCTCGCCGAGGTGCGCGACCGCGTCGACGAGATCATGGATTCGCGGGATCGGATGGATGGTCTGGTCGAGGCCATGCTGTCGGTCACCGCGGGACTCGACCTGGCCGAGACGCTTCGCACCATCGTGCACGCCGCGATCAGCCTGGTCGATGCGCAATACGGCGCACTCGGGGTGCGCGGCCACGACGAGCACCTGCAACAGTTCGTCTACGAGGGCATCGATGAGCCGACCCGCCGGCTCATCGGCGATCTGCCGGAGGGACACGGCGTGCTGGGAGTGCTGTTCACCCAGCCGGCACCGATCCGGCTCGAGGATCTCGCCCAACATCCGTCTTCGGTCGGCTTCCCGGCCCACCATCCTCCGATGCGCACCTTCCTCGGGGTTCCGGTGCACATCCGCAACGAGATCTTCGGCAACCTGTACCTCACCGAGAAAGCCGGCGGTCAGCAGTTCACCGAGGACGACGAGCTGATCGTGCAGGCGCTCGCCGCCGCCGCGGGTATCGCCATCGAGAACGCGCGGCTCTACGAGGCCGCCCGCAACCGGCAGGCATGGATCGAGGCCACCCGCGATCTGACCACCGAGTTCCTCGCCGCGGACGAGCCCGCCAGCGTGCTGGCACATCTGGTCGACCACGTGCGGGTGCTGACCGGCTCGGAATGGGTGCTGCTCGCCACGGTCACCGACACCGACGTGCCTGCCGAGGATGTCACCGAACTCATCGTCGACCAGTCCTCGGGCGAACGGACCGACGCCGCCGGGCGTTCCCTCGAAGTCACCGGCACGATCGGCGCGGCCTTCACCGAGCGGAAGCCGCTGCGGTTCGACGATGTCAGCGACCTCGACTTCGCCGAACTGTTCCCCACCGGCGGGCCCGTGCTGCTGGTCCCCCTGCACACGCGCGACACCCCGCAGGGGATTCTCATCGCCGTCCGCGCGAAGGACGCCGCGCCCTACGACGACGAGATGCTGGAACTGGCGGCCGCCTTCGCCGACCAAGCCGCACTGGCCATGCAACTGGCGGCCACCCAGCAGCGCGTTCGCGAACTCGACGTACTCACCGACCGGGACCGGATCGCCCGGGATCTCCATGATCACGTCATCCAGCGGTTGTTCGCGATCGGCCTTTCGCTGCAGGGCGCGGTGCCGCGCACCCGCGTTCCCGAGGTCAAAATCCGGCTCACCGAGGCGATCGATGGCTTACAAGACGTAGTGCAGGAGATCCGCACCTCCATCTTCGATCTGCACGGAGGGACCAGCATCCGGTTGCGCCAGCGCATCGAGGAGGCGATCCGCCAACAGTGCGGAGACGCCGACCTCCGGACCTCGCTGCGAGTGGCCGGACCGCTGTCGGTGGTGAGTTCGCAGCTGGCCGACCATGCGGAAGCCGTGGTACGGGAAGCGGTCAGCAACGCGGTCCGCTACGCCGGCGCCACGACGCTCGAGGTCGTGATCGGCGTCGGTGACGACCTGACGATCACCGTCACCGACGACGGCTGCGGTATCGGCGACAACATCACACCCAGCGGCCTGACCAATCTCGCCGAGCGCGCGCGGTCACTGGGCGGAACCTTCCGCACCACGCCCGGCGCGGAAGGTTCGGACCGGCCCGGTACTCGCCTGCGGTGGTCTGCCTCGTTGGGCTGACCACACCGTCGGCGACGACCGAACCTATTGTGCCGCAAAGTTTCCGGCCGGTTGCCGCACCACCGTGATCGGGCATTCCACCGATTGCGCCAGCGCCGCACTGGTGGAGCCGAGCAGCATTCCGGTGAATCCGCCGCGCCCGTGGCTGCCGACGACCACCAGCTGCGCGTTCTCCGACGCGTCGAGCAGGGAGCGCACCGGCCGGTCGAGCACCATCTCGCGACGCACCTTCACATCCGGATACCGTTCGGCGTATCCGGCCAGGGTTTCGGCCAGCACCGCGTCCTCGGATTCCCGGATCGCGTCCCAGCCGACGATCGCCGGGTCGAGGCCGCTGCTGCGGTCGCTCCACGCGTGCAGCACCACCAGTCCCACGTTGCGCCGCGATGCCTCCTCGAAGGCGAATTCCAGCGCCGGCACGCTGTTCGCCGTGCCGTCCACACCGACCAGCACCGGCTTCACCGCCGTGACGGCATCGGTGGCCGAGATCGAATGCACCACGGTCACCGGGCAATTCGCGTGCCGGATGAGCGCGGAGGAGACCGAGCCCAGCAAGCCACGCCGGATAGCGCCCAGACCACGGCTGCCGACCGCGATTCCCCGCGCATGATCCGACTGAGCGATCAGGTGTCCGATGACGGCGTCGGTGGTGATCTCGGTGGTGATCACCGGCACCCGGTCCGGCGTCGCCGCGCGAGCGATGCGGGCGGCCTCGACGAGGACGCGTTCGGCGTCCACGCGCAGCCAGCTCATATCGTCCTCGGTGAGGATCGGCGCGGGGCCCAGTCCGCCCGCGACCGAGATCGAGGTGACCAGGTGCAGGCGGCAGTCGCGCAGGGCGGCGTCGGCGGCGGCCCAGGCGGCCGCGTGGTAGCCGACGGCCGAGCCGTCGACCGCGGCGACGATCGGCGGATCGGTGTGCCGCTGCGGTGCCGCGGGGTGCTCGGTCATGATGTTCTCCTCGTGGATCGGGTGTTTACGGAGTTCCTATGGGCCGGCTGATCGTTCGCCATTCCCGGGCCCAGCGGGCACGATGCCGGACCCCGAAGGCCCAGGCCGTCAGCCATACCAGTGCCGCCGTGGCGAAACAGATTTCGACGAACGTGGCCATTCCCAGCCCGACCCCGCGCATCGCGGCGGTGTCGGCGGGCAGCGGCGCGACGGTCGGGCGGCCGTCGGGCGCCAGCCACATGGTCAGCTGCTGCCCGGGATGCGCGGAGGCCGCCACGGACGTCGTGGCTTCGCCGGGACGCCCGTCGTGCGTCCACCGGACCGTGGCCTCGTATCGGTCGGCGGAGATGTCCATCGATGTCGCCGTCGTGCGCACCGGATCGGTGACGACCGTGGCGGCGACCGCCGTCTTCGCCGCGTTCTCGTCGCGAATCTGCACGGCGGCATCGGTGTAGCGGGCGGTGCCCATCGCCGCGCAGATCGGCACCGCGGCGAGGACCACGACGACGGCCAGGATCCGGATAACGGCCTCGATCCGGTCCGACGGCCGCATCAGCCGGTTCGCCGCCCACGGACCCGTGCGCCACGCGCGCAGAGCCAACGACGGATACCGCGTCATGTCGATCAACTCCTCACAGCCGGGTCACGACGTCGGCGAGCGGTCGGCGCGGCGTCGGTGAAAGCTCGGAACTGGTTGCGGCCCAGCCGGTTCGGATGATCATCTGCGGATATCCGCTGTCGTCGAGGAGGTCGGTGCGCAGGTCCGCGCGCACCTCCGGGATTTCGAGCGGTTCGCTGAGCGGGCAGGTCGCCAACCCGAATGTGGTCGCGGTCAACAGGACCGCACTGGTCGCCTCCCCGGCGCGCAGCCGGCTCACCGTATCGTCGCCCGCGGTGTAGAGCACGAGCATATGATCGGCGTCGGCGATATCGCGGACCACCGCCTCCGGCAGCCGGGGATCGGCGAACGGCCGGGCCGACGCGTCGGTCGCGGCGACCGCACTACGGGCCGGAACACCATCGGGAGCCGCGTGATGGCCGCTCCAGCGGGCCAATTCGGCGCGGTAGGCGGCGTCGGCGTTGTGTACGGCGGCGGCACGTCCGAAGGCGTGCAGCAACCGGACGCGCTCGCCGTCCGCGACCACATCGCGGACCAGCACGCCGTTCGCCGCCGCGGCGGCCGTCAAGGCGCCGATGTGAATGTCGGGTACCTCCCAGGAGGTGTAGTGGCGGCGGTCGCTGTGGCGCAGCGGGATCGCGTGGGAAAGACCGACCGCTTCGGCCGTCGCGGGGGCGGGCCGGAATTCCACGGCCGCCAGGTGCTCCGGCACCGCCGGGTTCGGCAATCGGTGCACCACCGTCGCCCAGCCCAGCGCCGCGGCCGCCACCCGCAGATGATGCAGTGCCGCACCGCAACTCACGATCAGATCGCGCTGGTCGGGGTCGGTCTGGCGCAGTTGCCGGGTGGTGTCGGCGTACAGCTGGACGGTGTCGTCCCCGATGCGCCACAGCCACGGCTGGCTGTTGTGCACCGAGGGCGCGCGCACCGCCAGGTCCACCGCCGCCACCAGGGTGTCGTAGTCCGGATGTCTCGTCATGATCATCCTCCCACCGCGGCAGGCAGATTCAGCACTTGGCCCGCGGTCGCGCCGCCGTCCACCACGAATTCCGATCCGGTCGAGAACGTCGCCTCGGACACGATGAACCGGACCATGGCGGCGACCTCTTCGGGTTCCCCGAAACGCGCCAGCGGTTGTGCGGCCGTGACGGTTTCGTCCATGTCGGCCGTCATCGCGGTACGAATCGGGCCGGGATGCACCGAGCAGACCCGGATGTTCGACGGTCCCCATTCGAGAGCCGCCGCCTTGGTGAGTCCGCGCAATCCCCATTTGCTGGCGACGTAGGCGCCCACGCCCGCGTACCCGATCAGGCCGGCCGTCGAGGAGATGTTGACCACCACCCCGCCCCCCGCTTCGCGCAGGCGCGGACCGGCCAGGTGCATGCCGAGCCACGAGCCGTACAGGTTCACATCGAGGACGTGGCGGAACATCGTCGGTGGCTCGGTGTCCACGCCGCCGAAATCGACGATGCCGGCATTGTTCACCAGGACCGCCAACGGGCCGAACGTGGCTTCGGCGTCGGCGATCACCCGCTGCCAGGCGTCCTCGTCGGCGACATCGAGGCGGCGGAAGATCGCGCCGGCGCCCAAGGCCGTCGCTGTGGCGGTGCCGTCGCGTTCGAGGAGATCGGCGACCACCACGCCGAGCCCCTCCTTGGCGAGTGCGGCCGCGACGGCGGCACCGATGCCCCGCGCGCCCCCGGTGACGATCGCACTGCGACCACTGAACATGCCCATTATCTGTCGCCCCTTTCACTGGTGCGCTATCGCACTCAGCATCCCGCCCCGGACAGCGGAAGGGGCACGGCCGAAAGTCACCGGAACGCCGAGTCTTCGGGCAGTCGTGATCGTCGGGTAGTCGTCGTGCCGGCCGACTCCGGTGGACCCTCGTGACGGCACTGCGGGACCAAAGGCCCTGGTGGCCCTTCCCCGGCGTCGGGAAAGGTCGGGGTATGGCAGGAATCACGCGGGGCGACGGCATCGGACGCTGGCACGTGTTGCTGGCCGCGTCCGCGGGCGCGAGCGCGGCGAGTGTCTTCGCGCTCGCGGTCGCGGTGAGCATCGGCCTGCAGGTGAGCGCCCCCGTGGGGAGCACTCCGGCCGGGCGCGGCGTAGCCGCCGGCGCTGTGGCCTTCGCGCTGGTCGTCGGGATACCGATGGCGGTCACCGCCGGCGGCGCCCTCACCGGTGATCGGCGCGTCGCCACGGCTGCGGTGATCAGCGGCTCGCTGTTGATCTGCTGGCTGCTGGCCGAGATGACCGTGCTCCGCACGCTGGACTGGGCGCAGCCGCTGTATCTCACCCTCGGCATCGTCGTCGCCGGGCTGGGACTGCATATGAAAACCGAGGAGATCGAATCATGACCGGCACATACGCGCGGCGGATCGATCAGGGTGAAAGGACATAGCGATGAGCTCTCAGTATGCGGACGACGCGCACCATCTCGTCTCCGCCCCGATCGTGGTCGGTGTCGACGGGTCGGCCGGTGCCCGCACCGCGCTGCTGTGGGCGGCCGAGGTCGCCCGCGATCGAGCACGCGACCTGCGCATCGCCTACGGACTCGACCTGCCGAGCGCGAGCCGGGTTTTCAACAATTACGACCTGTCCGAGCCGGCGGTGCTGGAGCGTCTGCGCGCCCACGGCGCCGCCCTGGTCGCCCGCGAGGCTCTCGCGGTCCGTGACACCCTGCCCGAGGTCCAGGTCAGCACGGAGGTCTCCTCGGAGCATCCGGCGCGAATGCTGTTGCGGCACAGCGCCACCGGCTACCTGGTCGTTCTGGGCGCGCACGGCGCCGGCGGCTTCGGCACCCATATCGGTTCGATTCTGCTGTCGGTCACCAGTCACGCCGAGGGCCCGGTCGTGGTGGTGCGCACAGAGTCCGAGCAGCAGCCACTACCGCGCGAAACCGGCCCGGTGGTGGTGGGCGTCGACGGAAGCCCACTCAGCGAGGCCGCGGTTGCCGCCGCCTTCGAGGAAGCCTCCGAGCGCGGGGCCGAACTCGTCGCCGTGCACGCGTGGAGCGATCTGACATTCGGCTCGTTCGTCGGCGACCCGTACACGTGGTTTCCGATGTCGGATATCGAGGTGAACGAGGAAGCGATCCTGGCGGAACGACTGGCCGGCTGGCAGGAGAAGTATCCGGACGTCTCGGTGCGCCGGCACATCAGCATGGCCGAGCCCGCCGCCCATCTGCAGCGGTGGAGCGAATCCGCGCAGCTCATCGTGGTCGGCAGCCACGGCCGCGGCAGCTTCCGCGGCCTGCTGCTGGGTTCGGTGTCGAATTCCCTTGTCCAGCATGCGAAATGCCCCGTCATGGTGGTGCGTTCGGCAGAGGAGAAGCAGGCACATGACAAAGACTGAGCATTCGGCGGCCGGTCGCGGTGCCGCGGCCGCGGTCGGCGTCGCATCGTTTCTGGGCGGGCTGGCCACCGGCTACCGGCTCTTCGCCCGCCGGTGGTGTCTGAGCTGGGGCGCGACCGAGGAGGAGGTCCGCCGCCGCATGCCCGGCGACGACCTGCTCCTGCTTCCCGACATGCTCTCGACCCGGGCGATCACGATCGAGGCCGATCCCGCCGCGGTCTGGCCCTGGCTCGTGCAGTTCGGGCCGGGACGCGGCGGAATCTACAGCTACGACTGGATCGACCGGCTCCTGGGCGTCGACGTGCACAGCGCCCGGTCGATCCTGCCGCAGTTCCAGGACCTCGCCGTCGGTGACGTCGTCACGGTGAACTCCGACGGCACCCCGTCCCGGGTCGCGGTACTCGAGCCCGAGCGAGCGCTCGTCTTCCGCACCGACGACGGGAACTGGATCTGGGAATTCGGGCTGTATCCGTGCCCGGAGGGCACCCGCCTGGTCAGCCGCAACCGGATCGCGACCCCCGGAGCCTCGGCCGTGGTGCGACTGTTCAACACGTTCTTTTTGGAACCGGGCAGTCTGGTGATGGAGCAGAAGATGTTGCGCGGCATCAAGGAACGCGCCGAAGCGCACCACCTCGCCGAACCCGTCCGGATCGCGAGCAAGACACCGTGACCACCACCGGCACACCGGCACCATTGCCGGTCGCGCCGGCCTTTCTCGCGGTCGGCCGGTGCGTGGTCACGACCGTCGGCCTGCTGGCACGCCACCGCATCCACTGCCCAGACCAGAACGTCGGGACGTGGCTGAGTTTCGGCGACGGAACCTCGGCCTACGTCTACCAGGAAACCGTGGTCGACAGGATCCCGTCACCCGAACCGTGCGTGCTGCTGGTGCGTTTCGAGCTGCGGGGCGTGCGCGGCCGCGGGCATGCGTGGTTCCGTCGCGAAAGCATCCTCAACACCGTGCTCTTCGCCGGATTCCCCGGCATGATCACCAAATTGTGGCTGGCGCAGGATCAACGCGGCGCATACCGGGGGCTCTACGAATGGGACGGGGCGGCGTCCGCCGATACCTACGCCCGCACGCTGTGGCGGGTGCTCGCCCTCGTCAGTGTCCCGGGCTCGATCGATTATCGAGTGCTGCCCGGCCTGCGCCGCCGTGACCTGCCGGTGGCGGCCACCGGTCACGCCGCAGGCGGCACGGACTGGTGGCGGGTCACCGAATTCGGTTCGACCGCAGCATAATTCGACGCGCGGAACCCGGAACCTCCACCCGGACGGTTCGGCGTTCCCATGCTGTCAGTGGTCGTGCTGTCGGTGTTCGTGCTGTCGGTGTTCGTTGGCCGCCGGCAGCGTGACGCTCTCCCCGGTCGCCAGCCCGACGGTGCGGCCGCGGCATTCGATCGTGATCGAACGCGCCCCGTCCGTATCGGAGCTGATCTCGATCCGCCGGGCGTCGATGCGCACGGTCAGGCGATGGCCGTGGTAGATGATCGCGAAGGTCAGCGTGCCCAGCTCGGGTGGCCAGTACGGGGCGAAGATCAAGCGGTCGTCGCGGGTCTCGAGTCCGGTGAAACAGCGCTGCACCAGATCGATGCTGCCCGCCATCGCGCCCAGGTGGATCCCCTCGGCCGTGGTGCCGCCCTGAATATCGGCGATATCGGATTCCAGGACGCTGGCGAAGAATTCCATCGCGCGGTCCCGGTTCGCCCGGGCCAGCACCCAGGCGTGGACGACGGCACTCAAGGTGGAGCCGTGCGAGGTGCGGGCCAGGTAGTAGTCGACGGTGCGCGGGATGTCCGCACCGCCGAAATCGTAGCCGAGGCCGGCGAACAGCCGCCCCAGCTCGTCGGCGGAGAACAGATAGAACAGCATCAGGACGTCGGCCTGTTTCGCCACCCGATACCGGTCGACGTCGTCACCTTCGGCCTCGAGGATGCGGTCGAGCCGGCTCGTATCGCGGTAGCGGCGGCGGTAGTCGTCCCAGTCCAGTTCCGCCAGCCGGTCGTATCCGGCGAACTGACTGATCACCCCGTCGTGGAAGGGCACGAACATCCGATCGACGACCTCGGCCCAGCGCTCCGGTTCGGCGGCCGGCACCGCGAGGCGGTCGAGAAGTTCCGACCGCACGCGCGGCGGTAGCAGTTCGACCGCGTCCAGTGCGCGCCGGATGACCCACACCGCCATGACATTGGTGTAGGCGTTGTCGTCGATCCCCTGGTAGGGCCGCCCGGGATAGCCGGAATGAAATTCGTCGGGTCCGATGACACCGCGGATGTGATACCGGTCGTCGGCGGGATCGTAGGTGGCGCGGTCGGACCAGAATCGGGCGATCTCCACCAGCAGTTCGGCGCCGAACTCGGCGAGGAACGCCCGGTCTCCGGTCGCCTGATAGTAGTGCCACACGTTGTAGGCCACGGCCGGACCGGCATGCTGCGCCCGAGCGCTGGCATCCGGATTCCAATGTCCCGAACGAGGATTCAGATGCAGACGCTGACTCTCCTCCCGCCCGTCGCTGCCGGATTGCCACGGAAAGAGGGCGCCGCGGCAGCCCTGCGCGCGGGCCGCGGCACGCGCCTGCGGCAGCCGGCGATAGCGGTACCGCAACAGTTCTCGCGTCAGCGCCGGGTCGCGCAGGCTCACCACCGGCAGGACGAACAGTTCGTCCCAGAACACGTGCCCCCGGTAGGCTTCGCCGTGCAGGCCCCGCGCCGGCACCCCGGCGTCGAGGTCGGCGGTGTGGCGCGACAGCGTCTGCGCCACCTGCAGCACGTGCAGTCGCAGTGCTCGCACCGATTCCTCACTGGCGTCGAGATCGATGCGCAGGCGCCGCCACACATGCTCCCAAGCATCGGCGTGCGCGGCGCAGAGCGCGCCGTAGCCCGGTGCCTCGTCGAGCAGGCGCAGGGCGGCCTCGTCAGGAGCGGAAATCGCGCGGTCGCGGCCGGTGAACACCGCTGCCGTCTTGTCGACGACGATGTCGCGACCGGACTCGGCGCGCACGACGAAATCGTGGCCGGGCGTGCCGTCGGCGAACGCCAGGCCGGCCGTGTCCTGCGCGTCCGACGTCACCGTGGTCCGGGTGGCCACCGCCACGGTAACCAGCGACTGTGTGGTCCGCACCAGCGCGCACGCGGTGTGGGGGTCCGGGGTATCGATGCGCAGTTCACTCAGGTGCGTCCCGGACAAGTCGCGGTACCGGTCGACTCCGGTGTTGCGGACCGACGTGTCGATCACCGACCGGACGGTGAGCGGCCCGCTCCAGTTCTCCGGCGTCAGAGTGGTTCGCATCGCACACGTGTGCGGGGAGTCCATCGACGCGAAACGCTGCTGAACCACCGCCGTGATCCGGCCCGCGGTGTCGCGACAGCGCATCCGGCGGGTGAGCACCGCCTGGCGCATGTCCAATTGCTGTGTGTACTCCAGCAATTCGACATCATCGAGATCGAACCATTCGTCGTCGGCGACACGCCAGGTCAACGGGAGCCAGTTCGGCAGATTCACCAGGCTCTCGTTCTCGACGTGCCGCCCGCCGATATCGTCGCCGAGCCGGTTGTAGATCCCCGCGACATAGGTTCCGGGATAGTGGTGGGTTCCCGCCCGCGTCTCCGGCGCGGCCGCGCGAGTGACGAGGTAGCCGTTGCCCACCGCACACAACGCTTCGCGCAGCCGCTCGGTGCCGGGATCGTAGCCGTCGTAGGTGAGCAGCCACGACCGTCCCACGGCCCAGTCGCTCTCCCCGGTCAGCAATTCGGCCATCCGCCGCAAGAATTCGCCCGCGCGCGCGGGACTGTCGAGGGCGAACCGCGCCGCGGTGCGCCGGTCGCCGGTGTCGCTGTGGCGAACCACGAGCGGCACTCCGGTGACCTGGATCGCGTCGAACGCGTCTTCGTCGGTCAGATCGTCACCGAGGTACACCGGCATCACCTGCCCGCCCACCAGATCCAGCACCCAGTGCAGGGCTCGCCCCTTGTCCCAGTCCACATCGGGACGCAATTCGGTGACCCTGCGCCCGGCGCTCACGCGCAATCCCTGCTCGCGGGCGATGTCGTGCACGGTGGCCACGACCGTCGACACGGCGTCGGCGGCTACCCTGCGGTGGTGGACGGCGACCGCGAATCGCTTCGGCTCAATCAGCACTCCGGGAATCCGGCTCAGCCGGTCGGCGAGTTCGGCCGCCGCCTGCACCAGTGCCCGTTCGGCCTTCGGACCGCCCTCGTGGACATGTTCGGTGCCGTCCGGCGCCATCAGTTCGAAGCCGTGGCTACCGGCGTACCAGATTCCCTCGACACCCACGCGCGTGCGCAGATCGTCGAGTCCGCGACCGCTGATCACGGCGACCGGACACCGCGCGGCCAGGGTGTCCAAGGTCGCGCGCACGCCCTCGATCGGGATCGCCGCATCCGGATCGGGCACGATCTCCGAGATGGTGCCGTCGAAATCCAGCAACACCGCGATGTGCTCGTCCTCGACGGCGTCGGCGATCGACGGCCAGCACGCCAGAGCGTCCGCGATCTCCGACAGGCGACGGAAACCGCTGCGCACCCGGATCTCATCGGCGTCGGCGACCACCACATCGGCTCCGGTGCACGACAGCCGGTCCGGATCTGCGCCGCGTTCGATGCCGACGACCAGTCCGAAACCGCCGCGCCGCCCGGCCCGCACGCCGGCCTCGGCATCCTCGACGACGACCGTCCGCTCGGGTTCGGCGCCCAGCCGCTGCGTAGCCAGCACCAAGGTGGCCGGGTCCGGCTTGCCCGGCAGCTCGAGTTCTTCGGCCACGACACCGTCCACCCGCACGGCGAACAGATCCCCCAGCCCCGCGGCATCGAGCACCTGGGCCGCGTTGCGGCTGGCCGAGAACACCGCGGTCCGCACCCCCGCGGCGCGCAGGCGGCGCACCAGAGCCACCGTGGTGGCGAACACCGGTACGCCCGACTCGGCGATCCGGGCGAGGAACACCTCGTCCTTACCGTTTCCGAGTCCACAGATCGTGCCGTCGGCCACCGTATCCGACGGCTGGCCTCGCGTCAGTGAGATCGCCCGGGAGGCAAGGAAATCCGCGACACCGTCATAGCGCGGCTTGCCGTCGACGTAGTCCTTGTAGTCCGAGGCGGTGAACGGGGCGCAATTCTCGCCGGGCCCGGGTTTGCGGGCGGCGAGGAATCCGTCGAACACCTGAGTCCACGCGGCGGCATGAATGGATGCCGTGTCGGTGACCACGCCGTCCATATCGAAGATCACCGCGTCGTACCGACGCGCGTCGATCACCGGCCCGGCCACCGGTCTGTCAGGATGCACTCCCCCAGCCTCCGCCCGTGTACCGGCCGCGGCAAGGTACACAAGTCCTCACCCGCGCCGCCACCGGTCCCCGGCAGCCTGTCGCCGCCACCGGTCCCCGGCAGCCTGTCGCCGGCGGCGGTGACCGGCAGCCTGTCGCCGGCGGCGGTGACCGCCGGCGCCGTCCGGCAAGGTCTTTGGTCCCTGGCGAATCCCGCGGGCTCGAACCACCATCGAGATATGAACCGTGCCGCCGTGCGAGCGGTCGCCCCGACGGCCACGCCCCGGACCGATGCCGCCCCCTCGATCGGCCCCCTGCCGGCGACCTCGGCCGCCACCTCGACCCCGACCCAGGTGCTGGCTGCGGTCACCACCACAGACAGCGGCCTGACGAGCACAGAAGCCGCGCGCCGACGTCACCTGCTCGGCCCGAATGCTGTCCGCACGCATCGTGCCCGCCTGCTCGCCGTGGTCGCACGGCAGTTGCGTTCGCCGCTTCTGCTGCTACTGGGGGTCGCCGCAGTGGTGTCGTTCTTCGTCGGTGAACGTTCCGACGCGGTCGTCATCGGGATCATCCTGCTGGTGTCGGTCGGGTTGGGGGCGGTGAACGAATTTCGCGCCGAACGCGCCGCCGACGCGCTGCACGAGCGGATCCGCCATGGCGCCACGGTGATTCGTGACGGCCGACCGGCATCGGTCGACGTGGTCGATCTGGTACCCGGCGATGTGGTGGAGGTGCGGGCCGGGCAGCTGGTGCCGGCGGATGTGCGGCTGCTGTCGGCGACCGGGCTGCAGTGCGACGAATCGGTGCTGACCGGCGAATCGGACAGTGTCGAGAAATCGACCGCCCCGGTGCCGCCGGAGTCGGGCGTCGCGGAGTTGTCGTGCTGCGCGCTGATGGGCACGGTCGTCGCCGCGGGCCACGGGCGTGGAGTCGTCGTCGCCACCGGAGGTGCGACGGAGTTCGGGCGGATCGCCCTCGGCCTGGGAAAACGACAGCCCGACACGGAATTTCAGATCGGGCTTCGACAGTTCTCGATGCTGCTGGTGTGGGTGGCCGCCGCCCTCACCGTCGGCATCTTCGCGGTCAACCTGGCCCTGCACCGCCCGATTCTCGATGCCCTGCTGTTCTCGCTGGCGATCGCCGTCGGCATCTCACCACAATTGCTGCCGGCGGTGGTGTCTACCAGCCTCGCCGCCGGATCACGGCAGCTCGCGCGGTACAAGGTACTGGTCAAGCGCATGGTCTGCATCGAAGATCTCGGTGATATCGAGGTCCTGTTCACCGACAAGACCGGCACCCTCACCGAGGGGCGCATCGAGTATCTGCACGCGCTGGCGGCCGACGGCTCTCCCGGCGACGAGCCGGTGGTCTACGGGCTGGCCTGTACCGACGCGACCCTCCACGACGGCCGGCCGGCCGGCGCCGATGCGCTCGACACGGCACTGTGGACCGGGTGCTCCGCCGAACACGCTGCGGCAGCAGGTTTCGTCCGCCGCGCGGTCCTGCCCTTCGACCACAACCGCCGCATGGTGTCGGTCCTCGTCGCCGGCCCGGACGGCATCGCGACGATCATCGCCAAGGGCGCACCGGAGGCCGTGCTCGCGCGTTGCCGCGACGTCCCGCAGGCGGCCCGCGGCGCGCTGGACACCGAGTTCGCGGCCGGTCACCGCATCGTCGCCGTCGCGACCCGGCCGGCGGTCCACGCCGATCGTCTGACCGCCGACGACGAGCGCGACCTGACGCTGCGGGGCTTCCTCGTCTTCCTGGATCCGCCGAAAACCAGCGCGCGCGAGGCATTGCGGCGCCTGGCCAGTTTGGGCATCGCCGTCAAAGTGGTCACCGGTGACAATCCGGCGGTCGCGGTCCGGGTGTGCACCGACCTCGGGCTGGACCCCGGCCGGCCGCTCACCGGCGCGGACCTCGACCGCCTCGACGACGCCTCGCTGAGCGAATTGCTGCCCACCACGACGATCTTCGCTCGCGTCGACCCCGAGCAGAAGGCACGGATCGTCCGGCTGCAGCGGCATGCCGGACGCGATGTCGCCTTCCTCGGCGACGGGGTCAACGATGCGCTCGCCCTGCACGTCGCCGACGTCGGCGTCTCGGTGGACTCGGCGACCGATATCGCCAAGGATGCCGCGGATATCGTGCTGCTGGAAAAGGATCTGCAGGTCCTCGCGGACGGAGTCATGGCCGGGCGGCGAATCTTCGCCAACACCATGAAATACGTGCTGATGGGCACCTCCAGCAATTTCGGGAATATGTTCAGCGCGGCCGGCGCCTCGGCGTTCCTGCCGTTCCTGCCGATGCTGCCGGGACAAATCCTGCTGAACAATCTGCTGTACGACACCAGCCAGCTCGCCATCCCGACCGATACGGTCGACCCCGAACAACTGGCACGCCCGGCACGCTGGGATATCGGCCTGATCCGCCGCTTCATGCTCGTCTTCGGCCCGATCAGTTCGCTGTTCGATTTCGCGACCTTCGCGTTGATGCTCGGTGTGTTCCACGCCGGTGCGGAGTTGTTCCACACCGGCTGGTTCGTCGAATCGCTGTGCACCCAGACGCTGGTGTTGTTCGTGATTCGCACGCGCCGCAGTCCCAGCTATCGCAGCCTGCCGAGTATCCCGCTGCTGCTGGCCGTGCTCGCCGCGGTCGGTGTGGGTGTGGTTCTGCCGTACACGCCGGTGGCGCCCGATCTCGGCCTCACCCCGTTGCCCGCCGCCTTCTTCGGCGCGCTGGGCGCGACCGTGCTGGTCTATCTGCTACTCGCCGAAGCCGCCAAGCGTTGGTTCTTCCGCATTCCGGCACCGACCCCGGCCCGCCCGCCGCGTACCGGTCGCCGGGTACAGCGGCGAGCGTCGCGCTTCAGCGTCCGTGGGGTGCCGACGCCGATCGGTGCGACGCAGCCTGGGACGAACCGCCCGAACATGCGTCGCCGGGTCCGAATGTTGCTGTCGCGCAGCTGATTCGGTGACCAGGGGGGACCAGGAAGGAAATCGGCCGACTATCTACTCCGGCTCCATGTGCTCGGGCACCACGAGTGTCGGGCAGTGGGCGCGATGCAGTACCGCCGCGCGTGTGGACCGCATCGCGGTTCCGACCAGGCCCGTCCAGCGGTGCCGCCCCACAACCAGCAGCTGCGCGTCGCGCGCTCGTTCCAGCAGCACCTGCGCGGGCCCGCCGAACATCACCTCCGACTCCAACGGGACCTCCGGATACTTCCGGTGCCACGGATCCAACTGCCGGTTCAGCGCCCGCGTCTCGTCCGCGCTAAACTGCTGGAGCTCTCGGTCCAGGACGAACCCCCCGACTTCGTCATCGCAGCACCGGACGGCATGCAGGCCGACGCCGCGCAACGCCGCCTCCTCGAACGCACAGCCGACCGCGGTGCCCTCCTCGTCGACGCCCACGATCACCGGTCGCCCGTCCGTCCCCACGGTGAACAAGCTCTCACGGTGGACGACCGCGACCGGGCAGCGAGCATGCCGGGTGACCGCCGAACTGACCGAACCCAACAGCGCGCGCCGTACCGCACCGCGGCCGTGGCTGCCGACCACGATCATCGGCGTGCGCGCCGAGCGCTCCACCAGCGTATCGATCACCGGTTCCGCGGTCAGTTCCGTCGTGACCTCCACGCCGTCGGCCACGTGCCGTGCCATGGCCGCGGCCTCCGACAGCACGCCCTCGCCGTTCCAGTACAACCACTCCCGGCCGCCGACGATCTCCATCGCGCTGAGCCCGGTACGCGGCGCCGAGGCCGAGGAGAGCAGGATCCGTAATCTCCACCGGCGCACGGCCGCCTCGGCCGCCGCCCATCGCACCGCCTGCAGCGCCGTCCCGGATCCGTCGACCGCCACGACGATCGTCCGCTCGGTTCCGTCGTCACTGCTCATCGCCGCCTCCTGCTGCCGGACCTGCTCCGATCGTCCGGCTGCGGCGACCGTCGATCTAGGGCCGAAAGTCGCCACCGCACACCGACTTCGTCCGCGGTCCGCCACCTGGGCGAAATCGGCGCGTTCGTCCCGACAGGACAGGCCCTTGGTCCCTCGCGCAGCCGCGTGGCCGCGAGCATTGTCGAGGCAGACACCGAGAAAGAGGACGACATGGACTACCGGGTGGACGTGTGCGAAGTGCCGCCACAGGCCCTGTTGCGACTACCTCGCGCGATCCGGGCCGATCGGCCCGGCGAGGACATCACCGCGGGAATGCGCGAACTGTTCGCGACCGTGACCCGATGCGGCCTCACCGCCAGCGGCCCGACCGCGATCACCTACACCGACACCGAACGGTCGGCGATCGCGACGAGCGTCGACTTCCGCGTACCGGTCGAGCCCGCCGCCGAACTGAGTCCGGCCTCGGGTGCGGAAGTCGTCGTCACGCCGGGCACGACGGTGGCGCGCGCCTGCCACCGCGGCAGCTATCACGATCTCGGCGCCGCCTACCGAAGTCTGGCCGAATGGGTGGATCGCAACGCCTATCGGATCACCGGCCCGCCGACCGAGGTGTACCTCGTCGGACCCGACGAGGTCAGCGACCCACGTCAACTCGTCACCGAGATCCGGCTGCCCGTGGCCCCCGCGCCGACGATCGTCACCCGGGTGCTCGCCGACTACGACACCGCCCTGTACCGGACGCGACATGCCTTGCGATCCAACGGCTTCACCATCCTCGCCGAGGTGGACCTGAACACCGCGCGTTACGACGGTCGCACCCGGCGCCCGGCCCACCACCACCACACCATCCTGGAGGTCTGCCGCCGCAACCTGCTCGCTGCCGAACTCGCGGGCGACGACCGACCCGACATGTTCGTGCCGCATCCGGTGGTCGTGCGTGGGCGCCGCGAGACGGTCGTCGTCGAGGCCGTCGACCCGACGATCTGGGCCCGCGCGCTCGGCGACGACGAACTCGTAGCCCTCGCCGCCGACAGTCGCCGCCACCTGATCGCGGCGATCGACGAGCTCGCCACCACGGAGACCGCGCGCGACGGCTAACCGCACGGCCCCTCGGCGCTCGGCCCGGTCACATCGAATAGCGGAGGATGGCGGCGGCCGACGCCTCGTCCGGGATATCGGCCTTGCGCACCGCCAGCACCCGCGCGCCCGAAAGCAGTGCGCGGCGGGCGATCTCGTCGAGGATCCCCGGTATCCCCGGTATCTTGGTCTCGGAGGCGGGACCGAATTCGATCGCGCCGGTGTCCGGCGCGACCGTGCCGGGCACGGCGGTGTCGATATCGACCAGCAGCGTCTGCACGATGCCGAAGGTGGCCGCCCGGGCGATACCGGCGAGGTCGGCGGTGGCGCGCGCCTCGCCACGGCGCTTGTCGAACAACTGGCGCAGATCGGCGAGTTGCGCCGCGTAGTGGCCGTCGAGAATGTGTCGGGCCTTATCGGCCAGCTCCTGATCCGACAGGTGTTCCGGGTTGCCGGGAATTCCGTCGTCGAGCAGTGCTCCGTAGGAGGCGACCGAGCGGTAGATCGCGTCGATCGGCTCGGGTGCCGCCAGGATGAGTGGGGTGTCGCGCCCGGAGAGAATGTCGCGCAGTGCGCGGTCGACGCCGCGTGCGTACTGGCGGACCAGCACTTTCTTCCCTTCGCTGCCGGTCAGCCGCCGCTTGGCCGAACGATCGCCGATCGAGGCCTTCCGCGCGAAATCCGCGGCGTTACCGGGCATGTCGGGAACCCGGACATCCTCGGCCGGCCGGTCCGGGGTCACCTCGACCAGCCTCGCCGCCCCCTCGGCCAGCGCCAGCACGAACGCGGTCTGCGGGAAGGTGACGGCCCGCAGCAACGGTTCGAGCAGAAACCGGTCCGAGACGGTGACCGCCGCGCCCAGACGGTTCGGGATCCGGAAGGTCCACATGCGCTGCGGGGAAACGTGAACGACCAGCGTATGCGACTGGAAGCGCCAGAAATCCTCGTCGTCGGCCAGATCGTCGAGCTGCTCGGCGATGGCCGCACGACTGTCGCCGTCGGTGACCAGTTCGACCGCGTCCCGGGTCTGGTTGGAGAACGCGATCCGGTTCGCCTCCGGATTCGGGGTGGCGGCCTCGGTGGGCAGGTAGATCGACACCGACCAGGGGCCGGTCCATTCGGCGAGGGTTTCGATCTCGCGGCGGGTCGGGATGTCGGTGTGCAGCACGTCGATCCTCCTTCGTTACCCCGATCTGTTCGACGAGCGCGCGCCCACACGCAGCGACTGCCGCAGAGTTTGCCGACTCGTAACGATGTCGACGCTACTGGACATCGGCACCGGCAGGAACGCCTCCGACTTTCGGATGCGGAACTGTTGCTGCATGTTTTCGATCGACTCACCGAGTGGGCGCCGGCACGCCGGTCGGAGACAGCGGGGTCGGCGTGCCGGCGCCCACTCGGTGAGTCGATCGAAAACATGCAGCAACAGTTCCGCAT
>NZ_PSZE01000060.1 GCF_002933465.1 Nocardia nova
CGCTCGCGGCCGGATGCACCGTGGTGATCAAGCCCGCCCCGGACGCACCGCTGGGTGTGTCGCTGTTCAGCGAGGTCGTCGAGGAGGCGGGGATACCGCCGGGCGTGATCAATATCGTGTCCGGCGGTGTGGCGACCGGGGAGGCGCTGGTGTCGCATCCGGGCGTGGACAAGGTGAGTTTCACCGGCTCCACCGCTACGGGTAAGCGGATCGGCGCGGTCTGCGCAGCCGCGGTGCGGCGCTGCGCACTAGAGCTGGGCGGCAAATCACCGGCCATCGTGCTCGACGACGCCGCATTCGACGCCGAGACGATCGGCGGCCTGGTCACCGGCGTGATGGGCAACAACGGCCAGGTGTGCATGGCACAGACCCGGATCCTGGTCCCCGCCGCGCGCTACGCGGAGTTCGTCGACATCTTCGGCAAGGCCGTGTCGGCGCTGCGGGTGGGTGATCCCGCCGATTCCTCGACCGATGTCGGCCCGCTGATCAACCGCGCCGCGCTGGAACGGGTCGAATCGATGGTGTCCGCCGCGGTCGGGCAGGGGGCGCGAGTGGTCACCGGCGGCGCGCGCCCCGACGGATTCGACACCGGCTGGTACTACCAGCCGACCGTGCTGGCGGATGTGGACAACGGCATGGCCATCGCCCGTGACGAGATTTTCGGACCCGTGGCGGTGGTCATTCCGTACGCCGACGACAGCGATGCGGTACGCATCGCCAACGATTCCGACTACGGCCTCGCCGCCGCGGTGTGGTCCGGTGATCGATCGCGCGCGGCCGGGGTCGCTGCCCGGCTGCGGGTGGGATCGGTTTCGGTGAACTCCGCGGCGCCGCTCGATCTCGGCAGCCCGTTCGGCGGTTTCAAGCAATCGGGAATCGGCCGCGAGGGCGGTCCGGAGGGGATCGCCGGGTTCTTGGAAACCCAGTCGATCATTCGCTGATCAAAAACTTTGTCGCCGTTGTCATTTCGGTCACGGCGGAAGAAGGGAACATGATGGAGACCACTGCCGCCGTGCTCTGGGAGCGCAACACACCATGGTCGGTCGAGACGATCGAGCTCGATCCGCCGAAGGCCGAGGAGGTGCTTGTCGAGCTGCACGCCTCGGGGATGTGCCATTCCGACGAGCACATCGTCACCGGCGATATGCCGTTCGGGCTGCCATGTATCGGCGGCCATGAGGGCGCGGGCGTCGTGAAACAGGTCGGTTCGAGTGTGTCCTGGCTGCAAGAGGGCGACCACGTGGTCTTCGGGTTCATTCCCGCGTGCGGGCGGTGCCCGTCCTGTGCGACCGGGCACCAGGGTCTGTGCGATCTGGGTGCGAAGATTTATAGCGGCCGCCAGATCTTCGACGACACCGCGCGCCACCACGCCCGGGGTAAGGATCTCGGGCTGGCGTGCGGGGTCGGCTCGTTTGCGCACCACACCGTCGTGCACGAGGCCAGCTGTATCAAGATCGAGCCGCACCATCCGCTGGACCGGGCCTGCCTGCTCGGCTGCGGTTTCGTGACTGGGTGGGGATCGGCGGTCTATGCCGCGGGTGTCCGGCCCGGCCACAATGTGGTGGTCGCCGGTATCGGCGGCATCGGCGCCGCGGCGGTGCAGGGCGCGCGATTGTCCGGGGCGCGCACCATCGTCGCGATCGATCCGTCGGAGTTCAAGCGTGAGGCGGCCCTGCGCATGGGCGCCACCCATGTGGCCGCCTCCTGGGACGAGGCACCCGAGGTCGTCCGCGAGGCCACCTGGCACCGTGGCGCCGACCGGTTCATCTGCACGATGGGAGTCGGCGAAGGCCGCCTGATCAAGCAGGCGCTGGCGATGGTGGCCAAGCGCGGCGAATTGATCGTGACAAATATCCATCCGATGGCCGAAAAAGAGGTCTCGGTCAACATGATGGATCTGACACTGACCGAAAAGCGGATCATCGGCAGCCTCTACGGTTCGGCCAATCCGCGCGCGGATATCCCGAAGATCCTGGAGCTCTGGAGCAACGGGCAGGTCGACCTGGATGCCGTGGTGAGCCGCACCTACCCGCTGGAGAAGATCAACGACGGCTACGAGGATATGCGCGGCGGCCGCAACCTGCGCGGTGTGCTGCGCTATCCGGCCGCCGACGCCGCGGCGCAGGGATAGCCGGTGCCGTGGGGGAGTGCTCGCACTTCCCCACAGCCTGTCCCGTCAGAAGTTCGTGCCGCCGTCGATGTTGATCAGCGCCCCGGTGAGGAATCCCGCCCGGGGCGAGAGCAGGAATGCGATCAACTCACCGACCTCGTGCGGGCGGCCGGGCCGTCCCAGGGCCGCGGTGAAGCCCCACTCTTCGACCATGACCCGTTCGAGCGCCTCCTCGAGGGGGTAGCCGCGTTCGGCGGCCAGGTACTCGCGCACCGCGCTCAGCGCCTCGGTCTCGACGGCTCCGGGGCAGACGCAGTTGGCTCGAATGCCGTGTTTCCCATATTCTTTCGCGATTCCCTTCGTGAATACGGCGACGGCGCCCTTCAGTCCGGCGAAGGGCAGGCGCGCGATCTCGGGCGACCGGATCGAGTAGGCGGCCGTCGTGACGATGGTGCCCTTGGTCTCGATCAGATGCGGGAGTGCGGCCTCGACCGTACGGGTTGTGCCCAGCACGACGTCACGGAACGCGGCGGTCCATTGCTCGTCGGTTGCCGAGATCGGAACGTGGCCGGTGGTGCCGGTGGTGATGGCGACACCATCGAGCCGGCCCAGGAATTCGACCGCTTGCTCAACCGCCGCGCTGGCTCGGCCCTCCTGCGCGGCGTCGAACGACAGCGCGGTCACCCGGGTGGCTCCGGCTTCGGCCAGCTCGGCGGCCGCTTTCACGCCGCGTTCGCGATCACGCCCGACGACCGCGATGGCCGCTCCGTCCTCGGCGAGCGATCGCGCGGCGGCGAGTCCGATGCCCGCGGTTCCGCCGAGGACCAGATAGCCCTTGTCGCGCACTGACAGATCCATTTTCCAAACTTCCTTCCCGACGACCGAAATGGTGACGATACTGTCAGAATATTCGGAGAGGCTGCATCTGTATAGCCGCCGTAGTGTGGCGACCTACCGGCCTGACTGTGGGTCTGAACGCCGAGATTGGATTGATGGTTGACGCCTGTGACTGCAGTCACTAGATTACACAGTGTCAGAAAGTGGACGCCTGATCCGACCTTGTCGAAGTTCTCCGAGGTCGATCAGCTAGTTATTTCTCCGAGGATGCGTTGTGCCGCTTCAAGATTCCATGCAGATGATTTCCGTCGACGACCATCTGATCGAGCCGCCGTCGGTGTGGGTGGACCGATTGCCGAAGAAGTTCATCGAGGATGGTCCTCGAATCGTCGAGATGGATATGTCACAGAATGCCGGCGACGAAGAACTGTCCAAGGTGCTGCTCGACGCGGCGCGGGCCGGCGGACAGGGGGCCAAGCGGCTCTCCGAGGTCTGGGTCTACGAGGGGCGGGTATACCCGAATATCGGCCTGAACGCGGTGGCGGGTAAGAAGCCGCAGGAATACGGAATGGATCCCACTCGGTATTCCGATATGCTGCCCGGCTGCTACGACCCCGTGGCCCGCGTGGCCGATATGGACGTCGACGGCGTCCAGGCGGCCCTGTGTTTCCCGTCCTTCCCCCGCTTCTCCGGCACCGTGTTCCTCGAGGGGAAGGACAAGGAACTGGCGCTGCTGTCGGTGCGGGCGTGGAACGACTTCCACCTCGACGAGTGGGCGGCGGCCGCACCGGATCGCTTTATTCCGCTGATCATCCTGCCGCTGTGGGATCCGGCCGCCGCGGCCGCCGAGATCTACCGTTGCGCCGCCAAGGGAGCGAAGGCCATCACCTTCCCGGAATGCACTGTGCCGCTGGGGCTTCCGTCGTTCTACACCGACCATTGGGATCCGGTGTTCGCCGCCGCGCAGGAGACCGGCCTGCCGCTGTGCATGCACTTCGGTTCCTCCGGCCGTCCGCCGATCACTTCGCCGGAGGCCCCGATGGCGGTGATGATCTCGCTGTTCGGCACCAACTCGATGTACGCCACCGCGGATCTGCTGTTCTCCCCGGTGTTCTACAAGTTCCCCAACCTCAAGGTGGCTCTGTCCGAGGGCGGCGTCGGCTGGGTGCCGTACCTGCTCGAGCGCATCGACCAGGTCTGGGAGAAGCATCGCTGGTACCAGAACGTGAACAAGGAGGTGCGCCCGTCGGATCTGTTCCGCGAGCACATCTGGGGCTGCTTCATCGACGACAGCGAGGGCATCGTGCGCCGCGAGGCGATCGGCGTGGACAATATCCTGTGGGAGTGCGACTACCCGCACTCGGATTCGAACTGGCCCAACAGCCGCGAGTTCACCGGCAAGCTGCTGCAGGAGGTTCCCGACGACGAGGCGCACAAGATCGTCGAGTTGAACGCCCGCAAGCTGTTCAATTTTCCCCGCGTCAACTGAGGGGTGAAACATCGTGGCCGAGAAGGATATCGATGCCGCCGACTGGGTCGAGCAGGACCTGCTCACGAAACAGGAGGCGGGCGAGCGTCTGGCCGAGGAGATCGCCCGGGTGCGGGCGCGTCTGGGCGAACTCCGGCCCGGAGCCGAGAATGCCGCGGCGGTGACGATGCTCGCCCGGCGGCTGGCGGCGATGGAGTCGATCCGCGATTCGCTCCAGCCCGTGGCATCGGAGTATCGAAGCTGAATCATTCAGCTGCACTATCGGATGCGGCAGTGGCCGGCCGGTTCGCCGAGGCGGCTCGGCTGTTCGGAACGAGCGATCGCCATCGCCGATCAGCCTGTTGACTCGAGCTTCGGCACCGGGAGTTTCCGGTTTCGGGAGGGCGCTCGGCCCTCGGTGTCCACCCAGACGTGTGCGACGCTGGGGCCGCGCGCTGCCGCCCGACCGTCTCAGTGTAGTCCAATGTTAGTGACACATATGGCCAACTATCACGCGTCTCGCACGTTGGATTCTCGCTTAATGTCCAGGTAGTGTCGGTTGCAAATCGGTGACACTAGTGCCAGAATCGGAAAGCAATGGTGGAGTTCGGCCGCGATCCGGCACCGACTGGATGGCGCCGAAGATGTGACGACGAGCGAGGAACAGCCGATGATCGGAGCCGATGAGGCCGCAGACGTGCTGATCGATTTCGACTGGTGGCAACGGACCGGCCAGGCCGAACGAGACGCCCGGTTCGATGCCCTGCGCAGGGAGAATCCGCGGGTGTTCGTCCCGCTCGGCGGTGGGCCGGACCGAAGCAAGGGTTTCTGGGCGTTGACCCGCCATGCGGACATACTCGAGGTGAGCCGGCGTCCGGAGGATTTCGCCTCGGGGGAGGGCACGCAGATTTTCGACCAGCCGCGCGCGTTGCGTGACTACCGGGGGTCGATCATCGATATGGACAATCCCGAACATTCCCGGGTCCGCAAAATCGTGTCCCGGGGATTCACCAACAAGAGCCTGGCGTCGATTCGCGGGCTGGTCGAATCGACCACCCTTGAAATTCTCGAGGCCATGCCGGCAACAGGCGAATGCGATTTCGTCGACAATTTCGCGGCGCTGCTTCCGTTGCGGATCATCAGCGCCATGCTCGGCATTCCGCAGGAGCACGAGGCCGATATCCTCGCTGCGACGAATACGATTCTGGGTGCCTCGGATTCGGAATACATTCCCGACCAGTCCGGCGTGGGTATCGCCGAGGCGGTCACCGAGGCCAGCGAACGGCTGATCGAGCTGCTTCAGAATTTGTCCGAGGAGCGGATCGCCGACCCGCGCGACGATGTCATCAGCATGCTGGTCGCCGCGAAGGAGGGGGACAATCTGACCCCTCAGGAGATGGCGAAATTCTTCATCCTGCTGGTCGGAGCCGGAAACGAGACCACGCGTAATGCCCTGACGCACGGGGTGTACGCCCTGAGTCAGCACCCTGAACAACGCGACAAGTGGATGCGTGACTACCACGCCTCGGCGCCCACCGCGATCGAGGAAATTCTGCGCTGGGCGAGCCCGGTGATCCACATGCGCCGCACGGTGACCCATGACGGCGTCCAACTCGGCGATCAGGTGTTCTCACAGGGTGACAAGGTCGTGATGTGGTACACCTCGGCCAATCGCGACGATGCCGTCTTCGAAGATCCCTACGTTTTCGATATCGCCCGCAATCCGAATCCGCACTTGGCATTCGGTGCGCCGGGGCCGCACTTCTGCCTGGGCGCGCATCTGGCGCGGCTGGAGCTGAATATCGCGTTCGAGGCACTGTATTCGCGTCTTCCCGACCTCGAGGCCGTCGGTGAGCCCACGTTGCTGCGGTCGAATTTCGTCAACGGCATCAAACATCTGACTGTGAGGTACACGCACCGATGACCGATGCCCTGCTGCAGAAGATAGACGGCGGCGTCCTCACGATCACGCTCAACCGGCCCGAGGCGGCCAATGCCATCCGGCCCGAGGATCGCGACGCCCTGATCGAGCTGTTCGCCGCAGCTGACGCCGACGCCGATATCCGGGCGGTGGTCCTGCGGGCGAACGGTAAGCACTTCTGCTCCGGTGCCGACGTGGTGAAGCTGGCAGACGGTCGCGCCAAGAACGTCAAGCGGGTGACCGATCCGATGCGGCGGATCATGACCGGCGCGCAGCGCCTGATCGCCGCGGTCTTGGACTGCGGAAAGCCGGTCGTCAGCGTGGTGCACGGCGCCGCCGCCGGAATCGGCGCACATCTGGCCTACGCCTCGGACCTGGTGATCGCGACCGAGGCGGCCTACTTCAGCGAGTCGTTCGTCAAGCGCGGGCTCGTGGTCGACGGCGGCGGTGCCTATCTGCTGCCGCGGCTGATCGGCATGCAGCGGGCCAAAGAACTGGTGTTCTTCGGTGACAAACTCCCGGCCTCGCAGGCTTTGGTCCTCGGAGTGGTCAATCGGGTGGTGGCGCCGGACGAACTGGAGTCGGTACTGGCCGAATTGACCGGTCGGCTCGCCACCGCCCCGACCAGCTCGATCGCATTGACGAAACGGTTGTTCAACAGCTCTCTCGACGGCGATCGGGCGGCCGCGTTCCTGGCCGAGGCGATGGCGCAGGAGATCCAATCGTATTCGGCCGACGCCGCCGAGGGCGTTCGGTCGTTCGTCGAACGCCGGCCCGCCGAATATCGCGGGTGGTGATATGCGCCGAACAACCGTGCAGTCCTATCAGGAGGATCAGTAATGGCCGGCCGTGCCGATATTCCCGTCGTCGAAGGAATCAGCGCGCAGTACTGGGATGCCGCGCGCGACGGCAAGCTGCTGATCGCGAAGTGCCAGGACTGTGAGCGCGTCCATCATTATCCGCGGGTGTTCTGCCCGTCCTGCTGGAGCGAATCGGTCACCCCGGTCGAAGCCAGCGGCACCGGATCGGTCTATTCGTTCTCCACGGTGTATGTCAACGACCTGGAGCCTTTCCGATCGCGGTTGCCCTATATCGCCGCGGTCGTCGAACTCGACGAGGGCCCGCGGGTAGTGACCGATCTCGACGGAATCGACCCCGCCGACGTGCGTATCGGCATGCCGGTGCGGGCCGTATTCCGCGAAATCTTGGACCAGACGTACGCGGTCGTGTTCACACCGACCGAGGTGTGAGGACCGTTACCGAACAATTGAGGAGAGGATCGCCAGATGAGCGGATTGCTCGACGGAAAGGTCGCGCTGGTGACCGGTGCCGGACACGGCATCGGGCGCGGGCACGCCCTGGAATTGGCCAAACACGGCGCCACGGTGATCGTCAATGATCTGGGAACGTCGGTATCCGGTGAGGGAACCGGCAAGGTTGCCGACGAGGTCGTGCGCCTGATCGAGGACCGCGGCGGCAAGGCCGTCTCCGATTTCAGCGATGTCGGCGACGAAGAACAGGTCGAGTTGCTGGTCGAGCGCGCCTATTCCCAGCTCGGCCGTCTCGATATCGTGGTCAACAACGCCGGTATCGTCCGCGACCGCGCGATCTGGAATATGAGCGCCGACGATTTCGACTCGGTGATGCGAGTTCACGTGCGCGGGAGCTGGCTCACCAGCCGGGCGGCCGCGCGCAAGTGGCGGGAAGAATCCAAGGCGACCGGCGCGAAGGTGTACGGCCGCATCATCAACACGACCTCCGGTGCGGGGTTGCACGGTCACTTCGGCCAGACCAACTACAGCACCGCCAAGGCGGCGATCGTGGGGCTCACGCAGACGCTGAGTCTCGAGCTCGCCTCCATCGGCGCCACGGTCAACGCGATCAGCCCCGGCGGCCGCACCCGCATGTCGGCGACCATGTCTGGATCGGCGGCGCCGATCGAACCCGGTGAACTCGGCGAGGACGAATTCGATCCCAAGGATCCGTCGCTGGGCTCGCCCGTGGTCGCCTGGCTGGCCAGTCCCGAGGCCGCCCACGTCACCGGGCAGGTCGTGCGGGCCCTGGGTGACACCATCCAGCTGCTGCGCGGCTGGACCTCGGTGGCGTCGGTGTCCAGTGACGGAAAGCGCTGGGACGCAAATAAACTCGGTGTCATCCTGGGTACCGACATCTTCGGCACCCGCGCCCCCGGCCTGCGCCTGGGCGGTTAGTTGGCGCGCGAACCCGTCGTAACGGCCGGAGGCCGGGACGCGGCTGGTGGTGTGGACCCCAGCTACCGTCCCGGCCTCCGGCCGTTGTGGCGGAGTCGGTGCTCGCGCCACTGGATGTTCAGTCCTCGCGCCACCGGATGGCGCTCATCGGGCAGGCCGTAAGCCCGGATTCGGCCTCCTCGACGAGGTCGGGCGCGACCTCGAAATCGGCCCGCAGGGCGAATCCGTCGTCGTCGAGT
>NZ_PSZE01000061.1 GCF_002933465.1 Nocardia nova
CGCTCGCGGCCGGATGCACCGTGGTGATCAAGCCCGCCCCGGACGCACCGCTGGGTGTGTCGCTGTTCAGCGAGGTCGTCGAGGAGGCGGGGATACCGCCGGGCGTGATCAATATCGTGTCCGGCGGCGTGGCGACCGGGGAGGCGCTGGTGTCGCATCCGGGCGTGGACAAGGTGAGTTTCACCGGCTCCACCGCCGCGGGAAAGCGGATCGGCGCGGTCTGCGCAGCCGCGGTGCGGCGCTGCGCACTCGAGCTGGGCGGCAAATCACCGGCCATCGTGCTCGACGACGCCGCATTCGACGCCGAGACGATCGGCAGTCTCGTCACCGGCGTGATGGGCAACAACGGCCAGGTGTGCATGGCACAGACCCGGATCCTGGTCCCAGCCACGCGCTACGCGGAGTTCGTCGACATCTTCGGCAAGGCCGTGTCGGCGCTGCGGGTCGGTGATCCCGCCGATTCCTCGACCGATGTCGGCCCGCTGATCAACCGCGCCGCGCTGGAACGGGTCGAATCGATGGTGTCCGCCGCGGTCGGGCAGGGGGCGCGGGTAGTCACCGGCGGCGCGCGCCCCGACGGATTCGACACCGGCTGGTACTACCAGCCGACCGTGCTGGCGGATGTGGACAACGACATGGCCATCGCCCGTGACGAGATCTTCGGACCCGTGGCGGTGGTCATTCCGTACGCCGACGACAGCGACGCCGTGCGCATCGCCAACGATTCCGACTACGGCCTCGCCGCCGCGGTGTGGTCCGGCGATCGATCGCGCGCGGCCGGGGTCGCTGCCCGGCTGCGAGTCGGATCGGTCTCGGTGAACTCCGCGGCGCCGCTCGATCTCGGCAGCCCGTTCGGCGGTTTCAAGCAATCGGGAATCGGCCGCGAGGGCGGTCCGGAAGGGATCGCTGGGTTCTTGGAAACCCAGTCGATCATTCGCTGATCAAAAATGTTGTCGCCGTTGTCGTTTCGGTCACGGCGGAAGAAGGGAACATGATGGAGACCACTGCCGCCGTGCTCTGGGAGCGCAACACGCCCTGGTCGGTCGAGACGATCGAACTCGATCCGCCGAAGGCCGAGGAGGTGCTGGTCGAGTTGCACGCCTCGGGAATGTGCCACTCCGACGAGCACATCGTCACCGGCGACATGCCGTTTCACCTGCCGTGTATCGGTGGCCACGAGGGCGCGGGCGTGGTGAAGCAGGTCGGTTCGAGTGTGTCCTGGCTGCGAGAGGGTGACCATGTGGTCTTCGGATTCATCCCCTCGTGCGGGCGGTGCCCGTCCTGCGCGACCGGCCATCAGAGCCTGTGCGATCTGGGCGCGAAGATCTACAGCGGTCGCCAGATCTTCGACGACACCGCGCGCCACCATGCCCGCGGCCGGGATCTCGCGCTGGCATGCGGGGTCGGCTCGTTCGCGCATCACACCGTCGTGCACGAGGCCAGCTGCATCAAGATCGAGCCGCATCATCCGCTGGACCGGGCCTGCCTGTTGGGCTGCGGTTTCGTCACCGGGTGGGGATCGGCGGTCTATGCCGCCGATATCCGGCCAGGCCACAATGTGGTGGTCGCCGGTGTCGGCGGCATCGGCGCCGCGGCGGTGCAGGGTGCGCGACTGTCGGGGGCGCGCACCATTGTCGCCATCGATCCGTCGGAATACAAGCGCGAGGCGGCACTGCGGATGGGCGCCACTCATGTGGCGGCGTCCTGGGAGGAGGCGCCCGAGGTTGTGCGGGAAGCGACCTGGCACCGCGGCGCCGACCGGTTCATCTGCACGATGGGGGTGGGTGAGGGCCGCCTGATCGCGCAGGCGCTGGCGATGGTCGCCAAGCGCGGCGAATTGATCGTGACCAATATTCATCCCATGGCCGAGAACGAGGTTTCGGTCAACATGATGGATCTGACGCTGACCGAGAAGCGAATCATCGGCAGTCTCTACGGTTCGGCCAATCCGCGCGCGGACATCCCGAAGATCCTCGAACTCTGGAGCAACGGCCAGGTCGACCTGGACGCCGTGGTGAGCCGCGCCTATCCGCTGGAGAAGATCAACGACGGTTACGAGGACATGCGCGCAGGCCGCAACCTGCGCGGCGTACTGCGCTATCCGGCCGCCGACGCCGTGGCGCCGGGCTAGGCGACGCGGTGGGGGAGTGCTCGCACGCGTCCCCCACCGTTCGCCCCGGTCAGAAGTTCGTGCCGCCGTCGATGTTGATCAGCGCGCCGGTGAGGAATCCGGCCCGCGGCGAGAGCAGGAAGGCGATGAGCTCGCCCACCTCGTGCGGCCGGCCCGGCCGGCCCAGTGCTGCGGTGAAACCCCACTCCTCGACCATGACGCGTTCGAGTGCCTCCTCGCGGGGGTAGCCGCGCTCTGCGGCGAGGTAGTCGCGTATCGCGCTCAGCGCGTCGGTTTCGACCGCACCCGGGCATATGCAGTTCGCCCGAATACCCTGTTTCCCATACTCTTTCGCGATCCCCTTGGTGAATACCGCTACGGCGCTCTTGAGTCCGGCGAAAGGCAGGCGCGCGATCTCGGGTGACCTGATCGAATAGGCGGCCGTGGTGACGATGGTGCCCTTGGTCGCGATCAGATGCGGCAGTGCCGCCTCGATCGTGCGAGTGGTGCCCAGTACGACATCACGGAAGGCCGCGGTCCATTGCTCGTCGGTTGCCGAGATCGGATCGTGGCCGGTGGTGCCGGTGGTGATCGCGACACCGTCGAGCCGGCCCAGAAATTCCACCGCGTGTTCGACCGCTTGCGCGGCCTGGCCCGGCTGCGCGGCGTCGAACGGCAGACTGGTCACCCCGGCGGCCCCGGCCTCGGCCAGTTCGGCGGCCGCTTTCCCGCCGCGTTCGCGATCGCGCCCGACGATCGCGATCCTTGCGCCGTCCTCGGCGAGTGATCGCGCGGCGGCCAGCCCGATGCCCGCCGTTCCCCCGAGCACCAGATAGCCCTTGTCGCGCACTGACAGATCCATGTGTCAATGTCCTTCCCGAAATGTCGCGGATAGTGACGATGATGTCAGAATAGTCATTCCGATGTTCTGTTAGTGGTCGATGTGTCATGGCTGGAAGCCTGAAGTATGCGGCTGAACGCCGTAATCGAACTGGAAGTTGACTGCTGTGACTGCAGTCACTAGATTACACAGTGTCAGATAGCGAACACGAACGGTGGCCTGCATATGCGGTCCAGGTCGGTCAGCCAGTTATTTTTCCGAGGAGGCGTTGTGCCGCTTCAAGATTCCATGCAGATGATTTCCGTCGATGACCATCTGATCGAGCCGCCATCGGTGTGGGTCGATCGGTTGCCGAAGAAGTTCGTCGAGGATGGTCCCCGAATCGTCGAGATGGATATGTCGCAGAACACCGGCGACGAGGAACTGTCCAAGGTGCTGCTCGATGCGGCGCGGGGCGGAGGGCGGGGGGCCGAGCGGCTCGCCGAGGTCTGGGTCTACGAGGGGCGGGTGTATCCGAACATCGGCCTGAACGCCGTGGCGGGGAAGAAGCCGCAGGAATATGGCATGGACCCCACCCGCTACTCCGATATGCTGCCCGGCTGCTACGACCCGGTGGCCCGAATCGCCGATATGGACGTCGACGGCGTCCAGGCGGCGCTGTGCTTCCCGTCGTTCCCTCGCTTCTCCGGCACCGTGTTCCTCGAGGGCAAGGACAAGGAACTGGCGCTGTTGTCGGTGCGAGCGTGGAACGACTTCCATCTCGACGAGTGGGCGGCGGCCGCACCGGATCGATTCATTCCGCTGATCATCCTGCCGCTGTGGGATCCGGCCGCCGCGGCCGCCGAGATCTACCGCTGCGCCGCCAAGGGCGCAAAGGCCATAACCTTCCCGGAATGCACTGTCCCGCTGGGGCTTCCGTCGTTCTACACCGACCACTGGGATCCGGTCTTCGCCGCCGCGCAGGAGACCGGCCTTCCGCTGTGCATGCACTTCGGCTCGTCGGGCCGCCCGCCGATCACCTCCCCGGAGGCCCCGATGGCGGTGATGATCTCGCTGTTCGGCACCAACTCGATGTATGCGACCGCGGATCTGCTGTTCTCCCCGGTGTTCTACAAGTTCCCCAACCTGAAGGTCGCCCTCTCCGAAGGTGGCGTCGGCTGGGTGCCGTATCTGCTCGAGCGCATCGACCAGGTCTGGGAGAAGCATCGCTGGTACCAGAACGTGAACAAGGAGGTGCGCCCCTCGGATCTGTTCCGCGAGCACATCTGGGGCTGCTTCATCGACGACAGCGAGGGCATCGTGCGCCGCGAGGCGATCGGCGTGGACAACATCCTGTGGGAGTGCGACTACCCGCACTCGGATTCGAACTGGCCGAACAGCCGCGAGTTCACCGGCAAGCTGCTGCAGAACGTTCCCGACGACGAGGCGCACAAGATCGTCGAGTTGAACGCCCGCAAACTGTTCAACTTCCCCCGCGCCAACTGAAGGGCGAAACATCGTGGCCGAGAAGGACATTGATGCCGCCGATTGGGTCGAGCAGGACTTGCTCACCAAGCAGGAGGCGGGCGAACGCCTGGCCGAGGAGATCGTCCGGGTGCGGGCACGTCTGGGCGAACTCCGGGCCGGAGCCGGGGATGCCGCGGCGATGACGATGGTCGCCCGGCGGCTGGCGGCGATGGAGGCGATCCGGGATTCGCTCCAGACCGCATCAAGTGGGCATTGAAGCTGAATTATTCAGCTATACAATCGACTGTGTGACGGATCGCGGCGGTTCTCGGCGCATGTATGGACCCCTGGAGGAGACGGGGGCTGTGGCCCGGCGGTGGCCCGCCGCGATCTGGTCGAGACTGCTCGGGCGGCCCTCGCTCTCTTCCCGAAGAAGACCCACTTAGTGACACTGATGTCCAGCTAATAGCATGCTGGCATGCCATTAGCTCGCAGAATGTCCAGGTAAACGCGGTTGCAAAATAGTGACACTAGTGCCAGAATCGGATGGCAATGGGGATTTCGGCCGCGTACCGGTACCGTCCGGGGGCCGCCGAAGATGTGACGACGACGAGCGAGGAACAGCCGATGATCGGAGCCGATGAGGCCGCGGACGTGCTGATCGATTTCGACTGGTGGCAACAGACCGGCCAGGCCGAACGAGACGCCCGGTTCGACGCGCTGCGCAGGGAGAATCCGCGGGCGTTCGTCCCGCTCGGCGGCGAGCCGGCCCGGAGTAAGGGTTTCTGGGCGTTGACCCGCCATGCCGACATACTCGAGGTGAGCCGCCGTCCCGAGGATTTCGCCTCGGGGGAGGGCACCCAGATTTTCGACCAGCCGCGCGCGTTGCGTGACTATCGCGGGTCGATCATCGATATGGACAATCCCGAACATTCCCGGGTCCGCAAGATCGTATCCCGCGGGTTCACCAACAAGAGCCTGGAATCGATTCGCGGGCTGGTCGAATCGACCACTCACGAAATCCTCGACGCGATGCCGGTCACGGGCGAATGCGATTTCGTCGACAATTTCGCGGCGCTGCTCCCGCTGCGGATCATCAGCACCATGCTCGGCATTCCGCAGGAGCACGAGGCCGATATCCTCGCGGCGACGAACACGATTCTGGGCGCCTCGGACGCGGAATACATCCCCGACCAGTCCGGCGCGGGTATCGCGGGTGCGGTCACCGAGGCCAGCGAACGGCTCATCGGGCTGCTGCAGAATCTGTCCGAGGAGCGGATAGCCGATCCGCGCGACGATGTCATCAGTATGCTGGTCGCCGCGAAGGAGGGCGACAACCTGACTCCACAGGAGATGGCGAAGTTCTTCATCCTGCTGGTCGGCGCCGGTAATGAGACCACGCGCAACGCTCTGACGCACGGGGTGTACGCCCTGAGTCGCCACCCGGATCAGCGCGATGCCTGGCTCGCCGACTACCGTGCATCGGCGCCCACCGCGATCGAGGAAATCCTGCGCTGGGCGAGTCCGGTGATCCACATGCGCCGCACGGTGACCCATGACGGCGTCAAACTCGGTGATCAGGTGTTCTCTCGAGGCGAGAAGGTTGTGCTCTGGTACACCTCGGCCAATCGCGATGAGGCCGTTTTCGAGGATCCCTACGTTTTCGATATCTCTCGCAATCCGAACCCGCACTTGGCATTCGGTGCGCCGGGGCCGCACTTCTGCCTGGGCGCGCATCTTGCGCGGCTCGAGCTGAATATCGCGTTCGAGGCACTGTATTCGCGTTTTCCCGACCTCGAGGCCGTCGGCGAGCCGACACTGCTGCGGTCGAATTTCGTGAACGGCATCAAACATCTGACTGTGAGGTACACGCACCGATGACCGATGCCCTCCTGCAGAAGATCGACGGCGGGATTCTCACGATCACGCTCAACCGGCCCGAGGCGGCCAATGCCATCCGGCCCGACGATCGCGACGCCTTGATCGAACTGTTCGCCGCGGCGGACGCCGACCCCGGCATCCGGGTGGTCGTCCTGCGGGCTAACGGCAAACATTTCTGCTCCGGCGCGGACGTGGTGAAGTTGGCGGACGGTCACGCGAAGAACGTCAAACGGGTCACCGATCCGATGCGGCGCATCATGACCGGTGCGCAGCGCCTGATCGCCGCGGTATTGGATTGCGGAAAGCCGGTGGTCAGCGTGGTGCACGGCGCCGCCGCCGGCATCGGCGCCCACCTGGCCTACGCCTCGGACCTGGTGATCGCGACCGAGGCGGCCTACTTCAGCGAGTCGTTCGTCAAACGCGGGCTCGTGGTCGACGGCGGCGGCGCCTATCTGTTACCTCGGCTGATCGGCATGCAGCGCGCGAAGGAATTGGTGTTCTTCGGTGACAAGCTCCGGGCCTCGGAAGCCCTCGGTCTCGGTGTGGTGAACCGGGTTGTGGCCGAGGAGGATCTGGAATTGGTACTCACCGAACTGACCGGCCGGCTCGCGACCGCCCCGACCAGCTCGATCGCATTGACGAAACGATTGTTCAACAGCTCTCTCGACGGTGATCGTGCGGCCGCATTTCTCGCCGAGGCGATGGCGCAGGAGATCCAGTCGTATTCGGCCGATGCCAAAGAGGGCGTGCGCTCGTTCGTCGAACGCAGGCCCGCCGAATATCGCGGTTGGTGATATGCGCCGAACATCCGTGCAGTCAGATCAGGAGGATCGATAGTGGCCGGCCGTGCCGATATTCCCGTCGTCGAAGGAAACAGCGCGCAGTATTGGGATGGCGCGCGCGACCGGAAACTGCTGATCGCGAAATGCCAGGACTGTGGACGCGTCCATCATTACCCGCGGGTGTCCTGTCCGTTCTGCTGGAGCGAATCGGTCACCGCGGTCGAAGCCAAGGGCACCGGGTCGGTCTATTCGTTCTCCACGGTGTACGTCAACGACCTCGAGCCGTTCGCGGCGCGGTTGCCGTATATCGCCGCCCTCGTCGAGTTGGACGAGGGCCCGCGGGTGGTGACCAATATCGAGGGGATCGCGCCCGCCGATGTCCGTATCGGCATGCCGGTGCGGGCCGTATTCCGCGAAATCGTCGACCCGGCCTACGCGGTCGTGTTCACGCCGATCGAGGCATGACGACCACTATCGAACAATGAGGAGAGGATCGCCCAGATGAGCGGATTGCTCGACGGAAAGGTCGCGTTGGTGACCGGAGCCGGACACGGCATCGGGCGCGGGCACGCCCTGGAATTGGCCAAACACGGCGCCACGGTGATTATCAACGATCTGGGAACGTCGGTTTCCGGTGAGGGAACAGGCAAGGTGGCCGACGAGGTCGTACGCCTGATCGAGGACCGGGGTGGCAAGGCGATCTCCGATTTCAGCGATGTCGGCGATGAAGAACAGATCGATCTGCTCGTCGAGCGCGCGTATTCCCAGCTCGGCCGGCTCGATATCGTGGTCAACAATGCCGGTATCGTTCGCGACCGCGCGATCTGGAATATGAGTGCCGACGACTTCGACTCGGTGATGCGAGTTCATGTGCGCGGCACCTGGCTCACCAGCCGGGCAGCGGCGCGCAAGTGGCGGGAGGAATCGAAGTCGACCGGCGCGAAGGTGTACGGCCGCATCATCAATACGACCTCGGGCGCGGGGTTGCACGGTCACTTCGGCCAGACCAACTACAGTGCCGCCAAGGCGGCCATCGTGGGCCTCACCCAGACGCTGAGTCTCGAGCTCGCCTCGATCGGCGCCACGGTCAACGTGATCAGCCCCGGCGGCCGCACTCGCATGTCGGCGACGATGTCCGGGGCCGCGGCGCCGATCGAGCCGGGGGAACTCGGCGAGGACGAATTCGATCCCAAGGACCCGTCGCTGGGCTCGCCGGTGGTCGCGTGGCTGGCGAGTCCCGAGGCCGCCCACGTCAGCGGGCAGGTCGTGCGGGCGCTGGGTGACACCATCCAGTTGCTGCGCGGCTGGACCTCGGTGGCGTCGGTGTCCAGTGGCGGAAAGCGCTGGGACGCAAATAAACTCGGTGTCGTCCTGGGGACCGACATCTTCGGCACCCGGGCTCCCGGCCTGCGCCTGGGCGGCTAGCGGAAATACGCCGATAACGGCCGGAGGCCGGGACGCGGCTGGTGGTGTGGACCCCAGCTACCGTCCCGGCCTCCGGCCGTTGTGGCGGAGTCGGTGCTCGCGCCACCGGATGTTCAGTCCTCGCGCCACCGGATGGCGCTCATCGGGCAGGCCGTAAGCCCGGATTCGGCCTCCTCGACGAGGTCGGGCGCGACCTCGAAATCGGCCCGCAGGGCGAATCCGTCGTCGTCGAGT
>NZ_PSZE01000062.1 GCF_002933465.1 Nocardia nova
ATCTCAGCCCAATCCTCCACAGCAAGCATCCCTTCGGTCCTCCCTGGCTCGGATACAGCCAGGGTCACCGACCAGGTGGTCCGTTTTGAGTTGCCGCGCGGTGGTCATTTTTCACGTGCTGCCGACACGAAAATCCTCAACCTGCCCGACACGGTCTGGATCAACCAGCCCACCAACACCCCCACCGCCCAGGAGAAAGCCGCGACAGAAGCCGCATAAAACACCCACTGGTCTCATTCAGCTTGAAAAATTCCGCTCTGACGCGCCCCGGCGGAGCCGCGCACCACGATCTATTGACTAGTCCCACAGCCTGCCGCACGGCAGCAGCGGGAGGTCGGGACGCACTTCACGGTCGAGTAACACCCGATACCGGGACGACCAGCGCCGCATCGCCTCCGCGAAATTGAGCCCCCGGCGGAGGGGGGCACGAAACTCGAACGCAACGTCTCCGAGCAGCAACGCCACTCGACATTGCCCCACCGGATCCGAGGGCCCTGGCACCGAACCGGCACTCTCCGCCAATTGCTCGAGAGCCCGAGACCGATTCGCCACAGCAAACACCTCCCTGTCGATTCCGACCGACCGCACATCTCGGTGGTGAGCTAAATATCTAATTGATTATGCCATTTCGAGGCGCGCTCGCCGTTGTGATGCCAACCACACGGGCAGCACCCTCCGATCCAACGTTCTTGATATAGATTAAATAGTTAGCTAAATTACCTCTTGGGTATAGTAGACGGAGGAGCCTGTATGAGTTTCATCGGTTCACTAGGTACGTATCTCCCCCCTTGGGGATCGGAACACGCGCGAGTCGTTGCACACGACGAGGATGCGGTCACAATGGCAGTCGAGGCTGGCCGTGCGGCACTATCGGTCGATGCTCCGGTATCACGGGTCGTCCTTGTGACCAGGGATTTTCCGCTATTCGAAGGCGGGAATGCGGCTGCACTTCTGGCTGGTCTCGGGCTCGACCCGGCTCTCGAGGTCACCGAACGTCTCGGCGGAGCTCCGGCGGCGCTGGATGCGGTTTCCGGCGCCCGGCCGCAAACCCTCGTCATTGCCGCCGATATCGCGCCGGCCGGGGCGTCGGCCGCGCTGATCAGCGAGAACGGACTCGCCGTTCGTCCGACAGCCCGGCATGCCGGCAGCCTTCCCGTCCGCACCCGGGACGCCCTTGGCGAGGTACACGACTACGGTGATCCCCGATTACTACGAGAACGCGGAGTCTCGAAATCAATACGCGCCGCGACGACGGAGACGCCTCTGGCCGTCGCAGGCATCGACCATCGGAGCGCGACGGCGTTGTGCAATGGCACGCCACCCCGGCTGCCAACCATGGGCGCCAGTGCGGCGCTGTTCGCCTTGGCGTGGATGGTCGACACGGCTTCGCACGGCACGCTGATCGGTGTCGAGCAGGCATCGGTGACAGGGCTGGCGGTCGATTCGGGGACCGCCCCGGTCCACCGCATCGAGCCACGAGCGCGGCAGCTACCCAAGACGGTCTTGACGCCCGGCCACGACATTCCGATTTCGCTGGCGGCCTACGACCGGGCCTTCGAGGCCAAACTCGGCTGGCAAGCCTCCAAAGATCCCAGCACCGGCGAACTACATTTTCCACCCCGATTGATCGTGGACGACCGAGGTCAGCTGCTGAACAACGGCGAACTCGTCGCGTTGCCGCGCACCGGCGTGGTCTACACCGGCGTCACCGTACGCGTCCCCGTGCCCGGGCTGCGCGGCCCCTATTCTCTGGTCATCGTGGAATTGGACGATGTGGGTGTGCGAGCGCTGGTCAAAACGACCGGAACCGAACCCGGATCGGTCGCGATCGGCGACCGGGGTCGCGTGGTGCTGCGGCGCGTCGCGGTCAGGTCCGGGGTCCCCGACTACGGATACGCGTTCCTGGCCGATTCCGCCTACGAAGAACAGGAGCAGGTCGCATGAGGAAGGTCGCGGTCGTCGGCGCCGGTATGACGCCGTTCGGCGAACACTTCGGCTTGGGCATCAAGGATCTGGTCCCCATGGCCTTCGCCGAGGCCATGGCGAGTGTGGACAAGGGCATCGCGAAATCCGATATCCAGGCAGCCTGGTTCGGCGAGCTGTCCACCACCGACGGATTCCCCAGCGGCATCCTCGCCGACAGCTGCGGACTGACCGACATTCCCGTGACTCGTGTCGAAAACGCCTGCGCCACAGGAAATGACGCGGTCCGCAACGCAGTGTTCGGGATCGCCTCGGGCGCCTTCGACGTCGTGCTGGTGGTGGGCGCGGACAAGGTGCGCGAATCAGCCAGCAAGGACACCTTCTGGGAATGGGCGGGAATGACCCGCGACATGGCGTGGGACTACCCGCTCGGGCTGATCGCCCCGGCGAACTTCGCCCTGCACGTGACACGCTACCTGCACGAGTCGCCGGCCACGCGCGAACATATGGCCATGGTCGCCGTGAAAAACCATCGCCACGCCCTGACCAATCCGAAAGCCCAACTGCACCAGGAGATCACAATCGAACAGGTGCTGGCGGCGCCGATCGTGGTCGAGCCGTTCGGACTCTACGACTGCACCCCGCAGAGCGACGGCGCCGCCGCGCTGGTGCTGGCCGCCGAAGACGTCGTCGACCGCTACACCAACCGCCCCGTGTGGGTCCGCGGCGTCGGACTCGGCCTCGACCGCGTGATGCACCAGCACAAACGGGATATGACAACATTCCCCGCCACCGTGCGCGCCGCCAAAGCCGCGTACACCATGGCCGGTATCACCGCACGCGATATCGACGTCGCCGAAGTGCACGACTGCTTCACCGGTGTCGAACTGATCAGCTACGAGGACCTCGGCTTCGCCGAACGATTCCAGGCACACAAACTCGTCGAAGCCGGCGCCACCACCATCGGCGGGCCGCTGCCGGTCAACCCGAGCGGCGGCCTGAAGGCCAAAGGACACCCACCGGGGGCCACCGGAGTGGCACAATGCTACGAACTGTTCGAACAGTTACGCGGCACCGCCACCAACCAAGTCGATGGAGCACGAATCGGCCTGGCACACAATATCGGCGGCCCCACCGCCGTCTCCGCAGTCACAATCCTCGGCCGCGACTGACCCAACGGAATCAGTCGCCAACACGAACGGCGTGTAGCGGACCGAGATCGGCGTTGCTCGGCATGGCTCGCCGCGGGCTGATGCTCGCGGTGGGGCATGCCGACCTTTTGCCGCCGGCTACGCATCAGCCGACACTTTTCGCGGCAGAGTGATTCTCACCAATCCAGCACGGCCACATCAGCCGTCAGCGGGGGCATGGTCAGCACTTCCCTAGTAGCCCACGTTCTTCCTGGGAACGGGTTTCGAGCTATCGCCGTTGCGCAGGTAATAGCAGTGCAACTGTGGCATCCGACCTACCTCGCTTGACGAAATCGCCAACCAGCTCTGGGGTAGTTGCCAATTCCGCACGTCATCGGCACGTCAGATATGTAACCCTATCGTCACATCGCCTGCCGATAAGGTAGGGTGACACTGTCGATCAACAAAGCTAATAATGTGCCTTATTAATCTACTTACCAAGGAGCACGATGGATAGTCCGCACGCACCGAAGCAGCCGCAATCGCGCGAAGATGAGGACGATCACGATCTGCTGACCTACGGCGAGGCACTCGCCCGGCTGAGCGAGGAAAGCATGCGCCTACGCGAGACCATCGCACAGCTCGAACGCACTGCCGACCACAGCGAGGAGTTGATCGCTGCGCGCCACCGGCTCGACGAACTAGAGCAAGCGACCCAACGCAATCGTCGGCAGCCGATCAACGACGACAACTTCGAGCAGTTTTTTGGCTACCGAGGCACGGCCCGACGCAACACGTGAGAACGCCTACGATCGGAGCGTCCGCCCAGTAGATCGAGCACAGTCGACCCCGGGTCGCCACCGAGAACGTATCCTTCGGCTTCGCCGAGATGCCGACGCCATAGCTCCTCAGCGGCGTCGGGATCGCGGTCACGAATGTGTTCGACCAGCTTGCGATGAGTCCGTCCGGTCGTGCGCCGGGCCTGCTCTGCCCGAGGACCGACGGCAGGTTGCAGTGACTCGTTGGCGACTTCGATGATGTGGTGCACCATATCCGACAGCACCGCCAGGGTCGCGTTGCCCGCTAGCTGAACGACCAGTTGATGGAATTCACTGTGCACACGAATTGCCTCTTGGGGATCGCAGTCACGATCATCGCGGTCGAGGGCATCGTTGAGCAAGGCAAGATCCGCATCGGTCCGGCAGCGGGCCAGCCGCCCCACGCTGGGCACTTCGAGAAACGTCCGAGCTTCGTAGACGTCTCTCACGGTGGCGCCTTGATATTCGAGGATGAAGCCGGCATACCGCGCCGCGACTTCACGTCGCGGCGGCTGCACTCGCGCCCCACCGTTGGCTCCTCGACGGATGACGATGAGGCTCTCGGATTCCAGTACGCGAAAGGCTTCACGCAGAGTCGGCCGCGAAACGCCGAACTGTTCGATCAATTCCGATTCCGGCGGCAATGCCTCGCCGGCGGAGAGGGTACCGCGAATGATCAATCGTCTGAGCTCCGCCGCGACCAATTCCGCGGTCTTGGGAACACGGACCCGCTGAACGCCTCCATTGCCCTTGGAGCGACGTGTTCCTGATGTGGGCGGTACCACTTCACGTGACACTGTGCCTCCTTGGTCGGACCAGCGAGATGGATCGTGTTGTGAGCTACTACACCGCCGGGCGCGGCTCGCTGGCCTCGGCCAGCAGCTCGGCGATCAGATCGCGGCGCAGCAGCTTTCCGGTCGGGGTGTAGGGCAGTTCGTCTCGGAAGACCACAGTGTCGGGAGTTCGCGAACTCCGGAGCCTACTGCGCACAAAGGTCTTGATCTCATCGTCCGTGGGCCAGGTGCCGGGACAAGCTGCGCCAACCGCCTACGGAGTTCGGCCTTCGAGGTCGCGTGGAGATCCCGTCCAGGTCCGGTTCCGTGACACGGCGCCGCAGCGCGATCACCGCACATACGCGTTCACCCCGTTCCTGGTCCGATAGTCCGGTAACGGCGACGACGGCGATGGCCGGGTGTTCGGCGAGTATCGTTTCCAGCTCTACCCGCGCGATGTTCTCACCCTTGCGGACCAATCCCACAGACCATCCGGTTAACAGAACGATCGTCCGTCGACAGTCACTGAAGTTCCACTACCTGCCACTTTGCTGCAGCGCTGTCTGATCGCCACAGCGCGGTCGTACGTTCAGTCGCTCGCAGGTAGCGGCTTGGCCTCTTTCACGGCCACAGCGCGCCCATCGATGGTGATGCCGTACGAACCGGGTTTGGTGACAAGCAGCTCAGCCGGGCTGTCCTCGACGGTGTAGCGCTTTCCGATCAGTAGTCCCGATCCCGGCTCCTCGACGGCAGCCCGCAGCTCATCGGACGGAACCTTGGTATCGGTCATCGGGTGACCGCCACATGCGATGATTGCACTGTCGGCCGGCGGCCTCACGAGAACGACCTCGGTCGTGTCAACTTGGCTGTATAAGCGTGCACCTGTTTTGTATGCCATGTATCCGTTCCTCTTCTCACTAGCCGGCTCGAACGCCGGGCACCCGGGTAAGAAAAAAACTCCGCCGCCGCTTGGGCGCGCGTCGTCGCATCCCAATATTTTTCGCCGTCGAAAGCCTTGGTCGCTGGTGTCCATCCGGACATCAGAGCAAGGTACTCGCCGGTCACCCTCACAATCTGACCACTGATGTGCCCTACTTGCGGATGGCCATGCCGGCGTCGACATTGAGCACGCTGCCGGTGAAATAGCGGCCCGAATCAGACAACAGGAACAGCATGGCCTCGGTGACGTCGCGAGCCTCGATCATCGGAGCTTCTGGCAACAATGTCTGCATCGCCGTGGCCAGATGCGGATTCGCGTTCAGCACGTTGAACAGCTCGGGATTCTCGGTGACCATCGGAGTCGCACAGTTCGTCGGCGCAACGCCGTTTACCCGAACATGATACTGCGCAAGGTAATTCGCATACGACTTCACCAATCCGATCACCGCCAGTTTCGCCGAATTGTAGGCGTCGTTACCACCGGAACCGTCGGTCATGTTCAACAACGCCGCCATCGAACTGGTCGCGATGATGTTGCCGTGGTGACCCGCCTTGCCGCGTTCGATCAGATGCGGCAGCGCCACCTGGATGGTGTTCCATACCCCGGTCAGCATGATGTCGATACCAATTCCGAACGCCTCCGAAGCATCGCGCTCCTTGGTATTCGACATGATCACCCCGGCGTTCGCGATCACCGTGTCGATGTGCCCGAAACGCTCAACGCCGGCATCAAAGGCAGCTTGCAGCGCAGCCTTGTCGCGCACGTCGGCGCGCTGCAGCAGGGCCGACCGACCGGTCTTCTCAACCAGCGCGGCCGTCTCGTCCAGATCGGCCGCACTACTCAGAGAGTAGGGGAGGATATCGAGGTCCTCACAGATATCGATACCGACGATATCTGCGCCCTCCTCAGCGAAGCGCACCGCATGCGACCGGCCCTGACCACGCGCCACGCCGGTAATGAAGACCACTCGTCCATCGAGCTTTCCCACGATCTACCCTTCCACTGCGGCCACTCGGTGACCTGCGGCTTCGACGAGGATCCGCACACCTCGGATCAGTTAAAATAGTGCAACAAATCACCTAATAACGCAACCCACTCCGGCTACTTCCGGCCTCACATCGAGGACGTGGCGGGCCCACCCACTCCAGCCACCTTCCATCGGGCGTGCCTGTACATTAAGCTAACTTATATACCTTAATTACCGTTTCAAGCCGGCGCGTGGGCCCACGCACAGCACGCCCACCCGTCACAGAAGAGGGAGATCATCGTGCCAGAAGCAGTCATCGTGGCCGCATCTCGAACCGCCATCGGGACCTCGTTCAAAGGGAGTCTCGCCCGTACCTCCGCTTACGATCTGGCCGCAGCAGTCATCGAAGACTCGGTACGGCGATCGACACTCGATCCCAACCTTTTCGACGATGTCGTTTGGGGCGAGGTAATGCAGGGCGGCGGCAATATCGGGCGACACGCCGCGATCAGCGCCGGCTTGATGTCCGTGCCCGGGCTCGGCCACCAGCGTCAGTGCGCATCGAGCCTGTCTGCCGTGCAGACCGCTGCCGCTGGGATCCGCGCCGGCATGGACCAGGCCGTCATCGCGGGCGGCGCCGAGTCACTGTCGACCGCACCCTGGATGTCGGTGCGCGCGCCGGAAAACAGCGAGCAAGCAAGCAAGTGGATGCCCCCGTCGCATCCGGCGACACCCGACGCTCCCGCTGACGACATGTCCATCACTGTCGGATGGAATACCGCCAGGCTGGCCGGGATCTCACGCGAGGAGATGGACGCGTGGGCGCTGCGCTCGCACGCGAACGCGATCACCGCAATCGACGAGGGCCGCTTCACCGACGAGATCGTCCCGCTGAAGGTGACTGCCCCGGACGGACAGGAGCTCTTGTTCGACACCGACGAACACCCTCGGCGCAACACCTCGGCCGAGCGGCTCGCAGCGCTCAAGCCGCTGCATCCCGAGATCGAGGGCTTCAGCATCACCGCGGGAAATTCCTCCGGGCTCAACGACGGCGCGGCCGCCCTTGTCCTTACTTCCGACGCCTTTGCAACCCAGCACGGGTTGTCACCGATAGGCGTGGTCCGTGCCTGGGCCTCGGTCGGCGTCGACCCCGTGAAGACAGGGCTGGCTCCGGGTGAGGCGATTCCGAAGGCATTGCAGCGCGCGGGAATCCGGATCGACGACGTTCGATTGTTCGAGATCAACGAGGCCTTCGCGTCGGTACCGATCGCGGCGTGCCGCAACCTCGGGATAGATCCCGAGCTGGTCAACATCAGCGGAAGTGGCTGCAGTCTCGGGCACCCGGTCGCCGCCACGGGGGCGCGCATGATCACGACGCTGCTGGGCGATCTTCGCCGCCATGGTGGCGGTATCGGAGTCGCGGCACTGTGCGCCGGGGGTGGAATGGGTTCGGCAATCGTCATCGAGACTCTCTGAGCCAAAATCCGAGCACGCGATTCCGCCGGAGACTGAGTTACGGGGGCGGGACTCTGCAGCCCCGCCCCGCTTGTCAGCGTCTGCGCGGTCGCCTCCCTACGCGAGACGATCACCGCCGTCGCCCCATCACACGGAATATCGCAATCATAAAGACAGAACGGATCCGAAATCATCCGAGCATCCAGATAATCCGCCATCGTCGACGGCTCCCGGAAAATCGCATCAGGATTCAGACCAGATAGTGTCGCGCCTCGAGTGGCTCACTCGCACACCGCTTCGTCGCGGCCGGGGACCACGGAGGCGGCCGACCACCGGACCGTTCGCCTCCGGGACTGTGCCGATGGTCAGCTCACCCTGGGAAACCGCAGCATCGTGCGAGCATTGGTTTCGGTGATCTTCTCCACCTCGTCATCAGGCACATTCGCCAACACCTCAGCCG
>NZ_PSZE01000063.1 GCF_002933465.1 Nocardia nova
GCGGATACGGGTACTCGACCGAATACGACGCCGAGCGCTACTTCCGCGACGCCCCGCTGATGATCGTCGGCGAGGGCACCAACGAGATCCAGCGCAATGTCATCGCCGGTCAGCTCGTCGCGCGCGGTGGTATCTGAGCAGCCGACGGTCCGTAGGATCTGTTTCCCATGAGGCTGGACAGGGCGGAGTCGGAACCGGCGTACCGGGCGGTGGCGCGCAGTGTGCGCGCGGAGATCGCGGCCGGCCGCTACGCCGGTGGAGTGGCGCTGCCGACCGAAATGGAACTGGCACAGCGACATCGGGTCAGCCGCCACACCGTGCGCCGCGCGTTCCAGGATCTGGTCGCGGCGGGGGAGGTGTACCGGGTGGCCGGGCGCGGCACCTTCGCCACCGGCGCCGAACAGCGGTATCTGCGGCAGTTCGGATCGATCGAAGACCTCATGCAACTGTCGTCGGATACCACCATGCAGGTGCGCTCGGGGCTGCGCCGCCGGGTCGACATCGAGGCGGCCAGCCGGCTCCGGCTCGACACCGACGTGGTGTACACGGTCGTCTTCGTTCGTCTGCACGACGGGGTGCCGTTCGTGTGCACGACCGTGCATCTGCCCGAGCGGATCGCCCGCTCGGTCGCCGAGGCTCCCGAGCTGGCCGACGGGGCGTCGAGTCCCTACACCGTGATCGGACTGCTGGAACCGCACCTCGACAGTCCGATCGTCGAGGCCGCGCAATCGATCACCGTGGCCGCGGCCACCCCGGCCACGGCCGCCGAACTCGGCTGCGCCCCCGGTCATCCGATGTTGCGCGTGGACCGGCTGTATTCCGATGCCGACGGCGCGGCGGTGGAATTGTCGGTCAGCCAGTTCCTGCCCGAGCATTACACCTACCGCGTGACACTGCGGCGATCGGGCACCTCCTCGGCCTGACCGCAGCGCCGCCCAAATATAGCTCAAAACGATCAATCATCTACCTATTAGGTGATACCGTGACCTGCAGCCGGGGAAGCACAAAGCACCACCCGCGCCGGCTCGACAGTGCCCCGGAGGATCGTTCTGGAATGACTCAACATTTGGTGTTTCTGCTGCTCGGTCTTGGCAACGGCGCGGTATTCGGGGCCTTGGCCCTCGCCGTTGTGCTGACCTACCGCAGCTCGGGTGTGGTGAACTTCGCCTCCGGTGCGATAGCGCTCTACACGGCCTATATCTACGCGCACCTGCGCGAGGGCAAGTTCCTGCTGCTGGTGCCGGGGCTGCCGACCTCGATCGAATTCGGCGACGGGCTGGCGATGTGGCCGGCACTGCTGCTGTCGGTCGTGGTCGCCGCGGTACTGGGTGCGGTGCTGTACGTCCTGATCTTCCGGCCGCTGCGGTCCGCGCCCGCGGTCGCGCGCGCGGTCGCCGCACTCGGGGTGTCACTGGTACCCGCCGGCCTGGTGGCCGTCGAACTCGGCACCGATCCGATCAATGTCGACCCGATATTCCCGGCGACCGTCTGGCGGCACGGCGACCTGCGGGTCTCGGCGGATCGGGTGTATTTCGCGGTGGCGATCCTGGTCGTCGCGATCGCGCTGTCGCTGATCTTCAAGTACACGAAGTTCGGCCTGGCCACTCGCGCATGCGCCGAGACCGAGCGCGGCGCCTACGTCAGCGGCATCTCGCCCGATCGCGTCGCGGTCTACAACTGGATGCTCAGCTCGGCCGTGGCGGGGCTCTCGGGCATCCTGATCGCCCCGATCGTGCCGTTGGTGCCCGTCGCCTACACGCTGTTCATCGTGCCGGCGCTGGCCGCGGCCGTCGTGGCCCGCTTCGAATACGTCGTGGTGGCGGTGATCGCCGGACTGGCGGTCGGCGCTCTGCAATCGGAGGCGCAGTATCTGGCCTCCAAACATTCCGCGCTGCCCTCGAGCGGACTTCCGGAGTTGGTGCCGCTGGTATTGATTCTGGTCGTACTCCTGATCAGATCGCGGCCGCTCCCGGCCCGGGGGGCGATCATTCTGCGAAGTCTGGGCAAAGCGCCGCGGCCGCGGCGCATTCTGCCGGCCACCGTGCTGATGGTGGTGATTGCCGCGGTGGCGCTGGTGGTCCTGCACGATCGCTACCGCACCGGCCTGATCATCAGCCTGATCATGGCGGTCATCGCGTTGTCGACCGTGGTCGTCACCGGCTATGCGGGCCAGGTGTCGCTGGCGCAGTTGACGATCGCCGGTGTCGCCGGATTCATTCTCGGGCCGATCAGCACCTCGTGGCACATTCCGTTCCCCTTCGCGCCCTTATGCGCGGCGCTGGCCGCCACCGTGCTCGGCGTGCTCGTCGGCCTGCCCGCGCTGCGCATCCGCGGACTCACCGTAGCGGTGGCGACACTGGCCATGGCCTACGCCGTGGAAGCCCTCTGGTTCCGGAATGTGGATCTGGTCGGCTCGTCCGGTGTCGCGATCCGCTCCCCCTCGCTGTTCGGCTGGGATCTGGGAATCGGTTCCGGGCACGAATATCCGCGGTTGAGTTTCGCGTTCCTGTGCCTGTTCGTCCTGGTGGTGGTCGCGCTGGGCGTGACATATCTGCGCCGGAGTGCGCTGGGATCGCAGATGCTGGCCGTTCGGGCGAACGAACGCGCCGCCGCGGCCGCGGGGGTCAGCGTGGTGCGCGTCAAGATCATCGCCTTCGCCATCGCGGCGTTCATCGCCGGAATCGGCGGAGCGATGCTCGCCTATCAGGAGCAGACGGTCACCTTCGACGCGTTCTCGGCGTTGAACAGTCTGGTGCTGTTCGGCACGGTGTACCTGGCGGGGACGACCTCGGTCTCCGGTGGCCTGCTCGCGGGCGTGCTGGCGGCGAACGGCTTGGTCTACATCTTCGTCGACGAAGTGTTCTCCGCGCACGGCTGGTATCCGGTGGTGGCGAGCATCCTGCTGATATTCACCGTCATCCTCAATCCGGACGGAATCGTCGGGCCCTTCCACACGCTCGTGGCCCGCGGACGGGGCGGGGCGGGCACCGAGAAGGTGGGTGGTGCGGTCGGTGCGGTGCCGCTGCGCGCGGCCGCGCCGGTCCCGGTGATCGATCCCGGCGCGCCCACGGCCCTGGAATTGCGCGATGTGTCGGTGCACTACGGCGGCGTGGTCGCGATCGACGACATCTCCTTGTCGATTCCCCGCGGGTCGATCGTGGGGCTGATCGGCCCCAACGGCGCCGGCAAGACCACGTTGATCGATGCGATCAGCGGATTCGCCGATCACCGGGGTGCGGTATTGCTGGGCGAGGAGAATATCGACGCGCTACCGCCGCACAAGCGCATCCGTGCCGGATTGGGCCGGACCTTCCAAGCCGTCGAACTGTACGACGATCTGGATGTACAGGAGAATGTACGCGTCGGATTGACCGCGGGCCGGCGCCGTGGCGGCGGTGAGGATCAGAAGCTTAGCCGCGTGCTCGATCTGCTCGGCCTGTCCGAGGTGCGCGCCCGCCAGGCGGGTGAGCTCTCCCAGGGGCAGCGCCAGTTGGTGTCGATCGCGCGAGCGCTGGTCGGATCGCCGGATGTGCTGCTGCTCGACGAACCGGCCGGCGGTCTGGACACCAATGAGAGCCAGTGGCTCGGCGATCGTCTTCGCGATGTCCGCGACAGCGGGGTCACCATCGTGATGGTCGACCACGACATGGGATTGGTGCTAGGACTCTGCGACCTCATTCATGTCCTCGACTTCGGAAAGGTCATCGCCTCGGGCGCGGCCGAGGACATCCGCACCGATCGCGTCGTCGCACAAGCCTATCTGGGCAGCGCACACACCAGTGGATTGGCGATCTGATGACTGAAACCATTTCTGCCACACCGGCATTCGAATGCAGCGGCCTGGTCGCCGGACACGGCTCGGTTGCCGTGGTCCGCGATATCGCACTGCGCCTGGACGCCGGGACGGTGCTTGCTGTCCTCGGCCCGAACGGCGCCGGCAAGACCACGATGATGGAGACGATGGCCGGTCTGCTGCCGCGCCTGGGCGGGGAGGTCTGCGTCGGTGGCACGGTGCTGCCCAGCGGTAAGCCCGCCGCGGCCAACCGGGCCGGACTGGCTCTTGTACCGGACTGCCGGGACCTGTTCACGACCCTCACGGTGGCACAGAATCTGCATCTCGCGCACCGGCGCGGCGGACCCGGTGTCGAGGCGTGCCTGGAGATTTTCCCGGCCTTGGCGAAACGGCTGAATGTGGCCGCGGGCGCGCTGTCGGGCGGCGAGCAGCAGATGCTCGCGGTGGCCCGGGCGCTGGCGCAGAATCCCGCGGTGCTGCTGATCGATGAGATGAGCATGGGATTGGCGCCGGTGATCGTCGAGAATCTGCTCCCTGTGGTGCGCCGGGTCGCCGAGGAAACCTCGGCGGTGGTGATTCTGGTGGAGCAGCATGTGCGGCTGGCGCTGGAGGTTGCCGACGAGGCGATCGTGCTCGTGCACGGCGATGTCCGACTGCGGGGCACCGCGGCGGAGTTCATCGCCGATCCCGACCGGATCGAGGCCGCCTATCTCGGCGAGATCGGGACGGCACCGGCGTAAGCGCCGCTGAAAAGACTGTCGATCGAAAAGACTTCGGCCGCCTCCGAATCCGGAGGCGGCCGAAGTCGTGTTCGGGATTGCGGTCAGCGGCCGGGCATCGAATAGAGCTTGGCGTCCGCGGCGACGCGGCGGTAGTTCGACAGGGCACCGGCCTTGTCGGCGGTCGCCATGATTCCGTCGGTGCTGCAGATATTCGGCGACAGTGCGATCTGCTTACCGTCGCACTGGAACATGATGCCGCCCGAGAGAGGGTACTCCGTCGCCGGCGCCGACTGCAGGGTGCTGGTAACCGTTGCCGGAGTCACCTCCGAAATCTTGGCGGCGTTGAGTGCGTCGACCAGGCCCAGCACCGGCGAGTAGCCGAAGGCTGCGGTGGAGCCGAACTTCGCGCCGTTACCGTATTTGCCCAGGACGCTCGCGAAGAGTTTGCCATCGGGCCGGTCCTTGCTGAGATCGGTGGTGGTGACCACGTTGATGTCCTGATATCCACCGGGGATGGCGCTCGCGCCTCCCGGCGTGATGCAGCGGTCGATGACGGTGGTCTTCACGCTCGGGCCGACCGTCTTGATCGCCTTGAGCGCGCTGGTGCAGAAGGTGTCGTTGCCGACGACGGTGTAGAGGTCGGGGTGTTCGCCATCGGCGGCGGCGATCTGCGGGGTCATATCGGCGGTACCCGGGGGCACCGCGGTCACGTTCAGGCCCACCCCCGCGTTGCCGTAGAGCAGCGCGCCGATCTGGCGGGCGGGTCCCTCTGCGGCCGGCACGCCGATGACGACGAGGTCGGCCTTCTTCAGGCCGTCGCTCTTGGCCTGTGCGGCGGGCGTCCCGAAATAAGACAGCCCGTTCAACAGCATGAAGACCCCCGGCGTCTGCAACGCCGCCTGGGTGCTTGCGGTGTGGGTGACCAACGGGATCTTGGCGGCGGCCAACGGCGCTATCGTCGCATCGATCTGGCCTTCGACACCTTCCACCACGGCCGCCACGTTGGCCGAGACCATCTGATTCGCACAGTCGGTCGCGGGTGCGGGCTGGCCGAGGCTCTCGCACACCTTGAGCGTGATCGGATGGCCGCCGAGACCGCCGAGGTAGTCGTTGGCGTAGGCCACCGCCGCCTGGGCCCCCTTGATCTCGTCGGTGTTGTCGATAGCCGGCGATTTTCCTTCGCTGATGAAGCCGATGGTGACCGGCGTGCCGGTGGCCTTGTTCGGTGAGCCTGCGATCGGCTCCGCCGAGGGTGTCGAATTCGACGTAGACGACGAGCTACACGCGGTAGCTACCGCGAGAGCAGCGGCAATCATGAGTGGCGCTGCGATGCGCCCGGGGGTCCGTGGAAAGTGCACTTCAATCTCCAATCGTGATCCTGGTGAGGCCGTGCAGCCGGGCGGGTGGACAGATTGGGCACGGGCGTGTCTCGGCCAGGGAATACGATGCTATCCGATAGATGATTGAACTGATCGCGCTTTCGCGCCGGATGTGCAAAATAGTTGAATAATTTGGTTCGAATAAGTTTGTGCTGGTCAACGCCCGTGCGATGCGGCCAGCATCTCGGCCACCGAGACGAATTTGACCCGGGGCCGGCCCTGCTGTTTGCCGCGTTCGCGCTCGGCGGCGTCGATGGCGCGCCAGCCGCTGCCGTCGACGAGCTCGGGGCGGCGCCGGGCCAGCAGTGCGTGCAGGGCCTGCCGGTCGTGGCGGGGTGCGGGCAGTTTGCCGGCGGCGAAGTCCTCGAGCAGGCCGGCCACCGTCTCCTGGGCGCACGCCTTGTTCGTGCCGATCACGCCGCGCGGGCCGCGTTTGATCCAGCCGGTCACATAGACTCCGGTCGCGGGGGTGCCCTCGGCGGTGACCACCCGGCCCTGTTCGTTCGGCACGATATGCCGGGACTCGTCGAAGGGCAGGTCGGGTACGACCTGCCCGCGGTAGCCGACCGAGCGCAGGACGAGCGTGGTCGCGATCGTCTCGGTGCAGTCGGTCGGCCGGGGGGTGAGCCCGCCGCCGGATTCGGTCAGTTCGTTGCGTACGATCGTGAGGCCGTCGACCCGGTCGGTCCCGAGTACCTCCACCGGTGACGCCAGATACCGGAAGACGATCCGTCTGTGTCGGGGGTCCTGTGCCCGCCGCGAATACTCTCGTGCCAGCTCGACCTTGAACAGGGTCGAGGGTTCGGCTCCGGGATCGTCGAGTACGGCCTGGCTGGCCGGGTCGAGCTCGAGCTCGGACTCGTCGACGATCACATCGACGCCCGGCAATCGTTGCAGGGCAAGGAATTCCGGTGAGGTATAGGCTGCCTGGACCGGTCCGCGCCGACCCAGCAGCACCACCTCGCGGATCTTGCTCTCGCGCAGGGCCGCCAGGGCGTGATCGGCGATATCGGTGCGGGCGAGTTCATCGGGGTCGAGTGTGAGCACACGCGCGATATCGAGTGCCACATTGCCGTTCCCGACGATGACGGCGCGCTCGCCCGACAGGTCGTAGACGCGGTCCGCGTAGTCGGGGTGGCCGTTGTACCAGGCCACGAACTCGCCGGCGGAATGGCTGCCGGGTAGCGATTCGCCGGGGATGCCGAGACTGCGGTCGGCCGCCGCGCCCACCGCGTAGATCACCGCATGGTGGTGGTCCATCAACTCCGAATGTGAAATATGTTCGCCCACTTCGACATTGAGTAGATAGCGGAAGTTGGCGTGCCGGGCCGTGGCCTCGAACATCGTGGTGATCGTCTTCGTGCCCGTATGGTCGGGGGCTACGCCGGCTCGCACGAGACCGTGTGGCACAGGCAGCC
>NZ_PSZE01000064.1 GCF_002933465.1 Nocardia nova
AACACCGCCGACTCCGCAGCGAACCTATGCGAAACTTGCACCCGAAGTGTCCTTCTGAACCGGACCGATCATTGCCTAGACAACAGTGATCATCCCAGCTCGAAGGGCACTTTCTCATTCACGGCACGACGACAGGGCGCACGCCCGTCGGTGGATCGAGGCTGAATGGTGCGCGCCGGAACCGGCCGCCACCACCGCGCTTCCCGCATCCGTCTTCTCCTGTCTCGGCGGCCGATTTCGCCGGCCCTCAGCCTCTGGCCGGATCCGGCCGGCCCCACAGTCCCGCTTGTCGCGGCCCGCTGTCGCTTGCGCGCTCGAGCCCCGGAGGGCCTGGCCGCGCCTGCGGTGTGGGCGGGCGGAATCGGTGGCGACCTATCCTGTCGGCAGTCGGCGTCGTCGGCGGGAATGACTGTCCCACAACCGGCGTAATCCCGCCCGCGATCATCGCCCTACACCTTCTTTGGAGAGCCACGGCTTTCGAGGACCACTACCTGCACGCACAACCGTGTGCGGCAGCTCGGGGCTTGCGCAGGCCGGCACAGCGGGTCGACTCAATCCTCTTTGGTGAGTTTGGCGTTGAGTTCGCGAGCTTCGGAGAGTTGGTCTTCGAGGATGATGATCCGGCACGCGGCTTCCAGGGGTGTGCCGTGGTCGATGAGTTCGCGGGCGCGGGCGGCGATTCGCAGCTGGTAGCGGGAGTAGCGGCGATGTCCGCCGGGCGAGCGTTGCGGGACGATCAGTTTCGCCTCGTCGAGGCTGCGCAGGAATGCCGGGGTGGTGCCGAGGATGTCCGCGGCCCGGCCCATGGTGTAGGCGGGGTAGTCGTCGTCGTCGAACTTCTCGTTCGCGGTCGTGGGTTCAGAAATCGTAAGGCCTCCACACGTGGAAGCGCCCCGGCGCCTGCGGCGCCGGGGCACTGAAAGGGGGAATTACTTCGTCTTCCGACATGAAATCACAGCGTCGGCGATCACCCCAATCACAGTTCCTCGCGGGTGATCCGACGGGCAATGCCTCCTCTCTCCTCATGGGGTTACTTCATCTTCTTTCCGTACAACTTCATCGTGCTTCCGGCGGGCGGCGGGACCGTCGTACAAGCTGGTCCCCGGGCCGCGCCCGCCGTCCTACTATCACGGGCAGTTCATCATCTCCCGTGCCACCTGGATACTTCTTTCTCTTCCAACGCCATAGAACTTACCTCAGACTTCGCCGAAAGTCTACTGTCATCACTACAGATTTTTTTCTGTCGCGAGATCCTGATCGCTATGGAACAGAAGTGGTGCAGCGCGTTCCGGTCCGGCCGGTCAGTCGAGCACCGCGGTCGCCTCGACCTCCACCCGCACATCCGGCTCGAAAAGGTGGTCGACACCGATCAGCGACGCCGGAGGCATCGGAATCGGCAGCCCGATCTCCGCGGCGACCGCCTCCACACCGGCCATGAAGTCGTCGATCTGCTCCGGACTCCACCTGGTGACGTAGAACGTCAGGCGCAGCACATCCGCGAAAGACGCATCCGCACCGGCCAATCCGCGAGCAGTGTTGCGCAGCGCCTGGGCGACCTGGCCGGCGAGATCGCCCGGCACAACCGGAGTGCCGTCCGCGAAATGTGCAACCTGCCCGCTGACGTGCACCTGACGCGATCCGGTGCCTACAGCCACGTGGTGATAGGGGGTCGGCTGCAACATTCCCTCGGGTGTGAAGTGCTTGACAGACATGCTCTAGTCCTCTCGTTTTCGAAGTATCGCTAAGATACTTAGTCGACGAAGGACACTTCAACGAAACCAGGTTTCAGCATGGATACCGACGGTGAAATCCGCATCGAGACAGCGCACCGTGACCTACTCGATCAAGTGCTCGACAAGTGGTCACTCAGCGTCCTCAACGAACTCTGCGAACGCCCGTGCCGCTTCAACGAACTACGCCGCGCCATTCCCGCGGTCACCCAGAAGTCGCTCACCGCGACCTTGCGCAGACTCGAGCGCAACGGCGTCATCGAACGAGTCGTCGTCACCACCCGCCCGGTAGCGATCGAGTACCGGATCACCCCCCTCGGCAAAACCCTGCGCCACCCTGTCGACGTACTGCTGGCGTGGGCAGCCGAGCATATGCCGGCCATCGAATCTGCACGCGAGACTTACGACGCGCGCGAGGAGGAGACGGTCCTGAGTTCATGACAGCACGAGTAGGTGGGGTCCCAGAGGGATCGGTAACCCACCGACCGCTGGACGACGCAGCGACGCAGCGGACGAATCACGCTGCACCGCAGGACATCACAGCGAGTTCTATGAGCCGTTCCGTCGCCTGCCGTCCTTGCTCATGTACCGCAATCTGGGACCCGACAGGCCGAGTCGAACGAGCCCGATCTCCTCGGCCGTACCCGCGGTCCCGCTGAGCGCTCGGCTATTGCGCTGATTCACGATTCTTCTCGGCCAATGCCGACCATGCGGCGATCAGCAACTCGTAGGCGTCGACGACGATATCGTCCGGGATCCCGGTGGGGGTCAGAAGTTTCTGCACCAGAAGGCCATCTTCGAGGGCGTGCACGATCAACGCCAGGAAAGCGGGATCGGCTGGAGGGTGCGGCAATTCGCGGGTGATTCCGGTGGCGATGGCCTTGCGGGCGGTGAGTTCGCGTTCGGCCAAGCGTGATCGCAGTTCGGGGTTGCGCAGGATGTGGAGTACGAGTTCGAGCCGCAGCGCCAGCCATTCGTCGAGGTGACGAGCACGGGAGCGATTGAACTCGCGCAACGGTTCTCGATTGGTGTGGTCGAGTGCGGCGACCTCTTCGAGCTCGCGCTGCGTTCGTCGGGTGAGGAGTTCGAGTGTGAGTTCGTGCTTGTCGGCGAAGTTGCCGTAGAAGGCTCCCCTGGAGTATCCGGCGCGTTCGGCTATCTGCTCTACCGAGGTCGCATTGACGCCCCGTTCGGCGAACAACTCCGCGGCGGCGTCGAGCAGCCGGTCCCGGGTCTGCTGTCGGCTCTGCTCGCGACTGAGACGCTGCTTCATATTCAATACTGTATCTGAATACAGATCTGTATATTGCGGCGCGTGGAACATCTATACGAGGCGACTGCCGCGCAGGTCGCCGCCGCCGTCGCTGCGGGCGAGATCAGCGCAGTCGAAGTGGTGAGAGCGCATCTGGCGAGGATCGAAGCAGTCGATCCGGCGGTGAATGCGGTGACGAACGTGCTGGCCGACGGCGCCCTCGACGCCGCACATACGATCGACCGGCGGCGCGCGGCGGGGGAAGCGCTGGGTCCACTGGCCGGAGTCCCGTTCACAGTGAAGGAAAACATCCATGTCAGAGGATCGGCCACGACGATGGGGGTGCCGGCCCTGCGGGACCTGGTGGCCACGGCCGACGCGCCACCGGTGCGCCGGTTGCGCGCGGCCGGGGCGATCCCCATCGGCCGGACCAACATGCCCGATCTGACGATCGCCGGTCTGCACACAACAAGCACGCTGTACGGCGATACGCGCAACCCCTGGGATCCGCCGGGCCGCACCCCCGGTGGGACCAGCGGCGGTGACGGTGTAGCGGTAGCCACCGGCATGGCGCCACTCGGTCTGGGAAACGATTCCGGTGGCTCCCTTCGCAATCCGGCGACATTCAACGGGATCACCGCACTCAAACCCACCTACGGCCGATTCGCCGCCGACCATCGAATCGGCGGTCGCGAACCGACGCTGGCGTCGCAACTGTTTCCGGTCGACGGTCCACTCGCTCGGTCGGTGGCGGATCTGCGGCTGGCATTCGACGTACTCGCCGGCGCCGACGCGCAAGATCCCAGGGCCGTTCCCGCACCGCCGGACGGTCCGCCGCTGCCCGGCCGAGTCACGGTCGGCCTGGTGATCGATCTCGACGGTGACCGAACGCATCCCGACGTGCGCACCGGATTGGCCGATGCGGCAGACGCATTGGCTGACGCCGGCTACCGAATCGAGGAAGTGGAGGTACCCGCGCTGGCCGAAGCGCTGGCGGTCTACTCCGGATTGATCAGCACCGAATTCTCCTTGGCCTGGCCCACACTGCAGCCGCTGCTCAGCGAAACCAGCCGCCTGCACATGGAGTTGATGATGCGCCGGCAACCGCCATCAGACCTGCCCGGCTACATCCAGTTGACCGCCGCGAGGCTGGGTGTGCAGCGCGCGTGGACACAGTTTCTCGACCGGTACCCACTACTGCTCGGACCGGTCTACACCGAATTGCCGCCTCTCCCATATGTTCCGGCCGACGCGGACGAGCAGGAGCGGATGATGAGCCCGCTGCGATTGTGCACGGCCACCAGCCTGGTGGGAGTTCCAGCGGTAGCCGTTCCGGTCGGTGTGATCGGCGGGCTACCGCAGGGGGTTCAGATCATCGGCCGTATGTATCGGGAAGACCTGTGCCTGACCGCGGCAAGCGCCATCGAGCAACGCTTGGGTGTGCTGACCCCGATCGACCCGGTTGCGGGCGGATAGAGAAGCACCGCAAACAGTGTAAAGCCCTGTAGTCCAAAGGATTAATTGCCTTCGCCACCAGGGCGACCAGGCTATCCGAGTGACAAGCCGGTGAGCGACGCAATCGCATCAGGGCGCCCCGCGGCTCGGCAGAGCCGGGTCAGGTCCGCCCCGGCGAGACCTGGGCCGAAATGGTCCAGGAATTCCTCGCCGGCGCAGGTGGCCCGGTCCTGGTCGAAGTCCGTGCGACGCGAAATCCCTTCTTCCCCTTGTGCGAAAGAGGGGGTTCCGGCGGGGACGAGGTTCGAGAACGTCAGGGAGGGGCCGGGTCGGTCAGATGTCGAGGAACTCGAGATGAACGAAGCGGGTATTCGCGTCGCGCTCATCGATGAGAACCTTGCGCCACACCGTATTTCCGTCGGATGCCTTTATGTTGTCACGGCCGTGGAGGAGGTTGGGTGATGTCTTCGGGTCGGGCCCGGCGATCGTATCTCTCGAGGATCCGCTACCGGGTACGCGGGCTGCTGAGTAGCGGGATTTTTCCAGCATCCAACTCAGGTCAGCTGGGGTCATTTCCAGTGCGATCCGGCATCGAGGGGCTCGGCCCATCTCGTTCTTGACCAGAAGAACCTTCGCGTTCGCAGGAAGCGTCCACCGACCGAAATCCGTCGCCTGTTTGATGAGTTCCGGGCTCGTGCCGGTTTCACTCGGGTCCTGCACAGCCGGATCCACGACAGTGGAACATCCGGTGCCGACGAGCGAAATGACCACAGCGATACCGACGATCACGGCGCGGAGGACGCCTGCCAGATCTCTGGTGCGGCGAGTGTCACCGAGTCGGGTCCGAGCGGTCCCCCTTGCGATTGTCGGACGGGTTCGGAAATTCAATTGCGCCATTGGCGGATAGACCCGCAACATGACCGGCTACCAAAGTTGTTGCAATACAGGCGCATTAGGACTATTCCCCCATTGTCTCGACGAGCAGTGTACAAAGAATCGGACAATCCTGCGATATTGGTTAGACCTGGGAGCCGGTCGCATCCACAGCGTGCAAGGATGACCACGTGCCCGTAGCCAGCCCCGCTTATACGCAGAATCGCCTGTTCACCGTCGGTTACGAAGGCCGCCGAGCGGACGAGCTCGTCATGCTTCTGGCGGAGGCCGGCGTCGCTACCGTCGTGGACGTACGGCTCACCCCCATCTCACGTAAGCCCGGGCTATCGAAGACCAAATTGTCGGCAGCCCTGGCTGAAGCCGGTATCCGCTACGTACATCTAAGACCGTGTCTTACGTGGTTGTGATTTGGTTCTGCTGCGTCGGATCCGGTTGTGCTGCATGATGTTCGGTTTGTGGTCGATGAGTTGTCCAAACGCCTTGTCCCCGACGAACTATGGGCTCTGGCGGAGCCGCTGTTACCGGAGTTCACCCCGCGTCCGCAAGGCGGCGGCACCGCGCCCACCGACGAGCGTGCCGTGTTCACTGCTGTGGTGTTCGTGCTGACAAGTGGTTGTGCGTGGCGGATGCTGCCGCCATCGTTCGGTGTCACGGTCCCGACCGCGCATCGCCGGTTCAGTGCGTGGACTGACGCCGGCCTGTGGCGGCGATTACACCGCGCTGTGCTGGATGAGCTGGGTAGCAGGGGCTTGATCGACTGGTCGCGTGCGGTGATCGACGCGGCGTCGGTGCGAGCGAAAAAGGGGGACCTTTGACTGGGCCGAGCCCGGTCGATCGTGGCAAGGCGGGTTCGAAGATCCATGTGCTGTCCGATCGTGCGGGAATCCCTCTGTCGGTGGGTATTTCGGCCGCCAACACCAATGATGCGCGGGCGCTGCGCCCGTTGGTCAAAGCGATCCCCGCGGTCCGATCGCGACGCGGCCCACGCCGGCGCAGGCCCGCCAAGCTGCACGCCGACAAAGCCTATGACGCCGCTGACCTGAGGAAATGGGTGCGTGATCGCGGCATCGGCGTCCGGATCGCTCGCAAGGGCATCGAATCCTCCAACCGCCTCGGCCGTCACCGATGGGTGATCGAACGCACCATTTCCTGGTTGACCGGCTACCACCGGCTCAACATCCGCTACGACCGCAAGGCCACGCATTTTCTGGACTTCCTCACACTCGCAGCGACACTGACCTGCTACAAGAAACTCGCAAAATCAGCGACATGAGACACGGTCTAAACCTCGATCCACCGACGGGCGTGCGCCCTGTCGGTGTGCCGTGAATGAGAAAGTGCCCTTCGAGCTGGGATGATCACTGTTGTCTAGGCAATGATCGGTCCGGTTCAGAAGGACACTTCGGGTGCAAGTTTCGCATAGGTTCGCTGCGGAGTCGGCGGTGTT
>NZ_PSZE01000065.1 GCF_002933465.1 Nocardia nova
CGAACTCATCGAGTCGTTCCAAGACCAGACGCACGGCCTTCTCACGAACCTCAGGCGGGTAACGCTTCGACATGATGGGAACCATCTTCCACAAGACTGGAAGCGGCCCCAAACCCGTGACGGTTCATTCGACAACAGCCGCGCGCTGGATCGCTCGACCACGGCTGTGGCCGGGCAGGTCAGACTGACCACCGGGATGGCTCCACTGCGTGGGCCGGCGCCGAGCGCCGCACCGGTGACCTCGCGCCACGCGAACTCACGGTCATATCCCTGTACCGGACACACCACTCGCAGAGTGTCGGGACCGAAGATCATTCGGTTCCAGCACAGCGAAAGGCACAGGCCCACAACGGTGATGCCGAAACACAGGGCCACCAGGCCGACACCGAGGAACCCCACAGGAACCAGCCCTGCAATCGCCCCGCCGGCTAGCACCGCTCCGTATAGCGAGACAACAAGAAACAGCAGAGTCGGCGCATGGGAGTAAGGGCGCCAGCCAAGCACCGCGATACCGTCGACGATCGTCACCGCCGGTCTTGTCGGTGTTCGGCTGCACGCCAGAAACATCAGGCCATTGATCCCCACGGCGACGTGTAGGAAAAGTGGCGGTCCGGGAACTGCGGCCAGAGCAAGTGCGCACGTTCCGAGCAACACATACCCACCCCCGCTCGAGTGGGGCCAGTGCTCGACCCAGCGGTATTCCGCCGGTCTGCCGTCGGTCTGCGTCACGACAGCCATTATCACCGGCTGATCCGACTTGTCTGCTGCTCTCCGTGTGTGGCTCGGGGTTAAGGGCGATTCCCAGACTGATTCTGGTGATAATCCGTTGCGGTGCGCGGCTTTCTGCAACGCATGCGAGCATTTCATCGACGGCGAGTAGGCCGATGCCGCGGTAGACCCGCTCGCAAGAATCGACCTCGCTGTAGCGGACAACTACCCGCGCCGAGGCGGGTGCGCCCCGCCGGCGGTCCGTGCCTCTCTAAGCAAGTAGGTGACCAGGCTCAGGTCGAGTTCGCGTGCCTCGCCGGTCGTCCAGCCAGTTCGCGCACACAACCTTTCCCGGTCCGCCACGGTCCAGGTCCACTCGAAACCCGCTGCGACACCGCGCAATCCGGACCGCGCCATCCTAATCGACACGCACGACCGGGATTACCACCTTCTTTGCAGAACCGGCCTGCGCGAACGTATTCCCACCGAGGGGTGACCGACGAACCGACGTTATCGATCTACGGCCATGTGCCAGGAGGGGATCGTCCTCTGCGATCTTTGGAAGGGCCCGATACTACGGTTGCCTCCGTGAGGGTTGATGAAGATTTTCCCGAGGAGTGGGGCCGGACTCTCGTCGGTGAGGTCGAAAGAGACAGCGATGGCGAGTGGTCTTTCTCGGATTGGTATGCGGTGGTGTTCCCGGGAGAGACGGTGGTGTACCCGGGCGAGACCTGGGGTGGTGCGTGCCGCCACCACGGGCAGGGATCGATTGCTCCGGACACTGTGGTGATTGCTTTCGGTGGGACGGTGGTGGCGCTTGCCGATACCGGCCACCTGCACCTTCTCAACCTCTATGTTTACGACACCGAGTACTACCAGTTCCTGCGGTTGCGGCACGTTCTCGATCCACGGCGGTGGGACGACATACCGTGGGCGCTGTTGCGGCCGGGGCAGTTACTTCACGCGTGGGATAAGTTCCACGGCCTCGACTACTTTCGTCTGCCGGGACGGCCGCCGGTCGCCTACGGATACGCCGATCCCAGTCTGCCGGGGCTACCGGCCGCGATGAGCTACGGCGGGGACTGGTACGACCTGACCGCACAAGCCGACCAGGAGTACCCGACCGGTCGGCCGGCGGAGCCGGTCCAGGCATCCACGGCCAGGCTGTTGCGCGCGATTCACGAGAACGATCTCGCCACTGTCGTCGAACAACTCGATGCCGGTGCCGATCCCAACGCTGGCGAGGCCCCTGGTGGTGTCCACCTCAGCTTCTGCGAACCTCGTGCGCCGACAGCTGTGGGAAACGCGTACTCGCCCGAGATCGCCACCGCGCTGCGGAACGCAGGCGCCGTAGGTTGAACACCCGGGACCCGATCAGCACGCCAACCTCAAGAGCCCCGTGTCGGGTCGTCCGGTCAAGTGCACCGCCGCGCGGTGGACGTGTCGATGCCCCGATCGAGCACCACCAGACGACGCTGTGGTCCTGCCGTGTCCGCGATTAGCGGGGCGAGTCTTGCATCGACGTGGCGCAGTGTCTCGAGCCGAGGGTGGCCGCTCGGTTCCGCTATGGCCGGCCAACCTGTTCCACGCGAAATCAGCACATTGCAGAAGCCACTGATGCACTCGTCACCAGCGCCATTGGAGGTGGCCATCGCCGAGGAATTCGAGCGAGTACGCCAGGTGGTCGAGTCCGTCCTGGGTCTTGATTGTCCAGGTGCCGTACTCGCACCAATCAACATCAGCCTGTGTCACGTCGTGGCGAGCCAACTGCTGTGTACAGAGTCGGTCGTATGAGTCGTCGTCCTCGGGCAGGTCCTCGGTCTCGTTCAGCCACTGCAGGTATCTGGCAGCCCGGTCCGAGCGTGCGCCCCGCACAGGGTCGAAAACTTGCAAAGTGCCGGTAGCCCAGGGGGTTTCATAGGAGTAAGCGGTGATCAAGCCGACGAGCTCCTGATTGCGGAACAACTGCATCGGCGTTCGCAAATCCATAGGGGCATGCTAGAGGAGCCACTCCGGGGCTCATCGTGCGGTGAACCCGACAATCCAGGCGTGTTCGTCGATACATGAAGTGCCACAGGGGAAGCAGTCGCCGAGTTCGACCCACCGGCGTGTCGGCTGGCTGGTCGGGCACGCCCCCGTTGGCGAGGAACCGGCCCTGGTAGCCATAGCGCGGTGATTATCGCGGCGACCGTGGGGTCACGGCCGGAATCCGATGCTAATTCGGGTGATGATCGGTTGCGGTGCGCGGTCCTGGTCGAGGCAGCTCAGCATTTCACGCACGGCCAAGACACCCAGCCCGCGATAGACCGCAGCGCAGCAATCGACCAAGGATTGTTCGATGACGCGGACCACCACTCGCGCTGAGACCGGCTCACCGCGGCGGCGGTCCGGGTCGTGGGTGCCCGTGCCGGCCAATTCGATCAATGCTCCCTCGGCGAGAGCGTCGTTGAGTTCGGTGTCATGGCACGGTGCGCAGGCGAACTCGACCGACGATGATTCGCCGTCGGGGATCGGCTCGAAATCCACTACGGCGTAACCCCAGTCGGGCGCACAATTGCCCGGCGATTTCAGGGAGCGCACCGAGACTCCACGCACCGGCCGCGCCAGCAGAATCGTCATGTCGCGATGATACGAGGCTGCGAACGGTCGAGCACCGATCTCGACTGCCACCCGCGGTCGATCCGAGCAAGCCAGTAGCCGGCGTCGTCCGGACCAGCCGGCGCCGCTCCTCGGGAAAGCGACCGGGCCGCAGGGGATCCGATGCCGCCAGACGGGGCCAGCATGTCGTTGGGGTGCTGTAGCTTTCGGGCAGTGATCGCGGATCGGCGTGAGTGGAAGGCTCGGCAGCGTTGAGTGAAGAACAGGTCCCCGGCGACGCTGGTGCGCCGGCTGGTGGGGGCGAGCGGCGTGGGCGGCGAGGTTGGGTGCGGTGGGCGCGGTTCGCGGCGCCGTTGGTCGGGGCCGTCATCGGGGTGACGGCAGCCAACTGGGGACAGTTGTGGCACTCCGGGCACGGCGAGGCCGATGCCCATGCCGTGGTGGTGCTGCCGGCGGCGGTCGAAGGGTATGCGCGCCAGACCGACGCTGACGCTGCGGCGCTGGTTCGGCAGATTCTCGCGCAGGGTCAAGGCAAGGAGGGGGTCGGTATGCACGTGGCCGGTGTGTATGGGCCGGGTGGGTCCAGTGATGTGGTGGTGGTGGAGGCGTTGACCGGGCATGCGGGGCATCCGGATCAAGACATCGCCGAGGATATCGACAAGCAGCGCGCCGCGACCGGGGTGATGATGAGTGCGGTCGATGCCGGCCCGCTGGGCGGGAAAGCGGTGTGTGGCACGGGCATCAGCCAAGGCGCGTCGGCGGCGATGTGCGAGTGGATCGACGCCGACTGTTTCGGGCGCCTGGTCTGGAGCGGCGCGCTCGCCACCGACGGTCCGAGCCATCTGCAGCAGATCCGCGCCCAGATCGAGCGCACCGACTGAAAGGGACGACCAGGATCATGCGGACAGACCTCGACCGTGCCCTCGCCGTCATCCAGGCCGCGATGGCGTTCGACTGGACCTGGACCACCGACGACCTGCCCACCTTCGCTCACCGTATCGGCTGGCAGGTCGAAGGTGTCGATCAACAGGTGCCGACGATCACCACCAACTTCGACGTCAACCGCACCGACGCAATGGCCTACCTCGACCACAAACCCCGCACCGTCGGCCCGCGGTCGATCCAGCGCATCGACTACTACTACACCGACGTCGTGCTCGACGACCCGAGCGTCAGACCGCATCTGGACGACGCGTTCAACACCATCGCCCCCCGAATACACGAACTCGCGGGAGAGATCCTGACCGAAGCCTGGTCGCACAACGACACCCGGATGCTGCGCTGGGACCTACCGAACCTGGTAGTCAAGCTCAAGGTCAACGACGGTTCCGGGTTGATCTATCTGGTCAACCCAGCACGGCAAGCGCGTGATGACGAGTTCGACCGAATGCTCGTGTCGTCGGAAGACGACGCCGGCTGACGCACCTTCCAAAGTATTGGGGCCCGAGCTCGTACCGGGCGGGAAATGGACCACCGGAAGCCGGTGACAAGTTACTGAATCGCGCGGTAGCCAATGGCAGACTCCGCACCACAGGGAAGGACGATCAGCATCATGCGGGTAGATTTCGACCGTGCCCTCGACGCCATCCAGGCCGCGACGCAATTCGACTGGACCTGGACCGTTGACGACCTGCCTACGTTCAGCGAACGGATAGGCTGGCAGTCCAGCAGTCCCGACGACAAAAACCCATCTCTGACAACGAATCTCGACGTCAATCGCACCGACGCGAGCGTGTTGGTCGATAACACCGCCAAGCCCGATGTTCGGCGTCCGCTCGAGCAGATGTGGTTTCATGCCAGTGACGTCGTTCTCGATGACCCGAGTGTCCAGCCGGAATTGGACCACGCGTTCGATGATCTCGCCCAGCGGGTGTTCGAAATGGTCGGGCAACGACCGACCGGCTGGTCGCTGGAACCTCTGCGAAGTCTGCGCTGGGACCTGCCTACCATCGTCGTCACCCTGTACGTCAGCGACGAGGATGTCTCTGTCTATCTCGTGAGCCCCGAGTATCAGAAATGGTGCGATGAGATCGAAGCCTCCGGCGACGACTAGCAACTCATCCTTGCGAGGGTCACGCGCCACGGCGCGGCTTACGAGAACGACGGCATCCACGACGCGTTGCCGGTGCCGGCGGTGAAGGAGTTCTCGATGGAGTTGAAGCGCTTTCCGCGGTCGGACCGAGCGAGCGCGGCACAACTTACTACAGGGACCTCGCCAGCGCCGAAGCGCCGATGGTTCGGCCGCTGAAGGCTCGCTCCGACCGGATCACCTGCAGGACTGCATGATTCGGCTTGCCGGTCACCGGGATAGGTGAATAGTGCAGAACGCTGCTCTCGTCTCACCTTGCCTGCACGCCGCTGGTTGCTCATGGCCGGGGCGGGCGCTCATCGAAACCGGCTCGAACCATCCCCGCGATACGCGGTGCCAATTCCGTACGCGCCGAGACACACTCAACGTCGTGGCCTTCGGCCTACCCGTGCGGCTGCTGATCCTTGGCGCTGCCATCCGGGAGAACATCTCGAACGGTTGCTCTCCGGGCGGCATGTTGGCTGCTTGCCCTCCAGGTTGGGAACCGATGATGGGTTCCGCTTCGGACATCCGACTACAACGGCTATAAATCGGTAACCTCATTTCCGCAGAGGAAGAGCGACACAGTGGGCCACCCCGAAGATCCAACGCCGCACCTGCGAATGATCTCGCAGCACAGACAACAGGGCCATCCCCGTTGGACAGCGATCAATGAATCGGTCTTCGCGCACGAGCGTTCCGGGGGGCTGGGTTGAGTCCAGCAGGATGGTGTACGACTCGGGCGTCAGACCAAATCTGAGCGTGTCGTAGCCGGGAAAAGGGTGGTCACCGCGTGATCCTTCAGAAGACCTACCAAGTCGTTCAGAAGGAAGAAGA
>NZ_PSZE01000066.1 GCF_002933465.1 Nocardia nova
ATGCCGATCTGGGGTGCGGCGATGCCCATGCCCTTGGCGAAGGGGTGCACGCGGGCGGTGTCTGCGACGACTTGTTCGCCGCCATGGACCGCGTCGCCCGCGTGCACCCCTTCGCCAAGGGCATGGGCATCGCCGCACCCCAGATCGGCATCGACCGCTGCGCGGCCGTGGTCCGTCCCGCCGACACCGCCGCCCCGGAGATCGTGCTGCTCAACCCCCGCGTCATCGACCAGTCCGACGACACCGACGAACAGTACGAAGGCTGCCTGAGCTTCTTCGACGTGCGCGGACTGGTACCCCGGCCCCTGCACATCACAGTCGAAACCACCACGCTCACCGGCGAACTCATCACCACCGACTACCACCACGGCCTGGCCCGGCTGGTGTACCACGAACTCGACCATCTCGACGGCGCGTTGTACACCGCCCGCATGCGCCCCGGCATCAAGCCGATACCCGTCGAGGAGTACCGGCTCAGCGGGCAGAACTGGACCTACGAGCAGTGACATTTTCCGAGGGCGAACATCGGAGTCCAGGCTCTAGTCTCTACAAGTCAAATTCTAAAGTCTTGTGTAAATTGTTGCGTTGCTTGCGTTTTCGGCTCGGATAACTGTCACCTGCTCTGCGGGCATGTCAGACTGACGCCGATGTCGGGATTCACGCGTATACCTACCATGGTCGCTGTCGAGGTGATGGGCGACCGCCGATCTCGATGTGATCTAGCTTGCACATGGAGGGCCTGGTGGCGAGTGTCGGTGGCACTGTCCATTTTCATTGACGGGCTGTCCGTGGGCGAGTCGACCCATCCGTGCTCACCATGCATGAACATCCTTGAAATGGCACCACCCGTGGGACTCAGGCCACCTCGTCTTCGATTAGTCCGTATGGTGGCTGGTCTGCTCGTCGGGAGAAGCGGACGACTACGTCGTCGTCGGTTGAGGTCGGTGGGGCGTTGTCGACCACAAGGATTTGAGCGCCTTCGCCCGGCCCTGTCAGCCAGTCGTGGAGGTGCTTGTAGAAGTCCGCAACAGCGACGCTGTCGGCGAACTCGGCGTCACGGTCGCCGCTTTGGCCGAGGTTCTTCTGGGGGCTGTCGATCATGAGGAAACCGGGGTGGGCGCTGCCGGTCTCCCAGGCGATCTCGAAGATGGCCAAAATCCAGGCCAGAGAGATCAAGGTGCGCGCACCTGATGAGGTGTGGATGTAGCTCGCACCTCGCATGTGGGGGACGAGGTTGTGGTCGATGAAGGCTTGTTCGAGTTTGGGGTACCGCCAGGAGGTAAGGATCCCCGCGTACCGTTCGCTGATGCGGTGGATGACGTCGTTGCGGTCGGGTTGCACTGTGGCTTGTTCCAGTTCCCTGCGGAGGGCGTTGAGGGCGGTTTCGAGTCGTGTGACTGCTGCGGCGCGGCGGTCGAGGCTGTCGAGCATCTTGATCGCGGTTCGTGCCCGTTCCAGGTTGGCGGCCGCGGCCTGTTGCTGGCGCATCAGGTCATCGCGTTGACTGAGGAAAGGGCTGACGGCCTTGTTAGTGGCCGCATCGACTGCGCGCGCGAGTTCGGCCTCGGCGGTATCGGCTACCTCGGCGGCGGTCCGCAGCCGACCTAGCTCCGCGTCGAGTTCCTCGACGTATTGAGTGATTTCCGCCAGACGGCTCTTCGTTGCCCTCAGTTCCGACGAGACATCGAACTTAGCCTCCGTCATGGCACGGTCAGAGCTGGTGAGGGCTGCCCGGATGTTCCCGTTTTGGGCGCGGCCCGGTTCGACTTGTTCGGTTTGCTGCGTCGTGACTTCGGAGGTGCACAGCGTGCAGTGGCCGTCGGAGATGTGGGGCGCTTCCCGCAGAGTGGTCAGGCACGCCGGACACACCTTTACCTGGAGGGGGTCGAACAGCATCCGCGCTTCGGCGAGCATCGTGAGTTTGGTGATGTCGTCCGCGTATTGAGCGCGTAGGGGGATGAACCTGCGCAGCTGTGTCTCGCGGTCGCGGAGCAAGGCAGCGGCTTGTTGGGCGCGGCGCGCGGCGTCGCGGTGCCTTGAACGCAACTCCGTAGCGAAACTGGAGGCTGCACGGATCTGGTTGTCCAGATCGTTGAGCCCGCGAATCGTTGCTGCGAACGCCCTCTCGGCTTCGTCGCGGGTCAGTTCGAGTTGGATACGTGTACCAAGCTCTTGCTCATCGAGGAAGGCCTGGCTCGTGTCGTACTCGTTGCGCGCGCGACTCAGCCTCGTTTCCAGTTCCTTAACGCGGCGGCCGAGTTCGATGGCTTTGTCGTCGTGGACCCCGAACACCACGTCCACAACCTGACGTAGCTTGAACCGTTTCATGTGAGCGCTTTTCTCGAACAGAAGGTTCTTGTCATCGAGGCGTTCGTTGGGCATGTAACACAGCCACAGCAGGTCTCGGATGCTGAGTGGGTCGGTGTCGGAATCTGCCTGTGTGGGCGCTTCCCGCAGCTCTACTCCCTCGAGGCCGCAGTAGGAAAGCAGCAGGCTGGACAGACTCTGTGGATCGCCAGCGGGTTTGATTACCCGCTTTTCCATCGGCGGGGTTTCGATCTCGCCAAGGCGACCCGGCCGGACGAAGGCAGCGGTCGAGGCTTCGCCCACAGCGCGCTCGATGACGTGCGGCTGGCCGCCGAGTTCTACCTCCAGCAGTGCAGACCTGACTTTGCGCAGGATTTCCGGGTGCTGTGGGTGACTTCCGGCGCCAAGACAATAGGCGATGAACTCCAGTACAGAGGACTTGCCCGTACTGAACGCTCCAGCAATCACTGAAAGGGACTTCGGGCCTCCCACCTCTTTGTCCTGGAAGTCGACCTCGTAGTCCCGATCAATGCCTTTCAGGCGAAGTCGTAGCACCCGGATACCTTGCCTCTGGCCCTGTCCCAGACGTGTGCCGGAGGTTGGCTCTGCATCGACCTCTGCCGGTACGGGCTTGGTGGAGTCGGTCTCTGCCGGCTCTTCTGTTGCGCTCATGTGGCCTGTCCGTCGACAGAGTTTGACGCTGCCGTGCTCTCGAGCCACGGCTCGATCGGTCGGCGATCTTGCAACAGATCGACGGCGTCGAGGAGGTTGAGCGCCTCGGGTCGCGGGCCGTCGGCTCCAACCGTGGTCCATGCACGGATTGCTTCACGGAGGCGCTTGTCGCTCAAGCGGGCCAGCTTGCGGATGAGGAGGTCCGCCGACAAGCGGTAAGACCGCGCATAGACGGCAGTGAACCTCCCTGCGAGGTCCAGCCCGGCCGGAGTGATCCGGTATAGGACGCTCTTGTCAACGGTGGGCGCGACCAAACCGTAGGCGATGAGCAACGCCAGATCATGCTGGAGACGTTCTCGGCGGGTGGTGAAGCGGTGCGCCGGACTCGCATAGCTCAATGCGCGACCATCGAAGCCAGCCATCAGCAGGCGCTTGCGGTCGATGTCGTCCTCATCGGTGAGCACGAGAAGAGGGTTGGCGACCAAAAAGTCGTAACAGCCCAACCGTTCCAACGAGATACCAGGCTGTCGCAGACGCTGCAACGCCGCGAGCAGGAGAAGCAACTGCGCCAGACGGAAGACGACGTCGTCCTCGGGCACGACGACCGGTGCGGAATCTCTGGCATCTTCGGCGAGAACATGAGGTGTCTTCATGACGTCTCCGTCGCAGATGGTTTGGACGCGCTGGTGGTGTCATCGAGTAGTTGCGCCTCGTGGGCCCGCCCGTGTTCATCGGCGACCTGACGCCAGTGCCTTACCCAGCCTGCTCTGCGGTTGTCGACCACACGGTGCATCAATCCGCAGGTGTGTACAGGACCGCCTGGGAGACCAGCTCCCAGAGCCGCGTGCTGCGCCCGGATTTCGCCCATCACCGACTTGTGCAAACCAGGCAGACGCGCGCCTTCGTGGGCTTGGCATGCCTCGTTGAAGTGGTCCTCCCACAGACTGTGCACTACGGTGTCGGCCGATGCGAGCGCAGCGACTTCGACGGGAACCCCCTTGTCCACAACCTCCCGCGCCATGAGTTCGGCGTTGAAGAACTGTTGCTTGGACGACGTGACTTCAACGTGGCCAGCTTCCCGCAGTTGGCGGACGAACAGCGCCGTTTCCAACCTGTCGGCGTCCTCGTCGGCAAGGCCAACGACCTCAGCTCCAGGCCGTGCCGCCTGGACTGGCTCGTAGTAATGTCTGCGCACCGCACCGGCATCAGGAGAGATCAGCAAGCTACGCAACTCCGTCTCATCCCAGAGCTCGACCACGATCTGGAACTCGCGCTCCTGCTTCTTCTTCCACCGGTCCCACCAGCTGGTGGTGGGAGCGTCCATGCTCGACGGGACGCACAGGATCCACTGCGTCAGCGTGAAGCCCTCCTTCGCGGCGTTTTTGACAACCGAGTCGAAGGAATCGCGGATCTTTGCTTGGTGGCTTTTGGTAACTTCCGGGAAAAAGTACTTCGACTGCCATACGGTCACCGCGCCGCCGAGGTCGCCGACGAAGACATCGATGCCCCAATCGCCAGGATTCGCCGCGACCACCCTGGGCACCACCACTCCTGGTCGGACCGCTCGTACCAGCTGGCCGATCATTTCCTCGAAGTCCTGCCTGGCACCATGCGCGTTGGCTCGTACCTGATGCGCGGCGAAGTTGATGCGTGCCTCGCCAGCAGGCACTCCCGCGGCCGATGATTCCGACACGAGGGCAGTGTCTTGCGACATCGTCAACCACATCCCCCTGGTTAGTAATCAGACGGCTCGGCTGAGAGTGTGCCGTTCGTCAAACCCATCGACGGATCAGTACAGCACGTTACCGACGATCACCACCATGAAATCGGAACCTGTACGGCATGATCACGGTGCACCGCGCCGGTAGCGGGGATCGTGCGTGGATCCGTCAGAGATCTGCTTGTGTTCCGCCGAACGGTGGGTTTGCGTCCGTCCGCCGACATGTGGCGATATCAGGTGCGTCACGATGTCGATGGCATACGCGACAGGGCGCCGGCTTTTCCCGGTCAAGTCCAATTGTGTGGTGTATCGGGGTGATTGCCGCGTGATCCTGTTTGGTCAGGCGGTCAGTGCTGGAGTGGTGGTTTCCTCCTGTTCGGTGGGTTCGGTAAGGCCGCGGGAGCGGGCCAGC
>NZ_PSZE01000067.1 GCF_002933465.1 Nocardia nova
CGGACGGTTCGAGTGTGGTCATAAGGGTTCCTCCGAAATGGGGTGAGCGGTGGATTCGTGGGCCGGCGCCGGCGGTGGGACGGCCGCCGGAACGGCGACGCCGCCGAGCCGGCGGAATCCGATGGCGACCGGGTCGCCGATGCCGAAGGCGACGCCGGTGCGCTCGCGGGTGGTCATGATCAACCGGTGCCCACTGGTCAGCTCTACGTCGAGAATGGGGTAGGGCGCGTCGGTGCGGACCAGCCCCGGCTCGAGCCGGTGCATCACCGTGACCGAATGCACGGTCCCCCTCGATTCGACTGTGCGCCAGCGGGTTCGAGCCGATCCGCAGGCATCGCAGATGTGCTGATCGAGGTCTTTTGGGATGCCGCAGTCGGTACAGAAGGGCATGACGAGCTGGTCGTAGGAGGCGGCGGTGTAGAACGGCTCGAGGGTGGGGTCCGCCGCATCCGGCGCCAGGCTGGGATCGAGCAGCCAGTCGAGTCCGAGTGCCGTGGTCATGCCGCACGCTCCAAGATCAGCGCCGCGTGATGGTCGACCCGGCCGCCGATCCCGCCTACCAGCGCGGTCACGGCATCGGGGACCTGGCGCTCGCCGCCCGCGCCGCGTAGCTGCACGATCGCCTCGGCCAGCGGGGTCATCCCCTGCAGGTAGAAACCGGACAACTGGCCGCCGCCAGTATTGGTCGGCAGCGCTCCGCCGGGACCGATACCTTGGGCGCGGACGAACTCGGACACGGGCTGTGCGCCGGTGAGCCGATATTCGTCGAGCAGGATCAGGGTGACGATGGAGAACGGGTCGTAGAGCTCGGCGATATCGAGGTCGCCGCGCGACATCCCCGATTGCTCGAGCGCGTCGTCGACGGCGCGCCGACCGCCGCCGAACCAAGACTCACGTCCCGCACGGCGGCGACGGATCGGATGGTGGCGTCCGATGCCGCGCACGGTGAGCCGCGCGCCCGCACCTACCGCCGGATCCGCGCTGACGATCACCGCGACCCCGCCGTTCACCGGCCGGGCGCAGTCCAGCCGCCGCAGCGGGTCCGACACCATCGGACTGTCGTAGTAGTCCTTTTCATCGAGGGGGGTTCGCACGACCGCGGCCGGATTGCCGAGCGCCCAGCCGCGCGCGGTCGTCACCACCTGGCACAGATCGGTCTCCGAGGAGCGCGTGGTGTGCAGCCAGCGCCGGGCCAGCAGGGCGTAGGTCGGCACCGAACCCAGGACACCGGAGGCGCGTTCCAGACCGCGAGGGCCGGTATTCCCACCGCTGTGCGCATAGGTCGATCCGGCGCCCTTGCCCGCGACCAGCGGCGCGTCGGCGAAGACGCAGAGCACGGTCGTGGCCGCACCCGTCTCGATCGCCAGTTGTGCGCGTTGCACCATGGCGATGGTCGTGGCGCCCTTGATCTCGACGTGCTCGAGCAGGCGCAGGTCGCCGAATCCGGCTTGCGCGGCGAAGCCGACGCCCAGCCGGTCGGGGCGCACTCCCTGCGAGGAACCGACCAGGACGCCATCGATGTCCCGGTGTTCGATGCCGGCGTCGGCGATCGCCGCGCCGGCGGCCTCGACGGCCAGTTGCAACGCGGTCCCGCCGGGGCGCACCGACATCTCGGTCATGCCCAGACCGGCGATGGCAACCGTCGCCGGGCTCACCGCGACTCCTCCGCCGGTGCGCGACGCGGCGCACGCTCGTCGCGGTAGTTGCCCACACGTAGCCAGTTGTCGCGGTCCTCGCTGGTGGCCAGACAGAAGCAGGCCAATTCCAACGGCGACAGGAAGATCCGCGCCCCATTGTCGAGATCCTCCACGAGCAGGCGCGGCCCGTTACCACTGGTATCCAGGGAGATCCGGGCGGCAGCGAACTCGTTGGCCAGTACCGCCAACTCTCGCCGCCGGATGGTGCGGCCTTCCTCTGCTGCAGACATGTTCCTCGATGACCCGATCGTTGCTGGTCCGGCACCGGCCGGCGCCGGACTCCGCCGCCCCACTCGCCCGGCGGCCACTTCTAGTATTAGCGTATACGACTGTCAGAAACAAGAGACGCCAGATCGCCTGCCGATATCGCTCTCCTTCAGATGCTCCCAGCTCAGAGGCATTGACGTAGGACAAGACGAAGATGAACACTATGGACAGATTAGGCGCTTACCGCAGCATCGACGGAGGGCTCGCATGACGCAGACACCGACCATTTCCAGCACGCAGGACTACCGCAGCATCTGGGGCTACCTGCGCGAACTCGAATTTCGCCAGGCATTCCTCGACATCGGCGGGGTGCGTACGCGGGTGGCCGAAGCCGGATTACCTGACAAACCGCACGCGATCCTGCTGCACGGCACCGGCGGGCATTGGGAGACCTTCGCGCCGAATCTGGCTGCATTGAGTTCGCAATACCACTGCGTGGCCATCGACATGGTCGGCAACGGCTTCTCCGACAAGCCCGACTACGACTACGAAATCGCGGTCTACGTGCGCCAGATCGTGAGTGTCATGGACCACTTCGGCATGGGCAGCGCACATCTGATCGGGATGTCGCTCGGGGCTTGGGTCGCCTCCGCCACTGCCGTCGCCCACCCCGGCCGTGTCGACAAACTGATCCTGATGTCACCGGCCGGTTTCGAAGCCTCCGAATCCAATATGGCCCGCATCCGCGCCGAGCGGACCAACGCGGTCGAGGATCCCAGCTGGGAGTCGATCCACAAGGTCTTCGAGCATCTGATCGCCGAGGAGCGCAATCGGATTCCCGATCTGATCGCCCTGCGCCGGGCCATCTACCAGCGCACCGACACCCGCGAGACGATCGATCGGCTACTGATCCTGCAGGACCCCACCGCGCGTGATCGCAATCTGATCGCACCGCAGCAGTGGGCCGCGATCGCGGCGCCTACCATGATCGTCGCCTCCGGCCGCGATCACGGGGTCTATCAGGACACCGCCCGCAAGATCGCCGACCTGATCCCCGGCTCGCAGATCTTCGAGATGCCCGATGTGCGGCACTGGCCGCATTTCGAGGATCCGGAGACCTTCAACCGGGCGGCACTGGAATTTCTCGGGAAGTGACCATCAGGATGCTCGACCCTGATTCCGTCGCCGATCTCGCCCGGCAGCTGTACGACGCCGCGCGCACCCGGGTGCCGATTCGCCAGCCCTCACTCACCCATCCCGAGATGACGATCGAGGACGCCTATGCCGTGCAGCGCGCTCTTGTCGAACTGGAGAAGGGCGGGGGCCGCGCCGTACACGGACGCAAGATCGGCCTGACCTCCAAGGTCATGCAGCGCGCGGTGTCGATCTCCGAACCCGATTACGGCGTGCTGTTCGACGACATGTTCTTCGACGACGGTGCGGTGGTGCCGGCGGGCCGGTTCATCCGTCCCCGCATCGAGGTGGAATTGGCGTTCGTGCTCGGCGAGCAGCTCTCCGGTCCCGGCATCACGCTGTTCGACGTGCTGCGGGCCACCGAATTCGTCACTCCCGCACTGGAAATCCTCGATGCACGGGTGCAGATGAGCGATCCCGATACCGGGCGAACCCGCACGATCGTCGACACCATCGCCGACAATGCCGCCGATGCCGGACTGGTCCTGGGCGGACGGGTGATCCGCCCGCTGGATACCGACCTGCGCTGGATCGCGGCACTGCTGCTGCGCAACGGAACCATCGAGGAGTCCGGCGTGGCGGCGGCAGTGCTCAATCATCCGGGCAACGGCGTCGCCTGGCTGGCGAACCGGCTCGCACCCTACCGCGAGTTGCTGCACGCCGGCGAGGTGATCCTGTCGGGCTCGTTCACCACGCCGGTCTTCGCCGAGCCCGGTGACAGTTTCGTCGCCGATTTCGGCCCGCTGGGCACGGTGTCGTGCGCATTCGAAAGGCCCGCACCATGATTCGCAATCGCTGGCGGGAGGCCCTGGCCACCGGGCGAACCCGGATCGGCATGTGGGTGGTGGGCGCCAGCCCGTATTCGGCCGAGATCTGCGCCGGCGCCGGCCTGGACTGGCTGCTCATCGACCAGGAGCACGCGCCCAACGATCTGCGCTCCACATTGAGCCAGCTGCAGGCTGTCGCGAGCTACCCGGTCGAGGTGCTGGTGCGCCCGCCGTCGGCCGATCCGGTGCTGATCAAGCAGCTGCTCGATGTCGGCGTCACCGATCTGGTAGTGCCGATGATCGAATCGGCCGAGGCCGCGCAGGCGGTGGTCGCGGCGACCCGCTACCCGCCCGCCGGTATTCGCGGGGTCGGCAGCGCCTTCGCCCGCGCCTCCCGCTGGAATCGCATTTCTGACTATCTATCCACTGCGGATGGGGCGATTTCGATTACCGTCCAGATCGAGTCCGCGGCGGGTCTGGCCGAACTGGAGAACATTGCCGGGGTCGAGGGCGTCGATGCGGTCTTCAT